>JAJRPM010000014.1 GCA_024280775.1 Candidatus Zixiibacteriota bacterium | reverse complement strand
GAAGACGGGCAGGGAGACCCTGCCCCTACGAGTCAATATATTATCTTTTGCGGGTTGTATTTTATGTAATTGCGAATGTCTGCCAGGTCTTCTTCGTTTCTGATGACATGTTCATAGTAGTTGCGTTGCCATACCGGAGCGCCGGGTGTTTTGCGGAGGAGGTTTATTTGTTTTGCGCATTGGTATTTGAAATATCCAATAACGGTTCCCAGCGTAGGGGCGTCGTTTCGGCGCCCTCTTTCCATCAAAGCTGTTGCTTGAATGGAAGACGGGCAGGGTGACCCTGCCCCTACGTTTGAATCGTGATGTACATCCGAGTCATTAAGAATGAGAATACCGTGTAAGTGGTTTGGCATTACGATGTATTCGTCGATAGTGACGGTTGGGTATTTATCGGGTAACATGCGCCAACTATTGCTCACTACCTCTCCCAGTTCATTACAACAACTTATCTCGCCATTTAGCGTTCCAAGTATGTCTACTTTTCTATGGGTACATATGGTGATGAAATAACCACCGGGTTGCGAGTAATCATATTCCTTCAATCTAACTGAGCGTCTTGATTTGTACGTTGTCATTGCTTCGTAGGGGCGTCGTTTCGGCGCCCTTTTTCCGTCAAGTATGTTGTTTGAATATGAAGACGGGCAGGGAGACCCTGCCCCTACTTTTTCCGAGGTTGTCTTACATCTTGCCTTCGCGTTTTTCCAGCGCTCGTTTGGTGAAAACCATGCGCTGGATGGCGGTTATCAGGGATGCGGCAGTGACTATTATCAATGCAATTTCCAGGTAGCGCTGATTGGGGAAATAATGCTCTAAGCCAGCGCCTATCATTATTAGTATGAACTTCTCAAGACGGCCCATGATTCCTACTGCGCAATTTTCTAGTTTGCCCATTGATTCGGCTACTGCGCGAGTGTAGGAGGCGATTAGCATTGAAAACAACGCGGCCATAGCCCAGCCGGGGTGGACTGTGTCATGCGAAAGTCCGGACATTGAGATTCCGGCGAGTATAAAGAACTCACCATAACGATCGGATACGTGATCCAGAATCCCGCCAAAAGTAGTACCCATATTTCCAGCGCGAGCGGTGGAACCATCGAGCATATCGGTAAAAGCAGTCAGCGCCATAAACGCCACTCCCCAGAGCAACATCCCTTTCCAGAAAAGCACACCGGCGGCAATCGATATCAAGAACGAAACGCCCGTGATAAAATTCGGAGTCAATCCGAGCTTCAGACAAATATGCCCCAAAAACAGCGAGCGCTCTTCATACATGCTCCGCTTTTTTTGATTGAGGGTAGGTTGTTTCTGCTCTGGTGTTTGCGGGTTCAAAATCGGGTTCGGTGAGGGTTGAGATTCGGTGGCTGAAAAGATGTCTCCCTGTCGCGAAGAATCATCGCGTCCAGGCTCATCTTTCTTCTTTATCGGACTGGTCTTGCTCATTTTCTTGCTGATAGATTTTGATGCAAATCCAACGCATCACATAATAGCACAATATCTCGAATACGCCGACGTAATTGATGTAAACAATCGGTGAAAATACAGCGTACGAAGCTCAGATAGATTGTCAAGCCAAACGGTGGTTTCGTTCAAAGAATGAAGCGAAAAAGGAAGCAAGTTACTCTTTGCCAATAGTTTGTGGCTCTTCGAGACTTGTCGGTTTATCGGTGGGAGTAGGTTGCATCTCTGGCGCATTTGTAGAGGCTCTTCTGTTGGCAATGAAACCGAGGACTTTTTGTAATAAACTCTGGATTTCTTCTATCCTGAGGGCAAATAGACCCCCAAAGTACACAATACTGAACCCGACCCCGCCAACACCAATCAGGCCGATTCTTTCCGGGTAACTCAAGTTGCGGAATAACTCATTGTCTGGCAACAGTATGACTCCGGCAGTCACGCAGATCCCGCTGATTACCACAACCCGGGCAAAGGTCGAGAGCCGTGATAGATAAGCTTTGATATGCTTGCCAGCTGCTCCCTCGGTCTTCTCTAGACGCCAAAGTCCCACGAAAAATAGAAAGGTGAACTCGGCGACATAGGCTCCTGCTAGGCCAGCCGGACCGAAATCTTTGATGGTCAAGGCCGCAACGAGTAGCAGAATTCCTATCGCAATGGCTTCAAGTACAATTCGCTCTTTCATGCGCTTGGCGGCCCAGAACCCGTTGGCGATTGCGTTGTTGGCCGAGATTACTATTAGCCCCAATGAAAAAATGCGGATAGTCCGCGCTACTTCGATTGTCAGAGCCGGATTGAAATCTCCGCGTTCATAAAGCAGAATCACCAAAGGTTCAGCCCAGATGAAAAAGAATCCTCCGAAAAAGGCGCCGAGAATAGTCAGGGCGTTTACACCTCGCCAAAGGATGCGCATTGATTCAGCCGGGTCATCTTTGGCATAGGCGGCCGATTGCGCAGGAAACAATGCCAGCGCCATCGAAACTGAGAGCATCAGCGGGATAGCTGCAATTTTGAAACTGAAGCCATAAGTCGCCACTACGCCTGCGGCGGCAAGTGAGGCTATTACTTGCAATGCAAGTTCAGCGCTCTGACCCATCCCGCGGGCAAAAGCCATCGAGAGCGCCGCAGAGCGCACCGACTGCCAAACTTTGCTGACCCCGCGAGTTGAAAAAGGGAAAGCGCCAAAAGAGCGAACTTCGATGAATTGCCAAATTGAAGTCAAAAGCGCTCCGGCGAATAGTCCAATAAAGAATGGTTCAAGTCCTGAATCTGAGAACAGTGTCACCAAAGAGCCTAGCGCAAAGGCTGTTATTAGCGGTCTTGCAAAAGCCGGGCGAAAGAAATGTCCATCGGCGTTTTCTAGCGCTTGCAAGAATCCCGCCGCTGAGATGAATGGTGTTGCCAGCATTGCCCAGCGTAGGTATTTGACCAATAGTGTAAGTCGTTCGGCGTCAAACCCCGGAGCTAGCGCCTGTGCGATAGGTTCGGTTGCGAAAAATCCAAGCGCTCCGATGAACAAGGCTATCAAACTCCAGGTCCAGAATAGGGGCGCAATTTCTCTTAGAGCTTTATCACGTCCTTGTAGCTCGCAGAGGCGTTGATAGTGGGGCATTACTCCAACTAGTGACACCGATAGAGTGAATTGTCCAATAAGAATAGGCAAGGGAGCGGCGATAAAGAATGCGTCGACCTCGCCTGCGCTACCAAAGGTAGCCGCAATAAACGCCGAGACAGAAAACCCCAGCGCCGCTTGCAGAATATTCGCAGAGAAGACAGTGAAAGTATTTCTTGCGATTCGCTGTTTCATCGGAGTTATTTATTCGGTTTACAAGAAGGTTATTTGATTGATGAAGCCAGCTTAGTATCTGATGTGACAGTTGCGCTATCAGTTGTATTGAGCTCGACACGGTTTTTCCAGCCATAATGGGGTTTGAAACCGAGCGGCGCCTGCTTTTTGCAGAAATCCTGATAGCTGGTTTGTGACTCTTTGAATCCAACCTTTAGCTTCTGAATATCGGCAACCGCATAGGGAAGCGTGCGGCTGTCACTTCTCTCTCCTACTATGTAATCATAGAGGCGCAAGCGACGGTAGTCGAAGCCCATCAGGTATGTTCCAACCAAATCGACAGGTGTGGGAGAAAAACCTGATAGAATAATTCCAACAGGTTTAGGAGTTGGATCAAGAGGTCCATCACCGTCACCAGCTAGAATTCCATCAACAATTGAAAAATATCTACGCTGAGGAGTTTCGCGCATCACTCCGTCACTATCTGCCAGAAACAGAATTCGATTAAGGTCAACTACCATGCGCCAGGCGGTGTCGTTTCCATGCCAGTCACCCAGGCGAATAGTTGGAGTTAAGTACATACTTCCGGTGTCACGAATCTTACGGTAGGTTTTACTGATGACATTAAACAATCCGACTGACAGGCGATTCGGCTTTGTCAGCAATCGGTCAATTAGAAAACGCTGACCTCTAAGAGTAAGCTTCTGCTTACCGGCCATAGTTCCGGGGTATTCATCACCACCGGCATTTGATGCGCCCACCCTGAAATGTGTGAGATAGTTCTTATCACCATTGATGCCGACTAGATTTTTTAGGTTGAGTGTCACACCGGTTTTCTTGTGGGATTTCATCTTTGGCAAAGAAATCACTACATCAGCGCCAAGAACTGTGCCACTAACTAGATACTCTTGTCTGTCGCCCTGATGATGTTCAGCGGTGAAACTTCGGTCATAGTCTGCGCCATACAGATTCTCAAGATTATCCAAATCATAGAGCAGAGAATCCTGCGCAAGATTGACCAGTCGGTAACCCGCTGGATCACCTGCGAGCTTTTCTCTGCCGTCATCTTTGAGATAACCATCACTATCCATTAAGTATTGAATCTTCCGCAAATCCAGGAACCTCGGGATGAGCTGTTCGGGATGTGACTTTTTCTGTTGGACATAGAAATCCAGTAGCTCCGCTATTTGCGATAATGCCTGCAGGCGCGCAAAGTTGCATTCGGCTTGAGGAGCGTCACATACTGTAACTGTACCATTTCCCTGTAAAGCGATAAGGACGTAGTCAATTGTAGCCCGAATCACCGATGGGTGGGTAATCACTGAGAAAACATCCAGGTTACGCGGATGGTTATCCAACACCCAATTGGGTTTGATAACTACTTTGTCACCCGGCTTAATCACTTCACCGAGCGGATTCCATGATTCTGAACCATAGTTGTCTGCATCAAGTCCCAGCGCTCTTAGTGACTCACGCACCATTTCGTAGGCATCTGGTGTATCCGAAGCTGTAATCTTTTCGAATTGGTATTCCGGGTATGCCGTATGCGGATGAAACGGAGCGGTGTTGTTGTATTGAGTGGCGCTATCAATCGCTACTCCGACAGAATGTTCGCAGTTGGCGCTGTTGTTGTTTGGTGTGTTCATATTAGCAGAAGAGGCCTTAGTTGCTTTTGTTTTCTATCTCTGTTAGGTCGAGGTTCTGTATTAGAAATCGCGCTTTGCCGGATTTTGTGCGTGGCAGAGAATCCACATAGCGCAACTCCAATTGCATATCAGCGCCGAATTTCTCTCCGACTCCTGATTTGATTTCCGCTTCATGCTCGACGGTATATTCACGTTTGCGAACTATCTCCATACTAATCTCGCCGCGCTTGTTTTGAACAAAACGAAATTGTTTAACCGCATCAAAGATATTTGAGTGCATGTTAATAGCGCACATCGAGATTTTGCGTCCCTGCGCGGTAATCGCCAACTCCTGTTTGCGTCCTTCTACGCGCTCGAGAGTTCGTGTGAATTTGGCGCCCATTAGCTCAAAGTCACTTTCAGCCCATACTCCAATATCACCAGTGCGGT
The DNA here is from genome assembly GCA_024280775.1 of Candidatus Zixiibacteriota bacterium. GTDB lineage: Bacteria > Zixibacteria > MSB-5A5 > GN15 > JACZUZ01 > JAJRPJ01. The sequence goes on along the minus strand of JAJRPM010000014.1, from coordinate 190,284 downwards.
AGTTTACGAATTGAGTGGCTTGATTGGTGAAGCCGGTAGCAATGATTTCACCGGCAACACCTGGCTTGGTAATCAATGAGCCGTCATCATCGCGCAAATACGCATATCCGTAGCGTGGCAATATATGTAGATTAGCCGAACCGAGCGCCTCACCGGCCAACACCGCCTTTTCGGCGTGGCCATACCAGCTATATACCGGCGCTGAGAATGCGCGTTCAATGCGCTGACGTTGCCAAAGCGGGAGAGTTTCCGAGCCTAAGAAAATTGCTTTCAAGTGTGGCAATGGGGCTTGCGAAGTTTCTTCGATATAGGCCGCCAGCATATTTGCCGCTGAAGGGTAAGCTTGAAGATATGGCAGTTTCGAACTTCTTAGCTTGTGGTATATTGCTTCTATGTCAGAGCCTTGCAGATGATAAGAAGAAATTGTAAGCGCTCGCTGGAATGGCTCATAGCGCCACAGTTTTGGACTTTTCTCTGTGCTGATAACTGCGCCGCGGATCACAGCGCTCTTGCTCAGGCTGGAGAATCCGTGTTGGCTCCAAAGATGATGAATAAAGGCGGTTTCTATAGCGCGTGAAATTCCTTTGCGATCATAAAACCCAAAAGGCAGCGCCGTGGAGCCGCCGGTTGTGACATATTCAAGCTCGTTCTCCGGTACTGTATCGAGCGTAAAACGACGCACATCCTCCTGCATCATCTCCTTGCTGATTAGCGGCAATTCGAGCAATACCTCGCGCGGATCTTTTCTGCGCCAGTTTTTCGGGAAAACTGATTCATCGCGGAAAAACGCGGTCTCGGCTGTTACCCTGTTGAGCAATTGCGATAATTGAGCCCGCTCAAAAGATTCAAGCTCAACTTCACTAGAAAAACTCTCGGACTTCAACGAGTCTCGCAAACGCCGATAGGCCGGGCCGTAGATTAAAGCCGGGTCTACAAATCGAGTCAGCTGTTTGCCTGCGTTGCGGATGATTTTCTTGAGGGATGGCATGATTTATTGGTCAGCTAGTTAGCGCACTTTCTTAAGGAACTGAATTATAGTAGGAACCAGTTTTCAGCATGGTTGAAAGATACGAGTTTTATCAATTCCCACGCCACAACAAGATTATCGGCAGGTGAGGGCGCAAATTCAGCGTGGTTGGCAGTATTCATACGATTTGTGAGGCCAAGAGCATGGCGCCAACGATGCGCCTGGCATTTTTGTGGTCACAAAGCGGATTTTATACTTTTCAAGCGCTAGCGAAAATTGTTACTCTTGCAATATGTACGCTCCAGCGAAATCGGCTATTTGGCCGAGCCGGAGACAATTTAGCTACAGGTGAGAAAATGCACGAGAACATGCAACCGTCGATGAACAAATACACGTCTCCCAAAGACAAACCTATTGCCCAATCCTCAGGAGATACCAAAGCCAATGCTATGGACTTGCAGGGTAATATCGAGAATTTCAAATTGCCGGATATTTTTCAGCTACTGGCCGCCGGGCGCAAGAGCGGCACTCTTGGCATCCAGCGCGAGGATGACATTGTCATGGTCTATTTCGATAATGGACTCATTGTCTATGGCTATGGACCACATCAGATTTTTCATATTGGTAGACTTCTCAAAGACAGCGGCAAAATCAGCGAGGCGCAACTCGACCAAGCGGTTCTCAAGCAGTCAAAATCCGAAACCAATGAACGACTCGGGCAGATTCTTATCGATATGGGACATATTGACCGGGCGGATGTCATGGAAGTAGTGCGCTCGCAAGTTGAGGAGCTTCTCTACTCGCTAATTAAATGGCAAACCGGCTCTTTCAAATTCTATGAGGATCAATATCCGACTCAGGAAGAGATTACTGTGGAGATATCCGCCGAGAATGTAATCCTGGAAGGATTGAGACGTCTGGATGAAATGAATCATCTTCGTGACACTTTGCCGGCGATGAGTACCCCGCTGGCGATTTCTCAGGTTGGCGACGGGCATAATATCGATGTTTCGCTTTGCCCTGAGGAATGGAACTTGCTGGCTCTTATCGATGGTCGACGTAACAGCCGGGATATTATTGATATTTCCAATCTAAGTGAGATTGAAACACTGAAGAAACTTGCGGCGTTGAAACTGGCCGGATTGATTTGCCCGACGCTTAAACACAACGCCGCCGGTCTGACACCTGAATTGACAGATAGTACCGGAACTGCGACCGAAGAGAATACCGGAGCATTGACGGGGGGGACCGATAGGTTGGAGAGTATGATGACTCGTCTGGCCGGATTAATGGAAGATTTTTTGCAAGGAAGCGGCTCCCCCTCGTCATCTGTATCAACTGGCAAACAGTCCAGCTCACGTTTGGTTGGTGATAAGCCGCTAACTGAGATTCTCGCTGAGAGTGTTAGCGGCGAGAGTAAAGCTGAACAGAAAACGCCAGCTAAGAAGCAATCTGATGAGCAGGAAATGTGGAATGAGTTCGCTGAATGAAAGTTGATGAAACACAGGTATCTCAAACACCGGAAGCCCATACCGCCAAGACCTTGAATCGTCTCAAGGGGAGTCGGGTGGCGATAGAATCATTTTTGGAGCGCTATGCGGATTCGCAGTCGACTCGCATTGAGGCGCTCGCTGGAGTTGAGTGGCTGGATCGCATTGTAGGCGAAGCGGCGATGGGGAATTTCGATAGCGCTGAAATAGATCGCTGGATGAACAGTCATCGCGATCTGGCGGAATCCTCGAATCTGTCCGAGCAGGACCGTCGTCGTATTTCATCATTGTTACTTGAACTGCAAAGTAGTTCCGATAGAAGCTCCGAGACTAAGGTTGCTACATCCAGCGAAACCGATAGCGCTATCGAGTTACGCAAGCGCTTCGCTACCTGGAAAGAGCGCTCCGGCGCTGCGAGTATCAGCGAGGGCAAGGAACAAATAGTTTCAGAGAGTGTAAAGCCTGACGTTAAGCTCAGCAGAATGGAAACCCCAAAGACTGCGCCGGTCGAGCAAGTGTCGCCCAGGCGTGTAGTCCTGCGTCGCAGGGGAGAGAATGCCGACATCGGGCTGTTCGAGAAGTTCACTGAACAAGTTTGGGCGGAGTTGGACTTGCTTTACCGCGAATTCGAAACCGGTGAACATGCGCTAACCAAACTCGATGAGATACTTAAGTATGCCGAAGCCAAAACCGATCCGATGTATTTGCACCTGGCTGGTTCTTTGATCTACTTCTTGAAAATCGAGGGATTTCGCATGGCCCCCTATGCCGAGCGTCTGCGCAAGGCCGAAAAGCGTTTCACAAGCGGTTCTGCCAAGAGCTAATTGGAATCTGAATTATTATGACCACCGACACCAAAGCTCATACAGACTCAGCTAGAGCAATAGATTCTGCTCTCTCGGATGCCCAGGAATCTCTCCTTGCGAAAGTCTCTGCCTCGATTGCCGAGCGAGGGGCGCTTGCCAATGAGATTCTTCCCAATTCGGCTGAAACCGGGATTATTGCGTCTGTCACTGGCAAAAGCGATTCTCGTCTGACGGTGGCCGAGAAGGCTTTCGCGCGAGGTCTCAAGGCTCTGCGTGATAAAAACTACACCGAAGCGAGAAGGCAACTCGCTGGCTTTCTTGAGCTTATCAGCTCTCAGCTTAGAGAGCAAGGCGGCGAAACAGCCCCTCAACAAAGCCACACTCTGCAAGGAATTCGAGTTGTGGTCGAGGCCCTTGAGCTTCTGCTTGCCATATCTGAAGAAATTACTATACTTGAGGCCGATGGCCGCTGATTCTGATGCTGAATTCGCGGCTCTAAGTCTGTATTGCTGTATTGCCAGAGCCTAAAAAGCAATGACGTTATCTTAGCGCGAAGCAATTTGCGTGTAACGTTTCTTTGTGGAGCTTTGGTGAAGTTTGAAAGAAATCATTAGGAGTTAAAGTATTATGGCAAAGAAGCAAAGTTTCTCAGATAAGGCCTCGAAGAAAAAGCACGTCGATATGTGTCCGGTGTGTAACGAGGCCAAGACCCGAGTCAAATGGATTCGCGCCGTCAAATCTGAAACTGGTGTGCGCTATCGCACAAACACTCTCGGTGTTTGCAAATGCAATCAGGCCGAGGTTTACGGTTAGAGATTAGAGGGTTTCTAGTAGAATCTCTCGGGTTGACTTTTTTAGTGAGTTAGCGCCAGTAATGGCAAGCCCTGATAGAAGATTTCAATAAGATGTTACAAATCAGATTCCCGCGCCAACTGCGCAGTTGGCGCGGGTTCTTTTTTCTATGCCCTTGCCTGTGGGCAAACAGGTGATTAGTATTTGTTCGTTATGATTTCAGCAAAAAAGTTTATTGAATGCCACTCCCGCAAGTCAGTTAAGATACACTATATACATATACTATCATGATTTCCGTAGACCAGAAAGCTGAGTTCGCTCGGGCGATTGAAGACGAGTTTTTGCCGTCAATGATAAAGCCGGGACGTTATGCCTCCTTGGAATGGGTAGCTCCGGCCAAATCCGAATCACTGTCTGATAACGCTTCTGCAGGTGACGCTGATCTTCCTTTGGCGGTCATAGTCGGATTGAAAAGCTATGAGCGCTCAGTTAACGAACCGCAAATTGTGGCGACACGTCTGGCGTTACTGGATTCCGGGGATTTTCGTGTCGGCTCTACTTATCCTTTCGGTCCTGAGGCTTTGGCCGCGCTTGAGTCTCTGAAACTTGCGCCGTTTTCTGGTCCTGACTTTACACCTCTGGTTCAAGCGGATATTCTGCTGGCGCCGTTGAATGATTGGACTGAGCTATCAGCCCTTGCTAAAGTCTTGCAGGCGGCTAGAATCCCGTTTTCAAAAGCGCAGCGTAGCCAGGCCGAGAGTGAAACAAGTTTTCCGCGTTTGGTTGCACTGGTAGATTCAGAGATTCCGGCGATTGCCAATGAGATTTTTGATTCTGTTTTGCCGATTGCAGATTTTCTAGCTTCTCCGACTGTGTCACTGAAGAAGCAAAGCGCATCTGATACGTCGAATTCGCCAGTTTCTCTCTCACCGCTGATTCCAAGTCGCCCGATTGTGCCGCAAATAGAAGTAGCGCAACAAAAGGCGCGCTTTAGTGTCACTTCATTTTCTGAATCAAATGATATCAGCTCAGAGTTAGTAAAGAGTGTCAAACTTTCCGGATTAACTGAGATAGGAATTGAGAATTGCGCTAACGCAGTTGGCAAGTTTGACCTGGCTGAGGCAATTGATAAACTAGCGCATCAGATTGAGGCAAGACGTTATTCGATTCTGTTACGTGATGTCGCACCAGGGCAAGTGACACAACTTCTAGCCGGCGCTTTGAGTCGTTTTCGACGAGTGCGAGTAGAGTTGTTTACACCGTCACTATCCCCATCAGCGCTGGCAGAGCGCCAGATGCGTTTTGACAGGGAACAATTCGTGAATTGTCTGTCATTACTTCAAATAGAGCCGCTACAATCACTGCATCTAAGAATTGAACTGGGCCATGCAATTGACGAGTCAATTGAGGCCCGTGAGAGTTGCGAAACTTTGCGTGAATGTTCTCGAGTATTGAATCCCCGACGTGGCTTACGTGTCAAATTCGAGAGATATATCTCTCGGTTTGCCCCAGTTCGCGAAGAAGCAAAGATTCGTGAGTTATTCGAGAATATCAAACGCGGTGGTCGTATCAAAGGTGTGACTTACGTGCTGGAAGAATCAGCAAGCAAATTATTTAGCGCTTTGATCCAAAGAAACGCATTTCACTCAGTGGACCAATTACAATCATTTATTGATAGCTCGCAAGATGATGGCCCAAGCGCTTATTGGAATGAATATGCCGAGGTTTTTGCAAGTAAGTTGGAAAGTCAAAACACAGGTGTTACATCTTTTGAAATTTGCTCGACAGACTCTGCCGGGGATTCTTCTTCGCTAGCTGCGCCCAATGGAGCTACAAGCAACGTCGTTACATGCAACGTCGTTACAAGCAATGGCGCAGACAATAGAAGCGTCTTTGGAAGACGAAAGAAGCGCACAGTTATCACAACTGTCTCAGCGCCAACCAAGACTCGCCTGCGATTCAGCTGGGCTGTGACCGGTCCGGCGCGTTTTCTTTCGCATCTGGACAATCTGCGCGCGATTGAATCGGCGTTATTACGCAGTGGGTTTCCTCTCACATACACTCAAGGCCAACGTCCACGTTTGAAGATTTCATTCGGAGCGCCAAAGCCTGTCGGATTCACTTCCGATTGCGAGATGTTTGATGCGCACTTTGAGACAATGCCATCCTCCGGTGATATTCAAAAGTTGGCCGCCCTCCTGCCGCCCGGCTATCGCATAGTTTCAGCGGAGAAGGCTATGACAAAAGAGCTATCTATTCTGGAGTCGATTTGCAATGCGACTTATTTAATCGGAGTCACAGAGACAAACACCGGCGAAAAGCTTGCCTCAGCGCTCGCGCAGAATCGTCTGCTCTATACGCGGCGAAATAAGAAACGAGAGCGGGAAGTTGACCTGCGCCCCGGTGTCTTTGAGGCTAAAATGTTGGATAAGGGTGATTGCCACTACGATAAGTTTTTCGCCAACTGCGCATCAAGCTACTCCAAAGACGGCTCACTACAGGTACTCAAACTTACTCTCGCGTTAACCGATACCTTTTATGTGCGCCCCGAGGAGTTCCTGGATGCCGCCGGGATACTCAACAGGCAGGATTCTACCAAAGCGAAGATTCATCGTTTGCAATTCGGCTTTGAGAACCTGAGACCTTTGGCAACCGAGTGCATGCAAGAGTCAAATCTCGCAAGTTAGATTGAATCAAAATGAGCGAAACCAAAATCACACCAGCAAAGACTACCAGCTCATATGACCCGGTGCGCGGCGCTGTGATAATTGCCCTTTCGGAGTATGATAAGACAGGTAAGTCATTGGATGTGGCGATTCAAAACGCCAAAGAGATGGTGGGGCTTGATCCGCGAGATAATCGTTTCTTGATGTTGCTGATTAACGGTATTGTGAAAATGAGACGACGCCTCGATTATCAAATTCGATTCTTCTTGACTCGTCCTTCAGAAAAGCTCAACGTCAAACTGCAAAATATCCTGCGGCTAGGATTCTTCCAGCTTCAATTCACAGACAAAGTCCCGCAATCAGCGGCGGTCGATGAATGTGTCAAACTCGGCAGATATTTTTTTGGTGACGCTAAATCCCGAATGGTGAATGCGGTGTTGCGTTCATATTTGCGCGAGCCGCATAAAGCCGCATTCCCAAACCCCAATGACGACCCGGTGCGCTATTTGGCGAATTATTATTCCTACCCGGACTATTTTGTTAATTATTGCCTGCGAGAATTTGGCGAGGAGCAGGCGGTCAAGTTACTCAAACAAATGAATCTGCCATCTGGTCTGACTGTGCGGGTGAATTTGCTCAAGGCCAAGAATGAAGAAATTGAAGCGGCTCTGAAAGAGGCGAAGATTGGTTTCCAGCCCGGAAAGTATCTGGACGAATTTATCACTCTCGATACCAGCGCTATTGATCCATTGCGCTCTTTGCTTGATGAAGGTAAGATCTACATTCAGGACCAGTCAGCTGGAATGGCTGTGCGTTTGCTGAACCCTCGTCCCGGCGTAAATACACTAGACTTAACAGCCGCCCCCGGAGGCAAAACGATGTACTGCGCCTCGCGTATGCGTGGCAAGGGCAAAGTCGTGGCGCTTGATAAGTCACGTAGACGTTTGGAAATACTCACCGAGAATTGCAAGAAGCTTGGGGTTAAAATTGTCTCTCCGATTGTCTGTGACGCTGTGCAGTTCAAATCTGAGGAGCTCTTTGAGCGTGTGATAGTTGATCCGCCTTGTTCAGGTTGGGGCACTGCGGGAAGACATGCGGACCTTCGCTGGAGTAAGACCCAGGAGGATATAAACCAGATGAACCGAATCCAGCGTAAGCTACTGGAGACTGGCGCGGCGCTGCTTAAGCCCGGCGGTATTCTTGTCTATTCCACCTGCACTATTCTACGCAAAGAAAACGACCAAATTGTCGAGGAATTCCTCTTGCGCAACAAGCAGTTTCAACTGGACTCTGCTTCGCAGTTTTTCGATGAATCGGTAGTAAGCGAACGTGGGTTTATCAAGACCTATCCGGCATTTGACCGTCTCGATGGTGGATTTGCCGCCAGAATCAAGTTGAAGCCCAATTGATTTGCCCGCTAGTATCTTTTTAACACCAAAAACCGGCGCGAAATCGTATAATTATATACTTGCTCCGGTTTTTGGCCGTGAGCCTAGAGATAGTGTGATTCACAAGCAAATAAGGTATTCATTCTTAGTATGTCCCAATTCACTCCACGTCCCCAGAGAATCCGTGAGCAGGCGCAATCGACAAAGACGCCGGGCAAATCAAATTCACGAAACCAAAAGCGGAAGCTGGCGCTCTTGCGATTGGGCTATGTTTCTGTAGCGGCTGTGGTGTTGTTTGTCATCTTCAATAGTGTGGTGATGCCTATAGTGATTCGTCACGGTGATGCCTTTGAATTGGAGAATATAGTCGGTATGTCAATCGACGAGGCCAGCGCGCTAATCGATGAACATGATTTGCGCCTTGAGGTGACTTCTCAGGAGTATAATCCTTCATATCGTGACGGCTCGGTTCTAACCCAATACCCGACCGCCGGCACAAAGGTTAAATCCGGGAGGATAATCAAAGTTGTTGTTTCGCTGGGTGAGAAGGATGTAATAATACCGAAAATCACCGGAATGTCGGTTCGTCAGGCAAAACTGGATTTGGAGACTGCCAGCCTGCGCCTTGGCGATATTGCCTGGACCTATACCGACACCTTGCCAGAGAAACTGGTTGTCTTTACCTTTCCCTCAGCGGGCGATACTGTCAGTATTGGCTCGAAAGTCAACATCCTGGTTAACCGGGGTCGTGGCCAAGGCGTAACTTATATGCCCGATTTGATAGGCTCGACTATCGACGAGGCCCGGGAAGTATTGCGTCAGAAGGGGTTGAAGATTGGTCTGATTAGGTCCCGGCATGATGAGAACTTCCTGCCGGAGACAGTGTTGGAACAGTCTGAGGACCCCGCTACCGAGTTGGAGGTGGGTGAGGAAGTTGATTTGGTTGTTTCGGTTACCGAATAATTAGTATGACTAACGCCTGATTTTAATATCTCATCCTCCCGTCGGCCTTAAGAGCGCCTGCAGTTTTGTTCAACCCTCACAAGCCAATATGAGTTGTCAGTGTGAATCGCTGGAATTCGATATCGCGATTTTATCAACGCAACAGCTAGAAAACTCAAATTCAAGAGAATAGATACAATATGAAGATGCAAACTTTGAAAATCAGCCTAAAGCAACTGGTAGAGCTGTTTGTGATAGCGATGACAATTTCGCTGACAATACTCTCCTGTAGTGACACATCAGTTTCACCAGACCCTGACCCTAATCCGGGCGCTGTTGGAATAGTGAACTTCTTTCCCAATGCGCGCGGCGATTCCTGGACCTATGAGTTATATGACTCGCTAGTTGGGGCGCCATTAGATACCATTACTGTCACTATTAAAGGCACACGTGTATTGCAACAAACCGGAAATGTTGTCCGAGTGTTAGAAACATTCCACTCTGCGACTGATTCGACTGATTCAACCTTTGTCCGAGTGGTCGGTGATAGTGTGCAGTTTTACGACTCCGACTTGGGTAGCACCGGTCATAGACTAGCGCTATTGCCACTGTCTTTGGATTTGCGTTGGCAAAATCCTAACAGATTTATCAAAGACAGTGGGGGAGTGTTTTCGATTGATTCAATAAGTGTGCCGGCTGGCGATTTCCCGATAGCCGCGCGAGTTGTCAATGGTTGGGATGCAAACTTTGTCGGTGATGGCAACATTCTTACCACCTGGATAGTTGATAGCATTGGAGTAGTCCAGCAACAGGACCTGCAGAAGGTCGTGATAGGTAACTTCACACAGATAACTGCGAATATCGGCTGGAAACTCCTTAGCTCAAATCGGATTGTAGTTCAATAGCTTTACGGCGCCGCGCTCAAGTTTTGATTCTAAGCTTTTGATTCTAAGCGGTTGACCTTGTATACTCCCTGCATGGCAACCATAGCTCCCTCCATATTAGCCGCAGATTTCTCCCGCCTCGGTGAAGAAGTCGATTCCGCTGTCGCCGCCGGAGTGGAAACTCTCCATTTGGATATAATGGACGGTCACTTCGTTTCTAATATCTCATTCGGAGCCGATATCGCAAAGACCATAATCAAGCGCGCCAAACCTTTGCCTCTCGATGCGCATTTGATGGTAACTATGCCAGAGCATTATATTGAGAGCTTCGCCAAAGCTGGAGCGGAGCTATTTACATTTCATCTTGAAATTGATGCAAGACGACAGGCGCTGCCCGGTGGTCGCTGGGTCTATGGCGCTACAGAGTTGCGCTATGTCAGTCGCATAAATCATATTATCGACAAAATTCACTCAGCGGGAATGAAAGCCGGTTTGGCGTTGAATCCTCCGACTGACCCCAAACTGGCCGCGCCATTTTTGGATAAGGTAGACAGATTACTATTGATGTCAGTAAACCCCGGTTTCGGCGGGCAGAGTTTTATCGAAGAGACATTCTCTAAACTGGAGCGCACCGCTAAATACCGGAAGAAGAAGAACCTAAACTTCGATATTCAAATCGACGGCGGAGTAGGGATCGATAATATCAGGAAGCTGGCCGCCTTGGGTGCTGACAATCTCGTCTGTGGCACTAGTTTTTTCGGAGCTAGTGACTATTCCGTCCGGCTCAAGGAACTCAAAGAAGCTCTTGCCGTTTCAGCCCGATAGATCGGCGACTCTAGAGCCGTTGTCACCTTCTCTCGTGTTCCTAACACTTTCATCATTACAAGAGGTCACCGCATGAACAACTACGAAACTTCAATCAACAAGCACTATGGCAAAGCGGGACTTTTCGAGCGCATCACTGGTATGCTTACTGATGCAGGCGCTGACCTTGATGCCCTGACCTGTGATGACCTAACCGCCTATGACGAATTGCATATTGGTGGCCGGGGTGAAACTCGCAATATGGCGAAACTAGCTGGAATCACCGAGGGCAAAGAAGTTTTAGATGTAGGCTCCGGGATTGGCGGTCCGGCGCGAACTCTGGCCGGTGAATTCGGCGCAAAGGTAAGCGGTTTGGATATCACCGAGGAGTTCTGTCGCACTGCCAGCGCTTTTACCGAGCGCGTGGGTCTGGCGGATAAAGCATCTTTTCACTGCGGTAGCGCTTTGGAAATGCCATTTGAGGACGAGAGTTTCGATGTTGTCTGGACACAATTCGCGGCAATGAATATTCCCGAACGTAGCAAAATGTATCGCGAGATGTTTCGAGTTTTGCGTCCCGGAGGAACTTTGGCAATTCATGAAATCATGGGAGCAAGTGATACGCCACTGAAGTTTCCTGTTCTGTGGGCGGGAGATGAATCCATAAGTTTCGTCAGGCCAGCAACCTGGGTGCGTAAGGAGCTTGCTGAAGTTGGATTTACAGAGAAGTTTTGGAATGATATGACCGATTTTTCTATTCGCTGGTTTGAGAAGAAAGTTGAAGTTTCCGGAGACGGAAAAGTAGCGTCTGTTAGCACAGCGCTTTCAGGTGAATCTAATTTTTCTGAACGCGCGGGAAATGTGACTCAGGGACTGCGCGATGGCGCCATAACGGTGATACAAACTATTTGGGAGAAGCCGACACGCTAGCTGATGCACTAGCAGGGTATTCAAATCCAGCAGTGTGTCATGCTGAGCGAAGCGAAGTATCTTGTGTGATTTCAGCAGAATGATTCGAGAGTAGGTCCTTCGCTTCACTCAGGAAGACAGTATCGGTATTGATTACTTTGTTGACACATTAGAATCTTCGTTAGGAGTAAGAGGTGGCAGCGCATGACTGATTACAGTAAAAGATACAAGACGCTCGCAACTAATTTGATTCACGCCGGCGCGCCGCATCCGAATATCGAAGGCGCTGTCGCCACTCCGGTGTTTCAGTCTGCCAATTACTTGATGAGTGATGAGCAAACCTATGACGCTGTTCGATACATTCGCCTGAACAACACGCCGAATCATCATGTATTGCACAACAAGTTAGCGGCAATCGAAAGCGCCGAATCAGCCCTCGTCACCTCAAGCGGCATGGCCGCTATCAGCGCCAGTATTCTTAGCTTCGTCAAAGCCGGTGATCATATGCTAGCGCAAAACACTCTCTATGGTGGCACACAATCATTCTTAGATGACGACAGCGCAGGATTCGGTTTCTCTTTTGATAATATCGATGTCGGACCCGGAGCTGACAGCAGCGCATGGGAAAAGTCTCTACGTGATAACACCAAAGTGATCTATGTCGAGGGGATTTCCAATCCCCTCATAGAAGTAGGCGATTTACGCGCAGTGGTGGAATTCGCCAAGGCGAATAACCTGATTACTATTCTCGACAATACTTTTGCCACCACAGTGAACTTCCGGCCCATTGAAGCCGGATTTGATATAGTAGTCCACAGCGCCACCAAATATCTCGGGGGTCATTCTGATATTGTCGCCGGAGCGGTAATTGGCTCGACAGAGCACATAGATAAAGTCAATCACAAGCTCCTGCATCTGGGTGGTTCACTTGATCCTCACGCCTGTTTTCTATTGGAGCGAGGTATGAAAACTCTCGCGCTTAGAGTCGAACGCCAAAACAGTAACGCGCAAAGGTTGGCTGAGTTTCTTGCGAAACATCCGGCAGTGCGCAAAGTCAATTACCCGGGCTTGCCTGATGATCCGTCACATATCAATGCTAAGAGCTTATTTGACGGATTCGGAGGAATGCTCTCTTTCTATGCCAAAGATGACGCAACCGCTGGACGTTTCCTCGATAGTGTCACGATTCCCAAATACGCCGCGAGTCTTGGCGGTGTAGAGTCGCTGGTTGTACGGCCGAGCATGAGCACACATTTGGGCATCGCTCCAGAGGAGCGTGTGCGGTTGGGTGTCACAGATGACTTGATTCGTGTATCGGTGGGGATTGAAGATGTTGAGGAGTTATTAGCAGACTTCAAACAAGCGCTATCCTAAAACAATAACCTGCAACAAATCTCGTAGTGGAGGGGCTTGCCTCTCCTTAAGAATCCAACATTGCAATTCAACGCTTTCCTGACTCGCGGAAAAAGCTCAACCCAAAGGCCAATAATGCCGCAACTAGCGCCAGCGTGAAGACATAGTGATAGGCTTCAATTGGTCCCACAGTCTTTTCAGAGTGCACATATAGCGCAGCAGAGACCGCCACGCCGAAGGTCATTGACAGTGAGCGTGTAGTCGAAAGCGCTCCTGATGCAATCCCGCGCATTTCCTCACTGACCGAGCCCATCATATCGGAGCTATTGGGTGTGCCGAAAATCCCCAAACCAATTCCAAAGGTTACTAATGGAATTATCAGTCCTTTGATTCCATCGGCGGGAGTGACGTCACGTAAGAAATACACCCCAAGAGCCAGCAGGCCGAGGCCAATTATTCCTGGAATGCGCGCGCCGATTTTGTCTGCGACTCGTCCTGAGACAGGCGCAAAGAAAAACATCAGCACAGGAGTGATTGCCAAAAACATCCCCGCCTCACGAGCCGAAAGTCCCAGTTGACGTTCCACATAGAATGGCACCAACACTAAAATGCTGGATGTGCATACAAATGCCAAGAACATCAGCACCATAGAGACACTGAAATTACGGTTGCGAAATAGCTGGTAACCTATCAGGTGCTTCTCAGGATTACGCTCGCGCCACAGGAATACAACCACAGCGGCAAGTGACAAACCGAAGAACGCATACATCACCTCGGCGCTGACAAAAGCCTTGTTGATAGACTTAGTGGCATACAGAAAAGTTCCGATAGCCACAAACAATATCGCGCCTGAGAGTGGACTGATGTTTTTGTCTGGATTACTTGGAGTTCGCCAGCTATGGATTCGCGGCACAAGAAAGAACGGCCAAAGCGAGAGAGCCAATGGAGCTAGGAAAATCAAGCGCCAGTCAACGGTAGCGAGATAACCGCCAAGCAGTGGTCCGGCCAGCAGGCCCACTCCGACCAGCATGGCAATCATCCCCATGCCTTTGCCGCGCTCGCCCTTTGGAAAAGCGCTGGCAATCACCGCCGGGCCGAGCGAGATATTCATCGAAGCGCCTAGCCCCTGAATGACTCTTCCGACTATCAGGAACGTAAAATCGTTGGAAAATCCGGCAACCAGCGAGCCAACACTGAATAGCGCAAATCCCGTCAGATATATTTTCTTGAATCCGATGCGCGATGCTAAAGCCGCAAAAAGCAACAGAGTCGGAGCGATTATCAATGAATAAGAGAGGACAACCCAGGAGACCGTATCGAGATTGATATCGAAATGCTTCGCCAATGAGGGGAGCGCCACATTTACTGATGATGTCTCGAACGTAGCGAGGAGGGCCCCCAAACCGGCAACTGTAAACATTTTATAGCGCTCTGTCATAGGAGCGTTAGAATACGGCAGTTAGAGCTAATATGCAAACCGTCGGTGGTTTTCGGCTGGTTTTGCAACTTACTTTGGGATTCTAGCTGATAGACGCGCAAGTTGTAGCTCTACTCGCTTTATCTCGCGGGTAACAGCATTCTTGTTTAACTCCATCCAATACCAGAGTTTCATCATCCCAAGAGCCGATAGGCTGAAAAAGAACCCGCCACCGTAAGCGATTAATTCATGCAATGACTCTGTTTGGAAAAACATATAAGCAGTTAGCGCCGAGATACCTGTCATAAACCACATCCCGGCGAAAGCCATGATAGTAAACCCGCGTGACTTTCCTTGAAAACTATCGATGACTTTCTCCATCATGTTATGTTCACCGCCAAACTCGGCAAACAATTCCTCGTCCTCGGCCATGAGGGCCTCTTTGATTTTTTTATCGATATTCATATCGTCTTTGTTTTTTGAACTCATGATTTACTCCTCTCAAAAAAGTTACCTAGTCAATTATGTTTTTCAATAAGCTCTCGCAGTGATATGCGCGCATGATATAGGCGTGACTTAACTGTGCCCGCCGGAATTTCCAACAGACGCGCAATCTCATCTGTTTTGATTCCTTCGAGATAACGCAAATTCAGAATCTTACGTTGCTCCGCTGGAAGTTTTCTTAGCGCTCTACGAAGCTGTGTGATTTCGTCAATTGTGTCATCTGCGCCAATGTCATCGACAAGATTGATAGACTCTGCCTTAACTTCGGCGCTCAATTCGTCGCTAGTCTTGCGTGTCCGTTGTTCTCGTCTTATCCAATCAACGCTCTTGTTGGAAGCAATCCTAAATAGCCAGGCGCGAAATAGAGATGGATCATCGAGCCTGCGGATTCCCTTTACCACAGCAAGCCAACACTCTTGTGTCACATCGGCGCAAGCCTCACGGTTTTCTGTCAAGCGATAGACAAACCGGAAAAGCCGACTTTGCCAGAGGTCAACCAACTCCCGAAATGCATCAAGCTCACCATCCTGGCAACGCATAACCAGTAGCTCAGATTCAATCTGATTTGTGATTTGTTTTTCTATGTGTTGATTTGGATTTCGCAACTATTCCAACCTCCAATGATAAGGTCGCAGGAGGATGGGTTTGGTTCAAATATAAATGATCTGAAATTCAGATGAAACGTGAGAAGCTCTTGTTACAAAGCCAGTTACTTGAATATTTTCCTGTAGGTCAAGTCCCCTTCTTGGGACTTGACATGTTGATTAATGGGAAACACGCTCGAACACAAGCGCCAGTGAATATCGCTGAGAAAAATGTCAAGTCCCTGAAAAGGGGACTTGACCTACTTCTAGACTCGACATATACTGTTGTTCATGACAATAAAGTACTTGAACTCGGGACCTCTAGAAAGAGATAGCAAATAATGGCAGATGTCAAGATCAAGAAGAAAAACGTTCAGGTTGCAAGTGGTGGCGCGGAATCTTCACTAGACGTGTGGAGTGTGTTTTTCCTTCTGGGGGGGATAGTTTCAGCAGCGGCTTTACTGTGGTATTCTGGCGAGATTGGTCGAGATTTATCTGGATACTACGATAATGGTTGGGGGCAAAAAGGATTTGACCTGACTTATGTAATCCTATCGTTCTATGCCTTGTTGTCAGGAATATTTACTAAAGTTCTGTTGTCTGGCGCAAGTGATGTTATACGATTGTTGAAGAAACAATGCAATATTCCATATGCCGGTAACATCACCGGCGACATAGAGATTTTTCAAAGTAGTGTATATGTCTGTAACGCATGTGATACCGTTGTAAACTATAAGCAAAACACATGTTCGAATTGCGAGGAGCAGTTGGTATTCTAATTACTCCATCGATTCCTGAATGGAAGTGTCCAAACTGCAATGAAGAATTCTTTGTCACCGCTAAGGCTCTTATTGAGGGTGATCTAAGGTATTCAAATTGCGAAAAAACGATGCAAAGAGATTTGTAATAGCCAAAACCCAAACGTGCCCATACTGTTTCGCTGAGAATGAGACCACATTAGGTGAACGTGCAATAGGAGAATATTCTTGCGCATTCTGCTTTGATAGAATCGAAGTATGATTACTTTCAATAGTCAGTCAGTTCTTTCGGCGTAAAGGCCATGCGCAGAGCATTCAAAACTGCAAACAAATCAATAATTTCTTGCCCAATCGCTCCGGCTACTGGCGGTAAATAGCCGAAGGCCGCAAAGAACATTCCGATTATCGATAGCGCCATGCCGCCGTAGGCGCTTTGCAGGGCGATTTTGCGCAGGCGTGCGCCGATGTGGAAAAGTTCATCGACACGACGCAATGAACTTTCCATTACTACAATTTGCGCCGCTTCGGCGGTTACATCACTGGTGGCGCCGAAGGCAATTCCGATTGTCGCTGAGGTCATCGCAGGCGCGTCATTGATTCCATCACCAATAAAGAGTGTCTTTTGTTTGGCTGTCTCTTCTTTGACAATCGCGACTTTTTCCTCGGGAGAAGTTTCGGCATGAATGTTTGTGATTCCAACTTGGTCAGCAAGATAGCGCACTTCGGATTCTCTATCACCGGAGACGATCATCACTTTGTCATACTTGTGTTTCTCACCGAGATGCTCGATGAACGATCTGCTTCCCTCACGTGGCGCATCATGAAAACGATATGTTGCGGCATATTTATCATCAATTAGAATAATACATTCAAGTCCGGTGCCAGTTGGTGGCAATGGCAGACCCTGCAAGCGCCCCTGTGATTGCAGAATTGAGCGTCCGGTGATTTCAACTTTGTGGCCATCGACTATTCCACGCATTCCTTCGCCGGGGCGTTCATGAACCTCAGCGACATCCATCATCGGCAAACGCGCCATGTCTATCGCATCACGAATCGGCGCCGCCAGCGGATGTTTTGAGTATTGCTCCACGCTTGCGGCATAGGCAAGAATCCGCGCGCGTTGCGCGGGCTCGGCGTACATTTCATCGGTTAGCTTTGGTCTGCCGAAGGTCATAGTGCCGGTCTTATCCAGAATTATCGTCCGGCAATTATCGAGCTGTTCCAGAGCTGAGGGGTCACGAATTACAATCGCTCGGCGCGCGGCAACTGAAACTGCGCCGATTATGGCAGTGGGAATTGCAATCAAGAGCGGGCACGGTGTGGCAATCACCAAAGTTGCCAGGAACCGCACCGGGTCTCCTGAGAACCCCCATGCGGCGAGGGCAATACCAACAGCCAGCGGCGTGTACCAGGCTCCGAGTTGGTCTCCGAGGCGACGCATCTCCGGTCTGCTTTGCTCAGACTCGCGCATCACCTGCATGATTTTCGCATAGCGCGAATCTTCGGTAAGCTTGGTTGCGGTGATAGTCAACGCTGACTCGCCATTGACCGCGCCGGAGATTACATCACTGCCCGGTGTTTTGGACATCTCGAACGGTTCGCCGGTCAGATAAGATTCATCCATCACCCCCCGGCCTTCAAGCACCACTCCGTCAACCGGACAGATTTCATGCGGATAGATGACAATCGTATCATCGATGCGCACATTAGCGAGTTGAACATCGTTGACCGCGCCATCTGTTGACTTTCGATGAGCCACAGTCGGCATTCGTTTGGCCAGCGCATTGAGCGCCGATGAAGCTCGGCCAACCGCATAGCCTTCAAGCGTCTCGCCGCCGGAGAGCATCAACACCACAAACGCTCCGGCTAAGTATTGGTCAAGCAAGACGGCAGTTACAATTGAGATACCCGCCAGCAAATCTGAACCGAATTGCCGCTTGAAGACCTTTATCAGCAGTTCAAAGACCAGCGGAGCGCCGCCAAGGATGACAGTTACCAGTAATGGGATTTCGTATGTTTGAGTGGGAGCATCGAATGCATAGCGCAGGACCAGGCTTGAGATTATACCTAGAGTAGCAACAACTGCTATGTAGGCTTCCAGTGGCTGTGAAAATAGTTTTCGTAATAATGTAGGTTCGTTGTCAGACATAGCGCCCTCCCGGCTGGCAATTAAGCGCTAGGCTGGAGTTGAAACAAGGGCTGAGGACAGAGTAGGTACCAGATATCACTACTGTACAACTTTTGTCTAGTTTTGAGGTCGAGCTGTTTTGGGTTTTGCCCTATGAAGCCAACGGTAATCCTCCGAGCTTTATGCTGAGCGAAGCTTCAAATTAGGCAAAGCGGAATGACGGAATTTCAAACTATCACCAGCGTCAAATATCCGCGCGCTACAAGTTTCTCTTTATCATTTGTAACACCATAAATCCAACTCTCGGCAATACTCAGCTTTCGGCCGCGCTTGATTGTTCTGCCGCGTGCGATGAAACGCTCGCCAATTCCCGGACGTAGCAATACAATCTTGAATTCCGCCGAAAGTGTATTGCTCTCGGGTCCGACCAAAGTAGCGGCGGAAATTCCTGCGGACATATCAGCCAATGTGGCAATCACTCCGGCATGCAGAAAGCCGTTCTGCTGTTGCAACTCCGGGCGATTACTCAATTCACAATCCAGCCATCCGGGTCCAATTCCAGCAATCTTCATTCCCAGGAGTTTCACAAAAGGCATTGCATAGAATAGCTCTTCGGTTCGTTTTTGATAACCATCGTCCGGCGCAGTAAACTCCACCTCAGGGGCTTGCATATATTTTGACTCCTTCTATTTATCGAGCATTGAGGAAAAATGCTTCAAAGAGAATATACCCGGAGACCGCACAGGAGTAAAACCCTGAATAAGACAGGAGACAATTGTTATTGTTTGACGAAAGTCAGGTAAATGGCCGATATTGAATACAGAGGTAGATACGATTTGATAGGTTGCTTTCGATTCAAATCGTAGGTCGGGTTCCGGAGTCACATTTATGTGATGTAGAAACCTGACATTTTTGGTATCATCGGCATGTCGGGTTTCTTCGCGTCTGCGACGCTACGGAACCCGACCTACGAATCAGAAGCAGTGGTCAAGAACCAATGGCAAAGCAAAGCACATCCAAATCCTCAGGAGCCGGGCGTCAGGTATTGATTGTCGTATTCGCTGTGTTGTTAACTGTGGCGGTGAATATCTTTTGGTGGCTGTATTACGGTAAAACCAAGGCGCAGTTTTCTTCGCTATTGGATGCGCGGTTGAATTCTCTAGCGATTGCAGGTACGGCCTTGCTGACCGCTGAGGATATTAGCAAATTGCTATATGGCGATGCAGAAATCTATTTGAAAACTTTAGATTTTATTGACCGACTGACTAGCGCTGATTCTGTCTCGGAAGTTTTCATAATCGATCAGGATTTTCAGATAGTCATCAGCTCGCAACTTGAGTCGGACTCATTCTACTTATTGGCGGATTTGAATGGAGCGGCGCTTGATTCGGTTTTCCATGCTGACTGGCAGGACGGAACCCTCGCGGCGGTAGTGACTCGGGGCTACAAAGTCGACAATCTGATTCTCAAAACCGCCTTTGCGCCTTTGTATGACACCTCGGGTTTAGTGGTTGCGGCTTTGGGGGTCGAAGCGGACGTAAACTACACCGCTACTTTACAGCGTTTGCGAAAGAATCTTATGCTCTCAACCGCCGCGAGTGTAATTGCCGCAATAATATTCGCCGGGTTGTTTTTGATGATACAACGTCGTCTTGCCGGGGCTGAGCGCTCGGTTTTGCGCGCTGAATCAGAGATGAATCTCGGACGGATGGTAGCGGTGGTGTCACATGAGATAAAAAATCCACTGGCTATTCTACGATCCGCCGCTGAGCGTATACTCAAGAAAACCGAAATGAAAGAAGCCGGGTTTCTTATTGACGAAGTAGACAGGCTCGACAAGATTGTGCGCGGCTATTTGGATTTTGCCCGCTCGCCTGATAGAATAACTTTGCACTACATAGCGCTGGAGACAATTCTGACAGACCTGCGCGAGATGTCCGGACAGCTTCGCCCGAGGATGCAGTCCGACGGAGTGGACCTGACAACCATCATCCCTCCGACGGCAGGCGCTGACTCAGGTGGCGCGAAAAACATTTAAGCCTTGATTGACGGAGCCGCCTTGCGACAGGTTGTTATGAATCTTATTCTCAATGGAGCCGATGCGGACAAACAGGCGCAGGCCCAGGACAAAACCGACAGCGCGCAAGCCGAGTTGCGCTTGAGTGTGGAGGTTAGTGACACCAAGTTATCGATTCATGTGCAAGACAACGGAATGGGAATATCAGAGAAACTTAAGAGGCGCCTCTTTGAGCCGTTTTACACTACCAAACAGCATGGCTCTGGCTTAGGGCTATATCTGTGTAAGCAATTGGTGGAACGAATGAAAGGCGCAATCTATGTCGTCTCATCAGATGGCGGACCTACCCGCTTTACGGTCACATTACCGCTGTCACATCAACCATCAGCGGAACCTGCATCTCATCAATCAGAATCTCTGAGGGCGAATAACTAATCTATGGAACCCCATTACACACCCACAGCGTTGCTGGTTGATGATGAACCGCGTGTCACTATTATTCTCGATGGAGAGCTTAGTGACGCCGGCTTCGACGTAACTGCGCTCAACAGCTCGGTTGAGGCGATTGAATTGCTACAGAAAAAGCAATTTGATGTAGTTATCACCGACTTATCAATGCCGGAGAAAAGCGGGCTTGATGTGCTGAAAGCCGCGCGTGACTCTGAGCTAAACAGTGACATCGGAGCTATTGTAATCACCGCGCATGCCAGCATTGATTCGGCGGTGACAGCCGGGAAAATGGGTGTCGCAAAATATCTTGAGAAACCATTCAAGAACTCAGAGCTAGTTGAGTTGGCGCAACAGGTTTGTGAATACACACGCATGACACGCTCCAAAAAGGAATCTTCTGAAGAAGCTCAAGAGGAGTTTCAGGTTCTCGCGCATGATATTGTCTTCGGTTCCGCGGCGTCAGCTAAACGTATGAATGATTTAATCCGCAAAGTAGCCCCAACTGATGCCACAGCTTTACTGACCGGCGCTTCGGGCTCCGGCAAAGAAGTAGCGGCACAAATGATTCACGCGCTCTCCAAGCGAGCCAAGAAACCATTTGTGGCAGTCAATTGCGCCGCGCTTGCTGAGAGCTTGTTAGAATCTGAATTATTCGGACATGTCAAGGGCGCATTCACCGGCGCAACTGATCTCAAACGTGGAAGGTTTGAACTGGCCGATGGCGGCACGTTGTTTCTCGATGAAATCGGCGAGACCTCCGGCGCTTTGCAGACGAAATTACTACGGGTGCTCGAAGAGCGAAAATTCTCACGTGTTGGCGCCGGTGAGGAAATTAGTTGTAATGTGCGTGTGATAACTGCGACCAATCGTGATCTGCAAAAAGAAATCAGCAAAGGAACTTTTCGCGAAGATTTGTTTTTCCGGCTGAATGTGTTCCCGATTCCGATTCCGTCGCTAGCCGAACGCAAAGCTGATATACCGGAATTTGTTAATGCCTTTTTGCAAGCTAATGGCTGTGAGGAGGGCGCGATAAGCGAGGAGGCTCTTGCTACTTTATGTGAGTATCACTGGCCGGGAAATATCCGCGAATTGCGAAATGTCATTGAGCGCGCCGTAATCCTTTCCGGAGGAGAGCAAATCACCCCTGAACATCTGAGCGTAACAGCCAGCCAAACAGGAAGCGACGCTTCCTCTAATTCCGGCGCCGGTCTGGCCGCCGCCGAGCGCGAAATGATTATCAACGCGCTCGAAGATTCCAATGGCAACAAAACCACCGCCGCCCAAAAACTAGGCATAACCCGCCGGAAACTATATTCACGTATGAAGATACTCGATATTGAAGGCTGATATTCTGGGATAAGTCGTCCACATACGCCCCAATAGGGTCGAAATGACCGTACCGGCGGGTACACAGCCTCATATCATGGCCAGGGTGGCTACGTGTAACTCATTGCATGGTAACGTGTTAAGCGTTGAACCCTCTTTTGGCGCCTGGTTTGTATTACTCCTTACTGGAAGGAAAAGGTAGCTTTGGACGACAAATAAATATAGTAAGTGAGGACAATATGAAGACCCTGAAAGATAACACGAAAAGCGGCTTAACTCAGAAGCGCACTGGCGGGCTCTTGCCTGTCCTGATAGCGATTCTGGTTTCCGCATCATTTAGTCTGATCTCTGCTGATTCAGCTCAGGCTCAGTCTCAACGTTGCGGTGACCGGGTGCGAACAGAACTGGAGCGTACAACTCAAATACTCGAAAATGTGCGCGACAAAATTGTCTCAATCTCGAATACTGTAACACCGGCGCAACTAGACCGCGCACGTTCGCTATTGACCATTGCCGCAACCGTTCAGGAAGAAGCCATAAAGAACTGCCGCGCCGGACATCCGCTGTTGGCGATGCGTCTCACCAAAGAGGCGCGTGACAAAGCTCACGCCGCTCTCGGCGCTGTCAATACTCGCGATGAGAACGAATCGGTAGTGGTGCGTCATCTTGAGAAGACCGACGAATTGCTGGCGCGAGTGCGTGAGCATGCCGATGGCCCTCCGCCGCCGGAAGTGCGAGCTCGTTTCGAACGCGCGCTTGAGATGCAACGTCGCGCCTGGGAATTGTATCGCTCCGGTAATCCTCTGATGGCACTGAAGCTAACACGTGAGGTAGATCGCACCGTGCGTGACTTAGTAAGAAATGCAAGAATGGACGAGCGTCTTGGAAAGTCACTTGAGCGTCAATACGAGAATATCAGCAATCGCTTGGCGAACCTGCGCGACGAAATCGCCGACTGTGACAATCCGCAGTCTGCCGAGTTGCTGAAAAAGGCCGAAGATGCGCTCAAGCAAGCTCGCGAGTTGTATGCCAATGAGCATTTCCAGCAGGCCAAAACTGCTTTGCGTCTCGCCGGTGAGCTCGGCCACAAAGCGCAGGCTTTGTGCGGAATTCAAGATCGCGCCGGCAGACGTCTTGAGACTTTGACTCGTCGCGCCGCCAGATTGGAAGAGCAGGCAGTTGATAATCAGCAGGCTCTGAAACTGATTCATGCCGCACAGTCAAATCTATCTGATGCCGAAGGTCTGATTGCTGACGGGTTAGTGCGCGCCGCGACAGGTCAGATTAAAGCCGCTGAAATGCTCTTGAGGCAGGCCCAACGCGCCCTGGGGAAGTAAGGTAAGGGATAGCCAGGAATAACTAGAAGCAAATGAAAGCCGCGATGAAGAGATTAGCAATCGAATTCCGCCCGGCTCTGGCCCTGACAATGGCATGTATGCTGGTGTCGGGGCCAGATCTCTCGCAGGCAGGTGAGACACAAACCACAAGCAACCCCTTCTCTTTCGGAACCTACAAGACCCTAAGGGTCTCGACCGGAACATCGTACAACTACATTTCTCAGAGCTTCTACGAAACCATAGCCGATACTTCGCTGGATCTTGGCGCCCAGGTCAATCAAGAATATCTCAATCAACCAGGCGCCTTTCTGAATATTATAGCAAATCCCTTTGGCGATAGACGGCTACAACTCGAAAGTTATGTTGAACAATCATCAGAATACTTTCGCGGACGATTCAATACCGATGTATCCCTGCGCTCAACCAGCAATCGACTAACATTTTCATCGTCATTGGAGTTACGCCGTCGAACCAAAGGGCAAGTGGAAATCGGCGACGAATATCTTCTGGGAAGAGCGAGAGTCAAATGGAGCCACTCAATCAGCAAGCGGGTTCAGCCATTTGTCTCGCTGAGGGGTGAATTCAATTCGCTCAGCAATACGAATCTTGCCGATAGTGGGGTAATTGCCTTTGGTAATGGTTATCAACGCATTGCCGCGCAAGGCGGCTTGGGAATCGACATTGGAAAACTCGACAGGTTGACGTTCAGTAGCACATTCGAGTCCCGAGTAGTTTCGACAGATACTTCATTGGCCTACCAATTAGGTCGCGCCGAAATCGAATACACCGGATTCCTGAGTTCGTCATTCTACTCGTTAGACCTATCGCTAGATAATCGAGACTACAATGCCGCGGGCAATGACAATGACCAAACCTGGTTGCGGCTCGGAGGTAATGCGCAATTTGACCTAAATTCCAAGTTTGCTATTGAGCCGCGATTCTCTATCGAAGCGATCAACTATCGGCTCGATACTTCGTCTTTCAATCTGGACCAAACTCGAACCGAAGCCCAGGCAAAGTTCCTGGTGCGCGCCGGCTCCGCCACTATCGGCATAGGCCCCCGCTTCGCCGCCCTGACTCAGGCCAAAGCGCCGAGCTCTACGGCAGCCGTTAATGCCACCGACGCTCTGGACTCAGCCCTGCTAATCAGTGTTGAGGACTTATCAGAGGAATACTTCGAAACCGCGACTGTGATCTCATTTGAGTATTTCACTCTAAGCTCGATATTGCTGAATTTGGAAAACCAATTCGGATTACGCGACTATGATGTCGAAAACTCATTCCAAACCGACTATGCTTTCAATCGGCTCTCGGTGTTTTCCTCTGTAAAGATTGCCGGAAACGTCAAATTCGATATAATAGGTTCAATCGAATGGGAATGGCATGACCAGCAATTCGATAACAATACCTTTTATCTACTCAACTCTTCCTTAGGATATAACTTCTAGTCCAGTTTGGTTCTTGTAATCGTCTGCCAGCTAGATAGTTATCCGGCAAACACTCGCTCGTATACTTCGATGTTCATTGTTGATTTCCACCAACAGGGTCGGAAAATCTGTTGACATTAGTCAGGCTGCCCTCTATATTCCCTGCGGCTACTACCATATCATGGGAATTGGACTACCGTGATAACATTACATACTTGATAGAACCGTTTTCTAGTGGTTTTGAGAATTCCACTGGGGGGTTTATAGCTGTTATACTTACCAATATATTTGTTACCGGAGAACTTCGGATTCACGGACTTTTTGGTTCTTGAGAAATATGCCGACCTGATCGCATGGGCCTAGCGCATTGAGCTAAACACAGCGATCAAGGCTGATATTCTCGTTATCCTTTTGAATCATATATTGTTGCGTAACTGGTACATAATTTTGGGTGTTGCAAGTAAGTAATAAGTAGTTGCAGGGGGTATGGCTATATCCTCCAAAAAAAGATTTAGCAAGGCAGTGATAATAAATTGACCGCGGGAGAACCGTCATCTCCTTTTACAGAACGGACCAACGGAGTCAGAAATTCAAATGAACGCGCACCATAGCTCACTAAAAAGTAGCGCTACGCCCGCTGTAGTCTTGCGTAATATCAAGAAGTCCCTGTACACCACCTGCGCCGTTTTCGGCGTCTTTTTGCTACTGGGTTCCAGCCTTCAGGCCGCGGCTGTCATTACTGACGCGCCGGTCTATTCGGCAAATCTAGCGGTCTCTATAGATGGCGCTACCTTTGGACTGCAAGAAAGTGTTACCCTGCAGGTTACTAACCTTGATGGCTCCCCGTTAAGTGGAGCTCCGGGCCAGTCATGGGTCGTTTCTTCCGGGGCGCAGGGGGGGTTCCTCTCCACCTGGACAGCTCCGATGGTCAACACTCAACAGACACTGAAGCTAACCGCTGTTGGGTTGGTCTCCGGTAATTCAGCGACAACGACATTCACACTTGTTCCGAACGCTACGCCATTACTGTCGTTTTTCTCTAAAAGCGATGACGATGATACGGCCAGTTTTGACACTACAATATTCCTCTGCGCCCCGGGAGAAGTTTGCTTTGATGTGCATGGTGAAGATGATGATGGCGACAGGATATCATTCTCTGATATTACCGGTTCTACTTTTTCTCTGCAATCGGAAGATGACAGCGCATTTGACACCACATTTTGCTTCACTGCGGATACTTCCGGTGTCTATTGCTTTGAATTCGAATTGGATGATGATGACAATCTTCGCGGTGTAGCTGAGGATGACGATGACATAGACTCGGTTTGCATTACTATCGTCATCAATTCGCCTCCCGTTGCTGTCTGCCCTGGCGATGTTGCACTGGAAGTATGTGACCTTAGCGCCATCTGTTTGCCAGGGTTCTCGGCGACTGATTCTGATGGGAATCTCGTGAGCTTAACAGTTAGTGGAGGGACTCTCTCCGGTGATACAGTTTGCTTTACTCCAGTTGCCGGCGCAAATGTCCTGACTCTAATCGCCACTGATTCATGTGGTATAGCCGATACCTGTGTGACCACTGTAACAGTGTCAGTAAACAGCGCGCCAGTAGCCGCCAGTCCGGCAAATTCAGCGCTCTTTGTATGCGACCTCAGTGATATTTGCCTACCTGGTTTTTCAGTCGCCGATGGTGACAGCAATCTATCTTCGGTAACTGTCACCGGTGGCTCTCTCTCCGGCGACACAGTTTGCTTTACTCCGGTTGTTGGCCCCAACGTCCTGACAATCATCGGAGTTGATTCCTGTGGAGTCGCTGATACGAGTGTCACAACCGTGACTGTTACTCTCAATACCGCTCCGGTGGCCTCTAGTCCCGCTAATTCGTCACTCTTTGTATGTGACCTCAGTCAGATTTGTTTGCCTGGCTTCTCCGCTGTTGATTCTGATGGCAACTTGCTTTCAACCACCGTTTCGAATGGCACACTATCTGGCAATACGCTTTGTTTTACTCCTGTAGTTGGCGCCAATGTGTTAACCATTATCGGAACAGACTCTTGCGGACTTGCCGACACTAGTGTCACAGCTGTCACTGTAACTCTAAACAATGCCCCGCTGGCTACTAGTCCCGCGAACTCTGCGATGTTCGTTTGTGATCTGTCTCAAATCTGTCTGCCTGGTTTCAGCGCAGTTGATGGTGATGGCAACCTTGCTTCGGTAGTTCTAGCAGGAGGAACTCTCTCAGGTGACACAGTTTGCTTCACTCCTGTCGCCGGAGCCAACACACTGACTATTGTCGCAACTGATTCCTGCGGGGTTGCTGATACAAATGTTACAACCGTTACTGTCACGCTCAACAGCGCCCCGGTTGCCGCCTCTCCTGCAGATGATACATTGTTTGTTTGCGATATGAGCGCTATATGTTTGAGTGGTTTTGGAGCTACCGACCTAGACGGCAACCTCGCTTCGCTGACTGCAACTGGCGGAACCCTATCAGGTGGAACAGTTTGTTTCACACCGGTTATGGGAGCCAATGTAATCATGTTAATCGCAACAGATTCCTGCGGTGTAGCTGATACCAGTACGACTACAATTACAGTTGCATTCAACAACGCGCCAGTTGCAACCAGTCCTGCGAACTTGTCACTGTTTGTTTGTGATCTTAGTCAGATTTGTTTGCCTGGATTCTCAGTTGTTGATTCTGACGGAAACCTTTTTTCAACTTCAGTTTCTAGTGGCACACTATCTGGTGATACTGTCTGCTTCACTCCGGTGGTTGGAGCTAATGTACTGACCATAATCGGAACAGACTCATGTGGCGCCGCTGACACCAGTGTCACGACAATAACTATTTCACTGAACTCAGCGCCAACAGCCTCCAGTCCGGCAAATTCATCAATCTTTGTTTGTGATTTGACCCCGATTTGTTTGCCGGGATTCAGCGCCGCAGATGGCGATAGCAATCTCGCATCAGTAGTTGTTACCGGTGGAACCCTCTCAGGGGATACCGTCTGTTTCACGCCTGTCGCTGGAGCCAATACACTAACTATAATCGCAACAGATTCCTGCGGTGTTGCCGACACCAGCGTGACTACTGTTACTGTAACGCTCAATGCCTCTCCGGTAGCGTCTAGTCCGGCAAATTCGGCCATGTTCGTTTGCGATCTGGCTCCAATTTGTTTGCCTGGATTCAGCGCCACTGACGGCGACAGCAATCTTGCATCTGTGGTTATTACAGGTGGGACTCTCTCCGGTGACACTGTTTGTTTTGCACCAGTAGCTGGCGCAAATGTTCTCACGCTCATTGCAACTGACTCTTGCGGCGTAGCCGATACCAGTGTAACCACCGTGACAGTAACACTCAACAGCGCCCCGGTTGCCGCCTCTCCTGCAGATGACACATTGTTTGTTTGCGATATGAGCGCTATTTGTTTGAGTGGTTTCGGAGCTACCGACGCTGATGGTAATCTCGCCTCGCTGACTGCGACTGGCGGAACTCTATCAGGTGGAACTGTTTGTTTCACACCGGTTATGGGAGCCAATGTAATCACATTGATTGTGACAGATTCCTGCGGTGTCGCCGATACAAGTACGACCACCATCACAGTTGCATTCAACAACGCGCCAGTAGCAACCAGTCCGGCAAGTTCTTCACTGTTTGTTTGTGATCTTAGTTCTGTCTGCTTACCTGGATTCGCAATAGCCGATAGTGATGGCAATCTGTCCTCAGTTACAGTAGTTGGCGGAACTCTTTCCGGTGATACTGTCTGCTTCACTCCGGTAGTTGGAGCTAATGTACTGACGATAATTGGAACAGACTCATGTGGCGCTGCAGATACCAGCGTGACAACTGTTACTATTTCACTGAACTCAGCGCCAACAGCCTCCAGTCCGGCGAATTCATCAATTTTCGTTTGTGACTTGACGTCAATATGTTTGCCGGGATTCAGCGCCACTGACGGTGACAGTAACCTAGAATCACTAGTAGTGACAGGTGGAACTCTCTCAGGAGATACTGTCTGTTTCACGCCAGTGGCCGGAACTAATACTCTTACAATTATCGCCACCGATTCCTGTGGCGCCGCTGATACCAGCGTGACAACCGTAACCATCACTGTCAATGGGGCGCCGGTTGCAAGTTGCCCATCCGATGCCGCATTCACACTTTGCGCCCCGGAGCAAATCTGCATCGGTCCGTTTACCGCATCTGACCCCGATGGCAACCTGATGAGCTCCTCATACAAGAATGGTGTTCTGGTCGGCAGTGATGTTTGTTTCACACCGGACACCGCCGGAGTGTATTCGATAATCTGCACTCTCACCGATTCCTGCGGCGCCTCAGTTTCCTGCACCACACTAGTGACCGTCACCTTTACCGCCCCTCCGGTAATCGCCGATCAATCATTCAATGTCTCGCTATGTGACACTGCGACTGTATGTTTCGCTTTGCCGACTGTCACCGGAGGCGCCGGAGCGCTTAGTTTCACTGCCGATGGCTCGCCAGTCACCGATTCAATCTGTGTATTCCTAAGTACGAACAGCACAATTACGCGCCAAATAATAGTTACCGACTCATGCGGCAAAGCTGACACCTCAACTCTGACAATCAACGCAACTGTCAACAGCGCCCCGCAAATCACCGGAGTTGACACAACTCCTGTATTCTCTTGCGCCGCCGGTGACAGTGTATTTGTGCCTTTCACGGTTGTTGACCCTGGCAACGGTCTAAGCGGCGTAAGTTCACTTGGCGTAGTTTCTCTAGTAGACTCAACTGTGCGCTTTGTCGCTGATACATCAGGAACCTACTGCGATCAACTCATCATCTCTGATAGCTGTGGCCTTCCTGATACTATTAGCTACTGCATAGTAGTATCAATAAACAGCGCCCCGACTATCTCCTGCGCCCCGGATCAATCATTCTTCCTGTGCGCATCGCAAGAAATTTGTGTCGGGCCATTTGCCTCAGGTGATATTGACGGCAACGTCGCTAGCGTATCCTACAATTTCGGTACGTCGTCAGGAACAGATATTTGCTTCACACCTGACACCTCCGGAGTCTACAGTCTTATTTGCACCATCACTGATTCCTGCGGAGCCAGCGCAACTTGCACAACCAATGTGACAGTATCATTAAATACTGCGCCGCAAGTTTCCTGCCCGGGCGACACAACCGTAACTCTCTGCGCTCCAGAGCAAATCTGTGTCGGGCCATTCACTGCCAGTGACATCGATGCAAATCTCATGAGTTCATCGTCCGGATTCGGTACCCTGACAGGTTCCGATATATGTTTCACTCCTGACACCGCCGGTGTTTACACCATCATCTGGACAGCGATAGATTCATGCAACGCCAATACCTCTTGCACTACTTCAGTTACCGTGAATATGACTCCGGCGCCAGTTATTGCAGACCAGGTATTCAATGTTGCGCTCTGTGACACAGCAACGCTCTGCTTCCCGTTACCGACAGTAACCGGCGGCTCCGCGCCGTTCAGTTACACTGCCGATGGCTCTGCGGTTACTGATTCGGTTTGCGTTTTCCTGGATATGAATAGTTCTGTTACCCGTGTGATTATTGTTACCGATAGTTGTGGCAATGCAGACACCGCTAACCTGACTATCAATGCGACAGTCAACACCGCGCCGCAGGTAACAATTGCCAGCAATACTTTGTCCAGAATATGTGGCCTGGGTGACACAGTTTGTGTCAAGTTCTCAGTCATAGATCCAGGTAATGGATTAAGCGGCGTCAGTTCCCTTGGTTGGGTGAATATGAGCGACTCGACTGTTTGCTTTGTAGTCAGTGACTCAGCTGGTGTCTACTGTGATCAGCTGACTATCTCCGATAGTTGCGGACTTACTGATGTTGTGAATTACTGTGTGACTGTCCAGGTCAATGCCGCACCGACCGCGAGCTGTCCCAATGACAGCGGGCTGATAATCTCCACACCACAGGAAATCTGCATCGGTCCTTTTACAACTTCGGACCCCAACGGTAATATCAGCTCTGTCACTTATGGATTTGGCACAGTGTCCGGTTCGGATATCTGCTTCACCCCGGATACCTCCGGTGTTTACACGCTCTACAGTATAGTAACCGATTCCTGTGGACTTACTGATTCTTGTGGCACATTTGTCACTGTCTCAATCGTTCCGCCGCCTGTATTTGTAAACTCAGGTGTTATCACAATCAACAGCGGATTTATCTGCGCCGCAGGAACTGTTTGTCTTCCATTGCCAACAGTAACCGGAGGCAAAGCGCCTCTCACTTTCACTGTAAGCGGATCGGCTACACTCAATGGTGATTCACTATGTTTCAACACTCCGGTCGGCTCTTCAAATCAGACAGCAACAGTGATAGTAACCGATGATTTCGGTCGCAGTGACACCGCTGTTGTCACTCATGAAGTTTCCGCCAACGGAGCGCCTTCAGTGACCTGTCCTGCTACTTTCAGCGTGACAGTGTGTGATCCGGCATCAACTATTTGTGTCCCGGGATTTGACATCACAGATCCCGACGGCAACATGCAAAACGTAACAATAACCGGCGGGACATTGAGTGGCTCCTCGGTTTGCTTCACTCCTGGGGCCACCGGAACTCACACTATAGTAGTGAGCGCAACTGACTCTTGTGGGGCCGTCACTACCTGCACAACCATTGTGGATGTTATCGCTGAAGACCCGCTGGTTTGCAACGGTTGCCCTACTCTGACACTTGAGAAAGTGCATGGCGTAATTCAGGGTGAGAGAGTTTGTGTTTCTATCACCGCTGAAGGCAGTGTGCGACCTTTCGGTGGGTATGATCTCTTAGTTGCATACGATAATTCAGCCTTAGTGGCTTTGGGAGCCAATCCTGGCTCGTTCATCGAGGGTTGTGGTTGGGAGTATTTCACCTATCGCTTCGGAGCCAATGGTAATTGCAACGGCGGTTGTCCCTCGGGATTGTTGCGTGTCGTCGCAATCGCTGAGGTAAACAATGGTTTGAACCATCCGCTGTGTTACGGGCCGGGAACTACCGACCCTGTTGAGCTAGCGGAAATCTGTTTCAATGTCAGCAATGATCGCACACTCGAATGTCAATTTGCGCCAGTGCGATTCTTTTGGGTTGATTGCGGCGATAATACACTAGCCGATCAAACCGGTGACACACTCTTTGTCAGCGAAACTGTGTTGGACTACGCGAATCCAACTCCTATCAACGACGGATCAGCTGGATTCCCAACTTACCTGGGAACACAACCTGAGTGTCTGGTAGGTGGCGGCGCTGGTAAACCGACACCAATTGCCTGTCTGACATTCCAAAACGGCGGAGTGGACATAATCTGCGCCGATTCAATCGATGCCCGAGGTGACATCAATCTCAATGGAGTTGACAATGAAATCGCCGATGCCGTGATGCTCACTGAGTACTTCGTCTCCGGTCTTAGCGCATTCGCGCCACACGAAGACGGCTCAGTGGCCGCTAGTGAAATCAATGGCGATGGCATTCCACTTACAGTTGCTGATTTGGTCTACCTGGTTCGTATCATAGTCGGCGATGCCCTGCCGCTGCCAAAGCTCTCACATGACAGCAAGTCAATAGAGTTGTCTGTTACACAGGGAGTGGTTAGCTCTGAAATTGAACTCGGCGCCGCGCTGTTTGTCTTTGAAGGTTACGTAGATGTAACTCTGCTTCAAGCTCAAATGAATCTGTCAGTCGGGCAACGTGACGGAAACACCTATGCGTTGGTGAGCCCCAATTTGAACAGCCTCTCAACTTCCACCGAGCGCATTCAGATTGGCGAAATTGTTACCAGTGACGGAGAACTCTTGAGAGCGTCAGCCTCCGATGTGGAAGGAACGGTAGTTGATGCCACAACATCTGCGACATTGCCAACGTCGTTTACCTTGAAACAGAACTATCCTAATCCGTTCAACCCCTCAACTAAGATAGACTTTGTTCTACCATCAAGAATGTCCTACAACCTGACCATCTACAATGTCGCAGGTCAAAAAGTCAAAGAGTTTGTCGGCGCCGCGGAAGGCGCTGTAACAATCACATGGGAGGCGTCCGACGTCGGTTCAGGTTTGTATTTCTACAAACTCACAGCGGGAGCCAACATCTCAACTAGAAAGATGGTATTGCTTAAATAAGTTAATCGTTTCACGAAAAGTTTTTTGGTCCCCACCACTGTATTTTTTCACTGTTTGCGTCGATTCGACGCAGAGCCCTGCCACTCTTGCTTGCAAGAGGGGGAGGGCTTTTTTTAGCGGGGGCTATTGGGTAGAATCAGTAATTGCGTAGTGGAGGGGCTTGCCCCTCCTTGTTTCGATTTCTACTGTTGTTTCAATACCAATTTGAGATTTACGCACAAAAAAAGGCGCCCCAAGGGACGCCACTACATTTCTTGCTGAAGAATATCGGTTTAGCTTCGAATCAGCGCCAATAACTCGTCACGTTTCTCTTGCATCAGAGCCTCTGTGTTCGCTTCAACGTTCAAGCGCAACAACGGCTCGGTATTAGATTGCCGCACATTAAACCACCAATCATCATAGAACACCGAGAGCCCATCGAGGCGGTCTACCTCGCCAGCAGAATATTTTGCGGCGAGCTCTTCAACCTTGGCGCCTCTATCTGACACCTCAGAGTTTATCTCACCAGAGCGAACATAGGGGTCGATCTCGGCAATGATTTCATGTAATGGTCTGTCAGATTTAGAAAGCAATTCCAGGCAAACCAAGAAGGCAATCATCCCTGAATCTGCAAACCAGTTATCGCGAAAATAAAAATGACCCGAATGCTCGCCACCGAAAATTGCATTATGCTTGCGCATCGTCGGTTTTATTAACGCATGACCAACCGGTGTCCGAATCGCCTTGCCTCCGAGTTTCTCAATCAACTCCGGCACAGCGCGTGAACAAATTGCATTGTAGATAATTGTCTCACCGGGGCTCTTCTCAAGCAATGACTTCGCCACCATAGCGGTTATCAAATCTCCGCCTATCGGTTTACCATTGCCATCTACTAAGAACATCCTATCGGCGTCACCGTCGAAAGCCACACCGAAATCACTTTTGGTGTCTGCGATGCTCTTTATCAAGTCCTGCAGGTTTTCGATTTCAATTGGTGAAGCCGGATGATTCGGAAATGTTCCATCAAGCTCAAAGAATAGTTCCGTGGCCTCAACTGTAGGAAGTTGCTCCAATACCGGCGGCAAAGTAGAGCCGGCTACACCGTTGCCGGCATCGAATACAATCTTGAATGGTTTCAGGTCTTCAGTCTCTGCAAAAGAAAAACAGTTCTCGGTATACGCCGCGCCCACATCACGACGAGCGATATTCCCGCGTTGCGGACGAATTTTGGGTTGGTTGGCCTCAACCATATCCTGAATAGTGTTTAGGCCTTCAGAACCTGAAAGCGGAATTGCCTCCGAGCGACAAACTTTGAATCCATTGTAGTCTTTTGGATTGTGTGATGCCGTAATCATCACGCCTGCGTCATAGCCGTACTTCCCAACCGCAAAATACAACCCGTCAGTTGAGACAATACCGACATCCACAACATCAACTCCGGCGTCGGTTATCCCGCGACTAAGCGCTTCAAAAAGCGCCGGCGAAGACACACGCATATCACGCCCAACAGCGATTGAGCGGGGCTTTAGATAAACTGCAAGCGCATTACCAATCAAGTATCCTGTATCATCATCGAGTTGTTCGGGATAAATACCACGTATGTCGTAAGCCTTAAAAATTGTTGAAAGATCTTTAGTCATATAAGCATTGTCTTGTATCTAGCGGTTTCGCTGGTAGTTGTTTTTGACTCTCAATATCCGGAGAGTGCGGTTTTTCCCGAGAGCGCACAGCGTAATCAACACCCCTGGGATGGGAAAGCTATATCATTGAAAGAGTTAAATCAACTACCCATAAGATAGCGCCATGGCGCCCTGGCTCTTATTCTCTTGCGAAAGGACGGGCAGATTCTTATCTTAATATTGAAGAGAGAAGTTCTGTAAAATCAGATCACAGTAGGAGAATCTCATGAAAGCAAGAGTTTATGCTGTCTTCGCATTGTTTGGCTTTATCTTTTTAGCCGGTAATACAGCGACAGCTCAAGATCCGGGTATACCTGATACCGTAACTATAGAAAGTGTAACAATCCTGCCCGGACAGCATTTTGGATTGAACGTCAATGTGGTCAATGATGAATCTCTGCAAGCGGTGGAGCTGGGGATAAAGTGGAGTTCATCGACTCTAGTTCTCGATTCGGTGACTTACCCCGGTGGACTTATTGGCGCGGAAGTCAAACCCGGGGATACATATATCACATCACTGAATACTACTGTGGCAAATGAAGCTCTGGCGTTGTTTGTCACTTTACCTCCTGTTTACGTGCCGGTCGGAAGCGCCACTCTGTTGACTTATTGGTTTACACCGAACCCGGGAGTGACGAATGAAGTGATAACTATCGACTCATCTAGTGTGATTCCTCCCAGCGGTCAATTTGTGTTGGTTGATTCTAGCAACATACTTTTCGTTCCCGTCTTCAATGGAGGAACTGTGACGATTTCATGTTCGAACCAGAGTGATCCGGATGGGGACGGTGTTTTGGGATGTCTGGATAATTGCCCTATCACCTTCAATCCCGATCAGGCCGATAGCGACGGAGACGGCGTTGGTGACGCTTGCGACAATTGTCCCACCATTGCAAACCCATCGCAGTCAGATATTGATAACGATGGTGTCGGAGATATTTGTGATAATTGTCCTGCGACTTCGAATCCAAATCAGCTTGATAGCGACGGTGATGGATTCGCCGACGCTTGTGATAATTGCCCGACTATCGCGAACCCAGATCAGCTAGATACCAACGGAAATGGATTCGGCGATGTATGTGACGGCGATATTTTCTGTGCTGTTCCGGGTGACGCCAATGGCGATGGCGAAGTCAATATCAATGATGTTACCTATATCATCCTATACATATTCCTTGGCGGCCCTGCGCCTGTTTGCCCCTAGCGAGAGCATTTGGTCGCCAATTTCACCAAAGCCTTGACTGTAGCAGGCCTCACCGACATATTGCGCCGGTGAGGCCTGTTTTGCTTTGTTTGGGCAAATTGGTCTTGATGAACAGGAATAAGTAGGATTTCCGGGGAATAATCCCTTTTATGCGAGAATGGCGGAATTGGTAGACGCGCTAGATTTAGGATCTAGTGTTTCACGACGTGGGGGTTCAAGTCCCCCTTCTCGCAATAGATAATTGGCAGAAAAATAATTAGTAGCAAAAAACTAGAGACTTTACTGTTAGCACAATGACTGAAGAAACAAAAAATACAACCAGCCCAAATGGATTCAAGGCCGAAATAACCTCAAGCGACGGCCTGAGGCGCACCTTGCGAATTGAGGCGCCGCATGAAAATGTCCAAAAAGCTTTTGATGATGAATTCCGCAAAATCCAAAAGCGGGTAACTCTGAAAGGCTTTCGCAAAGGGAAAGCTCCGCTTTCTCATATTCGTAGCCAGTTTGGCTCAGAAGTCCAGGGAGAGGTAATAGAGAGATTAGTGAATTCCTGTTACCAGTCCGCAATCCAGACTCTGGAACTGCACCCGGCGACTATGCCGAATGTAACTGACGTTACTCTCAATGAAGGCGAGCCATTTGTCTGTACAGCCGAAGGTGAGGTCTTTCCCGAAATCAAATCGGTGGACTTGGCCGGACTTACCGCAGTTGAGATGTCCCCTGAGGTTGAGGATAGCGAAGTCGACGATGTTATCGATTCTTTGCGTAAACGTCACGCCAAAATGAACGATGTAGAGCGTCCGGCTAAGGAAACCGATATTCTCACCACCGACATGCGCAAAACCAAGGATGAAAACAACATCATTGATGGCGATTTCTTCCCGGATTCTGTAATCGATCTTGGTGATGAAAAGACAGTCAAAGAATTCAAAGAGGGTCTAACCGGAGCCTCTATTGGAGAGGAAAAGACTGTTACAGTGAACTATCCGGCGGATTACCCTGATAAAGTTTTCGCCGAAAAGTCGCTAACCTACGCCATAACGGTAAAGAAAATCCAGGAGCGCGATATGCCCGAGCTCAACGACGAATTCGCCAAAGAAGTGGCCCAGGCCGATTCCCTGGCTGAGCTCAAAGAGCGAGTGCGAGAAGGGATAAGTGGCGAAAAGCAGACTTCCGCTGTGAGAGACCTCAATAATCAGCTGATTTCACAGGTTGTGGCCAAGAATCCACTGGATGTTCCCGATGGCTTGGTGAGTCGTTATGTGGATGATATTGTAGCAGAATATCGCAAGAATTACACCGATCAGCTAGATAAGGCTGGCAATGAAGACGAAGTCCGGCAGCGTTACCGGGCGATAGGAACAAATCAGCTACGCTGGAAATTGCTCTCTGAGAAGATATTCGAGCAGGAGAACATTGAAGTTCTGCCGGAAGATACCGATAAATGGATTGAGGACTTCGGCGCCCGTAATGGGATGCCAACTGAGCAGGCCAGAGACTTTTTGGCCAAGAGCGGCAAGGCCGGAGAGCTGAGAGATTCTATTCGTGAAGAAAAGCTTCTGTCGTTCTTGAAGAGCAAAGCGACAATCAAGCAAAAGGCGTAAATAACCGGTATTTAGAAGGCAAGAAAACAGTAATCAAGACGGAAGCAAGAAGGTGTTTGCAGAACAAAGAGTGTTACGGAAAACATACTGCAAACTAAGCGCAATTTTACTGCAACATTTCTAAGGGATTGAAAAACAGCTATGATTGATTTTATCAGCATGTACGGATACAAAGGCAAAGAGGGTCTGCAAAAAGTCTCAGAGCGTCTCGAAGGCGCCGCAGCGCCATCTTTTGACGGGCTTTCTATTCCACGTTCACAACTAGTGCCGATGGTGGTAGAACAATCCGGACGCGGCGAACGCGCCTATGATATTTTTTCACGCCTGCTAAAAGACCGCATCATCTTTGTTGGCGGCACTATCGAAGATGGATTGGCAAACTTGGTAATCGCCCAATTGTTATTCTTAGAAGCCGAAGACCCGGACAATGATATTTTTGTTTACATTAACTCGCCCGGTGGTTCAGTGACATCGGGCTTGGCGATTTATGATACCATGAACTTCATCAAGCCTGATGTGGCGACAACCTGCATGGGAATGGCCGCTTCAATGGGCGCCTTCTTGCTCAGCAGTGGCGCCAAAGGAAAACGCGGTGGGTTGTATAATAGTCGTATCATGATCCATCAGCCGCTCGCCGGAACTCAGGGCCAGATTTCAGATATCGAAATCATGACCAATGAATTTCAACGCACTAAAAAACGCCTCAATGAAATGCTCGCCGAGAATACCGGCAAAAGCCTAGAGGAAATCGAAAAAGACACCGACAGGAATTACTTCATGTCTCCCGATGAAGCCAAAGATTATGGCATCATCGACCGGGTCTATCGTAAGAAATCAGATGTAGCTAAGAAATAAAGCTATTCATCAAGATGATGAATAGAGCGCCCAGGGCTTTGAGAAAAACAAGGACCTGGCGCTCATACAAACAGAATAGGATTCTGCAGTGGCTCGTGACAAAAACTCCGGTGAACCACCGGAAAACACTCAACTTACCCAACGTTGCTCATTTTGCGGCAAACCCGGCGCGCAGGTAAAGCGTCTTTTTGCCGGGCATGAAGCCTACATTTGTAATGAATGTGTAGGGCTGTGCTCAGATATCCTGAAATCCTCAGCTGATGCGGATTTGCCGGCCGAGCTAGTTGATATTCCTATCCCCGAGGAGATAAAGGCGCATCTTGATACCTATGTAATAGGCCAGGAATTCGCCAAACGCTCAGTGGCAGTTGCAGTATACAATCATTACAAACGCATAAATCATCTGGTAAATAAGAAAACCTCGCCGTCAGAGCGCAAAGGCGCCGGGGCGAACAGTGATGTGGATTTGGAAAAATCCAACATCCTCTTAATGGGGCCAACCGGAACCGGAAAGACGCTTCTAGCGCGCACCTTGGCTAAATTCCTTCGGGTTCCATTCTGTATCGCTGATGCAACTGTCCTGACCGAGGCGGGATATGTGGGTGAGGATGTAGAGAATATTCTAGTTCGTTTGTATCAAGCCGCAGACTTCGACGCGGCCGCCACTGAGCGCGGAATCATCTATGTAGATGAAATCGATAAGATATCACGCACCGACGGAAATCCGTCAATCACTCGCGATGTTTCCGGCGAGGGCGTACAGCAGGGACTCTTGAAGATTCTTGAAGGCACAGTTGCCAATATCCCGCCCAAGGGCGGACGCAAACATCCCGAGCAGGCTTTCGTCCAAATTGACACCTCGAATATCCTCTTTATTTGCGGTGGAGCATTTGATGGGCTAGACAAAATCATCGCCAGACGCGAAGGCAACAAGCGCCTCGGTTTTGAAGTGAATCGTAAATCAATCGATGTGAACTCGACCGATATCATGAGCTACGTGATGCCAGCTGATTTACTTGAATACGGACTCATCCCGGAGTTAATCGGTCGCTTGCCGGTAATCTCTCCGCTAAATGCTCTCGATGAAAAAGCTCTAATGTCAATTCTTACCGAGCCGAGGAATGCAATTGTCAAGCAGTATGTGCGAATGCTGGAACTGGATGGGATTCGTCTCTCATTTGATCCCGAGGCGCTTCGCGAAGCTGTAGCTGAGGCCAAGAAACGAAAGACTGGCGCGCGTGCCTTACGCTCGGTTTTCGAAAAGGCCATGCTGGAGATTATGTACGAGGCTCCTTCAATGGAAAACGTCGATGAGATTATCGTCACCGCCGATGTGATTCGAGGCAAGGGCCAGCCGCAGTACATCAAGTCCAAGCCCAAGAAAAAGAGCGCCTGATACGGTATCAGCCCAAAACTGTATTTACTGTATTTCATTTCTCTTAGCGTTATGCGTGCACGATATTATCGTGCCCTGCAAGTTTCTGCCTAGTTACAGCAAACATCTCCACACGCTAATTACATAATCACTTTCAAGGCTGTCTTTCGGCATTTGAAGCAATACCTTCCGGTAGCTATCTAACTGCAATACAAACGGTTAAGTATCCGGCGCGCCCAATCTCCTTTTTCGGCCCCGGAGTTGCTCTATTGAGCTGTGAGTGAATCTACCACATTTGGTGGGCGGCCTATTGGCCTTGGATTCTCAGCAAGATATAGTTAAACGTTCAATTATCCTCACACTAGGAGAACAGGCAATATGCCAGACATACGCAAACAATTCCGAAGCCTAATCCCGGCTCTCATATTGGCCCTGATGCTTTCCCCCTTGGCGCTCAGCGAAAAGGCTCTCGCCCTACCAACGCTACCGATTACTTCCGAGGGGAACAGTCTCCACCATTCCGGAAATGGATACTATGTTTTCGGCTCAAATCAGGGTACCCACGATCAAGACGGTTCTTCGCCCTGGCTGTCACCTGGAAGTTACGGTAATGAGCATTCTGAGGACGGTTGGGATGATTATGACGATGAAGACGGTTGGGATGACTGGGATGACTGTGGAGAGGGTCATGAGGGCGACGGCGACTACGGAGATGACTGCGATGACAATGGTGGTTATGGAAATGACTATGACGGTCACGACGGAGACGACGGCAACACTTCACCTGTCCCGGAGCCGACTACTGCTATTCTGATGTCTCTTGGGCTTGCTGGAATCGTTTTTCTGAAGAGCCGCCTCGGCTAGGTGTGATATAACAAAGACTATTTCGGTATCTGAATTACTGAAAAAGTGACTCTTACGGCTCCCAACCTGTTCTCGGGTTGGGAGCCTTTTTCTATTGCCGCCCTATTCTTTTGGCTTTTGTGTTTTTTGCTGAATCATTGTAGACTAAGGTTGCGCCGGATAATATGAGCGCATGAAATAGAAAAGACCAAAACCTCAATAAACAGAGTTGAACTACAGATGTACGCCAAAATAGAATCCTTACTCGGCGATCAGAAAGATCTGCTGACATTTAGCGACGCCAAAATTTCACGTGATAGACTTGCATTACCCGGAGCGGATTTCGTAGACCGTGTCCTGGCTGACAGCGATAGAACCCCGCGCACTCTACGCGCATTACAAACGTTATATGGTACCGGTCGTCTGGCGGGAACCGGCTATGTTTCAATCCTTCCTGTTGATCAGGGAATAGAACATACTGCTGGCGCATCTTTCGCTCCCAACCCGGATTACTTTGATCCGGCGAAAATCGTTGAGTTAGCTCTTGAGGGAGGTTGCAACGCAGTGGCTTCCACCTACGGTGTTCTGGGCATGGTCGCGCGTAAGTACGCGCACAAGATTCCCTTCATTCTGAAACTCAACCATAATGAGTTGCTTACCTATCCCACTAAATTCGATCAGATTCCGTTTGCATCAATAAAGAACGCATTCGATATGGGGGCAGTTGGAGTTGGCGCTACTATTTACTATGGCTCAGACCAGTCCACCCGGCAAATCCAGGAAATCTCAGAGCTCTTTAGCGAAGCTCATGAACTCGGCATGTTCACTGTTCTGTGGTGTTATGTGCGCAATGATGCTTTCAAAGCTGACAAAGACTATCATGTGGCCGCCGATCTTACCGGTCAGGCCAACCACTTGGGTGTGACAATTCAGGCGGATATTATCAAACAGAAACTACCAGAGAACAACGGCGGCTTCGGCGCGGTGAAATTCGGTAAGACACATCCCAAAATGTACGACGATCTAGCCAGTGACCACCCAATTGATCTGTGTCGTTATCAGGTTGCCAATTGCTATATGGGCAAAGCCGGTTTGATAAACTCCGGTGGCGCCAGCGTAGGCGCAGACGATTTAGCGCAGGCGGTCACCACCGCAGTTATCAACAAACGCGCCGG
The DNA here is from genome assembly GCA_024280775.1 of Candidatus Zixiibacteriota bacterium. Lineage (GTDB taxonomy): Bacteria > Zixibacteria > MSB-5A5 > GN15 > JACZUZ01 > JAJRPJ01. The sequence continues at coordinate 148,491 of JAJRPM010000014.1, read as the reverse complement.
GGGCTCAGGCTTAATCTCCGGCCGTAAGGCTTTCCAAAAGCCATTGAAAGAGGGCGTGGAATTACTGCATGCGATTCAGGATGTCTATTTGTGCAAGAAGGTGACTGTCGCCTGAGGTCAATTGCTCAACTGCACAAAGCGCTTTTTCTTGTGGCGATATTTTTTCAAGCGTTGGCTCTGGCATCGTGTTCGTTTTCCAATGAACGAGTCACAGTTTTCTCCGGTTCGATTCTGATTGCATCAGACTCCGCCAGCGCAGATACTTCTAGCGCTGACCTCTCAGAGGTTGCCGGGTTCGTCATATATGACAAAGAAGTCGATGGTCTCTATGATGACACTGTCATCTTCTATGGCGATGAGCAAGGGACATTCACCGGAATACTAAACTACCAGATCCCCATGAATCTAAGCGCTCCCTGGCTGAGGAAGCATGTGAGATTGACCTTTCCGGCGCTCGATATCGACACGTTCATGGCAGTGGATGTAAACAGCTCTGATAAGGGACTGCAAGAGACGGCCAACGAATGGCCACCGTTACATATTCACCAAAGCGCTAACACGCTGCCAAACTAAAAGCCAAACTCGAAGCCAAATAACTAAACAAACAAGCGCTCTTATGTTGCGTGCGTATTCTCTTTAGCTAATCAAAGCGCTATACTCATCCGATGAATCGACTAACAGAGAAGTTAAACCCCGCCCAGCTGGAGGCAGTCACTACCACTGAAGGCCCGCTGTTGATTGTTGCTGGAGCCGGCTCAGGCAAAACCAGTGTGTTGACCACCCGCGTGGCGCATATTCTCTCTGAGCGGATGGCCAAACCGAGCGAGATTCTAGCGGTAACTTTTACCAACAAAGCCGCCTCTGAAATGGCCGAACGCGTTGCATCAATGCTCGGAACCTCACCGCAGGCGCTCACCATCTCAACTTTCCATGCATTCTGCGCGCGTTTGCTTCGTAGAGAATGCGAAAGAATCGGTTTCCCGCGGAATTTCGTAATACATGACACCGACGACAGCAAGACTCTACTGAAGCGCTGTCTCGAAGAACTCAATTTTTCCGGCAATCAATTCACTCCAAATTCTTTGCGAGCGACAATCTCAAATGCCAAGAACGGCCTGATGACCGCGCAGGATTTTGCCGAGCGCGCCAGTGGATACTTCGAAACCCGCACCGCCCAGGTATACTCGCTCTATGACCGGCGCATGCGCATCATTGGGGCCATGGATTTCGATGATTTGATTCTGCACAGTGTCCTGCTACTCCAAGGACACGAAGATGTCCGTGAGAAATATCGTAGTCGTTTCCGTTATTTGATGGTGGATGAATATCAAGACACCAACCACTCGCAATACCTCCTGTTGAGAGGCCTAACCGGTGAACACAATAACATCTGTGTTGTTGGTGATGAGGATCAGTCAATCTATGGCTGGCGCGGCGCTGATATCCGCAATATCCGGGATTTCGAACGTGACTTCCCCGGAGCCAAAGTTGTAACGCTCAATGAGAACTATCGCTCCACGCAAATTATTCTCAATGCCGCCAGCTCGGTGATTTCCAACAATAAGAATCGCAAAGAGAAAAAACTGCACGCCAATGTCGCAGGCGCCGAATTAGTAACTTTGCTCATATCCGATACTCCCGAGACTGAGGCGTCGTTAATCACCGGCTCTATTGTCGATAGAACATCAAAATGTTCACTCAAAGATATGGTGATACTCTACCGCACAATCGCGCAATCAAGAGCAATTGAAAATGCGTTGATTCAACGCAAAATCGCCTATCAGGTGATAGGCAGTAAAGGTTTCTATCAGCTAAAAGAAATAAGAGACCTTATTGCATACCTGAAACTAATCTCAAACCCCAATGACGATATAGCTTTCGAAAGAGCCATCGGTTATCCCAAACGCGGTTTCGGAGCCTCGTCACTAGCGAAACTGCAACTGATGGCCAGCTCGCGCGGCAAGTCACTGTTCGCAACCGCAAAAGAAGAGATAGCCGCCGGAACATTAACTGACACTCTTAATGCCCGTCCCTTGAATTCACTTAGCGCCCTGCTGACACTAATCGAGGAATTCAAGAGCCGCGCAGATTCTTACTCTGATGCAGTCTTGCCAGATGCAACGGTCTCTGACACTGAGATTCAATCGGGCGCACAACAAGACTCACAGCCAGAGACACTGCTAGAGACACAGCCAAGCGCGCACATTGAAATGAATTTCTCTGATAGTGAAACCGCAGAAAATGCTGAAGCAACGGTTGATGCTGTAGAAACTAAGCAAGCAGAAAACACTGACGAATCAATCACCTCGCACGGCGAACAAGTAGACACCTTGATTCAAGACCTTATCTTAGCTATAGGAATTGAGAAGGAAATCAAGAAAGACGCCGAAGACGAAATCAAAGCGCGTTCGAGAATAGATAATGTTGACGAGCTAGTCTCAGCGGCGGTAGAGTTTACCTCACGTTCAGCTGACTCATCGTTGAGCGCCTTCTTAGAGCAGGTGTCACTATATACTAACGCCGACGCCTACAAAGATGTAGTGGAGAAGCTGACCCTGATGACTATCCATGCCGCCAAGGGGTTGGAGTTTGAAGCGGTCTATATTGTTGGCCTTGAAGAGGGTCTGTTTCCTTTGAACAAAGCCATGGATGACCCCGGTGAGATGGAGGAAGAGCGGCGCTTGTTCTATGTCGCCGCCACTCGCGCCAAACAAAAACTTACACTCTCGGCGGCGCAGAATCGTTTTCGCTACGGTAGTGTCGGTGGTTCACCTTCACGCTTCATCTCCGAAATTGATTCTGAGCTGTTAGATACTCTCGATAAGCGCACCTATGTTCGTGACGCAACAGGTTCAATGAGCGGGGGGACAAGTTTCAATGGCGCTGGCTCCAATGGCGGAGGATGGAGCGACAGCTCACAGTCAGTCTCCACCGCCAAGTCAAAGGCCAATACCGGTATCCAATACGAATACGAAGAAGAAGAAATGGTTCGCCCTGGACGAATTGTCCAGCATCGTGTCTTCGGTCGCGGCAAAGTAATAACTGTTGAAGGACGCGGCGAAAACATGCGAATAGTGGCCCATTTTTCCGGAGTAGGCAAAAAAACCTTGATTGCCAAATACGCCAAACTGAAAATCGTAGGTTAATCCTCGTAGCCAGTTAGTAAGCCCCTGCGTTACATAGCTTTAGGCGCCGAAGTTAGCTGTTGCTAAATCTGTTCGTATATTATTGTATTCCGATAGCGAAACCACGAATCAGCCCTCGTCAGAGCGACAGAATAGTTGTATAATAGTAATCGTATGATGGGAAGCTCGGCAAAAGGGCCGGGTAGAATCTCAAAGACAATGATTCTCTGATTCTGCCGCCATCAATCCACAGCCACCTCAAGCACGGTCAAGATGGTTCAAGTAAAATGAAAATCCCTCAAACTCTCCGCACCACTTCAAAATTCGGCAGGTTCGCATTTCTCGCTATACTCCTGTTGCCACAATTATCTTTCGCTCAGGAAGGAAATCTGCTCCCGGAAACCAAACCAGAAAAGGCGGAAGTCGCGCCGGTAGTTACTTTTAAGGGAAGTCCGGCTGTGCCTCCCGGCCAGTTTTCGGGCAGTGAAGTATTCTATCAACCGAATCTGGCCTGGGGGTTCAAGCTGAATCTAGCCGGATTTGTCAACCTCAGCAAGAGTGTTGCCGGAAGGACAATTGTTGGTTTTGGTGTGCGCGAGGATTCTGTCGGTCTTACTCTAGCGCATTTGTACATAAACAGCTTCGCCAAAGCCGATACGATAACCACCGCCAAGTTCTATGCTGGTCGCCTTTTCAAGTCCTTGAAAGATGACACGTCCCTAGCCATTAGCGACCTCTCTCGAAGCTCCATGCTCGGGTTTGAGACTATATCCTATGACCGTATTGAAGTATGGCCCCAGCCGGATCCGAATAATCCAGGGCAAATGTTTGACTCTACATTAGTGAGACGGCATTTCAACGCAATTACAGCCTATCGGGATTCATGGATTGACATACATCTTTCAAAGACCGAATACCAATTGACAACCCCAGCTGTCTTTACCGATATTCTCAAGACTTTTGAGATAACCGAAAACTTTGAACGGAAAAAAGTCCAACCCGTAAAACCCAAGATTATTAAGAAACCATGAAGAACAAGCGCAGATTCCAAAAACTCTCCCTGATGTCAGCTTTGATAGTCGCGATAGCCTCGCTGTTTTTTGCAGCGGTAGAAGCGCAAAGCCCAGATAGCTTAACTCTAAGTGTGCCGTTTGAAAAAGGGCAAGTATTTGATGTGCCGCGCTCAGACCTAAAAGTCAAAATTGACCTTGCTGGTTTCGAACCTACTTACGACAGTCAGCCTGAGGAGAAAACCTTGGTGATAGCTGGCAATCCCAAGCGACGTATGGTCGTAAAGGTTTCCACCGATACGCTATTCACCGACCTCGAAAAAACACCGCAGGAATACCGAGACCTTTGGTGGTACTTTTATACTCAAGACACAACCTTGGATATAGGTAAACTCAAAGTGTGGAATGAAGACAATCGCAATTGGTCTACTCATACAATTATGACTTCATACAATGTAGAGATAAACGAGCGTCACTATGACATGTTCCAAATCGATGGGGGGCGCTTCTTTCACGTCTCTATCAAAAGACCTCTATACCTCGAAGGTGACTCTACCCTGATGTTGAACATCCTCAATTCATTCGAAGTAATATCGAGTGATAAAGACACAAAGTGACTGAAAACGCACTTATTACAGTAATAACAAGTAGTCCAAGAAGAAGCAACGAAAGGCGTGGCACACGCTAATATGAAGATTATTCGCAAAGATGAAGAGATAGTGATTCGCACAAAATTGCCAGCGCTCCCTCTGAGAGACATGGTGATTTTCCCCTATACAATTTACCCGCTTTTAATCGGGCGTCAATTCACAATCAATGCCCTGCAGGAAGCGATGATGCTCGATAAGCAAGTGTTTCTCTGCGCCCAAAAAAGCCCCGAAGAAGAAAAACCGAAACGCAGTGATTTGTATTCTGTCGGTGTTGTTGCGCGTGTTTTGCAAGTGATGAAACTTCCCAATGGAACTCTCAAGGCGCTTGTTGAGGGACTGGTGCGCGCCAAGGTAGTTAGTTTCGGCAAATCCACTCAGTTTTTCTCAGCGAAAATCGAACCGATAGAGCCTCAGACTGTGCCTTCTCGGAAGCTTGAAGCGCTCTCACGTTCGGTCTCGGATGCGTTCGCTGAATATGTGCGTCTGAACCGCCGCATACCTGACGAAGCAATCGGCTCAATCTCAGCGGCCGAAGGCGCAGATCATCTCGCCGATGTTATCTCATCGCAAGCATTAGTGCGTTTGGGCGCCAAGCAGCGCTTGCTCGAAGCATTTGACCCTAGAAAGCGCCTGGCGGAACTATCAAAACTACTGGCATCGGAAATCGAAATCCTAAAACTAGAGCGCAAGATAGACAGCTCAGTGCGAGAGTCATTAACTCAAAGTCAACGCGAGTCTTACTTGCAGCAGCAGCTCAAGGCTATTCGGGAAGAACTTGGACAAATCGATGATCCTTCCTCGGATGTCGATGAGCTATTCACAAAACTGGCGTCACTAAAAGCCCCCGCAGAAGCCAAGAGTCGCGCCGAAGAAGAGGTGCGCAAACTATCGCGCATGCATCCCTACTCCGCCGAAGCGGCGGTTGCGCGCGGCTATTTGGATTGGATTTTCGCTCTTCCCTGGGAAAGCTTGACCAAAGACCGGGGCAATTTCGATGAAGTAGAGCGTTTGCTGAACGAAGATCACTACGGCCTCGAAAAACCCAAGCGCAGAATCCTTGAGCATCTCGCAGTTCTGAAAATCTCGCAAAATGTTCGCGGACCAATACTGTGCTTCGTCGGCCCTCCAGGGGTAGGCAAAACCAGTTTGGGTAAATCAATTGCTCGCGCTTTAGACCGCAAATTCATTCGCGCATCTTTGGGTGGCACACACGACGAAGCCGAAATACGCGGACATCGCCGCACCTACATCGGCTCACTGCCCGGGCGCATTCTGCAGGGCCTCAAAAAAGCCGGCTCCAGAAATCCGGTCTTCCTCCTTGATGAAATAGACAAAATCGGCGCAGATTTCCGTGGTGATCCCGCTTCAGCATTGTTGGAAGCGCTAGACCCCGAGCAAAACAAAACCTTTTCAGATAATTATCTCGAACTGGATTTTGATTTGTCGCAGACTCTGTTTATTACAACTGCAAACTCGATAGCCGGTATCCCGCATCCTTTGCTCGATAGAATGGAAGTAATACGACTATCCGGTTATTCTGAATATGAAAAACTTGAAATCGCCAAGACCTTCCTGATTCCTAAACTCACCGAGGAGATGGGACTAAGTGACGTCAAGATAGACATTAGTGACAAGACACTGGGATATTTGCTTCGTCACTATACGCGCGAGGCAGGTGTGCGTGAGGCCGAGCGCAAGTTGAATATGTTGTTCCGTCAGGTAGCCACTAAACTCGCGCGACGCAAGAGCGGCAAAGCAAGCAAGTCTTCACGGATATTCAAATTCTCCGTGAATGATGTAAAGAAAATTCTAGGCCCCGAGCGCTTCGTAGGCTCAGAAGTCAAGGAAGCCCCGGAGCCGGGTTATGCCGTAGGGTTGGCTTGGACAGAACTTGGCGGACAAACTCTTCCGGTTGAAGTCACTACTATGGTAGGCGCCGGGAAGTTGACCTTGACCGGTAAGCTAGGTGATGTCATGAAAGAATCTGCAATCGCCGGACTGTCATATATTCGCTCCCATGCCGAAGAATTCGGAATCAACCCCAAATCATTTTCCGAAACCGATATCCATGTGCACGTCCCGCAAGGCGCAGTCCCCAAAGACGGCCCTTCGGCTGGAATCACTATTGTGGTGGCGATACTCTCAGCGCTAACCAAGACTCCCGCAAAAGCCTTAGTGGCGATGACCGGTGAGGTCACGCTTACCGGCGATGTGCTGGCAATCGGCGGGCTAAAGGAGAAGCTACTGGCGGCGAAACGTGACGGCATAAGAACAGTGCTCCTGCCGGAAAAGAATCGCAAAGACCTTTCCGAGTTCAGTAGTGAAGTCACAGGCGGTTTGAAACTGCGTTTTGTGCGCACTCTGGAGCAGGCTATTCGTCACGCATTCGATGACAAACTACAATTCCGTCGTCGTCGGCAAACGAAAAACACCAGCGGCGCCACACACACACCACGTGTCAATTGAATGCCAAAAATCTCCCGGCACAACTAATGAAGAAACATCCCAAAGCTATATTCAAACTCTCGGTCTTTTCGTTGTCCCAAATTCCGAATGACCAAAAGCCACAAGTGGCGTTTGGTGGACGTTCTAATGTCGGGAAATCTTCGCTAATCAACAAAATCCTCGGACAAAAGCGTCTTTGCAAAACTTCATCCACCCCCGGCAGAACACAATCACTAAACTTCTTCGAAGTTGATGATAAATACTACTTTGTAGACTTACCCGGCTATGGCTACGCCCGAGCGCCAAAATCTGTGCGCGAACAATGGGGCAAACTGACTGATGACTACCTCGCGAACGGCGGCACACTAAGCGGCATGGTCTGCCTGATTGATTCAAGACGTGACCTAACCGAGTATGATAAACACATGTTCGAGTGGCTAGCTGACAATGAAGTTCTCCACACTATTGTACTAACCAAGTGTGACAAACTAAGTGGCAACAAGCTCACTCAAGCTATCAGGAAAATCAATGCCGTAGTAAACAGCGATGTAATACCCTTCTCCGCCCAAACCGGCAAAGGCTCCCCTGAGCTGTGGAAGTGGATTCGCGAGGCTGTACAGACGAAGCAGTGACAATGTCCGCCATAAAGCCTCTTTTCACTATTCATATCTACTCTGTATTCTATACCAATCTGACATCATGAACAATCTGGCAAAAGTTACATACGGGGTAGCGCTTTGCGCAGTGATTGGACTCGTCTCTTTTTTTCTTTCAGGATACATCTCCATTGGCACAGTGTCACTAGCAATAATCATCGGCATAATAGTTGGTAACATCGCCAAGCCGGGAGCGCGCTACAATTCGGGAATCACATTCAGCGAGAAAAAAGTGCTCTCATTTGCAATTGCCCTAATGGGTGTCAATTTGAACTTCACCGTGATTCAACAACTAGGGCTGAACTCGATTGTTATTATCGTCCTGGCGTTGATAGTGACACTGTCAGTGTCACTCCTGCTTGCTAAGGCGCTGAAGTTTGATAGCAAGTTTGCTTTGCTGTTAGGAATTGGAAATGGCGTTTGCGGAAGTTCGGCAATTGCCGCAACTGAGCAGATAATCGGCGCCAAAGAGGAAGAAGTCGGGCTCTCGATTGCCATAGTCAATTTCCTTGGGACAATCGGCATTTTCTTGCTTCCCTTCATCGCAACAGTGTTGTTCCACTTCACTGACATCAACTCAGGACTGCTCATCGGAAATACCTTGCAAGCAGTTGGACAAGTAGTAGCCGCCGGCTTCTCCGTTGGCGAAGCAACCGGACAAACCGCAACTATCGTGAAAATGGTCAGAATCCTGATGTTAACGCCGCTAATTTTGGTACTACTTTTCGTGTACTCAAGAGGCGCCACTAATCATGACTCTGGCAAGGCCAAAAAGAAGCCAGGTGTACCGCTATTCATCATTGGCTTTGTCTTATTGTCTTTGGTCCCCACATTCGGCTTGCTTCCCGCAGACTATATCGAAGTGATAAGCAACCTGAGTCACTATGCCCTGATAATAGCCATGGCCGGAATTGGCCTGCGAATCACTTTTGCGAGTATCTTACGCGATGGCAGAACCGCCTTGCTAATCGGAAGCGCTGTATTTGTGATTCAAATCGTATTCAGCAGTAGCATGGTGTTTCTGTTTCTCAAGTAAACCCACTGCCTGACTTCCACTGCCTGACTTCCACAGCTTGTTCCTCGAATTGCCCGCATCGGGGATTTCCCTAAACAATTACTTCTTTATGATTTGACTCCACCCTGTTTTTCACTATACTGACGTACGGCAAAATAGAGCGCTTTTCGCTATTCCGGTGGAATTCTGGAAGGTGGTGAACTGCGCGCGAGATTAACCGGCAATCATCGGGATGTTCGATAGACGCCACCAAAGGCGTTCAAATGAGTATTTGTCTTAACAAAGACACTCTTTCAAGAAAGAAAATACAATGAAAAGTAATATCGCAGTTGTAGGGTTGCAGTGGGGCGATGAGGGCAAGGGCAAAGTGGTCGACTTGCTGGCCGCGGATATGGACGTAATCGCTCGTTGTCAGGGCGGAGCCAATGCCGGCCATACAGTCATCGTTGGCGACAAAAAATATATCCTGCACCTAATCCCCTCCGGCGTGGTCCATCCCGACAAAATATGCTATATCGGCAATGGTGTTGTGCTCGACCCTTTCGGCTTGCTGGAAGAGCTGGAGTGGCTCAAAAAAGAGTCGGTTCATTTTGAGGGTCGGATCTTCGTCTCCTCCTCGGCAAATCTAGTCCTTCCCTATCACAAGCTCCTCGATGAAATCTACGAAGAGAGACGCGGCGGTTCGCCGCTCGGCACAACCCTGCGGGGCATAGGTCCGGCATATCGGGACAAAGTCGCTCGCTGTGGAATTCGCCTGGTTGATATTTACGATGACAAAATCCTCCGCGAAAAACTTGAGCATATCAAAACCCTGCGCGCTGATATTTTCGCATCCCATCAGGGCGATGCGCGTTGTGACTATGACAGTGTTTTCGAGAGAGTTTGTTCGATTCGCGAAGCCTTTGCGCCGATGCTGACCAATGTCTCCAGCGAAATGTATCGTCTGAATGGCGAAGGCAAAAAGATTCTCTTTGAAGGCGCTCAGGGAGCTCTGCTGGATGTAGATAATGGCACGTATCCCTATGCTACATCATCAAATACCACTGTCGGCGGGATTCTCACCGGCTTGGGCATCGGCCCACGCATGGTCGGAACTGTCATTGGTGTGGTCAAAGCCTATTGCACCCGAGTAGGCGCCGGGCCATTTCCAACCGAACTGACAGATAAGACCGGCGAGATTCTCCGCGAAAAAGGCGGCGAATATGGCGCTACCACTGGTCGACCGCGTCGCACCGGCTGGCTCGATCTGGTAGCCCTTCAACACGCCTGCCGTATCAACGGCGTGGAACAGTTCGCAATCACCAAACTCGATGTCCTAGATACGTTTGAGACCATCAAAATCTGTATGTCTTACAAGATCGACGGAAAACTAGTAGATATTTTCCCGGTTGATCCGGCCACTCTCGATAAGGTCGAACCCATATACCGGGAATTCCCTGGATGGAAAACCGACACCAGCTCAATAACTCGCTTCGGCCACTTGCCAAACGAGGCTCAAAACTATCTGCGTTTTATCGCCGATGAAACCGGAACGGAAATCAAGCTGGTCTCGACAGGAGCCGCGCGGGCCGAAACCATACTTGTCTAAGCAGAACCTGTTTGACTATCAGGGCGCTCCAGTGGTATCTTAGAGGCGACGACAAATAGCAGGCCTTGCGTCAGATGGGACTGTTTAAGACATTTCGCGTATAGCGTTCAGGGAATAATCTGAAACACGAAACAACGGCCCGGGAGATCATTTTATGAAGAAAAATCTGAAAGCTGTGGCTCTACTAATAGTTGGCCTGGCATTAACCGGTTCTGTTTACACTTTGGCAACAGGATCCAGTGTAGCAAACGACGTAGTTACCGAAAAGGCGTCCGCGGATTCTACCGCCTCAAAAGCGAAGAAAAAAATGCCAGTCAAGAAAGAAGAGGGAAAAGCGGAACAGGACAAAACTTCCGCCAAGGCTGAAGAATCAGCCGTGGCCGACACTATTACCACCGAAAGCGGTTTGAAATATGTCATCACCCGCAAAGGCAAAGGCGACGCAGTCAAAAGCGGCCAGAATGTCGCAGTACATTATGCCGGTCGACTGGCCTCAAATGGCAAAGAGTTCGACAATTCATTTAAGCGCCAAAGTCCGATTGAATTCAAACTCGGAACCGGACGTGTAATCAAAGGCTGGGACGAAGGTATCGCCGGGATGCAAGTCGGCGAGCAACGGACTTTGATTATTCCGTCGGAATTGGGATATGGCAAACGAGGAGCCGGTAGCGGATTGATTCCCGCAGATGCAACCTTGATATTTGATGTCGAGTTGGTAGCTATAAAATAGACAAAACATCTTCGGGCTTGACTTACGAGGCATGATTGACTTTTATAGCGGCCGGATATGTTGTTTAGGTATCCGGTCGTTTTCCAGTGTTACCTCATTTTCCCATTTGGGGGCGTAGCTCAGCGGTAGAGCATCTGCCTTTTAAGCAGGAAGTCGATGGTTCGATCCCATCCGCCCTCACTTTTTCCCCGTAACAGATTTACATTCACTAACACTTTCATCGCAGCAAACAAGTATGGCAGAACCAGAAGCGGTTCTGCCATTTCTCGAATTATGACGCCTGCTTGCTACTTCCTCAGAACATCCGAATGATTGTCGTTGACAACATGTTTTCTTGAGCAAAAAAAGGCAGAACCGCTTCGGGTTCTGCCCTACTGTCTTTTGGAGGATGCGATTGGGAAAAGCGACTTAACGCTCAATTTGCAAAGCCGCCAAAAACGCTTCTTGCGGGACTTCTACTGAGCCGACCATCTTCATGCGCTTCTTACCGGCTTTTTGTTTTTCCAGCAATTTGCGCTTGCGGCTTATATCTCCGCCGTAGCATTTGGCGGTGACATTTTTGCGCATAGCTTTTACCGAACAGCGAGCGATTATTTTGCTACCAATTGCCGCCTGAATAGCGACTTCGTATAGCTGTCGGGGAATCAAAGAACGAAGTTTATCTGTCAGCGCTACGCCATAGTGATAGGCCTTGTCGCGATGAATAATTACCGAGAGCGCATCAACAGGATCGCCATTGAGCATCACATCCAGTTTGATAACTTTGCCCCTTTGGTATACTGGTAATCCATAATCAAACGAAGCATAGCCGCGCGATATTGATTTCAACTTGTCATAGAAATCAAATATAACTTCAGCCAGCGGAAAGATGAAAGTCAGATTGACTCTATCAGTAGTAAGGTACTCTGTATTCTTGAATTGCCCCCGGCGCTCGGTGGCCAGTTTCATAATGCCGCCAATATACTCCGCCGGAGTGATAATCGAGGCGTCCACCATCGGTTCCTCAAGGTAGTCAATATCCGATGCGGCGGGTAACTCAGCGGGTGAATCCACCGTGACAGTGTCACCCTTATTGGTGTGCACAATATACTCGACGTTCGGAACCGTGTTGATAATAGTCTGGTCAAACTCACGGCTAAGTCGTTCGGTGACAATTTCCATATGCAACAACCCCAGAAAACCGCAACGAAATCCAAAACCCAGCGCCACTGAGCTTTCAGGAGTGAAAGTTAAAGCGCTGTCATTAAGCTTCAACTTCTCCAGCGCATCACGGAGGGCTGTGTATTCTTCGGAAGTGGCGGGATAGATTCCCGAAAACACCATAGGCTTGATAGGAATGAATCCCGGCAATGGCTCGCTGGCTGGATTCTCTGCGGCTGTGATAGTGTCTCCAACCTTAGTTTCGGAGACTTCCTTGATTCCTGCATACAGATATCCAACTTCGCCGGCGCCGATTTCTTTGACTTTATGATTTTTGAGCTTACGAAATCCTATTTCATCGGCGTCAAATTTCTTATCATGCGCAAAGAATTGTAGCTGATCATGAAGTTTCATAACCCCGTCGACAACCCGAATATAGGCCGCCGCGCCTTTGTATGAATCAAACACCGAATCAAATATCAACGCTCTCAAAGGCGCATCGCGATCCCCTTTTGGCTCCGGTACTTTTTTCACAATTGCTTCTAGTAATTCAGGAATTCCCACCCCGGATTTGGCGCTACAATGGATAACATCCTCAATCTCACATCCCAGCAGGTCGATAATCTGCTCGGTGATTTCATCGGGTCTGGCCGAGGGTAAGTCCACCTTGTTGAGAACCGGTAGTATTTCCAAATCACTCTCAAGCGCCAGGTAGAGATTTGATACCGTCTGGGCCTCAATACCCTGCGAGGCGTCAACAACCAGCAAAGCTCCTTCGCAGGCCGCCAAAGAACGGCTCACCTCATAGGTGAAATCCACATGCCCCGGGGTGTCAATCAGATTCAGCTGATATAGTTTGCCACTCGGGGACTTATAGTCCATACGAATCGCATGAGCCTTAATTGTTATCCCGCGCTCACGCTCCAGATCCATATCATCAAGAGCCTGCGCGCGCATATTTCGCTGAGCGACGGTATTGGTTTCCTCCAATAAACGATCGGCCAAAGTGGATTTGCCATGGTCGATATGTGCGATTATCGAGAAGTTGCGAATTCGAGACTGATCAATCATATGTTCTACTTTTATAGACCTTGTTTTCTGAGCCTTAGCAAACAAACCCGAAAACCAATCGAATGAAGCTGCTTGGGGTTCTTTGGTAGTTTATCGGCAGATTTTGCTCTGGAAATATTGCAAGAACGCTCTCCCGAACAGCGCCGATAGAGCGGCCAACATAGGGCGCCAATCGCGTCCGGTCAATCAAACCAGCCAAATAGCCGATTCAATTATTAAGAGAGAGATAATGATCTCCCAGAGGGAACTTTACTTCTTGACTGGCGGTAAATAAGCGCTGATAATTAGCCGAACCCTGACAGAAATGACTATAGGCCTCGGTCCGCATTTTCGTCAACTACTAATACAAGAATAACTATGTTCTGCCAGAAAACAATCGTAAGCAAAATCACTTATCCACTCTTCTTGTTTCGCCATGGCCGACACGGGACATTTCGCCATCTCAGGCGCCTCCGTAAACTTAACTTCAAAAAATCGGCGGCCAATGAAATCCAGGCCAGGCAACAGCGGGCGCTAACCGATATTCTACAATATGCCTTCGACCACAGCTCTTGGTATCACAAGAGATTCCTCGATGCGGGTGTCAAACGTGAAGATCTAGCTCAAGAGAGCATTCTGAAATCCCTGCCGATTGTCACTCGCGAGGATTTGCGGGAGAACATGGAGGATATCCTATCCGATGAAATCCCGCGCCACAAAATGCTGTCCTCAAAAACCGGTGGCTCTACTATGGAGCCACTCATGTTTTATCGTGATGGAAACGTACTGGACTATCGCATGGCGTTTGAATTGCTCCTCAACGAAGAAGCCGGCTGGCAAATTGGTGAACCCTGGGTGAATTTTTGGGGACATCTTGATGATATTCCAAGTGACGAAGTGATGCGCAAGCTAAAGTACACAATCGCCAATGGCCTCTCGCGGCGCATGATGCCCTACAACGCCACTTTCGTCGACGATGAAAACCTCGCCGCTCTGGCAAAACGAATCTGTAACTCTCGTCCCACCTGGATGTTCGGCTACCCCAGAGCAATAGCGGCATTCTCACGATTCGCCGTGCGTGAGTCTATAGAATTGCCACCTGTAAGAGGTGTGTTGGTAACTGCCGAGCCTACTACTCCGGAAGACCATGCCGCAATAGAGAAGTGTTTCGGTGTCAGGGCGCTAGACCGCTATGCCTCACGAGAGTTGGGCATGGTCTCGCAGGAATGCACTGCGCATTGCGGTTTGCATATCATGAGCGACAATGTCCAAGTAGAGTTCATTGACCATGCGCAAGGCCAGGTTGATTCGGATTCCATCAAACGTATCGTAACCACCGATTTGCACAATCGGGCCATGCCGCTAATTCGCTACGACACCGATGATGTGGCAAGTCCTTTACCTTTCCCCCGGGAAGACTGTGGTTGCTGTTTTTCGGGTATGCCGCTGATGACTTCGGTCGCCGGACGTGTTACCGACATGTTTCTTAGGAGTGACGGAAGCTGGTTCACTGGTCTAGATGTTCCTGGTATGAGAATGGCGGAAACCGGCTGGGTGAATCAGATTCAATATATTCAAACCGGAATCAATGAACTAACAGTGCGCATAGTCAGAGGCGAAAAATTCAACGATGATGTTCTGCCCTATTTGCAGAAAGAAGTTGAGGATGTCTTCCTCAAACCAGTAAAGCTCAACCCCGAGTTTGTAGACAAAATCGAAAAAACGAAGTCCGGCAAATTCATGTATTCCATCTGCAAGGTTTCAGCTGAGGATATTCAGCGAGTAACCGGCTCCCCTGCTTCAAGAGCAAGCGCCTCCAAGTTGCCCCCCCCGTCGCAATAGTTCATCTATTCGCCCTCCGAACCATACTGTACACATTCTCTCTCTACCGCGTACCCAGCGGTACAATCAACCGATAATTACCAGCAATCTAAGCCCTCGCCGTTCGCGTAAGTTTATACGTAGAGCAGTGTTATGCGGCGGGGTGAATTTTCGGCGCCCTATTTGACTATATGAAGACCAGATGCAGGCCCGGCCTGCTAAAACTGAAATCTAAGAAGAGTCGAAATGAAGTTCGGTATGATTCACTACAAGGGAGGTACCATGACAAACTTTCACCTCAACAGAAACCGTTCACAGGCTAACAAGGCCCTCGCCGTCGAAAAGCTGGGCATGAGAAGCTATTACACGCTTTCGGCCCTAGTTGGAGTCCTACTGCTTTGGTCAGTTGGCTGTAGCGATTCGCCTAACGAGCCGCAAAACACCGACACGGCCAACAACAGCGCCGAATTTGGTGGCTACACCGCCAGCAATGAACAGCCGGCTTTTGGCAGTCCGGAATTCGCCCAAATCGAAACCGAAGCCGTAGGCGAAGAAGTAGCAGACCCGATTCTCGCCACACCTGAAGTGCGCGATATGGAGCGTGACCCTGAGGCGCGCTCTTTTGTGGTGCGCATTCTTTGGGGCAAACTAGACTTTGACTCCACAGTTGGAGTTGCAACCGATTGGTCGGGTTCATTGACAACCAGTCGTGGAGCTGAGGTAGTGCGTCGGGTTATCCGCTTTGAACGCGGACAGGATGAATTGCTTCCCCGCACTGATCGTCGTCTAATCGAATGGAAATCACAAACAACTGTTCATAATGACGGTTTATTGGTTGAAGTATTCAACCCGCGTCGTCCTGATTCAGTTCGCTTTGACACTACTGTTGTTGTTGTGACTGACACCTCTATAGTTGATGGTGACACGGTAATCACTGACCGCAAAGAGGAAATAGTAGATACTACCAGATTTGACAGTCCACTGACTTTGACATTCGCAACTGAGCCGCTGACTATCAGCTTCACTGGTTCCGAACTTATGGCGCTCGACACTATTATCTATGTCAAAGATTCCTGCGCAGTCCTAATCCAGTCAACTCGCGTTGATCGTAAGAGCTGTCCTAAGGGTCATATTGAAGGCAAATGGGGAGTCAATGAAGATGGCAAGCAAGTGTTTCGTGGCGTTTGGATGACCAATCGCGGCAACGTCGAAGGACACCTTCTAGGTCACTGGGGTGTCAACGATGAGGGACGTCGCATGTTCTGGGGCAAATGGATTGCCGGTAACGGACGTTTCGAAGGCTTCCTGCGCGGTGGCTGGGCTCCGAGAGCTAATGACCATGCCAACGATTCAGGCAGAACACATTCCGGCGGTTACTTCAAAGGCCGAATCTTCAGCGCCGACAGAGCGCCTATCGGATTCATGCGCGGACGTTATCGCAGTAGCGAGGCCAGACATGCGAATATCGCCGGACGATTCGCTGGCAAGTGGAAACTCAACTGTGGCCGCAGAATGATTGACGATGACGGTGGCAGGGAAAGACGTGTCCTGGGTGATGACGAGTTCTAGCCGACCAAAGAGTAGCAGGATGTAATTACCACGCATCCCAACTGCGTCGGGTCAAGCGGAAGCGCCAAAAGCGTAACCGTCTGACCCGGCGCTTTTTTGTGGCGCCTGAATCCAGTGGAAAGCTCAATGTCATTCAAAAACAAAGCCGGGAGCGACACATTGTCACTCCCGGCTTAACAATTCTACTGTTCTGACAATTAGTCTTGCTCAATCAAGTTACTTACTAGTTTTTCCAAACGCTCAAGGCGTTCTTTTAGTTCGTTATTCTCTTTGATAAGCGCCTTAGTGGCCGCAAGTGATACACCCGCCGGGTCTAATGTGCCGATTGCCCGCTCATTATCACCAAGGCTAAAGGTCTCATAGAAGTCTTCAGCCATAGGACCGATGTGTTGCACTTCATCACCCTGAGTCTTGTAACTCCAGCGATAAACAGGCATGGCTTCGACGCGTTTGAGAATGTCATCTTCGTCTACCAGTGTGATGTTCTTCTTGAGTGTCCGCGAAGAACCAGTCATCCACATTGAACCACCGGCAGGGACATAAACTCCTCCACCGACACCAGCCGCCGGATCGAAGATTGAATCGCAAGTTGTCAGGAAATAGAAGCCATTGGTTGCGCGCGCGTTGTATGTGTTGGGGCCTGAAGAATAATAAGGCATTCCTCCGGCAATACCTCCGCTGTGAGGGCAACAATCCGCCCAGACAAACGAGCAACTGTCTTTGGCCTTGGCGTTACTACCGGCGGCAAAAGAACCCGGAGCGCTGGCCACATTGCGGAAACCACCCGGAACTGTCGCATTCTCTCCCGGACCTGCGAAGTTGCCGTCGCCGCCACCAATTGCGCCGTTTGCTCCTGATGCAAAATTACCTACACCGCCGGCAATTGCGGATGAAAACCCATTGGCGACATTATCGATACCGCCACCGATGAAGGTGAATTCACCAAAAGCCTTATTGAATCTACCGCCACCAACAGCGGCAACTACACCTGTTTCATTGTTCTGACCGCCGCCAATAGCGGAAAACTCGCCGCGAGTGCGGTTGCCCTGTCCACCGCCGATCGTTGAGAACGGCCCCAAAGCAGTGTTGCTTTCGCCACCTCCTATGGTGGAGTAGATGCTGTCAGTAGTATTCCACCAGCCGCCACTTATTGTTTGTCCACGGAAATTGTTTGAAGTGGTGTTGTAAGCTCCCCCAGAGATAACTGAAGTCCAAGCGTTTGCCGTGTTGATGCCTCCTCCGGCGATTACTGAGAATCTAGCTAGCGCTGTTATGTTATTGCCAAAGCCAGTTCCTATGATACTATAGGGGGCGAAAATGTTGTTAAACCATCCTTGTGAGATTATTGAGTGGTTGCCGGATATGGTATTAGAGTGCCCGCCCAGGATTGTACCGGTACCGGGGAGGTCCAGGGCGAGCCTGGCTGTAGATGCGCCTCCTGAAGGAGATAGTCCTGTGGTGTCGAACAAAGTGTCTGTGAATTGTGTAACGTCAACTAGGTTATCTGTACCGCTGAGGACAGCGCTATGGTCAGAGTGGTTTGTATTATTATCGCCACCGACAATTGAGAATTCCCCTGTATTCACATTCCCCGGCCCGCTTGAGAAGCCTTCAACCGAAGCTGAGTTAAGCGAGTAAGGAGCCGAAGATAGCGCCGAACGCGGAGAAATCTCGGGATCGGTACCAACTGTCACGCCAAGATGCGTAGCAGGTTGCGCGCCTGAAAACAGCGCTGAGCTAAGAGGTGTAGTATTTCCCAGCGTCGCCTGATATAAGCCATTGGTGACAGTAACCGTTTGAGCTTCGGTCCAAAGCGCCACTCCTCCTGTAGGAGCAGAATACAAGCTGAACGACAAGCTAAAAGAGCCACTAAGAGGAACTCCCCCGTTGTCTGTGAGCAAACCCTGGTGATTAAGCGTCAACGGTGTAGCCTGCGCTAATCCAACAGGAGCTATTAGCAAAGCGAGAAAAACTGTAACAATACGAATGGGCCGCATTTTACTACCTTTCTTGTGCCCACAACGTAATCGAGTGAACACCGTAATATTGAGATGGTTGAGTATCTTGAAAGACTGCTATGGACGTTGCAAAGCTACTGCGAACTGTAATTTCGAAGGAAAATATACTGAATCGGGCCGCATTTCGCAAGAAGAATCTCCTTGGCGGCCCCTCCTTCGTTGCGACCGAGAAGAAGGAATGGCCCAGATGAACAAATGGAAATCCTGGGTGGAAGGACTTGGCGACGCCGTTGTCAATCCCGGAACCCCATTTATGGGAACCAAAATAGTGACATCCGGTGATGTTCAAGATGACACCGACCCGAATTCGATGAAAGGCTACGCCGTAGTCAAAGCCGAAGACATGGACGCCGCCGTCGAAATCACCAAGACCGACCCGTTTCTGGACAACGGTGGCACAATACGGCTATCTCAAGTGATGGAGATGCCGTAACTACAAGTCGTCGACGAAAGCAGTCATTGCGAGCGCAGCGCGGCAATCTCGTCGATTAAGAGCGTCAGATTGCCGCGTCACTGGCGCTTTACGTATGCCTGATAGGCGATTCAATAATTAGAATCGTAGCATAGGTTAAGAAGGACTTTCCGACCGATGGAGTGTTTGTTGAGTAGATTGTCTAAACTCCCAGCTTGACTGGATGCCCGCCTCCGCGGGCAAGACGCAGTTGTGAGTATCTTTGGGATATGTTCGTTGTGCATGCTTAAGAATCATAGGAATACGCAGAAACCACAGTAGTGTCAATCAATACAAATCGCCCTACCAAGCTGTCTCGCCCGCGAAGGCGGGCGCTCAGGCAAGTCACGATATAAGCAGCCCGCTGAAAATAGAAACAAGCAAACACAACTGCTCGTATTTCTCACGATTGGTTCTGCCATTAGAATGTGTAGCGCAAGGCAAGACAGAAATCCAAGCTAGAGGTGCAGTAGGTGAGGAGATTGCCTAGTTTTCCGGCTTGACTGGATGCCCGCCTCCGCGGGCAAGACGTTGGTGAGTATGTTGCTACTTCGGGTTACTTCCTGATCATTCGCTTGAGGAGCTGAATCTGTCCGGCGTGGTACAGGTCATGCGATGATACACCGTAGATGGTCTGTAGGTAGCTGACTTTGGAATTCGCGGGTCTTGAGTTCAGCTTTGATGGCGCGAACTTCGTTATTTCTTCTCGCAAAGTTTGATGCCAGTCTTCCAGTAATTCCAAATCTTCCTTCCAGGTCTTCATGCTTGGTTCGGAAGGCAGGTTCGGCCAATCGCTAGGCTTGCGCGGGAAAGCGCCCTTTTTGCCGCCGGTGATTTTTCTCCAAACGACATACTTCCAGTACGCGCAATGTAAAGCGATTTCCCAAATGTTATGCCGCCCTTTGCCCGGCCTCCAAATCAATTCGTCTAACTTGAGCCCGCGCAGAGAACCGCGTAAATTAGTCCCATGCCACGCAGTCTTGTCGTATGCCTGGTCATAAGTCTGCAAAAGGACATCTATCTTCGGATCAAGTTTACTATGTGACATCTTTGTCCCATCTCGACATGTTATTTGTCCGACACCCCAAGAAAATTCCCCACCAACAAATCCGACAGCCGCGAGGTCTCCGCTTCTACTTTCTTGAACTCTGTGAGGACTTGCTCTGCGGTTTTGTCTACATCGGGTAGTTCAGCGGCGTATTCTTCCAGCCAGATTGGGAGTTTTTTTGAATCCGCTTCCAGATGAAATTGTGCTCCATAGCATTTGCCAATTCGGAACACCTGATTGGCGCAGATCTCGGCGCTTGCTAGCTTCGTTGCACCTTCCGGAATATCGAACGTATCACCATGCCAATGAAACACCGGGAAAGTTTCCGGGAACCCTGCGAAAATCGGATCGGCCTTACCTGCGTCGTTTAGCGTCACGTCATACACGCCAATTTCTTTTTGATGATTCGGTAGAACCGCCGCCCCGCGATTTGCGGCCATCAATTGCGAGCCATAGCAAATCCCCAAATACGGAATCTCGGCGTCAACAATATCATCGAGATAATCAAAGAGTCGAACGCTCCATTGGTTTTGCTGAAACTCCGCGACTGACTCAGGACAGCCAAGAGTTATCACAGTGGAAAGTGTATCTGGCGCCGGGAATGCATCACCGCGATAGGGATGAATCACATCGAAGGGAATCTCACGTGACTCCAAAAAATCAGCAATCCGCCCGGGTGTCTCTATCGGATGATTCTGAATGATGAGGACCGGCTTTGCTGACATAGTGTGATTCCTGAATCTTTAGGGTTTGGGTAGTAGGCGCTTAACGTACTGGGGTAATGCAAATGAGCCACGGTGTGTGTCGTCATTGTAGTATTCGTTTTTCATCTTGCGCTCAAGCTTGTCATAGCGCGTCTGATCGAAATCCTTTAGCGGGTCATACTTCTTAGAACAAAAGGCAAATGACCAAAGCGCCGAGGGGTAAGTTATCATGTGACACAAGTACATGCGCACAATAGGAAAGATGGAATCCAGATTGGCGTACATAGTTTTTACAATCTCCTGATTGTAAAACGGAGATTCAGACTGAGCCACTAAGATGCCGTCATCCTTGAGTCGGTCGAAAACCGTTTGATGAAACTTCTTCTGAAAAAGTTCGGCGGCGGGACCTACCGGATCAGATAAGTCCAGCAGGATTACATCGTACTGTTTCTTAGTCGTCTCAAGAAATTTCTTACCGTCAGCGAATTTCACTTTCGCGCGCGAGTCTTTCAAACCCTTAGTGAGTTTCGGGAAGTGTCGCTTGCAAACTTCAACAACTTCCTTATCCAACTCGCACATTGTCGCTGTCTTAACCTCAGGATGTTTCAAAACATTCGTCAAACAGCCGCAATCACCGCCGCCGATAATCAAAACTTCCTGCGGTTTCGGATGTGCAAACAGCGCGGTATGCGCCAGCGCTTCATTGTACGCATTGTAATCACCCTCGGTAACCATCAACGAACCATACAAAGCCAAAGCCTTGCCCAGCCCGGCTGTCTGAAGCACATCAATCCGCTGATATTTTGAGTCATAAGACTCAAGAACCCGGTCAACCCGGAAGATATTGCCCGAGTGATTGTCCTGTAGCTCGGTATACCACATCTGAAGCGAATCCTGCAGACCGGTCTGGTCTTTTTCACCGCCGACTATTTGCGCTTTGCTCTTAGAATTTGTTTTGGAACTAGATTTGGATTTGTTTGCCATGATATACCCACGCTAATCAATCACTACAATCTCAGCCTGCTTCAGCGAATTAAACCCGGAGGCTGACACCGCGCAATAGGCCCCCATAGCTGGAAACACCAATGTGTCACCAATATCCAGCGGTGGCAATAGAATGTTGTCATAAATCACATCCACCGAGTCACAAGTTGGCCCCGCCAGCGCCGATGGAATCCAGGTTGAATTCTTGTCGGTTAGCGCCCGATAGGAGCAATGGTCATAAATACGGCCCGAAAACGAGCCATAGACCCCGTCATCTACATAATACCAAGTGACACCGTCACGCACCGAACGACCAATGATATTCACCAAAGCTGTCACAGCGCTGGCGGAAATATACCGTCCCGGTTCACATACCAGCCGAACATAATCCGGAATCAACGACTCCAGCGCCGATCGGATAGGTTTACAAAACTCAGCAATTGGTGGAATTGGATCGAGATATTCTACCGGAAATCCCCCGCCTATATCCAATAGCGGCGTTGCTATTCCTTCGGCGTCAAGTTCAGTAATGATATCAGAGGCGATATTGATACCTGTCAAATATGGCTCAGGTGACAAACATTGCGAACCGACATGAAAAGCCAGCCCGCCGAATTCAAAACCGGCTTCAATGATTTCAGCAACCAGCCCTCTGATTTGATGCGGCGCACAACCAAACTTGAACGAGAGGTTGCATTGCACAATCTTAGCCAGCTCCGCCGAGCCAAGCGCGCGATAGCGAACGATTAACTTTATTGGCTCAGATGTTTCATCTCTGAAGGAGAGAAATTTCCCGATTTCGTCACTATTGTCGATTACGAAAGTCCTGATACCCGCCGCCAGCGCTTGTTGAATTTCACTGTGGGATTTGATAGGATGTGTGTGTAGCAAATCAGAAGTCGTCGCGCCGGCTGTCTTGCAATGTTCAATTTCTAGCGCCGAACACACATCAAATGCATGGCCTTCGTCGTTGATCATCTGCAATAGCGCCGGATGATCATTGGACTTGACCGCATAGTGCAACGCCACACCCGGAAGAGCCGCGGATAGCTCGCGCAGATTCTCTTTCGCCCGCGCGCGTGACAGAAACAACGCCGGACCGTCAATACCGCGAGCGTCACGTTCTGATAGCGCCATGCGAAATTGCATTTTGCCTTTGGAGCCAACCGGAGTGTCCTGATAGACATTGATAGCTTTCATAGTTCTTTCTCCAGCCCAGTCAGCCGACTTCTACGGCAAGTTCTTCGGTGGCGCACGCGACAGTTGGTTTATGCGGCAGAACGCTATCAGAGACCGACGGAATCCCTCGCGCGAATTCACGAGTCAGCACATCAGTTGCGCCAAGCGCTTCGGTGAGATAGTCACAGGCCTTGAAAGGATCGACATTGTCACCACAGGTGAAAAAATCCACCGCCGCGTAGCCATACTCCGGCCAGGTGTGAATCGAGATATGAGACTCGGCAATCACTACCACACCTGAGACACCATGCGGGTTATAGTGATGGAACACAGATTTTACTATAGTAGCCCCGGATACCCTCGCGGCTTCATTTAGCCAAAATTCTATTTTCGCTGAATCATTCAGCGAGTCGCAATCACAATTCGTGAATTCCGCCAGCACATGTCTACCAAGTTTTTTCATCAGTATTACCCCTTACCACAAAATCAATCTATATCAACGGCGGCGCCGTCACCCAAATAAACGAGACTCGCTTATCACCTTCGTTAAGCAGACGATGCGTCTGGTTTGATTCAAAATAAAAGCAATGCCTCTTCTTAGCGCGTTTGCTCTTTTTGCCGAATTGCACTGTCAACGAGCCTTCCAGAATGTAGCCAAATTCCTCGCCAACATGCGCCTCTTCTTCCTCAAATGCCTCACCCGGTTCAAGCGTGACAAACATCGGATTCATCTCATAATTAGTAGAGCCGGGCGCAAGCAAATCGAAGACCGAAGCGCCCTTTCCGGTAACCGGCACTCTATCAGCAGGCCCGAAGACCACCTTCTCGTCACCATTGTCAGAGAAGAAATCCTGCAGAGAAACGCCCAAGGCCTCAAGAATATCATGGAGTGACTCAAGCGAAATCGACACCAAGTCATTCTCCAACTGCGAGATAAACCCCTTAGTCAATTGCGCCCTGTCGGCAAGCTCCGCCTGAGTCAGTTCCGCGCTGAGCCGCAGACTCTTTAATTTATGTCCGACCTTAATCTTCATTTTTCTATCAATTCGCTTGTTTACCACCTGTTTACTAAAGGGTTACTGAAAGTTTAGTAAACGATTCCCGATATTATGTCCAAAACTCCCGATGTCAAGACCCCAAAGGCATTTTTATTGAAGACTAATTTGTGTGCAAATCTCAAAGACTTGCACACAAAGCAAGGCTGAGAAATACCTTGACATATAAGAGCGCTTAAGCTACTCTTAGAAAGTAGGTTTTAGCAGTCTAGTTTCAAGAGCTCCTGTGGGTTTCGGTTACCAAAACACTTCCACAAAGGGATAGTCTCTATGCGTCGCTACAGATTGTTGTTTCTAGTTATTATTTGCGCTCTATCTGTCTCGCAAGTTAATGCCCAACTCGGTGATGTCCAGGTTCGAGTCGAAGGTGTTGGGGTATCTCCTGATACAATCAATGGCCTGCAAGCGATGGTTCCATTCGGTTCGAGAGTGAAGATGGTTTGGAGCTCTCAGGCGGAAGTCCAGCAACGCTCCGCTACTTTGGGATTTGTACTTTATTCACCTGATAACCCGGGCATGTCTGTTGAATGGTCGAAACCCAGTGGAGTTAATGATAGCATTTTTGAAGCCTTGAACAGTTGGGCAGGGACATCGATTTGGACACTAGGGGGGCCACTTGTCTTAACCGATATCGATGACGTCTTTCCCGAACAATTTCTGTTTGCTGGCGTTGCTCTTTTTGGTGGTTTTCAATCTGACACATTGCTTGATGTATTCATGGGCGAGTTGGTTTTCGACGATACCGGCGTGGTGTGTTTAGACTCTGCATTTTACCCGTTCTCTGGTGGTGTAGACTGGCTCATGCTCCCCACCGGACCGCCAACCTGGGGGGGCGCTCCAGTCGGTTATCCTGATGGTGGATTTTGTATCACAGTCTACGACCCGGGGTGTTGCACTACTCCCGGCGACGCCAATAGTGATGCAACAGTGAACATTGCAGACCTGGATTTCATTATTTCCAGGATATTCTTTAGTGGTCCCGCCCCTTCTTGCGACAATGAAGCCGATATAAATGGAGACCAAGACGTCAACATCGCTGACGCCGCATTCCTAATCGCTCGCATATTCCGTGGCGGCCCTGCTCCACATTGCTGGTGGCAAACCGATCCAAGTGATTCCCTCGATTACACCTTCTTTGGACTTCCTGATTCTCTGACTATTTCACCTTGTGGTAGTTTCGCCGACTCATTTCTCGTACAAGTTGTTGAACCGCCTCAAACCACCGGAAGCTTACCGGAGTATTCTATCGTGAATACAAGCGCCGGGGTAACGGCATTTTTCTCGGGCCCCAATTCTGATTCTCTTCATGTGTCGGGATCCGTAAACTCTACTAGCGACGAATTCGTTATTATCAGGGCGGCATCCACCGCATTCCCCGGTCTTATCCAAACTGACAAAATCATCCTGATAACCTGTCAGTAGGCAAGGAAAGAGCATAACTATGAAACCCCTGAAACTAGCGCTAATTTCCGTAGCCTTATTATTCTCCACATCCCCCCAAATCTTTGCCCAACCCGCTGATGTCCAGGTTCGAGTCGAAGGTCTCGGCGTGTCGATTCCAGATACTATCAATGGCTTGCAAGCGATGGTTACGGTGAGCTCAAATGTAAAGTTGACTTGGAGTGTTCAGTCAGCAGTCAAACAACCGGCTGGCACACTGGTTTTTGAGATATACTCTCCCAGTAATCCAGGTATGTATGTAGGATGGCTTTCGTCCGGTGGAACCTATGGTAGTAGCATCGTAGCCTTGAACAGTTGGGCGTCACCATCGGTTTGGTCGCTAGCCGGTACAATAGTTGCCACCGATATTGATGGTGTTTTGCCTGAGCAATTCCTGATAGGCGGAGCATCAATGCTCAACGGCGGCTTTCAATCGGATTCGTTGCTTGATGTCTTCATGACGGAACTGGTTTTCGTCGATACTGGCGTGGTATGTATTGATTCAGCTTTCTTTCCACCCTCTGGAGATTGGCTCATGACTGCCACCGGTCCACCAACTTGGGGAGGAACGCCAAGCGGCTACCCCGACGGTGGATTCTGCATCACAGTTACCCAACCGGGCTGTTGCGCAACTCCAGGTGATGCAAACGGTGATGCATCAGTGAACATATCAGATCTAACTTACATTATAGCCAGAATCTTCTCAGGAGGTCCTGCGCCTGTTTGCGAGAACGAAGGCGACGCCAACGGAGATAAGAGTCTAAACATCGCCGATGCGGCGTTCTTAGTGTCGCGTATTTTTGGCGGCGGCCCGGCGCCACATTGCTGGTGGCAGTCCGATCCAAATGAGGCTGTTAACTACACTTTTTTCGGAATCCCTGATACACTAGTAGTTTCTCCATGTGGAAGTTTCAATGACACGTTACCTTTCTTTGTAAGCAGGGGGGCTGGAAGCACGATTTTTGATCTACCAGCCGAGTTCTCAATAGTAGATGAAAGCTCAGGAATAATTGCTTCACTTCTGGCGCCATTTTCGGATACACTAGTCATCTCCGGTATGGTAAACTCAGGACAAGATGAGTTCGTAGTAATCCGTGCAACCTCAAGCCCATTTGGTAGTGGAATTCAAACCGACAAAATCATCCTGATAACCTGTCAGTAGCTTGTCATTGCGCCAGTAATCTCATAATTTTCTATCCCATATCATGCCCTTGCGGCTTGGACGTATTCGACGTATTGTCTTCTGAGGCGAGGCGTATTCTCGAAGCGCAGAGTTGCGCATCGTCCTGCCGATATTTCGATAAGCGTTTTTCAAATTGGGGTATAGAAAATGTCATCAGAAAAATACAAAATAGTAGTAATCGGCGGAGGTCCCGGTGGCTATCCCGCGGCGATTCATGCGGCAATCCGCGGAGCAAAAGTTGCTCTGGTAGAAATGGATAAGCTAGGCGGAGTCTGTCTCAATCGAGGCTGTATCCCCAGCAAGGCGCTAATCAATTGCGCCACCATCTACGACAAAATGAAAACCGCCAGCGAGATTGGTATCGATTTGGCCGTATCAGCCAAAGTGAACTGGCCGGCGATGCTCAAACGCAAAGACAAGGTCGTCTCAACTGTAGTCGGTGGTGTGAATTCACTGATGAAATCCCATGGGGTTGATGTCTACAACGGTTATGGTGAAATAACCGGCAAAAACGAAGTGACAGTAACAGATGACAACGACAAAGTCACAACCTTGCAGGCTGAGAACATAATAATCGCCACTGGCTCCAGGCCAATGAACCTATCGGCGTTTCCTCTCGACGGCAAAGCAATCCTCTCCTCTGACCATTTGCTGGAGATGCAACAACTGCCGCAATCAATGCTAATCATTGGAGGCGGAGTAATCGGTTGCGAATGGGCCTCAATGCTGGCGATGCTGGATGTCAAAGTCACTATGGTCGAATTGATGGACCGACTGCTACCGCTGGAGGATGCCGGAACCTCCGAACAAATCCGCCGTGAATTCAAGAAAATGAAAATCGACATTCGCACCGGTGTAAAAGTCGAATCAATCAAATCCGGCGCCTCGGGAATCAATGCAAAACTCTCCGATGGCTCAAACATCGAGGCCACTCAGGCGTTGCTATCGGTTGGTCGCGCTTTCAATGTCGAAGACCTAGGTCTCGAAAAGCTCAAGATAAAGCAGAACCCCAATGGCTCAATCAAAGTCGACAAGCACATGCGCACCAATGTCAAAAACATCTATGCAGTAGGTGATGTCGCCGGTGTGGTTCTGCTGGCTTACACCGCAACCGCCGAGGGCATAGTCGCCACCGATAACATTCTAGGTGATAAACGAACCATTGACTACAAAGCAGTGCCCTCGGTTATTTTCACTCATCCTGAGATCGGCTCAGTTGGCCTTACTGAAGAGCAAGCCAAAGAGGACAAGCGCGAAGTGACTATTGGTCGCTATCCCATGCGAGCGCTAGGGAAAGCCCACGCCGAGAATGAAATCGCCGGTGAATGCAAGGTCATAGGCGACGCCAAAACCGACAAGATACTCGGTGTCCATGTAGTTGGGCCGCATGCCGCAGATGTCATCCATACGGCCGTCCTGGCTGTTCATCAAGGGATGACAGTCACTGAGCTGGGCGAGATGATCTTCGCACATCCGGTAATCTCCGAGGCTATTATGGAGGCCTGCCATGATGTGCATGGCATGTCAATCCATCTGGCGGCCAAGCGCAAACCTGAGCCAAAGCCCGCTACCAGGAAGAAACCAGCTTTGGCCGGCAAGTAAAAGCGCAGATACTGCGCTAAAATAGGCTAACAGCCCTTATAGCAAGAGATACGATAGCGCAGTTACTGCGCTATCGTATTGTGTTGTTATACATACCTTTAGGTTCTTGCTGTGATTCGCTAGGGCTGATGTAGCGCAGATTCTGCCTTATTCTGTTATGTTACTACCGGTCTTGCTCCCTGCTCATCAACCCTTAAACCATTACTGGTCATACCCTAATAGGGAATATTCAGGCCGCTGTGCATTCTTGGCACAGGACTTGTTACTATAGATAATTAGTTAGTTGCTCTTAAGTACGGCGGTGAAGGGTATTTAAGAGGTGGGGACAGGAGGAGCGCTTTTGTGAGGGAGGCGCTCCTCTTTTTTTGCCTCCG
Source organism: Candidatus Zixiibacteriota bacterium (assembly GCA_024280775.1). GTDB lineage: Bacteria > Zixibacteria > MSB-5A5 > GN15 > JACZUZ01 > JAJRPJ01. Next base: position 119,654 of record JAJRPM010000014.1, on the reverse strand, counting down.
CTTTTCCCAAACCTAGATTTTGCTTCCAAGCCACAACCCGTAGTGGAGGGGCTCGCCCCTCCTTGCCCCGAACTACCCCCAAATTTCACAATCACTATATAATCCCAACCAACACCTCAATCGTAGACTATCGTCACTTGACATCAACACCATAATCATTCAATATGTGATTCTTCGCTGACACACTGCGTCTGCAGTGTGTGCAATCTGGCAAAAATGGCGGTGTAGCTCAGCTGGTTAGAGCAGTGGAATCATAATCCACGTGTCCGGGGTTCAAGTCCCTGCACCGCTATATATTCCAGTAAATAACTCCTTGACAATAGCTTAGCGGTCGCATAAATCCATCTTGGATGACGATGTGCAGGATTTGTGCCATCGTATTGAAGGAGGTATTCTCGTGTCTAGAGTATTTAAACGTGGAAAGATGTGGTGTGTTGACTTTTCAGCCGATGGGCAACGCGTCCGGAAAGCCGTTTCGACCAGTAAGAAACTGGCTTTGCTTGTCCTTAAGGATATGGAAGTCAAGACAGCTAGGAAGAAGTTTTCTTTCAATGTGCCTGAAGGCAACCTAGAAAAGCTATTTGAGGCCTACATCGAGCACGTTCGAATCAATACTCGTCCTTCGACTAGTCTGCGCTACCAAATAGCCCAGCAAACAGAACTTCTTCAACAATCCGCTTCGCGGTCAAGACGGGGGTGAGTGTGGCTAGGGCGCCCGCAGTTTGCTACTTGCTGTGGGAATCTATCGATTCTAATTTCTCGTTCACACTTCAACGGTCCCATCATCTAAATGTCGCAATCTAGGTACAGAGAATAATACAAAGCGAACGAATCCACAGCAATTTCCGTAGATCGAAACCCTTGTGGTTACGATTTTTCTGGTACTAGCAGTCATGTCGAAAACGCAAGAGTTTCAACCTACAAGTCCGTTACCCATGTGCCCGGTCTAAACTGTTACCGATGAGACGAGATATATTAAGCGAACCCAAAGGGGCGCCGCCACTTTGTCGGCGCCTATTCACCGCTAGACTATTTTCCATTTGAGACTAAATAAATCTCTATGCGGCAAACTGAGTTGCGTGAGTCACGTCTTACTCAACATTGCTGATGATAGTGTCACTACAACAAAACTATGTTTTCAAAAAAAGTTTTGTAAGATTTTGCGGCCTCAGGAAAGGCTCGTAATCCGTCCGGCGAAAATGACTTAACACACTTTTAGGGCGAGAAAATGCTTGACAATTCTTCTGTTCTCGTGTTTCTTTTGTACAGAAAACGAAAGAGGGGAAAAGAACAGAGAGGCCCGAGATGTTCAGCAATTCCAAGATTTACCGTTCAAAGTTAGTTGCGTTACTTGGTGTAGCGCTGGTTGCCTTTGCGGTCCACACAGAGATTAGCCACGCTGAGAATTCATGCACTATTATCGCATCGACTCCTTTGCCGAGAAATATCACAACATTTGATGACGCAGGAGACTATGATGTAGACGGTGTGCCGGATATTCTAATTGGTGGAGATCCAACACAAATAGTTTCAGGAAGAGACGGTAGTGTTCTTCTATCTATAAGTACGACAATCATAAGTGGAAATACGATTCTGGGACCTCAAGGCCGTGCGGCGCATAGTATTGCCGACATCAACGGTGATGGTGTTCGAGATATTGTCGGTAGCGCGGTTACTTCCTGGAAAAGTCGCGTGGATGTATTTGACGGAATTTCCGGCTCGCTCCTATATCGATTGACGGGGGTCAACGGGGCTTCTTTTGGTATTGGGTTAGATATAATTGGGGATGTTAACGGGGACGGATATGAAGATTTTGGAGTTGGTCAATCTGGATTTATAGATGGCGCCCCCTTTCCCACTTATGGTAGAGTAATTGTGTATTCTGGCGTGGATGGAGAGATAATTCACTCAATAGTAGGTACAGTAGAAAGTGGAGCTTTCGGACTAAATGTTTCGGGCTTAGGCGATGTTGATAGCGATGGTGTTCCGGATTTTGGGGCTACGACTTTTATGCTCAATGCAACTGATCATAATACCGTTAGTGTTTTCTCCGGCGCCACAGGAGGACTAATTTATACGGTGACATCAAGTATGCCGGGTCAGAGCGACTATTTTGGAATCTCTGTTTCATCGATTGGAGACATTAATCAAGACGGTTCACCGGATTTCATAGTCGGAGCCCACAACGATGGTCAGATAGGCGTATATGGAACGGGACGCGCCGATGTGTTTTCTGGTATAGACGGGAATTTACTGTTTACTCTTTGGCCTGATACAACTTTATTCGACCCCACTAGTGTCGGTAGTCGTGAAGGTTTCGGTGTGTTTGTCACAGGCGGCGAAGATCTCAATAGCGATGGAGTTCCTGATATAGTTGTCGGAGCCAATCGTGCATTTAGTATCGCAGGACGCGCTTATGTTTTCTCCGGCGCAGACCAATCGACAATTGCAGTGATAGCAGGTCAAACAGGTAGTAGCGGTGTTGGACGCGCTTTGGGTATAGTTGGTGATGTTAACGGTGATTGTATCGGTGACCTGGCTATTTCTGAATCTCTTTTGATGTTCCAGAACAGTTGTGGTCGGCCGGCGTCATGTCAGGCGGGATGTTGCAATATCCCCGGCGATGCAAACTCCGACAACAAATTTAACATTGCCGATGTTTCATTCAGCATTGCGAGGATATTTTCAGGAGGACCTGCTCCGTTGTGTCAGGATGAGGCTGACGCTAATGGTGATAATATGTTCAACATAGCTGATGTCACTTATGGAATTGACAGGATTTTTGGCGGCGGGCCGATGCCGATTTGTGGCTCTACTGCTCAGTAATATTCATTATTGGCTCGGGTGTCACATCACATCATTCAGAGGTGATGTGACATTCGGGCTATTCTTCTAAGTACCCGTAATATTCCAGTATGTTTCTATAGTCGGAGCGTTTTCTTCCGTGCTTTTTGTATTCCTTGAAGTGGCGATTTGCTTCTTCTTTGGAATTGTTTTGTAAGGCTACTATCAGTCTGAGCAAGTGACCGCCGGGAGAATTTTGATCCATGATAAAAAGCGAATCAGCAATTAGTGAAGTTGAATCGTATTGGTTCATTTTGTAGTGAGCTAAGCCTATGCCTTCCATGATTGCTGAATTTGTCGGGCTGTAATAGTGCGCGGTGATCAATACTTGCAGGGCTTCATTGAGGCGTCCTTGCGTAATCAATGATTGACCGTATTCGTTAAGGAGCATTGAGTTGTGTGGCCTTAGTGTAATTGCCCTATTGAAATAGTAATCGGAGCTGTCAAAGACTTTCAAACGCCGAAATACATTTCCCAGCGCTTGCAGGAAGTCTCCCCGGTAGGAATCTTTACGATACATTTCTCTAGCGAGCTTTAGGGCCGGTTGATATTTATGTCGTGATAGCAACGCATAGAATTGTTCTAGTGATTTGTCCTCTGGAAACTTTTTCGCCATTTCTGCTAGTAGATCCAGTTGTCCTTGACTGTCTCCGCGCTCTTTCAAATAGTTTGCGAAGAGCACCCAACCGGATCTTTCTTTTGCGCCATAGTAGCGCAGAATCGAATGGAATCGATTCTGCGCGGATTCTGTGGTGATGTTGGCGGCCAGGAAGGCGCCTGTAGCGATGATGCAGATTAGTGTGTAAGGAATCAGAATCTGGCCAAGGCGCTTTTCGTCGATTTGCCTGAGCCACAGGAAGAATAATAGTAAAGGCGGTAGAACTGTCAGTGAGAAAAGGTCCCAGTCACGGGCCATGCCGATTACTGGGTCTATCATTATCAGAAACGAAACTGAACCCAGCGAACAGAGGACTAGAAACAACGCTGTTGGTGACAGAGGTGTTGCAGGCTTGGCGTTGGATGTTGTGTGCCAAATTCGCAATGCTATCAGAATCAGCGCTCCGGGGAAAATCAGAAAGATGAGATTGACAATGTCTCTTAGATGTGAAACTGAGAACACAGCATAGTCAGGCGATGCGGAGCGCCCCTGAAAAAACGGCAGAAAAATCACTTCGAACTCGAGCAGATTGTCGTAGAGCCAGTAGAACACTGCGACACCCAGCAGAAGAATCACGCCGGATACGCAAATGACGAGATTTCGGGAGCGGAGGGCCGGAAAACGAAATGAGACTTTCTCTAGTATCAGGTATGTGACCGCGAGAATGAAGTAGAGAGCCTGCAGGTGCATCAAGGCGCTCAACAGAAACGCCAACAGGACTAGCCATAGTCTCTTTCGGTCTTTTAGATAGCGCAGCGCTTGATAGATGAAGGTGGTTGCCGCCGCCCACAGGATAGGATAGAACTCTACATAGCCTGTGAACAGTAGTGTCGTTCCTGATGCAAGAAGGGTTACCGCAAGCAAGGTGCGAAGAGGGCCTTTGGAGGCGCTGATAATTGCTATACTGAGGAGGTTGTACCATACGATGATGCCGGATATTACAGAGACTGTTTGGAATGCCAACAGGGCGTTTGCTTGTGTATAGCCGCCGAGCGCCGACTGTATGGCTCTTATGATGAGAATTGAGCCGGGTTCGGTCCATTTGTGGATGAAGTTAGCGCCTCTGCCCATGATACTTAGCCATGCGTAGCCATCACCTAGCAGGAATGTGTCGATGCGTATCAGGTAAAACAGAAGACCTGCGCTAATTGCGATGACGGCTCTCGATTTCCAAGATTCGATATCTAGCGAAAAGAGACTAAAGACTGTTGGTCGAAATAGTGACAGAGCAACTAGAAGAGAACCCAGGCCGAATAGATACCAATAGCCGGTTGGTAGGAATCTGAGGTGATTGGCGCCCCACATTGAATCTGAGTGAGTAAGCGCTGCAATCCAGAGCAGGGCTAGTGTGGAGATTACTGCTGTAGCAAGTGGTAGCGTTTTGGGATTGTGATTCGGCATTGTTCTGCGTGGAATTGTTGTGCAATTCGGAGTTCGTTTGTTGTAGAGTATATCTGTGTGACCGGGTCAACACAAGGGCAAGTCTCTTTCCACGGCATACATCACCTCCATGACATATACCATAATCAAAACTGTTACCTATGTCCTCGGTCTGATATGTTACCAATGTGAATGGTTTGTACCCCGGTACATTCCCACAGCTTGCTGTGAGCTCGTTCGCTTTGTATTATTCTCTATGCCTATATTGCGACATTTTGATGATGAGGCAGTTGAAATGTGAACAGGAAACCAGAACCGGTACACTCCCACAGCAAGCTGTGCGCGACCCATCCTCAAAACCGCAAGGGTTTTGAGCTACGACTACTGCGTCTCGCCCGCGGAGGCGGGCATCCAGTCAAGCGGGAGAATTAGGCAATCTCCTCACCTGAGGCGCTACTAGCTTGGATTTATTTCTTGCCTTGCGTTTCACAGCCTATTGGCAGAACCAATCGTGAGATATACAAGTAGTAGTGTTTACTTGTTTCTATTCTCAGCGGGTTGCTAAATCTTGGCTTGCCTAGCCGCCCGCCTTCGCGGGCGAGACGGCTTGGCAGCAGACATCCTCAAAACCGTAAGGGTTTTGAGCTACGACTACTTGAAATCCGGACGAACGTCCGAGCACGGTCGCCCACAGCTTGCTGCGGGTTCGTTCACTTCAGCTACTTAGCCGCTGTAGCCGCGGCGCTCTCAGCCAAACTTGCTTGTACCTTGTGTGCGCGCTTGCGTTTGTCAGGGTCAAGAATTGCCTTGCGAACTCGAATAGACTTTGGCGTGACTTCGACTAGCTCGTCATCGCTAATCCATTCCATCGCCTGCTCCAGTGACAATATACGCGGAACATCCAGTTTGACACCTATGTCCTTGGTGGAAGCGCGATGGTTGGTCAGATGTTTCTTCTTGGTGGGGTTGCAGGGTAAATCATCAGGGCGTGTGTTCTCACCGACAATTTGCCCGGCGTAAATCTTATCAGCCGGCTCAACAAACATAACCGTGCGCTCCTGAAGTCCCTCAAGCGCATAGGCGGTCACCGAACCGGTTTCCATACTAATAACCGATCCGCGACTGCGCGGATTAATCTCACCGCGCCAGGGGCCAAATCCAATAAACCTTGAGGCCATGATTCCCAAGCCACGTGTGTCAGTCAAAAACTCCGAACGGTAGCCAATCAAACCGCGAGTAGGGATGCCAAATTCAAGACGAACAATGTTTGTCCCGGCATTATCAATTTGCCTGAGTCCGCCTTGCCTGCGGGCCAGCTTCTCGATTACAACTCCCTGATGTTCCTCGGGTACATCAATAATTAACTGCTCAATTGGTTCGAGAGTATTACCGGCGGCGTCCTTATGAGTAATAACTTCAGGACGTGACACGCAAAACTCCAGCCCCTCGCGGCGCATTTCTTCAATCAAAATCGCCAAGTGCAATTCACCACGTCCGGAAACTTTCACACCGTCGGAACGGCCGATATCTTCCATCCGCAAAGCAACATTTACACGCAATTCTCTCTGCAAACGCTCCTTGAGCTGCCGCAACATAATCGCTGTGCCGTCATCACCGGAGAACGGCCCTGAGTTGACCAAGAAGAACATCGAAACTGTCGGCTCTTCAATCTCCAACGGCTTCAGCGCCACCGACTTATCTTCAACAGTCGAGAATGTATCACCGATACCAATCTCATCCGGTCCGGCCAGCCAGACAATATCACCGACACTTACCTCATCAGTCGCAACGCGCTCCAAGCCCCGGGAAACCCAGAGGTTAACACACTTAGCTTTTGATGAGCTAATATACTCCCAACCTGCGCTTTGATTGGATAGGTCCTTCCAGTGTTGAACGTGACTGAAAAACTCGTCGCCTTTTTTCAGCGAACCGCTGATTACCCTACCGCAACCGATTTGACCAATGTAGTCACTCCAGTCCAGCGAACTAACCTGCATGACAAACGAATCACCCTCCTGAACAGTAGGGCTGGGCACATCATCGACAATTGACTGGAAAAGAGCGTCCATGCCGTCTTCATGCTTATCATTCTCAAAATCTTTCACAAACCAGCCATTCAGACCGGAACCATAAAGAACCGGGAAATGCGCCTGCTCATCAGTGGCGCCTAGATCGATAAACAAATCAAAAGTCTTATTGAGAGCCTGCTCGGGTTGAGCGTTAGGACGATCCGCTTTGTTGATAATCACAATCGGCCGTAAACCAAGTTTCAAAGCCCGCATCAAGACATAGCGAGTCTGCGGCATCGGCCCTTCATTGGCGTCAACCAGTAGCAACACCGAATCCACCATAGAAAGCACACGCTCAACCTCACCGGAAAAATCCGCATGGCCCGGAGTGTCAATGATGTTAATCAGATAATCTTTCCATTGAACAGTGCAATGCTTTGAGCGAATTGTAATTCCACGCTCACGTTCAAGGACATTGTTGTCCATCAAACGCTCTTTGACTTCCTGATTATCTCGAAAAGTCTGAGTAGCCTGGAAGATTGAATCAATCAGGGTAGTTTTGCCATGATCAATATGGGCGACAATCGCCAGATTTCTAATTTTCTCAACCGGTGTCATGATTACATCATTCCTTCTAGAAGTAGCTTGCTCTCCAAAAAGAGCGCCCCTTCAAAAAACATGGCCCCACTGTTGGCGGCCCAAAAGTTTACGCAGTAGTCGTTCTCAGAACTATTACCGCTGGTTAGTCACTCCACCCACAAGTTATCAGCATAAACACAAATAGCATTAATAATCTGTCGGGGGGATATTAAGATAAAATAGGCGCGGGAAGATTACCGGGTTAGCAATCTGTTACCGCGCACTGAAGGATAGTACATAACAATCGCCTGTAAGGCAATCACTTTCTTTAGAGAGACTATATTTGTCCCTGCTTCGGATATAGCCCGAAAACTAGCCAAATGAAACATTGTCTTTGGCCTCCGTTATAGTTGTCTTTTAGCTCTCCTTGCCTAAGTCTCGTAATTCGGACTGCTTTCGGCGCCGATTCCCCTAGCTACGATGGAGACAAATGCCTATACTTCTGTTGTAGTGTCCGGCTTATCAATGTTTTCAGGAAGAAACAATTTCAATAAGGATATCATGCAGTTAGTATTCACTGCCGATACACAGGGATATGCCTAGACAAACATCTTTCAATCCAATCGCCGCTTTATTGATAGTGTTGTCCACCTTGGTCTTAGCGCCTTCAAGCGGCTTTGGCGCCGACGCTAAGGTCGTATTTGTGGTTCCGAATACTTCTGCTGTGAGTCCCGATGACGCGCTGATTTTCTCTTACATCCGAGATTCACTAACTACTTCTTCGGGAGGTTCATTTCTACCGGAATACCTCGATGACCTGCAGGCGCACAATCAGAGAAACAATCAGCTATGGTGGGATTCTGTTGGAGCCTCGGTAGTAATCTGGGCCTCGTCAAACTTCAGCGCCTACCACATATCCGGCATAAATGTTCCGATATTGCTCTTCAATGCCAATGCCCTGACTAACTTCAATCTAGGCGCTAAGCTAAACGCCACCTCGACCAATACCTGGCTCAATCAACACAATCACTGGATAACCCGTCCGGCCCCAGGCGACACACTGTTCCCAATTGTCAATGCCAACCTAACAGTTGGTCAGGCATCAGGAGCAAACGGTGGAGATTTGCAAGCTTTGGTTCTTTCCAAAGAATCTCCCGGTTCGAATGTGGCCTGCATGGTAGCAGTTGATTCAGGAGCTTTATTACAGGATGGTGTAACTCCGGCGCCAAATAGACGAATCTATAGCGGGTTCACCAATGCCAGTGTTTGGAGTTGGAGCCACGGATGGGATTTGCTCTTCACTAGGTCGTTCTACTGGTTGCTGGGTGATACCGCGAATCCAATCGTTCACAATCGCGTCAAAGTCACAGACCATCTCATGGCTAACACCTGGTTTGAAATCGGTTCCTGCAACATGGCCACTATTTCCGATGGCGATGATATTCGCACTGGTTTCGATAGCGGCGAAGAGCCATCGTACATGATAAGATTTGATTCGCTGGCTAAATATATTGGAGCGGCTCCAACAGGCCTAAAAATCGTGATTGATTCCGTCAATTTCTCCATGTTCCTTAGGCCGTTTTCCGCCTATAACATACAAGGCACAGATTCCAGCTTTGACTTCCGGGTCTATGGCGCAAGAATACGTAGACAGGTAAAGTTCAATCAAGGAAACTCCACCTACACCGGAGTGTCCTGTGGAGTCGGTGATACCGCCGCCACGACCAATCACTGGGCTAATAGATTCACTCCGGCGTACCCGTCAACCTCACGCCACCTCTGGCCGGCCAATTACGGCGATCTGGTGACTGATTCCGCATGGAAAACAGTAGGAGCCAAAGACACAACGGTAGATATTTTCCCCTGGAGACCGCAGGACACTCTGCGTGAAAACAAAACCGCCACACCTCCGAATAGCTGGACCAGGTTTCCTGTGAATCCCGCTTGGTTCCAGGCATGGGTGGATTCTCCTTCAGTAAACTATGGATTCGCTATGCAGACTGATACTCTTTACAGCACATCCAACATCGAGATGAACCACATAGGCCCGGCTGTCTTACCCACAGCCAATGACGCTCCACGTCTAACTCTATACTGGCGCTATGTAACTGATATCATAACTGATATAGATGACGGAACCGAATCCGGAACACCACTTCCTGAGTCATTTGAGCTCCATCAGAATTTCCCGAATCCCTTCAACCCGACAACGGAAATCTCATACAGTTTGCCCGCCAAAGCCGAAGTCACTATTGCGATTTTCAATGTCCTCGGGCAAAAAGTAAAAGCCTTCGAGCAGGGAAAACAATCCGCCGGTCTCCATAGAGTCACCTGGGATGCAACTGACACCAAAGGCAATCCAGTAGCCAGCGGTATGTATTTCTACAAAGTCACCGCCGGTGACTTAACCGCCTCCAAGAAAATGGTGTTCTTGAAGTAGCCTCACATCACATTCTTCGCCTGCCTCCAACAGGTAATTTGCATTCCTAAGACGCAATCGCATATATTCCCACCAGCGCGGTTACAAACGACACCTCGTTTAGACCTGCCATTCACTCGCCACACGCCAAAAGTCGCCGCCAATTCAGTTTAGAAAGGCGCAAATGCAAAACCTACTTGATGAGCCAAAACTTGATGCGGTAAAACGCATAGTCAAGAAACACTGGGGCTACGATAGCCTTCTGCCTCAACAAGCCGAGGCCATGTCTGCGGCTTTGGCGAAACGCGATTCATTGGTAGTCCTGCCCACCGGTGGCGGCAAGTCCCTCTGTTTCCAAGCCCCCGCCCTCCTCTGCGCGGGCCTGACAGTGGTTGTTTCGCCGCTGATTTCTCTAATGAAAGATCAGGTCGATGCGCTTATCTACTCTGGAGTCTCCGCCGGAAGACTCGATAGCAGTCAGTCTCCTGATGAGCGAAGCGAAACTTTGCGCCTGCTAAATGATGGCTCACTCAAGTTGCTCTATCTGGCTCCGGAGCGTCTGCTTGGCGCAGGCGGTCTTGAGTTACTTAAAGATGCGAATATTGAAGCGATTATTCTCGATGAAGCGCATTGTGTCAGCATGTGGGGACATGATTTCCGCCCCGAATACCGTAGACTCAGTGAATTGAAATCTGTTTTTCCCGGAACACCCATCCACGCCTTCACCGCCACCGCCACCGAGAAAGTCAGAGACGACATCGTAGAGCAACTCAGCCTTGATGACCCCGAGATATTAGTTGGCTTATTTGACAGACCGAACCTGCTGTATAAAGTCGAACGCAAAAATAAGACGCTAGAACAGGTAACCGAGGCCATAAAGAGACATCCCGGGGAGTCTGGAATAGTGTATTGTATCCGACGGCTGGATGTAGAGAAGTTGTGTGACAATCTCAATCAGGCTGGTTTCAAAACCGCGCCATACCACGCCGGAATTGAACCCGAACAGCGCAAAGCCAATCAAGAGGCGTTCATAAATGAGGACATCGATGTAATTGTCGCAACTGTGGCCTTCGGCATGGGCATCGACAAATCCAATGTGCGTTTTGTAATACACGCCGGTATGCCCAAGTCAATTGAACATTATCAGCAAGAAAGTGGTCGCGCCGGTCGTGATCGTCTCGAGGCCGAATGTCTCCTGCTTTACAGCGGAGGTGACTACGGAACCTGGAAGCGCATCCTGGAAAACTCCGAGCAGGACGGCCTGGAGATTTCGCTAAGAAAACTAAACGACATCTACGATTTCTGCACCGGGGTAACTTGCCGCCATAGAGGATTGGTGAATTACTTCGGCCAGGACTTGAAAGCCATATCCTGTGATGCATGTGATATCTGTCTCGGACAATTGGACCTTGCAGACGATGCGCTATTGATTTCGCAGAAAATCATCTCCTGTGTCATGCGTCTCGACCAGCGTTTCGGCGCCGCTTACACAACCCAGGTCTTAGTCGGCTCACAGGAAAAACGCATACTAGAGTTTCGTCATGACACTCTAAGCACTTATGGCATACTAAGCGAATACCCGGCGCGCGCAGTTCGTGATTGGGTTGAGCAATTGGTTTCTCAAGGATACTTGCAGAAAACCGGTGAGTTCAATGTGCTGGCGATAACTGAACCCGGTCGTGATATCCTGCGCGGAGAAGACACCCCGCGCTTACTAAAGGCCGTCGAGAAAAAGGCCAAAACAAGAACCAGCAAACAGGTTTCAGAAAATTGGGAAGGTGTAGACAAAGATCTCTTCGATGAGCTACGCGCTCTTCGCAAAACCATAGCCGGAAGAACCGGAGCGCCACCCTATGTAGTCTTTCACGACACTTCTTTGCGAGATATGGCCCGCAAGAAACCTCTCGATAGAGCCGCCTTCCTGGAGATGTACGGAGTAGGAGAATCCAAGGCCCAAAAATACGCCGACGAATTCCTCCCCCTAATAAGAGACCACACAAGCGCCAACAAGAATTGAAAATAACAACCCATGATTCAATCAGAAATTCCAGCAGGTCAAGTCCCCTTCTAAGGGACTTGACAGTTGTTCTGTAAGAAACAATGCCGTCACAAGTTGTAAGAATAGTGTCATTCTGAGCGTAGCGAAGAATCTATTCTCGGCCAAACCTAACAAGATACTTCGCTACGCTCAGCATGACATTGCGGGCAGGTATAGATGATATTGTCAAGTCCCTTAGAAGGGGATTTGACCTACAGAAACTCAGAATGACATAGCTCTTAGTTCCCACCAAGCTGCAAAACAACACCCGTCTCACCAACAGAATGTTTCTGCGAACCGATTCCCCATATACCGTGTAAATTCGCGCTTCCGCCACCGACCATCGGCCCCCAGCTGGTTCCGTCATAGTGGATAATCACACCATTATCGCCAGCGGCATAAACATCACTTCCTGAAGTTCCCCAAATACAATTGAGGTTAGCGCCAGTACCGCTGGACATCATGCTCCATGAAGCGCCTGTCGAGTGAAGCACAGTTCCGTTATCACCGACTGCGAAAATATCATTCGCTCCCGAACCCCAAACAGCATTCAAATTGTTTCCCGTAACAGTCGGTAAAGTACTCCAGGCTCCGTCATAGTGAAGCATCTTGCCGCTGAAGCCAACCACATAAACATCAGTGGCGCCTGCTCCCCAAACACCGGTAAGGAATGCAAATGACTCAGGATGTGACACTGACCAGCTAGCCCCGTCAAAGTGTTGCACCATGTTGAACCCTGCCACAAAAATATCCGCAGGACCGGAGCCCCAAATACCGAACAAGTTGGAAGTTGATGCATTAGGCTCAGAATTCCAGCTGACTCCGTCATAGTGTAGGATTACACCATCAGAAACCCCAATAGCGTAAATGTTATCTGTGGCAGTCCCCCAAATCGCAACCAATTGGTTTCCGGCGCCACCGGTTTCTTGTCCCCAGCCAAACCCGTCGTAGTGCAGGATCAGTCCGCCGTTGCCCACTGCGTAGATGTTGTCATCCGCCAGCCCCCAAATCGCATATATATCATTTGGCATCTGGCAGGGAAGTCCGGTCCACTCATCGGCGCCAGCGCCAACAAACAAACACGATGGAGCCGGGCCGCCTGAGAAAATTCGGGCAATCAGAAATGTCACATCAGCAATATTCAAGCTACCGGAAGCATCAGGGTCACCTTCATCGGCGCAAAAAGGCGCCGGACCGGCATTAAAGATTCGAGCAATAAGAAATGTCACATCACCAATATTCGTCGTCCCCGATCCATCAGCGTCACCCGGTGTGTCACAACACCCACCGCCCTCGCAGGCGTCAAGTATTCCATTATTATTGAAATCCGGTTCACCGGCGGCAATATCAATACTGTCATTGATTCCATTGCCATTGCAATCCATAATTGCCGTCCAGAAGAATGAATCTACAATTGTATCCTGACGCACCATCGCGGTCGGGAAGTTCACCACCAACTCCACATTGTTTACGAATCCGGGTAGCTCCACGCCGCTGACCTGATAGTCTTGCGCATTACCGCAACTTGGTGTCAAGCCATTCACTTTCCATTGATAAGTGATTCCACCGAATGTCAATGGCGTAGTGGTAAACAGCATCCCGCTAGTGTCAATCAAGATTGGCGAGCCGTTAGGAGTGAAATCATCCAGCAAGCTGACCCGATTAGCCAACTCGATTACATGAGCTTCCTGACACACTGCGTCTAGATCCTGCCCCAATGAACGCATCATACAGTTACTCCACGGACGATAAGCGCCAGTGGGGAAGTACTTAACACCTTCAAATGCCCCGACAAGAGTATCGAATCCCAGCGCCGGAGTCGGAAGAGGTGTGCTCGGTAGAATCCACTCAACCCATTTCGGGGGATTCGAGTTGACATCAGCGTTTGGTTCAGGAGTCCAGGTTGTCGGCGATGTGCCGCCGTAAGTGTATTCGTCCGCTAGCCCGGCAAATGTGTGGCCGATTTCATGAAGCAGAACCTCTGGCGCTGCGCCATCCATCGATATTACCGAAATTGCCCCGCCGGTGCCGCCGTACTTGGTTGAGTTTACTATCATAACTAACTCATCCCACATCCCGGCGCCCACATAAGTATTTGCGGCGGCCACCGCGCGGTTGTAACCGGTTCCATCGATTGTCAGCGCCCGCTCTGTGCCTCCAGTCCAGTAAGTTGAATTAAAATAGGTGTCAACAAATGTCCCCTGCGGGTCATTGTCTGCGCCCTCTTGGTTACTTTCCACGCTGATTTGATAAATGTTCACCGCATCGAATAACACATTCCAGGGCGGACGTCCAATAAACGCCGCGACTACAGTTTGCACATCTGCGTCAAAGTCGCCATTTGCCAAATTAGCCGCCGTGTATCCGTCACCTAGAAAAACAAAAACCAATCGGTTTTGATCAGGGCCAACGTCACGAATCTTCAGCGCCGACACCGGTCCCTCCGGCGCAAAGACCACACCGCCAATATTCTCAATAGAAGCTACAATTGAGCTTCGTCTGAAAAGCTCCGGCAATTCAGCGCTGAAGCCGCTGGAGCGACGTGATGAAGTCTGTGTGAAGCGAATAGATTTCGGATTAGCGCTGACGCCAGGACCATCAAGACGCAAGTTCAGGAAACCGGACGTTGAAATTCTACGCAAACAGGGTTCGCCCTCTGTCAAAGTAGTAATTGTTCCCAGTGGCATTTGGGTTTCGGTGGTGAAAACAACTGCTCCTGACTCATTGAGCCATTCAACCTGATAAGAAATCCTCACCGGCGATCCTGCAATTGCCGGTGTAACAATCTTCTTAGATGCCTTCTCACAGACTGTGGCGTCAATAGCTCGCATAGAGCCCAGGTCATATTCTAACGATAATTGCCAAATCTCCGATTTCTCAGCAGCGCCAGTAGAAGTAGAGGGGAATGAAATTGCGCAGGCCAACAAAGCCACGAAAATGGAGCGAGTTATTGATGTTGTTTTCATAAATTATCACCGAGTATCGAGGTTGAGAGAGTTCTTTTCTCCAGTAGACAATATATATAAAATCTGTGAATAAGGTAGATTATTTGAATGCGTAAGCGTAAATCAGACTACGTTTGTCCGATTTGTGTTTTTGACCAATAATAGCGACATTGGGACACAGGTAGTTTTCAACGACAATTTAGGGACGTTTTGAACACACGTTCTTGCAGAGGAATATCTATGACGCTCGAAACAGGCAAACAGCTTGGACCTTACAAAATTATCGATTCCGCCGGAGCCGGTGGTATGGGCGAAGTATACAAGGCTATTGATACTCGTCTCGACAGAGAAGTGGCAATCAAAGTCCTGCACGCGAAAGTTGCCAACAGCGCAGACATCAAAGAGCGCTTCGAGCGCGAGGCCAAAGTTATTGCTGGGCTGAATCACCCTAATATCTGTACGCTATTTGATATTGGCTCTGAGGATGGCATCGACTATTTGGTTATGGAATACATCGAGGGTGAGACGCTCTCTGATAGGCTCGCCAAAGGTCCATTGCCCAATGAAGAACTTCTTGCCGTTGCCATACAAATTGCCGATGCGCTCGACAAAGCGCATAAGCAGGGGTTGGTACATCGAGACCTCAAGCCCGGTAATGTGATGCTAACGAAAGAAGGAGCAAAACTACTTGATTTTGGTTTGGCGAAGTTTACTCCACAGGCGGGATTTCTCGATGCACTCTCAAGCGCTGAGACTCGTACCACACCACTGACAACTCAAGGCGCAATCATCGGTACCTTGCAGTATATGTCGCCTGAGCAACTCGAAGGTGAAGAAGCCGATGCTCGAAGTGATATTTTTGCATTTGGGGCGACGCTCTACCAAATGGCCACGGGCCAAAACGCCTTTGAGGGCAAAAGCCGCGCGAGTCTAATTGCTTCTGTGCTTAAAGAACAACCGCGTGATATTTCTGAAATTACCACTAAGACACCATTGGCGCTTGAGAAAGTAATCAAGCAGTGTCTCAGCAAGGATCCTGATGAGCGCTGGCAGTCCGCTGGTGATCTTAAGCGCTCTTTGACTCTCATTTCTGAAGGTGGCTCAATCTCCTCAGAGTCAAGAGTCGTCAAGAGCGCCAGCCCTAGTAAGCTTCCGTGGGTTTTGGTCTCAACTCTCGCAGTGGCCGCAATCATCTTTGCAACACTTTGGCGTTCGAACGGCGGCGAGCCCGCAGGAGAAATTCGCAGTCGTATTCTTGAGCCGATAGGGGCGGAATTTGTCTCTTGGGCCGGTGGAGACGCAGTACTCTCTCCAAACGGAATGGCGTTGGCGTTTTTGGCCAGCGCTACCGCCGCCAGTGAAGAGCAAAGTATGATATGGGTAAGGGCGCTGAATTCGCTTGAGGCGCAGCCATTGAAAGGGACTGAAGGGGCCATGTTCCCGTTTTGGTCACCTGACAGCAAGAGCATAGGTTTCTTTTCGGGGGGGAAACTAAGAAAAATCCTGGCAACAGGTGGGCCGGCTCTGAGCTTGTGTGACGCTTCGGCAGGTAGAGGCGGTAGTTGGAATAGTGACGATGTTATCCTCTTTACCCCTAAGTCAAGCGGACCGATATATCGCATAGGAGCCGGAGGTGGAGAACCTCAAGTGGCGCTGACTCTTGATACTGCATTCAAAGACTACACCCATCGCTGGGTAAGATTCCTACCCGATGGAGATCACTTCCTCTATTTTGCGCGCACCGAAGGAGAGGCGGGCGGTGAGCAAGACGCGATTTGTGTAGCCTCACTCTCAGGCGGAGAAAAGAAGCGTCT
The DNA here is from genome assembly GCA_024280775.1 of Candidatus Zixiibacteriota bacterium. Lineage (GTDB taxonomy): Bacteria > Zixibacteria > MSB-5A5 > GN15 > JACZUZ01 > JAJRPJ01. The sequence goes on along the minus strand of JAJRPM010000014.1, from coordinate 102,968 downwards.
CATCAATGCGCGTTCAAATGCGGAATTCTGTGATGGACACATATTATTCCTTCGCGATGATGTTCTTATGGCTCAGCCGTTCGACGCAACGATAATTGAGAAGAGTGGTGACGTGTTTCCAGTAGCCGAAAATGTCACCAATGTAGCGGATTGGAGTCGTGGTGTCTTTAGCGCCGTTGAAGGTGGGAAGATACTCTATCGCGCTGGCTTATTAACTCGTAGAAATCAACTAAGAATCCTCGATGAGAGCGGGAAAATTCTCGATACTATTGGAAAAGCGGGTCAATCACAATCTCCGCGGATATCGCCCGATGGAAGAAAGGTTGTCTTCAACCTTACCGAAGCGGGAGCTCCGAACGCTGACATCTGGATACAACATCTAGAGAACGGGACAAGAACGCGCTTGACATTCGAGGAAACCTCAGAGTATAACCCGGTATGGTCGCCAACTGGAAATAGAATTGCCTACACCTCAGCGAAAGGCGTCGTCAGGATATTTCTGCGCGATATTGGAGGTTCAGGGGAAGCAACTCTCTTGCTGAGTGACTCAACGTTGATAGCTCCTGCTGATTGGTCTGCAGATGGCAAATACCTGATATACGAACGACTCAGCCCAATCACCGGGAGTGATGTGTATATCAAAAATGTTAACGATGATTCAGAGCCTGTTGCTTTGCTCAATAGTGAGGATTGGGAGAGTGAACCTGCTCTTTCACCGGATGGCCGCTGGCTGGCTTACAGCGGCAATTCCAATTCTCCGGAGATTTATGTTACAAACTTTCCTTCTCCCGATGGGAAATGGCAAATCTCTCTGAATGGAGGTGGGAAACCACGCTGGAACGCTGCGGGCGACAAGTTGTTCTATGTTGATAGTAGAGATAATGTCATTTCAGTTGATGTCGATGGCTCGGGTAAGTCTTTCAGGGTTGGCAAGGCCACACAGCTCTTTCGATTGCGCGCTGAGAGGACAGGGAGCTCTTACGATGTCTTCAAGGACGGTAAGCGATTTCTGGTAAACGCTAGATTAGATGACAATTACATTCCTTCGATGGTCTTAATCCAAAACTGGCAAGCGTCAAACTCCAGACGCTAAGGGAACTCCATGGCATTAGAAGTAGGTAAACAGCTCGGTCCTTACAAAATTCTCGGCTCGGCCGGGGCCGGCGGAATGGGCGAAGTATACAAAGCCACAGACACTCGTCTCGATAGAGAAGTGGCAATCAAGGTTCTGCACGCAAAAGTAGCTAATAGCGCCGATATCAAGGAGCGTTTTGAGCGCGAGGCCAAGGTAATCGCAGGTCTTAATCATCCGAATATCTGTACGCTGTTCGATATTGGTGAAGCCGAAGGCATTGACTACTTGGTGATGGAGTTCATTGAGGGTGAGACGCTCTCTGATAGGCTCGCCAAGGGGCCGTTGCCGAACGAAGAGTTGCTGACAGTTGCAATCCAAATTGCTGATGCGCTGGACAAAGCGCATAAGCAGGGGTTGGTGCATCGTGATTTGAAACCCGGCAATGTGATGCTGACCAAAGAGGGTGCAAAGCTTCTTGATTTTGGTTTGGCGAAGTTTACTCCTCAGGCGGGATTTCTTGACGCGCTCTCTAGCGCTGAGACTCGCACTACTCCGCTTACTACGCAGGGGGCTATCATCGGCACATTACAATTCATGGCGCCAGAGCAACTAGAAGGCGAAGAGGCAGATGCGCGTAGTGACATTTTTGCATTCGGAGCAACACTTTATCAGATGGCCACCGGCCAAAACGCTTTCGCAGGAAAAAGCCGCGCGAGTCTAATTGCTTCAGTGCTTAAAGAGCAACCACGTGATATTTCTGAGATTACCACTAAGACACCATTGGCGCTTGAGAAAGTTATTAAGCAATGTCTCAGCAAAGACCCGGAGCAACGTTGGCAGTCGGCAGGAGATTTGAAACGCTCATTGGAATTGATTCGTGATGGCGCTTCGAATGTCACTGTGGGATCTGCAAAACCTTCCAGCTCTTCGACTATCGTTCTCGGGGTAGTTACAGCGGTTTTGTTGGTTACAACTGCATTTTTTGGATATTTGGCGTTTAATCAAGAAGAGATTCAACGAGAAGTAATCCATGCAAGTATAACGGCGCCAGCTGGAACCAGACTTGCTGGATTAGCTGGTGGCTCGCTTGCTCTTTCTCCTGATGGGAAGATGGTTGTATTTAACGCTGCTGACACGATTAACGGCAAGGAATTTTTGTGGGTTAGAAAATTCGATTCGCCCACTTCAATCAAACTTGCTGGCACCAGTGACTCCTGGATGCCGTTTTGGTCGTCCGATAGTCGTTACATTGCATTTTTCATAAGAGGCAAGCTAAAGAAGATTCTAGCTACAGGCGGTCCAACGCTTACGCTTTGTGACGCGCCCAATGGCAGAACTGGTTCGTGGAATCAGAATGATGTGATAATCTTCACTCCTAACTCGGTCGGACCTCTGTTTCAAGTTTCTGCCGCTGGAGGACAGGCCAAACAGTTAACCACGTTGGATTCAACCAATAACGACCTTACGCATCGCTGGCCGTCTTTCCTACCTGATGGCGATCACTATTTGTATTATGCGCGAACAGGCTCTGCCACTGGTGGCGAAAAAGATGCAATTAGAATCGGGGCACTTTCAACTGGTAAACAAGAACACTTGATCCACGCAAAATCAAACGCTGCCTTTGCGCGAGGACACATTGTCTATGCCAGAAACAACACTTTGATGGCGCAGCCATTTGACTTAGACAAATTGGCGTTAGTTGGCGATGGACAGCCAATTGCTGAAAATGTGTCATTTGTGGATAATTATTCCAGAAGCCTGTTCACACTCTCACCAGATGGGAAAATTATTTTCCGCACTGGTGAGCTTCAACTAGGCTCGATGATAACTGTTTTTGATTCAAGTGGTTTGGCTTTGGATTCAATTGGAGATTGGGAAACACAGTATACTATTAGTCTTTCTCCTGATGAGCGATATGTTGCCGGTGAAATTGATTCCCAATCTGGTTGGTCGAATATTTGGATACATGATATCAGTCGCGGTATTAAACGGCGAATGACATTTGATAGTCTCAATAGTTTCACTCCCGTATGGTCCCCTGATGGTGAATCAATTGCCTATATCACTCAAACTGGAGATTCTACAATAATTTACAGAAGGTCAGCAGATGGGATGGGAGATGCAACTCACTTGTTTGCATCCAAAGAAAATATGTTCCTGTCGAGTTGGTCGGCCGACGGAAAATACCTGTTCGCAGCCAAGAGATCCAACCCAGATGCGGCTTGGATACTTCCATTGGATTCAATAGAGAAGTCGAGACGTATTTTTGATTTAGCAAGCGCCAATGTGGCCCCAGTTCTTTCTGCAGATGGCCGGTGGTTAGCATTTACTTCCGACGAATCTGGTAATCCTGAAGTCTATGTGACCTCTTTCCCTGCCGTCAGCGGCAAGTGGCAGGTTTCAATAAATAATGGTGACAAGCCTAAATGGAGCGCTGATGGAAAGCGTTTATATTATCTTGATGATAAGGGCGTGATAAATGTCGCGGAAGTTGGTGGCTCAGGTTCTAGTTTCCATCCAGGCGCTGTGCGAGCGCTCTTCAAAATTTCTGGCGAACAACTCGGCAATACTTTTGCAATCAACTCAGATGGCACAAAATTCTATGTCAACCAGCTACCCAGTGGCTCAAACAAAAAAGTTGAGCCAATGACTATGATCCTAAACTGGGATGCACTTCTGACTGACAAGAAATAAGATACAGGGAAACACTTGGATGGCATTAGAAACCGGAAAACAACTCGGACCTTACAAGATTCTCGGCTCGGCCGGGGCTGGTGGTATGGGCGAAGTATACAAAGCCACAGACACTCGTCTCGATAGAGAAGTGGCAATCAAAGTCCTGCACGCAAAAGTTGCCAACAGCGCTGATATCAAAGAGCGCTTTGAGCGCGAGGCCAAAGTCATTGCTGGATTGAATCATCCTAATATCTGTACGCTATTTGATATTGGCTCAGAGGAGGGCATTGACTATTTGGTGATGGAGTTTATTGAAGGTGAGTCTCTTTCCGATAGGCTTGCTAAAGGGCCATTGCCAAGCGACGAGCTATTGACTGTGGCAATTCAAATTGCCGATGCCCTCGACAAAGCGCATAAGCAGGGGTTGGTGCATCGTGATTTGAAACCTGGAAATGTGATGCTGACCAAAGATGGCGCCAAGCTTCTTGATTTTGGTTTGGCGAAACTTGCGGGCGGACCAACTTCAAATCCAGACTTTAGCGGCATTACCCAGACCACTCCGTTGACTAGTCGTGGCACGATTATCGGCACCATGCATTATATGGCTCCAGAACAATTGGAAGGCAAAGAGGCTGATGCGCGTAGTGACATCTTTGCTTTTGGCGCTACGCTTTATGAAATGGCTACTGGTAAACGGGCGTTTTCTGGTGAGTCACAAGCCTCACTGATTGCATCAGTATTGACCACACAACCAGAGGCGATTTCGGCATCGCAGTCATTGGCTCCTGTGATGCTTGATAAGGTTGTCAGTCAGTGTTTGACCAAAGACCCCGATCAACGCTGGCAGTCTGCTGGTGATCTCAAGCGAGCTTTGCAATGGATGGCCGAAGGCGGTTCTGCTGCTGGATTTTTTGGAGTTGAAGCCAAGAATGCCAAGCGGACTTCGATGGTTGGTTGGGCGGTTGCCGCAGTATTTGTCGCTGTTAGCGCTGTTCTTGGGTATATGACACTTTTCCCGAGCGCTGTTACAGTTAATAAAGTGTTTTCGCGTTTACATTTGCCAGAGGACAATCAATTAACCGCTTATGGCGGCGGGTCTTTGAGTCTGTCTTCAGACGGGCTGAAGATTGCATTTGTGGCTCGCGATACTATTTCTGGAGATGAAATGCTTTGGGTTCGAGCGCTCAACTCGGATGTGGCTTTGCAGTTGCCAGGCACCAAGAACGCGTATTTTCCATTTTGGTCACATGACAGCCGCTATGTGGCTTTCTTTTCCAGGACAGATAAAAAGCTAAAGAAGATTCTCGCCAGTGGTGGTCCGGCGTTAACGCTTTGCGATGCGGCTGATGGCCGTCCGGGGGATTGGAATGCCGAGGATGTGATTATCTTTACTCCTACTGCGATGGATGTTGTTTATCGAGTCTCTGCCAGTGGAGGTGAGTCATCACCCGTCACAGCTTTGGATTCCACACTAGAAGACTACACCCACCGTTGGGTGAAATTCCTTCCCGATGGTGATCACTTTATCCTTTTTATTCGCACTCGTGGCGAAGGTGGCAGCGAAAAGGATGTTGTCGCCGTTAGTTCTCTCTCTGAACCTGACAAAATCAAGAGATTGCTTCATACAAAGTCATCGGTTGCTTATTCCCAAGGACACATTCTATATATGAGGTCAAACACATTGATGGCTCGTCCATTTGATCTTGCTGAATTGGAGTTTAGAGCTGATGGATTTCCTGTCGCTGAGGGAGTCACATATTTGGGAGAGTGGAGTCGAGGAATATTCAGCGCATCACCTGACGGTAAATTGGCTTTTCGCGAGGGGCCGATTTCAATCGGATCACAGCTCGTTATCTACGACACTTCGGGCAAGATCATTGACAGCATTGGAGATAATGCTCGCCAGTACTCGCAAGCTTGGTCTCCTGACGAAAAACAAATTTTGGTAGATATTCTTGACCAGTCGAGTTCGACTTGGAGTATTTGGATTCATAATACCGAGAGAGGGATTATGACTAGGTTTACTTTTGATAGTGACAATGATTATACCCCTATTTGGTCACCTGATGGTGAAAAAGCCGCATTCACTTCACAGCGTACTGGTGGCTATGACATCCACACTAAACCTGTAAGCGGGGCCTCGGAAAGTGAGACAGTTTATTCGCACAAAGCTCTGACATTACCTTTGGACTGGTCGAGTGATGGCAAATACATTCTCTTATTCGTTGAGGAGAATGGTGGAGATATTTGGGTGTTGGAACTAAAGGATAGCACAAGCGCTTACCCGTTATTTAATTCAGAGTTTGGTGAAAGTGACGCCGAATTTTCTCCCGACGGTAAATGGGTGGCTTATGTATCTGACGAATCTGGTAAGTCAGAAGTTTATGTTTCTCCATTCCCAGGTCCTGGGGGGAAGTGGCAGGTGTCGAACAATCAGGGTCAATTTCCGCATTGGAGCGCTGATGGAACTAAATTGTTCTATGTGGATAAGCAGGATTCCATAAATGTCGCCGAGGTTGACGGTAGTGGCGCTGGTTTTAGGGTTGGCAGAATAAAGAAGCTTTTTGGAATTAACCCGTTACGTCCAAGTGATATATTTAAAGTCTCTGGTGATGGAACACGTTTTTTGGTCAATTCTCGATTAGAGGGCGAAACACCTGCAACCAGTATCACGCTGATACAAAACTGGCATGCTGAGATCAATAAGTAACAGGATTACGAATTCTTATGGGTATAGAAACAGGTAAACAACTCGGTCATTACAAAATTCTAGGCTCGGCCGGGGCTGGTGGTATGGGCGAAGTATACAAAGCCACAGACACTCGTCTCGATAGAGAAGTGGCAATCAAAGTCCTGCACGCAAAAGTTGCCAACAGCGCTGATATCAAAGAGCGCTTTGAGCGCGAAGCTAAAGTTATAGCGGGGTTGAATCACCCCAATATCTGTACACTGTTTGACATCGGCTCTGAAGACGGCATCGACTATCTAGTTATGGAATACATCGAGGGTGAGACACTCTCCGATAGACTTGCCAAAGGGCCTCTTCCTTCCGAAGAACTTCTTACAGTTGCCATACAAATTGCCGATGCGCTCGACAAAGCGCACAAGCAGGGCTTGGTGCATCGTGACCTCAAACCCGGCAACGTCATGCTCACTAAGGAGGGCGCGAAACTACTCGACTTCGGTTTGGCAAAGTTCACCCCGCAAGCAGGGTTTCTCGATGCGCTCTCCAGCGCCGAAACTCGTACCACACCGCTGACAACTCAAGGGGCCATCATCGGTACCTTGCAGTATATGTCGCCCGAGCAACTTGAAGGCGAAGAGGCCGACGCTCGTAGTGATATTTTCGCTTTCGGAGCCACACTATATCAAATGGCCACTGGGCAAAACGCGTTCGAGGGTAAGAGTCGCGCTAGTTTGATTGCTTCGGTTCTTAAGGAACAACCGCGTGATGTTTCTGAATTCTCTTCCAAGACACCGGTGGCGCTTGAGAAAGTTATTAAGCAATGTCTTAGTAAAGACCCTGACCAGCGTTGGCAGTCAGCAGGTGACTTGAAGCGCTCTTTGGAATTGATTCGTGATGGCGGATCGAGCGCTAGCTCGCTATTAGCCAGCAAAGTGGTTGGCGCATCGAAAACCGCTTGGATTGTCGCGGCTGTTTTCATTCTGCTCAGTGTCGGACTTGCCGGAGCGCTCCTAATGAAGCTCCAAACTCCACCAGAGAAACTTTCTTCAACCATCCTGACCGAAAACGGCGCAACGCTGTCCGACGTTGGTGGTGGCTCAATGGCTATCTCACCAGACGGATTGAAAATCGCATACCCAGCCAAGGACACGGTTAGTGGAGATATAATGCTTTTCGTGCGTTCATTCAGTTCATCGGTTTCTGTCGCTTTGCCCGGGACAAAGGACGCATACTTCCCTTTCTGGTCACCAGATAGCAAATATGTCGCCTTTTTTACCGGTGGTAAACTCAAGAAAATTCTGGCAACAGGCGGTCCAGCGCTGACTCTTTGTGATGCAGCGCAAGGTCGTGGTGGAAGCTGGAATAACGATAACGTCATTATCTTTACGCCAAGCTTTACCGGCGCTATATTTCGTGTTTCATCTGCAGGTGGAGAGCCGAAGCAGGTTACCACGTTGGATTCGACCACACGTGACATTACGCATCGTTGGGCGCAGTTTCTCCCGGACGGTGACCACTTCCTATACTTTGCTCGCACTAGAAGCGGAGCTGGAGGTGAAAAAGATGCTATCCGTGTTTCATCTTTGCTTGATGGCACAACGAAGCATTTGACCTATGCAAAGTCTCAGGGAGTTTTTTCGCAGGGGCATATCTTATATATGCGCAACAATATCTTGATGGCTCAACCGTTTGACACGGACGCATTGGAGCATACTGGTGATGGAGCGCCTGTGGCAGAGGCGGTTTCCTATCTTGGAGCCTGGAGTCACGGCATTTTTGATGCGTCCCCCGACGGGAAACTCATCTTTCGTTCAGGCGCGATATTTAATGGCTCCAACCTACTCGTGATGGACTCCACGGGAACTATTCTGGATACTGTCGGTGAACAGACTCAACAATACACGCCGAGATTCTCGCCGGACGGCGAAAGTGTGGCCTCAGATGTGCGAGACGAAAATACCGACGGAACTGATATCTGGATACACAATATTCAGCGTGGTATCCGCACGCGTTTTACGTTTGACAGCGCCGATGAATTCACACCCACATGGTCACCTACTGGAGATAGAATTGCCTACGTTGCTCAAGTCGATTCAATAACTCATGTTCTCGTCAAGACAACAAGCGGTGTCGGCGAACCGGAATTGCTGGCCGAAATCAACGGGAATAGTCTGTTTCTTATGAGTTGGTCTGCCGATGGCAAATTGCTGTTTGCGGAAAACTCTTCCAATGTTCAGACAGACACCTGGGTGATTCCTCTCGATACGAGTATCCAACCGTATCCATTGTTGGAAGCCCAGTTTGATGAAACTGAGGCCGTGCTTTCCCGCGATGGTCAGTGGATGGCTTATACATCTGATGAAACTGGCCAGTCTGAGGTCTATGTCTCACCATTTCCTGAATTGAATGGCAAATGGCAGGTTTCTATCGATGGCGGAGCCAAACCTAGGTGGAGCAGCGATGGTAGAAGAATCTACTATCTTGATGATGACGACTTCATCAATGTCGCCCATGTCAGCGCCATTGGTTCGGTGTTCAAAGCTGGCAAAGTTAGCAAGCTGTTTCAAGTCAGAGGCTTCCGTCTCGGTACAGTTTATGATGTCCATGATTCACCATTACGTTTTCTTGTAAATCAGGTAGCCGGCGACGGCAATGCAACAACCCAAATCAGTTTCATAAACAACTGGCAGGTCGGATTCTCAAAGTAGAAAGATGTGACCGCTCCAAAAAGAATCGTAGGTCGGGTTCCGGAGTCACCTTCAGGTGACGCAGAAACCCGACATGCCCGAGCAAATTGCCCAACCCATTTGAAGAATGTATACTATAGCAACCAGGTCATGTCCCCTTCTAAGGGACTTGACATGTTTCTGACCAAAAAACACATACACAATGCCAAACACAAACGACAACAAAGTCGACAACAAAGCTGACGATAAAACCGTTACCCATGTCCTGCTAACCAAGGGCCTGGAGGTGTCACACTACCGCATACTCGAACGAATCGGCGCCGGTGGTATGGGTGAAGTGTATCTCGCCGATGACACCAAGCTAAATCGTCGAGTAGCCCTAAAATTTCTACCGACTAACATGTCACAAGACCCGGACACCCGCCGTCGCTTCATCCGCGAGGCGCAAGCCGCCGCGGCGCTGGACCATCCGAATATAGTGACAGTCTACGAAGTCAGTGAGTTCTCCGGCAGGCCGTTTTTCTCGATGCAGTACATCAAAGGCAAAACTCTCCAACATTATTGTCAGGAAAGCTTACCGGTCAACGAAGTAATCAATCTGATTGAATCTGTAGCCAATGGACTTTCTCAGGCGCATGACAAAGGAATAACTCATCGCGATATCAAACCCGCAAACATCATAGTCAACGCAGAAATGCGCCCGAAGATTCTGGACTTCGGCCTGGCGGCAGTGCGTGGCGGCGAGGATTTGACACAAGCCGGCTCAACTCTTGGAACTATCGCCTACATGTCACCCGAACAAGCGCAGGGTCACACAGTTGATAATCGCTCTGATTTGTTTTCGTTGGGAGTTGTGCTCTATGAATTACTAACCGGTGTTGCCCCATTCCGCAAAGACAACACCGCCGCGACTTTGAATATGATTCTCAATGCCGAACCTGAGCCGCTAAATAACCACAAGACAGAAATCCCCGACTCAATACAATCATCCCTGCAAGCTCTCATTACAAAATGTTTCACGAAGAATCCTGATTCGCGTTATCAAACCGCAAAAGAATTAGCAACTTCCCTGCGCACAATCAAAGACTCACTTGCATCACCGAACAGTCAATCGAATATCGAGCAAGCCGAAGTTCAACCATCAATCGCGGTTCTGCCCTTTGCAAACATGAGCGCCGACCCCGAAAATGAGTATTTCTCCGATGGACTAACCGAAGAGCTGTTGAATGTGTTAGCCAAGAATCCTGAATTGAAAGTAACCGGTCGGACATCATCATTTGCCTTCAAAGGTGTTCAGGAAGACTTGCGGGAGATTGGCAGGAAACTAGGCGTGCGTACTTTGCTTGAAGGAAGTGTGCGCAAGTCTGGCGCACGAGTGAGAATCACTGCGCAATTAGTTAATGTCACCGATGGGTTTCATCTCTGGTCAGAAACCTATGACCGCACACTTGAAGACATCTTCGCGGTTCAGGACGAAATCGCCGCTGAGGTTTCGAAAGCTTTGGATGTTACGTTATTGGGCAAATCCACTGAAAAGCATACAGCAAATCCTGAAAGTCACGCGCTAGTTCTGCGGGGTAATTTTTTCTCACGAAGATTCACGAAAGAATCATCAGACATCGCAATCGGGCTCTATAAACAAGCGTTGGAGCTTGACGAAAACAATGCCCACGCCCTAGCTGGGCTGGCAAGCGCCTACAGTGTGCAAGCTGGATATGGATACTCCGAAACCAAGTCAACATTCTTGAAGGCAAAAGATGCAGCTCTTCGTGCTCTGGCAATCGATGATCAAATCCCTGCAGCGAATGTGGCGCTCGGATGGATTACCACGTCATTTGACTACGATTATGAATCTGGGAAAGCCTTGTTTCAAAAAGCAATTGAATTAGCTCCCAATGACAGCAAAGCGCTGAGCGCTCTTGGGAGGACCCTCGCCTTAACTGGAGACCTCGATGAGGGTCTGGAGCTAGCAAGAAAGTCCGTTGAACTTGATCCACTCGATCCAGAGGCGCACATGTACTATGGGCTTGCGCTGGTTCTTAGCGGAAAACTTGAAGATTCAAGGCGCGTGATGAATCAGGCTCTTGAACTGAGTCCTGGAATGACGGCAATCAATGCTACGATAGGCGCCATTTATCTTCTAGAAGGTAGACTAGAAGAAGCCGTCTCAGCGGCGTTGCTGGAGAAAGCAGATGGTTACCGCTATCGTTGTTTAGCAGCGATTTATCATGCCCAAGGGAAATCCGATGAGTCAGATAGAGCTCTTGCCGATCTTGTTGAATTGGGAGATGATTGGGGAATCCAAATTGCGATGGTTTATAGCTATCGAAACGAAGTCGACAAGGCCTTTGAATGGCTAGAAAAGTCAGCTTTGAACCATGATGCGGGAATCCCGCTAGTGAAGAGGTATCCATCATTCAAGAATCTATACCGCGACTCTCGTTGGCTGACATTTTTGAAATCTGTTGGTTTCAAGTAGATTGCCACCTTCTTGATGGTTCACTCGTTGCGCGTATGGGATGCCAGATAAAGGCTAAATTAGCTTGACGAACCCCAGGCTCCCATTACCTTAAGAGAACATGAACAAACGCCCAAACACATACCGCATGTTTTTCGCCCTAGCCCTCGGCTTACTAATTTGGCAAACCAGCGGTTGCGCAGATTCGAAGCAGAAGCTACAGTGTGAGAGTTCCGTTATGACCACCCGGTCAGTGGAGTATCTTTGAAGAACTTGTACCACTTTTTGTTTATCCTCCTATTGTTAGGAGAGACTATCGGCTGTACATCTAACAGAGATGACTACGCAATGATGCAAGATGCCATCTCGGCTAATGATCGGTTGTATGTCAGCGCCGAAGATATCGAAGCAAAAGTGATTCTTAGTGAAAACTCCGTTAACGCAATCCAGTCTTATCTAGATGAGAATACAGAAGGAGCAGGGAAAGAAGTAGCTCTTGTCGCGTTGAAAATTTGGCGCGAGCGCTCAGAGGAGGCCAAAAGAGCTTCGGAAGCTGAACGAGATTTTCAATCTCTTAAGTCGGTCTTGGATTCAAATGAGAAAATGTTGAATGATACACAGTCGATAAGACAAAGAATAAATACTTGTGATTTGTGTGAGAATTCAATCTCGGCTATCAGATCATATCTGGAGAATCACGAAAGAGAAAAGCCAGCCTCTATCGCTAGGGTTTTAATGAATACATGGAATCAGCGCTTGGAAAAAGCGAGTTATGTCTTACCGAATTTCATAGATCGCATTCCCCCGGTATATCCGCGCTTGGCACAGCAGGCAGGTATTGAAGGTGTTGTATACGTAAGTGTCCATATTGATGAATCAGGCGATGTCATCGATGCCAAGATAGAAAAGAATTCCGGTACCAAGGCGGGCCTGGAAGAGGCCTCACTAGTAGCCGCAGGAAAGTCTACATTTAGTCCTGCGATTCGATGTGGCAAGCCTATCAAATCATGGGCGACTTTTCCATTCAGATTCCGTATCTTAGGTGGTTGACCCTCACTAAAGCCCTTTTGTCGTAATGGGCTCTATTACAATAGGTTATGACGATGAATAGGTTTGGGCTGCACCCTAATCCTAATCCCCACCGACAAAACTCAATAATTCAGGACAAAATAATCTTTTTTTCGATTTAGCTCTTGACTAAACAGCCGATTCATTGTATAAACAAGATAAAGGGGTCGGCAACTCTGTTAATTGTCGGATTACGAACTCCAGCGGAATCCAAACAGGAAATAACAAGCAAGAAAAAAAACGATAAAAGAGTCCGAAGTCCGGCAAATGCCAGAGGATAGAATCACTGTAGAAATACAGCGTGGCTCGTCCGGTCAATAGCCTCATATCGATCATCAAAGCGCAAAAAAAATAACTCTAGAGTGATAGAAAAGGAAGAATGCCACCAATGAAAACGCCTTACTCAATCACACGGCATAAGTCATTCGCCACGGCGATGCTCCTGACATTGCTAATAGCAAGTCTGCCCGCAAACGGATTCGGGCAAACGGTCAAGGAGTTTTTCAAGGTCAATTGCACTAGTTGCCACAAGCTCGGCGGCGGTCGACTAATCGGTCCTGACTTAAAGAATGTCCTGGAGCGCAAAGATCGCGCTTGGCTAACCGAGTTCATCATGAACCCCAAAGCCAAAATCGACGCCGGAGATGAGTACGCGCTAAAGCTCCAAAAGGAAGCCAACGGGATCATAATGATTACAGTCCCAATCGACCGCAAACGCGCCGAAGAGCTCTTGGATTTGATAGAAGCCGAATCTAAGCTCGAGACCTCCGAATTTGCAGGCACAACAGCGCCGCTGATTCCGTTTACAGATTCAGATGTCGCTCACGGCGTGGAATTATTCACCGGAGCCACACGGCTGAAAAGCGGAGCGCCGCCTTGTTTGTCATGTCACTCGACCAACGGCTCTGGCGCTGCGATGGGTGGTAACTTGGGACCGAATCTTACTCAAGTCTCAGAGCGTTTGATGGGCCGCGAAGCGCTAACAGCTTGGCTCTCGGCTCCGCCAACTGCAACAATGCAATCAGTTTTTAAGCCTCACCCGCTGGAAACAGATGAAATACACGCATTAGTTGCCCTCTTTGATAAAACAGCGAAAAGCGCTCCCGAAAGCGGAGGAATTGTCCTCTGGATGGGTGTAATTTTCTACGGCCTTGGCGGAACGCTGGTTGTCTTGATGGCCTTCGGCGGTTTCTGGAGCGGGCGTTTCCGCGCAGTCCGCCGACCGATGGTCAACAGCGCAAAACTAAAATCTACAAAAAACAAAACTGGAAAGCTCGGGGGTAAATCTTGAAAAAGGAAGCTACCGCTCCGTGGATTAAGGATGAAGTCACTCCCGAAAATCGTCAATGGGAAGAGTTCTACCGCAATCGCTGGCAGCACGACAAAGTAATCCGAAGCACTCACGGTGTGAACTGCACCGGCGGATGTAGCTGGGCGATTTATGTAAAAGAAGGTATTGTCACCTGGGAAATGCAGCAACTGGACTATCCGGAATTAGAAGCCGGATTGCCGCCATACGAGCCGCGCGGTTGCCAGAGGGGGATTTCCTATTCATGGTATCTCTATTCGCCGCTTCGTGTAAAATATCCCTACCTACGCGGCGCCTTGCTCGATATTTGGAAACAGGCGCGCGCCAAGTATGATGATCCGGTGGATGCCTGGAAAGCGATGGTCTCAGACCCCGAAGCTCGCGCCCGTTGGCAAAGAGCCCGCGGCAAAGGCGGATTCCGTCGCGCCAGTTGGGATACTGTCTTGGATATTATCGCCGCCTCAAATATCCACACTATCAAAGAACACGGGCCCGACCGCATTGCTGGTTTCTCGCCGATTCCCGCGATGTCGATGATAAGTTATGCCTCCGGTTCACGTATGCTCCAACTGATGGGCGGAGTGGGGCTATCATTCTATGACTGGTATTGCGATTTACCTCCGGCCTCGCCGGAAGCCTGGGGCGAGCAAACCGATGTGCACGAGTCTGCTGACTGGTACAATTCAAAACTGCTGGCAGTGATGGGTTCAAACCTCAATATGACCCGCACACCTGACTGTCACTTCGCCGCTGAGTCACGTCACAACGGAACCAAGATGTGGGTCTTTGCGCCGGACTTTAACCAGGTTGCAAAGTACGCCGACGAATGGGTGTCGCTGAATGCCGGACAAGATGGCGCATGGTGGATGGCGGTCAATCACGTCCTGCTCAAAGAGTATCATCACGAAAAACAAACACCGTACTTTATCAATTACACCAAAAAGTTTACTGATTCGCCTATGCTAGTAGAGCTGGGTGAAACTGATGAGGCCGGTATTTACACTCCGGGCCAACTGCTTCGCGCAAACCGCATGCAAGGTTACACCGATATCGAAAACGGTGAGTGGAAATACTTGATGTGGGACGCCAAAGAAAGCAAAGTCAAAATGCCGATGGGCAGTGTTGGCTATCGCTGGGGCAAAGAAAAAGGCAAATGGAATCTCCTGCTAAAAGACGGTGTCACCGGTAGCGAAATCGATCCGGCTTTGACATTGTTGAACTCGCATGACGAAGTAGTCAACGCGCGTTTCGATGACTTTGGTCAGGGAGTGGACATTGCGCGACCGGTTCCGGTTCGCAAACTCCAAACCGCCGACGGTAAGACTGTCATAGTGACAACTGTATATGACCTGCTGATGGCCCAATATGGCGTGCCGCGCGGCCTAGCTGGTGATGAAAACCTAAGCTATGACGATGACGCTCCATACACGCCGGCATGGTCGGAGAAGTATACCGGTATGAGCCGCGATATGGTGATTCGTTTTGCTCGCGAATGGGCGACAACCGCTGAACACACCAATGGCAAATGCACAATAATCATCGGCGCTGGAATCAATCACTGGTATCATGGCAACCTGATGTATCGCGCGGGAATCAACGCGTTGATGCTCTGTGGTTGTGTGGGTGTCAATGGTGGTGGGCTGGCGCACTATGTTGGTCAGGAAAAACTTGCTCCGGGTGAATCATGGGGCGCAATCGCGATGGCCAAAGATTGGTATGGACCGTCACGATTGCAAAATGCGCCAAGCTGGCACTATGTGCACACAGACCAATGGCGCTATGAAAAAGAATTCACTGATTATCACACAGTTCCGAAACATCAAATGGAAGGAACTCTCGCCTCGGGACATACAATGGATGTCCAGTCGCGCGCTGTGCGCTCGGGTTGGTTGCCATTCTATCCGCAATTCAACAAGAGCTCACTGGAAGTCATCAACGATGCAAAAGCCTCAGGCGCTACTGGCGACGAACAGGTTGTCACCGATGTAGTCAAACGTCTCAAGTCTGGTGATTTGAAATTCTCAGTTGATGATCCCGATGCGCCAGAAAACTGGCCGCGGGTTTGGTTTATCTGGCGTGGCAATGCATTGATGGCCAGCTCCAAAGGGCATGAGTATTTTCTCAAGCACTACCTTGGAACGCACACAAATGCAATCGCAACTGACATGGCCGAAGATTCAGTCAAGACCATCGAGTGGCACAAGAAAGCGCCGCAGGGTAAGATGGATTTGGTGATTGATTTGAACTTCCGCATGGACACCTCGGCGCTGTATTCGGATATAGTTCTTCCGGCGGCGACTTGGTATGAGAAAGCGGATCTAAACTCAACCGACTTACATAGTTTCATTCATCCGCTGTCAGCGGCTGTCCCGCCCTGTTGGGAATCCAAAAGTGACTGGAAAATTTTCCAGGCGATTTCAAAGAGATTCTCAAAGTTCGCGGAGAAACATTTCCCCGAGCCGGTAGCCGATATGGTCGCCGCGCCATTGGCGCATGACACGCCGGCGGAAATCACTCAGCCGACAATGAAAGACTGGCGCGCCGGTGAAGTCGAGCCGATTCCCGGTCAGACAATGCCGCATTTGAAAATAGTCAAACGTGACTATAAGAATCTCTACAACCAGTACATTTCCTTCGGCCCGTTAGCCCGCAAAAACGGTCTCGGGGCCCATGGAACACATTATGGAATTGAAGATTTCTATGATGAAGCGGTCGCCAATGAGCATACCGAAGAATGGGGTGGAGGTAAGTATCCCTCACTGAAAGAGGATGAGGATGTTTGTAACACAATTCTCAAATTCGCCTCAGTGACCAATGGAGAACTTGCCCACCGCTCCTACAAGGACATCGAAGAAAAAGTAGGACTGCCGCTAGCTCAGTTGGTTGAGAAATCACGCTCGGTTCGCGCCACCTACAAAGGTTTGCAAACTCGTCCGCAACGATTTATCAACAGCCCGATGTGGAGTGGTTTGATAGAAAACGGACGCGCCTATTCACCGTTTACTTACAACGTGGAGATGGATGTTCCCTGGCGCACTTTGACTGGTCGTCAGCATTTCTATCTCGACCATGAGTTGTATATCCAATTTGGCGAACATCTTCCGACCTATAAGCCGAAACCGCTACCGACACAGTATTCGGATATGCGTTTCAGCAAAGAGGACGGCTAGTCAATAGCGCTGAATTACCTCACGCCGCATGGTAAATGGCATATACATTCCACCTATGGTGACAACCAAAGAATGACCACGCTCTCTCGCGGTGTAGAGCCACTGTGGATTAGTGAAAAGGACGCTAAGACCATTGGAATTGATGACAATGACTGGGTGGAGATGCACAATGACCACGGTGTGGTAGTGACACGCGCAGTTGTAAGTTATCGAATTCCACCTGGTGTGTGTATTCAATATCACTCACCAGAGCGCACATACTCTGTGCCAAAATCACCCCTGCGAGGAAATCGCCGCGCAGGTGGACATAATTCACTAACACGCACAAGGTTGAAACCGAGCCTGATGGCCGGTGGCTATGGACAGTTTACTTTCCATTTCAACTATTGGGGTCCGGTAGGTTGTAACCGTGACACACACATTTTGGTGCGTAAACTACCTGAACTAATCTGGTAACTCGAGAGGAAAGAGTATAATGAATGTAAGATCTCAAATTGCGATGACTTTCCATCTCGATAAGTGTATTGGATGTCATACCTGCAGTATTGCTTGCAAAAACATTTGGACCGACCGCAAAGGCACTGAGTACATGTGGTGGAACAATGTCGAAACCAAACCTGGAACCGGTTATCCTGCATTATGGGAAGACCAGGAAAAGTTCAAGGGCGGTTGGGAGAAAAATAAAGGCAAGCTCCGTTTGAAATCCACCGGCAAGGCCCGCATTGTGGCGAACATTTTCCACAATCCCAGCCAGCCGAGTATGGATGATTACTACGAGCCGTGGACTTATGACTATCAAAATCTTTTCAATGCGCCTGAAGGTGATGATCAACCGACAGCCAAGCCGATTTCGATGGTCACCGGTGAATACATTGACATCGAATCCGGTCCGAACTGGGACGATGATCTAAGTGGCACACCGGCCTACGCCAAGAACGATCCAAATCTGAGCACCCTGACAGAGCAACAACGTCAGCAACTCTCAGCGATTGAACAAATGGTGTTCTTCTACTTCCCGCGTATTTGTAATCATTGTTTGAACCCCGCTTGTGTGGCCTCATGTCCCTCTGGCGCTCTATATAAACGCGGCGAAGACGGCATTGTATTGGTAGATCAAAAGCGTTGCCGCGCCTGGCGCTCATGTATCGCCGCCTGTCCTTACAAAAAGGTGTTCTACAATTGGAGCACAGGTAAGTCCGAGAAATGTATTCTCTGCTACCCGCGCATCGAAACCGGTCAGGCCCCGGCGTGTTTCCATTCATGTGTTGGAAGAATCCGCTACTTGGGAGTTCTGCTCTATGACGCAGATAGAATCGAAGAAATTGCGCGTCTCTCCGACGAAGGTCTGATAGAGGGACATCGTTCGATGATTCTCGATCCGAATGACGATAAAGTCATCGCCGGGGCGCGAGCCAATGGCATTCAGGAATCGGTTATCAAAGCCGCGCAGGAATCACCGGTTTATCAATTTGTGAAAGTTTGGAAACTCGCCTTACCGCCGCATATTGAATTCCGAACTTTGCCGATGTTGTTCTATGTACCGCCAATGTCACCAGTGATGGCCGCGCAGAAGGATGGCAAACTCAAGAGTGTCACTGATGAATTCTTCCATGACATTGAAGAATCACGGGTGCCGCTGGAGTTTCTCGCTAACCTATTCGGAGCTGGACAAACCGAACCAGTTCTCTATGCTCTGAAAAAACAAAAAGCAGTGCGCTGGTATCGACGCGCGGTAACCGTTGGTGATATCACCATGGAAACCGCCAAAAAGATGCTTGCGGCCGCTGATTGCTCAGTCGAAGAAGCCGAAGCGATTTACAAGCTGACATCGCTTTGCACAGTTGATGACAGATTTGTAATCCCGCCGTCACATCGCGAGGAAGCTCTAGAAGCGCTTCAGGATCCGATGGTGCGCAAGCAGGAAGCCGGATTCGGATTTGTCTCCGGACCACATAGAGGTTTATAGAGAGGTCGGTAGAAACTTATGAGTTACTCCAAAGCCAAACTATATGATTCTCTGGGAGGATTGCTTCAATATCCTCAGCCGGGTTTCCATGAGTCACTGAAGATTTGTTTGCAGGAAATGCATCTGGCAAAATCCGCTGGCTGTGATTTCCTGCAGGAATTCGTGGAAGCCGTTGAAGGTAAAGAAATCGAAGATCTCGAAGAGCTTTTCACACGGACCTTCGATATAAATACCAAATGCGCGCTGGAAGTAGGCTGGCAACTCTATGCCGAAAACTACGAGCGTGGCGCATTCATTGTTCACATGCGCCAAGCTCTAAGACGGTTGGACATCGCCGAAACCTCCGAGTTACCTGATCACCTCTCACAGGTGTTACGCGCCCTCGGACGCATGGATGAAGTTGAAGCAAACTCATTTGCTACTGGCTATGTTGTTCCGGCTATGGATAAAATGTTCTCTGGACTTAAAGGTCTTGAGAATCCGTATGTAAAAGTGTTAAAAACGATTCACGCAGACGTCAAAGCGCGTCACGCGGAGAGTCATACAGATAAGAATGGGAAGGAAGTTGCGCATGGATAGTTCAGGATTGCTACTGGATCAGATATTGTTCGGAGTTTTTCCGTATGTGGCGTTATTTACGTTCTTCTTCGTCACTATCCAACGTTACCGAATCCATAAGTTTACCTTCTCCAGTCTATCCTCACAGTTTCTGGAGAACAAAACTCACTTCTGGGGCATGGTGCCTTTCCATTATGGCTTGATTGTGGTTCTAACCGGCCACATAATGATGTTCCTCTTACCAAAACTGGTTCTCAATTGGAACAGTGTTCCGGTGCGTCTCTATATTTTGGAGGCAGTGATGTTCGCATTCGCGGCGCTATCGTTTATTGGTATCATAGCTTTGATTCGCAGACGTATGAACAACACCAAGGTGCGCATGGTCACCAGTCCTACTGATTGGTTGTTGCTGGTGTTTTTGCTCATTCAAATTGTCTTGGGACTATACATGGCGCTCTTTCATCGTTGGGGTTCGTCATGGTTCTCCGGCGCGATGACTCCTTACTTGTGGTCAATCGCGAAATTCAGTCCTGATGTCAACTACGTGACAGCATTGCCGTTGGCGGTGAAATTACACATCATCAACGCCTTCATCTTGATTGGGATTTTCCCCTTCACACGATTAGTGCATGTCCTAGTAGCTCCGAATCCATATTTGTGGCGTCGCCATCAGGTGGTGCGTTGGTATAAGAACCGTTCCTTAATAGCGAAATTACGCGACCGCGTATAATAGTTGGAGAGAATTAGCATTTGAAGTAAGAGCAAAGATTAATTACATTAGTTTCAGCTTCGAACCCTCCACGGCCCAAGCGGTCGGTTGGGACTCTACGGCCCGAGAAGTAATTTTCCGGCCTGCCCGGTTTGGCAAAGAAGCAGAACACGAATTGTCGATTCCAGATAGCCTCTGGCGTTCATAATCCGTGGCCAAACCGGTCACGGATTTTTTCGTAAGTGGCTTCTTACGTAAGTGGAAATTGACAATGAACAACACAGACTCACATCCGAACATCAAGTCAGCGCCCAGAAGCGCCTATGTACTGGCAGGTGGAGCCAGCAGTAGAATGGGTCGTGACAAGCTCTTCGTATCAGTCGACGGCGAACCGCTGCTAGCGCATACACTACGAATATGTCGAGCCGCCTTCGAACAAGTGAGCATAGTAGCCAAAGACTCAGAAAAATTCAGCGAATTCAAAGCGCCAGTGTTGATAGACTTTCCAGATGCGCCAGGGCCTCTAGGCGGAGTAATAGCCGCGCTCAATGATTGTACCCAGCGCTCTGAGGATTCATGTTTCATAATTGCCGCAGATTTGGCCGACATTGACGAAGCAACAATACAAACACTCCAGCAAAACTATCACGGTGAAGACTATCTTGGAATCAGTGAGTCAGGACGCATCCAACCGCTCTGCGGGATCTATGCAACCAAGGCGCTAAGTGAGTTTCGCAAAGTCGCTCTGAGAAATGAGCCATATCAACTTTGGAGAATTATCGAAGGGCTAAACTACCGGCTCACTCCCATGCAAAAAACTTCATGGCGCAATATCAACACCCCTGAAGATATACACCAAAGTTGTAACAGGGAAGAGGCGCCAAGATGATTGAGTTTGGAATAGTCGGCGCAAAAAACTCCGGCAAAACAACATTGGTTGAAAAGCTAATCCCACTGCTAGTTGCAAAACGAATGAAAGTAGCCACAGTAAAACATACCGGCCACCAGCATACATTCGACACCGAAGGCAAAGACTCCTACCGTCACCGTCAATCCGGCGCAGGACTCACAATGGCCATCGGCAAATCCGAAATGGCGCTCTTCGCTCTGCCGCAGGAGGAATTCCAACAAGCCGTCTGGAAAATCATCGCCGAAAATTTTGACATCTGCCTAGTCGAAGGTGACAAATCCTCCGACCGTCCGAAACTATTCCTGACCCGCAACAAAGAAGCGCTAAAAGGACAATTACCAAAAGGCATAGTAGCAAGCTATGGCGCAGAGCGCTTGGATTATGAAATCAAGCATTTCAATGACGATGAACTAGGTGCGTTAGCAGACTTTATACTAGCTGGAAACTTTAGCAGTGACAAAAGTTGGAATCAAAAAGAAATAGAGTTGTAACCGAGTAGAAAGCAATACGGGGCTGTATTATGAATGATAGAATGAAATACCTAAGAGTGTCACTATTGAAGGCCTGCAATTTCAATTGTTTCTACTGTCGACCTCCGTCAATCCAGTCCTACGGTCCATCAGACTTCACCGACCCTGAGCAATTCAAACAGTCCATAAAACTGATGCATCATCTGGGAATCCAACGGGTGCGTTTCACCGGTGGTGAGCCAACGCTTTACCCGCAAGTAGAAGAATTGATTGCTTACACCAAGTCGCTTGACTCATCAATGCCCGTTGCAATAACCACCAATGGCCGCCTCCTAAAACGCAAAGCCCGAGCGCTAGCCGATGCAGGACTAGACAGTGTCAACATCAGCATCGACACCGTAGACCCCGACAAGTTCCGAGCCATCACAACCGTAGATTGTTTTGACAAAGTAGTGGAAGGAATCCGCGAAGCAGTGCGAGTGATTCCGAATGTGAAACTAAACTGCGTAGTGGTAAAAGGTGTCAACGACACTGAATCCAAAGACATGGTGGATTTCGCCAATGACTTGGGCGTGGACATGCGTTTCATCGAATTCATGCCCACCCGCTACAGCGCCTCGTCAAATCGCGGTTTCGTCTCCGGCGCTGACACTATGCGCCACATCGGCTACGCCTTCGCTCCGGCGCCAACCGAAAAAGCCTCACCAGCCAGATATTACAGTTCCCCCGACCTGAAAATCCAGGTTGGTTTCATCAACTCTGTCAGCAAACCATTTTGCACAAACTGCAACCGCATCCGTTTGGCCTCAGATGGAATGCTATACAGTTGCTTATTCTCAGGACACCGCATGGATCTTTTCGAAATGCTCGAAGACGGCTACCAAACGGCCGAGACTAAGATAGACGGTTTCATGGCGCAAAAGCGTTTTGTCGGTTGTCACACCAAGGCAGTCAAAGGACAATTCCTACCATCACTATCAGAAATCGGGGGCTAGTGATGGGTCATTTGAGTAAGAACTTAAGTCATGTAGATGAACACGGTCGCGCTAAGATGGTAGACACCGCGGGTAAAACACTAACAATACGCACAGCAACGGCATCAGTGACAGTGTTGCTGAATAATGAAACCTACACAGCGCTAAGAGAAAACAAAAGCGCCAAAGGTGATGTGCTAACTGTCGCCAAAATCGCCGGAATACAAGCGGCCAAGAAAACCGCAGAGTTAATCCCGCTATGCCATCAAATTCCATTGAATAGTGTAGGCATTGCGTTTACCCAGGATGACAGCAGGCGCTCTGTAACAGTGCAAGCGCAAGTAAACTGCGAGTGGAACACCGGAGTAGAAATGGAAGCTCTGACTGCTTGCAGTGTTACAGCTCTTACAATCTACGATATGCTAAAGGCTCTCCAAAAGGATATTGTCATAACAGATTTGATGTTGTTAGAAAAGCGCGGCGGGAAATCAGGTGACTTCACCAATAAGTCTTCGTGATACGAAAAAGTAAAGAGCGTATGCCATACAGCGTAGCGATAATAATAATTTCCGATAGAGCGTCCTCGGGCGAGCGCGAGGATGGTTGTA
This sequence comes from Candidatus Zixiibacteriota bacterium, assembly GCA_024280775.1. Classification (GTDB taxonomy): domain Bacteria; phylum Zixibacteria; class MSB-5A5; order GN15; family JACZUZ01; genus JAJRPJ01. The sequence goes on along the minus strand of JAJRPM010000014.1, from coordinate 79,644 downwards.
TACCTGTGTTTTGTGCTGCTCTCGATAACACGCTGTTTGAAGTAACACGTACGGACATAGTTAGTGACACTCCTGAAGAAATTACACAGGCGCTACAAGTTTGCATAGATAACAGAATACAACTTGTCCTAACCAGTGGAGGCACCGGATGCGCCGCGCGTGACAATACACCGGAGGTAACTGCCCGGCTGTTAGAGCGTCCCACGCCTGGAGTCGATGAGGCGCTTCGTAGGTTCAGCGCCACCAAAGCCAAGTACGCAATGTATTCACGAGGAGTTTCCGGTATTGCAGGCTCAACATTCATCATAAACCTCCCCGGCTCACCAAAGGCAGTGCGAGAGTCGCTAGAGTTCCTGCTTCCAACTATTGAACATCCACTCAAACTCCTAGCAAGCGAAATAAATGACTGCGCAAAAGAGGTATAAGCAGTGATTGATCTAGAAACAGCGTTAGAGACAATCATCAACAGCGTGACAGTGTTGGAGCCTCACGATGTTCCGCTTGATGACTTGGTCGGATGTGTATTGGCCAGAGATATCGTTGCCCCGATTGATGTCTCCAGTTTTCGCAATTCCGCCATGGACGGATTTGCGGTGAGCGCTAAGTTACTCCAAGACTGCTCTGTCGATGCACCTGTAACGTTGTCTATCGCAGGTGTGTCATACGCTGGCGGTGATCCGCCAAAAGAGTTAGAAGGTTGCGCCAGTGGCGCATTGAAAATAATGACCGGGGCCCCGGTTCCCGAAAGCTATGACACAGTAATAAAAGTTGAAGATACAACGTTTACGGAGAGCGTCGTCACTTTCACAGTGCAACCAAAACTCGGCGCAAATATCCGTCCCTGCGGTGAAGACATGCGTGAAGGAGAAACGATCTTTAGGGCGGGCCATAAGATGCGCGCTTGGGAAGTCGGTATTCTCGCAAGCATGGGACTCACGCAAGCAAGTGTCATTCGCAAGCCAGTTGTAGCGGTCTTTACCACCGGTGATGAGTTAGTGGAGCCGGGTGAGAAAATTAAATTCGGGCAGATTTACAATTCTAATCGCTACACCATCACAGCGCTTATTAAACTGTTTTGCGAGCGTACAGACCACAGCGCTCCATTAGTTGATACCGAAACAGCATTGCGCGAAGCGCTAAATTGCGACAGCGAAATAATTATAACCAGCGGCGGAGTCTCAGCCGGTGACAAGGACTTGATTCCCGCAGTTGCCGCTGACTTGGGTTGGAAAGAGCTCTTTCACAAAATCGCCATGAAACCCGGCAAACCTGTGTTCTTCGCCAGGCGGAACAACCAATTGCTATTCGGCCTACCCGGTAATCCACTCTCAACGGCCGTAACCTGTGCGACTTTGGTGATTCCCGCCCTCAAGAAGATGGCCGGGTTGTCAGACTTCACACCGAAATTGTTACCTGCGGTACTTCGCTCTGAGTCACGATCCGGCAAGAGGATGTTGCTATGGCCCGGAACGATGCGACGTGAAGGAACAGAACTAATTGCTGAGTACTCTTCCAAGAAATCCTCAGCGTCACTAACGTCACTATTGAATAGCGACGGACTCATCGTTGAGCGCCAGCGTGGAGACGATTGTGATACATCCGTAAAAGTCGCGGTATTACTTTGGGATGACCTGCTGAGGTGAGCGTGACAAACAAGCGCGTGAGCAATCGTTACACAACCAACCTGCGCGAAATGCGCTTCAATCTAATGGAATTCTCCGGCGGACTCGGAGACCTCGGCACATTCATTCCACTGGCAGTCGCCTTGTCACTAGCTAGTGATATGAATATCGCAGTGATTCTCATATTCGCCGGCATAGCAAACATCCTGACCGGTGTCATTTTCGGCTTACCGGTTCCCGTGCAACCGATGAAAGCTATCGCCGCAGTAGCTATTGCCGAACAGTTGGCCGCAGGTGAAATTGCCGCCGCAGGATTGTTAATGGGAATCATAATGATAGCCTTGGGGGTGAGCGGCGCAGTTGTAAAAATAAAAGACTGGGTTCCGATTGCTGTGGTGCGGGGAATACAACTCGGTGTAGGAATAAAACTAGCGCTCAAAGGTTTCGAGTTTATCGCAGGAACACCGTGGCTGGCCCTGGATGGTGTGACAATCGCCGTGCTCCTGGGCGCCTTAACTTTGGCGCTGGCTCGCTCTAAGAAAATCCCGACAGCGCTCGTTATCTTCTCCATAGGCGCTGTAATCATGTATGTAAATATGCCAACCGGAACTGCATTCTTCTTCCCCGGAAGCCTGGAACTGACCGCAATTGTTCCAACAGTGTCACAATGGGAGCAGGGAATGCTGCGAGGAGCTCTGCCTCAATTGCCCTTGACGATACTAAACTCAGTGATAGCTGTCTGTGCTCTCTCCGGTGATTTGTTTCCCGGTAAACGCATCTCAACCAAAGCTATGGCAACCTCAGTCGGCGCAATGAATCTGCTCTTCTGCTGGTTCGGCGCGATGCCCATGTGTCATGGTTCCGGCGGGCTTGCCGGGCAATACCATTTTGGCGCTCGTACAGGTGGCTCGGTTGTGATGCTTGGAATTGGAAAACTATTAGTCGGGACGCTCTTGGGAGTTGGCGCTATGACACTCCTGCAATACTACCCTCTCTCAATACTCGGAACGCTCCTGGTATTCGCAGGAATAGAACTATCGAAACCCGCAATGGGAGTCAATGACAAACGCGGCTTCACAATAATGATACTGACAGTGATTGGAATACTAGCGCTAAATACATTCGCCGGTTTCGCACTTGGAATTACAGCGGCGCTTATTCTGAAAAAAGACAATCACTTACGGTAGTGACACAGCGCGCTGTACCCCTGCATGATCGTTATCCCTGAAGGCGAACCATCAGCCGCAACCACATGAATCACCTGAACTCGTTTCCGTTTCGGTTGTGACGCCGGAGGATATATCCACAAACGCCTTGAAGGCTTTCATCGCCCAGGTCTCCCCAACACAACCACCCATACCCGTCGCTACCGCCATAAACTCCGCGAATTCTTTTTCAGTAACGCCACGTTTGATTGACTCCTTGACGTAATACTTGATACATGGCTCACACCGCGCGCTTACCGACCACAACGTAGCGGCAAGTACCTTATACTTCGATGGAACATCGCCCTCTGAGTAAATTGTAGCCTTACGTAGCTTGTGCATTGTTGCGGTTGATCCGCCACTTAGTTTACCGAATCGTCCTATCAATGCCAGTGCGGGGTCGATTGCTGCAAGATTCTGATTTGCCATAGAGAGCCTTCCTTATGAAATGCTATACCAATTGTGGTTGTATGGTTTGATGTTTTGCTTTGTCCGTGTCGATGTTTCTCAAACACAACAGCTCAATTGTGATATGTCTACGTCAAATGAAAGAGCTGCGAGTTTTATTGACTCTGAAAGCGTCGGAAACATAGGTAATGAATTGACAACATCAGAAATCGTATTCTTGTTCGCGACAATCGTCATTGCTTGTGCGATAAGCTCACCTGCGTGCGGGGCCAAAATGTGTATCCCGCGAATAATACGCGTATCTGGTTCAGCGACGATAGTGATTGCTCCTTCTGTACGTCCGGTTATGATAGCTCGTGGAACGTTCTCGAATGACACCGTCTTGCACAAACAGGTTCCCAGGCGCGTCATCATCTCCGCTTCAGTCCAGCCTACGCCAGCCAACTCCGGATCAGTAAAAATAGTGAAAGGAGTTGAATCGAAATCAATTGTAAGAGCGTCGCCACTTAGCATATTGGATACTGCTATTGTGCCCTCTTTGCCGGCTGTTGGCTCAAGACGAAGAGGAAGAGCCGCTACATCTCCTACAGCATAGATATTGTCAACTACGGTTTGATATTCCGTTGAAACCGCAATCGCACCGCATGGATCGGTTTCAACGCCTGCTTTTCGCAGGCCAAGGTCTGCAGTATTGGGTGTCTTGCCAGCCGCGACAAGAATCTCGTCAACCTGCAGGTTCTTCAAACCATCTGGAGACTGTAACGAGAGTGTTTTGCTGTTGACGTTTGCAGAGACTTGTGTGACACTCGTTTCAAGAAGAATGTTAATTCCCTCGGCTCTAAGCGCCTCTGCCATAAGCAATGATAGCGCCGGTTCGGTATTCCTTGCAATACGCGCGCCACGCGCAAGCACAGTAACCATAGCTCCAAACCGGGAATACATCTGAGCGAACTCCAGGCCAACAGCGCCCGCACCGATTATTGCTAAGCGTTTCGGGAGAGTCTTATTCCGTAAAGCTTCAATGTGTGTAACATGGCCAGACTCACTTAGTCCCGGGATATCTAATCTAGTCACTGTAGAGCCAGTGGCCAGAAGAATGTAAGCCGCATGGAGTGTGTCATCTCCGACTATCAGTTCATGATTTGAATTAAGTTTGGCGCGCCCCTCAAGCAAACTTACATGTTCCAAACGTGCCAGTACCTTCGAATACTTCTCGCTTCTCATCTCACTTACAAGCTCTTGCTCGTGTGAAATAGCTTCTGCGAAATCAAATGACTCGACCTTCAAATCTAAGCCGGGAATGTCATTCTTGAGCGCATTGTGGCGAGCTTCAGCGATATGCAGTAGCGCCTTGGTCGGCACACAACCTACATTTACGCAAGTGCCGCCCAGTGGCAGACCGTCATTTATCAAAACAGTCTTTGCGCCGAGCTCATTGGCGCGAATAGCTCCTGCGAATGCCGCAGCGCCTCCACCAACTATCGCCAAATCAAAATGCTTAGGTATTGTCATAATCTCTCTGTGCCTCACTGGTGTAACTCTGTTTGAAAATGATTACTTCAAGATCAGCACATTTGCGCCTCTTTAACATGTAATCGCTTCCGCGAATGGACCTAGTTGTTCTCCAAAAGAGAACCCTTGTAACCTACGCTGTTGATAGCTTTGCTTACCTTTGCCGTGTCAAGTTCAGCGGTGTTATACCAAAGATACGCCTTTCCTGCAGTGAAATCGGATTTAACGCTGTCCACGATCCCGGAGGCTGAAATCGCTCCATCAACAGCAACTTCACAGCCACCACAAGTCATTCCGTCCACTTTGTAAACCGCATAATGCGCCGATGATGTATTTGCTCTCAAAGCCCTGGTGTCAAGTTTCGGACCGTTCGAAGGAATCACATATGGATATACAGACCAGCCAAGGAACCCGACAATCACAACAGTTGAAATTACCAACATCGACTCGGTAAACCTCTTGTTGATCATCTTGCAGGCTTCGGTAGAACATTTCTTGCGCTCTTTGAAGTACAAGTAATATGAAAACCCCAGTCCTAGAATAGCTAGAGGAAAGATGTACCATTTCATAGCGCCTAAAGTCGAGGAGAAACCAGCCATTCCGGCTGTACCCACCCCAAGTAGTGTCAGCCCCAACAATATCAGCGGCGGAACACAACACGACGACGCAGCCAGCGCCGAAAGAATCGAAACTTTCTTGGCGTCCATTAACTCAATTCTCCTTTATGCAATCATCTAACAGAGTTTCAATAAACGGACAATGTAAATCATCACCTGAGCTTTCACACAAACCCTTTAGATCGCTAAGAGCCTTTTCAATCGTTTGCAAATGCGAAATCTTCTCACGAACATCGCGCAATTTATCCTCAGCAAAACTCCTAATTTCTTCACACCGATTGGCCTTGCCAACAGAAATCTCAATCAGTGTCCGAATCTCGCTCAAAGTCAGCCCAATCGACTTGGCCCGCTTGATAAACATTAACCGCCGAGCCGCGTCATCGTCATAAACTCGATAACCGGAGCTATTCCGCCGTGGCTCATCCAGCAATCGCAAACTTTCGTAATACCGAATCGTTTGCCTCTCGGCCCCGGTCTTTCGCGCTAATTGTCCTATTTTCATATTCTACCTCGGTATGCCAAACTCTTCTACATCAGGTTCCATATATACTATACAGCTTATAGTATACTTTAAGGTTCAGATAAAAAGCGAGAAACTCACGATTATCTGATGTGCAAACTGTGAATGTGTTGTAAGTTGTTGTTAGGGAAGGGGTTTATGGTCGCGTGACGCTGCTTGGTGTCTTTGATCTTCTGGCGGGCGCCTATTATGGTCCATCACAGCTCCAATGAGCATTCCGGCGAGCATCCCGATAACCAGTCCATTACCTGTATGGAACCAGCGCTGGGAATAGTGTTCGCGAATGCGATTCTGTCTAAGCTGAATCTTTGGAACTCTTGCGCCTGCTCCGCTCTAGAAGCATGCCCGCGACCAATCCAAGCCCCGGACCGAAAGTAAGTCCAATCGGAATATTATCAAAAGCCACACCGAAGGCTGTCCCAACTCCTGCGCCAAGAATCATTCCGAGAACCGCTAAGGAGCCGGGATTACTACAGTTCTTATTCAATACTTGCTGTAGATTCGAATCTTCGGGATTCTTACGCCTTCGCTGGTCATACAGCATGCCCAAGACCATCCCAATCCCCGGACCGATAGCAACACCAATCGGGATATTATCAAAAGCAACTCCGAAAGCCGTCCCAACCCCGGAACCAAGAATCATTCCATATATCATGAAGGTATTAGACTGACCGCATTTCTTTTTCTCACCCTGCTGTGAATCTGTGTTCTTCATTACTTTGCTCTCATTATCATTCAATTAGTTAGTCGAGAAGCGCTGGAGCCAGAAACTCCTACCATGTGCGCCTACTCTGATGTATGACTTAGGTCGTGTTGTCTAGGTCACTTATCACCACTTACTACTACGCAAACAGAAGCAGAATGTTTCAGGGAAGCATCCAACGAATTCAGTTCCATACGTCGGGTTCCGAAGTCACATTTATGTGACGCAGAAACCCGACATTTTGACTAGCTCCCGCTGGTCAATGCCCTACGAGCGCGGCCTGGATATATCCATAGTTCGCCATCCGAAAGCAGACCTAATGGACACATGGAGTCGCCTATAATAATTCGTGTAACAAATCAAGAAACCCTACACCTTGACCTGACATCACCCAAAGCGCTACCTTGCCACAAAGCAAAACACGCCGAATACAGGATGCAACCGCAAAAGGAGTCCAGTATGCAACTCAAAGGATCACTAACTGTATTGTCACTAGTCATCGCCATTGGCGCCTTGACTGGATGCAATTCTGAATCCAGGCAAGAAATAAAAAACAAGGCGGTAGTTCGTGCGGCGTTTGACGACATAAACCGTCAAGACTTCGACAGCCTAAAACGATTCATAAGCGAGAATTATCAGCGACATTCGCAGGCAACGCCCGGTGTAGTGATTAAGGATTATGACACATTCATCGCTTTGATAAAGGAATGGTACACTGCGTTTCCTGATGCCGTCCAAACCATCAAACGCCTCTCAGCCGAGGGAGACCTGGTAGCGTTCCAGGCAACCTTCGAAGGAACCCATCAAGCGCCAATGAACGGCATCCCCGCCACCGGAAAGAAAGTCACATCAGAAGCCTTCGGTTTCCACCGCCTCGAAAACGGCAAAATAGTAGAAACCTGGGTAACCTGGGACAACCTGGCAGTCCTAACCCAACTAGGAGCCTTCCCACCCCCAACCCCCAAAGAGTAAGCAGGAATAAAAGTGCAAATCCGTAGGTCCAGTTCCCTTCTAAGGGACTTCATAACAAATGTCATACTGAGCAAAGCGAAGTATCTCGTCGGATACTACTTAGTCGTCTCTGGTCATGGCTTTTAAGAAGCGAAAATTGCAACCCGCGACTCGACCGGTGGACAACTTGTTCGCAAGACAACTTTCCTGTGCATAACGCAGTTTTTGTCCTGTTTTCATTTGACTTATGACGGTGATTGACGAAATTGAAGTTCGCAGATCGGGGGCCTCGGTGTTCCCGACGTGTCATAATATGGGTCTATAAAGGACACAACAGGCTTTGTCTAGGATGCCCAATATGGAAGACACACGAGGGAGCAATAATGACCACTAAAGATAAGATTTGTCTTGGAGTGACTGAGCGCCGACAATTGAGGTTTACTTACGAGAAGAAAACTAGAATTGTAGAACCTCATCTACTCGCTTGGAATGCGAAGGAACACCTAGCGTTGAGTGCATGGTGGGTCAGTGAATATTCTAATTCGAATAATTGCGTCAAGCGCTGGAGGGAATACTTGTTGGATTCAATGTCTGACATTGAAGTTCTTGATGATACTTTTGACAGAGCGAAAAATGGCTATCGTAGAACGCCGAACGAAAAGTATAGCTCAGCTATCTGCCAACTCTAGGCGTGTATATCCCGTCACATCGGTAACAGTTTAGACCGGGCACATGGGCATAGAGAATCATACAAAGGTAACGAACCCACAGCAAGCTATGGGCGACCCCGCCGAAAACATTCCTTCTAGCCATCTGAGACTCCAATTCATTTTGCCATTATCACAACGATTGTGTCTACCAGCACGCTAGTATTGGTGGCGACCGTTATCATCTTATAATTCTGCTTTCGAAAGGTCAGTTGCGCTACAGGAACCAAAAAGTTGGTTATTGAGAACTCACCAAAACTGTCGGTAGTGTCACGCACGGACGTTGAAGTCGAATCACCAACAGACACGAAGACACTATCCAACAATTGGCCCGTGGCGCTATCAGAGACGACTCCGATGTAAGAAAAAGCCCTGTCTACGATGGGTTCACCGCCACATGCTCCTAGCGCGAGCGCTGTTGCCATTATTCCTAAGAATCCTAATCTTTTCATAATACCCCTCAGTCTGATACAATTATCCTACTAGAAAAAAACATGCAGAACCCACTAGGGATTGTCAAGAAATTTCTACCAGGAACCGAGCCAGGTGCCGCACCGCTTGCGGTGTGAAAAGTTGGGTTGATTGTTCACCGGGCGCCCCCAACTCGCTCGCGGTAGTCTCACTTATACGTCTCCCACCAATAAAACCACCAACCCACCCCAAAATCCAACACCATCCCATATATATGAGCAACCCAATCCCAATCCCGCAAAATCACTACAGCATCCACACCGACACTACTCATATATGCCGAACGAACCCATTTGTATCCGCCAAAACGCACAAAAAAAACAACAGCCGCCCCGTCAGTGGCGACTGCTGCTACTCGTGTCAACTGCACACCCTAAAGTGTGCAGTCGATACGTTTTTCACATACCTTACAGTTCTTTGCCGTCAGCTTAACCGCTTTCGCGGCTCCATCCACATACCTCCAGATTAATGGTTAATCCGCTCATTCTCAGAGCGGTATGAACAATTACTGCTATTACTGCAAACAGACTATAGAGACTGCGGCCTGTAGTGGAGGCCCCAGGGTCTATTAATTTTTAGGTGACCCAATAAGGATTCAATCAGGTACAGCGAGTATTTCATGCTCGTATCAAAAAGCGGAAAAATAATTCGCGCCAACCCCTCCGCTCTCCAAGAGGGGAAGGCGCGAATAGATGACCTGCGTAGCCAAGAGAATGATGATGAACCGCCGATTGTCCATTCGGCAGCTTCTGTCATTATCCCGACAGGCCTTTTATGAGAAATGATGTCAATAGCATATTCATCCTGCAGATTATCAGATATGAATTCATCCGAAACGATTCTGACAGGTCGTACTTTGTACTTCGTGCAAGCCAAATCAAACTCAAGAGGAGCAGTGGCCCGGACAGCCCCACCAGGGTCTCCGTTCCGCAGTGTTGACTTTTTAGAGTCCAGGGCCACAGCCCCTGCTGAGTTTGCGCTCAAGGAAATTGAATCACCGCCAAAAGAATTCAGGAAGTTGTAATCAGCGATAAACGATAATCTCGCGGCGATTCCAGATGATACTTTTCTAGATGATATTGTCTTTGTTAGTCTCATTCGAATTATATCTCCAGTTTCGCAGGCCGGCCTTCGCCGCTTGTTTTCACCCTTGAAACTGACCCCAAGATATTCGCAGGACTTAAAAGCCAGTTAAAGAGGACTTAAAATCCGCTGAAAAATTGAAGTTTCTTGAAATTAGCTCCATAAACACTGATAGATGTCCGCGCAATATGAAGAATTACAAAGAGTTATAGCGAATTCACATAACTGCAAAAAAGATGAGATTTCTCTGCAAAACTCAACCGATGCACACTATTAGGAGGGTACAACAGGGTTTTTTGGGCAAGTCGGAGGCTAAGACGGACGGATTAGACGTACAGAGTTTTTGCTTTGGAGGGAGAAATCTCGCTGAGTTTGTTGGTCGAGGACTTGATCATTTCAGCCAGATCGACCGTTTTTTGGTCAGGCTCAATTTCCAGTCGCTGGCGCAGGGACTTGACGCAGGCATTGTATTGATTGACCGCGGCGGCCTTGCGGCCAATTGTGAACAAAGTCAGCATCAGAAGCCGATGCGCCTGCTCCTCGGTTGGGTCCACCAGCAGGACTTCCTGACATAGAGCCAGAGCTCTGTCGTATTCAGCTTTGTCAAAATGAATCTCCGAAAGACGCTGAGATATTTCAATGTACTTATGCCGATAAGCCTCGCGCGGCTCTTCCAGCCAACTGTCATACATATCCTCAAGCAATGGCCCCTGGTACAAGGCCCGCGCCTTCTCAAATTCACGCGCAGTCAAATGAACTTTGTTCTCACTAAGAAACAGTTTCCCGCTACTATACAGCGCATCAAATTCCTGCAAGTCGCACCAATAGTTATCATCCCAGGCCAAAATGTAATTGCCGTCCTGATGAATAATCAACTCTTGGGCCTGATACTCTTTGGTCGACTCAGTCGCCAGAGTCTTACGCAAGTGAGATAGCGTCACATGAAACGACGACATAATTGTGTCAGGCCCCAAATGTCCCCAAAGCGCATCACATATCTTATCACGCGAAATAGCTCTCCCCGGCGAAGTAAGCACACTAAGATAGGCCAACAGCACGCGCGCCTTTTTCGACGGCCAGGCTTTTTCGTCAATCTCATCATGCCGCCCTGGGCAAGTAACTTTCAATCGACCGAAACATCGGACCAATGCGCGATCACGTCTATCAGCTTCCGGCTCCGTGGGTTTACTGATCTGGGCGTTCGACACCAACTTGCCAAATCTACCCTTGGGACCGTCCAGTTCAAGAAGCTTCTTGCGTAACATCTCAATTCGTCTGCTAAAATTAAGCTCATTGTAAATGCTCAGCGCTTCACGCACATACTCTTCGACAGTTTTCAGAATTGATTCAGGAACTTTGCCGCCCTTGCTCTTGGTCTCGCAAATCAGAATCACACCCTCAGCCATCGCCTGCGCGGCGCGAAACGATTCACCTTTAGCCGAATAGATATCAACTGTTTCCTTCAGATCTTTCCAGCCAGTCTTGAAATCCCCGCGGAGAATCGCCAAGCGCCCGGAAAGTTTCTTCAATTGATCGAGACCAAAATTAGATTCGGCGTTCTCAAGCCAAGCGCGCATTTTCGAGAGCGCATCTTCGGCGTAATCAAGCTTCCCGGCATCCAGCGCCATTTCAATCTCTGAATCATAAATCGCCGGTATCAAGTTCACAGCATTTATTCGCACACACTCTTCAAAAATCTTCCGCGTCTCCGAGAGCGCATCCTCGGTTCGACCCGCCGAATGAAATGAACCAGCCAGGTTGATGCGTGACGTCAAAGCTGAATACGCCGCGCCGATTTCTGTTTGTACTTCCAGCGCTCTGCGGAAATTTCGTTCCGCCTCTGAAGGATCGCCAGATTCACTGTAATGTACCCCAAGGTTATTATAGATTTTTGAGAGCGTATCAAGATCATCCACCTCACGACAAATAGCGATTGAGCGCTGATAACATGACATAGCCATATTGAACTGCCCGAGATATTGTCGTACTACGCCAAGGTAATAATGCGCTCGGCCGGTTTCACGTTTGTCATTGAGAGTTTCTGCCATTTTCAGCGATTTGATAAACTCTTCTTTGGCTTCGGAGTGTTTGCCTATTCGGTTGAGGATAATCCCCTTAGTGCGCAGGCCGGTCAATTCCAGCAGAGGATCGACAATCTCACGTTCTGAGAGCATTGATAGACCACGCTCAGTTTCTCGCGTGGCGCTCTCGTATTGTCCTTGATTGTATTGTGACAGCCCGGATATAAACTGAATATGCGCCAGCTCCTTGATAACCAAGGGAGTGTCAACACCAGTGGCCAGCGCCACGGCGCGATTTACGTATGTGGCGATGCGCTGATAGTTAGCTGTTTTGTAGTGAGCTTCAGCTAACCCGCGTAACAATCGTATTTGTTCAAACAACTCCAGCGAAACATGACCTAGCAGGAACATCGAAACGCATCGAAAATACACAACTGCCTTTTTGGCGCGCCCTGATTCCAATGCTGTTCGACCTAGTTCAAAATACACTTGATACAGCAAGCGCTTTGACTCGTCACGCTCCTTGGCGCTTAGTCTTTGAAGCGCCTCACGCGCTGTTTCCAAATAACGAATCGACAGGGAGGTCGAAAATGATGAGAATGTTTCTATCGCCGCCTGCAAATTGTGCTCCACGATGCTTATTCCGTAACGTTCAGCGCGTGTCGGGTCATAATCCTGCATCGCAAGAAACTGATGAAACGGTCCTTCGGCGGGGTGGGTCTTTGCGCGTTTGATGAAGTATTCATAGAGTGACATACGCAACGCAGTTCGTCTCTGTGCCGGTATTGTATCAAGCAGGTTCTGTTGAATAAGCTGATGATAGAAGCTCAAGCCACCTTGAAAATCTGAGACAAGTAGGTTGGCCTTAAGTGAGCGGTTCAAGAATTGTATAAATCCGTCTTCGGAGAGAGCAGAGAGCTCTTTGAGCCACTCGGCGCGGAATTGCAATCCAAGCAACGCGGCAAGTCGGAAAAGGTCTACTTCACTTTCTTCAAACCCACCGATGCGTTCCTGGAAAATGTATGCCGCGGCTTCAGGTGAGGGTAGTTTCCCCTGCAATTCTACTGTTTGTTCCCAGATGTTGGTTTCGCGGTTTAGTTGCACCATTCCGCGTTCGACTAATGTGTTCAGCGTTTCGTGAATGAACAATGGGTTGCCGCCGGTAGAGTCGTGCACTTCTAGAGCGATATTATCTGCGATAGTTGAACCGAACATGCGCTCTATTACACGCTGAGAATTGGCGCTGTCGAAGCGTGAGAGCGGTACTCGTTCAGTTGGTTTGTTGCGAGCCAGAGAGTGATATATGCGTTCGCATTCTTCGTTCAATTCGGTCGAGCGTAGAGTTATCAGAAATAATATTGGATATGGCCCAAGAGTTCTCACCAGAAAATTGATAGCCTACCAGGTGCGCGAGTCAAACCAATGGGCGTCCTCAAAGAGAATCACCAATGGTTTGCGGGTTGCCAGGCGCAATATGAACAAACGCAAGCCATCAAGCGCTTGCTCCATTTCGTGCGTGGCGCCGGGTGTTTCTTCCGGTGTCTCCGGGATTTCAAAAGGTATCATATCTCGAACCTCAGGAGCCAGTCGGGCCAATGCTCCGGCGGTTCCTAGTTCGAATAGATTGGAGGCGCTAATGTCCTGAGGTGTGGCAGAGGAGAGGAAGGACCGAAGTAATCCGGCGAACACTGTGCGAAATCCAGCGAATGACGGAGCGCCATTGGTCTTGAGAATCATAGCGCCTTCAGAACCGAGTTCATCCAGGAATCGGGTGACCAAAGTAGACTTGCCGACACCGGCTTCCCCTTCGATTAGCGCTGTCTGTCGTTCGTTGTGGAGAGTATGGATATAGATGTCATGCAGGAGCGATAGCTCCTCATCGCGGCCGGTGAATGGTAGATGTCCGAATGATTGCATGATGTTTTCCAGTTTGGGATGGGACGGGATGGGACGGTTCCCTTCTTCGCCCACTTCTAATACAGTATAGTTGATTTCGCAGATTCTCCCAATCAGAACATTCTCTGATTGAAATTCAACAAAACTCTAGCTACCGCTATGCAAGAAAATAGCGAGCCACTTGATATTTCAAATAGCTCGCTATTAGCGAATGAGTTACAGTCTGCTAAGAGTTAAGGCGCGTTTTGGAGCACATATAACCCGGTGCTAAAATCCGAAACAATAATCTTGCCTGATGGGTAATACGGGAAGACATTCCATGCCCCATTGAAACCGTTTGCCCCGGAAGGCTCAGTGTCATAGAACCCGATTTCAAAAGGGGCAGTTGGGTCATTGACATCCCAAACACGCAACCCCTCTGTATAGTAGGCAATGTATAAGAGTCCACCCTTTTCGTAGCAATTGTGCGCAACAGCCGCCGGATTCACATCCAAGTCGAATACTTTCGTAACATTGGAAATATCAGCTACATCGAAGATACGAACATGATTACCGGCGGAACCAATCTCATCACCAATAGCAACGTAATCTGTCGTTCCCAAAAACTCGGCATTGTGAACTCCGGAGCCAGCGTAGTTGAACAGTCCCAATCTTGAAATCGCAGACTTGTTACTGACATCAAGAATATCAACGCCATTTCCGTTTATTCCTGTGGCATACATAGTGTCGTTGCGCACATCAATATCATGGTAATAGAAAGGTTCAAACCCGGTCCCGATTCTCACCGGAGCTGAAGGAGTCGAAATGTCAAATACTTCCAGGCCGCCTGTCCCATGGTTACCGACAATGTATAGTGTGCTTCCGTCAACTAGGCAGTTGTGAGCTCCAGAGCCGCCGTTGGGTTGTATTGTGCTGACTTGTACCGGGTTAGTGACATCGGTCAGGTCTACGATTTGCACCGCTTCGCTTTCTTTGATTACAATCGCATAATTCAAATAAATCTTCACGTCTTTTGCGTCGGTACCGGGAGAAATCGAAGGAATGAAACCCACTTCAACCGGAGGTGTGGCCTCAATGTCGATTATACTGACACCTTCATTGCGAGCGCATATCAGAGCGTATTCGTGGTTAGTGCCTTGTTCAATATATCCCCAGCAATCGCCATAATTGCTACGTTTGTTCCATGCTCCAAGAAGGTTAACATTTTGGCTAACGGTTTGTGGAGTCGCTGATATTTCAGCGCTTGAAGTTAGCAAAGGAGCCGCGACAGATGTCGGGCAGGGATTCGGAGCGGGACCGCCGGAGAAAATGCGTGCGATTCCGTAAGTTACATCCGCAATATTCACCATCCCACTACCATCGGCGTCCGCTTCATCCTCGCAGGGAGGCGCGATACCGCCGCTGAATATTCGTGCAATCAGAAACGTTACATCACCAATATTGAAAGCGCCGTCATTGTCTGCGTCACCGGGAGTTACACAACAAGTCACCACTGGTGAACTTGCTCCGTAGGCCTCAACCCGATAGAAATTCGGAACGCCTGTTGTCAGGCCGGTGTGTAGGAATGAACTAACGCTTGCATCGAGGCTATCAAGCAATGTGTTGGCCGGAGAGGCGCTACCTGTGTAGAGCAGGAAATAGGCCGCTGAGTCGAGAACCAAATTCCAGCTTAGGAGCAATTCTGTAGGGCTGGGGATAGCGTAGAGATTAGTGATATAATGCGGAGTGATTGTAATACTTGCCGGTTCATTGTCAAAAAAGGAACTCCCGGATGGAACGAACGGCCACCATGAGTAGAGAACATCCGGGTTATCATTAAGTATGTTGGTGGTGTTGTAGGTCAGGCCTGTACCGTCGTAGTCACTGTTGAATATGAACAAATACTCGCGGTTTCCAAATACCGGGCTACCGGTTCCGTTGGGGTCCCACTGATGGTTAGGAGGTGGATTTCCTCCGGTCCACTCAACGAACCCGATGTTGAGCCGTCTGGGGTTTGCCGGGTCGGACATATCCCATGCCGAGCCGGGGAAAGAACCGACTCCGGAAGGGGGATACCCGAGTCCTCTGTCAAATGTCATACAAAGCGTTTGCTCGGCTGGAACAGAGCTGAAACGTAATTCAACCGGCACATACTGATCTGAGGTGATATTGCTACCGAAGAAGTTTTTGCCCAGATCCATGCTACCAAAATAATATGAACCTCCCCAATTGATTCCAGTTAGCCATTGAGTGGCGCCACTCCAAGTAACGCTCAGGGATGGGTCCTGTGCAAAAGAGCCTGCGCCAAGAGGCACGTCACTTAGCCCCGCAGAAATCACTTGCTTGCTCCCTTTCTCAGGAAGAAGAAGAGAAGCCATTTCGGGAGATATATTCTCTACCGACGAAACCATTTCCAGAATCTCTGTATTGACTAATCCGGGGGATAGATTGATTTGCTTGGGACTTGCGGAAGCTTGAGCGCTTCCGGGGCCAAACGCCCAAGCAAAGCAGATGGTGATTGCTACTACTACAGTCGATAGGGATTTTTTCACTAATTTGTCTCCTTCAGTAAATCAAAAATCTTCAGCGTTCCATTAGGGCGCTTCGTTAATTTCATGCTTCAAATGCTTCAAAAAAAGTTACTTCTGATGAGGTTTTGAAGGTGAGGATAATTACAAAATGAATGATTGCGATGGCTAGGGCTTCATAGTTGATATGAGGCCTATAGCTCGGATTCGCATGATGATATCATGTCCAGTCGAGCTTATCCTACAACCTCTAATAGGATAATTGAGAAGCAATTGGCTGTCAAGGACTAATTGAGGCCACGATATCGGCGGATGGGATGAAAATGAGCTTTAAGATAGATCAGGAAAGAGGAAAATGAGGATTGAATTCTGTCTATCGAATTACTTTGATCTTCTGCGTTGCCCCGGCGATGTATTCAGTTGGCTCTTTGACGGAGATCGGAAAAGTAATTGTGATAGTGGCGCCTTCTCCAGGTGCGGATTGGACGTCAATAGTTCCATTGTGTGAATCAATGATACGGCGGCAGACGATTAGTCCGAATCCATGACCATCCTCTTTGGTGGTGAATCGTGTATTAAAGGCTTTCTTGAGAAGCGCCGGGTCAATTCCGCTTCCATTGTCTCGAACTGAGACAGAGAAAGTTGAGGATACCGAGTTCATACTCAATACAATCGCGATATTCGGGTTCGGTGAATCTTTACATGCATCCGCGGCATTGTTGACAATGTTGTACATCAATTGCTGGAACAAGAGCGGGTCGGTGTCGAAAGCAATCTCTTCCTCTGGGATAAGTAGCTCAATGTTCACACCGGTAAATCTCTTTTGCGGACGCATGAAATCTACCAATTCTCTTAAGTGTGTGTTTACCGCAATTGTTTCTTGGTCGCCACTGAGCTTGGCCTCGCGCATAAGCTCGGTGGTAAAGCGCTTCATCTTCTCTAAGTTGGTAGTGATTGCAGCCATGTACTTGGGGTACATTTCTGCGGCGCCTTTTTGTAGCTGTAGTTCAAGTAGCGAGATATTGCCGTATACTACACCAAGGAAATTCTTCAGTTCATGGCCAATTTCAGCGGCCACCTCACCTCGGGCCGCCAAAGTTTCCAGCTTTATAGTGCGTTCTTGCAAATCCTGCAGCTCATTGTAGGATTGTCTGGATTCTTCCAGCAACAACAGGTTCTCAATTGACAGCGCAGTGTGCTGAGCGGTCATACTGATTAGTTTGTACTGATGCTGATAGGATTCAATGTCTTCGGCAGTAACAGGCAAGAGCAGAAAACCAAGCATGCGATCGTTGCGCTTAAGGGAAAAGCATACGAGATGCTCATTGTCATTGAGCCAGGGAGGCGTCAAGAGTCTATCGATCTTTCTGTTGTCTTCCTGGATAGAGAGAGGATGTTTGTTTGGTTTACAAACAAAAAAGTCCTGTGCTAGTTCGGGGCAATTTGCAGGAAGCGCTCTAAGCGGGTCTGACTCGAGTTCAATTCTCTCAATTTCGCCGGTTGTTGTATCACCGGAGTTCGTTGAGATTCGCACCAAAGCGTTATCTGAAGGTGACCAATAAATCGCCGCTCCTCTTGGAATGTTACATTGAATAAGCGCGAACCCTAGTGACATATTCATCAAAGAAGGTAAGTCATCAACGGCGCCCAACGAACGAGTCAGGGTGGCCATCTTATCTAGCTCGTCGCCCGAGTTATTCTTGTCTGATTCGGCTTTCTTTTGCAGGGCGTTTCTTACCGAAGTTCGAATCTCGGATATCTCAAATGGCTTCATTAGATAATCGAGAGCGCCTTCTTTGATTGCCTCTTTGGCGGAATCAATGTTGGCGTATCCGGTCATGAAAATGGCGCTGATGTTCGGCTGGAGTAATTTGGCGCGTCGCAGTAATTCGATCCCATCAAAATCAGGCATACGAATATCTGTGATAAGCAGGTCGAATTGCTTTTCTTGCAGGAGCTTCTCAGCCGCGGCGCCGCAATCTGCGGTTTCTACGATATATCCCTCATCGTCCAGACAATCGCGAACCAAAGACACGACAATTGCTTCGTCGTCAGCGACCAGTATGTGTGTAGACTCTGTCATAGCAAAAAAATGAGCGTCTCTATTGAAAAGGAACAACTTTGTCTTATCAAAAGCTCTTATGTTTATGCGCTTCTTAGATGCAGGAAAGCGTTATCATTGTTTTTCGGGCGCCAGTCGCCGTCAACCATCCGGTCAAGCAAATCCACAGCCCTTGTTCAAGGCAGGATTCGGAATTTCGAGTCAGTCTTTCTTACTGGCCTCAAACTTTTCTCGTATTTTTTCAAGAACTCCCCACAGCTCTTCCAAGCCGAATGGCTTGTTGAGGAGGTAATCATATTGCCTTTCGTGGCGCTGTTCTTCTTCTGCTGTATTGGGCAGAGAATTTGTCATTACAACCACCGCTTCAGGCATGAACTTGCGAATTCGCTTAATCGTCTCAAAACCGTCTAAGTCTGGCATATATGTGTCACAAAAAACCAAGCCCGGCCGCAACTGAGTCGCCATTTCAATACCGGTGACTGCGTTCGGAGCTGTTTGCACCTTGAACCCTTTGTCAGCGAGAGCCTCACTGAGGAGTGAACGAATCACTTCTGTGTCGTCAATTATCAGCGCCATATTGTGATTGTCTATTTTCATAACAATTCTAAACCCTCTGAGTTTTGGTTGCGCTCCTAACTGAGAGACTTGGAAACCTCGGTGCGTAGCTGGTCGATCGAGAAAGGCTTTGATAGAAAAGCACAGGCGCCGTTTTCGATTGACTGGGACACAGTGAAGAGGGTGGAGTACCCTGAAATCACTATCACTTTATATTCCGGGTCAAGTTCCTTGGCTCTTTTTACTACTTCCTCTCCCGATACTTTTGGCATCTTCAGGTCAGTAATAACAAGATCAAATTTCTTGGCCTCCATTTGCTCAATAGCCTCAGAGCCATCCGTCACCGCGGTGACGGAGTATTGCTCGAGGACCTCAACTAGGAAATCACGCATGATCTCCTCATCGTCTACAACGAGAATCATTTTTTCACTTTCGTAATCGTTTTGCAATGCTCTAACCTGCAATGTGTCTGGTGTGATTTGTATTGTCGTTTTCTAGTGTTTCACAAAGCTTTGCGCTACTAGCGCGTTTCTCAATAAAATGAGATATTATCTGAGAATGCGCGCTACTATTCTATACCTGACTTATGTCGGCAGAATCGTGACTTGACTGGAGTGGCAAAATAACTACAAATGTTGTCCCTTTGCCGACTTCAGATATAACCTTTATCTCTCCGCCGTGGTCTCTAATGATACCATAACTGACCGATAGGCCCAGACCGGTGCCTTTGCCAACTTCCTTGGTGGTAAAGAACGGTTCAAAAATCTTGCTTTTGATTTCGTCAGCCATCCCGCAACCAGTATCAGAAACGAATATCTCTACCGCTCCCTCGAATTCTCCCAAAGTTGGCGAGTGTTTCATTCCGACTGTAATTGTTCCACCTTGCGGCGTTGCATGCATCGCATTGATGATAAGATTCGTTACCACTTGCTGTATCTTGCCCACATTGCCATGAATGCTCGGCGATGATGTCGGAATCTCTGTGACAATCTGTATTTGCTGCATCTCGAGCTGATGTCTGAGCAATTCAACAGTTTCAATCAGAGCCGCATCGAGTTGGAATGACGCTGCCAGGCTATCTTGATTCGAACGTGAGAACTTTAGAAGATTCTGGACGATTGTCTTGCATCTTCTGGCCTGATTTTCAATATCATTGAGATATCTGTTGAATGACGCCATATCCTTCTCAGTTATAGTATCAGCGTTACGCAATTTAAGCTTCTCAAGCGCGAACTGCGAATATCCGAGAATTCCGGCTAGGGGGTTGTTCAATTCATGCGCAACTCCTGCCGCCAGTTGACCTATAGCCCCCATTTTCTCGGACTGGACTAGTTGATTTTGCGCTTCTTCCAAATCATTGGTGCGCTCCTTGATTTTGTCCTCGAGTGTTGCCTGATAGTTTTCAACCTCACTTCGGGAAATTTGAAGCGCGTCTAGCATTCGGGAGAATGAGTTAGCTAATTGTCCGATTTCATCACTTCGGCCAATATCGATTTTCATATCAAAATGTCCCTGCGAGATATCCTCGGTGACAATAGCTAGTGACTTGATTGGTTTGATAATTAGGCCAAGGAACCAGGTTGTCACTCCGATTGCCAAGAGAATAATGAACATCGTTAGTGCAATGACAGTTAATCTGGTCTTATGAATGGATTCATTAACCGGACCCAGATCAATACCTATTTGCACGTGCCCCAGATTGATCCAATGACCTCTATCGACGTCACTCGCGCCTGTGTTCAATGATCCCAAACGCTCGCGCTCAACATCGCTTTCCCAGGTGACTATCAGCGATGCGAAGTGGATAAACTCTTCACCATTCGGATCAATGATAGTTTCTGTCGAGAATGCTTTCGCTGAGATTACCTCCGGCAGACCAAGCATATCACAGCTAGGCGCCATTTCAGGGCCAATAGCATGATGGGAAGAGTCCTCAGTGAACGCCTGGTATGTGTCTCGCACTCTCTCGTACAATAACTCACACTTCTCGTCATGAATTCTCACATACACCACCAGTTAATCATGGAACGCGCCAGCGGCAAGTTTCGCCAGGTCTTCATCGGCTCCGACAAGCACATCAAATTCGGCGTTGTAGGCCAGACTTTCTACCAACTGTTGACTGCGTCTAATGACTCCGTCATAGGATACTTTCTCTATTTGGTTTGTCATGTATATACCAATGACAGTGGCGCTACCGATAATTACTGCAGAAATCAGGAGCAGGAATTGTCCACGTAATCCAAGGAGATTTTTAAGTTCGCGAATGCTCACTTGTGCACCTCCTTTGCCACTGCCTGCAATTCCTCTGGGATAGCTATAGCGATGCGCTTTGATGTTCGTTCATTGTAATGGAACCATACAATTTCAGGCGTCGTAGTTTGCAATGATACAGGACTTGTCCCATTGAGAACTTTTCTGCTGAGCTCGCCCACCTGACGGCCGATATCTTTGTATTCAAAGTCCAGTGCAAAAAGAGCCCCGGAGGCCACGATAGTCGAAGAGAAGCCCATAAACGGAATTTTTTTCTGCAGAGTTCTCTTGATGACTAGTTTTGTGGCCACTGGAGAAAACACAGAAGGATCGGCGAGTGACCAAAGTCCGTCAATAATAGGCAAAAGACTGTCAAGAGCCTTCTTGACTTCACGCCCGCTCCCGCGCCCGGAGCGTTTTTCGACTCTCACGGCCAGCAACTCGATTCCACTGGACTCGGCGACAACCTTCGCATGCGGAATTAGTTGGGCTGTTTCCTCGGAGTAGATGAGTCCGAGCTTACGTAGGCCCGGGTAGATTTGCTTAAAGTATTTGAATTGAAGCGCCGGTGAAATATCTAGCGAGGCGCCTGTCATATTGCTGACTGCTTTGCCATCTCGTTTGAAGAGACCACTGGATTTCGGTTGGAAGACTGCCGCGAACACTATTGGGATATCACTGATGGAATCGGATATGATTTCGGTGATATGACTGCCGATAGGCACAAGCGCTGAAGGATTAAGCGCGCGCAAAGAATCCAGAAGGTTTCTTTGGTGGTCTTGTAGTTCTGAGATAGTGATTACAGCCAGGCTTGCAGTTTCACCTGAACGCTTGAATTCGGATTTAATACCGCGAATAAGACGGTCGGAATTCCTGTCCTTTTGCTGACGGACTACAACTACGCTTTTATCGCCCGCAATAGCCGGGCGGACGAGAGCTGTACCGGCTAGTAGGGCAAAGAGTAACAAGCCCAATACGCCTATTGACCTGAGTCGCGCGTAATCGACCACACTTGTTGCTAGTGACCCTAGTGGAATATGACGGTTAAACTTAATCAAGAAAAAATCCCGGGTAGTATTGGTTATACAAATCAATATAGAACAGCAACAGGTCTGTAATCTGGCGCTCCAAATACTTTGGCGTATATCCACTCTCTGAAAAGGTAATGCCGTACGCGACGCAGACATATTGCAACAAGAAATCGCGCAAGAATCATCGAATGGTTTCCTCTTGCGAGGTATCGGAGATATGGGCTTGTCGCTTGAGCGCTAAGGACTTGGCGTCCATATAAATCGATAGTAGGGACTAGCGCTTAGTGAAACAGTACAAGCATGATTGTCACAATATGGAACACAGCGTCAGGTGACTTGCCGAGCCATGTTGATTGACTGGTCAGGCTTCAGAATGAAACACAGTTGGAAGAATGTTGTTTGAAGAACGTTGTTGGAAGAACGTTGCGGGAGGCTAGAATGATAAGGTTGTGACGGTTCTTAGGAGAATGACGATTACTAGAAAGTGTACATCATTGATGGAAAAAATATCATCCGAGTTGGAATGATTCTGAAAGAGTGAAACAAATAGTTAAACTTAGGTAAAGGTGCAACACAAATTACCGATACAACAGGCATGCCTTCCGGTAATCTCGCAATGGGCTTGAGTTTCATTGAAATGGTCTCGGCGTTGAAGTTAACGTCCGGGGCATGAAAGCGCCTCCGGCATGGCCAAATATGTTTGCTGGTAAATATGTTTGTTGCTATTGCCGATAGTGAAGTAACAAGAAGTGATAAGTGTTTACCAAAGGTTGAAACATATTGATTCACCAAAGTATTGGATTTCAAGAAAGTATTGGGTTTCAAGAATCATATTGTAGTGATATTGCAGAACAGAACCGATAGATGTTGTAGAGTTCGATAACGCAATCACACCAATCAAACAAACAATGATCAAACAAACAATGATTTGGAATATGGTTGAATTGAACCTTACTCAGCGAAGAATAAACATTTGCGAGATATAGAGTTGCGATTATGAGGGACGATAAAGTTATGAGCTATATGTCAACATCGATCCGCAAGAAGTCGAAAGCGGAACAGATACTGCAAGTCGTATTTGCAGGGTTTCTAACGCTGATACTAAGCGCTACCAGTCTCAAGGCGGCGTTGACCGGAAAAGTTGCAGGTGAGGTTATTGATCAAAGCACCGGTGAGCCGATTAGTGGGGCGCAGATTGAGGTCATCGGGACTCCGTATGGAGCTATCACCGATGAGGATGGTGAGTACTACATTCTTCAGGTTCCGGCAGGAAGTTTCTCAATACGCATTTCGGCGTTGGGCTACGATCCAATGATAAAGGAGAATGTTCGCGTGCTCCTTGATTTGACGACTCCGATTGATTTCGAGGTGATGAGGCATACCACCGAAATCACAGAGCCGATTATTGTTACCGCAGAACGGCCTTTGGTGCAGAAAGATTTAACCGGCACTCGCTATATTGTCACTGCTGAACAGATGCACTATTTGCCCAACTCAATTTCAATCGCCGATGTGCTCCTCAACGTTTCAGGAACCGTCAGAGATAGCGATGGCAGTCTCCACGTTCGAGGTGGTCGCACGGGGGCTGTGTCTTACATCTATGATGGCGTCATGGTTACTGATCCGGTAAGTAGGGAGCTGGGCATTCGAATAGTTCCGGATTTCCTTGAAGAAATTAACCTGACTAGCGGCGGTTTCCCGGCGGAATACGGCGAAGCCAGCTCTGGTATTGTCAATGCTGTTACTCGTGAAGGACAATCATTTTTCGCCGGGTCAATCAAGGCCTATGACGGTTCCACTCAAAAGTATGATCCGCTCACTGGAAATATTGGTGGAGTGTCTCGAAGTGACAATCAGGCTCTCACCGCGAATTTCTCTGGACCGTTAGATGCGCTGGGGCTGAAAAACGCTACGTTTTTCATAGCAGGTGAGGGGTTGCGTGACGGTGGATACTTGCCGCATAGCTTCCTGGAGTCTCGTACATTTACTGGAAAAGTGACCATGCGTCCCCTGGCAAACCTAAAAGTTACCGCCAGTGGCACATTCTTCCGGGCTGATCAGGATGCTTATGATCATCGCGATGTAAATGGTATTTCATATGATCTCAATCTAGATGGCTTGGGTAAGATTCGTCGCGAGTCGAACGTTTTGGGATTCCGCGCGAACTATTCAATGAATGAAAATACAATCATTCAAGCCAATATCAGTCACTTCAAAACACAAAGCAAGCTAGCGCCCACACATTTGTTCGATACGTATTGGAGTGATTGGCCCGGTTACGTTGAGGATTCAACCGGAAATTATGATCAAGCCAACGGCACACTGCATATCAATAACTACAATTTTGCGCCTGAGCTTGGTTACACTGGATATACAACTGGTGATGACTTCAATCCCAGATACTCATTCCGCTCATCCAGTTACAATTCCGCGTCGGCGAATATTACCAAACAGTTGGATAAGCGTAATCAGATAAAGCTTGGCGGAGAAGTTAGAAAATACGATGTATCCTGGGATGAGAAACAATTCTATAACTCTGTGCCTTTCGGAGAAAAGTACAACTTCTTTCCATCCTATAATTTCGCATTCGCTCAACACAAACTCGAATACAAAGATATCATAATAAACGCAGGTTTGCGATTTGACTATTTCTCCAGCAGGGTTTCCTATCTTGTAGATCCGCTTAACTCTTTCAATCGCACAACACGAGAGTCGACAGCAAAAACGCAGTTGTCGCCGCGTATAGGAGTGTCACATCCGGTTGCTAGTAATACTATCCTGAGATTCAACTATGGATACTTCTTCCAACCACCAAAGACCTGGACGCTATTTACGAATTTGCAGGGCGAGACAAACAGTGGATTCCCATTGATAGGAAACCCGGACTTGAAGCCAGAAAAGACGATCGCCTACGAAGTAGGTCTTGATCACGCTCTTTCATCAAGTGTAACTCTGAATGTCTCAGCTTACTTCAAGGATATTGAAAATTTAATCGCTACACGTTTGGCGAGACGTGACACCTCTGGCATTCCGAATCCTAATCAGATTGTCACTGAGTTTGTCAATGAAGACCATAGTTCGGTAAAGGGCCTGGATGTATCTCTTACCAAACGTCGCACCAATTTCTTCACTGGCACGATGAGCTATAGTTACATGCAGGCTCGCGGAAACTCTCCTGCGGAGACGTTTGCTTACATCAACGTCATTACGGTTAACGGCGCGAAACTACCGGTTACTAGCTATCCGTTAGATTTCGATCAGCGACACACCCTTACGATTAACGCAGATGTGCGCAGTAATCCCGGCTGGAAAGGAAAACTCTTCGGGATTATTCCAGCGTCTGGCGTTTGGGGAATGAACTATGTTCTGCGTTATGGCTCCGGTTTACCATTCTCCAAAGTCGATTTGAAAACGGCCCAGAGATTAGGCGGCATCAACTCGTTTAGAATGCCGGTGACCTACACAGTTGATGCGCGTTTCAATCGTGACTTCAATATTGGCGGTTCAAAGAGAGTGCTGTCATTGTTTGTCGAAGTGGAGAATCTTTTCAACCGACGGAATGTGGTTAACGTCTACTCCAATACTGGTCTACCGGATCAAGACGGTGTAAATGTTACCGATGGCGGTTTGCTCTCTGCTGAGGAGACATCCAGGTTGCACAAGTTAATATCGAATGACCCACAGAACTATGGGCCACCAAGAACCATTAGAACTGGAATACAGTTTAGTTTCTAAACAGGAGTCTTATCAAATAGGACTGTCAGCAAATACGAAACTCCATTACTGGAGTATCCAAAGGAAGAATCATATTATGCGCCAGAAGCTACTTACACTTCTTAGAATATCGAGCCTGGGCTCAATCGCGCCTCTACTTGGAGTTGCATTGTTGCTAATCTCACAAGCGGCTATAGCCAAGGCTCCGAGGAGCAAGCTCAACCCAACCAACGGCGGTCAACCGTCACCGCCGGCCTTAGTCCTGCCGTCACTTATCAAACAAGTGATTCACGACAAAGGGAACATAGCTACCACTGTAGATAATTGGGGACTAATTGGTAGCTACAGCTTTATTTCCGAGCAAGATTTCCCCTCCTGTGAGTGGCCGCGAAATTCGCAACATAGCTATTTGGCTGAAATCAAATATTGGATGGGCGCTGTAACAATGGCTGGGGATACTTTGGTGTCTAACACTCTTGATGATTTTCAACCCCAATCATCATTCGCCACTGGGGAAAACGCCTACGATATTCTGTTTTCCACCGATTCTACTTCCTACAACTATGATCCGACCGATACAGTTGGAACTGGACGTGGCTCATCGGCATTTGGCTGGCGTGTTTGGAATAATGATAGCGCCGCGTGGGTATATGACCAGGTGTATTCCCCTAGTGATTCAACCTTTGGACCTGCCGGTCCGGTAGCGATTCAAGAGTCACACTATCGCTTCAACGACGGAGCAAGAGGTTTCAATCTGCTTGGTTTGGAAATGACACAGACAATTTATCAGTGGAACTTTTGCTACAATGAAAACTTCCTCTTTGTGGCGCTGGACATCAAGAATGCGTCAACCACAGACTACAGCAACTTCGCCTTCGGAGTTTACTGTGACTGGGACGTGGGTGGTTACGACCCCGCCACAGGTGAAAACGGTCGCCTGAATGATATGGTAGACTATGACACTTCCAAGAACCTCGCCTGGACATACGATGTAACAGGTTATGATGCGGGTTGGAGAGCAAATACCGGAGTAATGGGGACGAAATATCTGCGCACTCCTGACAATCTTGGAATGAGCGCACTGCGCACAGGATTGTGGGACTTACTTCCTAACAAGCCTGAAGAGGATGCCGCGCGCTATACTTGGATTGACAAACAGCAATTTGACACGCCATTAGCGCCTGATGATCAATTCTATATTATGTGCACCAATGGAATTGATTTGCCTGCTGGAAAAACTATTCAAGTTGTGTATGCCATTGTTGCCGGCAAAGACGAAGCCGAATTCCGGAACAATGCGGACTTGGCGCAATCTCTCTTTGATGGATTCTTTGTAGGACCTGAGCCGCCACCAACACCTACACTGACAGTCACAGAAGGAGCTGGTCGAAACATTCTCAGTTGGGACAACGTCGCCGAAACTTTTGTTGACCCACTCAGTGGCAAACAAGATTTCCAAGGCTACAAACTCTATAGAAGCACTAACCTCGGTAGCACTTGGGGTCGTGAGGACCGCACTGGGGCCACTTCATGTCAGTCAATAGAATACGAAACCATAGCGACCTTCAGGGTAAGCTCTCCTGGAGAACCGGTTGCACATTCTTTTGTGGACACCACAGTTCTGAACGGATATGAATACTGGTATTGTCTTGCGGCTTTTGATTCAGGTGACCCCACTGTTCCGGTGGATCCTCTGCAAAACGCTTTTGGAACCCCTGGTAAGGACGCTAATGTCGTCAAAGCCGTTCCCAATACTAATCCCGCAGGATTTGTAAGCGCACAAAGCACCGTAAGCAGAAATACCCCGGCCGACTCATCGGCGGGTACTATTTGGCCTATCGTGCTTGACCCAACCAGCGCCGGTTCGAATGTTCACAAGATAGCGTTCACTGAAGACGATTTTGCCACCTATTGGTCGCTCATCGATACTGTGACAGGTGACACACTGCTTTCAAATCAGACAACTCAATTCACTTCAATGAATCAGTCTGCCGCCGATTCTCTAGTTTCTTTCTTCCCGATAGCAAATGGATTGCAGGTGGCGGTATTCAACGGCGAAATGTCACCAACCCAAATGACCCAAACTGGTTTCGCCACACCGGGAGACACCTCATTGACAATGGGTACTTTCCTGGGAACCACCGTTGTTGACGCCTTTGGCTTCCCGCCATCGGCTTTGGGCGGAGACAAGCATTTCCGTATGGATTATGAAATCAGGTTTACCGGAACCAACTCATTTGCCACTAGCGCTCTTGATGATGTGACGCCGGTGTCTGTGCCATTTGAAGTGTGGAATGTTACTACCAACCAACAGTGTTTTGTCGAGATATTCGATTTCGCTGGAAATGGAGTCTACGATGCATCAGATGGCGACTTTATTGATATTCTCAATTTCCCCTACGATGTAGTGGCCCATCCCGAAGCATTCCCGACTTATCACACTTGGATGTTCCGTTTTGACACTTCCGCGGCTAGCGCTCAGCCCGGTGATGTATATCGCATTAGCGGCGCCCCGCTAAATGGCCCGCAAGATGAGTTCTACTTCTCACCGGATGGCATCAATCTTTCATTGGCGGCTGGCCAGCTAAAGGACATCAAGGTTGTACCGAATCCATATTTTGCTCGCGCACAATGGGAAAACAGCAATTCACCCACCAAGGTGAATTTTACGCATCTACCGAAACAGAGCACGATTCGCGTATACACTCTTTCGGGAGACTTAGTAAAAGTAATAGAACACAATTCTGGCGGCGGAGACGCCTCTTGGGATTTGCTATCGCTTAACGGACAGCAAGTTGCATCAGGTATCTACTTCTATCATGTAGAGTCGAGCGCCGGAGAATTCGTTGGTCGTTTTGCGGTTATAAATTAAGAAGGTGCTAGATAATGCGAGTAAGTCAAAGATATCAGAGTAGTTTTCTCAAGCTAGTTTGCTTGGCGGCAACGCTTGGCGCAGTGATGGTAGTGACGCTCATTGCCACAACTGCAACAACTATTGCCCAGACTTTTACCAAGACCGGCACAACCAGTGGTGAATTCCTTAAAATTGGTGTGGGTTCGCGATATCTGGCCATGGGAGAAGCGGCAGTAGCCAGTACTGGCGATGCGTTCTCCATCTATTGGAATCCGGCGGCGTTGAGCGAGATTGAGGGACAGCAAGTAGCGCTGGCCTATAGTGATTGGATTCTTGATGTCGGACTAAGCTATGGGGTCTATGCGAATCGTATTGAGGGTCTTGGCGTTTTTGCAGTTGGATTAACTGTTCTCAATGTACCTAAAGCAGAGATAACAACTACAACTCAGCAAGAGGGAACAGGCGCGTTCTATACCGCATCGTCATACGCGTTAACCGCATCCTTCGCGCGTGAATTGACGACGCGATTCTCTTTGGGAGGAAGTGTCAAATTCATTTCCGAATCCCTCGCGACTGAAACATCTTCAGCCGTAGCTTTTGATGTCGGTACGATTCTTTACACTGGTTTGCGTTCACTGCGATTGGGCATGAGTGTGTCCAATTTGGGTAGTGATCTAAAGTTTAGTGGGCAAAATCTCAACAAGCCAATTCCGCCGGATACTGATACTTTGAACATTCCACCGACTGACGGAGAGCTCAACGTCGAATCAGGACCTTTGCCGTTGACCTTTAGAATGGGCGTCGCCTATGATTTGGATCTTAGTCTTGATTCGCGATTGACATTCGCCGGTGAATTAAAACATCCCAACGATAATGTCCAGCAAGGCTCAGTTGGAATGGAGTATGGGTTTCATGAGAAATTCTTCCTCCGCTCTGGATACAAAATCAATTACGACGAAGAGAACCTGACATTCGGAGCAGGATTGCTAACGCCATTTGCCTCAGCCTCGGATTTGAGCATCGACTACGCCTGGTCCAGTTTCGGTAGACTCAGCTCAGTGCATCGATTCTCAGTTAGTCTAAGTTTCTAGCACATAAGTTTTTTGTATACGCACGAGCGTATAGAGGGGGAAAAGGAAGGGAAGTTTATCCTTCCTTTTTTTTGCCTATCAATGTGCGAAAAACATCGAATAAGAACTTGCTCAAGAAACCTATCATGGCTTGCTCAATGTTGCGATTAGGGAGTATAATGTCTTGTTGGCGGGCGAGTCATGAGATAGCCAATTCGCCCCATTACTTGATATATTTCTCTCACAATTGGAGTTACGAATGAACGCCAGTTTTTCAAGAACATATCAGTTGTTGCATCAGCTTGTCTCCCACAAGTTGCCAGCTAAAGTCGTTTTGGGACTAGTGATTGCTGGCTTATTTGTCGCCGGCGCCGGCAAGGCGATTGGACAGACCGAAGCAGATTCAGTGGCGCGACCCGTCAACCCCATTTTTCAGGGGAACACCATGTTGCAGGAATACATCGACTTGGTGCAGGACCGAAATTTCGAATCAGCGCGCATGCAGTGGTCGCCCTATGCACATTCGCGCTCAGTTCGTTTGGGAATTCAATACGAGGGTATTTCCATCAAAGCGGACTTAAATTCTCCGCTGGTAAAACTTGCGCGTTTTCATCCAGTTATAACTCCTCGAGCAGCCAGCCTGCTTGATTCCGCTTATTTGAATTTCCAGATTCAGGCCCGGCAAGGCGTGGATGTCTCTACTTATCAATACTATGGTGTGAGAATCGATGGCTATACCTGGCTGACTTTCCCGCAAGATTACATAGCCAAAGACTGGATAACAAAGGAAACCCGCTTCTTTCGCTTCCACATTAGCCCGACTCGTGACGCCTATGTCAATGAAATAGCAATCAAATCCCTCGATAATTTCGTAGATTCGCTGGCTGTGATATTGGACGTTTCACCGGAAAGAATGAAAACGTTAGCTAGTGAAAAAATCGACTACTATTTCTGTGCCGATGAACAAGAAGTCGAGCGCATAACTGGAGTCGCAGTGCGCGGGCTATATGACCTCGCCGCAGATGCGCTGGTGACTTCGGCCTTGCCGCACTATCATGAAGTTGCGCATTTGATGGTCAATTTCCGTCTACAATCAATGCCTCTGACAACTATACCTTTATTTCGAGAAGGCATCGCTACTTATCTAGGCGGGCGCTCCACTAGCTCACCGTCAGCGTTATTGGACATGGCCGCATATTTGTACCGGTTGGATGTAGTATTCGTTGATAGTCTGTTGGAATTAATGGCCTTCCATGAAGATATGGACGCCAGTATTTCCTATTCCGCCGCCGGGTTGTTTATCAAGAGTCTAGTAGATTCATTCGGAATGAACGCCGTTCTTGACATTTACCGTGAACTCTCCGGTAATCTGGACCAAACCAAGGAAATGAGTTTGGTGGATATTAGGGAGAGCATGGAGAATCGTTTTTCCTCCAAGTGGGAAGAGATATCTGAGAATTTCAAAGAGAAATATGTTTCCGGCGAGTTTCATAATCATGGAGCCGATGTGTACTTGCGTCCCGGGCTATCTGGTCTGGCCACCGGCGATTCCACAAAACTCTCACAAATCGGATTGGCCTCTGACCCACTGGAAGAGAATGTCGAGACCTCACGCTTCAAAACCATTCGCAATGTAACTCTTATTGAGGCAGCCCGAAGAGTCTACGTTAGGGCGCTCCCGGATCGAGCCGGAGAATTGAATACCACGATTTTCTTCGGTAAACTGACGCCGGAAGACTTGCCTGCCAGCGAGTTATTCGAGGAACAATTCAAAGGGGCTACCGAGTTCAAAAACTATCGTTTCTCATTGAGATTCGACGGTCATGAAGCGGGAATCTACGATTACGCTACGTCCACACTCATCGCAAAATATCTGACTTCATTCACCCCGGAGGCGCCATATTTCGATGCGACAGACTCAACGGTTTCTTTCAGCTTTCCTCTATCGCTGGTAAAGGATGTTTCACCTTTGAACGATCCGGTGATTCTCTCGCAATAGACTACCGGGCGGGCCAATATTTGGGATGGGATATTTACTGTCTGTGAGGATTTGCTTATTGCCAGGGACTCAACAGTTATATAATGTAGGTGGTCCTCTTGACAGCTTAACTGGGCGGAATGCAAGTGGGACACAATTAGGATAGAACAAGGACAAAACAAGGATACAATCGGATAGCTGAGCCCTTATTGTGCGGGCAGAAAGCAAAGTAGTTTGTCAAATCGTCCGATGAATGTATTAGGAAGACGCCTACTACCCATAATGCCATAATGGAAAGACGGTTGTGCAATGAAAGCCACCGAAGAAATCTCAGAAAAGACTACCATAACAGAAACCACAATAACAGAAACCACTGATCAGATTGATACTGACACAAAAGTGAAATCGACTAGCTCAGAAGAATTCGACTATGATATTCTAGTCATAGGTTCCGGCCCAGCCGGAGAGCGCGCCGCTTTGCAGGCCGCCAAACTCGGTAAACGCGCCGCTATAATTGAACGTCACTCTGTTATTGGTGGTGTGATGATTCACACTGGCACTCTGCCCTCTAAAACCCTGCGTGAAACCGTACTCTACATTGCCGGACTACGTCAGCGCTCAATTTATGGTCTGCATTTTGAGTTGAAGAACAAGCTGACTATCAAAGAGCTAATGCACCGCAAAGACAATGTCATCCAAAAAGAGATGGAGGTCATCTCTGACCAACTATCCCGCAATGGAGTTGATGTAATCACCGGCTATGGAATCTTGACCAGCCCGCACAAAGTTTTGATCTCCAGCGGCTCTGATACAAACCGAATTGTCACCGCCGGCAAAATAATAATCTCAGTAGGCACACATCCCTATCACCCGCCGGGAATGGATTTTGACAATAAATACATCTACGATGGCGAGACGATTCTAGAGCTTGATGAAATCCCGCGCACACTCACTATTGTCGGCGGTGGAGTAATTGGTTGCGAATACGCCTGCATCTTCGCGCATATCGGAGTAAAAGTCACGCTCCTGGATACTCAAAAACATTTGCTGGGATTCATCGACGATGAAATCTCGGATGTGTTGGTGTATTTGATGCGCAAGTATCGTGTAAAATTAATTCTAGGTGATGGCGCCAAAAACATAAGTGTCCGGGATGGCAAGGTAGTGACAATAACCGACTCTGGCCGTAGAATTGTATCTGACCGCATGCTGTATTCGGCGGGAAGAGGCGGCAACACTGAGAATCTTGGACTTGAGGCCTTGAATATCGAAGTCAATAAACGCGGCTTGATACAAGTTGATGAGCATTTTAGAACTAGCTGTGAGAGTGTTTATGCAGTAGGTGATGTGATTGGTTTTCCCTCGCTGGCTTCAGTCTCAATGGACCAGGGGAGAATTGCAAGTTATCATGCACTGAACAACTCAGGCGAAACTCGCAACCCGGTTATCAATGAATTGATGCCTTATGGCATATACACAATTCCAGAGCTATCACTAGTCGGTGAAACCGAAGAATCAGCTCGCGAAAAAGGTGAGGAATTCGAAGTCGGAATCAGTCGTTTCCATGAGCTGGCGCGTGGTCAGATAATGAACGACCAGGACGGACTCTTGAAATTGATATTCCGTCGTGAAGACCGGCGCTTGATAGGTGTGCACATAATTGGTGAGCGCGCCACAGAGTTGATTCATATAGGTCAGGCGGTAATGTCATTCGGCGGGACAATCGACTATTTCATAGACACGGTCTTCAACTACCCGACTCTTAGTGAAGCCTACAAAGTAGCTGCGCTTGATGGCATCTCGCGCATGGGTTAACCGAGCGAGCTAGTTGATATTCAGTTGCTGTATTCTATCTAGAACGATACGAGCAATTTCAGTCTCGGGTATTTGATTGCCTAGAGTTACAGCCATCGTCAGGTATTTTCGCGCCCGATCATACTCCTGTCTATCAAAAGCCGCCAGTCCTACCAACAGGAATGAGTAAGAACTGTTAGGGTTGTCTTCAAAAATCAAATAACCCTCTTTTTCGGCGGCTCTAGAATTGCCGGTATTGATATAGAACAACCCCAAATCTTTCCGGGTAGTGACATTGTGCGAGTCATATCTCAATGCTCGCATATACATAGCCATTGCGCTATCAGGTTTCTTCAAAGCGCCAAAGATATTCCCTCTAACTGCCAGCATAGAAATATCCCCTGGAGATAGTTGCAGGCCGCTGTCAATCACAGCCAGCGCCTCTGCGTTCCTGCCGAAAGATTGAAGCGCCGCGGCCTTAGTGGGGTAGAGCGAGGCCCAATACGGATTGGTGGTCATCAATAGCGCCAGTCTATTAAGTGTAGCTGAGTAGTCCCCTTTGTTGAACATCAATTTGATAGAGCGATGATCCAAATATGCCGGTGACTTTCGCGAGAAACTCCATTCCCATTGGTCGGCTTTGGCAAACTCCTGCTGGAAGTAATAATGATCTCGAAAGTCTACCAGGCCGTTGAGATAGCGATCTTTGCGGTTTTGATAGTCATGGTCTAGATATTTCACTCCCGCTTCGCCATCAATGTATACCGGAGCCAGCGCCGAAAATGACAAGACTGCCAATATGCTGATTGATACAGTAGTCCGGCCAAACCATTTTTCATCTCTGAAGCGCTTTACCCAAAGATATGCGGCAAGCAAGGACGCAGGAAGTGAGAACATTGCGACTGTAGTGATTTCTCGCGCTGAGCCTCCGGGGAAATCGCTGATGAATATCCAAACCGCGAAACTCAGTGTCAGCATAGTCAAGCCGCCGACAATATGATCACAACGCTCGCGCCAAACATAGCGCAGGCAAAGCCACGCAGTAAGCGGGAATAGTGGCCAAAGGACAAACGAGGTGTTCAGCAAATCAAACAAGCGACGTAAACTGAAAAGAGAATAATCAAACTCCGGAGGTTTACCCGATAGTTCGACAATTCGCGCCTGAATCCAAAGGTCGCTTTGCGCCTGCCAATAGAGAGCTACAACTATTGCAACCAAAGTCAAAACCGCAAGCTCCCCCCAAATACGCTCTCGTTTCGGTCCCGGAGCCAATCCTATACCCAGCATAAAAACTGTAGCCGGAAGAATGAATATCAACTGCGCCAGATAGAACGGCGCAAGGATGCTAAGAAGCGCCAGAGCCCCTGCGGCCCGGTACCGCTCTACTGAAGTATTGGCGTGAATCATTGAGATGTGGCTCAACAAAATCAATGACACAAGGAGAATAGCTGGAGAGTAAAACTCTCCTTCGCCAAAGAAAACCAAACTAGCTCCGCTTAAGAGAGCAGTCGAGAATAGAAGCAATTGTTCGGTCTTGCCATTGGATAGTTTTCGCGCAATTCTCAGCCAAACCCAAACGCTAACAGCCCCACAGATGGCCGTTAGCGCGCTGATTGCAAGCGCTGAATTATCCAGCGCACGGCCTCCAAGGTCATCAAAAAGTAAATAGATTGTAGCAACTGTTTTCGTTGCCAGGTAAGACATCGGGTGGGCATACAACTCATCACTTTGAGCAAGCGCTCCGATTAGCGCATAACCATCACCGAACAAATGTGAATCACTAGCGAGAATCAGAGCTATCAGCCCGAAAGAGACCGCTATCAGTAGTGATACTAATCTGCTAGTTAGAGAAGGGAGACGGCGTGGGACATCCTGCAAGATGCTACGCTTCTTAAGACGCTCAAAGAGTAGCGCCCCAAAGAAGAATAAGGTTAGCAGGATAATCCAGAAGTTTAACTGATTGGATGTAAATGCAAGGGAGTTAAGTCCCCACAAGTTGGTTTCTAACCGTGTAAAAACCAAACGCAACAGTAATGGAGACGATGCCAGTAAGAACCAGCCCCACGACATATTTAGGGATTCAGGGCGCGCAATAGGTGTGTCAGAGTCCACAGCCAATCCTAAAACTCTCTTCGGCCTTCTAGCGCCTGTGAGAGTGTCACTACATCGGCATACTCAAGATCTGCGCCCACTGGTATGCCACGCGCAATTCTTGTGACTGAAATATCCATCGGCTTAATCAGTTTAGATAGATACACCGCAGTTGCCTCACCCTCGACACTAGGATTGGTAGCGATTATCACTTCTTTGATATTGTCATTCTCGTTAACCCGAGTGAGAAGCGCCTTGATACTCAGGTCTTCTGGGCCAATTCCATCTAGTGGCGAGAGACGGCCACCCAGCACATGAAACAACCCGCGAAACGAGTCGACTTTTTCAATCGACGGCACATCCAGAGCCTCTTCGACCACACAAATAACCGATTGGTCACGTTTAGGGTCACTACAAATATAGCAGGGAGAACTTTCGCTGATATTGAAACACACTTGACACTCGCCGACTTTTTCTTTTACCTCACGAATAGCATCAGCAAGACCGGTGGCTTCTTCAATAGGCATTTTCAAAATATGAAAGGCCAAACGACCAGCGGACTTACGTCCAACACCCGGCAGTTTTCCCAGTAATGTTATGAGTCTATCAACAGTTGCGGCGCTACGGAACATGGCAATCCATTATTTTACAGGTTTGTGTTAAGTGAAATTGAAACTACGAACTGCCAATCACAGCTCTTACTAAAACGGCAAATTCAATCCGGGAATGCTCATGCCGCCGGTGAGTGACGACATCTTATCAGCCTGTGTTTCGCTTATCCTTTGAGTTGCCTGATTCACCGCCGCGATAATCAAATCCTGCAACATCTCGATATCCTCAGGATTCACAACCTCGGGGTCAATAACTATGGACTTAATCTCATGCTTACCGTTGGCGATGACCTTGACCATACCCCCACCGGATGTGCCCTCAACTTCCATAGTTTCCATCTCGGCTTGCATCTCGGCAATTTTGCCCTGCATTTCCTGCATTTGCTTTAACATTCCGCCAATTCCAGCTTTAGACATATCAAATAACTCCTTTGTGTTGCGATATTACTTACGATTTCTTTTTTATTTCGCGCACTCTTAGGATTTCGCCGTCGACTTGCTCAATAATACTTTTGAGACGTTCGTCCTCGGCCAATAATTTACTCGCCTCTCCGGTTTCATCCACAAATCCGCTCGCCTGTCCGGCGCTATTCGCACGAGTAGCTATCGCCTGAGTTGCCTGCGCTGGTTGCGCCGCCTGCGTCGAATGTGACATCTGTGTGGTTTGCGCAAGCGGCGCCGAATGCGCTGACTGCGACGGCCCGGATTCAATTTCGTAATTGATTCGCAATGGCGCTCCAAAAAACTCTTTCAACGCTTGTTCAATTTGCGCCCGGTAAGCCGACTTTTCGACTAATGACTTGTTT
This sequence comes from Candidatus Zixiibacteriota bacterium, assembly GCA_024280775.1. Taxonomy (GTDB): domain Bacteria; phylum Zixibacteria; class MSB-5A5; order GN15; family JACZUZ01; genus JAJRPJ01. The sequence goes on along the minus strand of JAJRPM010000014.1, from coordinate 42,605 downwards.
GTATGGGCCGAGCTTGGAAACGCCATAGTGAGGACGCCATCCTCCACCTGTTGAACAGAGGCCATCGCAAGTTGAGTCGCCAGCATCCTATTTGGGCCTTTAAGTGAAGCCATAAACGCCGACCAATGTTGACGCACTGTCGGTGTGTTGACACGTGCTATCTCAGGTCCCGATGACGTAGGAGCGCTAACCGCCGTCGGCGCGGTAGAACGCTCTGCCACTGCGGTTGCCGTTGGGGATACTGATTGAGTATATGCCACAGCGCTTCCAGACCCGGAAGCTGTCGTTGGTGAGGTTCGGGGGCTTTGCGTCGGTTTTGCTACCTGAGTTCTGGCTCCTGAGAACAAATCAGAGTTTTTTTTTGATGGACCCGATAATCGTGAACCGCCGGCGCCGCCAAAACCCGTCTCTGATTGCGCAGATGCCTGCAATTGCGCTAGCGCTTCTTCAATAGTTACTGTGGATTCAAGATACGCCATCTTAACCGTGGCCATCTCCAGCGCCCAGCGAGGTTCAATATCTTTCAACTGGCGAGTAGTGGCAATCAGAATATCTGCAAGTCGCACCAAATCGCCAACAGTGTAAAAATCAAGTTGACTTTGCAGGCGCTCAATTTCGCTTTCAATGAGATTCAGAACTTTGGCCCCGGTCTCCAAACCTGCCGAACGTAGTATCGTGAGTGAACGCACATGGTGAGACAACTCACGGATAAACTCCCGAATATCAGCGCCGGAATCAGCCAGCTCGGAGATTTTGGTCAATGCGCCAGAACAATCTCCTTTGGCCAGAGCCTCTACAAAACTGTAAAGAAACTCCTGGTCAATTAACCCTAGGGCCTCGGTGACATGCTCTGCGGTGATAGTGTCACTTGAAAATGAAATAATCTGATCCAGCAGTGAAATCGAATCGCGCACCGAACCGTCACCGCGCCGGGCAATAAGACGCAATGCGTCATCGCTGACAGTCACGCCCTCTTTCTTGGCAATTGCTCCCAGCGCTTTGGCTAAGTCATTGGCGTTCACCCGACGGAAATCGAATCTCTGAGTGCGCGAATGAATCGTATCGGGAACCTTCTGCGGATCAGTAGTGGCAAAAATGAACATCGCATGCGCCGGAGGCTCTTCAAGAGTCTTGAGCAATGCGTCAAACGCCGCCCCCGAAAGACGATGCACTTCATCGATAATATAGATTCGTTTACGCTTTTCTGAGCTAGGCCCGTAGCGGATATTCTCACGCAACACCCGAACGTCATCCACACCTGTATTCGAGGCCGCGTCAATCTCACGAACATCAAGTGAACCATCGGTGCCAATTGTCCGGCATGAATCACATTCACCACATGGGTTGGCTGTCGGGCCTTTGTCGCAGTTGATAGATTTGGCAAGAATTCGCGCTACGCTGGTTTTGCCAGTGCCGCGCGGGCCGCAAAAAAGATAACCTGAACCAACACGTCCCGAAAGCAGAGCGTTCTTGAGCGTCTTGGTGACATGCTCCTGCGCGATTACTTCATCGAATGTCTGAGGACGGTATTTTCGAGCTAGAACTTGATAGGACATGTCAGCCTTACGGTTGTGGTTTTGAGGTGACGCTAGTTACTTCTACAATATGGCGCGAAAAAGGATTCCATCGATTCCAGCGAATCCACCCATTGCCGGATAATCTACCTTGCAACGAATGATAACTACAGAATAAGAGATTGGCTGGATTGCGCAAACCAATAGGCGAAACATTTATCGTAATAAACGTCGAAAGTGAGCTTGATTCAGCTTGGAAGTAGGTCGGGTTCCGTCGTTCGCGATAGCGAACAAGAAACCCGACAGGGATATCGGGGGAAAGTGAAGAATAATCGAGAACAGACGCTGATACAAAAAAGCTGATACAAAAAAATAGATCAGCGGCCAGACTGATCTGCAACACAGTTCAAACCTTACCTGCCGCTGCTCCCTTCCGGGCCTGACGGGGTTCGGTAGGTCAGACTCGCACAGGGCCCAACCGCTGATCTATTTCTTCAATTCGGCTGATTGTCCTATCAGGGTTAGCCAGATAGGATACGAAAATCTGCCGCAGAAGTCATACAATATCTCCATTGAGAAAGCAAATGGACCTGGCCGGGATCGAACCGGCGACCTCTGCATTGCGAACGCAGCGCTCTCCCAACTGAGCTACAGGCCCCAATTATGCTCTTAACTCAAGTGATAACGCGCACGTATCACGCCGCGCAATAAATACAAATCTTCCGAAAATGCAACCCCATAGCAGGAGTGAGATGAATTTACGGCAAAAAGAATTTCACGATGATACAATACTGCTAGGAACTTCTAGCCTTTTGCCACCCTAAACAGACCCACCGTCATGCGATTCCGGCGGTTTAGGCGGCGTCGGAGGAGGAGATGGCTGTGTAGGTGTAGGTGGAGGCTGAGGCGCTTCTGGAGATGGCGGCGGGCGGTATTGGGCTGGACTCTCCCCGCCAGTCGGCGCGTTCGTGCCCGAGCCGGTTGCTGGTCCTGGATACTGAGTTCCCGGCTGTTGTATTCCTGATGTTTGTGAACCCTGCGCTGGTGTAGAGTATGAATCATATCCACCTACAGGGTGAGCAAAAACTCCAGCCTCCCAGACATGATTGACCAATTCGGTTTGCTTCCAAAGGAAATACAAGCCAGCAATAGCGGCCAATATCCCCACGCCGAACATCATTCCAAAAAGAGCCAGAGCCGGGCCAGCTTCACTGAGGCTGTTGATATTATTGAAGCTGGAACTGACATCCATCGCAAGCATCAGAATTGACACCAGTGATTGCAACATCAGAGCGGCCACAAAAACCGTAAGAGCAATAACAGCCGAACGAGTTCCGATTGGTCTCGCGCCAACTTTTTCTGCGGCTATGTCGTTTATTTTAAGGAAGTAATAGGCTACATAGAATCCAACAATGTTTACCAGTATCATGAACACCTGCATCCCTATTTCATAAGGATTCACGCCGGACATCATGTTGGGGTCAAAATTTTCCGGGTTGGAGAGAACCGCCATAAACACCTTAGCGCCAACCGCCATGCCAAAGAGCATTGGGAAAATACGTCCTAGAACTACATAAGCCCCGAACATCATCTGATAGGTGCCCGGTTTGAAAGACTCATCGTCACGCCAGGTGGTAGCCCGCTTCAACTCCGATGCGACCATGAAGTTATAAACAATGTAATAGATTCCACAGGTTATGAACGAGAGTCCGAGTATTGCCCAGAATGAACGAACTTTTCCTGTGTAGATAGCCTGAGGCGCTGAATTGGGGATGTGAGCATTATCCAAAACAATTATCCTTAATTAAGAAGGTAACTCACTGCTTTTGTGATGAAGTGAAGAGTATACCTTATCCCATCGACTCGATCGCGCGGATGATTTCGTAGGGTGTGGTAACTTCGCTCAATTCTTGTCTGAATGTTTCGTAGCGCAGAATCTCGGCCAAAGCCTTAAAAACTCGTAAATACTGTATGTCATCATAAGGAGGCGCGGCCATCATAAAGAATAACTTGGTAGGCTCTTCGTCCAGCGCCCCGAAATCGTATCCGTGCGAACTGCGAGCGAATCCAATCATAAATGATTTGGCCTGCATTGAACGAATATGAGGAATAGCTATTCCATAGCCAATAGCGGTGGTGGCTTTGCGTTCGCGGTTGGTGAAATCAGTCAGAAGCTTGGAGCGATTTCCAATACGGCCGGCGTTCTCCAAAATATCGACTAACTCGCCGAGAATCATCTCTTTGCCTTTTTGGCGCCATTTCTCGACGCTTGAGCCCTCAACATACTCGGGTACAATGGTTTCCATCTCTAGTTTTATCATGTCCTCTGACATGAAGCGCGCGATGTTTAGTCCCATTTATTAACTCTCGTTCTAAATCTGTCGTGGTTTGCCAGCCAGCAAGCCACTACCTTGCAACAGCTTGCATGTCTAACCCGAGCAAAATAGATCAGGCTATTAAGGGCTTCCTGACTTCCGGGAAAACCGGGAGAAGAGAAACCGCCTAATAGTCAATGGTATTGCCATACGTCCTTGAATGTCAACCCAATAACGGCAAATGCCTTTACGCGCCATAAATTTGGCTGGGTCTCAATTCCTCTTTGCTAGTTGGGAAGTTGACAACAGGCGCGCTGGGGGGTAGTATTTTTGGCCATTACGTTTTTGGTAGTTGCGTTTTTGGCTTACCGGGTTTTCCCGGTGTGGTGGCAGGGTTTGGTTTAGGGCCCATCTGGTTTAATACTCATTGAGCGAATAGTGAGTAAGAATGTACAATCAGCCGATACCCTGGATGTAGGGCAAGTGTTTGTCCCCAAAGGGAATCAGTGAGAACAGACAAGTAATTTTAGCAATGAGATAATTTGGGCAATGAGACTTCTGGATAGATAGTCCAGGGCATTAGTTTCAAACAAGTATATCAGTTCAAAACTAGAAAGAGTAAGAGCGCAATACATCACAATGACACCGTCACGATCCAATAAATCAACCGAATCAGTCTCAGCGACTTCACCGAGAGTCGCCAGTACCTCGTTTTCAGAATTGAAACGCACTCACACTTTGGGAGAGTTGAATCTGTCCCATGTTGGAACAACTGTCCGCTTAAATGGCTGGGTGCAGGAATACCGTAATCTTGGCGGTGTTCTTTTTCTAGATTTGCGCGACAGGTATGGTATCACTCAAGTGACGATAAACCCCAAGGATGTCACAGAGGCAACGCACATAGCCGGCGCCGGGGCGCGTCATGAAGATGTCGTCGCAGTGGTTGGTGTGGTGCAAAAACGTCCCGAAGGCACAACAAATCCGAAACTTCCCACCGGAGAAGTCGAGGTTGTCGTTGAAAACTTTGTGGTTTTGAATCCCTCAAAGACACCGCCATTTGAAGTTAAAGACACTGCCCCATCAAACGAGAACCTGCGTTTGGAATATCGCTTTTTGGATTTGCGACGCGCTCCGATGCAAAAGCTCTTTCGGGTTCGTCACGAAGTAACCATGGCTGTGCGCGAGAAATTCTCCGAGATGGATTTTCTGGAAATTGAGACTCCGCTATTGATGCGCTCAACTCCCGAAGGCGCTCGTGACTATGTCGTCCCCTCGCGAGTTCACCCCGGCAAGTTTTATGCCCTGCCACAGTCACCACAATTACTGAAACAGATTCTGATGGTCTCCGGATTTGATAAGTACTTCCAGTTGGCGCGTTGTCTCCGTGATGAGGATTTGCGCTCCGACAGGCAACCTGAGCACACCCAAATCGACGTAGAAATGTCCTTTGTTACACCGGATGATATTTTCTCCAGTATTGAGCAGGTCTTGCAACACGTATTCAAAAAGGTTCAAAACCACGAACTTCCCAAATCATTTCCTCGCTATTCCTACGAAGAGGTGATGAATCGCTGGGGCATTGACAAGCCGGACCTACGCTTCGACATGGAGCTAGTTGATTTAACTGATGCGGTTGCCGAGTGTGACTTCGCGGTTTTTCGGGACAATGTCGCCAAAGGCGGAGTTGTCAAAGGTTTGACCCTGAAAGGCGGCGCCAGCTATTCACGCAAACACCTCGATGAGCTAACCGATTTCGCAAAGCAACAGGGAGCCGGAGGACTGGCTTACATCCTGCGCGGCGATGAGTCAGACCGCTCACCGATTCTCAAGTTTATCGGTGAGTCTGTCAAAGACAAATTGTGTGAACTTGCTGATTGCCAAAAGGGTGACTCTCTGTTAATTGTATCCGACAAGCAGCTGAAAACCGAATCAATCCTCGGGCAACTAAGGTTGCATCTAGGCAAGAAACATGAACTAATCGACGTAACTCGAAATAGTTTCTTGTGGGTGACCGGCTTTCCACTCTTTGACTATGACGAAGAAGCAGGGCGCTGGGATGCAATGCACAACATTGTTTCACATCCAATGGAAGACGAAATGCACTTGCTGGCCGAAGGTGATGAGACTGACTTGGCGCCTACTGACCCTGCGCACCCCTGGCGACTGATACACGCCAACCAATATGACCTGGTTTACAATGGTAGCGAAATCGCCTCCGGCGGTATTCGCATAAACCGTCGCGAACTCCAGCAGAAAGTACTCAATATATTAGGAATCTCAAACGAGCGCGCGGAGCGCATGTTTGGATTTCTGCTCCAGGCGCTGGAATACGGCGCTCCGCCTCATGGCGGTGTTGCGCTGGGGCTCGACAGGCTGGTGGCGAATATGTGTCGTGTGGATTCAATTCGTGAAGTAATCGCTTTCCCGAAAACTGCCGCCGCGGCGTCTTTGATGGAGGGCGCGCCCTCGGAGCTGGAGCCGGAGCAACTAGAAGAACTCTCTTTACGTATCAAGAGCGAATAACTATATTCCTTTTGGTCAGTGCGGCCAATCTATGAGCAAAAATTCCAAGAAAAAACAACCCCCGAAGCCTGGCTCAGGCCGAGAACCTGGCTCAGGCCGAGAACCTGGCTCAGGCCGAGAACCTGGCTCAGGCCGAGAACCTGGCTCAGGCCGAGAACCTAGCTCAGGCGGAGAACTTGGCTCAGTCGAATCCGCAAGTAAGACTACCAGCAGTGAATCAACAGTGACATTATCTCTAGTCGGTGTCGACATTGGCTTGCTCTTTGGAAACAATGATGTGTTTCTGCGTCAAATAGAGGACGCATTTGACGCCAGAATAACCGCGCGCGGTGAGTCTATCGCAATTGCCGGAGAGCCAGAGGAAGTAGGGCGCTTGCGTGAGTTGTTCTTGGATTTGATAAGCCGGGTGCAAAACGGCGAGCCCTCCACCGAACAATATGTGCGCTACGCAATTGATATAATCAAAGAAGGTGGCGAAGGTCCTTCCAAACGAATGCAACAAACCTCATTCTCGGAGGATTCGAGTGTTCCTGATGACAATGGCGTCAAGCCGCGAACAATCGGCCAGCGCAAATACATGGAGGCCATAAGCAAATCCGATGTAGTGATTGCAATTGGCCCTGCCGGAACGGGCAAAACGTTTCTGGCTGTGGCCGCCGCGGTCGCCCATTTGAAATCCGGCGCAGTCAAGCGGATTGTTTTTGTCAGACCAGCAGTTGAAGCAGGAGAGTCATTGGGTTTTTTGCCGGGCGATATTCGTGATAAGATTGATCCGTACCTGCGTCCTATCTATGATGCGCTACATGATTTGCTTCCCTCGTCGCGGATTAACAAACTGATGGAGAGCAATATCGTCGAAATCGCTCCGCTGGCCTTCATGCGCGGACGGACTCTCAACAATGCCTTTGTGGTTCTGGATGAAGCGCAAAATGCGACCACATCTCAAATGAAAATGTTTCTCACACGTCTGGGAGAGAACTCCAAGGCGATTGTGACAGGTGATATAACGCAGATTGATCTTAACAATAAAGAAGACTCCGGTTTACTTAGCGCAGAGCGTGTGCTACGTAATATCAAGGGATTGCAATTCATCCAGCTCAGCGAAAAAGATGTTGTGCGCCATCGTTTGGTTCAGCAAATTATTCTCGCCTATGAGCGTGAGGGTGAAAGCGCTGACTCAGAACAAGCGGGATAGTCCTTTGCGCCAGGCGCAAGGAATAATATTATGTTCTCTTTATTAATAAGAACTCGTCGCGCCATCAAACGCGCGCTAAAGATTCGCACTAGAAGGAATCGTCACGGCAATCGTCGCCGCGAAAAACTATTTCGCGTGGCGCTATTTGCGATGGCTATTCTTACGGTCGCTATTTTTTACCCTCAGGGGGATTTGCTTTCACCTATTCCTATTCCACTGGTCGGTGAGATAGCTCATGAGGATTTCATCGCCCCGATAGTGATAACCCTGCGTAAGACAGAAAGCGAACTTGCCGAAGAACGACGATTGGCGATCAATGCGACTCCGATTGTGATGGACTATGATTCATCAATAGTAGACTCCGCCAGCAAATCCCTTGAGAGATTCCTCGCTAGAGCTAGATTGCTCAATGACAGTTTAGCAGATGATTCGAGTTATGACTTCGGTGACTATGCAGTGGCGCTATCGAGTGAGTTTCCCTTCATGTCCAGTGGCTCACTTAAGGAAACTTTTCAGGCAGACTCCCTTGAAATTGTAAACGAGCGCCTCCAGAAAATTCTGAGCGCCAATATTTATTTCAGCGGAATCCTCTCTTCGCTGGAACAACTAAAAGATAGAGCCGGGCGAACTATCGTTGTCCGAATCGGAGGCCGGGAAACACTTTTGCCATTTTCACAGGCATTGGATTTGAACTTAGCAAGATCACGTTTGCTGAGTGTCTTGAACTCCGTTGCGCGGGACACTGCCATAAATGTCGAATTGCACTACGAAGTAGGCCGGCATTTCATCTTTCCGAATCTGAAACTGGCGATAGATGAAATGAAACGCCGCGAGGTGTTAGAGCTAAGCCAAATCAGCGAGATAAAAGAGCAGGCTGAAATCGGAGATTTGATAATTCGCGCCGGTCAGCCGGTTACTCCCAGCCAGGTAGACTTGTTGCGCAGGTACGCCGAAATCAGCAAAAACCTCGCGAAACAAGAAAGCCTGCTAAAAGCCTATTTGCCGTTGGTGTCACATATCGGGTTAATCGCCGTAATTTTCGGACTACTGTATTTGTATCTCAAAGTTTTCCGCGAGGACGTTTTCCGCTCCTCACCGAAATTGTTTGCCGCATTGATGATTGTAGGGCTTCAATTGCTTGTGATTTACATAGCTGTCAGATATGAGCTGAACATGTTCGCCTATCCTGTAGCCTTGGCTCCAATAATGTTCGCAATTCTATTCGATATTCGTTTGGGGGTGGTTTCTTCGCTCTTCATTGGTCTGCTACTTGGAGCGCTCAATCAATTCGATTTTTCATTGACACTCTTCGCTGTATGCGCCGGTTCTCTTAGCGCCTATTCGGTTGCTGGAGTCAGGCAACGCAAACAACTATTTCGCACCATGCTATATCTGGGAGCGGTAGGTGTGTCACTAGCTCTCGCGCTGGGCTACCTGGCCTCAATAGAACATACAGGATACAGTGATGACATGCTCGCGGCTTTGCTTGGCGCTTTCATAACCCCCATAGCCGCCGCCGGAGCGCTGCCGTTTTTCGAATCATTGTTTGGTTTTGCAACCGACATTACTTTGCTTGAACTATCAGATCTAAATCGTCCATTGCTCAAGCGACTAGCGCTAGAAGCCCCGGGGACATTTCATCACTCGATAGTGGTAGGCTCACTGGCCGAAGCGGCCGCAAAAGAAATCGGGGCAAACTCGCTCCTGGCGCGAGTAGGCGCATACTATCATGACATAGGCAAAATGGAAATCGCCGAGTATTTCATTGAGAATCAAGTAGGGCTAAAATCAAAACACGACTCAATCACGCCAACAATGTCCGCGATTATCCTGGCCTCACATGTAAAACGCGGTAGACAAATGGCCGAGAATGCGGATTTGCCGGATGAGGTGATGAACTTCATTGAAGAACATCACGGAACAATGATAATGTCATTCTTCTACAACCGCGCGCTGGAGCAGGGCGCCTCAGAAGATATTGAGCCCGAATTCCGCTACCCCGGCCCGACTCCGCAAACCAAAGAAGCGGCGATTCTAATGCTTGCCGATGGAGTAGAGGCGGCGAGTCGTACTCTTGAAGATCCCAAGCCGGCGCGAATAGTTACTCTGGCGCAAAGCATTATAGATAGTCGTTATCATGCCGGGCAGCTTGAGGAGTGTGACTTGACGCTCTCGGATTTAGGGAAAATTCGTGACGCATTCGCTCAGATATTAACTGGTGTATTCCACCAGCGCGTGCCCTATCCGTCACTGAAAACAGGAAAGTCAAAATAACTCTCTTGCAACTAAATATCTTGAAAGATACCCTTCCGGCAAGTCCGAATATTCGCCTGCCGCGCCAAAAGTTGGAAGCGCTCGCGGTAATAGTCGGGCTACAAGAGAAGGTCAGCGAACGCGCCGAAGTAAACCTAATTGTCACTGGTGACGAACAAGTTCGCGCGTTAAACAAGCAATACCGACAACTAGATAAGACTACCGATGTGCTTTCGTTCCCTATGGAGCGCGATGAATATTCCGATGTCATCGGCGAGATTTATATCTCACTCCCGCGCGCAAGCCTGCAGGCGAACCAATTTCAGCATACAATATCCTATGAGTTTCTAAGGCTGACCTGTCATGGCCTGTACCACATAATCGGCTACGACCATGACACAGACGAGACAGCCGAGCGCATGGAAGCGTTGGAGCTACGAGCCCTTGAAGCCCTAAAAAAACAAGAAAGCAGCCTACGGAGTTAACAGCCTGTGCTAGTCGCCTTATTTACATTGTTAGCTGGTGTCACTACCTATTTGGGTTACCTGACATCCGTGTTCGCAACATCGGTGTTTGTTGATGCAGATCAGCTTGATGAGCTTCTGCCAGAAGCCGATGATTCGCAAAAGAAATTCCTACAGGAAGTCTCCGATGACCCCGGCGCTATGATGCAGGCCGCAACATTCTTCAAATGGTTGACACTATTCAGTGTCAGTGTACTGGCTTTCACCGCCTTCCCGATGTTCTCAAATATCTTCTCTTTGACACCGCTGGTTGCATTCGCCGGTTCATTGTTAGCCGGTCTGGTGATAGTGTTCGTCGCTCTCGAAGCGCTTCCCCGCCGCAGGTCTCTGCAAAGTGTGGATAAGCGCTTTTTGACACTGGTGCCAGCGCTTCGTTTCGCATTTTTGATTAGCCACTTCTACATTCGCTTTCATCGTAGCTCAATGCTCAAAAGAGCAACACCCCTAAGTGAAGATGTCAAAGAGGAAATAGTAGAGCGCGCTATCGAGTCACTAGCTGATAGTGTCGGCGCCCATGAAACTATTATCGAAGAAGACGAGCGCGAGATGATTGAAAGCATCTTCCAGCTTGACACTACCGAAGTGCAGGAGGTTATGACACCTCGAGTAGATCTGATAGCTATCGACATCAATACCCCGTTGAAAAAGCTACGAGAAATCGCCGCCAAACACGGCTACTCGCGCTATCCGGTCTTTGAGGATACAATAGACAACATCAAAGGCGCTCTTTACATCAAAGACATTTTTACCAAGCCGCCTGTTAGTGATAAGAGGTTCTCGGTTGGTGACTATGTGCGCGAGTCTTATGTTGTGCCACTCGATATGAGCATCGACGATTTGCTGGCCGCCTTCAAAACCAAAAAAGTGCATCTAGCAATAGTTATAGATGAATATGGCGGAACCGCCGGGATAGTGACACTCGAAGATATTCTCGAAGTGATTGTAGGTGACATTCAGGACGAACACGACACCGAAAAGCCCGAGTTCCGCGAAGTATCGCCCGGGGTGTATGACGTAGATGCAAACCTCCCTCTCGCCGAACTCGCCGAGAAGTTGGATCTGGAATATGACGAAGAAGAATTCGAAACTGTCGGCGGCCTGCTCTATGACCTCTGCGGCTCAGTCCCCTCCGAAGGCGAAGAGCTAAAATGGAACAAACTCACCTTCAGCGTCAGCGAACTAGAAGGCCAAAGAATCGACCGCGTACGCATAACCTGCAAAAGCTAATTAACTCACCCATATTTCCGCTTGACAGAATATCTTGCGTAGTCTATCATTATAAGACACGAGAGGTATCCCCTCCGATGCGCCTGAGAAGCGTCCAAGAAATCCGCATTTTCAGATTCGCTCGCCACTCGTCAGTTGTTTTGTTGGCAATTGGAAACAAATAACGTTCTATGAAACGGAGGGTTGAGCAATGGATGCGCGTAAGTTGTTGAGGGGGGGCGTCTTAGCCTTTGTGGCTGTGGTCGCCTTCGCCGGGTTCTTGGGAGTGAGCGGCGGGAAACTATACTTTCGCTAGCCCGGTCGCCCACAGCTTGCTGTGGGTTCGCTTGTTTTGTAGGATTCTCTATGCCTAAGTTACGACATTTTGACGATGAAGGGACCGCACGGTTTGTGACATTCAATTGTTATCGTAATCTGCCGGCGCTTGACAATTGCCGTGCAAAGGAGATAGTAGTGAAGTACATTGATAATGCGCGAGAAAAGCATCATTTCAAACTATTGGGCTATGTTATCATGCCCAATCACGTTCACCTTGTGGTCCACCCACCCGCTGAAATGAAACTTGGCCTGGTAATCGGTGAAATAAAATCCCGCGTAGCTAGACAATGGTTTGGCGAGACAATGATAGCCTCAAGCGCTGAGAAAAGAGTATTCTGGCAACGTCGTTGTTACGACCACAACTGCAGAACTTTATCGAGCGCGATTGAAAAGATCAACTATTGCCACGCCAATCCAGTCAATAAAGGATTGGTGAAAGAGATGGGCGAATGGATTTGGTCAAGTTACAGTTGGTATCAGGGAGAACGGTCGGTCCCGCTGAGGGTAGACGCAGTTGAAATGTGAACGAAATAATAGAACCAGTACATTCCCACAGCAAGCTGTGGGCGACCCTGCTGAGTGTCCTGATCAGTGATTTAGTAATTCATCGATTTTCATATACGAAACTAATTAGTTGACCAATTATCGCTGGCGGTTTGTCAATTTAGAGCCAACAATGATCTGTATCGGCAACCCAAAGACCGGCAGCGTGTATGTTTCCATTATAGCCATATACGTTTTCACGTTTTCATTCGCACTTTGTAGTCTATCGAAAATTGCTGTTGCTGGGTCACCAGAGCAATCGTCACCTTTTGAGTCTAGCCGTAGTCGCCTTTTTACTGGTCGTGCGCTTCAAAAAACGGCTTTCACGAAAGCCCCATACTTGTTGTCTGAAAATCATGATATTGGTAACTGGGAAACAAACGTAACCAATTATGCAGCAATCGGAATAACGCTTGACTTTGTTACATCGGGGAACAAAGTCCGTGCGATGTATCCAAAGAAGTCTGCTGTTGTATTTCAACTTCCAGTTCTCTGGATCGGCGCTCTTCGTGGTCGTGATACTCTAGTGTCCGGTATCGGAGAATTTTTCCCTCTTCCGGAGGCTACGCAAGTAGCAGAAGGAGAAACACTTAAAGTTCTAAGTCTTACGGACAATGTGTTTCCAAATCCGGCGCACTCGGAGCAGGATATACTATCTACTTTTTACGACACGGTAACTCATCCGGATTTCGTGCACATGGACCTCATAGATAGGCGTGACCATCGCCCCCTAGGGTTGAGAATCGAGCAGGCAAGCTATGCCTGGAGTTTTCCTTTCGCGGATGACTTTATACTATTCGACTATCGTATTACGAACGTAGGAACAAGGACTCTCTCAAAGCTCTATTTAGGTATTGAGCTAAACGGCTCAATTCTCAGCGGCGAAGTTAACGGTTTTGACGATGTGGGTGGCTTACTGACTTATCCTCCGGCCTTTGCGATTGGCGATTGTGGAAAGTCCTCTGTATCGGATTTCAGGATTGCCTGGAGCGCTGACGATGATGGCAATCCGAGTGTACGTAGTGGAGAGTTTGACCGCACATCAGTGACAGCGGTTATGGGCTTGAGATTATTGCGTCCGTTGGATAGTTTTACGAAGTTTTCGTATAACTGGTGGTGGCACACTACCGATCCGGATTTTGGGCCGCGTAAGATTGGCACAAGCTCAAAGCCGTTCCATAGTTTTGCAGGTGGAAACATAGGTGTGCCTTGGGGTGACAGAAACCTATACCGTGTCATGTCTTCAGGAGAAATCGATTACAACCAACTCTTCACAGCTCTTGACCACAGCTCAGGAGGATGGCTTCCTCCGCCTTCCAATGCCGATTCAATTGCTTCAGGTGGCGCAATCGGCAGCATGCTCTCCATCGGCCCTTTCGACCTCGCCCCCGGCGAATCAATCCCTTTCACCTTCGCCTGGGTCGGCGGCGAGAACTTTCACACCTCTCCCACCAATGTGCAGGACAACTGGGATCCGTTCAATCCCCAGCCATATATCGACAATCTGGATTTCTCGGAGCTAGTAAAGAACGCCACCTGGGCCGGATGGGTCTATGACAATCCCGGAGTTGACACTGATGGTGACGGATACCGCGGTGAGTTTCGGGTCTGCGTCAATGATTCCAAGCCTATCACTGACACTACCTTTGTAGTCGATAACAACACCGTCCCGCCGGAGACAACTTTTGCCGTCGATACCATAACTTTCATCACCGACGCCGACACCACCTATTTCAAAGGCGACGGCATCCCCGATTTCCGCGCGGCGGCGGCGCCTCCGGCCCCTGATATGCGCATCAATCCCTCATACAGCAAGCTGGAAATCGAATGGAACGGCATAAAGTCCGAGACCACACCGGACATTTTCACCAATGAATTGGACTTCGAAGGTTATCGCGTCTATGTAGGTCTGACACCCCGCCGCTCAGATATGGCTCTGATATCCAGCTTTGACATCGAAGACTACACCCAGTTTTTCCAAGTCAGCAGATTATTCCAGAACGACAAATGGACCGTGGTGCGCAAACCATTCTCCAAACGTGAGGCGCAAATCGCCTACGCCAAGGGCAGTTCGCGCTACAACCCGCTGGTCAACGGCATCGACAATCCGCTGCAAATCGGTGATTCGGTACTTTACTTTGCCAGTCAGGACTACAATCAAAGCAACTTGAAAGACTCAACAGCCATCCATAAAATCTACCCCGATGAACCAAAGCCCCACACCTTGGACCTCGGCAAAGCCTTCACCGAAGACACCTGGTACACCGACACAATTACCGGAAAAAGCGTTTTCTACCAAGACGGAGAGCTAACCCCCGACGGCAAACGATTTAAGTTCTACGAGTACCGCCTGATACTCGACAACTTGCTTCCCTCTCAACCCTATTACGTAGCAGTGACCGCCTTCGATTACGGCTCACCCGGCTCGGATTTGGGATTTCTGGAAACCAGCCCCTCCAAAGTCGCAGTAGAGGCGCTGGCCCAGGACAAAATCGACTCAACAATTCCAAATGGCCTCAATGTGATTGTCTATCCCAATCCCTATCGTATCAACGGCAACTATCGCGCCGATGGATTCGAGGGCCGAGGGCGAGAGGACTTCGCCGATGAGCGCAATCGTCTGATTCACTTCACCAACCTGCCGCCGCAATGCGATATCAAAATCTACTCCCTCGACGGTGACCTAATCCGCCTGATAATCCATGACAAAGCGCCCGGCGATCCGTCATCAATGCACGACACCTGGGATGTAATCTCCCGCAACCTGCAGGTAGTAGTATCCGGCATCTACTATTTCGTAATAGAGACCCCCAACGGCCAAACCCAACTAGGCAAAATAGTGGTGATTATGTGAGTCGGGGTAGGCGGTGTAGGCTGAAAAAGTGTTTTCTGAAGCAGGGGGCGCAGAATCTGCGCCGAATTGGCGGGCTAAATTGGTTGCTGTACTGATTCTGGGCAAGATTTTCCTTGACACCGCACATTCTGCGCCCTATAGTGCAGAGGGCACAAAAGACT
This sequence comes from Candidatus Zixiibacteriota bacterium, assembly GCA_024280775.1. Classification (GTDB taxonomy): domain Bacteria; phylum Zixibacteria; class MSB-5A5; order GN15; family JACZUZ01; genus JAJRPJ01. Next base: position 27,178 of record JAJRPM010000014.1, on the reverse strand, counting down.
TACTCCGTAGCTAGGACAAGAATTAGCTACGGGCTCCACACCTCGCTGGGCCACTTCTTGTATCCTCATACCTTTTGTATGGCTCTAAGCGTTGGTATTTTAAGCTTATGTCTGTTTTGGCATGACAATGCCTTCTGCGCACGCAGAACCATTATCTGTTTATTCGTGTAAACAGACGCATTTGTTGCAATAGAACGCAACTGTTGTAAGTGGTAAGACGAAGTAACGAATTCAATATAATGATCAGTCAAATGGGTTTGGTCCCGTTTGAATCGATCCAACCTAGTTCAACCTAAAGGCGAGTAAGATGAAAGAGATACTCAAGAGATTGACCACTCTTCTGTGCCTTGTCTTGATGTTGAGCTTTGTTTCAATGTCCGCTTTTGGTGGTGAGAATCCCTGGGATTCCGACGGTTCTTCCGGCGGCACGAATCCCGATTCAGGAACTGGGTCTGGCAATCCGGATCCAGGCGGTGGCGGTATTCTTGTTTATTTCGGGAATGCTTATATCGGCGCTGATGGGCTTCTTACCTTCGTCAGCCAGAGCGTCAGCTACCTGATTTCAAGTTATGTTTTCATAGGTAGTAGCGCCCTCGAACGTCCAGATAGCAGAACTGAGACGAGCCAGCAGAAAGACTTTTAGCATCAGGAGTGAAGCAAAAAGATGTATGTGCTCTAAAAGATAGCGTCTAAACTTAGGAACAGGAGAGGGCTGAGCGAGTGGTACCCACCGTAGGCAATAATTGCTGCCGTTTGCTTCAGCGCCGTGCGAAATGATTAATCCGTCCTCACATCAAATGGCCGAATTTGACCAGCATCTGCTGTCTGTCGAAGAATTGTTTATTCTTAGACGGCCTCAGATTGCTATCGAGGAGCTATGGAAACTGGACCCGGCGACTTATCAGTCTCCCGGTTTGGAGCGCGGGTTATACCTTGCGCTGTGTTGCGAGGCCAATCTACTGGGTGGCGACTATGAAGAGGCAATCACTGCTGGTGTCTCCGCATTAGAACTGCTGGCCCCCTCGGCTCTCAATCGTCGTGTCGGACGAACTCTCTGGAATCTCTCAAAATGCTATTCTCTCATAGGCGAACTAACCGACGCCGAAATGCGAGCGCGTGACGCAATTTCCGCTTTCCGACGCGCTGAGCATCGCCCGGGTGTGGCTTTGGGACTCAATGAATTAGCCAAAGTCGCCTCAATCCGCTCTGAATACGCCAAGGCAACCGAGTTCCTGCAGGATGCGCTGATTCTTTCTCAGGGTGATAAAGGCCGCGAGCAATTACTGAAAAGTAATCTGGGGCGCTTGCACATTTATACTGGTAGATGGGACGAGGCTGAGAAACTTCTCAGTGGAGCCTTGGAACATGATCTCAAGAACAAGCTGGAGTTACCTGCTGTTCGCAAATATCTATCCCTGGGTTATTTAAGTAGCTTGAAACGTGAGTTCGGCGCTTGCAATGAATACTTCTCCAAAGCTGACGAATTAATAGAAAAAAACAACTTCAGTCGTGAGCGTCTCAATCTTGCTGAATACCGCGGTCATTTGGCTATTCTGCAAGGCGACTATTTATTGGCCCGCACCAGTTTGACCAAGACTTTAGCCGCATCGAAAAAGTTAGCCCCTGAATCTGCGTTAATCACACAAATCGGCAGACTACTTACCGAGGCTCTCATGGGATTAGAGTTGACTGACGATGCTTTTGTGATGGTGCAAAAGACTCTTGAGAGATGTTCAATACTTGGTGAACGTGTGGAGTTGGGAGTTTGCCATGTCTTGCTCGGTCAATTGCATGCCGAGCGCAATGACAATCGCGAGTTCACCGACGAACAGGCGACGCACCAATATGAGATGGGTCTCTCAGTACTGCGGGAGATTGGTGATCCTTTGTTACTTGGCCGTTCCTTGCTTCGCGCGCCAGATGTTTACGGAGCCGCTGATAACGACAAATCACGCAAGGCGCTAAAAGAAGCGGTAGCTTATTCGAAACCCTGGGAATAACTGTCTATACCGCCGAAGCTGAATTTGCCTATGCGGCTTCATGTTTCCGTTGCGGAAAATTTGACGATGGCTACGCTCCATTGCGTAGAGCTCGAAAATTGTTCGAGTCAATTGGTGATAGCTCAAAGCTTCGCAAAGTCGAATCTGCGCTTAGCTCCTATGCCACCGATGCGGTCGCGCATTCAATGTCACGAGCCAATCCTTTCAATCTTTTCGGTGGCTTTGCCGGAGAAGGTGATTACAGTTCATTCCATAGTGGCGATATTTTCAAAACCATAGAGACTCTGCGCACAAGAACCGGAGCCGATAGAGCTATCATATTGTCATCAGATGGCGCTATTGCCGATGGTGACACATTTGATGTAAGCAAAGATATTTTCAGCTCGCCTGGAATGATTGAGAATGAGCGCGAAACTTTTATAAGCTCCTTTAGAAAAATGCTCGGTGAGGAGTTCTCCTCAGACCGTCCGACAATCATTTTCGATTCAATAGTTGATCCATACATAAACGAGTTAGCTCCCGCATCCGGGAAGGTGACAGTCGCCAGCTTGATAGTGGCGCCTCTGCGCGTAGCAAATGAGACAATTGGCTATATGTATCTTGATCGTCTCTGCGATCGCTCCGGCTCTTCATCGAAAAGAGCGCAGGCTGGCGCATGCGATGAGTTTCAGCCGTTCTGCCAGGAAGAGTTAGACTTGGCGGTTGGTTTCTCTGACTTTGTAGCTTTGGAGTTGGCGCAATCACAAAAAACTCGCCTGCTCGAAGACAACAAGCGCCTGAAAGAACAAATGCAGGAGAAAGTCGGGTTCCCGAGTATTCTGACTCAGAACTCCAAGATGCTTGAGCTTCTCTCGCGCGTTCGTCAGGTCGTGGATTCGGATATCTCAATTACTATCACCGGAGAAACTGGTTGCGGCAAAGACCTGTTGGCCAAAGCCATCCACTATAACTCAAATCGACGTGACAAGAGATTCATTTCGGTTAACTGCGCCGCATTGCCTGAGACCCTTCTCGAATCTGAATTGTTTGGTTACAAACGCGGGGCTTTCACCGGAGCCGATCAGGACAAGCCCGGGCTTTTTGAAGAGGCCGATGGCGGCGCTTTCTTCCTCGATGAAATCGGGGATATGCCGCTTACCGTTCAAGCAAAGATACTCAGAGTTCTGGAAGAAAAAGAAGTTGTTCGGCTCGGTGAGTCAATCCCGCGCAAAGTGGATGTGCGAATTATCTCCGCAACACATGTAGACTTGCAAGTAGCAATGGAGAAAGGAACTTTCCGGCGTGATCTCTATTACCGTCTTTCAGCGCTTTGCTTCCATTTACCTGCCTTACGCGAACGCCGCGAAGATATCCCTCTGCTAATCGAACGTTTCAGCGCTGACACCGGTGTTACATTTGTTGCCGATGCTATTACTGCACTTGTTAAATATGACTGGCCGGGCAATGTACGTGAGCTTGAAAATGAAATAAAGAAACTCTGCTTAATATGCGGCGAAGAAAAGCGTGTCACCCCCGGTTTGCTTTCCTCCAAAATAATCGGAGAAGTAGGCGCCTCTTCTGTCAGCTCCATTGCAGATTTCGCAATTGACGATCAATTGCTGGTTCCGGATTCCCAAAATGAGGGGATAGATTTCTCGCTTTATGATTTCATTGCCGCGCATGAAAAACGTTTCATCTCCAAAGCCCTCGAACAATCTCAGGGTGTGAAAAAACACGCCGCGGCCAAGTTGAACATTCCCGAATCAACTCTGCGTTTGAAAATCAAACAATACGATATCAATGTCCAAGGCATAGGCCCGATTCACTAGCTCGGCCTTCCCGCTTTTTCATCAATTCCATCCATCCATTACATCTTGTTCTACCCTGAATCGTCACCGGTTCGTACGCGCCTGCGAATCAACTTTCTACATTATTATTTGAGCTATCACCGGGCCAGCAGTAAGCGCTTGCTAGTCAAGGGGTTAGATAGTGAAGGCTATGCGTCGATAAGGGTTTGACGCAACTATTGCGTCCGCTCTCTCCCGCCCATGGGTTGATAGCCGTCAACGTGTTGCACTGTAACGAGTTGCGCTAACTGCCGAATATTGGCGCCGCTTATGTAACTACTTATGTAGCTACTGTAGAGGCGGACTGCCTAGCCTGGGAAGGCTTGGTGGTCGTGCTCCAGTCGATAAAGTGGCAAGAAACTTGACAGGCGTGAGCCGATGACTTTTTTTCATCACTGTGTTGGAACCTCATGGGGACCTTGAGAGGGTGGCGCTACCAGAGATTTCTATTTCACTGAACTCTTTACCTGATGATAGCAATGTGAAAAAAGACCAAATCACAGATTCGTTGCCAACTTCGCCTTCGGAGGTATGCTTGGCTGATGATTATGCCGACGGGCAGGCTCATTCGCCGACAGTGAACATGGCGATTGATTCCTGGATGTCCGAGTTGGCGCCGCTGGAGTCCAATCAGGCTATGCTCAGAATCTACCGTTGGAGTCCGGCGGGGATTAGCATCGGGCGAAATCAAAGCTGGGCAAGGGCCTTGGATGTTGATTTACTCGGCCCCGATGAGGTAGCTATTCGTAGAGTAACAGGTGGAAGAGCGATATATCACGATTCGACAGAGTTGACATACTCATTTGCTACACAGATTCCCAAGCAGGGCGATCCTGTTGTCGCTCAAAGATATATATCGTGTCTGATTGTTGAGTCACTGCTACTTTTCCTAAGAGGCGCAGGGATAAACGCCAGTGTCGAAAAGCAGTCGGGGTATGTGCCCTCGCACCGGGCAAATCGTCAAAGTCCGCATTGTTTCGTTTCTGCCGCGCGACATGAGATTACCGTAGATGGCCGCAAAATCATTGCATCGGCGCAACGTGTAAGAGCCGGACGGTTCTTCCAGCATGGATCTATCAAGCTCGCAGGGGTTGTTTCTCATCCGGCATTATTCGAGAGACCAAAAAAAGAAATAGGCCAAATCGGAAACAAAACACCCCTATCCGAGTGTTATACTTCAGGGGAGAAGCGCGCCGCTTGTTCGTATATAACTGAACCGCAAAACCTTGAGCCTGGTTTCGCATCAGAAAGGGGAGAGTCCCAGATTCTCGTCCCATCTGAGCTTCGCTCTGCTTTCAGCGCCACATTCGGGAGCGCTCTGACTTCGCCGCGCTTGAATCCAAGCCAACAAGACGAAGTTTTACGGCTAATTGCCGATAATGATAGTATTGCCGCCAATGGCGAGGCGTCCAAAAACATTTCCAGCTTAAGCCGGAGCTCAAAGCCTGATTCCTCGCATTTTTCACCTCACATCTCTCGCCTCACACCTCATGTTGACGCCTCATGTTGATTCGATGGAAACAACGGATATTTTGGGGATATGGGGGATATGGTCGATTTTGTCTCCCAATCTTAGGGGAGCCTATCATCGAGTGGGTGGATAGAGTTGCTGCAAGGGTTTCAGTTGTGCGATTCTGGTTGTGCGATTCTAGTTGTGCGATTTAATGGTACAAACAGCCTTTCGTGGCGGAGCCACAAGAAGTCAAAGGAGGTAACGAGCAAGGATCTATAGTGTCGAATCCTAATGTTAGGAGACCATTTGGCTTGACTTCCTATAGGGGAAGCTATTATTATTAGTCAATGTCGCCCCTGCTGTCTTTGAGGGGAAGAGCAAGGCGATTCAGGTAGAAGATTCATTAAGCAGGGTGATACGACAATCCTCACAAAAGTAGCTCCGAGGCGGAGCAAATCCCTTACAGAAACAAAGCGCATTTAGCATAGTTGTTAATCATAGTTTATGTGAAGCAACAATCATGTAAGGCAAAGTCATGTGACTACTTTCGAGGTGAATTACTAGTGTCAAAGACGACACACCAAAGTTTATACAAGCAGACAGTAATTCTGAAGCGATAAAGATTTAGAAACAGCAGAAAAATAGTAAGTTAGTAATCAGCGCAGAGTTAACATTGATTTGTATGAGACAAAACATTCTTGATAATTGCCGCTATCGCTCGTTGCAAACAATGACGGTTAGTGGAGGTCAGCAGACCATAAATATAGACGGGAAAAGCCCGAGTTAAACAATTTCGATCCAGGCGCAGGTGGCGCAGGGCTGGATTACGAACATCAATTCTGAGGTAATGTCTTAAGCGCAAATACAAGCGTTTGAGAATCAAAGGGAATCGTATGAGGTCATTGATAGAAACATCGCGAAATAGTTCATCTATAGTCGAAGTAGTTGAAAGCTCAAGGTCTTTCCGTTCTAATGGATCAAGCAAGTTACGCTCGCTCTTCACCTTCATGTTTATGGCTTTTGCTGTTGGGTTTTTAGCTGATAGCGCCGTGGCCGTGGACTATGGGCAAATCAAAGGTGTAGTCAAAGACGCCAAGACCAAAGAGCCGATTCCGGGAGCCTCAGTCCAAATCGTAGGCACCCAGATGGGTTCGATTACTGATGTCAATGGCCGCTATAATATTCGCCTGGTTCCCCCGGGTGAATATACTGTGAAATACACAACAGTCGGGTACCAAACCAAGACTATCACAGGTATGACCGTTTACTCAGAGCTGACCGCCGAGAGCAATGTGTCCTTGGCAACCGAAGCCACTGATCTCAAAGAGAGTATCGAAGTCTATGGTGAGCAGTTAATCGACAAGTATGAAGTCAGCAGTATGACCAAGATTACCAGCAAGAGCATCAAGACTCGCCCGGTTACCTCAGTTGATGATTTGCTGAATACGGTTTCTGGTGTTGTAAAGTCTGACCAGGGTGAAATTCACATTCGCGGCGGTCGAGCCGGTGAAATTGCTTACATCGTTGACGGAGTAAATATCCGCGACCCTGTCGGTGGACCGGGACCGGTAATCGGTGGTATCGATTTGGTGGCGGGTTCCGCCGCTGAGATTCAGGTTATCAAAGATGGCTTTGATCCTGAATATGGTAACGCGCTTTCGGGCGTAATCAAGATTACCTCACAGACCGGACCTGCGAATCGCACGATTCTCAACGCTCGTTTCATAACCGATGACTTCGGAACGGCAAAACTGAACACTTTCTCGCGAGATTTCGATAACTTCCGTTTCACACTAGCCGGGCCAGACCCATTCCTCTCCACAAAAGTTCTGCCTGCTCTTGGTCTGAATTTCATGAAAGACAAAGAGCTGACCTATTTCTTCTATGCTGAAATGGAGAAAAGCAATGGCTCTTACAACCCGTTTGATTACATAAATGGTACTGGCAACCGCGCCTTCGATAAGACGAACCTGCTCGGTATAGGCTTGCCTGAACGACTGAGTAACTCATACAATCTAAACACGAACATAGCTTTTAGGCCGCGTAACAACATGAGATTCATCGTGTCCTATCAAAGCACCTTCAGTAAAAACCCGACCTTCAGGTTGCCGGGAGATTGGCAGTACAGGTATACACCGGGAACAGCTCCGCTGAGGCAACGTGATTGGAAGCTGGCTTCAGTAAAAATGACACATTCGCTCGCGGATAACTTTAACTATGAAGTGATTGTCTCCTACAAGCATAATACAGTTACGACCGGAACAACCAATCCGCTCAATCCGGGTCTAGTGATGAACCCCGATGAATTCCTTCAGCAGGATTTATGGGAGTCATATACTGACCGTGACGGTGACGGACGCTACACCGCGCCTGAAGAGCTGGTAAATACGGTTCCTGATACTCTTTCGTATGGTCCGGGGCTTTCCGGTCCCAGGCAGAATTTTGGTGAGGTGGTACAATATACTGATGTGCAAACCGGAAACGCCTGGGGTAACCCGGCCCTTGGTCAGTTGGTCGTACTTCGCGACTTCCAGTTTAATCAGAATGGCTTCGTCGACTTTTTGGAAGGCGAAACTTTCAATGACCGCAACGGTAACGGAGTTTGGGATCGCGGAGATCCGTTCAAAGATACAAATGGTAATGGTGTATACGATGAATCCAGAGGTGATAAGATAGCCGAAGACAACGCCGAGCCGTTTGTTGATGGTGACCAGTCGCTCGGTGAGCCGTTTACAGATGTCAATGCCAATGGTGTTTATGACCCGGGCATCGACATTTTCTTGATTACTCTTGGACCCGAAAATCAGGATCTGAATAGAAACTCCGTATATGACAGTCCGGTTGACTCTAACTGGTCGCCCGGGATTCCGTTTATTGATTTGAATGGTAACGGTGTGTTTGATATAGCGAATGGCGTCTATGACCCGGGTGAGACCTTTGTTGATCTAAATGGAAATGGCCAATACGATCAAAGAGATGGATTCCTGGATCAGGGCTCCTATACATCAGATGCACGATGGACCAGGACTACTGTCAACACATTGGGTGCAGAAATAAAGGTCAACCGCACATTTACACAGCATGACCTAAAGGCCGGATTCGAAATCCACAGCGATGATTTTGACTTTAATGACATTCGTCGTCCATACCAGCGCTCAAATGGCAAGCCTGATGGCGGCGGTTTTGAAGGAATTGGTTCACAGCGCGACTTCTTCGCTTACAAGCCGACTCAGGGTTCAGTGTATTTCCGTGATAAACTTGAATACGGTTCGATGATCGCTTCACTTGGCTTCCGCTGGGATTTCTTTGTGCAATCCGACGGTCTGCTTGAAGTAGCGCTGAACGATGATTTGAATACCGGTGTGATTATCGGAGATCGTCAAAAGTTCTCCCCTAGAATTGGTTTCTCGTATCCAATATCTGATAAAGCAAAAGTATTCTTCAACTATGGCCACTTCTATCAGTTGCCGACATTTGATTTGCTCTACGGTAGAAACTCTTCCTCCGCAGACCGAAACGATGTAATCGGCAACTACAATTTGGATTTCGAAAAAACCATTCAGTATAGTTTTGGTGTCCAGTACGCGCTTTCTGACGCGTATTCGATCTCGCTCGGTGGTTATTACAAAGATGAATTCGACAAAGTTGCTCAGGGCGATGTCCGCATCGGAGCGCTCCGTGTCAGGCAGTTCCAAAACAGTCAGTATGCGCGAAGCCGCGGTTTTGAGATGACCCTGAGTAAGCGTCGTGGTATTGTTACAGGTGAAATTAATTACACCTATTCGTTCGCTTTTGGAAAGGACTCACAGACCAACAAGAACTTCCTGGATGACTTCGCTATTGATCGTCAGCCGCTCGGAGAAAAGGCTCTCGATTTTGATGTGCGTCATTTGCTGAAAACAGCAGTTCAGCTAATCGTTCCGAAGAAAAGTGATGCTTCGCTCTTCGGGATACCGATTCTCGATGACTGGACGATGAGTCTGGAGGGAACATTCGAAAGCGGCAGGCCTTTTACGCCGGCGCGTGACTTCCCGAATCTAAGACTTCCGTTGGGCACAACCCCGGAGCCGAATTCTTTCCGTCGGCCGAGCCGCTTGTTGTTCAACACACGTGTTGAAAAGAACTTCCGTCTCGCCGGCATTGACTACAGCGCCATTCTGTGGGTCAATAATATCTTTAATAATAAATATCCGCGTAGCGTCTTTTCTTCAACAGGTTTGGCAAGCGCTGGCACTGTTATAGGTAGCATCATTCAGGGTGGTAGCGTATTTGAGAACAATCCGTTGAATTTTGCCGCTGAGCGCGAAGTGCGCTTGGGACTGCAAATGAGTTTGTAGGAGTGTATAAATAGTATTTGAAAGTTTTCAGTTGGGACGCATAATTGTTTTTGACTGGTGTCTCCCGAATGTTTCACCGCTCGTTAAGAGCTGATATTCTGAAGAAGTAATAAGAGATCGTCCTGTAGGAGGGAAAATATGCAATATAAGAGACTGACACATGCCCTCGCGGCCCTCACTTTGGCGTCTTGCGCGTCTACGTTGATTACAACGAATGCGTACTCGCAAGCCAAGGTTGGCTCAACAGGTATGCAATCGCTTGAACTTGATGTATCTGCTAGAGCAATGGCTATGGGTGGGGCATTCACTGCGGTTGTTGATGATGTCTCGGCTGTGTTCTATAACCCCGCAGGATTGCCATACCTATATAACAAGGAAGCCATGTTCACTCAGGTTGTGCTTCCATCTAGCATGAATCTTAGTTTCTTCGCGATTGGGCTTCCGATGGAATCAATCGGCGGAGTCCTGGGCATCGGCGGTTCGTTCTTGTCCACCGGTGATATTCTGGAGACCACGTACAACAGTCCGACTGGAACTGGCAGGTTATTCTCAGCGGGTGAATACGCACTGACGCTCAGTTATGGTCGTTATCTGACAGACAGATTCTCAGTTGGATTTACCATGAAATATCTCGGCACCGATTTAGCCGATGTTAGCGCCAACGGATGGTCAGCGGATATTGGCACCATTTACAACACTGGATTCAGAGACTTCAAAGTCGCAATGTCCATCACCAACTTCGGACCGGATATGACTCTCATTGAGAATCCGGCCCCGCTTCCAATCAACTTCCATTTCGGAGCCTCAGTTAACCTCATCGAGTCGGCTGACCATTTGGCCATTCTTTCGATGGAAGGTTCACATCCGTCAGACAACCTGGAAAAATATCAGGGCGGCATGGAGTACTGGTATCACGACAAGTATTCTATTCGCGCCGGAGTGCGCTTGAATCAGGATTTGGATTCAGATTTCGAAATCGTGGACGGAGCGCAGTTGAGATCTTCTGGCATCGGGCTGGCCTTTGGTGGCGGATTACGTTTGCCCTTCGGGGAAGAGCGTGAATTGCGTTTGGACTACGCCTATCAGGATTACCGAATTCTAACAGAGGTCCACAGATTCACTTTTAGTATCGTTTTTTAATTCAGTAGAATAAGCAAGCATTAAGTAGCGAATTAGGTAAATCAGGCAGACAAACCTCGCAGAAGGCGTTTATAGATGATATCTACAAGTAAAATGAAAAGAACCTACCCACTACTCTTTCTTGTCATAGCTCTGGGGCTCAGCGGAGCCCTATATACCGGTTGCTCCAAGGGATTCTCAGGAAACAGCACGGATAATTCACAGCCGAGTGTGCGCTTCGTGAACGTACCACCCGATAGCTCGACTTTCTCAAGGAACCCTATAATAAACTGGGTTGGAACTGACGTTGACGGACGTATCGTAGAATTTCGTTTTGTGGTTGCCAAGGTTTCTGATGTGCCGGTAGGTATGACACCTGAAGAATATGCGCTTACAATTCCGTTTGCCGACTGGGAGGTTAGAGAAGTAACTCTTGACGACCCCGCGAATCGCGCTACGGTGCCTTTGGCCGCAGATAGCGCTGATCCAGTAAATGTAATACTCCAGCAATATGTATTCTTGGTTGCAGTTGATGACATTGGGGCTATTTCGAGCGTAGTATATCGCACCTTCGGAAGAAACAACCATTTTCCTGACACAAGAGTCATCCCCCCTACACCGATTGGGCTGGTAAGCGGGTTTGTTAATGTTGAAAAGCAGCAGTTTGGTGAAGGTGGTATTGCTGTTGAATGGTCAGGGTCCGACAGGCTTGATTTTCCGGGCCTTGAAGAAGGAGTTCCTCTTGAATTCGAGTGGAAACTGTTTGGGCCTTACACTGTAGCAGAATCAACATTGGTAATGGACAGTTTTGTAGTGCCACTATTTTTGGCGACTGACCGCACCTACTCAATTGGCGAAACTTTGGTTGACACGGCTTTCGACTTCACCGCGCCGCCGGATACAACGGACACTGTAATAGTAGCGATTCGTCCAGATAGCTTGGGGAATACTTTCGACACCACATATGTTCTAACACCTCACGTTGATAGTGTCGCGGTTATAATCGTAGATACGACAGCGGCACAGCGCGCGTTGCTGAAATCATTTGGTGTATTTGACAGCGTGCTTGATATGCCTCGGTTGATTGCCTTGGATAGTATTTTGGCTGATTCCACACAGCGTCCCTTCGTTAGTCGGTTGGTTGAATCTTCTCTCGATCCAGTTACTGGAAATCCATGGACGACAGACAGAGACACTACGTTCTTTGATTTATTCCGTAATGATCCGCTAATCGACCCGGTCGTTCAGCCGTTACTTGATGACGACTCAACACGCCAAAACTCATTCCTCTTTTGGGCTAGAGCGCGTGATGATGCATTCGTTGCTGATCCCACTCCTTTCTTTGCTTTCTTTCCCGTTATTGAAGCTAAGCACGAGCGAGATCTTCTCGTCATTAGTTTTGACCATTCCGGACTGGCCTTCAATGTCCAAGGCCTTAGTGCGCCCTGTGTGAGGAACAAGATTGTTAGAGACGAGGGAGTGTTTGGTCCACTAAAGGCCACCTACGCCCGTTATATCGATGGCTGGATGAATGGAATGGTTGGTAGTAGTAAGAATGATGGATTTGACACTCTTCTTTTTGCTCTTGGAGGATCTGATAGTCTGCTACTCCCACCGGACTTGCGGCCAAGTTGGTTCAGGAAAGTGATCATGGGAGCCAGTCCAGACTTCCTAACTTGGTCTTCTTCCATTAGAATTGCTCCAGGCGCTACCGTTGGACCAACCTTAAGGGACATCTTGAAACACAAGGTAGTTATCTATCAAAAGGATAGAATGCAAATTGCGCTCCCTGTTAAGGGAGAAGGCGATGTAGCTACACAATGGATTGTGCAAGGGACATTGACTGGTGTCAATTTTTGGACAATGGCTCGGCCTTCGTTCATACCCAATGGTTTTGATAAGATTGTCCCGCAATTGTACGGTGTGGGTCCAACTCAGGTCCCGAAAACATACGGCCGATTGTTTGGTATCCGTGGTGGTTACTTCCAGGCCTGGTATGGTATGGCAGTTGCAAGGATTTCTGATACCGCTTCACCGTTGGGCCGGTTACCCGTTTTCAGAAATGAGGACTTTGTTGGCGCGGTTCCCTCGGAGTTGGTCTCCGAGTCGGAATTTCCTACCTTGTCTGTTGGGTTTAACGAGTTGCGAAATAATCTACGATGGGCAGACAGCTTGGATTGTAACTTAGAGGATAAGGTTCAATATGCCTTCGTGGACTCAGTGGCGGCCTTACCGGAAGTTGACTTTATTGTGCCGATCACTTCAGCTGGCACCGAAACCTTGTATCTGTATAAGTCTCGATTTGGCGAAAATGTCTATCCGTTCTGGCCTCTTCCGTTTGGCGATTTCCAGGCAACAGTTGTCGCGGTACGCCTTGATCAGGGCTTCACTAGGACCTCTCATTGGTCTTTCACCCCTTCAGCAATGGAGCCTGCTTCATTCCAGATTGCATTTAGTTCAATGATGGATTGGCTATTTGCGCGTCCTTGGGGAGGGCCGAGCTTTGGTAAAGCCGCGCAACCGATTGGTGAGCCGGGAGGCAAATATGCCAGCTTGTACATAGAGCTTTCTCAACAGGTTAAGCGAAACAGAGAGCAAATGATGAATGAGGCTTTTGGCGGCAAACGATTCTTTAAGAACCAATTCGAGTATGAAGAGCAATTGAAGAGTTATAATGAGATGAAGCGCGCAGAAAGCGCAGCCGAAATACAAAGCTACTAAGGAAAATGTGATAACCTAGTAACGAATGGGGCATTGGTCTACTAGCCTTTATACATTACTACCGAATTCATCTGGGCTGAACCTGAAAAGGTTCAGCCTTTTTTTGCTGAGGAAGAGAAAACATAGAAGCTATTGTATACGATTCATGAGCTCTCTAAGACGCTGCAGGTCCTGCCCGTTTGGACTTGCAGGAGCATCTGAAGAGAATTGCTTTATGGATGCCTGATAGACTGCTCTGGCTGAATCAATCTGTCCCAGTGACAAATAGCCCAGCGTAAGATTCACATACGCCGCCGAAAGCGTGGAATCAAGAGCAATCGCCTCAGAGCTATAGGTCACGGCGCTATCATATTTGCCCCCCAGTCCGGCGAGGTAACCGAGTTGATAGCGTATCATAGCCGAAGCTTCCAGTCGTTGCTTACGTTCACTACTATTCCTCGTGAAGGCCCAATCCGAATTCTCCACCGGCTGTGTGTCATTCGGGTCGAGAGCCGCTCCCCTCTGAAGAGCCTCAAGCGATGCGGCTTTATCGGGTGTCTCCAGCGATAAATAATACCTCATACGCTCATACCAATACCTGGAATCATTTGCAAAACGCTGTTCGTTTTCGTCAAGTAGCTGTCCAGCGCTCTCGTATTCACCGACAGCGCTAAGCGCTCGAACTCTCACTCGCAAAGTAGCCAGATCATAGGGACGTATTTGGTAAGCCTTCGCAGAGAGTGAATCAGCGCCAGTGTAATCCTGTTGTGTCAAAGCTAATGACGCTAAATTAGTCAGCGCCTCGGGGTTCTCGGGGGAGCGCAATAGTTCACGTTCAAAATAGTAACGCGCAGAATCCGGTTCAGCTTTCAAGAAGTAACTGACTCCAAGGTTCAAAGCCGCGCGGGGATATTCGGGATTGAGTTGCAACAGCTTCCCGAAGGAATTGATAGATTCCTCAAGCTGACCTGAGCTTAAGAACTTATTGGCTTGCAGATACTCAGCGCGTCCAAGTGAACTGTCTCCTGGCCTGCCATAGGGTAACAAGCTCAAACCAGTTATCAGTCCGGCAACAATCAGCTCTACTGGCCTAAGCGTCTCCTTAGCTGTTCTCCTCCGCTTAGTTGAAACGTAGCCCCAAAGCGCAACGGCGCCAACTCCGGCGACGGGAAACAACAACACCAGTGAAGGGAGTCGGAAACGCTCGGAAATAAAAAACAGAGAGACAATCAGCAAATAGGCCCCGGCTGTGGCCGCCGCCCAAAGAGGCCAAGCGGCGCTAGATAGAGTTTTCGAACGGCGCAGGCTGAATACGCCTGCCAAAGCCAGAAACAGCAGTAAACTGAAATTCAAGGGGCTGAACTTTAAGACAGGATTAGAATCGAAAATAGTAGCCAAAGAACGATTATTCGAATAAGTTCGCGCCCCCAGCGCCAGATACAACTTCTTAGTGTAATTAGAAATGAATTGAACCGGATTATGCGCAATCCAATCCACCGCGCGCATTGCCCAACTATGTGACACTTCCGCAGGGCTCAACCGACGACCTTCATAGCTCTCAGCCAATCCTGTCATGTCACCCAATGTCCAATTCGGTCCATACGGTTCAGGCAGGGAAGCGCTAATCGGATTTGATTCGGCATTGTTGCCGATAAAGAAATTCACTCCGCCCGACGAGGCAATTAGCGTGAAATCTCCACCGACAACATAATTGCGAATCGTAACCGGCGCTATGACAATCAACGCTGTCACTATCAATGCCAGCGCCCCGCGATAATTCTTAGATTTCAAGTCACCGAATCGCTTGGAATAAATCACAAACAGCGCAAAAAGAGGAATCAGCGCCAACGCAGTCGGACGTGTCAATGAAGCTAAACCCAGCGCTATTCCAGCGATGACAAAGCCCGTCGTTGAGTTTTTCTCATGTGCCACCAGCAAACGATAGACAGTAATCTGCAACAAGAAAGCAAAAAGAAAATCCACCAGTAGCTCGGCTTCGAAAAAGATAACACTTGGATATAGCGCCTGCAAAGTCCCTGCGGCCAAACCTATATTCCGCCCTACGTTTCCCGGAGCAGAACGTCGCGCCAGCAGATAGGTGACAAAAATCGAAGCTACACCCAGCGCCGAACCCAGCGCTCGGGGAAGTAGTAGTGAATCGGGAGCCAGCGCCCGGCAAAACGCCAATACATATATATATAGCGGCGCCCGGAAATATGTTTGCTGTCCGAGAATATCACCCGATGCAATTGAATCAGCCCAATTCAGGTGATACAAAGAATCGACAACAATGTCACTCCAGATGGATTGACGACTATACAAATATAGGTAGAGAATCCGAATCAGCGCCGCGAATATCAAAAGCGCGCCCAGGCGCTTCTTTTCATTAGTTTTGAATACTAAGCTTGTTGTCATTACGGTCTATGTTACTGTCAAAGTCAGCCACTATCCGCGCATGCGGAAATCCCAACATACTTCGTTTCAGGAATAACCGCCATAGAATCCTCTTCTGTGTCCTGAAACGAGCCACACGAATTTGAAACCTTCATCTAGCAAAAACCTGCACAATTCTTAGAGTAGTCTTCAGATTCGCAATCGAGCGCGTAGAGGCGCAATACATTGCAGGTCAAGAATGGAGCCAATTCTCATCGTTTTGCCTTTGTTAAGATGTTGCCAGTCATACAGATAGAGTTTGAGCGGCTATAATCGACCGCAGAACACTCCCAAACCGGCTCTCGGCAGGATTCTTGCGCAAAGAGTATATGCTATGGAACTAGGAACCTTACAGAGCCGCAATACCTCATGCCTGAGACCAACAAAGAGTTTGGTCAAGCCTCTCACGGTTGGGGCGTTGGCATCTTTGATAATGTCCATTGCGATACTGTCTACCACGATACTGTTCACTGCAACTGTCTCTTTCGCCGGAGTTATCCCCGAACGTCTCGCAGTTCTAACTCCTTCGGTTCGTGAAGCTATCGAATCAGGTCAAGTCGCCTCAGGAGCCACAGCCTCAGTTGAGGTTCTGGTGTTTTTCGAAGAAGAATTGAACAACGGCCCTCTGGCGACAATCAGCTCCATGCCGCAAAAAATGTCGGCCAGAAGAAAACTAGTTGTCAACAAATTGCGCTCATTCTACTCTGCAGGCGAAGAATTAACCCTGCATCAAATCGAATCTTTGCCGGGCGTAAAGCTAGTGCGTCGTCATTGGGTAACTCGTAGCGTCCTGTTGAATGTTCCGGTAACAAGCCTGACACAGATTGTTGCGATCAATGGAGTTTCACGTGTAGTAGAAAATGTTCACCTGGCCTCAGTCACTCCGGTTGAAGAGTCAGCGTCACTACCTGCGCTAAGCGCCGGTGTCAGTACCGCCTTGCAAACTCTATCAATTCCGCAACTCTGGGCGCAGGGCCTAACCGGCAAAGGCAGAATCGTCGCCAGTTTCGACACCGGAGTAGAGGGAACACATCCGGCGCTGGCCGACAACTACCACGGCGCCACCGCATCAGCGCAGTCATCATTCTTCGCGCCAAACTCCACCGAAACTTTTCCTTTCGATAATATCGGTCATGGCTCCCACACTATGGGTATCATGGTAGGTCACACTCCTACCGATTCATTCGGAGTAGCCCCCGGAGCAGATTGGATTAACGCCGCGGTAATCGATCAGGGAAGTTCACTCAACGGAACTCTATCAGATATACTCGCGGCATTCGAATGGGCGCTTGATCCCGATGGCAACCCCAACACAACATCCGATATGCCCGATGTGATTCTAAATAGCTGGGGATTACCGGTAGGATTGCTGGGCCCGTGTGACAATACTTTCTGGGCGGCTATAGACAATGTGGAACTTGCCGGCATAGTGACAATCTTCGCGGCGGGCAACGAAGGCCCGAATCCATTTACAATTCGCTCACCCGCCAACCGAATTGCCTCACCTTTGAATTCATTCGCAGTCGGCGCTATTGATCAAAACACATTGCAAGTAGCAAGTTTCTCCAGCCGCGGTCCGTCAACTTGCGATAGTGTAACTATCAAACCCGAAGTAGTGGCCCCGGGAATTCAGATTTATTCAGCCGATAAAGGCGGAGGCTACAAACTCCGTAGCGGCACCTCGATGTCCGCTCCCTTCATCGCTGGTATGGTAGCGCTCTTGCGTCAGTACAATCCCAATGCAACAGTCACACAAATCAAACAGGCGATTATCGGTAGCGCACAGGACCTCGGCGCGGCGGGTAATGACAACGCCTATGGACATGGTCTGCCCGATGCGGTTCGCGCACTGGCGTTGATTCCGCCGCCGACTATGCCGCAAGTCTTGATTACTTCTGTGGCTCCTGATGGTGATGGTGTTGCCGCTCCCGGGGAGACAACCGGTATCACCTTGTCCTTGCAGGCCCCGATTGGCGCCTATGACACTCTGCGCGGTAGCCTGCGTTCCGAGGACGGAAGTCGCGTCTCTGTCATCAGCGATTCAACACTTTTGGTTTTCTCACCAGCCACTGGCTCCGGCGCGGTTCTCACTCCGTTTGTTATTCAGATTGCCGACTCGCTGGCGCATGGCGCCACACAGGCGATGACCCTCGATTATTACAACTCATTTGGTGGTGGAGGAAGTGTGACTTTTGATCTCGCCATCGGCTCCGCTCCGGCTGGAGATATCTTCACTCATTCAACAACCAAGCTACAGCTAACAGTGTCAGACTTCGGCCAATTTGGGCTGGGAAGTGGCTCCGCTTATCAAGCCGGAGGAGTTGGACTGAGATATGCAGGTGGCGCAAATTTACTCTACGAATCGGGCTTAGTTGTGGGACGCAATCTAATCCAAATGGCCTCGTCGGTGCGTGACTCAAACGCGGTTTCATTTTTCTCAGACTTTGCGCCCTCCAAGCCGTTGACTGTTTCTCTCGGTTCATCTGGAGCGTCAGTCAGCGAGAGCGAGTACTCAGACCGGTTCGGACTAATTCCGATTCCTCTCTTTATTAAGCAAAACACAACAACCTACAACACCACAGCCGACGCCGGATTCGCGATAATCGAATTCTCGCTCACCAACCCGACTCTCGAACCCTTGACCGAATTACGCTTTGGCTTCTTCAATGACTTTGACCTTGGCGCTAATTCCGCCGCAGACAATATCGGCTATGACCCGGGTCTGAATATGCTCTACCAATATCAAAATGGCGTAGCCGTCGGAGTAGTAGCTTTAACCCAATCCTCAGGTGTAGTAACCGGTCGCAACCAAAGTGGCAAAGTAGGCTTCACCAAGACCAAACTATATGGGTTCCTGACCACCGATTCGCTGGCGCTGGATAATTCCGGCGCAGATGACTATTTTGCCCAAGTGAATTTCGGACCGTTCAATTTGCCGCCATTAGACAGCGTCAAAGTAGCGGTAGCCCTGGTGGTGGGAGCGGATCTCAATGAACTGGCTGACAATGCGATCAAAGCCCGAAATAGATTCTTGCTTCAAACTGGAATTGATGATGATAACGGAGATGGATTCTCAGCTTTACCTCAGACTTTCGAGTTGAGACAAAACTACCCGAACCCCTTCAACCCCAGCACAACTATTGAATTTGCCTCTCCGAAAGTGGAAACCGCGCAAGTGGTGGTTTTCAACATACTCGGCCAGGCAGTCAAAACCGTCTTTGACGGACAAACAGAAGTGGGTGTCAACCGCATTGTCTGGGATGGAAAAGATAGCAACGGCTCACAGGTTGCCAGCGGTGTGTATTTCTACCGCCTCAAAACCTCACAGGGCGTAATAACGAGAAAAATGACATTGTTGAAGTAAAGTAATTATCAAGACAATTAGTGTTGGAGAAGATATAGAATATGCAAAGAGGAAAAGCCACGGTAGGACAGCAGAATTTCAGCAAGGCTGAAACTTTAATCGAGCTAGCCTCCATTTCGTATAAGAAACGGAGAGCCACAAGATCTAAGTTCAACCTCGCGGGAACCGTAGCGAACACCTCCAAGTTATAAACACTGGGAAAGAGAATACCTGAATGTACATGAACTCAACTACGACAATCCAAAACTCTGCTAGCAGGAAACTAATCAAGTTTCTGAAGCTACTGGCTTTGGCGTTTGCGCTCTCGATGCTCAATTTGCCAGTACACGCAGTTTCTCTGCATCCTACTGTCAAAGCCAAATTGCAAAAGGAAGGCAAACTAGCCGACTATCAACGCGTCATTGCCACAGCCAAAGCAAATGGACTCAATGCGCCGGAGAAAGATCCGTTTCGCACTCCTTCGATGATGCAGATGATAAACGGAGCGGCCAATGATGGACTCTTCAAGAGCTCATCAAGCGCGGCCGCTGTTGACACAGTCAAAGTCCTGGTCATTTTGGTAGACTTCTCTGATAACCCTTACAATGCCGCTGTAGGAAATTACGTAAGCCGTGTCTCTGCGACACCGGCCATGTTTGATAGCGTTCTATTCTCTACCGACGGTCGTAACTCTAGCGGTTCAATGACAGAATACTATCTCGAGAACTCCTATGGGAAGTTCGTGGTGCAGGGTGTGATCACCGAATGGTATCGCATGCCTCAAACCTATGCTACCTATGTCGGCTCAAGCCAGGGACTACAGCCCTTCGCACTGAATGCCCAGGATTTAGCGCGAGATGCCGTGTTGGCCGCCGCCCCAGACTACGACTTTGCACAATTCGACACCTATGGCCCCGGCGGTCAAGGGAAAGACTTCAAGATGGATGGCCTTTTCATCGTTCACGCCGGAACAGGTTTTGAAGACAGCAACAACGGCAGTCTAAATGATATCCATTCGCACAAATGGCAGTTGAGAACTGCAGTGAATGTCGATGGAGTTTCTGTATCCGCGTATTCAATGGAGCCGGAAGAAAGTTACATAAACGGTACAATCTCCCCGATAGGTGTGTTTGTTCACGAATACGGACACTTCCTTGGTTTGCCTGACCTGTATGACTTCGACGAATCAGGCCCTTCTAACTCCGAAGGACTCGGACGTTGGTCGGTGATGGCCTCAGGAAACTGGTTGGGTAGCTCCAGAACTCCTTCTCACTATGACGCATGGAGCAAGGTGTTTCTCCGTTTTGCCGCCTCAACAACTATTACCGGTAATCTGCGCGATGTATCAATCCCGCAAGTTGAAAGCTCACCTACGATATACAGAATCAACGGTCAGAACATGCCGGCCGGAGAATACTTTCTAGTGGAGAATCGTCAGAAAGTTGGCTTTGATGTGAATCTGCCGGGTTCAGGTTTGCTAATCTACCACATCGACGAAGCCGCAAACCCCAGCAACGGTGGCAAATGGGGCAATTGGAATCAAAACAGATATCTAGTGGCTCTCGAACAAGCCGATGGATTCGACCAACTGGCATTCGGAGCCAATAATCAGGGTGACGGCGGTGATCCCTATTCAGCGACAAGCGCCGAATTCACCGATCTAACAGCAACCAATTCAAAAACCAATACCGGTGATACAAGTGTCATCGGCCAGACAACCGAAGTGGCAGTATGGAATATCTCGGCCAGCGGCCCGACAATGACCGCGAACCTTGACCGAAGCTACTCAAGACCACTGCTGGAACTGGTTAGTACCGACTTCAACGATCGTGGCAATGGTGATGGAACAGTCGATGCCGGTGAGCAATTTGAATTCTCATTCACCGTGAACAACCTTTGGGCCAATGGCGCATCAACCTATGTAAAGGTTCGGACCACCAGCGCAGACTTAAGCTTCACCACTGATTCAGTGTTCATCGGTCAATTAACCGGAAGGGGAGCCACTACAACAAATGCAGGTTCACCGTTCGCATTCACCGTAGCGCAAAACGTCACGCCGCGCATTGATACAATCTTCTTCGAGTTCCATTCCGACAACGAGCTAAATGTAATCACACTTCCGCTTCAAATCGATGTTGGCGCTCCTGAAATTCTAATTGTCAATGCCGATGCCGCAGGCGAGAACCTTGAATTTTATGCCGGAGATATGCTTAACCGCAGAGCCCCATACCGCACACATTCAATAGCCTTCAGCGGCCCAATCTCCAGCGCTCAGATGATTCCCTATAAGAATGTCATTTGGTTATACGGAGACAATTCACTCACAGGCCCAACAGCAGATCAAAAATTGGCTATCATGGGTTACCTAAACAACGGTGGAAACTTGCTTATCTCCGGTCAGAACCTCGTTGAACAACTAGGCGCCTCGGATTCAGTATTCCTCGCCACTTACTTACATGCAGTGGATTATGGGAGATACTACTCATCCAGGCAGGGTGGGGTCGTTGGGTCACCTATTGGTGACGGAATAAGTGAGCTACGAACATTCGGGAACGGTGGCGCGTCCAATTGGAATATTGGAACAGCAAGGGCGTTGACGCCAGTAAATGGCGCCGTACCCGCGCTACAAGGATTCGGAGCGCCAACAGACGCCTACCATGCGCTTACATTCTCCGGCTCCTATAAGCTGGCCTTCTTCTCTTTTCCATTTGAAGCGATTTCTCAAAGAGATATTGACACCTTACGGACCCAGAGAAGAGAGATGCTTGCAAGAGTATTCGAATTCTTTGGCAACCTTCAAACCGATGTCAATGACGGCAATGCCGAACCATTCCTGCCAGAATCATTCGCGTTACACCAGAACTATCCGAACCCCTTCAATCCCACCACGACTATAAATTACACCATCACCCCCGGTGATGCAAAAGATCGAGGCCTGCAAACCGAATTGTCGATTTTCAATGTACTAGGACAGCAAGTGCGCTCACTGGTTAACCGCCAGGAAATCCCCGGTGAGTATAGTGTAGAGTGGAACGGAACCTCAGACTCCGGTGGCAAGGTCGCCAGTGGAATCTACTTCTACCGTCTAAAGCGCGGCTCACTATCCCAGACCCGCAAGATGGTCATGCTCAAATAACCCAGTTGCGATGCGTTGTTAATTCAGCAGACTGTAGGCAATCAAACGCCCCGACCGGAACTCTGTCGGGGCGTTCTTGCATTTGCATAGAACCGCGTTGACCTCTATACTTAGCGCGACAGAACAGTAGAGCAGAATAGTAGGGCAGAACCCGAAGCGGTTCTGCCATTATCTCTTGAACAACACAGGTTCATCCAGCAAGCAACGAGTTTGTATAAGCAATCGACAACAAGTCCACATATACACAAAAAGGGAAGCACAAGAGAATGAAAAAGACACTCCTAATAGCAGTCTCCGCGCTGATGATAATGGCTACACCCGGAAAAGCTGACAAATGGAATATCGATGTAGCTCACTCGACGTTAACTTTTGAAGTTTCGCATTTGGTGATTAGCAAAGCCAAAGGACGTTTTACAGACTTCACAGGTTCAATAGATTTTGACGGCAAAGATATCTCAAAAGGAAAAGTCGAGATTATCGCGCAAATCGCCTCGGTGGACACCGACAATGAAGACCGTGATGAGCATCTACGTTCAGCGGAGTTCTTCGATGCTGAGAAATATCCAACCATGTCTTTCAAGTCAACCAAGGTCAGCGACGTCAAAGATGGCAAATTCAAACTCACCGGAGACCTAACCATCAAGAATGTCACTAGATCCGTAACTTTCGATTGCGAGTTTCGTGGTGTAGTCAATGATCCCTGGGGTAACACCCGCGCAGGGTTCTCAGCGGCTACTACCATCGACCGGCAGAATTTCAATGTCTCCTGGTCAAGTATCCTCGAAGGTGGAGGACTGGCTCTTGGAAATGACGTCAAGCTCATTCTCGAATTCGAGGCCACCAAAGCCAAACCCAAGAAGTCCGAAGAGGCCGCTAAGTAAATAGGCGCTTCGGCCTCTTCGCTAACAAAGTCATTGCGAGGAGTCAGGAGCAAAGCTCCTGACGACGCGGCAATCCAGTCAATACCAAGGCAAATCTACGAATCCACGAGATTGCCGCGCTTCGCTCGCAATGACTTTAGGGCCGTGGGGCAAAGCGCAGTCATGAGGCGGGGAAATCCCCGCCTTTTTTGTGGGATTTTGGAAATCTCAGTCGAGGGTTCCGTCATTATAGTGTTGTCTTACAAGCAGATACAAATACTATCCGATTTGGTACATTTTTTAGAGTTTTCTCTAATTATACGCTTGACATTTCCGACAAAAGAGTTAGAATTACGATGTAGCTGCAATCCGATTGCAATTAGCTTTCGGGGATGCAAGCGAAGTTGGATGGGATGTAGGTAGTGATATGAGAAACTTTCTGAAGACCAAAGGCCTGAAAATGACCTCCCAGCGGGAGACTATCTTCCGGGCCTTTTTTGAGTCTGAGCCGCATATGACCGTTGAGGAACTTCACGAGAGAGTAATCTCGATGGACCCGGCCATTGCCTACACCACAGTTTGGCGTACACTCAAGCTGATTTGTGAAGTCGGGTTGGGTGAGAAGAAGTATTTCGGCGATGGAGTAGTGCGCTACGACAGAGTTACTGCCACGCCGCATGGGCATTTGGTTTGTCAAAAATGTGGCTCTACAGAAGAATTTTTCTCTAGTGAAATCACCCGTCTCTTACAAGACAGGGCGGATGAATCCGGGCTCTTGCCAGAAGAGTATCGTATTGAGGTAGTAGGTATATGTTTGAAGTGTCGCCAACAGCGTGAAGCAAGCGGTGATGTCACTGATACTAGCGCTAAAGGGAAGTCAAGCGCAGGTGACAATGTCATCGACATTAGTGGCGCTGGTGGAATGTAAGACTCGCTGTGAGTGTCACTACGAAGCAGATAGTGGCAGCGTAAGAAAAAGACAATAGTACTTTACGAGGGGCTCCAGGATATGACAAAGTTGAGCAATGTAGAGCAGGGACAAACAGTTAGAGTTGTCTCCATTGAAGAAAGCAATGTTGGGCGTCGTTTGGTTGAGATGGGTGTTTACCCGGGGCGTTCAATTTCGATGGTGCGTCGCGCGCCGTTTTCTGATCCAATCGAATATGCTGTCGGCGAAGCATGCCTCTCACTTCGCGAAAGCGAAGCTGATCTCGTTTATGTTGAAGATGTTTAGAAACGAACTTCCGAACATCACTAACTAGATACATGAATGTAGCATCATGAGCGCTGAGGTCACATCCCGCGTTATCCGAATAGCTCTCTGCGGAAATCCCAATTCCGGCAAATCCACAATTTTCAATTACCTGACCGGTCTTCGACAGAAGGTCGCCAATTATCCCGGTGTGACAGTTTCGGCGCATACTGGAAATTTTTCTCTTAGCGAAAACCCTGATACCGAATATTCCATCATCGATGTTCCCGGTAGCTATTCGCTCTCGGCGATGTCACCTGATGAATACGTAGCAGTCCAAACTCTAATTGGCTCTCTCGATAGGGATAAGAGCCAAGACGGTGACCCCGGTAGCGCTCTTGACTTGGTTTTGGTTGTGTTGGATGCTTCAAATCTCGACCGGGGCTTATACCTCTTGGCGCAAATTGCCGAGGCGGGAATCCCTACGGTGGTAGTGTTGAACCAAATCGATATCGCCGAAAGGCGCAGTATTCGTGTTAACGAAAACAAGCTCTCAGAGATTATCGGGCTACCGGTAATCAGCGCCGTCGCTCACAAGGGACGCGGTCTTGATCGTCTCAAAGAACTCATTGCTAATCATACCCAGATTCCTCCGGCAAAATCATTACATAGATTCAATACCGATGTCGAATCTTTTCTAAAAGAATACGGTATCTCAAACAACGTAAATCAAACCGCCAGCATGTCGCGTCCCGAACTTATCCGCGCTCTGTTCGACCGTCGTGGTCCGGCTGAAGGAAGATTCCTGCGTATCAATCAGGACCACGCTAGTGAGAAACTCGAAAAACTGCGCGGCCATTTAGCCAAGGAATATCGTGGCCTGCCCTTTGCCGAGGCCTATCCGCTGGCGAAAACCATGTCGGAGATTGCCGAAAAAGTAATCAGTCACACCGGCAAAAAAAGAGTCAGCGGAACAGACAAGATTGATTCCATTGTCTTGCACAGATTTTGGGGGCCGTTGATTCTTCTTGGGATAATGGTGATAGTTTTCCAGTCAATTTTCACTTGGGCTGAGCCATTGATGAATCTAATCGACTCGGGAACCTCCGCAGTCGGCGCATTCATTGGCTCGATGATACCGGAGGGCGCTTTGCGTTCTCTAATCGTCGATGGAGTTATCGGTGGTGTAGGTTCTGTCATAATTTTCTTACCGCAAATTATAATCCTGTTTTTCTTTCTTGGTTTGTTGGAAGACTCCGGCTATTTGCCGCGCGCTTCGTTCATCGTCGACCGTCTTTTCCGTTGGTGCGGACTCTCCGGCAAATCATTTGTGCCGATGCTCTCATCATTCGCCTGCGCGATTCCCGGAATCATGGCCACTCGCGTAATCGAAAGTCGTCGCCAAAGACTGCTGACAATACTAGTGGCGCCTTTGATGTCCTGCAGCGCTAGATTGCCCATTTATGCGGTGCTAGTTAGCGCTTTCATCCCGTTCCAGAGTTACTTCGGAATCTTCAACTCGCAGGGCCTTACACTAGTCGGACTATATGCTCTCGGAATGGTAGTGGCGGTGATTGTTTCACTGACGTTGAAAGCTACTGCTCTCAAAGGCGAATCCGAATCATTTGTGATGGAGTTGCCTACATTCAAAGCTCCGACTCTCAAGGGCATATGGATTAGAGTTTCGATCAGCGCCAGCGCCTTCTTGAAGCGCGCTGGAACAGTGATTTTTGCAGTCACAATTGTCGTTTGGGCGTTGAGTTACTATCCTCGCTCACCGGAATTGCAAAGCGCCTATGACACGCAGGTAGCGCAAATCGAACAACAAAGCGCCGCGAGCCTGAATTCTGTGAACAATAGTGATTCGCTGATACAAGTCCTTTCAAATCAATTAGCTGGAGAGAATCTACGCCAGAGTTATATTGGACGTATGGGGCATACTCTCGAACCGGTTTTCAGACCGCTAGGCTGGGATTGGAAAATCACTATAGCGGCGCTCTCGGCATTTCCGGCGCGCGAGGTAGTGATTGCCACACTAGGGACAATCTATAATCTAGGCAAAGGGCAGGATGAAACCTCCGGTTCGTTGGTCGCCAAGCTTCGTGAGGCTACCTGGGACGATGGCGAGCTTGCCGGCCAGCCGGTTTTTAATGTGGCGGTTGCTATTTCTCTGATGGTGTTCTTCGCGCTTTGCGCGCAATGCGGCTCGACGCTGGCGGTTATCCAGCGTGAGACCAATTCTTGGTTCTGGCCGGCTTTTGTTTTCACTTATATGACGACTCTGGCATACTTAGCGAGCTGGGGCGCGTATAACCTTGTGCAGGCGCTAGGTTTCTAGTTAGCGGAGACTCTGAAAGAGAATATAATGAACGAACTACAATCAATCGGCTGGCAAGACATACTGGTATGGGCCGCAATTCTATTGGCGGTAGCCTATCTCCTGCGCAAGAAAATCCTCCCCCGCCTAAGACATGAACCAGTCGGTTGCGAAAAATGCGCCGCCTACCAGGCGATTACCGATCGTCGAGGTGTTACCGTCAAGAAACTCTCACCCGAAGAGACAAAAAAACTCCGCTCCGAATTGCGTCAGTAAGACGACCGAGTTAATAAGCATCCAACTTGCCTGGGTACCCGCCTGCGGGCTTGTTGAAGAAGTTCTATTTTCTGGGCTATGTACACTGGATTGTTTCCGGATTCCTTTGTGTGTAATGCATCGGGAGTAGTGTGCGTGTTATTAGCCGAAATGCGCTCTTGTAGAGCTGTTTCAGACGAACAATAG
>JAJRPM010000013.1 GCA_024280775.1 Candidatus Zixiibacteriota bacterium | reverse complement strand
ATAGGAATTCAAGAACTGAATTATTGGATGGATGAATCTTTGCTTCACTCCCGATAATGGAAACACACTGATAAGCTTGACGCCGTGGTAACCGTTTGAATCTTCCTTCTGCAGTTTAGCATAGCGCCCTGCCGCATTCGGATCGCTGTTTGAACCTCTATAGATTTCGAGGATCTTTTCATCGAGATTTATGATATACGCCCATCTACAGTAGAAACTGTCGGCTAAGAACACACGCGCATCAATCATATGCTCCAAGTTCTTGTGATACAGATGAAGACTCCCTTGTGAATTTCGCAAGAGACAGTACCATCTGTCGAAAACACAATCTGAGACATCAAGATCTGCGTAGAACATGTAGCGTTCCACCAACTCTTTCTCAGCGATATCATCCTTGTTTACCAGCTTGATTCGTTCGGCGGCCTGCAGCATTTCCTCGTAATCAAACTGACTTACATAGTTCAAAACCCTCGCGCCAAGCATATCGGGATAGCTATCGACATGATTGTACGTTACCTTGTCTACGCTGTTGATGCGGTAGCCATAGACTCCGCGAGTTACCATCAGCGAAAATGGAAAACAAGAGTTATAGATATTGGCACACAGAACAGGGACAACTCGAGGACCATGACTAGAAATTACTCGATTATGAGCCCAAAAACTGATTCTTTGTTCAAGTCGCAATGATGCTGTTCTAACCTCCTTCTAACCGTGGACTTCACTAAACTCAACGGAACTCATACCAACTACACGGCGCTACAACCCGCTAAGACTCTAACTTACAAGCAATTAGGCGTATTCTGTTACATTGCAACGACATAGTGAAATCACCAGGGTTCGAATCCCTGTCTCTCCGCCAGTGACGTTGCCATATCCCCCCCCACATACTAGAAAATCCGTTAAGTTATTCTCCGCCTGCTATGAGCTGGGCTTTGTTCTATTTCCAAGACCGATAATTATGAATTGAATTAGTGGACCTCCTTATCGATTGCCCTTCGCAACATCTTAGGCGCTAGATGTAGTTGGGACTTGAAGTATGCGGTGAAATGAACATTTGTTGAGCATAATTGTTTATATAAACAATTATGCGAAGGGCAGCGATTTCCAGCCCAAATGCTCTCTAAGTATAACTACCTGTGTTGTAGCATGTTATCTGATTCTGTGGTCTTGGCGCTGTTTTTGATAGTATTGAAGGTAGCGCCTGCAATGGATGTGGACGTAAATGGTCTAATAATGACTCAAACAACTCGGCAGTTTCGAAGTTTTTCCTGAAAGGAAAATTGAATGCGGACAACGGTGGTTACAGGTGGAGCTGGATTTATTGGCTCGCATTTGGTCAGGAAGCTTCTAGAGCGGGGCGATAAGGTAGTTGTCTTTGATGATTTTTCTACTGGTTCGCTGGCGAATTTAGAGGGTGTTGAGAACTCGATTTCGATTGTTGAAGGTGATGTTCGAGACTTGGACGTTTTGCAAACTGCTATTGCGGGAGCGGATGTTGTTTTTCATTTAGCGGCGATTTCTTCTGTTCTGATTTCAGTGGATGAACCACGACCTACCTGGGAAGTGAACCTTCAGGGGACTTGGAATGCGCTGGAGGCTAGCAGGCTCGGTGGAGTGAGTAGATTTGTTTTTGCTTCTTCGGCGTCGGTCTATGGCGCATCAACGCAATTCCCCTATAGCGAAGACATTGAATTATGCGGGAGTTCACCGTACGCCACTAGCAAGCTCATAGGCGAGCGACTCTGTGATCAGTATCAGCGTTTGTACGATCTTGATACCGCTTGCTTGCGATTTTTCAGTGTCTATGGACCTCGTCAGAACCCTAAGTCTCAATACTCTGCGGTCATTCCGACATTTGCAACTTTGCTGCTCGCGAGGGAGACGCCAACTATCTACGGTGATGGCTCACAGACCCGGGACTTTATTTTCATCGATGATATAGTCAGGGCAATAGTTTTGGCTTCAGAAGAAAAGGCGGCAATCGGCCAGACTTTTAATGTCGGCTCAGGTGTGGAAACTTCTATTGTCGATTTGTACAACAGTATTTGCGATATACTCGAATTGTCAACGACCCCGTCGCATCAAACGCTGAAGCCCGGTGATGACCCGAAGACTTTGGCGAATCCGGCCAAAGCCGCAGAGCGCCTGGGTTTTGAAATAGAGGTAGATTTGAAGTCGGGCTTGCGCAAAACAGTGGCTTGGTTTGCTACGGCCAAAGAGAAGGAGGCGGCTCTCTAGGCATTTTACAGGGCGTATCGCTGTAATCTTTGCAACTACCGTAGTTCAACAGCTATATTGGTAGGAGTTGAAGGAAGAACTTACGTCAAAAGAGAAATGTAACCCCCACTGATGACTATTCGCTCAAAGTTGCTGATTGGCTATGGAACTGCGCTGGTAGTAGCTGTGGTGATTGGGGTTTCCTCGTTGATGGCGTTGCTTAGCTGGCGCGAGTCAGCAGATACGTTATCACGGATATCCTCACAACGGGCATATTCAGAAAGAGTTCGCGCCGAGTTGATTCTCTTAATCAGCAATGCGCGGAGTTCAACGGTTAGTGAGTCGAAACGTGAGAAGATGTTCGCTCGAACTGACGCGCGGATTGACGCCTTGATAAAGGTCCTGGAAGACTCGTCACTTACAGAAACAGAGAATGATCATGTGCAGGGGTTACGTGAGACTCATGATGAGTTGGTTTGGTTGATGCGCGGGAAGTTAGCAAAGCAAGTGGGCTCGCATCCTGAATTCGAAGAGCGTTTGGACGAAATAGTGGTTGAAGTTACCGATGATGTGGATGTTTTGAATCAATTCTATCGTGATGAAATGACGGCGGCTTTCCAGTCAGCTAGTAGCGCTACCACCAAGACGACTTATGTCGTAGTCAGTGTTGGAGTCGCTTCTATGTTGGTTTTGCTGGTGGCGTTGGGTTTGATGCGCCGCTGGCTATCTACTCCGATTGTGGGCATAACCACTGCAACTGCGGCGATTAGCGCAGGTGACTTTACTGTGACAGCTCCTGAAGGTGATAGTGACGAATGGGGGGCGCTAGGTCGGGACATCAATCGTATGGCGGAATCTCTGCGTCAATTCGAGTCGCGCTTGCGCGATCAGGAACGATTGGCGGCGCTGGGTGAAGTGGCGGCCTATGCGGCTCATAATATTCGTAACCCGCTTGCCGGTGTGCGAGCCGCCGCGCAGGTTCTTCAAGTGGAATTACCTCAGAGTGAATCTGATTCTCACGCTTCTATCGCCGAGATGATTGAGTCTATCGACCGTTTGGATATTTGGGTGCAACGCATGATGACGTTTGCTAAACCATTGGACTATCATCCCCAATCAGCGGATGTCAATATGACTGTTGAGGCAACAATACGTCTCTCGCAAAGCGCTATAGAAGAGAAGCGCATCAATTTGGATTGCAGACTTGGTGAAAAACTTCCGCACGTATACGCCGATGTGTCACTATTGGAGCAGGCCTATAGTGCGATTCTTAGCAATGCAATAGACGCTGTTAGTGAATCTGGTTGTGTAACAGTTGTTAGCGATGTGGTGGTCGATGATAATGGCTCTAGTGTGGTGAGTGTCACAATCAGTGACAATGGCCCGGGAGTCTCCGAGGAAATGCAAGGCAAACTGTTCCGTCTGTTTGCCAGCGGCAAGGACAATGGATCAGGGCTGGGCTTAGCGCAAGCCAAACGGATTTTTGAAGCGCATAATGGAAGCATACATGTTGAGAATTCCTCCGGTACAGGATGTACAGTTAGAACTGAACTACCTGTACGTGATGGAGTCGCAACTTGATATTTGAAACAACTTGGAATTATTAACTATAGAAAAGTAGGCGCCGGTAATGGCACAAGTATTAATTGTTGAAGATGAATCTCTGTTGGCGAAGTCCACTGCGCGGTACTTGACCGGCAAGGGTCATGATTGCTATGTCGCATCTACCGGTGAGGCTGGACTCTCTCTGTTAGAGAAATCAAAAATGGATATAGCGCTTCTTGATTTACAGCTACCAGGAATTTCAGGACTCGAAACTTTGAAGCGCCTGCGGAACTCTGACCCGGACCTGGTTGTGATTATTGCCACTGCGCATGGAACAATGGCCGCGGCGGTTGAGGCGATGCGTCTGGGGGCCAATGATTTCCTGCGTAAGCCGTTGGATATGGAAGAGCTGTCAATGACAGTGACGCGCGCGATCGATAACTCAAGGATTCGTCAGAAGATTACCTACTATCACGATCGTGACGCCGAGCAGGCGCTGGGCGGAGACTTGGTGTGTCACTCTCCTAAGATGAAACAGGTGTCGGAATTAGTGGAGCGTGTGGTTGGAATGAATCTGGAAAGGCCGTCAGATTATCCGCCGGTTTTGATTTTGGGAGAGACTGGAACAGGTAAGGATTTGATTGCGCGCACCATACACTATCGTAGCAAGTTGAGTCCCGAGGCGTTCATTGAAGTGAACTGTTCCACCCTTCCTAAAGGTCTGG
This sequence comes from Candidatus Zixiibacteriota bacterium, assembly GCA_024280775.1. Lineage (GTDB taxonomy): Bacteria > Zixibacteria > MSB-5A5 > GN15 > JACZUZ01 > JAJRPJ01. Next base: position 347,770 of record JAJRPM010000013.1, on the reverse strand, counting down.
AGGAGGCCGAGCTATTCGGTTATGAAAAAGGCTCGTTTACCGGCGCACAAAAACCCAAGCGCGGGCTATTTGAAGCGGCTATCGGCGGGACAATTTTTCTCAATGAGATTGGTGACCTTTCATCGGAAGCTCAGGTAAAGCTACTGCAGGTAATTGAAAGAAAAACTCTTCGTAGAATCGGCGGATTGCGGGATATTCCGCTCGATGTACGCATTATTGCCGCGACTAACCGTGATCTTTTGGATGCCGAATTGTTCCGGGAGGATTTGTACTATCGTTTGAATAATCTCACTGTACACATTCCGCCACTGAGGGAGCGCAAAGAGGACATTCTTGAGTTGGCGACGATTTTCTTACAGAAGTTTTGCAAGAAGTATGGTGTCGAGAAATCCTTTACGCCCGAAGCCGCCTCAGCGCTTACGGCATATCATTGGCCGGGTAATGTGCGTGAATTACAGCAACTAATCGAAAGAGTGACATTTTTGTCAAACGCGCCGGATGTAACCGCTGAAGATCTCAATATTAAGCTACGCCAAAAATCCTCTGAGCTTCAGAATGATAACGGTATTGTCGCCTCACTTGTCCCGGAAACCGGGGCTGACTTTGGTGAATTAGAATGCGAAATCATAAAACGAGCCTTGGAGATTTCATCAGGTAATGTGAGTCGCGCTGCCCAGGTTTTGAGTTTGGGCCGAGAGGCTTTGCGTTATAGGATAAGCAAACATCAGCTAAATCCTCGTGACTTCAATCGCCGCTAGTATTGTTCATATAAACAATAATGTCTATATGAACAATTGATGAAGGTCGGCATAGTCTCAGCCTTAGAGGGTGGCCGCTTAAAACAGTGTCTACCAGGATGTTAGCAGTATTGGCCATCCGGCGCCCTTTTTGTTAATACCAATAGAGGATTGGCAGTTGTCAGCACAAATAGCTTCCTTGAGAAAACAATAAGTAGCGAATCTCCAGGGCAATGAATCAGGCAGGACCTACTCATTGCGCCGCGGAACTACCGAGTTAAGGATTGAAAAGATATGAAACCGATTCATGAAACTGAATCTTCAGAGATTCCAGCCTCAGATTCTAAGCCTGTTGCCAACGGTCAATTACTGCCGGGCGTAAACGTAGCAGTAATCGGAGCGGGGTTTGTGGGGCTGGTGTCTGCGGCGGGGTTCGCCGAGTTTGGTCATTCGGTTGTATGTATTGAGAAAGATCAGGAGCGCTTGGAGCTTCTGCGCTCGGGCAAGATTCCCTTTTATGAGCCGGAGCTTGCCGAGTTGATAGAGCGCAATGTTAAGAACAAGAAACTCTCGTTTAGCGACAATCTCAATGAGGCAGTAGTCGGACAGAAAGTGATTTTTGTGGCCGTTGGAACACCGTCTTTGGAATCGGGACGCACGGATCTGGGAGCGCTTGACGAAGTGGCGGCATCACTTTCGCACCTTCTTACAAGCGAGCAGATACTAGTTCTAAAGAGCACAGTTCCGCTAGGCTCAGCCCAAAGAATTCGCGAGATTATCAAAACCCATTGCAATGGGAATCGTCCTCCGGCGGTAATTAGCAATCCGGAGTTCTTGCGCGAAGGTAGCGCTGTCTTTGATTTCTTCAACCCTGAAAGAGTTGTAATAGGCGGTGATGATACTGATGCGATTGACACAGTGATTCACGTACACAAGTTGGGAATGCTCAAGCCGGCGCCGTTTGTTGTTACTACCAATGAGACCGCAGAGATGATTAAGTATGCCTCTAACGCATACCTGGCAACCAAGATTGGTTTCGCCAATGAACTTGCCGGACTTTGTGATTCGGTAGAGGTCAATGTCATGGAAGTTGTTCGCGGGATGGGGATGGATAGCCGTATCGGCTCTGAGTTCCTGAACCCGGGACCCGGTTGGGGTGGCTCTTGCTTACCCAAGGATATCAAAGAATACATAGGGATGGCGAAAGCGTCACAACAGCAGATGTTGATTGCTGATGCTGTGTTGAAGGCCAATGTGCGTCATCATCAAATGATTGTTGAGAAAACCGAGAAACTCCTAGGTGGACTCAAGGGCAAGGTTGTTGGCGTTCTGGGTTTGGCATTCAAGGCCGGCACTAGTGATATGCGAAGCTCCCCGACAATTCCGATCATTAACGGTTTGGTTCAAGCCGGGGCCAATGTTCGCGCATTTGATCCAATCGTCAAAGAGAGAGGCGAATATCTTCCCGCTGAACTTGAGATTGTCGCGGACAGTGATGAGGTATTTGCCGGAGCTGATTGTTTACTTTTACTTACAGAGTGGCAGGATTTCCAGTTGTTAGATTGGGCCAACTTAGGCTCAACTATGAAAACCAGAAAGATTTTTGACGCTCGCAATCTGTTACCGCCTGAACTGTTGCGTCGTCACGGGTACGAGTACGCAGGAATGGGACAGATTTAGCAGTGGCTTCAGAGAAACTACGAAAAGGTGATGGCAAGAATTCAAACCGAAATTCCTCAAAGCTCTCCAGTGGCGCTTGAGAGTGTGGAGAATATTCTCTCCTCAGTTGCCTCTTCAATAACCGGAGCTGGCAAGCGAATAGCATTCTATTCGCATGACACACTGGGGCTGGGGCATTTGCGCCGGACATTGAAAATCGCACGCGGTGTCACTAGTTTGTATCCCGAGATTTCGGCGTTGATAATCAGCGGTTCACCTGACGTGGGCTTGGTGACTAACCAACTATCACATTCAGGTTCCTCTTCTGCAAAAATCGATGTTGTCAAGTTACCTTCGGTGCGGAAAGTTGATAATGAAGAATATGCCGCAAGGTTTCTACCAGATGATATAGAGCGCATAGTGGCGATACGCTCCGAGATTATACTGGGTATTGTAAAGACATTTGAACCACATATGCTCTTGGTTGACCATGCTCCTGTTGGGATGCGTGGTGAGCTTCTTCCGACATTTGAATGGCTCAACCAAGAGCGTGGTTCATCTAAACTTGTATATGGGATGCGAGAGATCATTGATGACCCGGCGACGATTCGTAATCGCTGGGAGGAGAAAAAGGTCTATGATGTTTTGCGAGACACCTATGATGCGATTCTGATTTATGGTGATCCCCGATTGGTCCCGACCGCAGAACATTACGCGCTTGACGAGTCAACACTCGCCAAGACCCATTATTGTGGGTACGTCGGTGATAGTGAGTGGCGTTCAAAGTCACAGCGCTCAGAGAGGATAGCAAGTACTACTGACAAGAAGTTAGTGGTTGTCACTATTGGTGGCGGAGACTATTATGGCCCGGAAATAATTGGCGCTTACTTGAAGATGATTAGAAAGAACAAAGCGTGGGTTGATTTTGATAGCGTTCTTATCACAGGCCCGCTATTGAAACCGGAGTTGTTCCGGGAATATGAAGCAGAGGCCAAAGACTTACCGGTTACTCTTCATAGTTCGGTAGATAGGATTCCCGATGTTCTGTGCGCCAGTGATTTGCTGATAACAACTGCAGGCTACAATAGCGCAGTTGATGCGCTGTCATACGCCAAGCGTACTTTGATGGCCCCAAGGATGTCGATGCGCAAAGAACAAATCATTCGGGCTGAGTCTTTGGGCGAAGTTGGCGCTGTAGAAGTTTTTGACCCTCATCAAACTTCCAGTGAAGAGCTCTTTGAAAAAGTCACGAGAATGTTGAACCAAGAGGAAGCGCCACTGGCGAAGATTCGTGATGCTGGTGGTATTGACTTAGATGGTAGTTTACGCGCGGCCGCGATTTGTGGTCAGGTAATGGAATTGACCAGTTAGAGGATAAGAATCGCAATGTCAGCAAGGCAATTGAAAGTCGGTTATGTGGTAAAGATGTTTCCTCGGTTGTCGGAGACCTTTATTCTCAATGAGATTCTAGAGCTGGAGCGCAAGGGTGTGGAGGTGACTATCTTTTCAGCCAAGCGCCCTAACGAAGGAATCTTCCATCCGCAACTTGCGAATCTCAAGGCAGATGTGCTATACCTTGATGAATTTGATTTGCGCAAATGGCCCGCCTGGCTGGGGAAAAGTTGGGAGGCTCTTAGGGATAAACAGGATAACTTCTGGTCACTGATGGATGAGGCCTTACAAGCAAGTGACAGAACTAAGACAGATCAGGTAATTCTTGGCGCCTGGATTGGTTCGCAGGGCATACTGCGTGGGATTAACAGGTTTCATGCGCACTTTGCGACATTGCCCAGTACGTTGGCTCTTTACGCCAGCAAGATTAGCGGAATTGATTTTTCACTCACTGCTCATGCGAAAGACATCTATGTCTATCCTTTTAGTGAAACTCTAATGATAGAGAAAATAGCCAGCTCCGCTCAGGTTGTTACAGTTACCCATTTCAACAAGAAATTTATTGATGAGCGCTGTCCCGAAGATTTACACGAGAAAGTTGTGGTTCTGCACAATGGCATAAACCTGGATAGGTTTGGCGTCCTTGGTGATTCCACAGAAGCAACATCAGAAGAAGCGTTGATAGTAGGCGTAGGACGTCTGGTTCCCAAGAAAGGTTTTGATACTCTTCTCAGAGCTTGCGCAATACTCAAAGAGAGAGCTGTGAAGTTCCGTTGCGTTATCATTGGTGACGGTTCTGAGTCTGAAGCTCTGAAGGCGCTCAAGGTTGAATGTAATCTTGGCGCTGAGGTAGATTTGCATGGCGCGGCGCATAGCGGTGAGACATTGGAATGGATACAGAAGGCGACTGTGACATGTCTGCCCTGCACAACTGCCACCGATAACAATATCGATGCGCTTCCTACCGCTCTGCTGGAATCACTAGCTTGCGGCGTTCCGGCGGTTTCTACTTTGCTCTCAGGTATTCCGGAAATCATAGAGTCCGGCAAGGAGGGTTTCCTAGTTGAACCTGACGATGTGAATGCATTGGCGGACAGATTAGAAGAGTTGTTGAAAGACAAACAGCTTCGAGATTCATTCGCGCGAAACTGCAGACTCAAAGCCGAGCGCGAATTTGATATTGAGAAAAATGTCGGACGACTGGTAGAATACTTTTCAACTTCGCTTCAGCCTAGCCCAACAAAAGTCACTACCAGCTCTTCCTCAACGCAGAGCGACAAATCGCTCGCTAAACAGCGTTCAGCATGATGCGAGACAAACAGCGCCATATTCTCTATCTCAGCGCCGACCGTGGTATTTCGGTGTGGGGTGAATCAGGTGGCTCTGCGCATATACGTGATTTTGTAGCCGCGGCAATGCGTAGTGACTCAAAAGTCACGCTGGTGGCCGCAAGATGTAAAGAGGCTGATTCCAGCGCTCCGTCAGCTCCAGTGCACAAAATAAAGTTCCGGCGTTATGCCGCCTCTTTTCACGAACGCTGGCAAAAAGGCGACAAGGACGCAGTTGCCAAAGAAATTCGGAGTTTCTTTGCCAATACGGTCTTGTCACGACAGCTTCCTGATTTGGCGAAACAAAACGATTTTTCGCTGGTATACGAGCGCTATTCTCTCTTGAGTTTTGCCGGTAGAAATTTCGCTCGTCAGCAGGGTTTGCCTTTCGTGTTGGAAGTCAATGCGCCGTTGATTGAAGAAGCGTTGGAGCATCGTCAATTACATTTGAAAGAATTAGCAAGTTCTATTGCGAAGTACTTATTCTCCAGCGCTGATAGAATTGTCGCAGTCTCATCCGAAGTAGGTGACTATATACACAGTATCGCTCCGAAGGCGCATGTCACGGTAGTCCCCAACGCGGTTAGTCCCTCCCGATTCGAGGAGTATGAGTCACTGGGCAAAGACAGCTATGACAGTGAGAAAGTAGCAGATAGCACATTGGCGCTTTTGGCGAACAAATTCGTTGTTGGCTACCTGGGGAGTTTACGCCCCTGGCATGGTTTGAACAATCTTCTTCAGTCATTCGCGCTAATGGCCAAAGGAGATAGCAACGCTCATTTGCTGATAATAGGTGACGGAAAAACTGTACGCCCAGAACTAGAGAAGAAATGCATTGAATTGGGTATTGACACACAGGTCACCTTCGCCGGAGAGGTGTCAAATTCCAAGGTTCCGCTCTATCTTTCATACTGTGACACACTAGTTGCGCCCTATCCGGCTTCGGAGAATTTCTATTTTTCGCCATTGAAAGTCTTTGAATACATGGCATCGGGAAAACCGATTGTCGCATCGGATATAGGTCAGATTTCCCAATTACTTTCTGATAATGAAACGGCGCTTCTTGTAGCACCTGGAGATATACCGGAACTGGCTTCGGCTTTGAAGAAAACCAGAGATGATTCCCAATTCGCGCATGCGCTCGGAATGCGAGCAAACAAAATGGCGCGTGAGTGTCACTCCTGGGATGTACGCATGAAACAGGTTAACAAACTCTTCAACGAGTTGGAGTCTACACCACGCGTTAGGCAGATTGCATGACAGGTGTCAAAGTAAAATCCAGACTGGAATCGGTGGATGTACGCGCATTACGACGTGTGTTCAGCAGATTCGGAGACTTGCTTCGCGAGAATCGCGGACGTTTGATAATTAGCGGTCTATCTGCTATCGGCGTAGCGCTATTCACATTGGCTCGTCCCTGGCCGCTAAAAGTTGCGCTGGATTTCATTCTCATCCCTAGTGACAAAGCCAGGACTTCATGGTTGTCGTTCCTCTCCGGCCTTGACTCGATGACTGTTCTGTTTATTTGCGCCGGGGCTATTCTCGTGATAGCGGCTTTCCGCGGATTGCTTACCTACACTCGTGAAGTGCAGTCGAAAGCGGCGGGGCATCAACTGCTGGCGTCGATTAGAATGCGACTGTTTACACATGTTCAGCGCTTACCTCAATCATACCATGATTACCGCGAAACCGGTGAGCTTATGACACGTCTAACCGGTGATATGGAATTGGTACAGGAGCTTTTGGTTTCTACTTTCATTACACTGGGAAGTCAGTTGCTGATTATCATTGGAATGTTGTCCTTGATGTTCTGGATAGACTGGCAATTGGCGCTGGTGGGTGTGGCAATAGCGCCGCTTTTCTTGTTTGCCGCATTTCGTTTCTCAGGAAAAATTCAGCGCTCGGCTCGCAAGCAACGTGAACGATACGGAAGTATGGTGGCTTCGGTGCAGGAATCACTTGCCGGTATTTCGCAGATCAAGGGTTTTGGCCGGGAAAAAGAACGAGAGAAAATAGTAGGCAAGTCACTAGGACGTGACGCCACTGCAAACCTTCGGACAACTAAGCTATCAGCTAGTTACACGCGCATCGTTGAGATAATCACCGCGCTGGGATCAGCTGTTGCGTTGTTTGTCGGTGTGATGCGAACTCTGGAAGGCGCTTTGACTCCGGGTGATTTGATAGTGTTCCTCTCATATTTGCGCGGGGTCTATCGACCGGTTCAAGGTATTGCGCGACTCACTACGAAAATTGCCAAGGCAACGACACGCGCCGAGAAGATATTAGAAATCTTTGATCTGGAGCCGGAGGTCAAGGACGTTGATGACGCTAAGTCCGCAAGTGGAATTGGGGGTGAGTTTGAGTTTAAGGATGTGTCTTTCGCCTATGTAAATCAGAAGCAGGCGTTGAATCGCTTCTCATGTAGGATTCCACATGGAAAGACAACGCTCTTGGTGGGTTCGAATGGAGCGGGCAAATCCACAGCGGCGAAATTGCTTCTGCGATTGTATAAGCCTGAGTCCGGTGTGATTCTCTTGGACGATGTTGATGTTGCAGATTTCAAGATTCGAAGCTTGCGCAAACGTATTACACCATTAACGCAAGATACCTTTCTGTTTCGCACATCCATTTATGACAATATCGCTTTCAGTAAGGCTAGACCAACTGAAGAAGAAATATATGCGGCGGCGAAGCGCGTTGGCGCGCATTCTTTTATTACTCAATTCCCTGACGGCTATCAAACACTAGTAGGTGAGGGTGGTGTGACTCTTTCTGGCGGGCAGAGGCAATTGATAAGTTTTGCACGTGCGGCTTTGAGAGATACCCCGATAATGATTCTTGATGAACCAGCAAGTGGATTGGATATTCATATTGAGCGTGACGTGATGAAGGCGCTGGCGAATCTCAAAGAGCAACGTACGTTTATCATAATCACACATAGGTTGAACTATCTCGACCTTGCTGACCATATCGTATTTATGCGTGACGGCGCTACTGTTGAAGAAGGCTCTCTGAAAGATTTAAGAGACCGTAATGGTGAGTTTGCGAGGTATATTTCACAAGAGATTCCGCTAAAGTCTGACACTGTTATCGGGCATAGAGATTGATGGCCGCTATGAATATGAGAAAAGCTGAAACAAACATAGGGCCACCGAATGCCCCATGGGTCATTCCGCAGGATGACGTCCTGCCGAGGATGAAGCATCTCTTTGACACAGACTCAATGCTGGAGCGCTTTTCGTTGTGGTTGAGAGATTCGTCTGAGGCTGTTGTTTCATGCGGAGTTGACTACGTGCGTTACAAGCCGCACACAAATTGTATTGTCGGGTACAAATTGGATTGCGTTTCTGCTGATGGCCATAGTAGTGAGATACATTGCTATGCTAAGGCGCTCAATAATTCCGAATATCAAAGCGCTTCTTTGAAGTCCGCAAGTAAGAAATGGGTTGTGACAGACGACACTCCAGGTGTGTTGCTAGCTCCTGAATACGACGCAATACTGTATCGTTTCCCCAATGATGCGTTACTAGGCGGATTACGAGCTCTGAACTCGCCAAAGAGAATTCAGCGAGTGTTGTATCTACAGCTTTCCGATTTCCCAGAGGAGGAGTGGAGGATTTCTGACAGAAAGCTTCGCGTTGAAGTTGTTAGTTACAAGCCGGAAAGACGCGCGGTGTTGCGAATTCGCACAAAGGCGACACATCGTCAGAGCGGAGATAGGCGAGCGCTTACGCTTTATGCCCGGTTTTACACTGATGAACGTGGGGCTCAACTATATCAGCAATTGCAGAAGCTTCGTAGTGAGCATAAGCAAGCAGGAAAACTGTTGACACCTGAGCCGATTTGTTATTTGCCCGAGAGCAGAGCGATGTTCCTTAAGGAAATCGAAGGCCAGCCGCTGGATGCAATAGCAGGTAATGATGAGAGCCTGGAATACTTAAAGCTAACAGCAGAGGCGTTGGCGGCATTACATAAGTCTTCCGGCGCCGGGTTTCCTGACATCTCTCAAGGTGAATTTATTCGTGACATGAAACAGTCGTTCTTAGAGACTGCTTCATACCTAAAGGCGATTGTTCCTGAGGCTGTCACACAGATTGACAGACTATGTAAGCGGCTAACAGATGCCGCCACAACAAATGTGAATGAGTTGGGTCTAATACATGGAGACTTCCATCCAGGTCAGGTTATCTGCCAGCCCGGGCAAGTGGGATTGATAGATTTCGATAGAGCGCAATTTGGGCCGCCTCTATCCGATTTGGCGAATTTCATTGCCCATATTCGCTGGCATTCAGTGCGAGAGACAACGTTTGATTCTTCTGTGATGGAGAAGACTTTGGTGTCAGCATACGAAACTACAAGCGGCGCTACTATCGACAGGGATGAACTTGCTTTCTGGGTGGCTTGTAGGATGTTCTTTCTGGCGATTATCCCTTTCCGAAAACATGATAGCCGGTGGCGCGAAGTTCTGTTGGAACTGCTCAATCAATGCGATAAGGAGTTGGCCCAATGAATTCTGCTCTCGCTAAGGCTACAGATCTGGAAAACATCAAGCGGCTATTCGAAGATAGACTCTCTTCAGTCTTTGATATTGACGCTTGTATTAAGAGTGTGACAGTTCCGCGAGTGTTTGTTCGCAAGGACAAAACTATTCTTGTTCAGTACGTGCTTGAGTTTGGACACAATGTATGTAGTGACGACGAATTGTGGAGTAGATCTGTAATACTGTTTGGTGAGCTTGGAGCTACCGTCCAGAGCGCCGATGGATCATCTACAAGTGAGACTAATTCAACATACATTTCTGAACTTCAAATGACCCTGTATCTCTTTCCGTTTGATAAGCGCTTGAAACAATTGTCCAAATGTTTCAAGAGCGCTAGTCAGGCTCTATGGTTCCAACCTGAAATCTTCCATATTGCAGATTCGGAATTGAGTTTCACTCCGCAAGATGTACTGGCGTATCGACTAGGCAAACGAGTTGTGATGCGTGGCAAGCTCCACGATTCTAAGGGCAAGAATGAGTCGAACAACTCGGCAATACTCAGGATAGCCAGACCCAGACAAACAGCTAAGTCGCTGGCGGCTCATAACATTCTTGAATCTGCAACCACGGACACCGAAGACACCAGTTTTGTATTGGCCACAAATCTCTTTGCAGATATATCCCAAGGACTTATATTAACTGAGGCCGTCAGCGCGCCCACCTTGTATTCAATGCTTGAGAAGAGCCAGCAACATTCTGAATCATTTCCATCGACGTTTCATAGAATTGGACGCAGTTTACGCATGATGCAGTCCTGTTCTGTTCCCGACTGTGTTCACTTGCAGACCCACACGGCCCTTGAGGAGAAAAATAAGCTGGAGGCCAATCTGTTGCTGATGGCCGACGCCCTACCTTGTCGTAATAAACAAACGAACTCCGCTCTAAAAGACGCGATTGCGAATTTGAGTGAGAGCGTCCCTATCGACGGAGAAGGCGCCGTCACTTTATCGCATCGGGATTTCTACGATAAGCAGTTGTTTGTCGCAAAGAACAAAATCACGCTAATCGACTACGACACTCTTGCGCTGGGCGATGCGACAATTGATGTGGCAAATTTTTTGGCGCATGTTACTCTTCGGATGCGGCAAGGGTTAATTGACGAGAAAACTGCGCAAGAAGCGCAGAAGAGCTTTATCGAGGGATACGCGGAAGAGAATAACTCATTGGATGCAGATACTCTCAGTAGATTGAATTGGTGGTACAGGGCAACGATGATCCGTTTGGCGATGCTATATTCTTTGAGGCCAAAGTGGAAACATTTGACAGAGGTTTTGATTACTGATTGTGTTACAGGATATTCAACGATGATTGCGGCATAGTCGCTGGTTGTGCAATATATTTATCAGGGATTGTATTTTGAAGGGTAAGGACATGAAAAAAAGGTTTACAGTTGTTTTATCTCTTGGACTGGCGCTTTTGGTCGGCGGGCTTCTTTTTGGAAGTAAGAGCGCCGAAGCCAAAGGGTCACCGGAGTATATGAAACTGAACTATGTGCCGGGTATTTCTTTGGAAATCAAAGGCGTCTGGAGTGATGAAGGGGTTTTGATTGCCACGGACATTGAGCAATTGCCAAAACCTCGTACTCCGAAATTGCGCGGCGCTATTCAGAGAATTGATTCAGCTGGACATAGCATAACAGTGTTGGGGCGCAAGATTCATATTTCCAAGTCGACCAGATATTTGGAAGCGGACTCAGTTTCCGGGTCGTTTGAGTCTCTTAAGGTAGGACAGCAAATTGAAGTCAGTTGCAATGTTCGTGATAAGGACGGTAAGAAGGATGTTTGGAAGGCGCGCAAGATAAAGACTCATCAGGTGAAGAGCAACTCAAAGGTAAAGGGTGTCATTACACGAGTAGCGGTTGACGGCGCTTCGCCTGATACACTTGAGATTCACGGGCTGATAATAATTCTCAATAACAAGACCGACATCAATTGGCCGCGAGGTGAATTGGAAAAACTTCGGTACGACAGATTCAAGTATGCCGGACTGCGTAAGGCGGAATCATCAAAGGATGGAATAGTTCTTGCCAAGGGTCTGCTGTTTACCGCTAAGTATCGCGGTGAGATGGAGGATGAAACCGAGCATGATCTCTCTCCAAATTTCGCCGCCGACCAAAGCGATATTCAGCCGGGAGTGCGCGCTGAACTTACAGCATATGCAAGCGAAAGCGTAAGAGCGTTGGCCCAGGTGCGTTGGCGTAAGAAATATGGGATTTCCTCTGATAGTGACGCAGTGGTTTCAAATGCCGGTGAGGTTGACATCACCCAGCTATATTTGCTTTTCAGTGAAATCGGCAACACCCCAATTACATTGCAAATAGGTAGGCAGGATTTTGATGAGCCGCGCGAGTGGCTCTTTGATGATTATCTGGATGCATTACGTGTTCACTATCTTTCCACCAGCGGATTCACCGCACAAGCGGCAGTGATTCTTTCTGTGTCACCAATCAAAAGTAAGTTTGATCCCTGGACTGACTACTACGCTGAGGCAGGCTGGAGGTTCGACAGACATAGTGCCGCCAATGCCTATGTTCTTGCGCGCAAAGATACCTCAATTCGAAATAGAGAACCTGTATGGTGGGGGATTCGCTACTTCGGTCGACCTACTTCCTCATTCCGCACCTGGTTTGACGCGGCTCTGATGCGAGGCACAGACAAGGGACGCTCACAGAGCGCCTGGGCGCTGGACTTTGGAACTACCTATTTGTTAAAGCCAATGGGGGCTGTCAAACCTAATCTGACACTAGGCTATGCAATAGGCTCCGGTGACAAAGTCTCTGGTGACTTAGAGAGTCAGGAGTTTCGTCAAACAGGCTATCAGGATAACGTCGCTCGTTTGGGAGGAGTTGCGCAAATCAGATACTATGGCGAAGCGCTAAATCCGGAGTTGAGCAATATCAAGATTCTTACTGCCGGCGTCGGAGCGATTCACAAGCAAGGAGCGGCAATCGAAGCGCTATATCATAGCTACCGTCAACATCGCCCTGACAAGGGCTTGAGCAAAAGTTCGTTAGTAGTGCCGCCGGCCAGACCCAATGGTTCGTCGCCGGATTTAGGTTGGGGGATGGATGTAATAGTCAGTTCGCCTGAGCTGTGGGAGCGCTTTCAGTTACGTTACACCTTTAGCATGTTCAAACCCGGCGATGCATTTGGGGCGCGAAATGAGACTGCAAAACTGAATCGCTTGAATGTCGACGTAACGCTTTAGATTATCCTTTGATACTTGATTCAATGAATTACCTGTAGAAAAAACTAGATGAAAAATACACCTACAAAAATACACGCCCTACAGGGTCTGCTTGTCTTAATATCTGTAGCTATGACAGTGTCCCTGTTTGCGCCATTGGCTCAGGGCTTCGCAATAGATGGTGTTGTAAAGGACAGAGCTGGAGCTCCAGTGGTTGGGGGTGATATTGATGTTGATAATGCCCTTACCGGTCAAAGACTAGGCACTCCCAATGACAATACAAATATTGATGGGCAGTACACCGTATTTGTCGTGCAAGGAATATATCACATATCATTTGCGCCGCCTCTCAGGTCACACTTAGTAGGACGTAGGATTCTGAATGTGTCGGTCTTCAAAGACATATTGCTAGATGCAACTCTTGACTCCGGCATTGTCATTACTGGTACAGTCACTGATGCGAATGGCCTTCCAATCAGAGGAGTTGTAAACATTGATGTCGATACATTGGGAGGTGGACGTGTGTATACTCCGGCAGGCAAAACCGACAGTGTCACAGGCACATACTGGATAGTCGTTCCTGCTCATGACAAATATCGCTTGAGATTCAAGCCTCCTCCTGGGATGAATTTCCAAGTTGGACAAATAGATTCACTTTCAATTCAATCGGACACCACAATTAACATTGTGCTTGTGCCCGGGGTGGCTCTCTCCGGAAGTGTTGCGGAAACTAGCGGAGTCCCGATTCCGTTGACGAAACTCACACTAAAAAGAACGAACGATGGTGTAAAGATTCCTTTGGCTAACAATAAGACGGACACTCTTGGACAGTATCAGATAATAGCTCCACCTGGCCAATACGCTCTGCAATTCGCACCGCCTTTGGGTCAATCGTTTGTTGGTGTTGAGTTTGATTCCGTGACATTGGCAAGCGACACAGTGGTCGACGTAACGATGTCGGCTGGCTTGCTTGTGTCTGCCACAATAAGAAATGAAGACGGAATACCTCTTGAGAATGCTGATATTGATGTTACTAGAGAGTCTGACCTGGTTCGCTTGTTTACGCCTCATGATAAGACTGACGCAAATGGTCTTGCCACTGTAGTGGTGCTTCCCGGGGTCTATGAATTCAAGGCTGACCCACCTCTCGGGGTGATTCTTGATAAGTCTGTAATGAGGAATGTCGCGATTGCAGTCGATACGTCGTTGTCATTCGTACTTAGACCACTCACGAGAGTCAATGTGACGGGTCGTGTTACTGACAGACAAGGCATTGGGATCGCTGGGGTGGCGATTAGTGCACTTCGTTTGCCCGGGCGTGTTCCTGCAACGGTCAAACGACCACTTAGCAACAGTCTCGGTACTTTCAATTCGTCAGTACCGAAAGCCACGATCGACATTCTCTTCTCTCCACCGCGAGGGAGCAGATTTATTGGCAAAATACTTAGTAACGTGCCTTTGACCCAGGATTCGACGTTGGGTGTTATCCAACTGGATACCGGAATTGTAATCACCATGCACGTAGTAACCTCAAAGGGTGTTCCAGTAAAGGGGTATGACTTGGGGTTGCTCTCCAATGGCATTGAATTGTTTACACCTTATGACACAGTCAATGTCTTGGGGGAGTTGGTTGTCACTGCGCCGCCGGGGGTATATGATATTTCCATTGTTCCCCCCGCTGGGAGTGTCGGAGATAGTATATCATTGGTGAATGTTTCTTTTCAGAGAGATACGGTAGTGACTCTCGTCCTAGGCGCCGATCAGGTTACCAATCCTGCTACCTTCGTGTTACGGCAGAATTTTCCTAATCCATTTAATGGAGTAACACGGATGCCATATTTGCTGAACGTTCAATCAAAATTGCAATTGACGATTCATAATGTGCTGGGACAGGTTGTACGTCGTTTTGATTTCGGGGTTCAAGCCCCGGGGTATTACACACCTGAGTGGAATGGCTCTGACAACAACGGAGCGCCAGTCGCCAGTGGTATATATTTCTATCGTTTGCATACTTCACAAACCGAAACTACTCGCAAAATGCTTTTCATTCAATAATTACTTCGCAACGGAGAGACAGGATTATGAAATACGAAACCAAATCGCATGGAGCGTCACTATTGACGGCTACGCTCATATTGGCGCTAGGTATATTGTTCCCCCAGATCGCGCAGGCACAGTTTTCTATTTCGGGGATTGTTCGAGATCCCGGTGCGACGCCGGTTGCAAACGTTGATGTGTTGCTGTTTGACGGGGGCGGGAATCCTTTAGGAATTCCACCCACTATGACTGATATTGGCGGCAATTACATTATTGACAATCTCCCCTTTGGATTGCCAGCAGGAGCCTATGAGGTCCGCTTTGATCCGCCTACCGCTACTGGATTACTGTTTACGCAAGTACCAGTTAGCGTTTCTGCCAACACTACCCTGAATGTGTCACTAGTTGCCGGTAGCATCCTATCTGGGTTTGTGCGTGACACCTTGGGTGTGGGTATTCCAGGAATTGACCTGAACTTCCGTGACGAAAACACTGGAAATACAATAGCCCCACCCGGAGATAACACCGATGGATTGGGGTTCTATAACGTAGTGATACCTCCAGCTATTTATCGCCTCACTTATCGTCCTGTAAATGGCGAGCCATTTATTCCTGTAGAATTGCGCGATGTTTCGGTTTTGACGAATACTACAATTGATGTGACTCTTCCAGGCGCTGTGATCGTCTCCGGCACGGTCCTTGGTCCGGGCGGAATAGCAGTCTTTGATGCTGATTTTGACGCAGTGGATGTCACCACAGGAATAAAACTCCTGACGCCGGGAGATAATACCGACGCAAGCGGTAACTACAGCTTCCTGGTTCCGCCAGGGACTTACGATATTAATGTGGCGCCGTTGCTACCTGACAGACTGGCTCCTCAGCTACTCACCAATGTAGTTGTGACATCTGATATTACGCTTAACTTTCAACTACTAGCGGGAGCGCTAGTTAGTGGAGTCGTTACGGATGTATTCTCGGCGCCGGTGGTTGGAGCGGATATAGATGTTGCCAATTCATTGACTGGCGTTAGGCTTTTCACCCCATCCGACAAGACTGACGCTAGCGGGCTCTATCAAGTTATAGTTCCTTTTGGTCTCTACACTCTCGATGTACAGCCATTAGTGTCAAGTGGATTGGCCCCGGTGCGTTTGCTTTCTGTTCCTGTCAATATCGATACCACTATTGATGTTACAGCTCCCAATGGAGTCACTATTACAGGGACGGTGCAAAGTTTTAGCGGAGCTCCTGTTGCTAATGTTGACATTGATGTAAAGGACGCTGTAACACTTGTTTCTGTTCCTCTGTTAGGTGATAATACTGATGTGACAGGGACATTCACCACTGTTGTGCCGGTGGGAACATTCAATGTTGAAATAGAGCCGCCGCTGGCTCGTCACTTGGCGCCGATACTACTTTCAAGTGTAAATTTCACAGTCAACGTCTCGCTTCCTGTTATCCTTGATAGCGCATTGCTACTCAGTGGCACAGTGACAGATTCGAATTCCAATCCGCTAGCAAATATTCGCTTGACCGCCAAGGACCCGATAAGCGGAGATACGGTATTTATCCCGGGAAACAAGACTGACGCATTCGGAAATTATTCAGCGTTACTCGCGCCTACAACATATGATTTGCTTTACAGACCGGATTCTACGCTGGCCATAGTCGATTCCTCGGTGTTGTTGTCAGTTGCACTGGCCAATGACACCACAATCGACATTACTCTAGGGCAACTGCCCTTACCAACACATTCTTTGTCAGGCGTGGTAACCGATCCCGGGGCCACTCCGGTTGGAAACGTCGAGGTCAGATTGTTGGTAGCAGGAAGTTCCAACTTGGCCCAACCTCCAGTTACCACCGACGGCAGTGGATTGTATTCGTTTGCTGTAGTCAATGAAGGCACATATGATCTGTTGTTTATCCCGCCTATAGCGCTGAACTTGGAGCAAAAACTTGAAAGCGGAGTCGCGGTTCTAGCTAACACAGTACATGATGTTTCATTGATTTCCTGTGGAGGATCATGTGGATGTTGTCTAACTGCCGGGGACGCAGATCATTCGGGCACATTCAACATCGCTGATGTTACATTCATGATAGCTCGAATATTCTCAGGAGGCCCTCCGCCAATTTGCAATGATGAGGCCGATGCCAATGGAACCAATGCCTTCAACATTGCCGATGTTACCTACAGTATTGCGAGGATTTTCTCAGGTGGCCCGGCGCCTGTTTGTGGAACAACCGGTTCGTGAGTTGAGGACAGCTGTGACGTCAGGATAGTTTTTTTGAAAACCTGAGTATTCCGATTATCACAATCACTGGCGCAAAGAGCGCCAATGGCCATACGAATTCCCAAAGATTCGCCAGCGCGCTGCCTTTGAGCAGGATACCGCGCAAGGTGATAAGGAAATATGTCAGCGGAAGCGCATGGGAGAGTTTCTGAATTATCCAAGGCATAGACGACACAGGAAACATACAGCCGGACAGCAGAATATTGGGCAAAAAGAAAAAGAAAGCCATCTGCATCGCCTGAATCTGAGTCTTTGCGATAGTAGAAATGACCATGCCGACTCCCAGGCTCGCGATAATAAAGACGAAGCCAATTGCATACAATTCTACAAAACTACCGCGCAACTGAATATCGAAGACCTTCATAGCTATTAGCAGAACTAGTGACATCTGAATAAACCCTACCACAACATAGGGGATGATCTTGCCTATCATAAGCTCTGCCTTACTGACAGGTGTCGTAATCAACGCCTCCAGCGCCCCTGATTCACGTTCGCGGACGATTGCAACAGCGGTGACCAGCACCATTGTCATGGTTAGAATCACACCTATCAACCCCGGTACAATGTAGTTCGCAGAGCGCAAGTCTGGATTGTATAACGCGCGAACTCTTACGTCATAGGGAGCTGTCACACCACCAGTTGCTGTTAGTTGTTCGCCAATTATTTCGATGTTCATATCCAGCCCGACCTGGGCTGAAGCTGAGAGAGCGGAACTGGCAAGTAGCGGGTCTGATGCGTCAACCAGAACACCGATTTCCGCAGAGCCGCGTTTTACACTGCGGGAGTAGTCGGATTTGAATAACACTGCGACCTTGGCATGTTCCTGATCAATAGCGGTGCGGGCTTCTTCAAAACTTCCTACATGGCCGACTAAATCAAAATATGAAGTGTTCACCATTCTATCTACAAACAGGCGCGCTTCACGTGAATTCGACAGATCACAAACAACAGTCGGAATATGGTCGACATTGGTGTTGACAGCGTATCCAAAAAGTGTCAGTTGGATAATTGGGATACCGAGAATGATTCCCAATGTCAGTTTGTCTCTTCGGATATGAATGAATTCTTTGTTCACCACCGCAAACAAGCGCAACCAGTTTATCATTTCGTCTCCTCCGCCGGCAAGTTTCCATTTTGGCCATCGGCGGCAAGTGTCGTAAGACTGACAAAGACATCCTCAAGTGACGGTCGAGTTTTGCTGACAGAATAGACGCTGATTCTAGATTTCTGGAGGACACGCTGTATGACTTCCGGAGCCGGGAATGATTTGGCGGTTGTGACATGAAGCGCGTTGCCAGGTAATGAAACATCGGTTATACCCTCAAGACCCTGAAGCTCGCGTAGGGCTCTAGCCGGCTTATCGCATTCCACTTTCCAAAGCTCATTATGAAAATGCTCGTTCTTGATAGTTTCAGGAGCGCCTTCAGCTATTATCTTCCCCTGACTCATAAACAATAGTCGATTGAACTGCTCGGCCTCATCCATGTAATGAGTAGTCACCAAAAAAGTTGCTCCAGTATCCGAAATTTGATGAATCATATCCCAAAATCGTCTGCGTGAAACCGGATCAACACCAGCGGTGGGTTCATCGAGGAAAATTATCTCAGGTTTGTGAATCAGGGCGCAGGAAAGCGCTAAGCGCTGTTTCCAGCCTCCCGATAGATGGGCAGTGAGTTGCTCTTGACGATTCACCAAACCTGCCAACTCCAACATTTCGCGCACCCGCTCTTTGCGAGTTGAGCGAGGAATCGCCTGAACTCCCGCGTAAAAGCGCAAATTCTCCAACACTGTTAGGTCGTCATATAGAGAAAATTTCTGTGACATATATCCTATGCGGGACTTAATCTTCTCGCTGTCCTTGAGAATATCGAACCCGGCGGCGCTACCTGTGCCACCGCTGGGTTGGAGGATGCCGCAGAGCATTCTGATTGTTGTTGTCTTGCCGGAGCCATTTGGGCCAAGTATGCCGAAAACCTCGCCCTTCCTGACATCGAAAGTAATGCCATCAACTGCCTTCAAAGAATCGTAATGTTTTGAGAGGTTCTGAACTTCGATAATAAGTTCGGTGTCAGTTGGAGCTATTGGATGTTGAAGAGTGGAGTTCATCGTAGTGTAAAATCAGCGGGCATACCGGCGCGCAAATCTTTCTGTTCCGATAGCACAACAACTTTCACAGCAAAAACTAGATTCACTCGCTCTTCAGGAGACTGAACATTGCGTGGCGTGAATTCTGCATTGTCGGAGATGAACACTACGCGCCCATTAAAGTCTCGCTCAGGATATGCGTCAACAGAGAAAGACAGAGGCGCCCCAACTTCGACTGCGTCCATATCGCTCTCCGGCACATAGATCATAACCCACAGATTCCCCGGGTCTCTAAGTGTGACAACTGGTCGTCCAACTGGAATTCTCTCTCCAATTTGGTAAGGAAGAATCTGAACAACGCCGTTGTGTCGAGAGATTAGAAAAGCATCGTCATAATTCTTACTACGCAGAGCGAGTTCCGCTTCAGCGCGGTTGAGTGTGGACTTAGCCGCAACTATTTGGTCAACTCTCGCCCCGCGTCTTAGATCTGCCAATACCTGCTCGGCTACTGTTGTTGCCTGCTGGGAATTAGCGCTTAGTAATTGAGCCTGTTCAAGTGACCTGTCATCTAGCAAACCCTGCTGATGCAATTTGGTTGCGCGAGCCAAATCGGCTACCGCTTGTTTGGCCGAGGCTTTGCTTTGCTCCAACCGCGCTTCGGCGGCGCGAATTTTTTCTTTGTCGCTACCAGCTTGCAAATCCGCCAGTTGAGCTCTGGCTTCATTCACCGCGGCGCGAGCGGAGTTCATAGACGCAACTACCAAGGTAGTATCGAGAATTGCGAGAGTATCTCCTGCTCGAATCATTGCGCCTTCGGGATACCTTATTTCTAATAGCTCGGCCGAGAAAGGAGCTATCAGATCGATATCATCGGTTTCAACTGTACCTGAGATGGTGAAGCTGGTTTTCACTTTGGTGCAAGCTGACAGTAGCATTAGCGTTATTGCGAGAGTCGCTATTGTTGATACGAGTGAGGATGGTTTTGCGTAGTTCATATTCCCATTGTAGTTAGCGAGAGTGGATTTTGCAAGAGTTGTTGACTCCGATTTCTTCGCAAAAAAACGCTCGCGCAGATGCTTGAAATATGAATTGAATTCCAAGCATTGCACGAGCGTTAAGATATCGCTCTCACATTATGGATTAGCTACTTATGGGGGTGCATTATGGAGCGCAACTACACGGGCCAGCTCCGGAGTTAAAGATAAAGGCTATCAAGAATGTAACATCACCGATATTTACCGAACCATTACAATCTGCGTCACCTGCATTTGTCGGGACTGATGGCGGACCGCTATTGAAAATAAGGTCAATCAGGTAGGTTACATCAGCTATGTTTACAGCCCCGGTTCCATCGGCGTCACCTGCGGCGACACAAACACTAACTGATGCGCTGTTGGTTTCGGGCAAATACAGATTACTGCCATAAACGAAATTCGGTGAATTTGAACCATAGCTGACAAAAGACACCGAGCTGGTTCCACCGGAAGCTCCGGCTGGAATCTCGAATTTCAGAGTCAGCACCGGGCCAGTCCCGGGAGCAATAGCCGCTTCGCCGCCAATAATATTAGGCGTGATAACGTAGGTGCCGCGATTATTGAATATCGGGTCTATATCACTTAGGCCTTGGTTTACCACATACGCGGTTCTTAATCCAGCGGTGGATTCACCGATATACTTTATGCCTAGCGAACCAGTCCATGCAAATGGAATCCTAATCTGACTCAATGGAAGATAGTTTCTAGCGTAGACTTGCACGTCAATCGTGTCTCCTGCGGCTCCTTCAACCGAGAGCGCTGTCATCGTGTCTGCATAGACAGCAACGAACTTTCTCTTGAGCGCCGAATAGGGGCCTTCGGTGGATTGAATGTCAAGCGCTATATCACGTACGCCGGGGCCGAACTGATGAATCGGGGACTGCGAAGTGGCGAGATTCCCGTCACCGAAATCCCATGACCAATCGGTCACGTTCTTGTTGGTAGTTCCGGCAAACGCCACATCCAACGGAGCAGCTCCGAATGTTGTATCAGCGGTAAAGTTCACACCGCTCTGCCAGGAAGATAGGCGGTCAACTGTCCAGCAGTGCATACGTCCAAATTGCTGAGGACTAAATTCAGTGTAACAGAAATCAGGCGCGTAGCCCATGTAGTTCTGTGTGTCGGTCGGTCCCCAGGGGTTGCCATTACAAGGATCAAAACCACCCGGTCCGGAACAATTGAAATTGGTCGGGGTTGGGTCAGTGTCGGCGCAAAGATCGCCAGTAGCGTTGCCATCAGAAGCTCCACCTGCGGCCTCATAGCAGGAGCCACATTGAGCCACTTCGTCCACACCATGATGAGTGTGCCACAGTCCGAGACAATGGCCAATTTCATGTGCGATAGTTTTCTCGCCGGGTCCGAAAGTTCCTGCATGAATTATTGTTCCACCCATATTGCCTAGAGCAACGGGATCCCATGGGAAGGTTCCCACACCTATCCAACCGGCGTTCACAGAGACAACATAAACATTGAGCTGTTCGTCCGGTTTGTCGGCGTAAGTGTTTTTCATTCCGCCTTCTTCAAACTCGGAGAAGTTGCGATAAGTAGTGTTGTTTATGAATTCAGTTGTGTATTCAAACTCAATGCCTGATGGAGCGAAGTCTAAGTTGAGTTGAACGACCTGTGCGTCTACATCTGCCTGTGTTGCCGCCGCATTACTTCCGTCATCATTACGGAAAATATTGAACTTGAGACGGATTATCATATTCGGTGTGCCCGGCAGTGGAATGGCGGCGTCACGATTTGATGTGATATCGCAGTCACCTAGTTGCGGACAGGCCGCGGCTCCGCCATTTAGCGAGGCCATCCTTCGGTCATAGGCTATTTGAGTTTGGCACCAATGGACACCGTTTTCATTTGCTACGGCTTTTGCCTGCTCAGGATTGGCTTCCATGGCCTGACGCAAATCTGCGCCCTGGAGAACGTCTTTGGTGGTCGATCCTGCTACATTCTGAGATGAGCCAGAATTTGCCGCCTGGGCAAATTGGGGAGCCAATAGAAGAGCCAGTCCCAGAAAAAAAGAGGATACGGCCTTGCGCGACCCGCATAAGCTATTAAGAGGCATTAACTTATTAAGTACAACTAATTTCACCAGGGAACTCCTTCGCTGATTGAAGCTGATTATTGACGGCCTTTTCTGTCGGTTGATTGGCAGTCCCTGTGAGGAGGGGCCAAGCGCAATATAATACATCTTCACTTGGAGACAAGGCATAAGTGAGAGTTCCAAGTTGCAGAGATTTGCATGTCGGAGGATAAATAACTCCATGGAAATGGTCGATAATCTCATAGAGAGCCTTTTCGGGTTTTAGGGCTGACTCATATTTGTCAAATTGCAACGCTGGTTCCCGTCAATCCTATGAGAAACAAAACGTCAAAGCTAGATACGAAGACTTTTCAGGGGCTTATATTATCGAGCCTTATCTTTGTGATTCTAATATCTGGGTGTGCGACAGGCGATTCCTCCAAAACATTCATCATCGGCGCTCAGAATCAAAATAGCCTCTATTCTACATTGGATGACTCAACTGCGTTATTGGATTCTCGCTTGCGTGAATCAGTTCCCAACCAGAAGCAAGGAGCTTTCGGTCAGGTAAAGTTTGGCGATGAAGGAGGACTTGCGCTGGATTATATCGCAATGGACTCCAGTGTGTCATTCCTGGATAGCATTCCCAGTGGAAGTTCGATATTGGCTTGCACTCTATGGGTCAAGCTCGGAACACTCTCAGATAATGACGGCGATAGCGTTATCCTGGATTTGTGGAGCGTTTCTGAGGGCTGGAATGAAGACGAAGTCTCATGGACTTCGCGAACTGCCGGAAGTTTTTGGCAGATGGCCGGAGGAGGTGGACAGCTTGCCAGCGCGGCGCTCATCAGAATCAAACGTATTTCATTATTTGCGTTTGAATGGCGCATTGATGGAGAATTGTATGACACTCTCCTGCTACAGGACGCGCAGGCGCTTCCAATACCGATTGCAACTAGCTTGGCTCAGCAGAATCTTGAGGGAACATCCTTTGGATTCGCTTTGCGCAGGAATCACGCTACTTCCACCAATGCTCGATTTTCGTTTGTCACTCATGACAATCTCCAAGAAGTCAACCGGCCCTATATGGTTTGGGTATATCGCTAACTATAGAAAACGGGAGACGATATAATATCGCCTCCCGTTTCTCTGAGTTGCTTACGCCAGCGTATTAGAAAATTGCGGTTTTCTTAGCGCTGTCGCAGAACTCTGAATAATTTATTAGTTACTTGTACTAATGCAATAATAATTCCATCTACAAACTACAATGTTTTTTGGCGATATTTTTGATAAAGCGCCTTGTGTCGATTGTTGAGGTCGACTTTCCGACCGCCAATAAACTCATAGACTACTTTGTTTGTCAAGGCGTCCAGCAAGTCTCCTTCAGAAACTACGATTGTGGCCTTCTTACCTATATCCAATGAGCCGATTCTATCAGCGACACCCAAAATTTCAGCGGTTGTCAGTGTCAAAGATCGCAAAGCTGTTTCTGGCGCTAGTCCCGCTCCTATTGCCTGACCCGCCTGAAAAGGAAGATTCCTGGTATCCCAAGTTGAAGGGCCGCCAGTGGAATTTGAGAAACAAAATTTCACGCCCGCGTCTGCCAGTTGTTTGGGCAGTTTGAACGCCGCATCATAACCATCGTCCTGACGCATAGGCATAGACTGAACTCTTTTGAGAATTACCGGCACATTCGCGCGTTTCAAACGATCGGTGAGTTTCCATGATTCGCCGCCACCGACAATAATAATCTTCAGCTTGTATTCCTTAGCAAATTCCAAAGCCTGATCAATCTGACGATAATCACTAGCGGAAATCATAACCGGCATATCACCAGAGAATATCGGAGCCATTGCCTCCCAGCGTAGGTCCTGCGGCTGTTTCTTGCCAGACTGTTTCGCGGTGTAGTAGCGAAAGGCTTTCTTGAACTCGTCTATCAGTCTTTTGCGACTCTTGTTATTGTTCTTGATTTGCTCTTCAGCGGATTGAGTCATCCACCAGGCGGTAATAATGGATTGTCTGGGCCAGCTAACGCTCAAACCCAGGTCCAACTGCTCGGCGGCATCTTCCTTTGTCCAGCCATCAAGATTCATCAACGATGAACGCCCGCGAATCATGCCACCGCCCGGCACTACCAAAGCAGTAGTGATACCATTAGAGCGTATCGTCGGCAGGATTTCCGAGTCAGGATTATAGGCGATGTGAGTGCGCACCTCAGGAGTGATTGAGCCAACTTCGCTACCGTCACGAGTTGCGCGCACCGCCCCTATCTCTATCAGCCCGAGTCCGGTCTCCGGGGCTATCAATCCCGGGTAGACTCTCTTGCCTGAAACATCAATGACTTCAGCGCCTGCCGGAGCAGTCAGGTTCTTACCAATCTGCGTAATCTTACCATTTTCAAATACTAGGTCAGTTTGAAGTTGAATACCTGAGCTAACGGTATATAGGTCTCCGCCCTTTAGCATAATCGCATGAGATTGCGGTTTGCCCGGAACATAGTCATGAGCGCTGAGCTCTCCTGCGGCAATCAACACCGCAAGCGCAACGACAGTTATTAGTTTTGATATTTTCATTTATTGATTCTCCAAACATCGGTGTTGTCATCGCAAGTCCATTCATAACCCGGTGCGCCTTTGCCCTTTGCTCCACCTGGGCTGGCGCTCTTACCTTTGCTCTTGAGAGCTTTTTGAATCAGCGCGCTTTTTTCGATTTGATTTGCTTTACGCATTTCGGCGTCTTTTTCAATGCTAAAATACTGCCTGCCATCAATCCAGGTTTGTTCGACGCTGGACATAACAGATAGCGGATTGCCATTCCAAACCACAAAATCAGCCTGCTTGCCAACCCGGACACTGCCTACATACTTGTCGACTTTCAACTGTATCGCCGGATTGATAGTCACAAGCTTAAGCGCTTCCTCTTGTGACATATCTCCATAGAGAACAGACTTGGCGGCCTCTTGATTGAGACGTCTTCCCATTTCACCGTTGTCTGAGTTAACGGACGAAATGACATGCTTCTCAGTCATCAGCGAGGCGTTGTACGGAATCGCGTCATAAACCTCAAACTTGTAGGCCCACCAGTCAGAGAATGTTGACGCGGTCGCTCCGTGCTTTGCCATTTCATCGGCTACCTTGTAACCCTCAAGTATATGAGTAAATGTCTGAATGCGAAAACCGAAGCTTTCGGCTAGTCGCATCAACATCAGGATTTCACTCTGAACATAGGAGTGACAATGCACAAACATCTCGGAGTTGAGAATCTGTAGCAGGGCGTTGGTTTCTATGTTCTCGCGGGGTGGAACTGTTTTGCCCTTCTCCGAGTTTGATAGCTTGTTGTAATTACGCTGTGCTTTCTTTGACTCTAACGCCGCTTGGAAACCGTCGCGCATAATGGTCTCGACACCCATACGTGACTGTGGATAGCGGAGCGTGTACTTGTCGCCGAAATTACTGTGCTTAACATTCTCACCCAGAGCAAACTTAACTGTCGGCGGAGCTTCGGTGAACTTCATTCCCTCCGCTGAACTTCCCCAGCGCAATTTGATTACCTGCGCCTGTCCACCAATCGGATTGCAGGAACCATGCAGAAGTTGTGATGCGGTGACACCACCGGTAAGTTGGCGGTAGATAGTCTGGTCGTCAGGGTTGACAACATCACCTATTCGCACTTCTGCGGTAATCGCCTCGGAACACTCGTTGACACCTTTGGAGATTGCGATGTGCGAATGTTCGTCAATTATTCCCGGTGTAATGTGTTTACCGGTAGCGTCGACGGTTTGCACTCCAGAGGGAACCTCAAGGTTCTTCCCGACAGCTACAAATTTGCCGCCACGCACCAAGACGTCTGCGTCCTCGATGATACCCTTCTTGTCAGAAGTCCAGACAGTCGCGTGTTGGAACATAATGTTCTGCGATTTCGGCTTACCTGTAAAACCAAATGATATATTCGGGTAGGTAAGCTTGGCGATGAGTTTGTCTTCATCTTCCTCTTTGGAATCTTTCTTGGAATCTGCTGAGCTTGAATCAGTAGCAGATGAGTCAGCTGATGCGCTGTCCTTTTTCTTGGCGGCGTCAGGATCGAATGGCGCGGTCTTGGGGCCAACCCAGGAAAACAGTTCACCGTCAGGAAGCGCGCAAGCTCCAAATAGCGTGTCATTCTCGTAACGGGCGCTGAACCTCAAAGAGCCGTCAAACCCGAGTGTGTCCAGACTTAGAGAAAACTCCAGTTTGTTGTCACTGGCGCTAAAAGGCTTGAGCTTCTTGGCCGCATCGTCATCTTGCCCTTTGAATAGCATTTTCCCACTTGGGGCATCACTTTCACCGCTGATTTGCAATTCGAAATCATGCGAGCTAACACTTAGCGCATAAGTCCCTCGCATATCAGTCGGAGGAGCGCTCTTGATTTCAGTCTTAGCTCCCTGAATCCAAACCGAAATCAGCTTGGTATCCTTCTCAAAGATATTCCCATCGGTGACAACGAAGTTGGCCATCTTGCCGCGCTCAATGGTTCCCAGCTTGTTGTCCTGATGGAGTAATTTTGCCGGAACAGTTGTTAGCGCCGCCAACGCCGTAGATTCAGACAATCCTCTTTTGACCATCTTCCGCACATTCGGCCAAAAAGCGGACTTCTGTTTCAAACCTAAGGTAGTGAATGAGAAGGTCACACCTTTCTTAGCCAGCATCGCGGCATTTGACGGAGCAGTGTCCCAATGGCGCAATGTGCCAAGTGACACATCCAGTTCATTCTCCAGCGTAGTGACATCCGGCTTCTTGGGTAACACAACCGGAAGAACTAGGTCTGCGCGAGTGGATTTGACTTCATTTAGTCTGGCATACTCATTACCAGAGCCGATATAAGTAAACTTCAGCGCAAATTCCTTGGCGATTCTATCAGCGCGCAATAATGATTGTTCGTTGTTAGTTTCAAAAAATAAAGGCTGTGACTTGATTTGCTGAAGCGCGGCGAGTGTCGCGTTAAATTCCGGCTTCTCCTGCGCCGGATTTAGCTGATAGGCTTCCTGCGCGCGACGATACCAACTAACATCCATCACCGCCTGCCTGATTAAAGCGATACTACCCATCAATGAAGTCGGGTAGTCTTGCTTGGAAGAGCCTTTGTCAAATGAGATGAACTGCGCGTGATGCGCATCGAGAATCAAGTCATTCGGTGTTCCTTCGCCCAAAGTCGTGATAAATGACTGTCCGCGGAAAATTCCGTCACGTTTGCCGGATTGCACAACCGTGAATCCCTGCTCAATTAGAGACTTGGCATCAGCGGCGCTAGGCGTGAATCCCTCAACCCAGTTTTTTTCAGCATGAAAAGCGCCATTCCAGGCGTTTCCACCAACACGGTCAATTGTCGGTGTTGGGCCGCTACGGAAACTGCGCGGCGAAGCGCCGGGCGCATCTTTGGCAATACCATATTCTGTATAAGGATCAATGAATCCCGGGTAAATGGTCTTGCCTGTTAGGTCAATGATGGTAGCGCCAGCTGGAATATTGACATTGGTTCCAACTGATTTGATGATGCCGTCGTTCATCAAGATGACAGCGTCCTCTAATGTCTTACCCGGCTCAGTAACCACAGTAGCATTTATCAACGCAGTTAGAGTAGGTGTCTTGTCACGAATTGTGTAGTGAGGAGTCGTTTCTGAACTCGCTAGCGCCGACTGGGAAAAAACAATCAGCGTTGCCAGAAACAAGACAAACAATGGCCAGGGCCGCTTTTGCAGGCCTCCCGAAGCGCTGTCTTGATTGTGTCGAGGCGTGAGAGTCCCTGACGGTTTGTTTAAGTGCGGCTGTTCCTTACCTGCCCTGTCTTCGGGAGTCGCCTCTCTGAAGAACTGTTTGTAAGAAAGCAAAGATAGATTGCTCATGAACAACTCCTGTGAATCAGGTTTAATGATTCGATTTATTGGTTCAATTGACTATTGTTGCTGTTGAAGATATTCCAGCGAATACCAATGCTCGCTAAGGAAAAGGAAAAGCTCGCCAAAAGCAAGCCCCGCCCAAATCCAATCAAGTAGGTTACCGCTACTAAGTCGAACTCCGGGGCCTACCGCTCAGCTGGAACAAGTTGAAGGCCTGCAGTGTTTAGATTCTGCTAGGACTACTTCAGTAAGAAGAGACTAATCTCTATGCTCATATCAATAATCATTCCCACATTGAACGAAAAAAAACGATTACCACGATGTATCGGTCGTGTTCGCGAGCTTTCAGTCTCCGAGGGGCCGATTCAAATAATTGTGGCGGACGGTAGAAGCCAGGACGGCACAGAAGCTCACAGCCATTTAGCTGACAAATTCATCCATGTTGACCGTGGGCGCAGTATTCAATGTAATGCCGGAGCGAAGGCCGCTGATGGAGAAGTGTTGCTGTTCTTGCATGCAACCATAGCTTTGCCGATGGGCGCGCTCAGCGCTATTCGTGAGACTATCGTTTCAGGTTATGCCGGTGGGGGGTTTAACAATAGATTTGCTGGAATAGACAACAAGACTATTCGGTTGAGACGCATATTAACTCTGGGTTCTCCAAATTCGAATCATAAGAACAACCTCAGATTCTATGGAGACAATGGGATTTTTGTGCGTAAGGATGCCTTTGAAAGTCTCAATGGTTTCAGGGAGATTGAAATCATGGAAGACTATGACTTCAGCAAACGCATGCGGCAGAGATTCCCGGTGCGACGCATACTTGAGCCGACTCTGGTAGTTTCACCTCGAAGACAGTTACGTAGCGGATTGCTTAAAACTCGTCTGCAATGGATTACTATCCACACTCTCTACAACTTCGGGGTTTCTCCCAAGCGTCTAAAACGCCTATATGCAGACCCGCGTTAACGCGGTCGCGGCGGAGGTGGTACACCCGCCTGTTGCAAAATTGCCTGGACATTCTTGTTGTTATAGTAATTCACGCCATAGGCCGCATGCAATTGAGTGGCTTTGATTATGTCACTATTACGTCTACGTTCAAATAGATACTGCACCAACTTTTGATAGGCCATGCCACTATTACGATTTATATCGAAACCGGCCCAAGTCAATTCCAGTGATTTCTCCATTCGCTCTTCGCCGTCCTCAGCTCCCAGCAGTTTGGCGATCTCAAACTTAACCAATCCGAGATCCTGCAAGTAATTGGCGTTGGCGGGTGATTGATCCAGGAACATTTGAATATTCTTCTCGCCAGTGTAGAGGTATTCCAGAGCTTTGGCAGAATCGCCATCGCGGGTAAAGTGTTCACTCATTACTATGTAGGCCATCCAAAACTCAGGATAACGCACCATCATCGAGTCCAGCAGGGTCTCGGCTTTTTGCTTGAACACAAGCGAATCCGCCGGATCATATCCATTCATTGATGCAATCATGGAATCCAACTGAGCTTGCTGCTCATCGGTCCAATTTCCACCCGCCACATCTTTTTCACTTTCCTTTACTTGAATCTGATTACTGATGCTACGCATTGTCAGGTATTCATTGAAAACCTGCACAGCTCCAAAACCGACAGAAACCAAAACTCCAGTGGCATTATCGTCTTTGAATATACCCGGGTCATCAAGGCCGCGGAACTTGTAGGTGTTCATATACAAGTCATAGGACTTATCGGCATTGATAAACCGCTGTGGCGGGTTCAATGTCAGTAATTTGACCACACCGACCATCTCCTTGCGCTCACGCAGTTTCAATGGTGATTCGGCATAAGGCTCAGAAGTGAATCCTACCGGAATCTCAAACTTGGAGCTGAGAGTTATCTCATCAACCATCATGTCCTGAACTTTTAGCGCCCGGCCGTTATAGCCCTGCGCTACCAAGAATCGCATTTGTCCGCCACGCGCCCGGTCTTTGAACATTTTAGCCGGGCGGGAGATGGTCTTGCCATTGTATTCGTAGGTATTCCAAACAATTTGGCTATCGGTGAGGTCCATCGGGACCCCGTAGCGGTTTTTCATTTGCTCAACATACCAATCGGTGTTGAGCAATGAGAGATTCGCTGTTCGGACATCGAGCCGATAGAGATAGGCCTCCTGTAGGCACCAAAGCGGGAAGGTGTCATTGTCGCCGGAAGTAAAGAGCACACCATCTTTTGGCATTGAAGCCAAAATATTCGCGGCGTAGTCGTAAGGAATATAATTCTTGGAGCGATCATTGGTGAAATAGTTGTGGTTAAACGGCACATAAGCCAACCCCGCGAGCGCCGAGGTCGCATACACCGCCATTTTTCGGGATTGCCCGGCTATATTTTGCCGGACTAGTTCCATTATCCCGCTAATACCCATACCTATAGCCATGCCGAATAGAATAAACGCCGGCGTGAAGAAATAGTCTCGGTTTCTGACTTCCATGTATGCGTCATTAGTGGCGGGATTGTAACGCATACCGTCAGCGAAGTTCATGTAGAGAACTAGCCCTGCCGATCCCAGTAATAGCAGTATGAAAAATGGATAACCTATTTCTACCTTCTTGCGGATCATCATGTATATGCCAAACATTCCCAGCAAGAAGAATGGCACAAACGCGTAGCGTCCGGGGGAGTATTGCTCTTCAAAGTAACTCCAAAAACCCATATGCGGTGAGCGCCCGAATTGGTTTTCAAAATAGCCGCGACGGTTGAACATGCGCTCGGTCATCGAAGTTGAGCCATATTGCTTACGCTCTAGGAAATTGACAAAGGTGGTAAAGTCTTTAGATGGATTGTTTTCATCAATACGAGGATTCACTGACGAGCGAATCGGGATGAAAAGATTTACTGAGAACCCAAGGAATGCCAGTAGTAGCACCACCAAAGCCGGACGCCAGGTAGCTTTTGTGTTTTTCATACCATAGAAAATCAGCGCTATTGCCGCTACACCCAAACCAATGATAAATTTCCAGAACCCGAGCATTATCATGCTAGTCGCCGCCAGCACAATTACCCAGGAGAGATTGATTGAGTTGTATAGTTTGTAGGCCAAAAAGAAGAACATGATAGCCGACAGGAAAAGGAAAATGAAGTAGCCCCCCTTAATTCCTGCAAAGGAAATAATGGTTAGTAGGACCAGTTCGATAACGAAGAAGCTACACAGATACACCCAACTTATTTGTGGGGCGTCCTTCTTGATTACAAAGAAAATAGCCGCGACCGGAACCACCAGGAATACCGTTAAGTGGATTCCCACACCCAGCATCGCCAGGTAAATTGCCAGCGCCATGAACCTGAAGCCGCGAGTCGTGGCCCGGTTCTCATGGAAACGCAAAGCCAGCCATAGGACTGCCAGCGTCAACATCATGCTGAGTCCGTAAACTTCAGCCTCGACTGCGTTACCCCAGTTAGTGCTTGAGAAGGCCAAAAATAATGCGCCGGTGAAACCACCAATATAGCCTATGTAACGAGTAAGTGAGTTTCTATCTTTTGGCTGGTACCAGAACTTTATCATCCGCACCACCACCAAATAACCAAAAATAGCGGTAGCGGCCGAGGACAATACCGAGATTAGGTTTACGCGAAGCGCCACATCGGCAATAAAGGGTAAGACAGAAAAAAGCCTCCCAAGAATAATAAACAGTGGTGAGCCGGGAGGATGGGGAATGCCGAGTATATAGGAACTGGCGATAAATTCGCCACAGTCCCAAAATGAAACAGTGGGTTGAACTGTATTCCAATAGACCGCCGCGCTTATCAGTCCGACAAGAACCGCCACCATCGCGTTGACGCGATCGAAACTTGCCGATGATTCGCGAAAGTCGGCAAGGTTATTTGAGGTTTCTGAATCTTGCTGCGATGTGCTCATAGCGGCCAGGAGCTCCTTTTGTAGTATTCTATAAAAGTGTAAATGTTGTATTCTTAATAAATTGTTACTAATAGCCGATAATGTTTCAGAGTAAGCGTTCTAAGCTTCAATCTGTTTTTTCACAGTATCCGCAATCCAATTTGGAATAGATTGTTGGAATAGCTTCCATCAGTTTATCGGCTTGTGCCAAAGACGATTGAGGTCGCAGAATTATCCGCTGGCTCAGAACCGCCGTAGGCATTGATGTCGAATGTCCGTTACGGGAACAGAAAAGTCAAATATTAACCGTTTATGACTTCCGACCTATCCTGTATACAGGCGAGCAAGTCGGAAGTTTGGATTTCATGCTGATTCCACCCAAGGTGGATAGGCGAAAGGAAATAATTATGCTTTTATGGGTTTTCGTACTTTTTGGACTGGGCTTAGCAGCTTTCATTGATTCGATATTCAATTTCGGAGATATTTTCCGCCAGGTGAACTCAGTCATGTTTTTGCTGGTTTCGGTGGGTCTATTGGTCAGAACCACTACCTTGAAAAAACGCGGCAGACTTGAGAATTCTCAGGAGCGTATCGAGAAGCTTGAGCGTGATATCAAGAGCATGGCCAACCAGCGTCAGCCACTGGATTTCTAAGTCCACTCCCTGTGGGCTTAGGCTTCAGACACAGCTTTTCTATTCTTGTCTTTGTCGCCGGGCTTGGGAGACTCTCCAATATCTCTGAGGTTTTGCCGGACTTCAGCGGCAAAAGGATAGGTTCTATACTCTTTGAGCAGTGACCGGTAAATAGCCACCGCTTGAGTCCTGCGCGATTCATCCTGAAAATAAATATCCGCTTTGTATTTGCTGGCATAAGGTGCGAAATAGCTCCCGGGATATTGCTCGGAAACCATATTGAAATACTCCAGAGCTTTAGCAGTGTCGCTTTTGGCCAAATATATCTTCCCCAACTCCAGAATTGCAATGTCAGCCAGAGTCGTATCCTGGTGTTGCGCTAACTCATCAAGGACATAAGCCAACGAATCCTGCATTCGTCGGGCGCGATATAGCTCAGACTTGCTATAGAGTTTTAGTAACTCGGGGTCCGCTTCCTTGCCCTGCTGGATAATCATCAAAGTGCGAATCGCATTGTTAACATAGAATCCCTTGGGATAACGCTCGATAACTTTTTTCAATCCAACATCAGCGGAGTCAATGCTTCCCTCTATCAAATCCATACGCGCCTGATAATACAACACCTTCTCGCCCTGATCTTCTGTCTGACGTATTTCACTCAACAGCTTAATAGTCTTTCGCGCTTGTACCAAGTCTCCGTCAATAATATCTAACTGAAAAAGCGCAAATTTCGCTTTCCAATACGCAACGCCGACCGGGTACTTTGACGTGACAAGTTCAAACATAGTTCGGGCAGAATCCGGTTGGTCCAGCTCACTGAGATACACATCACCAATAGAGAAAGCCGCCTCTGCCTTATCAGAGCTGGAGGGATCTTTTTGGAGAATCTGTTCGTACATGGCGATTGCTCCCTGAGAGTCACCGGAGCGTAAACGCGCCAAAGCTTGATAGAAGCGAATAGTAGTCACCAGCGGACTTCGCTTGTGATGCTCCAGAATGTAATCACCCATGGCCAGCGCTCTGGGATATAGCTTACGGTCGAAACATTCGCGCATGTAATGAAACAATTGTCGACCGTCACTCTTGGTCAGCGAATCATAGCTGAGATACAAATCGAACGCCGGGCCGAATTGTTTGGTCTTCATATAGAGCTCACTGAGATATTTCAGCGCCAATGTATCGGTTGGCGCCTGTTGCATTATTGCCTCAATAGTCTCCTGCACTTCCTTCTGCGCTTCTTCGAAACCGATTAACTGCGCCAGTTTTTGGTCACCGGCGCGGCGTAAACGTCCGGCGCGACTGGAATCAGCGCGAATAATCTTGAAACACTCCAGAGTGGCTCCGGCATAATCTTCGCGACGCTCCAGCGCCCCTGCGACAATATCTCCATAGCGTGAGCTGTCACTTGCAATAACACGCATCTGTTCGGCGTAGTCCAATACTAATGAATCCTGTTGATTCTCCAGCAATATCGCCAACGCGCGCCGTATGCCGTAATCGTAGCGCGCTAGGTCAGTGGGGTGTAATGGGAAACTCATCACTCTGTTGATTTTCATCAATGCGCTATCGGGCTTTTCGGCCTTGAAATATACATCCGCCAAATCAAGTAGAGGTGTGATATTCAGTGGATCAACATTGGATTGCGCAGTTAAAATCTCTATCGCGCTGAAATAGCGCTTGAGTTGCACATAGCAATCACGCAATAGATTTATTACTCGCGGGTCCTGCGGATAGTCACGGTAAATTAATTCCAGCAAAGCCGCCGCGCCGTTAAAGTCTTTTTGTTTGATTTGCTTACGAGCGATACTCAGCCGCTTGAGTTGATCTGCAGGCATAGCTGCTTTGCGTTGCGCAACTGATAGTCTGGATCTATCTAGTACATTGTCGTCAGGCTGAACATTAATTGCGTTTTGCGCTGTGGCGGAAGTGTATGTAACACCCGCTAGTGTCAGTCCCAGAAAAAACGCTAATACGAGTTTGCCGACAGTTTGAGAGATATTTGTGCTGTCTATATATGGAATCATTATTCTTCGATACAGAATTAGGAGGATTGCGTTCGCGCACTGTGGCGGCGCATCGGAAAGCGCTCACATGCTGAGGACTGTCGTTACTTACTCTTGCTGTCGTTAAGATTGTTCAGCGCTTTGAAATAGTTTCGGATTTGGGTTTCATATTCAGGCGGGTATCCCTCTTTGAGGAATTCCTGCAAGCGATCTTCAAAAGGTCTCGAGTCTGCGCCGTTATCCAGCAACGACGGTGAAGGACGGAAGAAATCCTGTCCGGATTGTGCTCGACGTTCCGGTGTGAAGTCACGTTGATTCAAAGCCTTCATTGATTCCAGCATGCGTGAGTAAATCCGCAACTGACGCTCAGCAGTTTTGCCGCCAGCGTTTCCGTCTGATAACTCCTCGATGACTTTTTGCATTTCTTTACTGATACCATCAAGATCACCAAGTAGCTCCTGGCGATTGCCAAATTCTTTTTCCAGCTCTTTGAGTGACTTGCGAATTGACTCTTGCTCACCTGCTAATTCACGCAGACGATCTGCGCCGGGTCCGTCTTTCGGATTCGGCCCCAGATTCTTTTGGGTGTCACGATTCAATTTGCTCTGACGCTCCCCGAGTGACTGCATCTTCTGACCGGCCTTATCACAACTTCCGCCTTTATTGCATTGGTTCTGCTTGTCCATGCTTTGCAAGAGCTTTAGCGCCACGTCGTTTAGATTGGTCATTGCATTGCGTTGTGAATTCGAAGCGGAAGGGCCTTGAGTCTCGCCCAGGTGTGTCACTGATTCGTCGATATTGTACAGCGTATCGGTGACCAGTGTTCTAATCTCCGAGGAGAGGAAAGGATTCTTCGAACTGAGCTTGACAAGACGATCACCGAAACCGGCCACTGCTTCTTGCAAAGTGATTTGACCGGAAGCCAAATCTCGAAGCGCAGTAGACCTGGGATTCAAACCGTCAGTCTCCTCGAGAATATCCTCCTGCTTGGTAGACAAATAGGTCGCGTCCTCAACTGCGCGTCTGAGAGCGGCGTTCATCTTCGCTGACTCACCGCCACTCATCGCCTGTTGTTGCTCACGCATCTCATCAAGCATTCCTTTGAGTTTGGTCTCGGCTTTTTCTCCGCTTTCGCTGGATTGCTTCTTCTCGCTCTTAGTCAGGGCTTTGGACATTTCCTGCATATCACCATCAGCGTCACTTTTCTTTACAGCCTCACTGAATTTCTTGGCCTCGGGAACATCATCCATATCAGACTCTTCGAGCATCTTGTCCAGCTCTTCAGCCTGCTTCTTGAGGTCGTCCATGCCCTTCTTGATTTTGTCTTCTTCCTTGGCCAGACCTGCGAGCTTGTCCTCTTCGGACTTTTCGGTCTTATCGTTGTTCTCCATTTGCCTGTCGAGCAGTTGCTTTGCCGCTTCGGTCATCGCATTGATCTTCTGCTCAACCTGGAGCTTCTTCAACAAGTCCAACGTGCGCTCCAGACGATCCAGCATCTCTTCTTGTGAGAGCTGATAGTCTTCCATCGCATCGGCTAACTCATCCTTGTCCATCTTTTCGAGCGCTTCCTGAAGTTTCTTCTGAGAATCTTTCATCTCGTCAGTGGCGACTTCATTATATAATTCCTGCACTCGTTTAAGTTTTTCAAGAAGCTCTTGAGAGTATAGCGATGAGTTTTCTTTTTCCTGCAATTGCTGTTTCATTTGATCAGCAAGTTGTTCCATCTGTGACATCAGCTCTTCGTTTTTGTCAGCGAGGTCTTCGAGAGCTTTCTGTCTTTGCCAGTCTAGCTTTTTGCCGTCCTGACTTTGTTGAAGCTTGCGCTGGGCTTCCTGCATTTGCTCACGGAGCTTGCGCTCTTGCCTGATAATCTCCTCGGTTTCGGAGATTCTATCTTCCGACTCGGTTTCCATATCGGCTATTAGCTCTTCAATAGAGGGTAATCGCGCGCGATATACTTTGGAGAGACCTTGCTTGGGGCCGTTGATTTCGTCATTATCAAAGACTTCGAAATAGTAGGAGAGATAATCACCGGGTTCAATGTCAACTTTTTCAAGGTCCCAGGTGAATTCGATTTCGCCATCGGTTTTGATATTATCGGAGAAGTTTATGATGATGACATTCTCATCGCCCTGTTGGCCACTGGAGACAACAGTGTATTTCAGAGCCAATGAACTGAAACCGAAATCATCAGAGATTCGCGCCTTTAGCGGCAGGAGCATTGACTCGTCAATGTCAATATCCGCCCCGGGTTTGATAACTGTGACTTCCGGGTTTCTATCCTCTATCGCGGTGATATAGTATTCAATCGGGTCGGGGTTCTTTTCGCCTTGTGAGTCTGTTAGCTCCAAAGTGTAAATGCGGTTTTCTTTGACTGTGATATCCGCGCTAAGTGAAGTTCCAACTGGCTCGAGCTCCAACTCTTCGGCGCCTGATTCAGTGGCTTCAAAAACGATTTGCGCCTCGGCGAGCGGCACATTGGTTTCCATTTGCAATTTGGCGTGACTACCAACTACAGCGGCAAAAGAGCCGGTGTTGTCGTTCAGCAAAACTGGTTCAAGACCAGTATATGACGGCGCTACAATCGAGATTGCAATGTTTTCAATTCGTGGCAAATCGACAACTTCTATTTTCACCGGTTCGGTCTGACGTCGACCTGAGGTTACATAGAATTCTAACGAGCGACGCACCTCGCGCAAACGCGCGCTGAAAGCAAGACTATCACCTGCTGTGGTTTGAGTCTTGGGTAACTTGCGCAGGTCGAATTCCTCTTCTTGCCAACTACCGCCCTCATAACGAAAATGCACCGCGCCTTTCTTGGGGAAATCCACGCCAAGAACATGTCCGGTCAATGTCAAATCACGAAAGCGAATTGCCGTTGCTGATTGCGGGCTGGCGCTGAGAGTGTATCCCAGCGGTGGGGCTATCTCTACCAATGGTTTGGAATAGACTGCCAGCGCATGAGAGTTATACTCTGGCGCGAACACCAGCGAGAGTGTCACTATCGCCGCCAAAGAAACCGCAGGTTTCCAAAATCGCCTTACGGCGCTGTAGTTCAGTGATTTCTTTAGCTCAATCGATTTGGAGATTTCCAATGTCTGGCGGGCGGTAAGGTCTACCAATTCAGGGCTGGTTCCCGCCGGTAGTGATTCGGGGTCTTGTTGAAATTGCACTGCGGCAATCAAGCGACCTTTGAGTTGTGAGAAACGCTTCTCCAAACGCGACGCCACCAGGTCTACATCACCTTGGAACAATGAAGTGATTGAAAAACGCCAGACGACAAAGGCCACAGCTAACAAAGACAAAGTCAGCAAAGAAACTTTGAACCACACCGGCAAAGTAGCAAGAGCCGCAACTAACACCAATACAGTCCATACTCCCCCCAGAGCCGCAAGAGCCAACACTGCGCCGGCTGAGGCGCTTATTAAGCGTTGAGTCCAAAGCAGTGATTGAAGGCGACCTACAAGTTGCTGGATGTTATTCCATTGTTGTGTCTTCTTAGTGTTATCCATTGTCGCAACCTCTCAAAATATATCTATGACGATTCAGACTAGAATCACTATACCCGGGTGAATCGCCCCGCTCTTAACTGATGTTTCTGATAAGCCTCAAATCCGCAATTCTCTTGCCGGTATGAGGTCTATTCTCCTATAACGTATATCGACGCCCAGGGGTTCATAGTTTTGGTATTTCCTCTTATCTGTTCTGCAGAGGAACTATGTTTTTCACTCGGTAAGGGCGTAGGCAAGTAGATTTACGCCCATTTTGAATGCCGCAAGACGCTTGTTTTGCGGGTCATTATGCACTTGAGCATCCTCCCAGCCGTCGCCGATATCGGACTCAACCAGAAAATACACCGCCACCCGACCGTCAAGCAATATGGCGAATCCCTGCGGCGGCTTGTTGTCATGCTCATGAATCTTGGGAGCGCCGCCTGGAAAATCAAAATATGAGTGATAGATCGGATGTGAAAATGGCAATTCTACTAGCTCACGGTCGGGATATAAATGGCGCAATTCCTCTTTGACTCCCGCGGCCATACCATAGGAATCGTTGATAAACAGCGTTCCTCCGGCGGCAAGATACGCGCGAAGCCTTTCACGGTCAGTTTCACTGAAACGCATTTTCCCATGCCCTGTGGCAAAAAGGAAGGGAAAGTCAAATAGCTCCGCATCAGATACCGAAACCTGAGATTCAATTGTATCTACAGGCCAATTGGTGTTCTCACGCACAAATCTTAGCAAATTCGGCAAAGCCGAAGAACCCCAATACCAATCTCCCCCTCCGGTGTAATGCAATCTCGCTATCGAAACCGCCGATGGGTCTTTGGTTGAGACTGAGATTTGCGCAGGGGAAATATTGGAACTGCTTACCTGAGCCTTTGACTCATTAGTAACAGCAAGCGCCATTAGAAGCATGATGCCAAAAAGCAAATAGGTCGCCCGGGGAGATTTTCTCGTAGATACACTCATACACTATAATATACCATGAAATCCGCCAAATAGACGGCTTTTTGTGGCGTAAAGAGAGGTTTTTCTCGTCCATGAAGTTGTTTGACGCTCTACCTACAGAAAAACACCTCTTTTCCGGTGTTTCGTTGGTAAAACTGGTAGCTGAGTGTTTTGATTGATAGCCAATAGACTAGAAAAAAAGGAAGTGGAATAATGTTAGGTTTTGGAAGATCAAATGATGGAACCGCCGGAGAGTATGCTCTCCCGACTGCAAGCGCTAATCCGGCGATTGCCATAGACCGTTCGTTTCTCAATTCAGTTTACATGTGGATGACCGCCGGGTTGTTGCTTTCCGGCTTTATCGCGATGCTCGTTGCAGTCTCCCCGGGCTTGATTAACCCGCTTCTAGAAAACAGCGCACTGCGTTGGGGATTGATAATCGCTCAATTCGGAGCGGTGATTTTCCTGATGGCGCGGATTCAGAAAATGTCGGTGACCACAGCGCGTCTAACGTTCCTGGCTTATTCAGCCCTCACCGGCTACACTCTCTCCACAATTTTCCTGATCTACACCCAGGCGTCATTATTCTCCACTTTCATAGTAGCCGGCGGCACTTTTGGGGTAACTGCGGCCTATGGATATATCACCAAGCGCGACCTCAGTGGCATGGGAGGAATGCTACGCATGGCCCTAATCGGGTTTGTGCTGGCCTCGATAGCCAATATTTTTATTGCGAGTTCCGGGCTGTACTGGATTACCACCTATATCGGAGTCTTGATCTTTGTCGGCCTAACCGCCTATGACACTCAGCAACTCAAAAAGATAGGCCAGTCGCAACTCGCCACCGGTGAAAGCGGTCAGAAACTCGCCATTATTGGGGCGCTCAAGCTCTACCTGGACTTTATCAATCTATTTTTATTGCTACTGCGTATAATGGGCAATCGTCGCTAGATAGCTCCACAAATCCAGTATTCCTCCCGGGTTCTACCTTTAGGGCTTGTTGATTAACCCGAGTTTTGTTGCGTCGGGTCTTGCAGCGGCGTTTTTTGCCGTAGTGTGACCCGACGCTTTCTCTATGAAAAAGTGCGAGGTCACAATTTTCAAAAAGCGAAAATCAAGACCTCACACAACAAAAAAACTTTGTCAACAAGCCATTTAGGGTGTTTCAATATGGAATACCCCATACCTGTTGGGCGCGCCCTGCTCTTTTGTTGCACAATCGCCATTTTGCAGTTGATTCGAGGCCTTGCGCAGACAGTTCATTCGAGTTTTCTAAGAAAACTTTGCCTCTCCTAAGCTATTAGCATCTTACAGCTTACAATATTTCCCGCCGCTCAAAAATCCATAAATCAGCTCTTGGCCAAAGCGTTCGTCAGTTTGGCAACCGATTTGAAACGTTGTAAGTCGGGCAATTGGAGTTTCTGCATGAAGTATTGCAAAAAGCGAGAGTTGCCAGGTGGTTTTTCGTGAATAGGAAAAGATTCTTTTAGAAGAAGAGGACAGATAGATGAGACAATTGCAGACCAAGCCAGCAAAACTCCGCAGTGAGAAGGGCGTCACCATGTTGGAAGTCATGGTCAGTATTCTGATTCTGACAATCGGCGTTCTGGGATTGGCTCCCCTGATTGGCATAGCTGTCCACAATAACTCCTATGCCAATGACTTGACTGTCGCGAACGCTTTGGCTCAGAAGGAGCTTGAGTCTCTAGTCGCTCAGCAAACCTATGGTACTTTGCCGATGATAGACACTCGTGATTCTGTTTCAGGTTCATATCAGGTTAACCGTCGCGTTGATGATAATGCAGCGCTGGCATCGGTGCCGCCGGGAGTATTCAAGCTTAGTGTGAATATCAAATGGACCGATGCGAAACAAAAGCAACGTTCAATAGACTATTCGATTTTCAAACCCAAGTCATAGAGGATTGCATGATGATTAAGATAAAATCCAGAAAACGGCTTGACGGTCTTGGTGAGCGCGGGTTCACAGTGGTCGAAGTGCTCTTAGCTACTTTCCTGACAAGTGTCATAGGAATCGCCGCGCTCAATTTCTACTCTGCCGAACACAACACACTGATAATTCAGCAGAACGTCTCGGATATGCAACAGAATCTGCGTGCAAGTGTTGATGAAGTAATCCGCAACTTGAGAAACGCCGGGGCCAACTTGCCAAACGGTATTCAGCCAATAGAGATGAGTAACTCTAACCCTGATACTTTGACTATTCGCTACGCTCCCTTCGGTGGCGCTGTCAATGTTGGTGATCACACTCAAGCCTTATCAAGCGCTCCAATTCGAGTGGCTCTAGGGTCAGACCTAAGTAAATTCCAAGTCGGAATGCGCGTACAACTTTGGCACACAGGAATCAATACACCTGAATGGTTTACTATCACCAACATCACAACTAATCTCGGCGCAGGTTGGGAAGAAATACATCACTCAGGGCAAGATTTCGCTTTTGATCCACAACCGGGTGATAAGGTTCTGCTACTTGAAGAGCTAAAATACTTTATCAACGCCGCAGACACAGCCAATCCGCTGTTCATGCTTCAGAAAAATGGCGCTGCCCCCGATGTTTACGCTGACAATATCGACGATTTTCAGTTGAGTTTCATGCGCACCACATTAGATACAGTCACAACCCTTTCCGCTATTGATACAGCTTTAGTCGGGTTTGTCTCAATGACTGCGCACACTGCGCAAATCGATTACAATATGAAAGCCCTGGGTAATGACGGTCGGCGGCGGCGCTCTCTTAGTTCGGAAGTCTCAATCAGAAATCACCTACAATAGGCGCCTGAAACAATACAGCACAAACGCATAGCACATAGTGTAACCTATACATAACAAAGCCGGGAGGCGAGAAGAATGAGACAAGAACATATTCAAAACCAAATGCAACGATTACATCGATTGCAAAAGGAAGAGGGAAGCGCGCTTATTGTCGCGATTTCGGTCTTGCTGATGGCTTCAATAGTCGCGATGCAGATGTTTTCGGTATCCAGTGATGACATGAACATATCTTTTAACAATCAGGACGCTACCCGCGCTTTGTACTCTGCGGAGTCAGGTGTGGCTTTGGCGCGTTCCCAATTATGGAATGACTATTTGAACTGGACTTCAACCAGTCCGCAAAAACTCGCAGGAGAAGCAGGAAACAAAGCCGCTTATGAGAAATACCTTCTGAGCATCAATCTGCCTGATAGTGGCAAAATTCTTGTGGCGTCCAATGTGGACTTGAGCGCTCATGACAGAATAGACTCTGTCTATGTTGAGCGCACCGATGAGAATGGCGGTATCAACCTGCTTGTCACATCAGTTGGCGGTTCCAGCGAGCATGGACAGCAGGTAATCAAGTCCCTGCTTCGCGTTCAGGGCGGCGCTTTTAAGGGATTCGAATTTGCCGTGCTGGCCAACAACATTAACTGCATCATGTGTCACGCGACAATTGATAACGTTGACCGAGTCTACAATACCGACCCCGCAAAAGTAGGAACATTTGACCGAGTGAAAATCGCCTCGCTTGAGTCAATGCTTCTGCGCGCTGGCAAAGCGGATTCAAAAATTGCGGGCACTTTGTACACAAGAGGAATCGTAACCGACAAAGCCGGCAATCCTATAACTGACCTCTCACCAACAGGTATGGGACTCGACGGTTTTGACTTCAATAGTACAGACGGTAAAATCGCTGAGCCAATGACCTCAGTCAAGTTGTCCAACACCTCAGGCTCCCCATTGCCGACAAATGGAAACCTATACATGAACTATCCTACCGCATCGGGAGATATGACCGACGGCGCCCTCCCGGACAAATTCCCGCCTCCTTTCTCAGATGACAATGGCAACAAGCTCGTTGATGACGCAGAATTTGATGGTGTGGCAAATAGTTCAAGTGGTACAATTACAGGCGGAGTAATTTACGGCGTCTCGAGTGGTGGAACCTATAGCGGAACCGGTCTACCTGGCTCGGGCAATGTTTCAAGTATTAGCGGCAGTTACAGCGGTAACTTGATTCTAGTTGGCACTCCGGCCAATCCCATCAAGCTCAACAGCACAATCGCCGTAGACGGTGACGTGATTATTCAGGGAACCGTGGAAGGCACCGGGCAAATTATGGCCCGCGGTAATGTGTATGTTACAGGCGATCTAACCTACAACGATGGCAACTCAGCCGGTAATCGAACTTTCGGCAAAACACAAACCGGCAAAACAAATGCCATCTCTATCGCCGCAGGTAAGAACATTCTGGTCGGAGACTATCTGACTCCGAAAAAAGGAGATATTCTGGATAACTCCGTTATCGACCCGGGCAATTTATCTGGCGGTGAAAACTTTTCATTCGCGATGTCTGAGGTAACGTTGTTCAACCGCGGTGAATGGGCCAAGACCCAGCCGACATTGCCCGACGTAAACGGAGCGCCGCAACCTAATCCGACTTATGTGCCCAGCTACACGCCGCGCTACTATGTCATGAACCCGGGTGACCCGGTCTATATGTTTAACAAGAGCTTCAAGGATTCAAAAGGTAAAGAGAAAGGAACGTATTTCGATCCAGTCACTCAAAGTTGGAAAGGTAAAGAGCACGCCAGTAGTTACGATATGAACACTCTGACTATGCTAACACCCGGTGATCCGCAACTGACAGGCGCCTCAATCAACCCTTTGAGTTCGTCCAACAACTGGATTTCGGCGACCCAGCTAAAAGATATGTGGATTGCCGACGAGGCGACTCGTCCACCGGGCACGCCTTTCCAGATTGACGGTTTGATGTATACTAATAACTCAATCTTTGCTCTATCGCGCAAAGCTTCAAATACCACAGGCAAAATGATAGTCAACGGCTCTATTGTGGCCGCGGACATCGGCATGCTGGTGGGTAATGGTCTGAATCTGAACTATGACCAGCGCTTGAAAGACTTCCTCAAGTTGCAGGATGATAGCGAAATCGGACTAGCGCAGGTGGGTTGGTTCGCTGAATAAGTAATCACCAGATTGAGCAGTAGTTCTGCTCCATTTCTAACAGAAGTCTCTCCGATGAAACTATCGGAGAGACTTTTTGTGTATATGGTCAAC
Source organism: Candidatus Zixiibacteriota bacterium (assembly GCA_024280775.1). Lineage (GTDB taxonomy): Bacteria > Zixibacteria > MSB-5A5 > GN15 > JACZUZ01 > JAJRPJ01. The sequence continues at coordinate 303,561 of JAJRPM010000013.1, read as the reverse complement.
TTGACATCATAGCTTGACATCAGAGTCACTGTAACTAATCATGTTTTGTGAAAGTTATGAAAACTGTAATAACTATGAAAGCCCATGAGACAATACATAAGTCTGTTTCTATGAGGCGCCGCCGCCCAAAGACTGTGGTTAGCAAAGCGATGAAGGCCGTGAGAAGTGAGAATACTAGTCCGGAGTTGGCGCTTCGTAAAGCTCTTTGGGCGCAAGGGTATCGTTATCGGTTGCACCGGAAAAATCTACCAGGAAAACCAGATTTAGTGTTTCCCTCACGCAGGGTTGCGTTGTTTATTGACGGTGACTATTGGCACGGGCGCCAATGGAAAAAACGCGGCTTCCAATCTTTGGAAGCTCAAATGAGCGGAGTCAATAATTCGGAATATTGGATAAAGAAAATAAGCGGCAATATCGCCCGTGATAAGAAGAACAACCGCAAGCTACGAGCTTTAGGCTGGAAAGTGATTCGAGTCTGGGAGAGTGACATCAAGAAAAACCAGCAAAGAGTAGTCAAAACAGTCATTCGGAAAATTCGAGAAGTAGAAAATGCCTAACGATACATCTTGTAGCTCTATCAACTTCATTGACTTGTTTTGTGGTATCGGTGGATTTCACTTGGGAGTCACTTCTGCGGCCTCAGCGCTAAAGCTGAACGCCGAGTGCGTATGGGCATGCGATATTGATCGCTGGGCGAAAGAAACATATCACGCAAATTTCGGTGTCGAAGTTCAGGATGACATTACAAAAATCGAAGCGCAGGACATTCCCGACCATGACTTACTATGCGCCGGGTTTCCTTGTCAGGCCTTCAGTGTCTTTGGTAAGATGCAGGGCTTTGCCGACACTCGCGGCACATTGTTTTTCGATATCGCTCGTGTACTAGAAGCAAAACGTCCGGCGATGTTTATTCTGGAAAACGTGAAGCAGTTAATGACACATCATCAGGGAAAGACGATTTCGGTTATCCTAGAAGCATTGAAGTCGTTGGACTATACCGTGGAGTTTCGGGCGTTAGATGCGCGTGATTTTGGTCTGCCACAAAAACGTGAACGAGTGATTTTTATAGGCAGACGAAACGACCTCGCACCTGAGACAGGCTTCGCTGATTTTCGATGGCCGGAATACATAGTACCTATGAAACCGCTTTCAGAGATACTGACTGCGGACGTGGCGGAAAAGTATTACACCAGTGATCGCATCAGGGAGTCACGCAAAGCCAATGTGAAGGCCAATGTGAAGGGCAATGGAGTCAATGGCAGCGCTCCGTTGATCTATCATGAGAACAAGTCCGGCCATGTCTCTGCCTATCCGTTTGCTTGTGCATTGCGTTCAGGGTCCAGTCATAACTATTTACTGGTGAACGGGGAAAGAAGATTGACCGAACGTGAATTGTTGCGACTGCAAGGGTTCCCTGATTCATATGAAATCACTTCAAGCTACACTCAAGCGCGCCGTCAAACCGGCAATGCGGTTCCCGCCCCAATGATTGAAGCGGTTGCTAAAGAACTATTCCGCGAACTAAGACTGTAAGTATCATAGCCGACTCATCTCTACTCAAAGTTACAAACAAAAAGAGGCGTAGCGCATATTAGCGCTACGCCTCTCGTTTTTGAAAGCTGAGAATAATCTCTAACGAGTTGTTCTTGCCTCCAGAGCAAGTCTGCGTTTGAGCTTGTTCTCTTGAATCATTGAATATAATACCGGAACAGTAAAGACAGTAAGAATCGCAACCACCATACCGCCAAACGACGGTATAGCCATCGGAATCAAAATATCCGACCCGCGCCCTGTTGAAGCCAGCACCGGCAACAACGCAAGAAGCGTAGTCGCGGTCGTCATCAACGCCGGTCTGATTCTACGTTCGGAACCCTCAACAATACTGTGCCGAACTTCCTTCAGTGTCTTAGGCTTGTTTCTTGCGAAACTTTGGTCTAAGAAGGTCGAAATCACGACTCCATTGTCAGAGGCAATACCAAAGAGCGCCAGGAACCCAACCCAAACTGCAACCGAGAGATTGATTTGATGCATGCCAAACAGATCACGCATATTCTCTCCGAAGAAGCTGAAGTTCATAAACCATTCCTGACCATAAGCCCAAATCATCACAAAACCACCCGCCCAGGCAACAAACACACCAGCGAAAACCAGCAAAGTTGTGGAGAAGGATTTGAATTGCAGGTACAGAATGAACATGATAACCAACAAAGCGATTGGCACTACAACTGACAGTGTCTTCGCCGCTCTAATCTGATTCTCATACGAACCGGCAAAAGCGTAGTTGACTCCATTGGGAATCACCAATTCGCCACTGTCGATTTTTTTCTGCAAATACGCCTGACTCGCTTCGACAACATCCACCTCAGCGTACCCCGGCATCTTATCAAAGAGCACATAACCTGTCAAAAATGTATCCTCGCTCTTAATATTCTGCGGACCACTTACAAAATTGATAGTTGCAAGTTGTTCCAACGGTATTTGAGCGCCGTTTGACGCAGGTATGAGAATACGATACAAGCTCTCAAGATTGTCACGTAACTCGCGCATATAACGAACTCGCACCGGATAACGCTCACGGCCTTCGACTGTCATCGTCACCGGCTTACCCCCAATTGCAACTTCAAGAACATCCAAAGCTGATTGGAGTTTGACACCGTAGCGCGCAATTGCTTCGCGGTCAATGCTGATCTCCAAATATGGTTTACCGATGATTCTATCAGCAAAAACTGCGGCTGGATTAACTGACGGGACTTCCTTTAGGAAGCGCTCCATCTGAACACCGACATCCTCGATAGTCTTCAAATCCGGCCCCTTGACCTTGATTCCCATTGGCGCGCGCATGCCACTTTGAAGCATCACTAAGCGCGCGGCAATCGGCTCAAGAAATGGCGCTGAAGTCACTCCCGGCAAAGCTGTAACGGTTACAACTTGGTCCCAGATGTCTTTAGTCTTGTTAATCCCCGACCACGCCGTTCGTCCGTCGTTTAGATCAGGATCCAACGGCCTGCGCCAGAGTCTGAATGGCTTGCCACCGTCGTCAGGTATGAGCGCTCCGAATTCATCGCGGATGAACTTGCCATGAACGTAGTATGGCTCACCATCCTTCGCCGGAACAGGGTCACCTGCGATGTTGCGGAAAAGATCATTCTCATCATCGGTATATTTGAACTCCATGTTACCATCGGCATCAGTGTAATATTCACTATGATAATTGATAACAGTCTCAAACATCGAAACAGGAGCCGGATCCAAAGCGCTTTCGGTGCGTCCTAGTTTACCGACTACAGTTGTAACTTCAGGAATTGAAGCTATTAACGCATCCTGCTTTGAGAGCATATCATAGGCCTCACTAACACCTGCATGCGGCATAGTAGTCGGCATAAAGAGGAACGAACCCTCTTCAAGTGGCGGCATGAACTCTTTCCCTAGACCGGGGAACGCATGCGCAATTGAGCTAATACCCGGCGCTGACTTGATGAAATTCGGTAACCAGCCGAAGATAGCGCCAAACCCAACCCAAGTCATCATCCCCATCAAAACCAAACCCGATGTCGCAGAGAGAAACAGGGTCTTGTGATCCAACATCCAATTCAATATCGGAACATAGTAACGCTTCAAAAGATGGAATGAATACATCAACACCCCAATCAAAAGCGCCACAAAGACGAAATTGATAATCAGTCCGTCCTCAATACCCAAAGGCGACCAGCGCTTAGAGAGAAGCCCCATCGCCAGCGTAATCGCCATTCCGTTTGTAACCCACGGAATGAAGCGTTTGAAATTCTCCGGAAGACGATCAGCAAGTAGACGCCATACGCCAATCAGAGCAATAGATAGACCCACCCACCAGGTCATAAAGAACATCAGAATCACGCCACCGAGAATATAAATCGCCGGAGCGATAAAACGAGACCGATCGGTGGCTCTTAATCCGCGATTCTTCTTGCGTATAATCAAAACGACCTGTGCAAACGCCGGGATGATCGTCAATGCGACAATCACCGAAGCTATTAGCGCAAAGGTCTTAGTGTAAGCCAAAGGTTTGAAAAGTTTGCCCTCGGCGGCGATCATAGTAAATACCGGCAGAAAACTCACCACAGTTGTTGCGACCGCAGTTAACACCGCGCTACCAACTTCTTCAGCGGCTTCGTAGATTACTTTGCGCATGTTAGCCCCGGCAGGGGCGCGCGCAATTCCACTTATTATATTCTCCGACATAACAATGCCCATATCCACCATTGTGCCAATGGCAATCGCAATACCTGATAACGCTACAATATTGGCGTCAATGGAAAACACTTTCATGGACGCAAAAGTCATCAACACGGCGACAGGCAACAGGCCGGAAACCAGTAATGAACTCCGCAGGCTCATCAGAGAAATTATGACTACGATAATGGTAACCAGTATCTCTTCTGTGAGAGCTTCGTCGAGTGTTTCCAATGTTTCATGAATCAGAATTGTGCGATCATAAAACGGAACAATCTTAAGCTGACTCACTTGACCATTGACAAGAGTCTTCTTCGGTAGACCCGGAGAAATCTCTTCGATTTTCTTCTTGAGACTCTTGATAGCTGCCAACGGGTTGGCCCCATAGCGAACAACAGCCACTCCGCCAACCGCCTCTGAGCCACCCTTATCCAAAATGCCGCGTCGTGGTTCGGGACCACGAATTACATTTGCAACATTCTTTACGTATATCGGAGTGGCGCCTTCGACTCTGACAACTGCGTTCTCAATGTCACTGAGGTTCTTGATAAAGCCGAGACCACGAATGACATATTCGACACTGTTCACTTCGATTGTGCGAGCGCCGATGTCCTTGTTGGCCATCTTAACCGCATGGAATACCTGCGCAAGTGTCACACCATAAGCGCGCATAGCATCAGGATCAACATCGATTTGATATTCACTCACGAAACCGCCAATAGAGGCGACTTCACTTATGCCATCAACCGCCTGCAATCCATAGCGGACATAGAAGTCCTGCACCGAGCGTAACTCGTCAAGATCCCAACCGCCGGTTTGTTCACCGGTTTTGGTGTCAAACCCCTCAAGCGTATACCAATACACTTGCCCCAGCCCGGTGGCGTCCGGGCCGAGTCCGGGAGTTATGCCCGGTGGAATTGTATTTGGTGGTAAACTGTTTAGCTTCTCCAGAATTCGAGATCGAGACCAATAGAAGTCAACGTTCTCTTTGAAAATGACATAAATCGAAGAGAAGCCAAACATCGAGAAACTGCGAACAGTCTTCACATCCGGCAGCCCCAATAGTGACACCGTCAAAGGATATGTAACTTGATCTTCAATATCCTGAGGAGAGTGTCCGGGCCATTTGGTAAAGACAATCTGTTGATTCTCGCCGATATCCGGAATTGCATCCACCGGAATCGGATCACGCGGTAGGCCGGCGATATCCCAATCGAACGGCGCTACCATCACACCCCAGAACATCAGGGCTACCGCCATTACACCGACAATGAATTTGTTGTCGATGCAAAACAGTATGAGTTTGCCAATAGCGCCCTTGGGAGTAATCTCATCCGAACCCGGAGAGCCAGTGGAAGGGGCGCCATCATCTAGTTCAGTCATATTTAGTGACCTTTATGTTCCATTGAGTCTGATGAATGCTTCATGCCCTTCATCTTGTCCATGCCCTTGTCGTCGGAGGATGTCGTATCACCGATGACGCGCTTGAGTGTGCCACACTTTGACATTGCCGATCCAAAGTACGGATTCTGTTTATTATCATCTCTCTGTAACCAGTTGGCGCCTTTGCCACCGTCGGCCATCGGGCAGAAAAATTCATACGTGGCTTTGAAATCTCCCATACCGTAGTGGTCTGCAAATGTAGTCATTGCAGAAGTGAGAGCCACAAATTCAGCTCTGGCGGCCGCGATGTCCGAAGAACCTGACAGCACGGTAGATACATCCAGTCCTTTTCTGCTCAAAGAGTCGAACATAGTGTGACCTGAGCTGGTGAGACTATCAGCGCAAAAAGTCTTGTATGTCTTAACCAATTTCTTGGCCGCTGATTTCGCCGCTTCGAGATTATCAGAACGTAGCGCTTCTTGCACCTCAAAGTATGCGTCGAATACAGGTGTCAAATCCTTCGGCGCCTTCATCTGTTTCGTCATATCCATTTTCGAATGATCCATTTTGCCGCCTCGACTTGCGGTTGTATCACTCATTTTCATAGCGCCATGATCGTGGCCAGCTTTGGGGCCGTTTCCGGATGCGTACATCATGCTCGGCTTGGCTTGAATCTGCATAGCCGCGTCAATCTTGAAAGCGCCGTTGGTGACAACCTTCTCACCTTCGAGCAGGCCCTCTTTGACAATATATCTGTCGGAGCTTCTAGGGCCGAGAGTTACTTCACGGCCACTGAATAGCGCCGGGTCATTCGGGTCTTGAACATACACTAATGCGCGTTTGCCGGTAATCAGCGGCGCGCTGGCTGGAATCACTAGCGGTATTCCCGCATCAGGAGCTTCCAAATCAGAATAGGCAATAGCATTGGCGAACATACCGGGTTTCAAACGACCGTCTTCGTTATTAACCTCTACTCGCGCACGGACTGTGCGTGACCTGGGGTTTAGGGTTGGATCAATGAAGGTGATTATGCCAACGAAAGTTTCGCCGGGATAAGTGTTAGTTGTAAAAGTCACTTCCTGATTCTCTCTTAGGTAGTCGATGTCTGACTCGTAAGCGTCAAGTGACAGCCACACTGTTGAAAGGTCTGCCAACGTGAAGATTCTTGACCCGGCCTTAACGTAATCACCTTCACTCGCATTTCGAGTAATTACCACACCCTTGACCGGCGCGTAGATAGTGAAATGATCACGAACTTCTCCAGTGCGTTCTACTTCCGCAATCTGTTCTCTAGTGATTCCCCACAAACGCAGTTTTTCTTTGGCCGCATTGATAGTAGACTCGGCGCTCTCACGAACGACTGCAATGCGACTGTCTTTAAGCTCATATCGAGACTTAATTGCCTGCAACAGCTCTTCTTGTGCTGAGATTAGCTCTGGGCTGTAGATCTCAACCATCGGCTCGCCCTTTTCAACTGTCACACCAGTGAAGTTCACCACTAGCTTGTCGAGTCTTCCCGGGATCCAGGCGTTGATATTGCGCAAAGTGGTTTCGTCATATTCGACTACACCAACCATCCGCAGCTCGCGAGTTATTACATGACGCTCAACAGGAGTAACCTGAATACTGGCGAGCTTGCGCGCAGTTTCGCCAAGCTTGATTGAACGCTCCCCGCCGGTGTCTTCCCCTGTAGTGGCCGGAATCAACTCCATACCACAAATCGGACAGTTACCAGGTTCGAGCATTCTGATTTGCGGATGCATTGAACAAGTCCAAATTGTTGCTTCTGTTGAGGACTCAGATACAGCGGTAACATCGGTCTTAGCGCTAGCGCCGGTTTCGACATCACTTGAGCTACATGCGCTCAGCAGGCTTGCCACACCTATGGTAGAAATCAACGCAATGATTTGTAGTGCGCTTAGAGCGCTACTTGTTTTTCTTGTTTGGCTGTTCATTGTGCTACTCTTTCTCTTTATTACTTCAGAATGATTTATTGCGTTATTTTTGCTCCGGCCAATGCTTCAACATTAGCCAAGCTTTGTCTGTAGTTAGTAAGCGCACGTTGCAATGAGAGCAAATATCCGAATAGCTCTCTTTGCAAATCTATATAATTGCGAAAATCGGTTTTACCGGTTCCAAACTCACGTTGCGTAACTGTCAACGCTTGATTTGCCCGGGGGATCATCGCATTTTTGTATAGATCGATTTTGCGTGATGCGTCATGAAATTTGAACAACTGTCTCGAAAGCGCTGTACGCAACATATTTTCGGTGGCCTTTTTGGAATCAAGGGCCGAAAGGTTACGCGCTCTGGCTTCGCGTTTCTCTGCTTTGTATTTCCCAAACCACAGTGGAACACTTAAACCGATTTTAGCAATGATAGGATCTTTGCCGCTCTCAAAAACTCCAGGTGTTAGAGCTTCACCGGTTTGAACATAATCCACTCCGAATGTCAAATTCGGAGCCGCTCCTCTATTGGCGAGTTTAATTCCGGCAATAGATGCGAGTATCAGCTTGTCATGCTCCTGCAATGCAGGACTTCGCTCCAAAGCCAAAGTGACGATCTCATCGTCAGATAGGCCAATCGCTGAAGTGACAGGTTCGGTTACCAAAGAAATGTCAGCGCCAGTCTCTCTATCCAAGGCGGCATTAAAAGCGACACTGACATCAGCGAAGCGCTCTTTCTGCGTTTGGAGATCATCAGAGAGACGAGCTTGCTCAATTTGTATCTGCGCCAATTTACCCTGAGATAGAATAGCTGAGCGATACTTTGTCTCCGCTACGTTTTCCCATTCGTTTATCAGTGTCAGATTGTCCTGAACAATAGATATCGATTGGCTTAGGTAATACAATTCGAAATACAAATTGGTTACCTGCGCTTCAAGTTGCAGTTTGCGCGCGATATAACGCTGTTCAAACGCATTAGCTCGCTCCTGCGCAACTGATTTTCGCAAGCCGAGTTTTCCGAACCAGGGCAATGTCTGACTCAGGGAAAACTTGCGCTGTTGCGGTCCAACTCGAGTCTCCACCGACTCCAATTGTTCGGCGAATCCCAGCTTTGGATCTGGAAGCGACCCAACTTGCGGTGCTCTTTCAAGAGCCGCCTGCCAATTGTGATACGCCGAGCTGACTGTTGGTGAATTCGCCTCGGCATAGGCAAGATAGTCAGCTAAGGTAGCATCCTTGGCGAGAGTCACTTCGACCGGCTCAGCGCTGGCGCTACCAGGAGTCAATGTTAGTGACGACCCGATAATTGCGATTAAGAGCAATACGGTTAGTATGCTCTGCTTATTTTTGGCTTTTGTGTAACACACAATCGCTTAATTCCTCTCTTTGACGCATCATGCGTCACAACACTTTAGTGGCTTACTTTGGTGGCCATGTGTATTTCACGAAAATATGAAATACACCCGCGGACTGAATACTATTCAGCCTTGCGTATGCAACTAGCTACTAGAGATTAAGAGAAGATCAGCAAATAAGAAGAAGTGAACCAATTCCCGATTGGGACGGTGGAACACCGGAGAGGACAAAGTCCGCGCTGTTGAAACGGCGCGTGAGACGCTCCAAAGAAATTGGGGCGTTGGGGAAATCAATTTGAATTGAAATTTTGTCAAGCCGCTCCTGTTCAACACTTCTGGTAGGCGGCGGTGATGTAGTGTGTGTTTCAGCCTGGAATTGTCTCTGGCACGACCCAAAATGGTTGCAGGTCGAATTCTCAGAGCTATTGGTAGCAAAACTTTCAGGAATAAGTAAAAATTGTTCTATCTGCTGGGATAAGATATTCGGTGATGCAGTTTCTACACCGTCACTATTACCTTGAGAACAGCATGAGCTCGATGGGTTATTTGTAGGTGTTACTTCAGGCTTAGTCGCGATTCCTGAGCAACAGCAGGATCCACCTTGGGCCATTGGAGATTGTGAATCATTATCCGCGGAAGATTGCGACATCGGGCATAAGGCCGGTTGGCTGGCTTCCTGCGTATCAACAGAGCAACTTGAGCAAGTCCCGGCAATGACTGATGAGCCAGTCAAAACCACAAACACTAACGCCGAAACGACGCGTAGCGCCCGCGAGGATCTCAAATATGTCATCAGGCTCTTATTCATTACAGTTTCTTATCATTGCAGTTTCTTACTTGCGGACTGCGCCTCCCAATGGACGCCTTCCCAATATATATCGACATCCAATGTCCACGCTACAACTAAACACTTATACCGCGATTTGTAAATGCCAGTTCCATGAATTAAAGACTAATTTATCTCGAATTCACGTTAAGCATTCACATTAAGCGTTATATTATAGTAAGCTATCGGCATCTCACCCTCCTGGCAACAGGCACAAGTTACCCGAGCAACAATCTGGCCCAATTAGCCTCTATTGCAATCTCAGCGCTAAAATATCTTCGCAATCAGGCAGGTTACGTCGCCTATGTCTATACGGCCATTGGAGTTACAGTCTCCCTGCTCCACGCACGTAAGGGCGTCACCGCCCTGAAAAATAAGGCTTATGATAACCCCAACATCGGCAATATTCATACGCCCATCATTATTGGCATCGTTTGCAATACCACTACATAACGTAGAGCAACCACCAATTATCGTATTTTGCCGTATACAACGACTTTGGCAGTCGCAATAGTAGTTCGAGTCATGATTACCGGTTACATGCACCCTATCACCGGGCCCGAAGCCTCCGAAGTTATCGAGAGAATATACACCTGCATGGTGGTCAGGCGCAAAAACTAGACAACCATCTCCAGTTAGGCGTAAAGTACCGCAGTCGTCGATATTCCCAATCGCCAGGGCATCCGCGAAAACCACATTCGCTCTCAAAAACAGAGCCCCGGCTACCAATAGCAGAAGAAGAAAAATTCTGATAGTTAAGAGATTCTTGTTAGTCATCATCTGTGAAGTCGTTTCTCGCAAAGCGATTGCCTGCGAGCATAGCCTGAGGCTTATCCGAGGTCGCTGATTAGCTGAAATTGTGAGGAAAGTTGCTCCACTCCTGACGTAAGGCGGAACATCGGCAAACAATAAGTATTCGTATCACAAGGTACTGAGACAGGCTCAAGGTCTATCATCCACGACAATTATACCCTGTGCTGTCCAAAAGGTCAATCACTATTAGGGTCAGCCGTATCCAGACAAAAACAACGCAAACTATGCGCCCGGCTTATGTACTCGCCAAATCGAATCTGTGAAGAAATATCGCGAGTCAAAGAGCAGGCTCTCTACCCGAAATCCTGTTTCCACTGCGAGAGTTCTGATATCTGATTCAAGATATTTGTAGGAGTATTCAGTGTGAATCGGCTCCCATTCGCGGAAACTGAATGAGCGACCTATGGTCTCGATGTACACGTCCTGATTTTCAGTGCTCACAAGAAAACTTTCCATAGCGCCTCTGTTAACATTGTAGGTGCCATAGTGACGGAATCTCGTCAGATCAAAAGTCCCGCCAAGCTCATTATTGATTCTCGTCAACAAATTAAGATTGAATTTGGCGGTAACTCCGGCAGTGTCATTGTAAGCCAGCAAAAGCGCTTCTATGTCCTTCTTCAAATCAAAACCGGTCAACAAACAATCCTGGTGATTTAGTGAGTTCCATACGTTACGCAAGAAGGTGCGTGAACCCATGTGATTAAAGTTTCCAACGCTCGAACCCAGGAAAAGCACAAAGTTGCGGCGCTTATATCTGTTGTTTAACCATTTCATGCCGCTAAAATAGTCAGAAACCAAACCATTAGTTTCAACTTCGGGCATAGACGTTTTTAGGTCGGCAATTAGCTCTTTCATCGCCCCTTCAGATATGTCAATGGGCACGTATTGAAACTCAATACCTAGTTCAGTGAACCGCTTCAAAAGAATCTTGGTTTTCTCTCCAATGCCCGCGCCGAGTTCGATAAGATTCAATGGCGCTCCATGAAATTGCTTAGCTATTTCGCTGGCATTCTTCTCCAAAATCTCCCGCTCGCAATTCGTAAGGTAGTAGTCAGGAGATTTTGTTATTGCAGTGAACAAATCACTTCCAGCGCTATCGTACAGATACTTCGATGGCAGCGCCTTGCTAGTTTCAGAGAGCCCAACTAGCACATCCAGCGCAAACGACTGTACTTCGTCAAAGGAATCTTCAAAATCCTTAGGGTCAAGTTTTTTGTAAGTAATAGACATATGCAGTAGAGTTTTCTTTAGCGTGGTCGCTCTATTGTATTGGGATGTATACCGGCGCTCAGCTAGGCGTTATCAGCCAAACGGAATCCACTCATCTGCCAACGCTTATCACATTGAAAGAAATTGCGATAGCTTTTACGTATGTGTGATTGCGGAGTCAGGCAGGAGCCGCCGCGAAGAATCATCTGGTCGGACATAAACTTGCCATTGTATTCACCGAGTGGCCCGGCCTCTTGTTTGTAACGGGGATAAGGCAAATACGAGCTGGTTGTCCATTCCCAGACATCACCAAACATCTGAGATAAAGACATATCGTTCTTACCACAGACAGGACTATCAGCTACCGGATGCAAAATCGAGCTCTCCACGAAGTTACCACCCTGTTGCAACTCATCGAGCGTTCCAGCGGCAACTTCCCATTCGAATTCAGTGGGAAGCCGCTTACCAGCCCAACGAGCAAAAGCCCAGCTTTCGTAGTAGCTAACATGACACACCGGCTCAGCGAGGTTCAAAGGACGCATCCCTGCCAGCGTCATAATCTCCCAGCCGTTTTCGTTCTTCTCCCAATACAGGGGATGTTTCCAATGAGCCTGTTGTATCAACGCCCAGGCATCTGAAAGCCACAGACTCGGATTTTCGTATCCGCCGTCTTCAATAAAACTGATAAACTCTCCGCAGGTTACTAACCTCGGTAGAAGCTTGAAATCCTCAAGGTAAACTTTGTGGCGAGCATGTTCATTGTCATAGGAGAATTCGCTTCCACCAGACCCATCCCGCGGAGCGCCAACTTCACATAGCCCGCCTCCGATAGTGAGATAGTTGTCCCGCAAAACAGAGGCTTCTTTTTCGGCGGGATTGTTGATTATTTCTAAATACGCGGGTCGTAGTGGGTTGAGAGCGAAGACATTCTTGATATCTGTCAGGAGTAATTCCTGATGCTGTTGTTCGTGATTGAATCCTATCCTGAATAGCTTTACAACTTCATCCCAGTCTTTATCTGAAACGTCTTCGATAAACTTTTCCACACGATAATCAATTGCCACACGATATTCCATGACTTCCATAACTGTCGGGCGCGACAGTGTACCGCGACGCTCTCTCTCGACCTGCTGACCGAGAGAATTGTAATAGGAATTGAATATGTAGTAATAGGATTCGTTGAAGGGATGATAGTCCTTCACGAATTGTTGCAGAATCACACGCTCGTAAAACCAGGTCACATGCGCCAAATGCCATTTGGTTGGACTGACATCAGCCATAGACTGCACAACACAATCTTCAGGTTGAAGAGGTCTTACCAAAGCTTCAGAGTGAGCTCGAATAGCCTTGAACTTCTCAATCAGGTGCTTTCTGTCCTGGTCAACTGTAGTTGCTGGTTGTGTCATGGCCTTTACCTGTATATGACTTGTCAGCCGGTGTGCGTCATTCTAATCCCATCCGTACTACGGTAGCCACGAATCCGAACCAGTTTGCTTGCACATACATATTCGCAAAATAGAAATCATTCGTCAAGGGCTGAAACAAAATCAGTGATGGAGATGAAAACGCAAAAAACACGCAAGAAAAGACTGTGCGATAACAATTAGTCAATTGTTATCTTCAAGAGACTTCCGCAATTCTCTGGCGCTCTCGCTAACAGATAATCCATCGAGGTCCACAGCTTTGTTAGCTGATCGCATCTCCTCGGCGGTGATGTTTCCGACTAATTTCCTGAGTGTCGCGACAAGTCGCATATTCTTTGCGGCTTTCGGTGAAAGTAACAGGGTTGCATCATAAGGTGGAAGAGCTTGTTGCGGGTCAGCAAGAGTGACCAGATCAAAGGCCGCGATACTTCCATCGGTCGAATAAGCGGCAATCACTTCGACAGCGCCTTCTTTGATTGCCGCATACATCAAGCTGTGATCCATGCTGAGCAAGTCGGTGAATTGCAAATCGTAGGCCTCCCGCAAAGATTCCCACTCAGGCCTTCCGAAGAATTCATAGTCACTGCCCATTTTCATATTCTTTGAAAGCCGACTGATATCCGCAACGGACTTAAGGCTCTCGCTCTCGGCAAATTCTCGCGGGACAGCCAGCGCATACGTGTTTTCAAAACCCAATGCGCCGAGACAGAGAGTGTTGTGTTGACTCTTAAGCCAGGCGGTAAGCTCAGTCAAGATCGTATCGCCCTTGGGAACCTGCGTGCGCTCCATATAATTCGCCCAAATTGTACCGGAATAATCAACATAACAATCGACCTCATTGTTAACCAGCGCCTCAAAGAGAATAGTAGAACCCATACCAGACCGAACCTCCACTTCAAATCCCGCATCGCTGAGCATCTCGCTCATTAGCTCTGCGAGCACATATTGTTCGGTAAAAGTTTTCGCGCCTATGACAATTCGCTCGTTCTCTGATGCGCTATTTGCGCGTTGCAATAGTGGAAACAGTCCAGCTGTAAGCAAAACCAGCAAACCAATTCCGGCCCCATAAGCCAGAGCCTTCTTACGTTTACTAACTGCGATTTCTATTAGATGAATAAACTGATCCAGAACTATTGCGAGCGCCGCCGCGCTGATGCTTCCTACAATTACTGACGTATAGTTTTGTGTTTGCAGTCCGCTGAAAATGTAATTACCCAGCGAAGTGGCCCCGACCGGTGTAGCCAAAGTTGCAGTCCCGACTATCCATACCGCCGAGGTGCGAATCCCCGCTATAATCACCGGAGCCGCCAAAGGCAGTTCGACTAAACGCAATACTTGCATATCTGTCATCCCCGCTCCGCGCGCCGCCTCGGTTAGTGATGCGTCAACATCAAGAATACCCGTGACAGTATTGCGAATCATTGGCAGCATACTGTAGAGCACCAAAGCTATCAACGCCGGCAAAGCGCCGATTTGTCCCAGCAGTGGCACCATCAGAGCCAACATCGCAATACCCGGTATAGTCTGCAATACGCTAGCAAAAGTCATCACCGGCCACTGGAGAGATTTAACTCGTGTCACTAATGCCGCAAGCGGCAAACAGATTAGTATTCCTATCACCAGCGCCGCTAGTGTCAACGCTATATGATGTGACAAGTAATTGGGAAGCAGGTCCAGTTGCTCAACCAGGCGTTCGTTCATTCGGCGCCTGCGCTTCGGTTATCTTGCATGAGCTTCGATAGCGCTTCCATTTGATTCATTGGCGCCTCCAGCAGACGTTTTGCATAGGGATGCCCCGGGTCGCGCAGAATATTTGCCGGAGTGTCGAGCCTGACAATCTTTCCGCGCTCCATCACAGCGACTCTATCAGCTAGTGTCAACGCTTCACTCATATCATGAGTAACCAGAATAATAGTGACAGACATCAACTTATGCAGACGAGTCAACTCCTTTTGCAAGCCTGCGCGTGTCAATGGATCCAGCGCCCCGAATGGCTCATCCATTAACATCACCGACGGAGCAACCGCCAAAGCGCGAGCAACACCAATACGTTGCTGTTGACCACCTGAAAGCTCGCGTGGAAAACGATTGCGAATCTCGACAGGGTTAAGCTCAACCAGCTCCAATAACTCGCTTACTCTGTCTTGCATTTTCTCAGCGCTCCAACCCAGCAGACGCGGGGTTATCGCTATGTTCTCCGCTATAGTCATGTGAGGAAACAAGCCGATTTGCTGAAACACATAGCCGATACTACGCCTGAGCTCAACTGGCTCCAGCGCCAAAACATCACGGCCGTCAATCTCGATTGTACCGGCGTCAGGTTCAATCAAACGATTGATCATTTTCAAAGTAGTAGTCTTACCACAACCGGATTCACCAACAAGCGCCAGCAATTCGCCACTTCTAATCTCAAGGTCAATCTCGCGCACCGCAAATGTCGCGCCGTTGTCGTAGGATTTGGAGAGCTGTTTTAGCGAGATCATATTAAGTAGTGTAGCGTATGGAGAGTTTACGAAAGTTCCTATTGAGCGGCGCTCAATAGTCTTTTCATCAAGGCAATCTGCCCTTTGTGATGTGCTTCGTGTTCAAGGACGTGATAGAGAATCCACTCTATCGTGAAGCGCTTCTTTGTATTCTCTTCTTCGCTAGGATCTAGCGGAGTTATCTCTCGCGCCAGATCATCGTCAGTGAGTTTTGCCAAATCGGCCTTGGTCTCTGCGCGGGTTTTCTTGAGGATTTCTACAAAATATGGTAATTCTTTGCCATTGATTTGCGGAACGTCGAATCTAATAGCAAAAGCCGGAAGCCACTCCTCACCCATTGGCCGCCGACTGATGTCTTCGCCAATCCATGAGCGTTCTACCGCGGCAATATGTAATAGCAATGTGCCAATTGATTCACAGCGCTCATTGGGAAACCACGACAATTGCTCACCGCTAAGACCTTCGACATAGCCTAACACGCGCGCGCTGACATCGTCCATCATGGAAAGATATGCTCCGATTCGAGGCGAGAAACCTTCCAAGGGGACGACATTGTACAATTCAGGCCCCACTACGGCATCTCCTCATCCCGGCTCTTGTCCTTGAGCTCGCGCAGTTTGACTTCGCCTAGCGGAGTATTGTCCTTGACTCGTATACTTTCAGAAAGTTCGCTACGGAAATCGCGATTGTAGCGAAAATTAACCCATGCCACAACCGAAACAGCGATAATTGCGCCAAGAGTCGCAAGCCCCATATCCTTATGCGCATCCCATACATCGCCCTGAGTTCCAAGATAAGCCATACCCAAATCACCTCCAACAATTTCCGCGGCGGCCCACTCTACCAACTCGTAAATCATCGAGAGCGACATTACCCACTCTAGTGGGAAATAATAGCTCCAGGCGCCTTTAGTGTCGGCGACTCGCGCAAAAATTTCCAAGATTGGATAAGCCATTAGCAGTCCAAATGAAAAATGCACTAGACGGTCAAAATTGTTGCGCGTGAAACCCAGCAGGTCGTTGAGAGAAAACCCCAGCGTCGCGGCCCATTGCTCGTAAGGAACTTCCGCGTAGGTGTAATGCGAGCCGATTGCATGGAGGCAAAGAAAGACGAACATCAGAGTATAGGATATATTGCTAAAACAAAATTTCTTGCGAGTAAGAATCAAGCCCGGCACAAAAATAACCGGCAGGACATTCTCCAGTGCCCAGTCAGCCATATCCCATGGCTGATAAGCCCACAGCGCCCACCAGAGCGCGTACAGAATCAACAACTTAGTCCGATATTCGATTCGCTGTCTAGACATCATTGTCACAATACCAAGGTCAGCGTGGCCGGGCAAGTGTTTTTCTTGCCATGCTCATCACGACAGGTCCAAATTCGCTCTACAAAATCAGCGCCAACTCGATGCAGAATCCGACATTCACCATTAGTGAAGCAATGCTCAAAGGGCAATCCAGAACCCGGCAATTTTGCAAAATCGCTACAACATTCTTGACAGGACAACCCATATTTGCCCAACGAACCCATTTGCTATCAATTTTGAATGGCTAATATCTATAAAGCAGAGGGACACAATTTGTGAAGAGGACACTCCTGACATTGAGGACGCCGTGCTATGCAAACAGCGCGCCCGTGGTCAATTATCAGATGCGTCCAGAGAATCCAATCTTTCTTCGGGAGTAAGCTTATTAAATCACGTTCGATTTTTACGGGTGTTTTCTCATTAGTCAAGCCCAGTAGTCGACTTATGCGAACTACATGAGTGTCGACGACAACTCCTTCGGCGAGGCCAAACCCTGCGCCGAGAACTACCGAGCCGGTCTTACGTCCCACTCCGGGAAGTTTTGTCAGCTCAGCGAGCGTTCGCGGGATTTCTCCGCCGAAATCAGCTAGTAACATAATAGCGTTGTTCTTGATTGATTTGGCTTTGTTACGATAGAAACCAGTTGAGCGGATTATTTCTTCAATCTCTTCAATAGGCGCCGCGGCCATTGCCTTTGGCTTTGGGAAACGCTTGAAAAGCTCCGGTGTGACCATGTTGACACGTTCGTCCGTGCATTGCGCCGAAAGAATTGTGGCAACCATCAGTTGATAGGGGTTTTTGTGTGACAATGAACATTTCGCATCAGGATAGGCGCGCTTTAGGCGAGTGATGATTTTGCGCGCACGCGATTTCTTTTCCCGCGCAGTTTCAGTTTTGTTGAAGGAATTCATATAGGATACAAGCTATTGGACATAAACGTAATGGAGATAAACATTGTGGATATAAACGTAGTGGCGGGGCTTGCCCCGCCTTGCTCGCAAAAAGGCGTCTATTGATTAAATTCGTAACCAGGCGCCCCAAGGGACGCCACTACAACTAGTGGTTCAGTGTACACTTAGAATGAACATCCGGTCAATGTCATTGAGGTCTTTGAAAAGCACATGCGAACGATAACGCTCATCTTTATCGACAATCTCAGCAATCCACTCGGCCTGATCATAGCCGATTTCAAACATGAACTTCCCGCCGGGTTTGAGATACTTTGGGGCTTGGGCTATCAGCTTCTCGATAATATCCAAACCCCGGTCACCAGAGGTCAACGCGATTCTTGGATCAGCTTTGACTTCAGGTGGAAGTCCCTCATACTCACCGTCAGCAATGTAAGGAGGATTAGAAAGAATCAAATCAAAGGTCTCAGCGCTTTGTAGAGCGGAAAACAAATCTGATTCACGAAACTCTATAGGATTCGCCCCAAGGTCATTTGCATTTTTGCGCGCAACTTCCAGCGCCTCGGAGGAAATATCTAATGCAGTCATCTTGCACTTCGGCGCTTCAAGCGCCACAGTTACTGCAATCACACCAGCGCCGGTTCCAATATCCAATACTGCAGGAGAATCACAGGATAGTGTACCAAGATAACGAACAGCATTTTCGCAAAGCAATTCAGTTTCCGGAGTCGGAATCATCACAGCTTCATTGACATAAAACCTGCGGCCATAAAAATATTGTTCACCCAAAATAAACTGCAATGGGTATCGTGTTTCGCGACGCTTGATGATTTCTTCAAATTTCTCCAAAATCTCCGGAGTGATTTTGCTGGCGCCTTCGAGATACATTTGCAAGCGCTCGGTCAACAGCAAATGAGAAAGTATGATTTCCGCTTCGGCTTCGCCAGCATCAATACCGACTTTGCGCAGACGTTCAGCGGCGTTTTGGAGAATCTTGTTTAGATTTGGCGATTCCATACTATCCAATAGAGCTAAGCAAAGGAGAATTGCTACTAGCTTTTGTTGCTCTTGCTTTGGGCGGCCAGCATTTTGTCGCGCTCCTCACGAGCCAACGCTTGTATTAACTCGCTGAGATCACCTTCCATCACTTGATCCAGTTTGTACAAAGTCAAACCAATGCGATGATCTGTCACTCGTGATTGCGGGAAATTATAGGTGCGGATTTTCTCAGACCTGTCACCTGAACCGACCATTGACTTACGGTCTTTGGCGATTTTGTCATGATGCTCCTGTTGCGCCTTGTCATACAGGCGTGCGCGCAGAACCTTGAAAGCCTTGTTCTTGTTCTTGAGTTGTGATTTTTCATCCTGACACATCACAACCAACCCGGTAGGGATATGCGTCAAACGCACAGCAGAGTCAGTTGTGTTAACCGACTGACCGCCCGGGCCGGAACTGCGATATACGTCGACTTTGACTTCGGAAGGATCAATTGTCACATCCACATCTTCAACTTCCGGCAACACCGCCACTGACGCCGCAGAGGTATGCACTCGCCCCTGCGTTTCAGTTGCCGGCACACGTTGCACGCGATGCACTCCGGATTCGTATTTGAGTATCCCATATGCTGAATCACCATCAACTGAGAAAATCACTTCCTTGACACCGCCGCCGGGAGTAGGGCTTGAGGAAAGCACATCGATTTTCCAGCCATGTCCTTCGATATAGCGAGTGTACATTCGATACAGGTCACCTGCAAAGAGAGCGGCCTCGTCACCTCCGGTTCCCGCGCGAATCTCGAAAACCGCATTGCGGCTGTCGTCGGGGTCACGTGGCGCCAGCAGTTCTTCAAACTTCTCACGAGCTTCAATTAGTTTTGGTTCTACTTCTTCTAATTCTTCCCGGGCGAATTCTTTCAGCTCGGCGTCGTCACTGGTTTGAAGGATGCTCTTGGATTCCTCAACTGCCGCGTTGAGCTTGGCGAACTCTTTGCCGGCGGCCATACGCGTCTCTAATTGCTTTAGCTCGCGCGATTTGACTTTGAGCAAGGTGGGACTTGAAAGCGTTTCTGGTTTTCCCAGCTCCTCCAGCAATTCCGCGTGTTTGCGTTCTATTTCTTCCAGCGCCTTGAGCATATATTTTTGAAACTCCTAAGTTACTTTCTCTACCTGATACAAAAAACCCCACCGGCGACTAAACGCAATGGGGCTTTATCCAGAACCTGTTCAAATGCAACACACATCCGCACAGATTTTGGATTTGCGAAACTATGTAGCTACTTCTTGTCTTTGTTGAACTTCTCGTACTTTCTCTTGAAGCGCTCAACACGTCCGGCGCTATCGAGAAGTTTTTCTTTTCCGGTGAAGAACGGATGACAGGCTGAACAAATCTCAACCTTAAGCTCTTTCACAGTTGAACGTGTCGAGAAAGAATTCCCGCATGAACAAGTGACAGTCACTTCGTGATATTTAGGATGAATACCCTTTTTCATTATCTAATCCTCGAATCTATGTTAAGGCTATTTGATACTTACGAATCGGCGTTCTTGCTTACAGCAAAAGCGCAGAAGCCAAGCAATATAGTAGAAAAGACGGCTTTGGCAAGCAAGAAGGCCTATTAGGCGCGTAAATAGCTGGCTAGTAACAGCTTGGCGAGCTTGTCGGCGTCAGAAAGCGCCTGTGGCGATTCTTGTACCTGGCCTGCGCGCAAGAAATCCGGCGACTCATATGTTATGAAATCAATGGCCTCGATTTCGGTCCATTTGAAGAAGCCTTTCATCACCGAGCGAGCCAAATCAAACCTGCCTCGCTCGCCAGCCACCAAAACTCCGGCGCCTATACGTTTTCGGAAACCAAGTTTCTTGAAATCACGATCGGTTTCATTAGCGAAATCAGGCGGCCGAAAGCAACTGCAACGATCAATGAACATCTTGGTCTGCGCAGATACCGAATCAAAGAATACCGGCGAGCCTAGCACAACAATGTCTGCGGCTATCAATGACTTGTATACCGGCCAGAGTTCATCTTCGTAGAAACATACTTCCGGTTCGGGAGAGCGAGCGCAGGATTGGCAGGGAATAAATTTTAGGTCATTCAGGCGAACGAATTCTACTTCCGCGGCGTTGTCGCTTCGAACATCAGCGCTGATACTTTTCCCAATATGCCGTAACAGTATCTCAGTAGAACCATCAGCAATCGGGCTTCCGGAAATCAGCAGTATCTTCACGGCGCATCACCGATTAGTTGTTCAAGTTCGGCTTTCAGGTCTTCCTGCGATTGGTACAATTCCAGCAGGGTTTGCTCAACTTCAGTTTTGCGCGCTGAGGTTTCCGTCAGGCGCTCCCAATCTGAGCTTGGGATTCCACCTCGAAGTGATTCATCTAGTTGCTCTAACTCAAGTTCCAGCCCAGAGATTTCATCGCCAACTGTTTGTACTTTCTTTTGGAGGGCCGATTTTTTGCGAGCCTGCTCTTTGAAACTTCTATAGCCATTATCACGCGATGCTGTTTGAGGCGTTAGCGCTCCTTCACGCTCTGCTTTCTTGCGCACATAATAACTGTATGGGCCGGCGTATTCGCGAATTGTGGAGCCCTCAATCGCGAGAGTTTTCTGTGTTGCGTTATCCAGGAAATATCTGTCGTGACTGATGACTATGTATGCTCCGTCATAACTTTTCAGCGCCTTCTCCAGCGCCTCGCGGGATTCGATATCCAAATGATTTGTAGGTTCATCGAATATCAACAAATTAGTGGGGCGGTACATCAGTATCGCCAGAGAGAGTTTGGTTTTCTCGCCGCCGGACAGCGTTCCGACAGGTTTCATAGTTTCATCACTGAAGAATCCGTAACGCGCTAGATAGGAACGCAAGGCCTCCTCTTTGGCCAGCGGGTCCAGCTCGACCATGTGCTCCAATGCAGTAAGCGGTTCCTCCAGCTCACCAAGGGTTTGGTCGAAGTACCCTATTTCTACATTGCGCCCGAAGCGACACTCACCGGCCATCGCCGGTAACTCGCCCAGCAGAGTCTTTATCAAAGTTGTCTTGCCGGAGCCGTTTTTTCCAATGAGACCTACACTATCACCGCGGTAGACGTCCAGATTGATGTTTTCCAGCAACGCCGTCTCTCCGTAACCAGTGGAAAGATTCATCACCGAAAGCACATGCGAAAAAGAACGTCCCCCGGCGGCGATTTTCATCCCCGGTGATTTCTCATCGGTTTTAGGGGCTTCAATGCGTTGGACTTTGGCCAGTTGCTTGCGTCGTGATTGCGCTTGTTTGGTTTTCTGTCCTGCTAAGTTCTTGCGAATGAATTGCTCTGTCTTTTGTATATGCGCTTGCTGACGTTGGTACTCTACCAGACGCCTCTCCCAACGCAGTGGTCTCTCGCGCAAGTAAGTTGCAAACCCTTCGTGGTATACATCGAGCGTTCCGAATGATAAATCCCAAACCACATTTACCAAGTTGCTCAGAAATGTCCGGTCATGACTCACAATTACAAACGCGCGTTGTAAGTCAAGCAAGCGCTTCTCCAGCCATTCGGTGGATTCTATATCAAGATGGTTTGTCGGTTCATCGAGAAAGAGAACATCACCTGAGCCAAGCAAAGCTCGCAATAGCGCCGCGCGATTTTTCTCTCCGCCGGAGAACGAACTCAGTGGCGCTCCCCAGCGCTCCTGCGGAAAACCGAAAGCCGCCAAAGAGATATTGACATCGTTTTCGAAATCAAAACCGCCCTCGATTTCAAATTTATGACTGAGCTCTTCATAGCGGCTTAGAGTTGTTGAATTGTTTGGGTCCTGGGCCAGCTGTTCTGTGAGAGAGCTTATGCTGGCCGAGAGTTTTTGCAAATCCTCACGTGCGCTCTCCACAAAGGCGCGAAGATTATGGGTTGCCTCTACTTCGATTTCCTGTTTAACGAAGTCTATTTTCAGCTTGCCGGATTTGTAAACGGCGCCGGAGTCCGGTAGCAATTCCCCCGCGAGAGCTTGCAACAAAGTTGTTTTTCCCGCTCCGTTTCGCCCCACCAATGCAATCCGGTCTGCTGGCTCTATGGTAAGTGATATCTGGCTAAAGGCGGTTCTATCGCCGAAGCGTTTGCTGATGCGTTCTGCGGAGATTAGTGACATGCTGGCCTAGTCTTGTGATTCGGTGTGTGAGGAGTGAGCAACTTCTTGACAAGTGGAAATCAGCTATTAGGCTTTGTCGCCAGCTTTTCTGCCAAACCAATCGCCCGAGAGAACAGTTTCAATCAAAAGCGCCAAGACTGCAAGCCATAGCAACATTCGCCAAAGTTCTTTACCGGTGCGCTGGCTCTCCAGGAAACCTGCGACTTCATCACGCACCGGCAGAGTCTCAAGTTCAATACCAAGGATTCGCTGAGCTTGCTCCGGGGCTATTGACTGCAAGTCGCCTTCGCGCGGATTGACATTCACCGCAAAGCGTTCAACCACGCGCGAGGAGCTGCGCAAGTTGTAGATCCCAGCTTTCGTGAATGGCGGTAAGTTTACCTCATAAGCTCCGTCGTTTGCACGAGGCTGAATACGGATTCTTTGTTTATCGGGCGTTAGCAGAGTCAGCGCTTCATTCGGGCTGGCGCGTTTCGGCAGGGGAACTGATGTCGCCTCCCCCACATATCTTCGGTAGTCGTAGTTGGACAGGTCAGATGCGGCGTATTCTGCCAGACGTATTGCAAATGGAACAAAGAAACTGCGAGTAACAAAGTTACTCATATCCGGACGCAACATTCCGGCAAAGACAATAACTTTACCGCGACCCAATTTGCGCTCAGTTAACGCAGGATGACCGCCGGAGAAACGCGCTAGAGTCTTTACACCCGGACTGACACCAAACTTTGGGATTGAGAAGAATTTGTATCCGGGCAAACCTTCCTGGTGAAGTCCGGCGAATGGCGCTAGCGCCGCGTGGGAATAGTCTAGCTCCTCCAAAGTGTAGTAGCCGCTACCGGGCGGATTGAAGACTATATCATCGGATAGTTGCAGGCCGGTGAATTCCGCCAAAGCGCCTTGAAATTTATCGGCGGTCAATGACGGTCCCGGGAAAAATAGGACACCACCACCTTTACGCACAAAGCGACTTAGTGACGCCGACTCTGAGCGATTGAGTTGGTCAATACCCAGGAGCGCTACGGCATCATACGCATCAAGAGCCAAGCCGGCGAGGTTCGCGCGGTTAACTTGTTTGACTATCCAATGCCGAACCCCGGATCTGGTTGGCTCAAGCGCCAGCCGCAGAAATTCTCCTCCGGCGTTATTGTTCACAATTAGCAAATTGAATAACTCCGGCACATAGAAAGCGAAGTAATAGGCGTTATCTGCTGCATAATCATCGCTGGAGATTTCTATGCGCGCCGAGGTTCGTCCTGCGTGACTCAGGCGATAATTAAAAGTCAGGCGCTTTTGTTCATGGGGCGCCAGTGAAAAATCGGATTGCGCAACACGCTGGTCTTCAATGAATAATGAAGCGATTAGATTCTGCTTGTTATCAGTAGAATAATTCTGCAATGAATATCCGACTGTGAATTCTGAGCCAACTTCAATTAGCTGACCACCAAAATCAACCCCGGTAATTCCAACATTGTCAAATCCGGCGCTTGAGTTACCGTGAAGCGCTGAAGGGTCTGTCAGGTAGATTCGGAATGCGCCTTTGGAATTGTCTATTTGCTCCGCCAGTTTGAGCGTGGTGTCCGGCAAACTGTTCGCCTGCAGGTCTGTAATCAAATATAGTTCGCGATTGAAGTTGCTGGCGGATTTGAACAGTTCAAGAGCATGAGTAGTCGCGGCGTTCAATGAACCTGATCCATCAGTGACTTCAATTTCATTGAGCGCCTCCTGAATACGTGACGCCGAACCAAAAGCAATTGTTTCTTCTGCTGCGCCACCGAAGGCTATGAGCGCTACTTCGTCGGCCTCACCGAAGTTCTTGACGATCTCCAGAGCCTGCCGTCGCGCGGCGTCGAAAAGAGGGCCGTCGTTGGTTTGTTGTGACATTGAGGCTGATACATCTAACGCAATGACCGCCGAGACTCCTGCGTGTGAACCGAGATAACCCGACTCGGTAACCGGTCGCGCAAACGCCATTACCGCCAGAAGAAGTATCATAGTTCTCAACGCCAGCAGTAAAATCTGACGAATCTTTATCCGGCGCACCTGACGTTTTTGCATTCCATGCAGGTAGCGCAACGAAGAAAACTCAACCACTTTCATTTTCCTTTTGGAAAACAAGTGTATTATCAGCGGAATAAGAGCTGTTGCGGCGGCGGCCAGAATGGCGCTATTTAGAAAACTAAACATTGTAACTTTGTATTACTTCCGTTGATGTGATTGCCGTGAAGTTAGGCGCGCAAATCATTTACTTTTTTTCTTGGGGCTTGCCGGCTTCTTAACTTTGAGTTTGAATGGCCTCTTTAGCCAAATTGCTGATGCATTCTTCCCAGGTACGGAATTATCCAATGAGTCTGCGCGGCGATAGTATTCCAGCGCTAGTTTCCTGTTGCCCTGTATATCGGCAAGGTTGCCTAATGCAACTAGTTCACGACCGAGATAGCGGGGACGAAACTCTAAAAACAGCGCCAAGCTCAGATAGTCACTCGCCAAGTCATTGCTACCCAATCCAAGGTAAGCAACACCCAGTCTGTAGCGACTAACACCATCGCCCGGTGAGTTCTTGACGATAAACCTACCAGAGGATTCGGCGCGTTCAAAGGCCTCTAAAGCGCCTGATGGGTCGTTATACTTTCCAGGAACACCCAATAACATTCCCAAAGTAATCCCCGCCTCGGCCATTAGAACCTGATTGGTTGTCACTTCCATCAGTTCTTGCAGTTTATCAATAGCCGCGGCAGTGTCACCTGAAAATATGTCCAGACGCGCTAGATTGAAATCCGATGCGCCGGTGAGGCTCGAGTCCAACTCCTTGAGCGAACGATATGATTCGGCGGCGGCGTCATAGTCACCAAGCAAAGATTGCAAATAGCCGACGCGTAACAAGAAAAACGTTCGCTTGGGGTTTCTGGCATCGGCGCGCGCAAAGAGAGTCTCGTTGGTTCGCAGCGCGATTTCATACTCCCCTGCTTCAGAATAATACGGAGCCAACTCTGCAAGAGTTACCAAAGTATCAGCGAATGTCGAGTCCCAGGTTAGAGCGCTTTGCATTACGGTGATTGCCATATCGATATTGTTTCCTGCGCCTTCGAGTCTCGCTCGTTTTGTGAAACGAGATTTCGCCGGTCTCAGTTGCAACAAGTATCTAACCCATTGACCTTCAAGTTCGTCTATGTCCGCCTGATAGATTTCTTTGATCTTATCTTCGATGTTTAAATCATCGCTTGCTTTGTAGAGAGAGCGAAAACGATCTATGCCATAAGTGTCAGCCAGAAATCTACAGAAAGAGCCAGCTTCGGCGGTCGCCAGAATCGGGTCAGCGCTGTAATACCCCTGAGTCGTGAGAATACTCTTCAATGGAATAATAGCGCTATCACGAACAGCGCTCATTGCTTCAAAATCAAAGAAATAGAAATAGCTGGAAATCCCCTCGGCCAATAATGGCGGCGCATGGCCGTAGATTCGCATCACTTGTGTCAATATCGAAATCAAATGCGCCGGAGCCATGTAGTCATGGTTGTACACTCCTAAAGCTTGTGAGCGAGTGGGGTCGATTGCAAATCCGAAGCGCGGATCCCAGGCGACTGTGGGGGTAGCGCAAGGATACAGGTAGTAATGGATTTTTCCGGGGTGAGTTATATCGAATCCCTTTTTGAAAGGACGATACTCTGATTCGAGTAGCTCTTTCATTTTGTTCCAATGGTAGTCACCCAATGAATTCTTGACAAAATGCAAATCAAAATTTGCAGTTGGATCAATGCTGAACCAGCCGCTATCGCGATGATTGTATTCACAATTGATCGTATCCAATGTGACAAAACGGTTGGGAGCAAAAGTTATTTCATAGGTCGCACCCTCTTTGCCGCGTAGATTTGGAATTTTGGCGGGTAAACCCAATTCATAGTTGAAGCGCCGGGTGCGTGAATCTGGTCGCGATCCAACTGTTGTCAGAAACACTTTCATATTGAGATGAATAGAATCTGTGCGTTCAACATTTAGCTCCACCGACATATTCGCCAGAAACCCGCTGAATCGCTTATCCAGAGGGATATTCCAGATTCTGTCTTCGACCAATACGGTTTTTGAGCTATCAGCTGAGCGGAGATGAACTTTGACACTCATTTCCACTGCGTCATTAGAATCGTAGCTTGCTGCAGACTTGTCCTGAGCGACAGCCAGACTACTCACTAAAGTTATCCAGACTAGAGCGACGCCTAGGGCCCGTGTCGGGGTATGTTTCTTGAAAATTGTACTGCTCTTCATATTGGAGAAACTCTTTGAGCTAGATTTTCTTGTTCGGAACGATTTCTTGTTGAGCGCGCGTCTTGAATCAGAAGAGATTGGCCCATCGCTGATACAGCGCCTGGGAATCAAAGTTCCAAGCCCTTGATGCGCATGGTATCATCTGTCGAAGAATCATCAGGATCGGCGATCGATATCTGCCCGCCCTCGAAGCGAGGAGAAACATCATAAGTATCGACCTGGGCGGCAAAGGCGATGTCATCAGCGAATCCCAGAGACGTCAGATGTTTTCCATGTTCACTCTCTGTAATGGTAGCTAATAATCTCTCACGACTGGCGTTGAAATGCAGAGCCGCGAGTTTTGCGGAGTCATTGAGCGCAATCTCACACACCATTGAATCTGCGAGTCCGTCGATGATGGCTCCTGCCGCTAGAGTATCTTCCAGTGAGAAGTCGCCGTTGTTGCCGGCGCAGATTAGGGCCAGGTCGGCCCCGTTACCGCAAACATATTTGACTGTCGCCGACAGATTCAAAAATGAGCCAACTCGCACAGCGCGGTTGTAGCGTAGCATTGTGTAGGGACGGGTTCCATTGGTGGTGCGCATGGCGATAACTTTATCTTTGACAACTTCCTTTGTGTACTCAAGCGGCGAGTTCCCCAAATCGAAATTTTCGATTTTCACTCCTTGATGTTCACCACCAAGCAAAACATGTTCCACGCCAAGTTTGGCCCGCACTTCAACGGCCGCCGAAGTTTCCGCCACGGGAATTATAGCGCGCGCTCCATTGGCTAACGCTGTGACAATTGTAGTGCTGGCTCGAAGTGCATCAATTATGACAACCTGACAGTCTTCGACTTTTTTCTGCGTTACAGAGTTAGGTGTAAAGTATACGTCTATTCGCATCAGGTTTTCCGTTTTGATTTGGGTGTGATAAATGGAGGCTTTACCACTTCGCCTTTGATAATGCGATTACGAATCTTGATCCCTACCTGCGAGCCTGCTTTGCTTAAGGCCTTAGTGACATAGCCTAGGGCAATTGGTTTTCCCAATGAGGGCGAGTGCATACCTGATGTTACAATACCGATTTCGTCACCATTGTCATCGACTAGAGGATAACCATGACGCGGCACACATCTATCGGCAAATACCAGACACACCAATCTGCGGGTCAAACCTGCTTCCTTTTGTTTGAGCAATGCATCCTTGCCGATGAAGTCACCCTTGTCAAACTTGACTATCCAGGAAAGCCCGGCTTCCAGAGCGTTATGTTCGGCATCGATGTCATTGCCGTATAGCGCCATTTTCATTTCCATCCGCAATGAGTCACGAGCGGCAAGGCCGATATTGGCTGCATCAAGCGCCTTACCTAGCTCTGCTACCTTTTCCCAAACCTGCGCCGCTTGTGCAGGCTTAAGATAAATCTCGAAACCGTCTTCGCCGGTATAGCCGGTGCGCGAGACAAGTGTGGCTTGGCCGTCGATGTCCATTTCTGCATGGGTGTAGTAAGTAAGAGTATCTAGGTCGTAGTCTGTGACTTGGGCCATTAGCTCCTGCGCCTTTGGTCCCTGAATCGCCAGCAAACTGTATTCATCACTTTGATTGGCTAGTGTCACATCACCAGATAAATGACTCTCCAACCAACTGAAATCTTTTTCAATGTTCGAGGCGTTTACAACCAGAAACCAGCTATCCTGCATTCGATAAACCAGTAAGTCATCGACGAAACATCCGTTGTTATCGAGAATAGCGCTGTATTGAATCTTCCCCGGGACAAGCGCTGAGACATCATTGCAGGTGACACGTTGCAGAAACGCCAATGAATCAG
This sequence comes from Candidatus Zixiibacteriota bacterium, assembly GCA_024280775.1. Lineage (GTDB taxonomy): Bacteria > Zixibacteria > MSB-5A5 > GN15 > JACZUZ01 > JAJRPJ01. The sequence goes on along the minus strand of JAJRPM010000013.1, from coordinate 274,513 downwards.
CTCCCGCGACTTTGAACTCTCCCATGTGCGATAGGTCGAATAGACCAACGTTGTCTCTGACTGCCAGATGTTCTGCAGTTATGCCGGTGAATTGTATTGGCATTTCAAAGCCGGCAAACGGAACCATCTTGGCGCCAGCCTGAATATGAAATTTGGTAAACGGGGTTTGCTTGAGAGCCGTCTTCTCTTTGGTTGCTTCAGTCACTAGTTAGCGCCCTTTGTGTTGCTATACAGATGTTGTTTGTTTTTCTTGTGAGGCCATGCCGCGCAATGCCGCGTGCAAAATTCCACCGTGGCGATAGTATTCAACTTCCAGTGGTGTGTCTATTCTGGCTATGACTTCAAACTCAGTGGTTGTTCCGTCGGCGCGATGCGCGACAATCTGCAATTTCTGTTGTGGTTTTAGATTGTCATCCAATCCCAGTATATTAAATTGCTCACTGCCATTGAGCTTATGGAAATCAGCGCTTTGATTCGGCAGGAACTGGAGCGGAAGCACACCCATACCAACTAGATTACTGCGATGAATGCGCTCAAAACTTTCGGTAAGAACAGCTTTGACTCCCAGTAAGAACGTGCCTTTGGCCGCCCAGTCTCTTGATGAACCGGTTCCATATTCTTTTCCGGCAATTACCAACAGCTGAGTGTTTTCCTGTCGGTACTTCAGTGACGCATCATAAATGCTCATTTGCTCGCCGCTAGGTTGATGAATGGTGTAACCACCCTCAACTCCAGGGACCATTCGGTTCTTAATACGAATATTCCCAAATGTGCCTCGTGTCATTACCCTGTCGTTTCCACGACGTGAGCCGAATGAATTGAACTCGCGGGGTGTGACACCCAATGATTGCAGGTATTGTCCAGCTGGTCCATCGACTGGAATAGCTCCTGCCGGAGAAATATGGTCGGTAGTGATAGTGTCACCGAATATCGCCAGAGGACGCAGGTTCTCGAATTCCGAAATTGACGGAGTCGCTTTGGTCAAGCCTTCGAAAAATGGCGGCTCTTGTATGTAGGTGGATTCTGAATTCCACTGGTACAACTCACTGCCTGAGCCGGGAATCTTGTTCCACTCCTGATTGCCGTTCCAAACATCGGCATAACGCGCTACAAACATCTCTCGTGTCACATGTGTTGTGACAGTCTCTAACGTCTCGGCGCTTGACGGCCAAATATCTTTCAGGAACACCGGCTCTCCATCACTTCCGGTTCCCAGTGGCTCGGTTTTCAAATCAATATCAACTTTGCCAGCGAGTGCGAAAGCCACAACCAGTGGAGGTGAACATAGATAGTTCGCGGATGTATGCGGACTGACACGTCCTTCGAAATTTCGATTACCTGAGAGAACTGAGGCCACTACCATGTTTTTATCATTGATAGCCTCGACAATTGGCTCAGGCAATGGGCCGCTGTTTCCAATACAGGTTGTGCACCCATAGGCGACTACATAGAAACCCAGTTTCTCCAGATACGTAAGAAGTCCTGCGTCTTTGAGATACTCAGTGACAACTTGCGAGCCGGGCGCTAGTGAAGTCTTGACATAGGCCGGAACTTTCAGGCCCCGCTCAACGGCTTTTTTCGCCAGTAAGCCAGCGGCTAGCATCACCGACGGATTACTGGTGTTGGTGCAACTGGTTATTGCCGCTATGACTGTTGAACCATGCTTTAGCGCTTGCGCATCAGGCGCCACCTGTTTGTCGGCTTCCCATTTGATTGGTGATTCCTCTGAGATTCTCTCAGCGGGAATTGCAAAACCTCCGTCCTTGACTGACGCGATGAGGCCTCTATCAAATGCGGTTTTCATATTGGGCAGTTCAATACGGTCTTGTGGACGACGAGGTCCGGCTAGTGATGGCTTTATATAACCCAGGTCAAGCTCTACTACTGATGTATATTCTGGGACAGGACTTTCGTCAGTTCTGAATAGCCCCTGTTGTTTGTAGTATCGTTCAACCAAGTTGACTAGAGCTGTTGGGCGGCCGCTTAGTGTTAGATAGCGCAGGGTTTCATTATCCACCGGGAAATAGCCGACAGTTGCTCCTTGCTCAGGTGACATATTGGAGATAGTGGCGCGATCGGTTAATGACATGCTAGTGACACCGTCTCCGAAAAATTCTACAAATTTCCCAACCACACCAACTTCACGAAGTTTTTCGGTGATGGTCAAAACCATGTCAGTCGCAGTGGCGCCTTCGGGTAATTTACCGGTAAGTTTGAATCCAATGACATCGGGGATAAGCATTGACATAGGTTGCCCAAGCATCGTTGACTCGGCCTCAATACCTCCAACACCCCAGCCAATTATTCCTAATCCGTTAATCATCGGAGTGTGTGAGTCTGTGCCAATCAATGTATCAGGGTATACCATTGGCTCTTCTGCAGTGTTCTTGTCGGAGTCATCTTCAAAGACGACTCTGCCGAGGTATTCGAGATTTACCTGATGCACTATACCTGTCGAGGGTGGCGCTACTCGCAGGCCGTCGATTGACTCCTGACCCCATTTTAGAAACTCATAGCGCTCGTGATTACGTTCAAACTCGCGATGAGTATTACGCGCAAGAGCTTCAGCCAAGCCGAAGCTGTCCACCTGCACCGAATGATCTATCACTAAGTCAACTGGAATCTTCGGCTGAATCAGTTTCGGGTCGCCGCCCATACGGGCCAGCGCCGAGCGCATGGCCGCAAGATCGACTAGGGCCGGAACTCCGGTGAAATCCTGCAACAGAATCCTCGCTGGCATAAAAGGAGTCTCACTGCGATTCGGCTCAACTGATTTCCAGCCGGCCAAACTGTGCACATGCTCTTCAGTGGTTGCAAAACCATCATAGTTTCGCAAAGCGGCTTCCAGCAGGATGCGGATTGAGTAGGGCAGGCGGCTCATCGGACCAAAACCTTGTTCCTCCAGAGACGCCAGCGAGCAATATTTTTTCGGTCCCGAGTCAGTTTGAAGCGTTTTCAATGCTTTGAAATGGTCGTTCATAATGTGTTAAACACCTTGCTTTCCTCGCCGGCGATTTGAGCGCTTTGCTTTGTAATCGTCACAGACGAATATCATTGGTCCAAATGGAAGTTACTCTGCCGGGAACTTTTTTTCCGGCGGGCAATATCTTTGCCCCAAACTTCCTCTGAAATAGTACTCCAACTTGAGCGCTAAATCAACTCGGTTTGGCTCTTGAGGCGCTTCCGGCGCAGGTCGTCTGCAGCGTCTTTCAAACTAACATCCATCGGGGTATTTTGTTTCATCTGGCTCTCGCTGTATACTGCTCCACATGAACTCACTGGAGAACTTCATCTGTGCAATCGGCGAGACTTTCCCCGATAATCGTCTAACTTACCAAAAGGGAATAGCCACTTTTCATCCCGATAATATCTCTGAAGCCGCCGCTCTTATCGCTCTTGCCAGAGGCCACGACCAAAAGCTCTACATAACCGGGTTTGGCAATAACATCGACCCATTGGGCCCTGACTTTGAGAGCCTGGTTGTGTTGCGCACTGATTTCCTGGGGCAGTTGATTGAGGTCAACGAAAGCGAGTTAAGCGTGGTAGTTGGGGCCGGATTTCCACTTCGCGAAATCAACGCCAAAATCAAATCTTACGGGCTGTTTCTTCCTATTGGCGAATTGCCCTATGTAGGCTCGGTAGGCGGAGCTATTTCGGTCGGACTCAGCTCGCACCTTAACGCCAAACACTGGGAGCAAAGGGCCGATATGAGCAAGGAGTCGGAGGGCAATACGGCGCCCAGGATATCCATTGAAAGGTATATCTTGCGTCTGGATGTGGCTACTCCCGTCGGTGAGGTCAAGTCCTATGGTGTTCCGACAGCCAAACAACCTGCGGGAGAGAATTATGCGCACATTTTCTGCGGTTCATGGGGGCTTTTGGGTTTCATCGCCAGCGCAAAATTTCGTGTGGCTCCACTATCTGCCAAACCCGAGTACCTAGATATGCGAGAAATCGAAATCTCTCATCGGCAATTTGCAGAACAACTCAAGACCGCAGTTTCCAAAGACGATGAAAACGCAAACAAGACAGTCAAAGCCCGCTATTTTTCACAGCTACGCCAAAAACTCGACCCGCAGGAAATCTTCCCGATTATTGAAGGCGCAAAGTAAGGTTGCCTTCCCTGCAATCTCCAACGATGTTGTCTTCGCCAACAAGGCGCCCCAAGGGACGCCACTACATTGGTTGTTACTAACAGGAAATCTCCGCATTCTTGCGCGCGTAGAACCACCAGTTGACAGCTAGACAAGTAAGATAGTACACCGCGAATCCATAAAGCGCATTCTCAGGAGTTCCGGCCTTAATCTGGGTAGCGAAAATCTTCGGGATTAAGAATGCGCCATAGGCGGCAATCGCCGAGGTCCATCCTAGAACCGGACCGGCTTTCTCTTTGTCGAAAATAACCGCAATCATGCGGAACGTTGAGCCATTTCCTATACCTGTAGTAGCAAACAACAAGGTAAACAACAGTAGGAACGGCCAAAAGTATGTCTCGGGAGTCGGCGAAGAATTCGCCAGGCTAATAGTGTAACCACAGGCAACCGCCGAGATAATCATGACAATTGTATCCCAATGGGTAACTCGCGCTCCACCTAGCTTGTCAGAGAGCCATCCGCCCACAGGTCGAATAGCCGCGCCCATCGCGGCTCCCAGGAACGCAAAAGCCAAAATATTCGGCGCATTAGGATTTACGATTGACTCAGCCAATGGTAGTCCGTCGGCGCCAACTCGAATATAGCCGAATACGTCTTTGAGAAGTTTCGGGAAGGCGTTGGCATAGCCGATGAATGAGCCAAATGTCATTACATAGAGCCAGGTCATTATCCAATTGTGCTTGTCGCTGAAAATATCAAACTGACTAATCAAACTTTGCTTGGTGGCTTTGGGAGTTAAATAACGCATAAAAAGTAAGGTGCAAACTACCGCAACTACCAATATCACAAAGATCTTCAGCAGTACGGGAAATGAACCCCATGATATTATGAGGAGATAGATACCAATCGCCGCTCCAGCGAAACCCAAGAATTGGAGCCAGAGATATTTGCCGATTGCAATCGGCGTTGGGCCGCATTTGTGCTGTGGCAAATTGTTCATGAAGAAGAATGCCAGGATAGCAAAGAACGCCAGCACTGGAACCCAGACAAACGCTGCGTTGTGAAGCCAAATTGGACTGCCTTTGAGAATACTGGACTCTCCACCAAAAACACCAACGGTGATAATCAGCGGGATTGTGACCTGCATGACAGCCACGCCCAGGTTGCCAATTCCAGCGTTTAGCCCCAGTGACAGACCCTGCATACGTTTGGGGAAGAAGAAACTTATGTTGGACATAGACGAGGCAAATGCTCCACCGCCGATTCCTGAGAGCGCCGCGAGGATGATGAAGGTTCCAAAGCCGGTGTCCGGCGCCTGAAGAGCGAATCCGGCTCCCAGGGCTGGTAGAATCATCAGCAGGGTCGTCATGAATTTCACATTTCGTCCACCGCAAATCGCAATCATAAATGAATTAGGAATGCGCAGTGTCGCTCCCGAGAGTCCAGCGACCGCCGGAAGAGTATAGAGCAAGGCGCGGTATGCATTGCCGGTCAACGGAACGCCGTCATTTCCCCAGCTAAAGGCAAATAGGACCGGATTCACATCGTGAACGCCTTGCATCAGGCCAACAATTACACCCCAATAAATCCATACTGCAAAACCTAGTAGAAGATTTGGAATAGAAACCCAAAGATTACGGTTGGCAATTTTTTTGCCTGTACTCTCCCAGAATTGATTGTCCTCTACATCCCATCTTGTGAGCGTCTTCATGTATGATTCCTTTTATCTTGCTATGACTCCAATATGTTCGGCCATTGACGGATCCTATTTTGATGATGAGAGCTAGCCCCTGCTGTGTTCGATGTCGGTGGCGACTTTCGGCGCTTCCTTTCGGAGCATCTTTTGAATCACCGAATGCATCCACCAGAGGCATACCGCGGATAGCAATGCGAAAAACATCCAGCTAGTAGTCCAGATTCCGGTTGACTCAAGCATGTACCCGAAGAGTATAGGAAAGAAGAATCCTCCTAGACCTCCCAGGACTCCGACAATTCCTCCGACGACACCAATGTCACGCGGGAAGTAATCTGGAATGTGTTTATAGACGGCGGCCTTGCCTATTCCCATCATGAAACCAATTACGAACACCAAGGCAGTGAATATCCAAACGTTCGCTTGAAAATAGATGTGTGTAACACCTCTAGCCAGTAGTTGTTTCTTTCGAACCTGATCGCCGACTTTGACGACCGGTTCCTGCCATCTACCACTTCTAGGCCACACTAAAACACCGGTGCGACGTTCTTCATCGGTCAGAGTTTCACCGTTTCGAGTGATCAGAGAATAGGAAACTCCGTCTACGGAAATCTCTGAATCATCAACGGCAGTAACTGTGCCGGATTTGCTTGACATGACGCCCTTTCCGGGTGATTCAATATCCATTTGCGGGACTATAAGCAGAACGCTGGCAACTAAACAGGTTCCTAGAACAAGATACATTACCTTGCGCGCTCCCCATTTGTCAGATAAGTATCCACCGAAGGCTCGAACTACACCGGAGGGAAAACTGAAAATGGCCGCCATGAATCCGGCTGTTGCAACCGTCATCGAATACGCATTGACATAATACGGAATGAGCCATTGAGCGAGCGCTACGAAACCTCCGAAGACTAGAAAATAGTAGAGACCGAAACGCCAAACTCGTACGCGTCTCAATGGCTCCAACCTATCGCTGAAACTCTTGATGTGAGAATCATCGGCGCGTTTATAGTATGTAAATAGTAAGAAAATCGCGGTCATTACAACAAGCGATATTGAATAGATTATCGGCAAAGTCCTCCACCCATCGAGATTGTTGCCACCGTCCGTCAACGATGCCAACAATTGGGGCGCAAACATGCTAGTTAGCGCCGCGCCGGCATTGCCCGCTCCGAAAATCCCCAGCGCTGTACCCTGATGCTCCTTGTCAAACCATACTGACGTATATGCAATTCCGACGGCAAAGGACGCGCCCGCCAATCCGAATCCTAGGCTGGCAAAGAAAAATGCCCAATAACTATCTACTACGCTCATCAAATACATGGGAATTGCGGCGAGAATCATAACGACCGCGTAAACAACACGGCCACCATATTTATCGGTGAGTATCCCGATAGGTAGCCGAAGAAGGGCGCCGCTGAGAACCGGAATTCCGAAGAGCCATCCCATTTCCACCTTGTTCCAATCGTAAATGCCGTTATCGACAAGAAAGGTTATCAAAACACCATTCATCATCCAACTAGCGAAACACACTGTGAACGCCAGAGTGTTCATCGTCAAAACTGTTATTCTTTTACCTTTCTCGGTCATGATGCGCTTCCTCAATAATGAATGATTTTCATCCCTTTGCTCTTGACCTTCATGGAACTTTAACCTTATCGTTCGAAGCGATGTCGCGAGCTAATCTCAATATCTCTCAATCTGTGGTCGGTCAACATTCGTGTTTCGTAAAACTATCGATTCCCACATTAGCAATGATAATCAATGTATTTCAGAATACAAGACATGAATATCGTAAATATCGACATTTCGCCATCCATGATGAGCGCCAAAAGGCGCTCTCAACTGCCGTCAATCACCTATCTTATTTACAGGTAACCGGTTATGAGCTCAGATAAACTAAAAACAGTTACCAAAGAAGATGACATTTCCCCGGAATTGCAGGGGACTCCAATAGCCAGTCTATTGTCTTCGCATAATCTCGGAGTAGTGATGCGGGAATACGAGCGTCCGGAATTGCTGATTTGCACTTGCATGGATTATCGGATAAAGCTGAATATTCCAGCAAGATATACCTTCATCATCCGCACCCCGGGCGCGAATTTGCTGGATTCTGAATTTGGCTTGGCCACCGCGGTGGCGTTGGGAGGCATTCGAGCTGTGGCGATAATTGGTCATACCGATTGTGCGATGACCAAGATAACCGATGATCCAGATAAATTCGTCGAAGGATTAAGCCAATCCGGCTGGAGTCGCCAAAGCGCCAAGGAATATTTCGAGAGTCAGGCGCCGACGCATTCGTTCACCGACCCGGTTCAGCTAATAATTAACCAATGCCAGCTCCTGCGCAGGCGCTACACAGAAATCCTGTTCGCGCCGTTGATCTATGATGTAGAGGACGGGAAGCTGTATCAGGTGATGGAGTAGAGGATAGTTTAGCAAAGCTGCAACCACAACCGTAGTGGCGGGGCTTGCCCCGCCTTGCTAATAAGGACGAAACCGTTGAGATTATTCGGTGCAAGGCGCCCCAAGGGACGCCACTACGAGTCTCGGTATAGATACTCTTTGTAAGACGGTTAGAAAAGCATCACAGACAAGCTGCTAACCAGCTAGGTATCTCACTAGAGGTTCGCGATAGTAATAGTCTTTTTCATTGAAATCTATGCGCCTATTAGCTAAGTCAACATTCAGGTACACTTCCGCGTAGTTTTCTTCTTCTCCTTTGTCTGCGAACAACTTGATTCTAACCACCGAATGCTCGATACCATTTGGATCGCCACCTAAGCAGATAGCTCCGAATTCTATTGGCTCACTTCTCATACCCCTTGGATTGAACTTCGTGCCGAGCTTCTTATCCAGATGCCGAATGAACAAGTCGCTTTTTCTTCCCATTGACTGTATGACTACAGCGCCTCCTTGTAGATTTAGCGTTTCCTCAATTATCCGAACCTCTTCTCCATTCAACTCACCCTCATTCATCACGCTTCCGGTAAGAGGCTCCCATTCTCTCGAGATTAGAATCTCAAACTTTATCAATCTTTCCATGACTCCTGACTTCCCAACAACAACGAGAGATACCGCGTCGGAAAGGACAGTCTTCTCGAGAACATAGAAACTCAACACAAACCAGTCACAATCATCAAGTGAGAAAAAAGGCGGGGCCATTTTTCTTCCGGTCTTCTTCATATAACCGACGAAGACAGTCAACAAAGCCAGTAGACCTGCAAAAAGTAAAACGGTTTCTAAGGTTGTTAGTGGCGGAGGCGTTGTTTCCATTCTCAGGTCCTAGTCTAGGATACAAGGTGTACGCTTTGACCCGCATTCGCAAATCCAACCCAGGCGACTACCGGACAATCTCATTACATACTATAATAGTATTATGCTAATAACAGTCGACATAGGCAATACAAACACCGTGGCCGGAATCTTTGACGGGGAAAAACTTGTGGCCACCGAGAGGTTTGAGTCTGAGCGTGGTCGGGCGCCGGAGACTTTGATTCGGCCGTTTGCTGAGTGGTTGGAGAATTCCGGTACAGAGACGCCTGAGATTGCAATTGCATCGGTTGTGCCGGAGTTGAGCCGGGCGCTGGAGGCGTTTGTGATTGGGGCGTCGCATAAACCGCCGCTTTTGATTAGCGCCGATGTCAAACTGCCGCTGAAATTGGATTTTGATGATCCGCGCCAGGTTGGCGCTGATAGGATTTGCAATGCCGTGGCGGCCAAAAGAATCTATCACCTTGAAGGACAACCGACTGTTGTGGTGGATTTCGGCACTGCTACTACTTTTGATATTCTGTCCTCTGACGGCGACTATATTGGCGGAATAATCTGCCCCGGCCCGAAAACAGCAGTGGCGACTCTCGCGAAGAAAGCCGCCCTGCTGGAATCAGTGCCAATTGAGCCGCCCTCGGGCGGAGTTATCGCTCGTAATACTAATGATGCAATCAAATCCGGAATGTTCTACGGCACAATCGGCGGAATCGAATACCTCTTGAAACGAATCAGCTCCGAGTTAGGCGTATCTCCGAAAGCTATAGCTACCGGAGGACTGGCAGGAATAATTGCTGAGCATTGCGATTTGTTTTCGGCGGTTAATCCGCATCTGACACTCCACGGAATCCGGCTGATAACTGAATTCCAAACCCCATAGTCTCACCTAACACGTTACACCGCAATCAATATCGCCATAAACCGTAGTGGCGGGGCTTGCCCCGCCTTGTTTGTCAACAGGTAAACTGAGGAGGTTATTCGGTGCGAGGCGCCCCAAGGGACGCCACTACGGCTGCTTTGGTCCGTGTATCTAGACTTGGCCTCTTACTAATGAGCTGTGAGACAGCAACTTATATGCAATGTCGCAAATTGCGAGTTTTTTTGAAACTCTCTTGACTTTCTGTGGTACTATTCTATACTTGGTCTCGCTTTATTAGCGCTCATCTGAGTTGAGCGCTAATAGTCGGGTACCAAAGAAGAATAGAAATAAAGAGTAAACGATAACTAACCACACAAACAGGCAGGCGCGGGATTTCTTTCTTAAGAGTTTTTCACGCTTATCTGAACCAATCAAAAGGAGATGACACAAATGTCAGTACGTCCTCTAGCAGACCGCGTAATGGTCAAAACACTCGATGCCGGTGAAGTCAAAAAAGGCGGCATCATTATTCCAGACACCGCAAAAGAAAAACCTCAAGAAGGTGAAATCATTGAAGTCGGACCGGGTCGTATGACCGAAGACGGCAAGAAGATTGATCTTGAAGTCAAGAAGGGTGACAAAATTCTCTACGGTAAATATTCCGGCACTGAGATTTCACTCAACGGTGATGAATTCCTTATCATGCGCGAATCCGATATTCTCGCTGTTGTCACAGGCTAAGCGCTTGTAGCGCTTTTGTTTTATTCGAGACAACGAATAGTGACAGTACAACAAACACTAACAAAAAGAAATCAGAGATATTATGTCTAAAGTAATTGAATATGATGCACAGGCTCGCGAGAAGCTTCGTCGCGGTGTCGACAAACTTGCCGATGCGGTAAAAGTTACCCTCGGCCCTAAGGGTCGCAATGTTGCAATTGACAAAAAGTTCGGCTCTCCGACAATCACCAAGGACGGTGTGACTGTTGCCAAGGAAATCGAGCTGGAAGATAAGTTTGAGAACCTGGGCGCACAGATGGTCAAAGAGGTTGCCTCTAAGACATCCGATGTTGCAGGCGACGGAACCACCACCGCCACAGTTTTGGCGCAAGCGATTTACCGTGAAGGTATCAAGAACGTCACTGCCGGCGCGAATCCGATGTTCCTCAAGAAGGGTATCGATGCGGCTGTCAAAGCTATCGTTGCTGACTTAAAGAAAATGTCAACTCCGGTTTCTGATCAAAAGGAAATCTCACAGGTTGGCACAATCTCAGCAAACAACGACGAAGTAATCGGAACTTTGATTGCCGAAGCGATGGAAAAAGTCGGTAAAGACGGTGTTATTACTGTTGAAGAGGCCAAGGGCACTGACACAACGCTCGACGTTGTCGAAGGTATGCAGTTCGACCGTGGTTATCTTTCACCGTACTTTGTCACTAACCCGGATTCAATGGAAGCCTCACTTGATGATCCGTTGATTCTTATCCATGACAAGAAGATTTCCTCAATGAAGGATTTGCTTCCGATTCTTGAGAAGACCGCTCAGATGGGTAAGCCACTGGTTATTATCTCAGAGGATATCGAGGGCGAAGCGTTGGCGACTTTGGTGGTCAACAAATTGCGTGGCACTTTGAAAGTCGCCGCTGTCAAAGCCCCGGGCTTTGGTGATCGTCGTAAATCCATGCTTGAGGACGTTGCCACACTCACCGGGGGTAAAGTTATCTCCGAAGAGTTGGGCTTCAAACTTGAGAATACAGTTGTCGAAGATCTCGGTAACGCCAAGAAGATTGTCATCGACAAGGACAACACAACCATCGTCGAAGGCGCCGGTTCCAAAGAAGAGATTCAGGGACGTATTGGCCAGATTCGTAAGCAAATCGACGACACAACTTCTGATTACGATCGTGAAAAACTGCAGGAGCGCCTGGCGAAACTCGCCGGTGGTGTTGCGGTGATTGAAGTTGGCGCGGCGACCGAAGTTGAGATGAAAGAGAAGAAAGCTCGTGTTGAGGATGCATTGCATGCGACACGCGCGGCTGTCGAAGAGGGTATTGTCCCTGGTGGTGGTGTGGCATTGTTGCGCGCCGGTAAGGCCGCCAAGAACCTCAAGCTCGAAGGTGACGAAGCCATCGGAGCGAACATTGTAATCAAGGCTCTTGAAGAGCCGATTCGTCAGATTGTCCAGAATGCTGGAGAAGAAGGTTCAATCGTTGTCAACAAAGTACTGAGCGAAAAGGGCTCATTCGGCTACAACGCTCGTACTGACAAATACGAAGACCTCGTCAAGGCTGGCGTGATTGACCCGACTAAGGTTACTCGCACAGCGCTTGAAAACGCCGCTTCGATTGCGTCACTGTTGTTGACCACCGAAGCTGTCATCACCGACTCGCCGGAGAAGAAGGATGCTCCTGCGATGCCGGGCGGCGGCATGGGTGATATGGGTGGCATGGGCGGTATGTACTAAAGCCATTTATGTGGACAAGCGGTCGAGCAGTGTCATACATCCAACATTCTAAAAACGATAACAAATATGTTGTTGTCAGGAAGTGTGGTAATTATGGGAATTAAAGAGATAATCCGAGATTTTTCCATCGTTAGTAGTTTAATGATTACACTGACGCTAATTGGGCACTGCGACGCCGATCTTGTTTCTTTGCTTGTTTGAGCAAGCCGCGTAATCACGGATGTGTTGTTTATCAATTCGTAATTACGATTCTATAGACAGCCCTCGTCGCTATCATCACGATAGCGGCGGGGGCTTTTTTTGTTGGCTTGCGGTTTTTTCGGAACGTTGCAACAAGCATGATACCATGTTCGCATAATTTGTCATTGCGAGAAGCGCCAGCGACGCGGCAATCCCGTGGATTCGAATGCGCCCAATGAATCAACGAGATTGCCGCGCTCCGCTCGCAATGACTGCTAAACCCAAATTCAGAAACCATATGGGCGGGGTTTACCCGCCCAAGATTCAGCATAAAACGAAAAGGGCGCCGAAACGACGCCCCTACAGAATAACGAATTACTAGGGAATGTAGTCGTGCTCCAGATTCAACAATGAACCGCGATCTCCAAACTGGGAGTTGAATATCTGTTCAAGGCTGTAGACAAAGCCAATCTGGAAACGGAACCTGTCCTCACCGAGAAAATTTCTTACCTGCCCATTTCGCTTTTCGTATAGCGCTTGTGTCACCAGATCAAGTCCATCACCAATTCGCACTGCCACGTTTCCAGTGACTTGAACTTGATGCGAGCTATTGTATAGCTCAGGATAGATTTTGTATCCGCCGGATAAAGTTACCTGAATAGACGGCCTCTCCAGAGTCCTGCGGAGATAGCGCAGAGACGCATATATTGCTGATGATTGCGCCCGGGCCAAGTCAACTTCATTACGCAAACGCTTCATGCCCGTTAGTCCATTTGTAAAACTACCCTGAACCCTGAAGTCCCAAAAATTCACTGGATCGGGGTGTATGTTGATAATGGTAGCGGCTATGACATTTATCAGCGTTTCACTACGCTCGGGGCCAAGATGTCTATCCTCAAGGAAGAACGCATTTACCGCAACACCTATGTATTGAATCAGACCGCGATTCCAACGCTGTGAAGCAGGAACACGATACTCCAAATTGACTCCGGCGGAATTCAATCCAAACTCATCTACCTGATTCGGCATGGAAAAAACAGATTCAGCATAGTGTTCTCCATGCGCAGTCAACCATACGCGTTTTCCAAATATGCGAGTATATTCCAATACATTGCCATACTGGCTATCTTCGGTATTTTTGCCTGTGGCAAATGGATTCAATTTTTCCGTAAAACGCAAAGCGTCATCATCACGTAAAGTAGGAAACTCAATTAAAGAGCCTTTGACACGAGAACGTCCGAACTTAATGATGTTATGTAAATTCTCTACTTGTATGAATACCTGATGATAGAATACTTGCCCAAGTTCAGAATCGGCGTCAGGGAATTGCATTCCCATGACAAAACGACTCCGCCAATTGCTGTAGAGTTTTTGCCGTAAGCCCAGTAACAGACCTGAGTCGGAAAAATCACTTACCGCTGAATGTGAGCCTGAATTTCTATCCTCAAAGTTTCCAGAGAAAACACCACGCGCCGCCATACCAAATTCAGGAGTTACCTGGCCATGAATGTCGGTTGCAGTTAGCGCTATTATCGATAAACAAGTGGCTACGGTAAATCGAATTCCTTTTAATAGGTATTTATTATTCATCAAGGGCCACCTTCGGAAGCATATTCATCTTTGCCATCTTATCCATTTTCATTCCGCCCATAGGATTAACCACACGCTCTTCATCCGGCAGATCTTCATAGGCCAAAACCAACAAGTTACCGCCCGGGTAAAGCCCGTTATTGGTTACTCTGCGAGTATCATGATCATGGAAAGTCCACAGACCCCGATTCGTGCCTTCAATCACCATGTCCAATGTCTTCCCTGGACTGAGCCGCAAAGTGTTCATCTGCTGCGGTTGTGACAAAGGTATACCATCATCACATACCAGCCAAAAATCGTGTCCGTGAAGATGGAGATAATGTTCTTCGGTTCCGGCGTTGATAAGTCTCACCCGGATATTTTCTCCCGAACGTATTGCCAAATTGGGTGTATTTGGATATGAACTGCCGTTTACGGTGAACCAATTTGGTTGTGGAAGTCGCGCTGAGGAGCGACGATTGGTGAGGTAGGGTGGTTGGTAACCTTCCTCTATTGCGTTTTTCAATTCCTCCTTTGAATCAAAGAGCGAAAACCTCTTGGCGTCGAACCGTCCGTTTTTCATCAGGTATCTGCGCTCTTTCATCCTATCAAGCATCCCATTTAGCTCTTCGCGCAAGAAATTCACATCATGCGCCGAATAGACCAGTGTGTATTCCCTGTCATAATCAAAGCGCTTCTTGATTGGGTCGTCATCATCCTCGACAATTAGACTACCGTACATGCCGGCTTGCATATGCAAAAGCGTCCCCCAATGACAATGATAGAAATGTGTTCCATAGGGTTGCGCTTCAAATTCATAGACAAAAGTCTCACCGGGCATCACCGGCATTTGTGTGACATATGGCACTCCATCCATGCGCCAGGGCACATACATTCCATGCCAGTGAATTGTGTGATTCAATTCGGTTCGGTTCTCAAAGAGAACTCGTACTTTGTCGCCACGCTTGACCCGGATTTCAGGGCCCGGAACAGAGCCGTTGAATGCCAATGTATGAATAACCATGCCGGGAGCGAGCTCCTGACGAGTGATGTCTATGTAGAGTTTGAACTCTTTCGTATCTCCAAAGATGGTTGGCTTCAACGTTTTTGGAAAGCGTTTTGGAGCTACCACACCAGTTTGAGCCAATAGAGGTGTAGCCCCCAGAGCCGCCATGCCGACAGCGCCAGCGGCGACACTACCTGTCAGCGCCATAAAGTCCCTTCGTTTCATGAATACTTCCCCTTTTTGATCTTGCGCTCGCTTATGTTAAGCGTACAGAGCCTCCTAAAGCTCCCGGCTTATGCCATATATTATGCTTTCACAGCATATTCTAGTTGTCCAACGAATACAACAATAACTGACAGTTGCGCATTAACACAACGAGGCGTGCCAAGGTACCACACGTACGAATACTAGGTAACTCTACGTACCATCAACACCGTCTTGCCCGCGGAGGCGGGCATCCAGTCGAGTTTGTATTAGTGTTCTCGTTACCTGTCTGGATTCCCGCCTGCGGGCTTGTTGATAAAGTCCTGTTTGTTGTGTCGGGTCTCAATATTCGCAAAGCGAAAATCAGGACCCGACACTTCTCTCGAGAGAAAGCGTCAGGTCTTACGACGGCAGAAAGCGTCAGGTCTTACGACGGCAGAAAACGTCGTCGAAGGACCAGACGCAACTCAACCGAGGTTTATCAACAGGCCTCTGCGCGGGAAAGACAGAGGGCGAAACCAGAGCCCCCTTTCCAGTCGTAGGGGCACAGCGCGCTGTGCCTTTTTTGATTCAAAGCAAGTCTCCCGAAAGAAGAGGGCATAGCGCGCTATGCACCTACGGATTCTAGTGGCTGTTGGAATCACGGAGAGTCTTGCTTCCCCGAGTGGAGGAATTATCGTATGTTCTTGAAATGCGCGACTCACTTACACTCACAGCTCCAGCTAAAATCAATCTGACTTTGCGGGTTGGGCCTCTTCGGGAGGATGGGTTTCATGGGATACGGTCGGTTATGCAGGCGGTGTCGCTTGCTGATACTCTTACGCTTTCTCCGCTTGAGTCTGACACAGACGAATTGTTTATCTCCGGGCCGGAATCTTCGGGGCTGATTGATAGACCAGAAGAAAGTGTCGGGTCACAATTCTCGCAGAGCGAGAATCAAGACCCGACACAACACCCGCTACAACACAGCGGGGATGTTTCATCGAGTTCACCAGTCTCCGGGTTTGTTTCTTCAGATAATCTTGTCTTGAGCGCTTTGAGTAAACTGCGAATTCGCCGGCCGGAGCTACCGTACTGTCATATTGATTTGGAAAAGGTTATCCCGGTGGGCGGCGGACTTGGGGGCGGGTCGAGTGATTGCGCTACGGTGTTGCGCGGGGCCAATGAGCTTTTTGGGCTTGGTCTTTCGCGCGAGGAATTGATTGAGATTGGAGCTGAGTTGGGTTCTGATGTGCCGTTCTTCTTTTCGGGTGGTTCGGCTTTGGTCGGCGGACGCGGGGAAAGTTTTGAGGGGCTTGAGATTCCGCTGGATTATTCTCTGGTGTTGATTAACCCGGGGATTCACATTTCTACCGCTGAGGCATTCGGTGAATTAGACGCATTCCGGGATCGATTAGATGGTGTAAATCGCCAAAACGCAGAAAATACGCCCTTGACATCCTCGCCGATTGGGTTTAACTTTTCGGGTTCTGGCGATGCTACGTATTGGTGGCAAGCGCTAGAAGAAGAGGGTAGTGATTTTGAGAGCTTGTATCTCTCGGGCCGTTGTAAGGCGAAGTCTATCAATAGCTTCGCCGAAGCTCTGCGACAAATCCAAGGCCGTCTCCAGCAGTCTGGCGCATCGCTCATTCGTGTGAGCGGTAGCGGTTCGACTGTCTTTGGTATCTTTCGCGCTGATTGCGCAAAAGAAATCGAAGAGGAGCGGTATGATTCTATTGTGCGGAGGGGATGGCGTGTGTATTTTTGTCGCCCGATTTCCCTTCCTAACATTTCAGTCTAGCTAGTGCGAATGGACTGATTAGGTTCTGAGGGAGGTCTCGATGGAAATAACGGACATCCGGGTTACGCTTCGTAATGAGGACAAGCTCAAGGGTTTTGCGAACATTACTCTCGACAATCAGTTTGTGATTCGCGGGCTGAAAATCATTGCCGGGACAAATGGCTTTTTTGTGTCGATGCCATCGCGCAAAAGGCCGGACGGTTCACATCAGGATATCGCACATCCGGTGAACAGTGACGCTCGAAAGATGGTTGAAGAGCGGGTTTTGATGGCGTATGAAGAAACTGTTAGCAATAGTTCAGGTAAGATGCCGACAGAAAGTAGCGCCAGTCAAAGTAACATAAGTTCAAATGGTGAAAACTCAGATACTGATTCTGAACAGCCACTTTGAACATCAAGGAATAAGATATTTGCCGAGTTAGGAAACAGATTCAGATTTGTAGCATAATAGATATCTGGAACCAGTAACTCAGTTTACTGGGGCGTCGTCAAGTGGCAAGACACGAGGTTTTGGATCTCGCATACCCAGGTTCGAATCCTGGCGCCCCAGCCATAAATTTAGAAAAGCTAGCTGAATAATCACTATCACTTCACCATTCAAATTACTATCCCATCTACTGAATGATTCCAAAAAGATCGATAGCCCTCGCTAGCCCTACGATAAGAAAACTCACGTCCCTTTTAATACCGTCAGACCCTATCAAAGCAATTAAGCGCCATGAACAAAGTAACCGCCAGCAGAGTGTCACCTGCGATGATGTCCACTGAACAAACCGAGCCGAATCTGAAATTGATTTGCGGCAATGCGCACAGGCCTTTGGCTGAGTCTATTGCCAAATATCTTTCCGTCGGTCTTTGCAATTGTGTTGTCAGGAATTTTTCTGATGGCGAGATTTTTGTACAGATCGATGATAATATTCGTGGCGCAGACCTGTTTATTATCCAGCCGACAAATCCACCGGCGGAATACATCATTGAGCTATTGATGCTAATTGAAGCCTCACGACGAGCATCGGCCGGTCGAATCACAGCAGTGATTCCTTACTATGGCTATGCGCGTCAGGACAGAAAAGATAGACCGCGAGTCGCAATTGCCGCCAAACTCATGGCAAATCTGATAACCACTGCAGGCGCCGATAGGGTTATCACCATGGACTTACACGCCGCACAGATTCAAGGTTTCTTTGATATTCCGCATGACCATCTATACTCGACTCCGATACTCAATGATGCAGTGCGGGAATTGAATGTTGATGACCCGGTGTTTGTTACTCCGGATATAGGCTCAATCAAACTTGTGCGCGCTATGGCGACATCTTTTAACGCCGAACTAGCGATTATCGATAAACGTCGTCCGAAGCCCAATGAATGTGAAGTTATGAATATCATTGGCTCGGTCGAGGGACGTAATGTGATTATTCGTGACGACATGGTTGACACCGCCGGGACACTGACACAGGCGGCGCATGCGCTAGCCGAGCAAGGCGCTAAAGACATTTATGCGATTTGCACTCATGCAGTGCTCTCAGGTGAAGCGCTGGAAAGAATTGAAAACTCTCCGATTAAGAAGATTATCATAACCGATTCAATTGATGTTTCGGCTAAAGGGCTTTCAGATAAGTATATTGTGGTCTCATGCGCCGAGATATTCGGCGAAGCTATTAGAAGAATCTCGGAAGAGAAATCTGTTTCATCACTATTCGATTTCTAATTATTGAGAAATCAAACTTAGTGACACTTACTTGCAAATAATTTAGTGGAGGATAAAGAGGAATTATGAAAGAAGCAGTATTAGCAGTCAAGTCTCGCGATGGAGGCGGCAAAAACTTTTCGCGCGCATTGCGCAGAGAAGGTCGTGTGCCGGCGGCGTTATATGGCCCCGAGCGCGAGCCTAAGAGTGTTTCGGTGGCGCTAAAAGATCTTGAGCGTCTCATGCGTGAGGGTGGAGGTAGCAACATGTTACTCTCCTTGGATATAGACGGAGCTGGAGGCGGATCTGACAAATCACTAATCCGTCAAATGCAACGTGATCCGGTGCGTGGCAACATCCTGCATGTGGATTTCCATCAGATTTCAATGAGCCGTCCTATCAATTTGACCATTCCGATTAACCTGAATGGAATTCCTGAAGGCGTGAAAAACGAAGGCGGCGTGATGCAACATATCATCCGCGAGTTGGAAATCTCATGCCTGCCGACTAACATCCCTGAGAGTTTAGAGCTGGATGTAACAGGGCTTGAGATTCAGGGTAGTATTCACGTTAGTGACGTGAAGGTTGAGAATGCAACTATTCTTGCTGATCCGCAGCGTACTATCGTGATTGTCAGTCCGCCGACTGTCAGCACCGAGAAGACCGCTGAAGAAGAAGAGGCTGAAGCTTCAGCTGAGCCAGCTTTAGTGGGAGCCGATGCCTCTGCTGAGGACGGTGACGAGAAGAAGGACGATTCCGGCGACAGTAATTAGTATTACCGCCTACAATCTTCTAACAGCAAGTAGCAATAAGAAACAGGGTAGCGCTGATAGCGCTACCCTGTTTTTGTATGTGTCAGTTTTCCTGAAAACAATCAACTACAAGAAATCAACAGGATCAACATCGACTGCAACTCGCACTGTTCCGAGCAAACCGAATTTCGCCTTGCGTTCTTCCCATTGGGATAGTGTTTCAACCAGGGCTTGAATCTTAGTTGTGTAGAGGAGAATGTGTCTCCGATAACGACCGCGTATGCGATACAGTTGGCATGGCGCAGGCCCCAGGATTCTTAGCGATTCGCTATGAGATTTCAAACGATCATCAAGAGCCGCACGCAACATCAGCGCTTGCTCAGTTAGCTGTTCTTCAAGAGTAGCGCTAAGAACGAGGCGCACAATGCGGCAAAAGGGCGGGAAGCTCAATTGCCTTCGAGGCGCTATCTCAGTTTGATAGAATGACTCGTAGTCGCCTTTGGACACAGCTTGCATTAACTCTGAATGTGGATTGTAGGTTTGAGCCAATGCCACACTGACTTTTTCAGCGCCTGATGTTACCGAACGTCCGGCGCGGCCGGAAACTTGTGTCAGGCGAGAGAAAGTTTTCTCAGTTGAGCGGAAGTCAACCGACATTGTCTCGTGGTCTGAGAAGATTGCGCCAACTAAAGTCACATTGGGGAAGTCTATTCCTTTTGAGATCATTTGGGTGCCGATTAGCAAATTGTATTTCCCAGAAGCAAAATCTCGGAAAATTTGCCAGGCGGCTCCTTTGACATTTGTTACGTCCGAATCCAAACGCACCGCCCGAGCTCCTGCAAATAGAGTTGTGACGCTCTCCTCCAGTTTTTGCGTTCCCGCGCCTACATAGCGAAGTTTGGCGCTTTGGCATGCGTCACAGCGCAAATAGTCAGAGCGAGTGAAACCACAAAGGTGACAGATTAGTTGTGAGTTATGCTTATGAAAAGTCAGACGTGATGCGCAATCGGGGCACTCAGGCGAACTACCACAATCGGAGCATTGCACACGCGGGGCAAAACCGCGACGATTCAAATAGAGTATGACCTGCTGACCCTTAGCTAGACGACTTTCCACTTCTTTCTTCAGGCTCAATGAAACAAATGGATGCTCACCGGCTAGGCGCTCTTTGTTCATGTCTATCAAAGTAATCGAAGGCTTCTTTGCGCCTGATGGTCGGGCAGTCAATTTCAGTAAAGTGTAACGACCGATTGAGGCGTTGTAATATGATTCGATAGAAGGAGTGCCCGAGCCGAGGACTATTGGGATTCGGTGTATTTTCGCCAGCATGATTGCCGAATCCCGGCCATGGAAACGTGGCGCAGGCTCATGTTGTTTGTATGAGTCATCATGTTCTTCATCAACAATGATTATTCCGAGGTTCTTGAGAGGCGCAAACAATGCCGATCTTGGCCCGACCAGAACTTTAATTTCTCCGGAGTCTAGACGATTCCACAACTGTTGCCGTTGAGCGCCTGTCAGACCAGAATGCCAGAAACCAATTTCAGTTGAGCTGTTAGCGAAGTAGCCACAAATGTAACGGAACACTTCACCGGCAAGGGCTATTTCCGGAGCGAGAACCAAAGCGCTTTGACCTTTGCTGAGCGCTTGCTCTATGAGATGGCAGTAAACCAACGTTTTTCCTGAGCCTGTGATTCCATGCAAGAGAAACGGGGAGAATTTCTTACCGATATTGGGAGCAACACTTTGATAAACAGCTTTTTGTTCGGTATTTAGTTCTAGTCCGCTAACGTCACTACGCGCCGAAAGAGAGTCAAGAACAGCGCTGAATGAATCACCATAGACAGGCTCAAGCGCTTTCTCAGCTATCAGACTCTTAATGCGATAAGCGCTAAGGCCTGCATCGAGAAGTCGCTTGCGTTCTATTACGCCCTCGGAAACTGTCAGCGAGCGACCGTTCTCGGGAGTTTCGTTTAGATAGGCCGTCACTACATCACTGTTGCGAGCCACATAGCCGCGAAGTCTTCCGCTGGATTTTGCTGAGGTAGATGGAAGCGTTATGCGACTTTCGAGGGCGCCGTCTTGGAGGAGGCGCTCAACACCTCCCACCGTTAGCGTATCAATTTCTTTTACATCAGCGGGCCGCAGTGGCTTTCCCTGGCATAAACGTCGTGTGATTCTTTCGGGAGCGCCGTATTCGATAAGCTGGCGCTCTTCGATATTGTCTTTGAGATACAATGCGGTTTTCTGAGCTACGCGAGACTTCGGCGGCAGAGCCAGCATTAGTGTATCTGCGAGATTTGCAAAATAGTATTCCGCAAGCCAGCTATAGAAGCTGAAACTTTGACCATCGAAGAGCGAGGGAGCGTCAATTACACTCTCGATTGCTTTGGTGGCAAAGGGAGGTTTGGTTGTTTCCTCCAGGTAGAAACCGATTACAGATTTCTTGCCAAATGGCGCGCTGACTCTAGCTCCGGGTGTGAGTGTTGTTTGTGTATCAGTATCAGTGTGGTAGGTAAATGTCCGGTGCAAAGGGCCGCTGATTGCGATTTTGATGTATGTTCGGCGTTTGTTCTGTTTCACAGAGGGAATATCTGCAGATAGCGCCCTTTGGGCAAGAGCGCAGAGTCAGTTGCTAAAGAAAAAGGCGGTGAAACCGCAAGGTTTCACCGCCATATAACGACACTTATTCCTGAAATCACATAGGATTCTATTTCTTGGTTAACTCGTCGTATTTCGCTTGCGCCTTTTTCTGCTTGTCCTTCATACCATTGGGACCGTAAAGCTCAATCAGTCTGAGCCAAATATCCTGATCGGTATCATCAAGCTCAATGGCTTTTTCATAAGGTAGAATGGCGTTTTTCAATTCTTTCTGCGCAATGTAGTTTTCTGCAAGGTAGACCCAATAGGCTTTTTCTGCAGGTTTCAAGACAGTTAGCTTCTTCCAGGCGTCAGTGGCCGCCACTCTGTCGCCTTTTAGCATGCTAGCGATTCCATAGAGTTTTATCGATTGCTCATCTTCTGGATCCGCCTCAAAAGCTCGTTTAAGGTAGAAGATGGCGCTATCATTGGCTACTTGCAGTTCCGCTTTGAGTGTAGCGAGGGCGGCGTCATCGCCGCTTTGCTTGGCTTTGGAAGTCTTGCGGTTTATATCCTGAATGCGGTTGAACCAGGTTCCGCCAATCATGCGCAAAGCTCCGGCGTTAGCGGGATCAACATCCAGAATCACTTGATTATAGTGGAACAGGGAATCGTCATTGCCCAAACTCGCAAAACTGGCAAGAACGTTGTTTATCAAGTCAATCTTTTCTTCACCTTCGAGTTCGTTTGAAACCTCAACCCAGATTGAGGCGGCTTCCTGGAAGTTTTTAAGCTGAAAATTAGCAAACGCCATCTGATTTAGAAGATTGAGATAGTTGTCCGGATCGGAGACTTTGGCGCTCTCGGCGGCCTTGGCCAAATACGGAAGCGCGCTTTCGTAATCTTCCAGCTCTGAATACAAGCTACCGAGATTCAGATCAACCAGTTGCAAGAGAGAGTCAGTGGGCGCGAGCATACCTGCCAAGCTATAGTCGGTGCGAATCAACTGCATCAAGGTGTCTTTCTGCGCCTGCAAAATCTCTAGCTCTTCGGGATCAGTTTCGCTCTTTAGAGTCGGTTGAATATCATCAACCAGAATAGTTCTATTGTCCTGCGCATAGTTGTAATAGGTGGCGAACCACTCGCCTCGAATAGAGTCTGCGGTTATCTTGTATGGCTTACACTTCTTCTTATACTTTTTCTTAACATCCTTGTTTTCTTTATCACAGGACAATTCAAGGCTG
This sequence comes from Candidatus Zixiibacteriota bacterium, assembly GCA_024280775.1. Classification (GTDB taxonomy): domain Bacteria; phylum Zixibacteria; class MSB-5A5; order GN15; family JACZUZ01; genus JAJRPJ01. Next base: position 251,125 of record JAJRPM010000013.1, on the reverse strand, counting down.
TCAGAAGCGCCTATCATTTTTGTCAGTCGCTCCCTGCGACCAGATGTATCTGTTTCGGCAACCTGTTGAGCGAGGTCCGAATGAATCAGGGTTTCCCAAAAATAGACCTCAGGAATCATACCATACCATATAGTGCAACTATCGAGCAACAGCAGGGCGTCCAAAGGTCGTGCGCCTTCATCACCAACTGTCTTGCCGTAGGCGATTTTCGCTCCGGAGATATATGATTTGATTGGTAATTTGCGGGGTTTCCTGGTGAGTCCTTGCTCAGGCAGTGACATAACGACTAGAGCCGCAGTCATTACCGAAAGGGCAAGAAAACGGAACACAGTCTTCGTTGGTACGGATTTCTTTTTGTTAGATTTCATCTTCGTATCTTTCTTGAGATTTCTCTTCACCTAGGTTAATCCCCATCTTCGGGCTAGCAATAAACAGCCACGAAGCTTAGCTTTTGGGAGAAGTTATCTTGCGCTACTAAGCGCCAGCGAAATGTTACAAAATCTAGCTATGGCTGTCAATTCCCCTCAATGATGGAATCCGGGAGAGACTCACCCCCCTTGGCGAACCGTGAATTCCAACTTGACTTCCTCTCCGGCTTTCACCGGAACCTGAAACTGCACCTTATTGGCCGACTTCTTCTCGAAACTGTGAGTCTTTTTGATGATTTTCCAGAAATTGCCGAGAGATTTTACGACATTGATAGTTACGTCTTCATCTTTGCGATTACGTAGCTCTATCTGGAAATCTGTTTCGGTAACTCGATCAGTTATCTTTCTGCGAGCTAGTGTGGTTTCTTTGACCACCAAATCGAAGGCTTTGCCTAATGTAAGCAGAATCTCCTCATCTTTGGGAGTGTGCTGGAGATTGTCCTCACCTATCAGAATCGTGGAGCCGTCGGAGTCGTTTTTGTACACTCGCACCCGTCCGGCTGGCAAAGGCATTCCCAGCCCGGTCTCTTTGCTATTTACAAAGCGAATCTTTACTTCGGCGTTTTTCGAGCCACGGTCAGCGACGAAATAGTACTCCTTGCTGACTGATGTTGAGGCCGGCTCAAAAAGTGAAAGCTGTTTGATTTCATTGTTGGCGATAGTAGAGGAGCGCGGCAAGGTGTAGAGATGATACTCAAAAAAAGCCTTCTCGTCGAATCCTACGCCGTCATACTCCATAGCTGAGGCCGTCATGGCGTTTCGATATAGTCGTTTGGATTGCGGTTGACGAGCGCGGTTGATTTCACCGGCTACGAGTTTCAGGGTGGCGTCTTTGTATGTTTTACCTGAGCGATTGTCTATGGACGACCAGCCGGAGAGGTCTATGTTCTTTTCGGCGTCATCGAGAACCGCGACATATTCGGCATGCCAGGAAATCCCGCCAGTTTGATAGCTAACTTCGCATTTTGACTTGCCGGAACCAGAAGAGGCGTATTTCCAAAACAGAGTAGGACGAGTAATCAATCCTTCAGGTAGTTCGGGCAGGTTTGTGTTGCTAATCTCATTGAGCCTGACAATTTGGATTCGACCGTGCTCATCTTGTAGAGTCACCGCGCTGGAAGAATATGTCAGCAATTTCCCGCTGTGGATTTTGCCGTCATTGGAGATTAGCTCGATATTCTTGTCGATATAGCGGTCATATAGTTTTTCGGGACTGACTAAATCGAATTGATAGTTCTGCTCTAGTATGTTAACTGAGAGCCTTGAGCTTAGAGTCTTGAATCCGACTGATGTCGGGTCGATCATCGCGGGCACATCGCGAAACGCTATTTGACCGATGCCGTTATTGAATTCCAATTCGCGGACTTCATGTACTACACCCAAGTCGGAATTGTAAACTGTTACTGAAAGTTTATCGGCGGCGCTCACCAAGCCAGGGGCGAGTAACCCGGCGAAAAACAACGCCATTCCCGCGAAAGTGGCTCTGATAGCCTGAGAATATCTCAAGTCTGATTTGCTTGTCATTTCTGTTTTCTCCATTAGAAGGCGCTATTGATTCTCGTAATCATAATCCCGCTGCAAATCCTTATACAATCGGGGGACAGTTGCCAAAAGATTGGTTTTTGCCAGCAGTAGAGCAACTCAATTCGAAAGAGAATGGATATTGCCCAGCCCAGAAAGACTAATCGATTGAGAGGTAATGGCTTGTGGGATTCCCTGCTCGTGCCGGATTTGATAGCGCTCAAGCTTGAAACTACCGATATTTAGTGTATGACGAGACGGAACCTGCATGAGAGAAGTCTATCTACCCGAGAAACGTCAGATTCTCTTTGGCCGGGAAAGCCCGGTCATTCTGATGTATTCTCCGAGGATGCTCCAGGGCGTTGGTATCCCACAGGCTGGGGAGCTGGATGCGGCCCGGACTTGAGCGACTATAAGTCTCTGTCAGAATTGAATCGGCATCCAGAGAATCAAGACGGTGAATGCAATGTGGTCGCTGTGCCGTCCTTTGAAATAGGAGCCTTATGTCCCAATTGTGGCATCGCAAAAATGAAGCTGGACGCTGATGAGCGAGTTAGCTGTCCGCTTTGTCTCTTTGGTGGAATATGTGATTGCTCCTACTAGCGCTACGTTGCTAGTTGCCAGCTCCGAGACCAACTCGATTCAAACCACGTATAAGAGTTTCATCTGAGACTTTCATTTTCTCAGCTAGTTTCATTACTCGTTGGGAAATATCATCTTTGTTTGGATGTGTCAATTTCGGATCTAGTACGAAGTTCGCTTTGGAGATAGATTCATGTATTTGAGAATACAAATCCCAAATCAAATGCAGACTAAAGCGGGTGTACTCATTCAGAAATGGATAGACAGGATTTTTTTCCACGACTGATTTCAGACGGTATCTGTCTGCTAGTGAGTGATAGTGTTGTACCATAGAGGTAAAGCCTGATGTTTGCATTCCCTCTGCCGAAGCGTTCCAGTTATCTGCAGAGACACCAAAACTCTCTCGGGCTGTCAGCGGGAAATACTCCAGCCCTTCTGCGGCGTCCTGACGGAAGTCTCGCAAGATATGGGTCAGATAAGAAAACATCGCCAGTGGTCTGGCTGATTTGAAAATATCTATCGGAGCGGGGTGGTATTCGTCTTTGTTGCGCGATATTCCTATCAGGTGAATAAAAACCGAAGCCGGGGCCACTGCCGCGCCTTTGGCATAGCGTGCGAATTGCAGGAACGAATCGAATCCAGAATGCTCCAGGTCAAACTCCATCGCTTTCGCAAGCTTCAGCCAAGGGGCCATCGGGATTTTGAAGCGCTTCATAGTCTCACGTAGCTCATTGAGTCCCGCAACTTCCTGAAGTTCCGCAGGAACTGGGCTGTCGCTTTGAAGCAGGGCTATGACTTCCTCTAGCTGATCCTTAACTTCGGAGCGCAAATCGGGGTTATCAGCTAGGCCGGCGATTTTTAGGTCATCGACAATATCATCCAATTGGCGCATTGATTGGTAACACACCCTGAAAGCCCGATAGCGCTCCTCATCCCAAAATGAGGCGGCAATATCCAAAATCGGGTTTTTGAGCTCAGATTCGAGCGCATTCAATTGTGGAGTGTGGTCTGTTGCGGGTTGGTCCATGACCTAATCGTAGGATAATTTTACGGCGATAGCAAGAGTGTAGGTTCGATTGATGTTTCTCACTGGGGTCTGGCGCGGTATTATGCCTCCTGTGGAATTACTTTTAAAATACCACGCATCTGATAAAGAATCTCATGAACGTCCTTTTTCTAACGCATAACTACCCACGCCACGACCGGGATTATTCCGGTGTTTTCCTGCATTTGCTGGCGCGCCAGTTAAAAGAGGAAAACATCAATGTCACTGTTCTGGCGCCGCATGACACAGGTTTGCCAGAATCAGAAACTCTTGACGGTATCCCGGTCAATAGATTTCGTTATGACACCGATGACAAAGAGACTTTCGCCTATCGAGGCAATATGCACAAGCAACTTCTCAGCCCGGGGGGGCTATTGCGTTTTCGACGGTTTATGCGAGCGATGCGCCAAAGCGCTGAGCAACTGACACAAGACAACAATTTCGATTTGATTGCCGCGCACTGGGCAATACCGTCGGCGCCTGTTGGCTCGCAAGTATCAAAAACGGCGAATATCCCTTTGGTGATACATTCGCATGGAACCGATGTGCGCCTACTTTCTCAATATGCTGTGGCGCGCTGGTTCGCAGGTGATGCATTGAAGCGCGCGAAATCATGGAGTGTGGTTAGCTCATACTTGCAGTCTATTGCCCGAGATGCGTTTCCCGCATACGCAGAGAAAATTGCAGTATGCCCCCTGCCAAATGACGAGTCGCTGTTCTACGTTGATGAAACTGTCACACGAGATACTAAGTTACTGGTTTCAGTGACCCGGTTTACCGAACAAAAACGAGTTGGGGTTTTGATTGAAGCTTGTCGTCTATTACATCAGCGCGGTGTTGATTACTCATTGGAAATCTACGGAGCCGGACCGCTTGAAGATGAGATTGTCTCGAAAATAAATGAGTATGAATTGAATGGGATAGTGACGATTTCCGGGCCGGTTCCGCATGCGGAGTTACGCAAAGTTTACTCCCGCGCGCAGGCTGTTGTGCTGAATTCATTCAAGGAGGGATTCGGATTGACGTTGGTGGAGGGGGCGTTGTGCGGCGCTATGCCAGTAGGTGTAAACTCAGGCGGTATCACGGATATTATCGAAAACAGAGAGACAGGCTTGCTGGCAGAAGTTGATAATGCTGAATCATTGGCGGATGTTATGCAGAAAGCGCTTAGTGACGCTGATGAAACAAGACGCATAGCCGATGCGGCGCAGGTCAATGCGATAGAGCGTTTCACAGGTCCGGCTGTTGCTCGGCGCTATGCGGAGATTTATCGTTTGGCGGTCGGGTAGGTCGGGTAGGTCGGGTAGGTTGGGTAAGCTGGGTAGTAGGCATGCGCCAAGAAGGACGGGCAAGCCCCTCCACTACAGGCTTGGGATATTACGGTGTATGGTTGGCTTGCGGTGGGATTTCCGCTCGCGCCATGGGTTTGCCCTCTAAGGCGTTATCAAACAAACGGTGTGTGGGATAGGCAAAATCTATGTCGTCGCATTCGTCGAATCTGTCCAAAATGTCCTCCCAGATTTCTTCTTCGGCTTTTCTTCTGCCGCGTGGGTCGCACAAGAAGCGAATTGAAAACATGATGCCACTATCTTTCACCGAGGTATAGACTATTGGGGTGAGAGTGCGGTAGAAAATCATCATCTTTGCTGAAGCCTCCTGCACGCGGCGCTCGGCCTCTTTGGTAAGATGTTTGGTGCGCACCTGCGCTATTTCCAGGAGAATACTTTTCGCCTTTTTCCAATCACTTTCAAAAGTCACTAACACCTGCACTTCATCCCAGATAAACTGAAACCCCTTGCTGTAGTTAGCCAATGGCTCGGTGAAAACCTTACCGTTGGGGATACGCACCACGCGCCCAGTGGATTGATCGCCATCAACCCAATTCCCGATTTCCATTACAGTGAATTGAAATATCCGCTGATCTATAACATCGCCACGCACCCCGCCGATTTCTATCCTATCGCCGGGAGTAAAGGGTCTGCGCCATACTATGAAAAGCCAGGCCGCCAGATTAGAAAGTGGATCTTTGAGCGCTATGGCTACACCGGCTGAAACCAACCCCAAATAAGTAGTCAACGATTGAAAACCGGAAAACCACACTCGACCGATAACCAGAGAGCCAATAATAACCGAAATATAGGTCGTGGATTTGCGCCAGGTGTAACGGGCTCGCACATCTTCGGTGTGGCGAGTCACGATGCGGATAACAATGAAGCGCATCAAAATCAGAGCTACAACTATTAGCGCCGAAGAGATTGCCTTGCTGACCATGGTGGGGTCAAGCGCGAAGAAGTCTGAAATGTATTGCTGAAGGTTTTCCATAACTACTTCTACCGTCCCATTATCAATCTGCATCAATGCGCATGACTGGCAAAGCTAAGATCGCTGGCGTAAGTGCCAAGAACCTTTACAAAAATCGCTACTTCCTCTAAATGCGACAGCGCTTTGACACCGCGCTCGGAATGCGCTGAGTCTGCGAAATCGACATAGAAGAAATACTGCCATCCCTCCTGACGCATCGGACGGGACTCAATCTTGGTCAATGAAATATCTCGCAAAGCAAATACTGAAAGACATTTGAAAAGGGCGCCGGGTTCGTTTTTCAGAGAAAACACTACCGAGGTTTTGCAGGGACCTTCGAATGGCTCGGCTTTCTTGGCAACTATCAGGAACCGAGTGTGGTTGTTGGACTGGTCCTCAAGTTCTTCCTGTAGCACTTCCATGTCATATATTTGCGCGGCTGATACACCCGCCACTGCGGCGGCGTTAATCAAAGATGATTCAGAAACCATTTTCACCGCGCCGGCAGTGTCATTCCAAACGACCGGTTGCATCCGCGGATGCGCTTCGAAAAATGCGCGACACTGTTCCAGCGCCACCGGATGCGAGTAGACTTTGTTGATGCCGTCAATTGTTGCGCCTTTGCGGGCCAGAAGCGCATGCGAGACCTTATAGTTGACCTCTCCGATTACTGGCAGGCGCCATTCCAACAACAAGTCATAGTTTTGATGAATCGAACCTACCAAAGAGTTTTCAATCGGGGCTATACCATAGTCGGCTTTGCCTTTTGAAACCGCTTCGTAAATTCCGGCGAAAGTCTCACAGGGAACCGAAGTGATTTTATCTCCAAAGGCCTGAAATGCGGCGGCCTCAGAATGCGCTCCCGGTTCTCCTTGAAAAGCGACTTTGGTCTCTGCAGTGAAATTGCTCTTGTTCATAGAGTTCCTATCGGTTGTTCCACAAAGTATCGTTAATTGGGTTTGTTATGGTGATAAAAAAACGGAGCAGACCAGCAAAACTTGTAGCCGGTTTGGAGATTCGTATGCGCTAATAACATCCAGTTGTTTTGCCGAATTAGTTAGGTAAGGCACACAATCCATTGTCGTTTGAATCAAAGGAGTAATATCTATGAAAAGGATCGCCACACTAGTTGCAATTTTCGGAATTTTCGCCGGGTTGGCGCTCGGTGTTTCATCCTGCGCCACATATCACAGAACGGTGATAGTCGAAAAGGACACAAAAATCCCCAAGGGTAAGGGGCATGTGGGCCATCAGGACAAGCATTTTAGCAGGGGTGTCAAATTCTACAGTCAGGGGAAATACAAGAAAGCAATTAAGCATTTTCAGAAGTCACTGGCGAAACATCCTGGGAATTGGGAGACACAATATTATTTGGGAATGAGTCATAGCGAGATTCATCAGTTCAAACTATCCACCTACCGCCTGGAGTTGGCTTTGAATCAGTCCCCGAGGAATCCAAGAGTTAAGTCACGTATCTACACGGCTTTTGGAATGACTTATGAATTAGCGGGCCGACCCAGAAAAGCCAGTGGGAGTTATTCATTGGCTTTGGAGTTGAATCCTAGGAATTCAAAGGCTAGAAAAGGGTTTGATAGAGTAAACTCAAAGCATAAGCGTCACCATGATTCCGATGACGATGAATCAGACGGTCATGAGTCACGTGGTTGAGATCATTTGCTATTTCCCCCCTGTAATAAGAAAACCCGCCTCGATTCTAAACCGAGGCGGGTTTTGTTGTTTGGGAGGTAGCTGAATCTCTTCGGTTGACTCTAATCTCACTTACAAGCTGGCAAGCTCGCTTTCATGCAACAAAGCCGAATCCAGACGTTCTTTGAACATCTTAAAGGACATCGGACCTACATAGCGTGATAGTTCAAGGCCCTGACTGTCATAGAAGATTGTAGTGGGAATACCAGTGATGCCTCCGAAAGCTTTCGCTGTTTCCACATTCCCAAGAACCATGGGCCATTTGATACCCGCTTGCGATGTGTAAGCTTTGACTTTCTCAGGTGTGTCACGTAAAGCAATGCCGACCAACTGCAATCCCTTGGATTTGTATTCGTCGTAGATTTTTACAAACTCGGGCATTTCACGTCTGCAAGGCCCGCACCAGGTTCCCCAGAAATTTACTACTAACGGTTTGCCTTTCCCGAGCATGTCGGTGAACGTCATAGTCGAACCATCGGGAGTCGCCAAAGTGAAAGTTGGACCTTCGTAGGCTGAAAGGTCAAAATTCGAAACGGTATTCGAAGTAACGCTTTGGTCGGGGGTAAACTCTTTTTCTGTTCCCTCCTTGGAAACTTCGGATGAATCTGGTTTTGTTTTGCTAGTTGATTCGGAGCATGAAGTCAGCAGGCCAACGCTAAGAGCGAATAGAACCGCAAATGAGAGGGCTTTCAACAATGTGAGAGACTCACTGCGTGCGGCGGCTATGAGGGTTTTTTGTTTCATTGATTTTTGTCCCCTGTAATTCCCGGTAGATTGTTTCATCCTCTATTGACCCTGACCCTGGCTGGAGCCATCGGCTTGCTCAAGGTATTTCTTATCTTTGACGTAGGTAAGCAATTCTAGAAAACCCTGCGCCGGTTGGTAGCCGGGTTGCTTACCAATTTTCGATCCATCCGGCTCAAGGAACCAAAAAGTCGGATACCCGCGCACACCAAACATCTCTGAAGTAAGTTTCTTCTCGGTAGTTGAGAAACCGTCGATCTCGAATTCGCGTTTTGAGTCTCCATCAACTCTGATAGCGACGAAATTGTCGTTTATGTAGTTGATGACACCAGTGTTGGTGAATGTCTCACGATCCATTTTTTGCAATAGCCGCACCACGCGGTTGAAAAATCGATGAGGATTTGCTTGTCTTGCTCTTTGGCGAGTTTGACTCCGTCCTCATATTTCATCCAAGTAATCTCTTCGGCGTTTCCGGACTTCTTCGCAGATCGCGCTTCAACCGAATCACGCGCAGAGCCGGCGAGAGCGGCATTGGCTGGGAATAGTTGTATCACTAGCGCCAAAAGCAATCCTGTCGCTAGTGATGCGCCTATGGCGCCGGATTGAGGCAAGATTATATTTCGTGAGCTTTGCATGGTACTGTTATCTCTCTTAAGGGTCGGTGATGGAACCAAAAAATCTCCGGTTATTTTTCGTTGTGCCTATGACATCTTGACTCATACGAGTCCAGCATATTCTTCGGCCTTGCGAGACATCACTGCAGAGGGATTTGATGTGCTCGCTTCTCAAATTAGAACGATCGTAAGTGGGATGGCGTTCCCACGCGTTATCGATTTGTCCTAATTAAATACAGCTATGGTAGGTTCCGGGTTTCGGAAACTCGAGCTGTGGTAGCCCTTTCAACAAAGCCCGACTTAAGAAACACCGAATATCGTTAGCTGTCAATCTATCTATCGGTGGTTCATCTGCCCCGGTTGGATAGAATCCGGCAATACTACTTTTAACGACCGGCGGTGTTAGGAATCAAATACACTTCGTCCTCACCAAGTGCTTTGCCGAGCTTTTGCATCAACTCATTTTCGGGGTTGACCCGATACTTCTTGGAGCGAATTATCGCCTCAGAGCCGTTGAATCGGTATGAAATCAGCAACGGCTTTTGAGGCGCAGTCAGAGCTGAATTCCCCGCCTCCTCAAGAATCTTCAGGGCCGACTCCACCTTATCAGGGTCGGCAAATTCTTGATTCACCTTTATTACCAGTTGGCAGTCAAAGCGTTCCATAACTTTTTCCAGCGGAACCACTTCGTTGGCGAGGATTTTCGCGGCCTGACCCTCTCGAGTTGAACCTCGCCCTGTAGCTAGAGCCATTTTCCCCGCTACAATTGTTTCCTTATGCTTTTCATAACAATCGGAAAAACATATCAATTCCGTAGAACCGCTAAAGTCCTCTAATGTGCTAAATGCCATCAGTTTACCACGCTTATCGGCAGTGGTTTTAATGGTCGTGAATATACCCATAACTTTGACTTCGGTCCCATCGGCAAAGTCGCCCAAATCTGAGATTTTTGCCGAGATTAGAGCGGCTATCATGATGCGATATCTATCGAGCGGATGGCCGGAAACATAGAATCCGAGGGTTTCTTTTTCCTGTGAAAGCAGGGTGGTGGTGGGATATTCCTCGATATTAGCGAATTCCGGCTCGGCACGCTGAGTGGCGCCGCTGGAGTCGACGAAAAGGTCATGCGAGGCCGATTGCTGTTGGACCCGAGCTCCGAATTCCAGCATACGTTCGACCGAGGTGACTTTTTGCTGGCGATTTCCCGGCAGATTATCTAATGCTCCGGCGTGAATCAATGATTCCAATGTACGGCGATTAAGTGATTTCGTAGGTGTTCGGCTGACGAAATCCGCCAGGGAGGCGAATTTTCCTTCGGAGTCTCTTGCAGAAATTATCGCATTGACCGCCGCTTCGCCAACATTTTTGATTGCCAGCAGGCCAAAGCGGATATTTCCGTCGACTACCGTGAACTCTAATTGCGATTCGTTCACATCCGGCGGCAGGGCTTTGATTTTGAGTTGGCGACATTCTTCCAGCAGGATATTTATCCTATCGGAGGAGTCGATTTCCGAAGTCATACACGCCGCGAGGAATTCATGCGGATAGTGCGCTTTCAGGAATGCTGTCTGATATGCGACATAGGCGTAGCAAACCGAGTGGGCCTTGTTAAATCCATAACGCGCGAATTTCTCAATTTGATCGAATACAGTTGCCGCGATTTTCTTGTTTATTTTTTTCTCTTCACAACCAATCAGAAATTCTTTTTTCTGCTCGGCCATCAGGTTGGCGTCTTTCTTGCCCATTGCCTTACGCAATAGATCCGCTTTGCCCATTGAGAAGCCGGCCAGACGATTAGCGATTTGCAGAACCTGTTCCTGAAAGACAATCACACCATAGGTGTTCTTTAGCACATCTTCGAGAATCGGATGATCATACTTGAAATTCTTAGCGTCTTTTTTTCGGTCGATGTATACATCAACCATGTTCTTATTGCCGATACGCGCATCGAGAGAGCCGGGACGATAGAGCGCATTCATTGACATCAAGTCATCAAGTGATTCGGGCTTGAGTTTGCGCAGGTATTCACGCATACCTGATGACTCAAACTGGAATACACCAATGGTCAACCCGGCGCCGAAAAGTTTGAACACTTTTTCATCGTCAAGCGGAACACTATCTATATCAACTTTCTTCCCGTGCCCGGATTCAATCATTGCCAGCGCATCATCAATCACTGTCAAAGTGCGCAAACCAAGAAAATCCATTTTCAGCAAACCAATTTTCTCAACACATTTCATATCGAACTGTGTTGTCACTTCGTCTTTAGAGCCTTTGAAAAGCGGAACATAGTTAGTCAGCGCCGAGGGAGCAATTACCACTCCGGCGGCGTGGGTTGAGGCATGACGTGTCAGTCCTTCAAGTCGTTGGCCATAATCCAGCAGGGTCGCCACTCGTTCATCTGTGTCGGCCAGCTTTTGTATATCCGGATTTTCTTTGAGTGCGCGCGCAAGTGTCATATCGGTGGCGAATGGCACCATCTTGGCGATTTTGTCTACTTCACTATAGGGAATTGAAAGCACGCGCCCGACATCGCGCAATACGCCACGCGCTGCCATAGTTCCGAAAGTGATAATCTGAGTGACATTGTCCGAGCCGTACTTTTCAATTACATACTCGATGATTTTTTCCCGACCGCGATCGGCAAAATCAATATCGATATCAGGCATTGATACGCGTTCGGGATTGAGAAAGCGCTCAAAGAGCAACGAATACTTCAGAGGGTCAATGCTGGTGATTTTAAGCGTATACGAAACGATTGAACCCGCCGCCGAGCCACGTCCCGGACCGACACGCACCCCAATTTCGCGCGCATGGTCAATAAAATCTTTAGTGATTAGAAAGTAGCCGGCGTAACCGAGGCGCTTGATGACACTTAGTTCATAGTCCAGGCGCTCTTTGACAGCGACGTTGGCTTCATCATCGATTTTCCCGCCATAGCGCTCTTCGGCGCCTCTGGTTGTCAGCTCGCGGAGATATTCGTCTGCGTCCACATAGGGTTTTGGAATCGGAAACTTGGGCAAATATAATTTGCCGAATTCGAATTCGACATTGCAGGCTTCGGCGATACGCAAAGTATTTTCGGCGGCCTCAGGAAACTCACCGAAAAGCTCAATCATCTCCTTGGGGGATTTGAAAAAAATCTGGTCGGTGTCATAGTTCATCCGCTTGGTATCAGAAACCAACTTGCCAGTTTGGATACACAACAGCGCATCATGCGCCTTGGCGTCTTCCTGACGGAGATAGTGACAGTCATTACTACAAACCAAAGGTAGCTTGGTTTCGCTATGCAGTTTGGCAATCTCGGGGATAAGCTTCTGCTCGATATCCAGTCCGTGGTCTTGCATTTCCAAAAAGAAATTGTCGGGACCAAATATCTCGCTGTATGTATTAGCGGCTTTTAGCGCATCGTCGTAGTAGCCGCGTAGCAAATTCCAGTTGACCTCACCCTGTGGACAGGCGGAGGTGGCAATCAAACCCTCACTATGCGCGCGCAAATAGTCCTTGTCCACCCGCGGGCGATGGTAGAAACCTTCGAGATAACCAGCTGAGGCAATTTTTATCAGGTTTTGATAGCCAACCTGATTCTTGGCCAGCAAAACCAGATGAAACCCGCCGTCGGGATATTTTTCATGGGGCTTCTTAACAGTCATCGGCCCGGCTGAAACATAGGCCTCAATGCCGATGATAGGCTTTATCCCCGCTTTGAGCGCTTTCTGATAGAACTCAACTGCCCCGAACATATTCCCATGATCAGTAATCGCCAAAGCCGGCATCTTACGCTCTTTGGCAATAGCAATAACATCATCAAGCTTACACGCCCCATCAAGGAGCGAATACTGACTGTGTGTATGTAAGTGGACAAACTCGGCGGACTTCATGAGAACAGTATAATATGTCAGAGCCAAAGTGGCAGGCGCCGTCACCGAAATAATTCAGATTTTTCGCCGGTAAGGGCACAGCGCGCTGTGCCATTCTGGATGAATGCATCAGGTACAATTCGTAGTGGCGTCCCTTGGGGCGCCTTGTTGGCCGAAACGAAGTGTATCGCCAATGCAGAGAAGGCGGGGCAAGCCCCGCCACTACACTTGAGTGATTATTGAAATGGTTTGATGTCGTAGGGGCGTCCGTTTCGGCGCCTGTGTTCTGCCCAAGCTGATGTCTAGGTTGAGACAAGGCGGGGAAACCCCGCCCCTACTGGTGGGAGAATAATTTACGGCCAGCGCTCGGTATTCAACGGCAACACCAGCGCCGCTGAGAATCTGAAATCCCATTTGTCCTCTCCCGGAAGCGGGCGAGAGAGATATAGCGGGATATCGAAGCGGAGTTTTTGGCCGTTCCATACTGAGGGCGAAGCGAATGAGATTCCTGCGGAGGAATAAGTTTTATCTATATCGGATTGTAATGGGGTCTCAAAGAGGTTGTTTGAGACCCCATTGTACACCCTGCTCGATCGCTTTATTGACCCGATTTGCGCAAACGCCTCAGTTCGGAAGCGCGCCAAATATTTTCCCACTATTGGCAACTTAGCAAATCCCATGTTACTCAAAACATTATCCTTGGAAACGATAGCCGAATATACATGCTTCTCTGTTCCGTACAGTGATCTGTTCTGATAGCCTCGAACTCCGGACCCTGCCAGGTAGAAATCTGATCTCCAACTATTTGGGAATGACCCTGACGAGCGAAAGACTTGGCTCTCAGAGTAGGCCTCGAATGGAGTTGAACGACTCAAATGTCCAAGAAACTGTTGCGGGACTCGAGATCCTGACTGAAGAAGACTAGAAGCTGAGAGGCGAACTTGGGCGCCTTGACTCGGGTTGATTTTGATTTCGACATCGTTAGTTAATGACCTGAATCCCGAACTGTTACTGTATGGTCCAGTGTAATAACTACGGTTTTGTCGTATCGAGAAACTCACAATACGTCCCTCTCGGAAGTATCTTACATCAAACGATGCCCACCTATCGTCGAAACTTGACCAAACACCTTCTCCGACGAATGGAGTAGTTTCGTTGGTCGCCGGAAATGGGAACAATGTTCCTGGCGCGTCGTGATCAAAAAAAAGGCCGTTGACACTTACATCAAATGCGAAGTAATCAGAACCAGTCCAACGTGGCCGGTAAACTTTGTTCAAGCCAAGTTTCACACTAAATCGGTAGTCTGAGCGCAACGATCGCCAGTTGACAAATGCAAGTCGACCGAGTGGGCGAAACGGATGTGATACTTTCAAGTCATATCGCGCTTTACCAGACTCAGTTCCGACACCAACATCGAGCGAGAATTTGTAATCAGTTTTGATATAACTGCCTTGCGCGTGGCCGCCTACTATTAGGCCGTTGGGTTGGTCGTACCATAGGTCGGGGCGCAGGCGCAGGGAGTATTTGTGCATTGAGGGCACATCGAAAAACATTGCATCGACGCGGGTTTCAATCGGCGGCAGGAATCCCGATTCATTGTTGAGACGGTTTACATCCGGCAGGAGATTGTAGGGGTCAACTACAGCTTTGCTGATTCCGCCGGGGACGGTGGCTTCGAATTCGTATTCATTAGAAGGCTGGCGATATTGCCGCCAGGTTCCGCCGTCATTGTAGTTGGATTTGACATAGTGATGACCTTCCGGGTTGACAGTGTAAAATGTGGTGTCACCTGCTTTGTTTATAAAGGCAATATCAATCGGTGTGACAAAGTCGCCGGGTTTTGAGAGCGTTATTTTATAGGTGTCACCTTCGATACGTTTGTGTGATTCGTATTTGTAGTCAATTTTCCGCCGCGAGGTTAGCCATTGCTCGAAGTAATCATCAAGTCGCTCGCCCACCACACCAGAGAAAGACTCAACAAAATCATCCTCATAAGGATGCTTATAGAACCACTTGCGAGCGTAGTAGCGCATAGCGTTGAAATACAATTGGTCTCCGTAGATTGCGCGCAATGAAAAGTGCATCACTACCGGCTTGTAATACGAGCTATTGCGATAGGCCCAATATTCGCCGGCGTAATCTGAGGAAATAATCATCGGCAAGTCATAACCTGAGCGCACCCAGTCCAGATAAATCCGGTAACCGCGCGCATCACGGTCTTCATCCAGCGGATAGAATTTTTCTTTGAACCAATTCCCCGCAAAGCTAATGTTGTTACCTTTTCGCCCGTGATATTTTTCCATCGCCACAATTTCAGCCATGGTAGTGAATCCTTCATCCAGAAACGGACGGTCGACCTGATTGGAGCCGACTAGCCCCATAAACCAAAAGTGGCCGATTTCATGATAGATTAGCAGCGGAAAATGCGGTGAGGGATCACCGCCACCACAGAAGGTAAGCATCGGATATTCCATGCCGTCATAGCTGTCAGTAACTTTCAACTCCGGCCAGCCATAGTCACCATAGAGCTCCGAAAATGTTTCCAGCGCACGCGCTGAATATTCTTTGGCCTTAATCCAATTTTGGGCATTTGAACGACGCGGGAAGATTTCGATATGAACACCATTGTATGTTTGCTCATCAATACAAAAATCCGGCGAGGCCACCCAGGCAAAGTCATTTACTTTCTTGGCGTAGAATTTCCATGATTTGTTTTTGGTGTTATCAAAATCAAAAGTTGGCCAAGTGTCGGCGTCGCCGATGAATTGCGAGATGTCCAATTTTGCTCGCAATGAATCCGGCAGGACTTCGGCGCGATTGGTCAGTATTCCTGTAGCCGCGACAATTCTATTCTCAGGAGCTGTGATTGTGACAGTGAAATCGCCGAAGTCGCCGTAACACTCACCCCTGCCAAGATATTGTGAATTCACCCAGCCCATCTTACGGTCATAAACACAAACCTGTGGATACCAATAGGCCGCCTTGCTTTGCCCGGCGATTAAGTGGTGTCTATCACCAACACCGACAGGCAAACGAGTTTCAAAGTTGAGATTCACTCTGGCAGTGGCGCCCGGAACGATTGGGGCCTGCAAAGTGATTTCATAGATTGTTCCGTCAAGAGTCGCAGCTAATTCTTTGCCGCCTCGTCCTGTGACGTCACTGATTCGCAAATATCCCCATTGGCTAGAATCCGCGTAGGCCAGCTTGTAGTCTTCCAGCTCCCGATTCCGCTTGTCCATCAACGAGCCTTTACGCGCGCTGTTGGGAAAGGCTTTCAGGTATAATTTGTGTAGTGTGTCAGGGGAGTTGTTGGTGTAGAAAATTATTTCGGAGCCGGTTATTGTGCGACCATCATCAGCCAGCGTCACATCGATTTGATAATCAACTTGCTGTTGCCAGTATGCGCCACTGCGAGAGGAGGAAGTGTTAAAGCCCCGAATCTGCGCTAGCGCTGTCTGTGAGAAAAGTAGAGCTGTCACTAGCGCCAAAGGAGAGACGAATGTGACAAATCCAGTGGTGACAAAACGAGTGGTGACAAAACAAGTGACTCTGTTTCGATGACTCACAATAACAACCTCATTTCTTACTTGCGAAAAATCGCGGGAGAATTTCTGGACTCAGCTGAGCTGAATTGCGCCTGTCAGACCCTGATAGATAAACCATCCGGCAAGCCAAATCAAGAACAGAGCTCAGGAGCCAATTAGATAATGATAGCGTTTGCCGGAAAATAGATTTTTGCCCTGCCAGACTACAATTGTAACTGTCGAATACCACACCAAATCTGAAAGAATATGTCCGAAGTAGAACACCGGGGCGCCAATAGCTCCTGCTTTCAAGGATGTAACTAACAACGCCGAACCAACTGTCGCCCACCACACAAACCAATAGGGATTTGAAATTGTGGCGACCATGCCTTCCTTTATCAGAGCCGGAACACTGGCGCTGACATTCTCTGCATTGGTTGCACTTGAGGGAGCTTTGATACCGCGACGGATTTCCCGTAACATGGTCACAGACATCCATAGCAGAGCGACACCACCGACTACGGCAATAATTCTTGCAACCGCAGGTTGTTTTCCGACTATCGCCGCAAGGCCGAGCGAAAGAGCCGCGACAGTTACCAGTTCAACAATTGCATGGCCAATAATCACTACCGGTCCGGTTTTAGCTCCATAGCCAGGAGTGCGCGCCAGGGCCACTACCAATAGCGGCCCGGGCATCAGAGCGCCAGAGAGTCCAACTAGAAATGAATTTCCGAAAATCTCAAATAGGTTCATCAGATATTGTAGTGTATATTCTTACCAAGAACAGACTTCCGCTGACAATATAGCAGGCGCTTCAAATATGCGCCAGTTTCAGACTAATAAGCATTATCACAGCAAGAATGGAGAAAAGAGTATGGCTGACTCGAAGATTGGGACTATTGGCTGGATGGACTTGACAGTTGATAACGCAGAGGAGATTAGTGAGTTCTATGAAAAAGTAACCGGCTGGCAAAGTAGTCCGGTGTCGATGGGGGATTACAATGATCATTGTATGCATCCCGAAGAAGACGAGAATCCTGTTGCGGGAATTTGCCATAAACGTGGAGGTAACTCTAAGATTCCGTCCAAGTGGATAATCTACATTACTGTGGCCAACGTCATTGAAAGCTCAGAAGTCTGTGTCAAGCTTGGAGGGAAAATAATCGACGGCCCCCGCAATTACGGAGATACCGGGAAGTTCTGCATTATCGAAGATCCCGCTGGAGCAGTCTCGGCTTTGTACAGTGAATAGAGATTCTCCATGAGTTTGGAATTTTATTTCCCTGCCCGATAGCAAGTTAAGATTTATCTTTCGCTTGGTTGGGAACCTAAGACCTGCTTTTTGCGTAGAACCTACAACAGCCGGCAAACAGGAAAGCCGGCAAGGAGCAGGAGTAACAATTGAACTATTAGTCACCGAAATTGTAGGTTCAGAGCTTCATTAGCGCTGAATTATCATGATCGGGTTTACATACATTTTTTCAAAGAGTAGCAACAGTATACATTTTGCGTAGGGGTGAATTTAACAAGAAGCGTTTTCCAAGAGAACCACAAATAGATAATACACAAAAGAGCGCTTCTAAAAAAAACGCCCCTGTCAGCCGAATGCGGAACAATCGGAACTGACAGGGACTTTTTTTTGCGCGAGAACTAACGAAGGGCTGTCTCTAGAAATTGTACGGGCGGGGTTTCCCCGCCTTTTAATGATATCATAGATTCTTGCCAACATAGAAAAGGGCGCCGAAACGGCGCCCCTACTTTATCAAACTACTCAATAATTGTCACAGTGATTGTCGCAACGATTGTCGCAGTGATTGTCACAGTCGTAGTGGCTGGGCTTGCCCAGCCTTTTTTGCATATGCCAAACAAATTGCCTTAGCCAAACAAGGCGCCCCAAAGGACGCCACTACGAAGTTTGTGCGAAAGCTAACTCTCTATATATCGAGATTGCGTACGTATCTGGCGTTTTCCTCGATGAAGTTTCTGCGCGGCTCAACGGCATCACCCATCAAAACACTAAAGAGATGCGATGCGCCGGCGGCGTCATCAATAGTGACTTTTTGCAAGGTGCGGGTTTCCGGGTCCATGGTTGTGCGCCAAAGTTGATCCGGATTCATTTCACCAAGACCTTTATAGCGTTGAATCATCACACCCTTTTTGCCCATTTGCTTGAGCAGTTCATCTCGCTCACTATCAGAGAAACAATAGCGCTCTTGTTTGCCCTTCTTCAGACGATAGAGTGGCGGTGTAGCTATGTATATATAGCCCAGGTCAATTAGCCCGCGCATGTGACGGAACAAGAATGTCAGTATCAAAGCCCGGATATGTGATCCATCGACATCGGCGTCTGTCATTATGATAATTTTGTGGTAGCGCGCCTTTTCGGGGTTGAACTCCGAGGAGCCAATACCGGCCCCAATCGCTGTCACCAAAGCTCGAATTTCTTCATGAGCTAACATCTTATCGAGACGAGCCTTTTCGACGTTAAGAATCTTACCTTTCAAAGGCAGGATTGCCTGGTATTTTCGGTCACGCCCCTGCTTGGCGTTGCCTCCCGCAGAATCTCCCTCAACCACAAACAACTCGGAATCTTCCGGATCACGGCTGGAGCAATCCGCCAGTTTACCCGGCAGTGCGGCGCTATCAAGAGCCGTTTTACGCCGGGCCAAGTCTCGCGCTTTGCGTGCGGCCATACGAGCGCGTGAGGCGGAAACAACTTTCTCAACAATTTTCTTAGCCTGACTCGGATTCTCATCGAAGAGAGACTGTAGCGCCTCATTGGTAATCGACTCCACAATGCCGCGCACTTCGCTATTACCGAGTTTGGATTTGGTTTGTCCTTCAAACTGAGGATCAACGACCTTCACAGATACAATCGCCGCTAGTCCTTCACGCGCATCATCACCGGTGATAGGGGGGTCGGCGCTCTTGAGTTGGCCGGACTTTGATGCGAAGTGATTGATTTGTCTTGTCAACGCGGTGCGGAAACCTGTGAGATGTGTCCCGCCTTCAGGAGTGTGGATATTGTTCACATAGGGCAGAATCGAATCGCTGTAAGTATCGTTGTATTGCAATGCGACTTCGACAACCACGTCATCTTTTTCTTTGGTAAAGTAAAGCGGCTTCTTGTGAGCAGTCGTTGAGTTTTCATTGAGATACTGCACAAAAGCAACTAATCCACCTTTGAAGAAAAACTCGGCGCTCTTATCTTCTTCACGGTTGTCAATCAAGTTAATCTTGAGGCCGGCATTTAGAAATGCGAGCTCACGCAAACGATTCGCCAGAATATCAAATTGGAACTTGCTGGTGGTGAAGATAGTGTCATCCGGTAAAAACCAAACTGTAGTGCCGGTCTTCTTTGATGTACCGCTTTTCTTGACAGGCTTTTGGGCGTCACCGCGAACATATTCCTGTTTGTAAATGGCGCCATCACGACGAACCTCAACCCAACACTTTTTGGAGAGCGCATTTACGACAGAAACACCGACACCATGAAGACCACCGGAGACTTTGTATGAGCTATGGTCAAATTTTCCGCCCGCGTGAAGCGTAGTCATCACCACCTGAAGCGCTGAGACTTGTTGCTCGTCATGCATATCAACCGGAATGCCTCGACCGTTATCTGTCACCTTGATTGAATCATCAACACCAATCTCAACAGTGATTTGATCGCAATGTCCAGCCATCGCTTCGTCAACTGAGTTATCTACTACTTCATAAACCAAATGATGTAAACCGCGTGAACTAACATCACCGATATACATCGCCGGTCGCTGACGCACCGCTTCAAGTCCCTTGAGGACTTTGATCTGAGTTGCATCGTAGGATTGTGTAACCGCTTCTTGTGAAGTGGGCTTATTCTTAGTCTCTGTCACGTTCATCTCGTCTTCAGCTATTCCAGCTTCTGCTATTAATTCTTGTGTTGTTTCTTGTGTCATTACTTGTGCCCAAAAGTTTTTGAAGCCCAATCGACTTCTAATGTAGTAATAGTGGGGTTGGGATTAGTGGAAGTGAATCTTCTTTACAATTCCAGTCCCGACAAACTTCCTAATCTCATCAAGAAGCAGGTCGACTTCCATACTGAGATTCTGCCTGAGAAGGGGGTTTGCAACTTTCACATATAACGATTGGTCTTCGTAACGAGTCGCCGTCGACATTTTTGCGATTCGCTCGCCGACAATCTCCTCCCAGGAGCTCACAACTCGCCAGCCAAGGAAATCTTTGCGATAGCCAAAACCGGCCATTACCCGCAAAATCTGCCCGCCGAGCGGAGACGCATCTGAGTGATTTGCGTGCGAATTTGCGCCTGTGTTTTCGGTTCCCATCTCAAGAAGAAAATACGAAAAAACAACGCATTCCGCAAGCGGAATCAGTAGACCTATATGATTGATAGTAAAAGAGTTACAATAGGCCGAGCAAAGATTCTTGGACCTGTTCTGAACTTGATTAGGTAGTCCAAAAAATGTTGCGGCGCAGGATCAAAAAGAGCCCCAAATACGGAGTCTCAAGGCGCTTAAATTGTCTGTCGATGGCTGACTAAATCGACGCTTTTGAGACGCTTTCTGTGTGGAAATTTTGCGCTGGGAGCGCAAAAATCGGCGCCTTCTCTACGGCGCATACGAACAGTGTAGTCCTGGCAGGCGCGACAGCGACGTATCTTTCCGTAGGCTTCAGTTGGAATCATCCGGCGTTTTTTATGCCCCGGAGGAAATACGGGCCACCTTACATGCTTTACAGTATAGCTTTCAACTGCCCCATCTGCGGTAGAGTTCGGTGCGGCTGTGTCATCTCCAAAAACAGCGCCCTCAATTGGCTCACCAGTCTTCAGATCAAAGAGTGTAGCCCCGGGGCATTCAATAAAACCTGAGTCCAATTCCGCGCGTTCCATCACAACCGCCGAAAGCTCCTTTATCATTATGATAGAGGCTTCGGTGTTACACTTAGGGCAAAGCCGCGCTTCATCAATAAAGAGCAACTCCCCGCCGCAACTAACACAAACACTTGAAACATCGGCTGGAGATTCTGAGTTTTTGGCGTCGTCAAGGTTGGCGTTATCTGCTGTCGCTCTTTTTCTAACACGCCCTCTCTTGCCGGTGGGAATCGCGCTTTTCTTTTGTGTCTTTTTTGTGTCGGTCAAATGCTTCGTTGCCATTGCTGTGTTCTCCATATAGTCTTTCAGGCCATCTGGCGCTCCATAGCGTTGAGTTGAAGCGACGTGTTTCAGATGTAATCGAACTACTAATGGGCAAGCGCGGCG
The DNA here is from genome assembly GCA_024280775.1 of Candidatus Zixiibacteriota bacterium. Classification (GTDB taxonomy): domain Bacteria; phylum Zixibacteria; class MSB-5A5; order GN15; family JACZUZ01; genus JAJRPJ01. The sequence goes on along the minus strand of JAJRPM010000013.1, from coordinate 229,542 downwards.
CCAGCTCTATTGGAGAATCACAAGCTACTGACAGATAAGAGGATACTAGCAGAGAGCAATGTTTTGCAGGTAACACCGAAGGTGAGAGATTATTGGATTTGCCCCATGACTATAGGACAAACAGAGATAGTGACGGTGAATCTGAATAATGGGAAATAAATAGTATCGTGACGAAGTTAACCGCGGAACAATAGCAAGACAGAGAAGAGTGACACTGTGACAGGAAGAAAATGGAAGAAACTCTGTGGTAAAAAGAATGTGGCGACAAACGCCAAAGCTACCGAGGGAACAACAACTAGTTTCAAAATAGCAAATGACAACTTGAACAGTTTGGAGAGCACAAAGACGGTAATGGCCGCTAGCGCTATGTATGTCGCATAGAGTCCTGATTCACCAAAATTCTCCAGGATATATGTTTTGGCGCCCTCAAAGTATTGTCCCAAAACCGAGGAATCAATACCGGCAAACTCAGCGACTTTATCTACCACAGGAGAATCAGCTGAAATAAGAGCGCTATACAACCCTCGGCTAGTATCCGCGAGTGTAGTCACTATCCCTCTGAATAGCATCAGCGTTCCATTTACAACTGCCTCAAACATTACCACCTCAAATATCGCTTTCTATGATTCCTGCGATTAAACTACTTTCACCTATGATACACTTCTGTCCCATAGCGGGCAAGGAATAGTTTTGCCTTTCTCGTAAAGACCAATGTGTTCCACAATGGGACAGACCTTCAAATTACAAAGATACAGTCGGGCGACTCATCACATTTAGTTGATGTGTCACTCGACTGTATTTCTGTCTCTATCACTTGTATCGGCAATTATGTGTGTTACAATTGCAGAGAATCATAATTGGGGAGAATCAGCTCCGAGTTGATCGATGTCAAGTGGCTCAATAGTTAGTGATGACTCACCAACGCGCGAGAGGCCTTCCATGCTCTGCGAGAGGAAGTTCTGCGTGGATATCCAGCGATGTGACAACGCCACGACTTCTTGTTCGTTTACGTCGTCAATCCAGTCAATTATGATGCAATCAATATCATGATCCGCCACTGTCACATCGTCCATCGTCAATGTAAACTTTACCCGCATTCGGCGCCTCCTCTATCCAGCTCCTGAAGTTGTCACTTGTACAGCGTCGTTATTCCAGTTGTTATCTAGTCCACCTGTTTCGCCCGGCCTTCTAACCGCATAGGCCAGGATTTGGTGTGACATCGAGAGACTTTGCAAGAGCGGCGCCAAGAGTAACTCGCAAGAGTCTTATGAAGTCTAAACGCTTATGATAAACGAGGATACGTTGCGGGTGTTACCGGGGGTTCCATGAGCGGAGTCCTTAACTAGAGCCTGATATATAGGATGTGTCCCATACAGTAGGGAAGTTGGTTAGAGGATTCAGGTAGCGCCAGGAGGATGAATTGCGGAGAGCAAAAAAAACCACCGGGACCAAACTGGTCCCGGTGGAGCTTCGATTTGCGGATCAAAGCGCGAATCTTAAGTGACGTTCAAGAAACCCTTGCGTCACTATTCAATTCACTATAGAACTTACGAGGTCACAGAATACAACCGGCGCCTCTCGTCGCCAAGAGCATTCCAAACTTCGTTTACAACTCCCGCTATTTACTAAATAGAACAAATCCTTTTGTATTTGGCGGGATTAAGGGTTGGCCGCGTTTCGATCTGCGTCATCGTCTCCACTAGTTCCGAAATCAAATATTGCGTGCGAAGACAATATTGAGTTATGGTCCGTGTGCAATCAGATTACAGGCTAGTAACATGCGTGAAACAGTCTTCTGGGCCGAGTAGAATTATGTCTCGCAACATGTTCGCGACCAACCGACGGATGAACCGAATTCCAATCACAGTTGAATTTCCATAAGAACTGTGACGGCGGCCCATCCCGCTTGTGACAGTGAGCAAACACCACCACAAACAATTACTTCATAAAAGCTCCTCCTTCCTGAGGGAGAGATTGATTTCTACTTTAGCGTTAGCCCGGGGGCTCACGAAACTGCGTCAAAAGGTTAATATTTCAGTGTCACCGCGAAAAGGAGGGTCTATTCAAGCAACCCAATCACAGAAGACACGTTACAATCCTCTAAGAACAGCGCATAACTGCACTGGCAATTAATTGATTTCCCGGTGTCTAAGCGAATGAAGATGTTCTGCAATAACGACTTTGCTGAAATCACTATCTAATACAAGAAGACCCAATACAAGAGGACCCAATACAAGAAGATAGTTAAAGCGCAAATGAAGTCATGCAAATTCAAGTTTGGCGGATGGTATTGAAATGTCCAAAGAGTCTCTAAGGACAGGTGGGGGTAGGTGGGGACAACTGGCGGCCTTTTGAACTCTCCAGAGGGGGCGCGCCAGCTACATACAAATGATAGCTAAAGGCAGATTTCTTGTCAAGACATTTTTTCTGCTGGTGGTGTAGGTGGTGGTGCTTGCCGCTATGCATAATCTCCTGGTGTAGGTCAGCGATACGACAGATCATAGACTGGTGTCATAGTCTCACCGTTCTTGAGATATATCATCTCTCCATCGTAGAGTCTGAAAAGCTCTCGTAGTTCTTCGGCGGAAACTGGCGGACCTGATACCATGAATGTGCCGTTCTCAACTGTTTCAGGATTATCGAATAGCTCTTTCCGCATACGTACGCTCGCTGTGTCACCATCATAGATAGTCACCTTGAAATGATTCGCTTGGTTGCTTTCTGCAGGTTGACAATCAAACCAAATTCTCGCGGCGATTCGTTGCACAGCGCTTTCAGGAACATAGTCCGGTCGGGACATCATGCTCGGCGGGGCTACACCAGATGTCATCATCTTTGAGATCATGAAACCGAAGAACACCAATGAAATCGTAACCCCCAACATATTTCTGATGATTCTGTTTCCCATTAGTCTTCTCCTGATATCTTGCCAAACAATTTATCCTAAGAAATATACAATCAGGAATAAACTGTTCACTGATGAATTTCCCCCTGTTCTACTGAGAGCGATACTATTGATATCGGAACAATAGCTACGCGCCTTAGAGGATCAGATTTTAGGTTGAGCTATGATCAGCTAGTCTGATAGACTTAACAGAAAGGTCAATTACCGCGCGGGTCAAGCAAATGACCATTGACAGCGGAGATAGCGGCAGTCAGAGGAGATACTACATAGCGGTCCGCAGTATTTTCGGCAGAGGAAAACAAGGGCTCAACAGAGGTAGTGGCAACTTTTGCAGCGGGACTAATACCAAATAGACCTAGAGAGGTTGAATCAACCCCCGGATTGAGAATCACAGCTCCCGCTTCAATCAGCTGACGGAGGATTCCTCGCTTAAGCGAGCGAAGGTACACTTCCCGGGACGTCGGTGAGACCAGCAACCGAACCTCATCGGCGACTTTCTTCCCATGCAACGCCTCGGCGGCTTTGCGCAGAGATTCATAGTCTCCACCGGGGGAGCCGCCTATGAATACCACATCCACGCCTAAGCCTGTGACTTCCTGCGCAGTGTGAAAGGTAACGGAATGTTTCTTGGTGTTAGTATTATTCTCGGAGGACGATGAATCAGTTGTTTCTTGTGATAATGACAATTGTGATTGCTGAGAGAATTCGCCGACTCCATCTAGAGCGCGTTTTATTGCAACCATCGGTTTTACTGACTCAATATTGAATTGATATGAATCAACAAACTCCGCGTCACGATCTGGAGAAACTTGATCAAACTTCCAACTCCCCAGCGTGGCTGTGTGACGTACTGTAACTGTGTCACAGGGTGTTAGAGCTGAGCGCACATCTATCAAAGAACCAATTGCGCATAACGCCTGCCTGTCAGCTACCGGCATACTCATCATCGCTGAACCGGCATACTCCAGCGCTCTCTGGGAGTAATCCTTTTCTGCTAGGTTCGCCGCTAGGTTTATCAGAATATCAACAGCATAAATCGGAGCATAGCGCTTCCCAGTGATGTTGACTCGGACAACCTTTGGTGTGGTGATATGTGCTGTTCCGGTCGAAAAAGTCCTCACCAAATCTTCATCAGAACTCCACCATCCCAAAGCGCCGATCGCTCCGGCGAATCTTTCAAACCCACGCTGACATAAAACCAACTGGCCCGGCAAAGCGCCACCAGAGAAGTAGAGTCGATTCCACATGTTGCCGTCCACTTCACTATATGCGTGACGCACCTGCATCTTTTTTGCCCATTGATGAACCGAGCCTGGGCAAAGTGAATTGTTCAGGTGACCTGCCGCATCGGGTGAGAATTTGCCGTCCTTGAGCATTAGCGCCAGGCGCTCTACCGCCAGAGCAGGTTTCTTGTTTGTCGCAAAATAATAACTAATAGCAGTCGCGGTGGGGTTGTTGATGGCTACCAGGTCCGGAGTAATCGGAATTGCGTTCCCATTGGAGCTATTGGCGGCGCTATCAGCGCTCTTGTTGAAAATGAGCTTATGAGTTGCCGGCCTGATGCCCTGATTGTTGGAAATTGATCGCGGCGAGGTGTCTCCGGGGAAATTAATTTCCATTTGTTCCAGCTTTAGAAAAGCCGGCTTGTTTTTGATTCCATAGCGACGACGCCAACTATAGAACGCGCCCTTAGAAACTCCTAACTCCGCGCCACACCTGTCATCATCACCGAAACGCTCCCAAAGAACACCGATTTCCTTCTCGGAAAATTTCGGTGCGCTATAGTTTGGGACATTGCGTTTGCGGCGCCAATAGGAAACTAAGTACGGATCGACATTCCCAAGCCGCTCCGCGATACGCGCATCGGTCTTGAATTGTCGTTGCAAGCGCAACAATTCCGCTTTAGTAGGTATTCGCCGAGGGGGAGCCACTAACTACTTTACCTCTTATATTCTTTCTTGCTTTACTACTTCGCAAGCAATAGTTGTTGGATGTTACTCAAGAAATGATTCAGCGCATTCAAATCAATTGTAATGCAAAACTACTTTTTCTTCTTCAGGCGCAAAAACTCAGCGCATAGCGCATCATACATTGGTTCGAGATCAAGAGACATCATTCTTGTCTCTCCAATCACCGGCATAAAATTGCTGTCACCCTGCCATCGCGGCACCAAATGCGTATGAATATGATGCAACACTCCGGCTCCGGCGGTTCGTCCGAGATTCATGCCGGTATTTATGCCGTCAGTCTTCAGCGCGCGTTTCAGCGCCGATGCGGCCAAACGCACTAACTTGAAATGCTCATTGGCCTCGGGAGTGGTTAATTTCTCCAGCGTTCCGAGATGTCTTTTGGGAATAACTAGCAGGTGACCGGAAGTGTAGGGAAACTTGTTCATGACAATGAAATTGTGTTTGCCGGTTTCAATAACCAAAATCTTACGTTTGTCGGTCTCTCGCTGGAGACGACAGAACACACATCCCGGTTCGGGTTTTCCCTTAATAAATCCCGATCTCCATGGAGCCCAAATTATCTCACGCATCATAAGACAATATACAATATCTCACCGAAAAGAAAAGCTCCCACGAATACACAAACGATTATCGAAAGTGTTATAAATCAATTCACAGGTCCATACTCGACAGATTGTAGCTCATTTGAATAGGCATAACTACATGTTGTGATTTCGCAGAGGAGTGTAACGATAAGGCGCTTGAATCAAGCCGGATCAAAAATCGCGACTAATTCTATATGGGTGGTATGTGGAAACATGTCCACCGGAGTAAGCTCTTTCAATTGATAGCCATTGTCCCGGAATAGGGTGGCGTCACGAACAAAAGCCCCGGGACTGCAGGAAATATAGACAATTCGACGAGCGCCAAAAGTTGAGGCATGATAAACCGCGCGCGGATGCATTCCGGCTCTCGGAGGGTCAACTAGAATAACATCTGCGTTCTTTAGTTCCTGCTTTTTCTCTCGAAGAGTCTCACGCACCCCTCCATGATAGAAAGTGGTGTTGGCGATATTGTTGAGCTGGACGTTTTCTTTGGCGGCGGTTATCGCCGACTCCTCTAATTCAATCCCGACTATTTCTTTGACTTGGTCGGCGGCGCAAATCCCGATTGTCCCGGCCCCGCAATACAGGTCAAAAACTCTGTCATCAGGGCGAAACTCAGCGGATTCGAGCGCCAGTTGATAAAGCGCTTCGACTTGATAGCTGTTGGTTTGCATGAATGAATTGGCATATACGCGGAAAGTATGGCCGAGTATGACTTCATTTATGAAACCGGCTCCAAAGAGTATTTCCTCGCTGTCGCCATAGGCGATATTCGAAAGCCGGTCATTGCGGTTATGAGTGACGGTGGTAACTTCAGGAAAAGCTTTGGTGAACTTGGCGATGAATTTTTCTTTTTGAGGAAACTCTTCGGTGGTGGTCACTATATTGACCATCGTCTCCCCGGTGTGTTTTCCCTCGCGAATCATCACAAAACGCAAATAGCCATTATGATTCCTGACGTCATAGGCGGGAATATCATTCTCGCTCACATAATTCCTGAACCAACTCAATATTCGATTTGAGCTTTCTGATTCAAGCAGACATTCATGGACATCAAATACTTTGGAAAATTCACCCCGATAGTGTAAACCCAATGCGAATCCGTTTTCTGAGTCCGGCTCTACATTAAAAGAAAACTCCATTTTGTTGCGATAGAACTTTGTTCGCGCGGCAGTGATTACCTCGTTGACCGTGGTGTCTTCAAACCCACCAAGTCGCTCCAATGAGTCTATTATTCTCTTCCGCTTGTATTTGACTTGTGATTCATAGCCCAGATCCTGCCAGCTACAACCGCCACAAATCGAAAAATGCGAACATTCCGAATCAACTCGCTCGGGTGAGGATTCAAGTATTTCGGTGACTCGTCCCCGGTCATAGCGTCGACTGCGTTTGTAGATTTTCGCCAGCACAATCTCGCCGGGTAAACCGCGGTCAAGAAAAGCCACTTTGGAGCTTCCATCTTTGGGACGGGCGATTGATTTCCCGTCATGACCTAAATCTACAATTTCAAATTCTAAGGCTTCTCTGGAGTTGGCCATTACTTTTCCGAATCAGTTCTTAGTTTTGCGGGGTTGACTAAAAGGTGTTGAGAGAGCGCTGTTTTTCAAAGTTGCTGTTTTTAGAAGTTACTGTTTTTCAAAGTTACTGCTTTTCAAAGGCGCTTTGAAGCTCCCGGAGCTGTTTCGGAATGTAGCTCCTCGCTACAAATCCCGTTAGGATCGCTACAAGGGCCGGTTTCAACCTGGATAGTCGCATGGCTAATACCGAATTTCTCTTTGAGCTTCTGATTCAGTTCAACCAGTATTTGATTGATGTCCGACAGATTGTCGGTGGCAACACAAACATGGCAGGACAAAGCGGTTTCTGTGGAAGACAGCGACCAAATATGCAAATGATGGGCATTCTGCACCGATTCATGTTCGGCCATTTCAGACATTACATCATCAAAATCGATATCAATCGGCGTGGCCTCCATAAACACCTGCCAGCCTCGCTTGAAAACATCCAGCGATGACCAAATAATCATGCCTGCAATCATTACCGAAAGAATCGGATCTACAATAGTCCAGTCAGTGAGGTACATCACAATACCTCCGATAATCACAGCCACCGAAGATAGACCGTCATATACCATGTGCAATAATGCCGCCTTACGGTTTATCGAGTCCACGCTTTCTTTACGCAGTATCCAAACCGAGGCGACATTTCCCAGTAAACCGATAGTCGCAACAATAATAAATAGAGTGAAATTCTCAATAGGTTGGGGAGAGACAAATCTTCCGTATGCTTCATAGACAATGTAACCGGCGATAAGCACCAATGAAGTAGCAGAAATCAGCGCGGTGAAGACTTCCATTCTCCGACGTCCATAGGTCGCGGTTTTGGTGGCTGGAGCCTCTGAGGTTTTTTCGCCGAAGTACGCCAGGACTAAGCCTGCAACATCAGAGAGATTATGTGTTGCATCAGCGACCAGGGCCAAGACTCCAGTCAAGGCTCCAGCTACGAATTCGGTGACAGTGATTACAACATTGAAGATGATTGTCCATCCCAGAATACGAGAGTTCTTTGGCAATGGATGCGAGTGTGAATGTGAATGGGAGTGAGACATACAAACCTCACCGGCTAACGCCGGGGTGGAAATCCATTTAGAGCCTGCTCTACCAATTTGGTTACCACGGATTGGGAGAGTTTTTCGCCGCTTAATCCTTTGTCACTTTGCCCGCGCCAAATTAGGCGCCGGGTGGATGGGTCAAGAGCGGTTACTATTAGATTATCTCGCAGAATAAAACGAATAATATAGTCGGCGCTGTCTGTTTGAGTAGCGCCGACTTCGGTTAGGCCGCGCTTGGTGAGCATTTCACGTGCGGCTTCGGCAAAGAAGGCCCCGAATGAGTCTCTTTGAAAACCGGTCAATCCGGCCTCTTCGGTGACACCACCAGTTAGGGCAAAGTTTCGACGAGAGCCGAAATCTGCTTCGGCATCGGCAACTGGTCGCGTTTGTTGCGGAGTTCCGCAGGACACCAGCGTCAGCAGAGCTCCAAAAGCTCCCAGTCTTAGCGCCTTGCTATAATTTCTTGTGATACTTTTCATTATTATCATCATTACGAATGTCCTTTGTGTTCTTCGGTCTTTAATGAGAAATGAAGCGAAGAACAAAGGCTCCACCGATAAGCAAAACCATGAACGCCACAGCCAGCAGATTGAAATAGCGATCTATGAAGTCCTTTATACCATCGCCATATCTCTTGTACAACAAACCGATAATTCCGGCCACAGCAAAAAACCGCAAAGAGCGACTCAGAGCCGAGGCAATTACAAAAATCACAAAGTCCATGTGGAAGAAACCGGCGGAAATTGTGAATACTTTGTAAGGAATCGGAGTGAATCCCGCCGCCGCTACGGCCCAGGGGCCAATTAGCACACCGAACATTTCCTTCTCATTGAACCAAAACTGCGCTTGCGAAATTAAAACCTCGGCGTCCTTGCCGCTAAAACTCGCCAAAGCATCCATAATTGGGCGACCAATAGTATCAAAAGCAAAATATCCTATTCCATAACCAGCCATACCACCCAGCACAGAGAAAACCGAAGTCACCAATGCAAATTTTGCCCAGCGACGATAGGCCCCCAAACACAAGGCTATCAAAAGGGCATCAGGGGGAATTGGGAAGAAAGAGCTCTCGACAAACGCCAAAGTGGCCAAAGCTATCAGCGCATGACGGCTGTCTGCCCAGCTCATTGTCCAGTCGTATAGTCGCCGCATCCAATTCAACGGCGCAAGAAATATTGCCTTCAGTGTCTGACTCATGGGCGAATGATACGGAAAAGACCGGACTTATGCTATTGAACGCGTTGCATTCGGGGTTGAGATAGATAGACGATGGCCAAATGGAGATTATACTGAATCTGTGCCGGTCGGCGAATCAGAGTCGGCTGAGACTTTCTCGACTTTCATACGCAATATGCGGTTACCGCTGACCTCGAGCACAGTTACTATTACATCATCACTGAGTCTCACCCGCTCTTGCTTCTCAGGAATAGCCCCGCGGACACTGACCACCATGCCAGCTACTGTGGTGGATCGTTCTTCATCAAGATGCGTGTCGAATTGCTCATTGAGTTGATCGGGACGCAAGGTGCTGGAAATGAACGCAACCCGCTCGTTCTTAGCGCTGAATTCCGGGATTTCATCATCGGTTTCGTCCTGAATCTCGCCGACAATTTCTTCGAGTATGTCTTCCATAGTGACTATCCCGGCTGTGCCTCCAAATTCGTCGAGACATACCGCCATATGTTGACGTTTCCTTTGCATTTTCTTGAGCAATTCAGCTAGTTCCATCGAGTCAGGAATGAACATAGCCGGACTTAGCACATCGTTGAGATGCGCTTCCTGATTTTCACGTTGCCGGCGGACTACATTCTTAAACATCACCACGCCTATTATCTTATCAATCGAGTCCTGATAAACCGGATAGCGAGAATAGCCCTCGGAAATCATCACATCGAGCATATCATCAATTGAAGTGTCATCCTGAAACCCGATAATATCCGCTCGATGAGTCATAGCCTCACGCGCGGTTGTATCAGCGAAATCCAGCGCTGAGCGCACCAATTCCTGCTCGGCTTCGTCGAATACTCCGCTCTTACGTCCCTCTGCGACCAATAGATGAACATCCAGCTCGGTAACCGGGCTTCCCCGAGTGATTTCTTTCACGCCAAACATTCGCGCCACAATTTTCGCCGGGCCGGTTACAATCGGAAAGACAAAACGCAGGGCAGTCGCCATGGCGCTAATTGGCCCGGAAACTTTCAGAGCCAATTTTTCGGAATAAGTGAGAGCTATATATTTCGGAGCCAGTTCGCCAAGTATCAGCGACAGGAGTGATATCATCACAACTACCAGGACAACTGCTATTCCCTGAGCATGCTCGGCAACAAACTCAAGTGGGACATTCTGAAGAATCGGCTCCAGAAAGTCGACCACAGTGGCCCCACCAAAAACCGCGGCTAGAGTACCGACAAAAGTGATTCCAACTTGCACTGCCGCAAGAAATTGTTCCGGATGTTGAATAAGATTCAGCGCGCGCTTTGCCGCTTGATTCCCGGCTTCGGCAAGCTCCATCAATCTGGAGCGCCGGGCCGAAACCAACGAGAGTTCAGAGAGCGCAAAAAAGCCGTTAGCTAATATCAGGATTACAATGACAAATAGTTCAAGAGCGAAATCAGGCATAGGAACTCCCGACCGGCGATGAGTATTCGCCCGGGGCATAGGTTCGCATACCGGTGGATAAAACAGATTGTCCGGTTACGGTAGATTGTTCTTGAGGAGGCTCGTCGTTCATTACATTCGAGAGGCGGAATCGTCGCAGTTTCAGCAGATTCGACTGACAGAAAACTCTGCAATAACTTCTGCGCTTACGTTGCGCCGTTCTCTCAACAAATATAATACACCAAAGGCCAAATTGGAAGCGCTCCGGCTCCTAATAAACCCCTTCAACACCTCCGCCTGTGGCGGCAAGCTTTTCGAGTTGAGCCACCCGCTCGGACACTGGCGGATGCGCGGAAAAGAGGGCTGAGAGAAAAGGGCGATGGAAACTGCTGTAGATTAGCAAGTGGGCCAGTTGGGGATGATTGTCACTGGAGATACGCTCTGATGACAGCTGGATTTTTCTGAGGGCGGAGGCCAATTCCTGAAAGCGATTGGTGAAAGTTGCGCCGCGACGGTCTGCTATGAATTCACGATTACGGGTAATTGACAATTGCACAAAAGCCCCGGCCAAAGGGGTTATTAAGAATGACAGCAGTTTCTGAGACATTCCAGTGTGCGTCTGGCCGTTGATTTCAATGGCTCTGGTCACTCGAAAACCGGAGTGTTTTTTCCCAGCGGCTGTCAGACGCAAAAGAAAGCTGACAATACCAGTGACAATTCCGCTGAGCCGGGCGTTGCAATCTCGAATATGAGCCAGCTCATGCCCTATTACACCCTCAAGTTCGCGCTTGGTCAGAGTTTCGAGCAGGCCCTCGGTTAGGCCGAGCTTTGCCCGTTCGGCGCTGCGACCTACAATAAATGAATTCGGAGCTTTGACTGGTATCAAATACACTTCCGGCACATTTCCAAGACGCGCTTTTCGCGCGATGTCCTCGACTAACTTGTAGACCCATGAGGATGTATCTGTGATTCTGCAACCATCGAATTGTTCAATAATCTGCTTATCAGCGCGAGAATATAAGAGCGCAATCGTCAACGCCGCTACAACAAGACCAGCAATAGCCCCATATAATCCCACTAAAACCGCGCCCGGAATTACCAACAATGAAGTGATGACTGAAAACAGAATGTACAATCTGACAATATTCACTAAGCAATCACTTTCATGATTCTTTTGATGACTCTTTTTATGATTCTATTGCCTGTGATGATTCCCAACGACTCAAACCACCACAACTCAACCACCACGACGTGGCGAACGTCCAAAACGAGCCCCCGAGTCAGACGGCGAATCAGCTGAATCAGTTGAATCAACGTCATCAACCTCAGGTTCATCGTCGCTGTGACTGTCGTCTACTTTATCGGAATCATTAGAATCATCAGAATCGCTGGAATCCTCAGATTCAGTGGACTCGACGCTTTCTGTTGGGGCATCTTCTATCTCGGTAACATCTGAATCTACAACCTGGTCGAAGTCAAAACTTTCTCTATCTGTCTCACCGTTGTCTGCGTCAATTGCAAAAATATCCGGACTATCATCTGGCGCATCGTTTTTATCAGCGCTGAAAGACTCTCCTGCATCGGAATCAATGAAAGACGAAATGTCGAACACTGGAGCTTTGACCATTCCGGCAAACAACTCTCTGTCACTGGCGATTTCCTCTTCGGTCATAGGAGCGCGCTGGCTGACTCTTACGCGTTTTTGCGGGGCTCTCGTTTCTGAAGCTGATTCAGAAGACTTTCTTTGCCCTGAGCCTGCGCCGCCAAAACTCTCAGGAGAGGGGCGCTCGATATGTTCAGTGGAGCGTGACCTGTGTCTTGAGTTTTTGTCGTGCCGCTCATTTCTGTTGCTCCGGTCGTTTCGGTCGCTCCGGTTTCCAGCCCGTGACTTATCAGAGCCGCTGGAAGTGCGACGGTCTGATGAGCGGCCACGGTTTTCGTCACGTTTGGCCGGAGTTCGTCGTTGCGCCACAGCGGTTTTGAATTCAAAGGTATTGGCAATAATTGCCGCGCCCACTGCATCACCATAGATATTCAACGCGGTTCTGCCTCTATCGAGCGCCCAATCCACAACCAAAATGATTCCGATACCCTGAGCGATGATTTCCGGCGGCACACCAACCGAACCCATTACCATAGTCATCATCACTATCCCCGCCTGCGGCAAACCGGGCGCGCCGACTGATGCTAGAATCGCTGTGATGAACATTATTACATACTGTTCTATGCCAAGTTGAATCCCGAATAGCTGACAAACGAAGATAGTCGAGATAGCCTGATACATTGCTGTGCCGTCCATGTTGATTGTGGTTCCCAAAGGAAGCACAAATGAGGCGGCGCGTTGATCAACTTTGTTTTTCTCTACTACACATTCCATAGTCACTGGTAGTGTAGCCGAAGACGATGACACTCCAACTGCTGTGGAGATAGCCTGCCCCATATTCGCCAGATAAGTCCAGGGGTTTCTGCCGGTAAAAGTTTTCAATGTGATGGTCAACAAGATTGCGTGTATTAGAAGTCCTATAATCACAACCAATGAGAACATACCGATACCAGCGGCCGCATTACCAATGTCACCAGCTTTTTCACCAACCTTGGAGGCGACAATGCCCAATACACCCAGTGGGGCTAAATACATCACCAAGTGCACCAGTTTCATTATTGCATCGTTAAGAACCTCAAAGAATTGAATCACCGGTTTTGCGCGAGGCCCCATTCCTGAAAGAATGCCACCGAAGAATAAAGAGAATACTATCAATGCCAGGACCTTGGTTTCAGCGGCGGCGGCAATAATATTGCGCGGAATCATTTCATTTAGAGTGTGGGTCAAGGCGCCGCCGATTTTGGCTAGCATATCGGATAGGTCAACTCCGGCGCCAGACGATACGACAGCCATTGTATCTCCGGTAATCCCGGGCTGAATAGTCACTGCCAGAATAATTCCGATTATAACCGCAACAGCGCTGGTGGCCATGAAGTACATAATCGCGAGTCGGGCGGTGCGACCAAGTTTGCGTATATCGCCTAAAGCGGTAATACCGACAACCATGCTGGCGATAATCAATGGCACAATTATCAAATACAATGCGTTGAAAAACAATGAACCTAGGAAGGCAAGGTTCTGTGCGCCCTCGGGAAAATACCAGCCAATTAATACGCCGGCGATAAGGGCTATTAGAATTCCCCAAAGAATGAATTTCTCTTTTGCGTTAGTCATGTTATTTCTTCAATTCCTAAACGGATAAGTCTCCTGAAACAAATCGTTTTATTTAGCTGTTTTCCGTAAATCGCAACAGCGCCTGTTCCTCGCCAACCATCAATAGTATATCACCCTGCTCTATCATTGTGTCCCCTTTGGGGCTCAAAACTAATCCTGCCTCGGGTTTCTTAATTCCAATTACCGAAACTTTGCTTTCAACCGGCAGATTAAGGTCTATTAGCGTTTTTCCGGCAAGTGGCGATTCCGCCGAGACAATTGTCTCCTCAACACTGAAGTCATCCTCGCCTTCGGCGAGCGAACGGACAAAATGTACTAGATTCGGCCGAATTGCAAGGTGCGCCATTCTGGCCCCGCCCAGAGCATGAGGACTGACTACATTTGTGGCTCCCGCGCGCAGTAATTTTCTCTCAGCCTCCGGTTGGTCGGCTCGGGCGGTGATATTGATACCGGGATTCAAATGCCGGGCGCTCAGAGTCAAATATACGTTGTCTGCGTCACTCGGAACAGTGGAAACCAGATTTGAGGCAGTTAGTATTCCCGCTTGGCGCAGAGTTTCATCGGTGGTAACGTCACCGCATACATATGGTATATCTAATTCCGATAACTTGGAGGCCATTCCGTCACTGCATTCGACAACCACAAACGGACTTTTTTTCTTGCTCTTCATCAATTCGCGCACCACTTCCTGCCCGACACGTCCGTAGCCGGCGACAATTGTGTGCCCTACAAGTTTTCGTAAACGCGCATCCATTTTTCTTTTCCCCAGTACAACTCGAAGCTGACCTTCAATTATTGACTCACTGAACTCCTTCAGGATATATGATACAGTCGCCAACCCCACGACAATGATTAAAATTACATACCAGCGACCGGCCTCATGTAAGGGCTTCACTTCACTAAATCCCACTGTGGAAACAGTGATAATCGTCAAGTAGAGACCATCAAAGTAACTCATATCCTCAAGCGCCATGAATCCCAATGGAGCAACGCTCAAAAAGAAAAACAGGAATCCCAGCGGCAGGATATAGGAACGGAAACTCTTATTCATAGCATTTCAAATAACTCTTATAAGGGCCAATATCAATCTGCTCTCAAAACAAAATACTAAAACATACTTAAACGAAGACTTCTTCAACTTCTTAGGTTGCTGTAATCAGGCGCTTGTTGTAAACTGGCGCCAGCCGCTAATGGTGAGCCAGATACACCAGGTGACGAGATTCTGCGAAGTGATACTATGAAAAACTCTCCCAAGACCATATTGCTTTACCATCTCCCGGCGATGCTATACGCTGGTCTGATTATAACTTTGTCCTCAATGCCGTATCTGAAATCTCCGGAGCTCGGAATTATGAACTCCGACAAATTGATTCACTTTACCGAATATGCGGTCTTCGCATTCCTTTTCTATCGTTCTTTTTCTCAATCTCGTAGATTGAATACAGGGTCCTTGGCCGCTTTGATAACTTTTGCTTTGCTTTTGGTTTTCTCACTTGGCGATGAACTTCATCAGAAATTTGTTCCGGGACGCTCAGCGGACATCTTCGATGTTTTGGCGGATGTTCTCGGAGGAACTTTGGTGATTCTAGTGTTACATCGACGAAACAAAGCCACCAGAAATCAACGCGGCGTCTCGAAACGCAATAACGAATAGGCGTGAAGGTCATGGAATGTGCCGTCGAAGAAGTGCCTCTGACGTAAGACTCCGTCACGTTTGAAATCCAAAGCTTCAAATACTTCCGTAGCTCTAGGGTTCAACTCGGAAACCTCGGTATACACCGAGTTCAAATTGAACTGATAGAACAAGTAGCTTACCAGTAACCCAAGCGCCTCCGAAAGCTCTGCTGTGTCACGAACATCAGGGGCGCCGTACACTTCAAGTCGCGCCGAACGATTCAACAAATTCAAAGCGCGATAAGAGAGCATCCCTACAATGCCCTCTTCACTGTCGTCACCGCTATCTCCACCATGTCGATTCACAACAGTCAAATCAGCCATACTGGTGTCAATCGGAGACCTTTGTTGCTCTTTGAATTCCGCCAGCCTTTGCTCCACAGGAATTATCGGTTCAACTGTTTGCTTCAAACGCTGTGGATCGGCGCTTTCCTGCCACATTAGCACTGTTTCGTAGTCCTCGATTGTTGACGGACGAAGGAACACGCGCTTGCCGATAAATGCGCTTCGCACATGCGGGATTGACCGTTTTCTCATCATTAGTTTCATGGCTGGATTCATCTCCCCGGGACAGCTTTAGCCCATACGCGCCTTTGAGTTATTACCTGAGTTATTGGCGCAGTTTCACTACCGCAAAAGTAGCGACGGGCCACACCTCTTGCAAGATAGAAATCCGGTCAGAGCGGGCGGGATTGGCTCTGAACTGAGTATTCTTTGGTTTCCTGTTCGTTGCTTAGTATACATATACACGTTGAGGACTCAACAGGTTAACTATATGAAGGCCGACGAATCGAGGGTATTTTGATAATGCGAACAAGACTGCAAACAAAGTCGCAAACAAAAATTCTGTTACTTGGTGTGCTAACTATGCTCACTATGATGATTCCTCCTGTGTCAGCATTCGCAATTGGATTGCCTGAAGGTTTTGCTGATGAACTTGTAGCGGATAGTTTTGATACGCCGGTGGCTTTGGCTCCCTTGCCTGATGGGCGAATCGTGATTCTCGAACAGTATAATGGCGGAGTTTACCTGACTGGAGCTGATTCACCATCGGTGCGTACGTTGATTCACACTGTTGAAGATGTAAATGTATCAGGGGGAAATGAGCGCGGCCTGCTTGGAGTAGCCCTTGATCCGGCATTTGAAAACAATGGCTATTTCTATATCTACTATACCGCCAAAGGAAACCAATGTAAGGTAAGCCGTTTGACAATCAGCAAAATCCTGGACAGAGCAGATTCGATAGCGCCGGAGTCGAGACTCGAGATTCTCACAGATATTCCAGATAATGCCTGGAATCACAATGGTGGTACACTGCGGTTTGGACCTGATAGTATGCTGTATGTTTCAATTGGCGATGACGCATCGTCATGTATAGCGCAATCAATCACTGACTTACGAGGTTCGATTCTTCGGCTCGATGTGCGTCTGTCTAACAAAGAAGTAGCAAAACTGAAGACCGGGGATATCTCCGTCCTGACTCCGGCGGATAATCCGTATGCTGAATACCTGAATGACAAGACCAAACTCATATATGTTTCGGGTTTGCGGAATCCATTTCGCTTTGATATTGACCCACTTGCCGGTGATATGCTGATCGCTGATGTCGGCCTGCTGGATTTTGAGGAGATTGACTATGCGCCAAAGGCAACCGGAGGCGGAGAAAATTTCGGCTGGCCATTCTACGAGGGGCCTGCGCCTAGAGCCCAACCCGGGTGCCGGAAGGATTCCAAGGCGGAATACATTCAGCCGGTAGCGTTTTACGATAGAACAGGTTTTGTGGCCTCGGTGATTTCTCTCTGTGTCTATCGACCGAGTGTAATAAACGGGAAATACACCTGGCCATCTGAGTATTTCGGAGACTATTTATATACCGACTATTTTGCTGGATTCATTAGAAGGCTGAAACCAGACGCGGATAGAAACTGGAATACTCCTACGAAGGTAGCCGGGCAAGCGGATTCATTGAATTGGGCTGTGGATTTCAAGTCGGTCCCTGATGCCTTCGTAGGGACCGACGGAGCGCTATACTATTTGCGGCAGTTCAATGATTCATTCTCACCCAAAACCGGGCAATTGCGGCGAATCATCTATCAAAAAGCAGCTCGTACAAAGTAGTAATAAAGATTATGCATTGAGAATCTCAACACCGCCGAGTAATACGAATCCGTCTATAACCAGTGTTGTCCCCTGAGCGCTACTCCTTTGTCCGGAACCTCGTTTGTCGTCGATGCCCCCGAGAATGGGTGTAGCTCGGACCACAACTGTCCAATCCTCAGGAACTTTTAGCTCGACACCACCCATTATTACATTTACATCCAGAATTACCTCGGGTGTTTGGGTCGATAGTTTTGCCTGACGACAATCGATTTCCAATCCGCCAAGGGCGACAGTTACTTCTCCACCGGTGAAATTGGACGAGGTAATGTGCGATTTCCGGCCGCCGAGAATCGTGAAGGCTTTCAATTCGTCTATCACGCTGGCGCCCGGGTCCGACACATTGTCATTGGATCTATTCTTATCAAGGCTTTTGGTAAGCAGATAACCGCCGAGGATTATCAACGCCAACGGCCACATATTGTCCCAGTCGAATACATAGGAGAAGGGAAAGTAGTCATTTAGCAAAAAAACAGTCCCGAAAACCATCAAGGCGCCACTGAAGACCCAGCCTTTGGCTCCATGAGTGTTGAAACGCGCGCCACCCCAGATTATCAACAGGAGCGGCCAATAGCTTTCAATATGAAATCGATATGGAAGCATACGGTCCATTAGGAAAAGTAACCCAATGACCACAAGCGTCAGCCCGAAAACCAACCGCGGTTGAACAGATTTTGCTGATCTAGTCATACTACTATTCTCCCCTTGCACAACTTACTCCTAACAGCTCTTGCCAAATTACCAGATTCATACTTCGAATATTCATACTTCGAATGTCGCCCCGTAGGGCAACGACTTGTCTCTGATAGCTCTACGTCTGTGAGCCATCAGATGTTTCAGCCGGAATCTGGCCGAGAGCCGGAGTCAGGAACAGCGCCTTCTCAGGAACCTGAGCTGATAGAGCCGATCATGCGACGGAAATTCTCTCGATTGGCGTCTATAGTTTTGCACGGTCCGGTCATTTTGTAGAATATCGTTCCTTCTGGCGCGGTGACGATTGCCGCAAGCATGGTAAATCCCGGCTTACGAGTAAACTCTTTGGCCATTGGTCGGGTCTTGCTAAGATAAACTCCGTTCAATTCGATAATCGCAACTGGGATACCGGAAATCTCAGTCCGCTTAACAATCGGAGTGGGGCTCTTGCCTTCCTGACCCTCAAGCTCCATTTGCCCGGCCCAGCGCATGATATTCTCATCAACCGCTCCACCCTGACCGGCGCCAAAGAAATTGACCCGACATTCGGCTGGCTCTGCGTCGCCATCGGTTGCCGAGGCAAAGTATGTTCCGGCGCGCATCGGCATTTTCGGCCCCACCACCCAGCTTGATGGAATCTCCCAGCTCATGCCCGCTTCGCTGGCTTTGGTCCAACCCAACGATGCGTCCGGCGCAATCGGATCGAGTTCACCAGTTGCCATCATATCGGACATAGCCCCGGGGTCACCGGAATCTTTCTTAGATTCAGAGTCTTTGTTTGAGCAGGCGCCGAATATCAAGGTTACAGCAAGAGCCATAGTCAGAATCTCTTTGCCAAACGATTTGTTAGAGAATGTTTTTGAGAAGGTCATTTTTGAAAGTCTTTCTTGTAATAAGTTATTTGCGCACTATCCATCTTACAAAATCTCTCGCAAGAGAGTTTTGGCAAAATCGACGATTTCAACTCTCCTAACAAGCTAAAACCTAAGACAAAGCGAGTTCAGGTGTGAAGTACTTACGGTTATTCTGCGTTTCTCACTCAAAGCCCTGAGACGAGTACATTGAGTGGGTATTCTATTCGCACCGGAATAATAAACTCCATCTCTTGGCCTGGCGCCAAGATAACCTCCCAGGTCACTTTCTTTTTGTCCTCCGAAGCCAATGGCTCTGGCTTGATGCCTTTGACCCTGACTTTAATCTCTTTGTCTTGGCTGACTGGCAGTGGCTCTTCAAGTGTCAGGCTGGCGCTATCGGCTCCGTTGTTGGTCAAGGTGATTTTGATAGTCTGCTCAACCCGTACTCTGGTGGTGTTGCGGTCGGTTTTGTAGGAGTCAATCTTGCGCTCTACTGCAATTGTATTCTCCAAACCAAATGGCAACTCGAATTTCTGTGACGGTGTCACTAAATCCTGAATTGTAGAATTACCCAGAAAATCAGTTCCCGAGAAAATCGATACGCCACCAGGTAACAAGGGAGCGTCATCCTGATTAGTTAGTGTAACCAGTCTATACACACTTTGGCTATTGCGGGGCCGGCAAATCAAGTCTACTTCAGACTGCAACTGCCAACTATTGATTGACACTCGGACGGCCCTCTTGCCGGAGGCGACAGACTCTTTGCGCGCGATGTTGAATGTGGTAGAAAACGCTCCCGAAGACACCGAGGATGTGGCAATCTCTGCCTCATATTCTGTGGACCTCGGTTTGGCCTTTCTCGCCATTCTTGCGGATTGTACTTCATACTTGTCTATGACCTGTTCTCCGTATACCTCCACGGCGTCACTTACAGAGCCAAGGGCTCTGTAAAATCCTACTGGGACTGATGGAGCAAGTACCCAATTAGCCAACTCGCCCGGTCCTGTTCCCGAAGACGGAGTGGCTGTTGACAACGCCAATGTGACGTTACTCCAGTCCTCACCAGTTCGTTGCGCTACTTCCGCCAGATAGCTTAGCTCAACTTCACCTTTTTCTTCGTTCATGCGCGCGTCATACAACGGCTTCCAACTTGCTCCTGTAATAACATACTGAAGCTCAACCTTAACTATCCCGGCCTTCTTAAGGCTCACATCCACTTCAACAGTCCAGGAGCTATTCGCTTGGGATGTCCTCAACTGATTGTATTCACTCTTCAGCTTTTGCAATTTGTCATTTACTTTTTTGAGCTCAGCTGAGACAATACGAATCGAATCATTGGTGGCGCGCACTTCCTCCGAGACAAATGAGTAGGCCGAGCGCCATTCGGCGATTTTGATACCGCCGTTTTCCACTTGCTCGGTTAAAGTCTTTGTCGCTGTTTTTGTTAAGGTCAGCAGGAATTTCTTTTGCTGATTGAAAACATCCAACCGGTCATTGATTTCGCGCTTAACTTCATCGTTCAGTTGCGCGATTTGTCGTTCAAGTTCGGCTACTTTCTCATTGGTGGATTCGGTATGAAACTCCTGACGATGATTCATCCCCAACAGGGCCAACCCCTGCGGTCCACTAGCCGAGCTACGAAACGAGGCGGTCTGCGACGCCACTGGAATATTCTCGAACACTAATGTGTGTTCACCAGCAGGAAGCTCACGGCTAGCGCTTCGAGTAATCTGCGCTTGTGATGGATAAACTGTAACTGCAGTAATCTTTGAATTCAAATTCACTGAATCAGCCAGCGCAGGACGCGCTGTCAACAACTGACCGGCTATCAAAACCGACAACAATGTGAAAAAGTGTTTCATGTGGTCATCCCCTGTCCAAGTTAGTATTCCTTCGCCCAATATATTGTAGTAGCCCAATCGATGGCAATATGGCAAGTAAATCGCCGATGTACTCGCAAGTAAAGTACACAACCCAATAAATAGCAAACAGCCAAACGCGGCGACTCTCCAACAAAGTGTCTTCCGCTGAGTTACGCCCACAAAAAAGCCAGCCGTTAAGCTGGCCTAATACCTTGGGAGTAGGTGGTCTGCCATCCCCCCCCTCTCAAACTTCGGGTTATGCGCCTATTGAATTCTCCGATCCTGCTAAAATGCCGCGCAATTAGAATAAATCATGGTATTGAATTACTGTGGCTTACAGCTAAGCAGGCGAAGTTCGTTGTGTTGCGATTCCTATGGTTGCGACTCAGTCTGTTGGCAATAATACTTATGGTCCATCTTGCGGCGTCTTTTTTGGGGAAACAATCCACCTACATCCAAAGACTGGCTGTTACAAAAAGTAAAAGTCACAACTTCCAGCAGAGGTGTCATAAGACCTGTCGTTAGGAAGACACCGTTCTAAGAGAGGAATCCGTGAATGCCGTAAGTCCGTTGATTCATGTCACGAGTTTCGGATTTACTCCACATGGACATTGAGCGTCAAACATCAGATTCCTGTTGTGCCACAAATAGGCGGTGGGCCGCCAGAAAAAATACGGGCTATGAGAAAAGTCACATCAGCGATATTGAACTTATTATCTCCGTTAGCGTCTGCTTCGTCCGCGCATACTGGTGGCGGTCCACCCGAAAATATCCTTGAAATTTCAAATGTCACATCAGCGATATTCATGGTCCCATTGTGGTCAGCGTCGCCAGCTGTGAGACAACAGCTACCGCGCACTAGACTGAAAGCCCGAATTCCGTTGGATGGTGTTTCGAAGCCAAAGCTATCTACGGCAGTAACTCTCCACACATATGCCTCGTTGAATTCTAAATCATCAACGGAGATTATCTGAGATAGTGTTGACAATCCCAGGAATGTAATTGTTGAGTCGACATGGAACGTGAGACTTGTCGAATATGCCAGGGTATATGTAATGGGGTTTGAAGGGTACGGAGTTGAAGAGGACTCCCATTGAAATTCTATCGTTTCACCTGGGTCTTTCACGATGGTGGAGTCATTCGCCGGTTGAAGCAAATCGATTACTGCTGGAGGAACATCAACCGACGTAATAAATGAGTTTGTCTGGTTGGTAAATGTAGTAAATCCATTATCGTCGACGGCAATAACTCGCCAAAAGTATTTGTTATCAGGGAAAGATGCGGCGGAAATTGATAAGTTAGAAGGGATCACACCGGTGATCTCACTTGTGGCCAATGTCGGGAATGTTGAATCTGTTGAATATTGCATGGTGTAGGTTACTCCACCGCCGGGGTAGATTGTTCCACTTTCTGTCCAGTCAAAATCAATCGACTGCGTTGAAGTAGTAAGAATCGAATCATCTGTGATCGGCAAGAGAAGGTTGAAACTAGTCGGTGGTATATTTACTTGAAAGATAGATCCCGATGCCGTGGGAAAAGGGGAGAGGTCAACATTGCCCAATCCTTTTGCAGCCAGAGACAGAACTTTGAAATTTACAACGCCATCACCTATTACCCTGAGTCGAATTGTTGCAAGGTTTCCTGGGCCGTCAACTGAGAATCCGTTGCCGAGAATTACACTTTGGATGGTAAGAGTAGTTGAATCGTCATTTAGAAGCACATCAAAGAATGGCGCTGTTGGGGAGCTGGATGTTCCCATCAATGGGCCTTCCGTGATTGATACAGTATCAATTCTTGCCTTATCGAAGGCAAAAACAACTTGATATAGCTTTAGGCCGGTTACAGCCCCGTCAATATCAAGAGGCAAGTCAAACTCGGAACCTATACCGGACGTTATAAACACAGTATCAGGCGTTAGAGTGAAATTTTCTGCAGAATGTACGCTTTGGGAAATGCTTAGGAATATACAAATGCTCAAGACGAGTAGCCATTTACGAGGCGCCTCATACTTGTAACACAATGATGGTGTGCGTTCTCTCATAAGATCCTCCGAGACGAAAGTGAGGTATTGTTATATTGTATGTCGATTTCGATGAACATTGTTTTGCCTCGCATATCAAAGCACACACCGTTGGGGTGAATGCCATATAGGCGCAAGATAATGGCGCTATTGTATCGCCGAACTAGAGAGCTTCCTTGCACAGTGTTGCATTACTTCTCTTCTCTATCATATCGCGTTTTAAAAGTTCCTCCGGGGCCATTACTAGGCCCCGGAGGAATGTGAATTACATTAAAAATGATATTACTTGAGTAGTACCATTTTCTTTGTTGAAACGAAAGCGCCAGCTTTGACGCGATAGAAATACACGCCACTAGCATTGTCACTAGCATTCCACTCTACCGATACAACACCGGCGTCGCTATAGCCCTCAAAAGATTTCACTCTTTGTCCGAGAGTATTGAATATCTCTATTGAGTATTCACTTGCTGTCGGAAGCGAGAGGTTAATCTTTGTTGACGGGTTGAATGGGTTAGGATAATTCTGACCCAAAGCGAATGTGTTCGGAAGAATGCTCGAACCGCCACTAGTTGGGGTTGAGCTAAAGGCAACTTCGATGCTTTGATTCTCAGCATCGCGAACTGTCAATTCAACATCGGTCAATTCGACTACTGTTGTAGTGATAGCTTCGAAAGTGAGAACTGCAACTTCGTTGTCTTTATATGTAGGCGCATCCAAAGACACAGCATTGATGTCAATGTTGTCTACATTAGGACGCACTGCGAAGAATGTCTTGCCTGCGGCAGTTTCAAACATTTTGCCTGCTTTGACTTCGACTAAACGCAGACTTGTTCTATCATAATCAAAAACAAGATGCATTCCCTTCGCAGCATTCGGCTCTGAAATGCTTATCGGAACACGGATCTTTGAACCCGGCTCAGCAAGCATCGTTGGCACAGAGGCTCCAACTGTGATGGATGACGCAAACGAGCGACTTCCCGGCACAGTCTTGGCCGCAGGATCCGCCGCAAAGTTGATAGCGAAGATTACGAGATCTTCAAATTCAACCGCATCATCCGGAATCGGATAATTCTTGGCGTCACCACCAAGTGTCGGACCAATATCCATATAAGGATTGTAGCCAGCATCACCGTTGACCGTAAACATAGCATCAGCGAGCAAACCAAATTCATCGACGAATGATAATTTATTGTCGAAGTCATTGGCGGCGCCTTTGCCATCACCAAGGATATAATTAGTTTCAAGTATATCGATGTTCGGTATCAGGGTTGCGTTACCATACATATCTACAGTCCAGATTGAGACTGCATAGATGTCAGGTGTGCCATCAATTGAAGCGTCAAAGTTCAACGTTACCGGATCGGAACCAGCGGCTACGGAAATGGGGCCCGCTAACGGGAACCCACTAGAAAGTGTAGCAGGAGGTGTCGGAACCGGTGTATTGAAGAACGGATAATTGCCCCAGCGATCATACTTAACTAAGTAGTTCTGAGCGCCAGTTTGCGCGGGCCATGACATTTTCATGCTACCACCCGGTACGCCACTTGCAGCTCCCGGAGGAATTGCTGAAGCGCCACTACTAGCAAACGAAGAGGCAAAGCCAATTGAAACATCTGTCCATGGACCAACGTTTCCAGCATTATCCGTAAGAATGATACGTACATGCAGGGTTGTTGGCTCAGCGCCAAGCGGAGCTAGGGCCGCCAAAGCAAACGATGCTGCATCAAACGGAACCCAGCCAGCAGTTAAGTTGGCGTTAGTAACAGAGTCTCGGATGAGCATAGTTGCCACATCGGCAGGACCATTGATACCTTCCAAGGAATTACCGCTGGCAGAATTCGTAAATCCTGCTGCTGCGGCGGAATTACCTGAGAGAATAAACAACTGTCCTACATCGACCGCCGGATCAGTTTGATCTACATCAATACCGTCAGAAGCAGCTGCGCTCAAACGACTTGAAGCATCACGCACCTCGGCGTAGACTGTGTGTGTTCCATCACCAGCAGCGATTTCAAAAGTACTCACTGCGACGAAAGCAACAAACGGATCTAAGCCACCACCAAAGGAAGCATCTTCAGAGAGACGCATCTCGAGCGGACCACAGTTATCCGAAGCAAAAAGCTTAACGGAAACTGATGTGTCGACGCTCAAAGCGGCGCCAGCGTCAATGACAAGGCTGTCCAACAGCGGATCGACTTCGTCAACCTTGATGTCATCAAAGTCCACACCAGCGCTACAACCGATAACAGACATCCGTCCTGCACAATCGATCAACTGTACAGCTACGAAATTCGCGCCACAAACCGGAGTCGGGAACGTAAAGGTCACGCTACCGGTGCCGCCAGTCATGTCAATCGGAACTGCGGTGGCGGCCGGAACGCTAGCACAAAGCTCAGCGAGCTTGACCATAACACCATCCGCTGATCCAGTGATCTGAACGGTTACTGTTGCGCTCTGTGACCAGGCATCACCGTTATTGAGTACAACAGCGGTAACAGCCGGAACGCCACAATCGACAAAGATAGCGTCTGAACCAGCGGCGCTTACGTTCGCTGGTGAAGAGCCGTCAGTAACTGTGACGTTGACAGTGTTCATTGAATCACAAACACGATCAGTAGCGTCATATGTATATGACACCATCTGCGGAGAGCCGGTTGCCGGAACTGTAACTACTACGGCTCCATCGTTGGTTGTCAAATTCAAGAACGCTGCGTCTGCCTGAGAGTAAGTCACCTCAACATCGACAGCCCAACTATCACTACAATCTTCGCCAGTTGTGGCCGAGACGACGACCGCAGGAGCGGCGCCGGCATCAGAGTCAACTTCTACTGTGGCGCTCAAGTGATTACTGGCGTTACCAGCTTTGTCACGTGAGGCGAAGTAAATAGTATGTGTGCCGTCGCCAGAGGCGAGTTGGAAAGCCATAGTCAAAGCGGCTTTCGGAGCCCAATTAGCATTGTTACAGTCGTCAAGATCAGCTTCAGTCTCTGAGGCTAACCATTCAACTGCATCAGCGCCACCGTGGCCTGCGATTGTGAAAGAAACCGCGCCATCGGATGTCGGATCCGGAGCTATTGTCATCGGACCAACGGCTACAGGAGCAGCTAGATCCAAATCAATGTTGTCAGAAATCTGACCACTACGGTTTCCATATTTGTCAGCTGTGCGAACAAATATGGTTCTAGCTCCAAGCACACCACCCATGTCAAACGGATGATCGACGCCGTCAAACGCCTCACTCGGGAGCCAACCGCCATTCCAAAGCTCCATGGTTACTTCTGTACCGTCACCGACGATGTCGATAACGATGTTAGAATCGTTCGTGGAGTTCGGGTCAATCGTGCTACAATCGGCGTCCTTCAATGTAATTGTCGGATCCACCGGAGCGGTGCGATCGATCATGAAACTGTACGAACACGTGTCACCATGGTTCAAAGCAACATCCTCAGAAAACATCTTCAACGTGTGAGGACCGTCGCTTATAGCGCCTAGCGGGATGTTCACAGGGCCGAGTGTTTCGGGTCCTGCTCCACCTGCGCTCCACGCAAAGTGCTGAAGCGGTCCACCATCGATTCTGTAAATGATGCGACGACTGTCGAAATCATCAGCAATATCAATGGATACGTCAAGATTGATGTGATCTGCAACAACACCAGGTCCGCCTTCTGAATAGACATCATCTCCAGCTGGATTGTTAGGTGTCAGATTTGCACAGGTAGGGGCTGTAATATCAACAGTAGCCGCTGATAAGGAAACACCAGCCACAGGCCATGCATTATTGGCGCCATCACGATAGTCAGAAGCCACTGAAATTGTTGAAGCGGCGGCGT
This sequence comes from Candidatus Zixiibacteriota bacterium, assembly GCA_024280775.1. GTDB lineage: Bacteria > Zixibacteria > MSB-5A5 > GN15 > JACZUZ01 > JAJRPJ01. The sequence goes on along the minus strand of JAJRPM010000013.1, from coordinate 202,567 downwards.
CATCTATCGCTTTGAGGTCAATCGAGGCAAGCATTGCGGTTCCAGTCAGAATGTCCAAACCACCACCACTGGCGGCGGAAAGACGGATCAAACCGGAAGATGCTAGCGACTCATCGACCTGCATCGGCAACTGTCCCGGAATCGCATTGCCATCAATGGCTGATCCAGGGACATACTCGAATACTGCAGGGTCGAAAGTTGCAGTAAAGTCAAAAGCGGCCAGACCTTTTGAGCCATCAATACAACCGACAGAGGTATACGTAAAGGTATACGTTTCAGTTGCGAGGACTTCATGTGAGACTGGACCAGCAACTTCGTTCTCGTTGCAGGACGGGGCCAAATCACTTAGAGCTCCAGTTCCCAAGATCGGGAATGGGGAAACACAATCTGAACCACCGTAGTAGTTTCCAGACCAGATATTACTAGCCTCGTTGTCAGTCGGTCCAACGCCGTTGTTATAAAGGCAGTTGGCCGCAACTGTGCTAGCTCCGCCAGCAGCAGTACGAAGCAAAATACCGCTTCCGCCGTTGCTATGCGCAGTGTTACCAGTAAGAGAGCTAGCAAAAAGTCTCATATCCAGACCGTCTGCTGCATTGGCAATCAAAACTAGACCAGTGGCGCTAAAGCCAGTGGCAGTGCCAGGGGCTGAAACACCGTCATCGTATCCGGTGATTGTCATGTTGTCCATGCTACCGCCGGAAGTTCCACTCCAATCAATCAGAGTGCCTGTTCCCGGAGCTGTGGCATTGCTGAAAACAACATCTGATGCTAAGGCGCCCATTCCTTGAATGGACAGTCCCGCTACAGTTACGGCAATACCAGCCTCATCGTAGACACCAGGCATGACACGGATGCTATCACCGGCCAAGCCTGCTCCATTGGATGCGGCTACCGCGGCTCCAAGTGAGCCAAACTCACCGGGGCCGGGGGATGTTGAAACAACTCTTACAACAGCATTAGCGTTCACGCCGACCAAAAGGGCGAGGAACGTTACGCTGGTTAGGATTGTTCTAAAAGTAGTACGAGAGAGGTTTTTCATATATCTCTTTCGCTCCTATGTTGTCAAATGTTTAGTTGAATCGCTGGAACCGACGTTTTAGGCAATACGATAAAACCTCTTATTGTTTGTATAAACAGCAGAGTTACGTAAACCACATTCAATTGTGTGCCTAATACATACTTACACGCGCGTAGGAACCTATAGTACCAGACAAGCGTATACGTTCAAGCGCTGGAGATGGAATCGCAGATAGGAAAATTTATATAGGAATCGACCTCATATGCCGATTATTTTGAATAAACGCTTCTGAATCGTTTTACGATTCAGGCCCAGTCGTAAGGGCACAACCCTGGTTCTTACTAAGTAATTGCCAGGGCGCCCTTGCGGCGTTTTTTACTCCAAGTAAATCGGTGAAATCGGAAATCCGCCAAGGTTCCTACCATTGCCATCGTCCAAACATAAATTCTAATAGATTTGTATTCCTATGGGGCATCCTCCTTTCTCCCAAGAATCTCTACAGTCGAAGCCAAGCAACACGCTCTCGCCCTAAGATGTTGGGGTTATAAGCTGTGTAGTAATAAATGCTCTTGGCAATTCTACCTCGTGATTCAAGGACTGGGTGATAGACTAAAACACTTAGAGGGGAATCAACCCAGTCAAGATAATGGCCTTACGAGCCAATGATGTATTGTATTACGCTTAATGATACCGGCTATACTGTTACCGGTTTAGCATGTACGCCGTATCATACCGATAATTCTCGGATATGTCAAGCGAAAAGACCTTGAATACATGAATTATAGGATGGCTATAAGAGCCCAAATGGTGGTTATTGGAATTGGGGAGGAGTGTGGGCGTATTTGATAGGTATCTATTGGGTTGCGGGTATTATAAGGCGGGCAAGATTGAGATTTGAACCTTGTCGAACATTATCCCGGAAACCAACTAGCTCAATAGTGTATCACCCTTGGAAGAGCCATCGAAAGCATCATCCGGTTGCCACAAACGAAATTGAAAGGATGAGTATCGCTCGAAATGCCACATTGGGCTGAGGGAATATGATTGTAGCGAGAGGTTCTATGGTGTGGAGTAGGTTTTTCTTTGTAACTGGAATGAACATTGTGAAATGTAGCTGAATTCTGGAGTTTTAGGTAAAGGATGCTGAAGGGAGCAGAATAAGGACTCTATTGACACTGTGGAGGGACTTGATTATAGTAGTTTTATCGCGGACTTGAAAATGCTTAAGTCGCTTTCCTTCCGCATGAGTTCTTAACCAATTTCACATTTTGGTGCGCCGCTTTGGGTATACTTCTCCATCCTCATTCTGAGGTATTGATATGCAACTTTCTTTGAGCCTTGCTGCCGGCTATGCAGTACACGCTACACATTACTTGGCATCTGCTGATAATAGTGAACCTGTTATGGTTCGCCATATAGCTGAAAAGTATGATATTCCGTACGATTCGACCTTAAAAGCTCTCAGATTACTGGCTAAAGCTGGAATTGTTAGGGCGCATCGAGGTTGTCAGGGTGGTTTCCAGCTTGCCAAAGAGTCTGGTGATATTTCGCTCCTTGATATAGTAGTCGCGATAGATGGACCACTGATATCCACAGATCCATTGCCCAAAAATAGTGGTGATATGGCTTTGAAGGCTGAAACCGACAAATTACTGAACGACGCTGTCTTCGAGTTAAGAAGACGACTTAGTAAAACAAAGATTTCAGACCTGGAGTACTAAGGGTTGCGTTATTTTTTTATTTGCCTATATTCCGGCCATAAAGGGGCTGGATTGGCATGTATGATTACGTGAAGCCTTAACAGGGATCGTCTAATTATTTATGTGAGTATGCCGATACAGATGGTATTGAGTGAGACAACTTATATCAATTTTCTGAGAGTTTACTTGGCCAATTGAAAGATATTAGCGCTTAAACAGTTAGACTGGTATGCATGGCACAAAAAGAACACTTTGACTTCTCAGGGCATAGCAATATCATCTTAGTTGATGATGAAACTGATTTTTTGGATCAGCTCTCGGAGGCTCTTAGAAGTGACGGACTAAATGTAAGTGCATTCACATCCGGGGTGGAAGCCCTTGCCTCAAGAAACTGCAATGATGTGGATGTAGTGGTGGCTGATATCGTTTTACCCGGGGATGTAGATGGTTGGGAAGTTATCGAACAGCTCAAGAGTAAGCGCCCCACTATTGAAAGTTTGGCTATTACCGCCTTTTACGAGCCAGAGTATAAAGTTAAAGCGAGTGAGCTTGGTGTATTTGCTTGTATAGAAAAGCCAATTTCCGTAAGTCTCCTCTCGAATCTGATTTCCGGCTGTCTAACAAATCAGCGTCTCAAGAAAGAGCTTCTCCAAGTTCAGGGTATGCCAAAGGAGAATGAGATTCAGCGTTTTGAGCAAGAGATGTTGCAGTCCGCTTTTGATGTACTGCCATTTCCTGTTTTGATAGTTCACGAGGACGGAAAGTTGATGTTTTCAAATACAACTGGAAATGGCTTCATTATGAAGCAAAACACGGTAAATGGCAGTCACAATGACTTTGAAGTTCCTGAGAAGATTTTTGAATCAGTCCAAGAAGCGTTAGGAATGCCTGAAGAAACTAATGCCCAAGAATCACTAGTACACCCATCCATAGTCAATCATTGCGATGGATACAAAATACGGACTTGGGCCATGCGGTCGAATTCTTTCGGCGATGTCGCGGTCGTTTTTATTGAAGACGCTGCGTTCTCTAGTGAATCATTCTTTGATTCAGAGTCTGCTAAAGTATGGATTCCAATAATCATGAATTTGAAGTCTTGATACCAAGAGGACAATTTCAATTCATCGAATCCCTTTGATCGACGGGCGCTTTGAAATAAGCATGATGGCAAGACAAGGGAATCCAATTCTTGATTTGGCGCAAGATTGATCGCCGCAAATAGGATATTCGCAACTCGGCTCACATTGTAACGTCATCTCTCAACAGTCGCCAACATCACTTACCTACAATTACAAGAGTGTAAAATGGTTTCGGCGAAATCATCTGCTTAGGCTCGGAATTAGCTTGAGTTCTACTTGTACTATTGAAATCAATGCTCAAAGACTTCTCAGAAATGCTAGAACATGCGCCAATTGGGATATTTGGCGTTACGTCCGAAGGCCGCCACGTTTATGTAAACGATGAAGCAGCCAAAATGTCTGGCTATTCCAAACAAGAGTTACTTCAAATGAATGTCGCCGATCTAATGCATAAAGATTCATTTGAGCATATGATGAACAATTTTGAAATACTGTTTGAGTCAGGTGAACTTGATGTCCAAGGATGGTGCGTAAGAAAGAATGGAGAAAAAGTTTATTGGAAAATAAAGGCTAACCGGGTCGCAGAGAGCAGAGCCGTTGGATACTGCATTGATATGAGTGCAGAAAGAGAATCGAGTATGGCTCTACAAGATAGCATAGAGAAGTATCGTGGTCTAGTCGAGAGCAATCCTTATGGGTTCGAAGTAATTGATATACATGGAAACATCCTTTACGCGAATCCGGCCTACCAAAAAATGGTAGGATACAACGAAAAAGAGCTGACAGGCAGGTCAACGATTGATCTCCTGGAATCAGATGCGGCACGTGATGAATTGCGGAAATATCTCTCTATGCTTGTCAAGGAGCAACCAAAGCCTACGACTTATGAACAGAAAGCGCTTACCAAAGACGGACGCGTTATTGAGCAACAGGTAGACTGGAGTTATATACGGAATTCTGAGGGTCTTATAACTGGTTTTCAGTCTATTATTACTGATGTAACAGAATCCAGACGAGTGAATCGAAGACTTCTCTCAAATGAAGAGCGATTGCGCAACACTCTCGATGCAATCCATGAGGGAGTTTATGATTGGAATGTAGCTACCGGGGAAGTCTTATTTAGCAATACTTGGGCTGAATTATTTGGGTATTCCCTTGATGAGATTGAAGGCCATGTGGATACATGGTCTGACCTTCTTCATCCTGAAGATAAGGATGCTGTATTGCAACGCCTTGAGAGGCATTTTAATCAAGAAACTAGCGAATTTGTTTCTGAGCATCGGATGCGGAACAAGCACGGTCGCTGGATGTGGATACTCGATCGTGGAAAGGTCGTGGAACGTGATAAATCGGGAAAGCCCTTGAGAGTAATTGGGGCCGATCTTGAAATCACGGATAGAAAAATAGCAGAGATTCGTTATATGGATGCAAATGTACAATTGAAGGAATTGCTTGATTGCGCTCCAGCGGTCATCTGGCGTTTAAAAATGTGCCCAGAGAATCCCCCAAGGTTTACTCATATCTCTCCAGAGGTTGAAGTTATCACTGGATATTCACCCAGGTACTTTGAAGATCAAGGTTTGGAGAGTTGGATTAATTGTATTTCAAAGAGCGATGTCAATTCTTATCTTCAAGCAATTGAAGACGTTAGAACTGGTAGAAAATTTTCATCAAAGGTTGAATTCAAGATAACTCATGCTGATGGTACAAGTAGATGGGTAAGAGAAAACCTGCGACTTAACAGAATGGATGGCAATTGCTCTTTCATAAATGGTGTACTTATCGATATAACATCAGAAGTAGCCGCAAGAGAACTCCAGGCAAGCGCAGAAAATGGATTTCGTTCGCTTATAGAACAATTACCCCGTCCGGTTGTAGTGTTTTCTGAAATGAAAATTACTTACGTCAATGAAGCTACTTTGAAGTTATTGGGTTATCAGCGAGACGAAATTTTGGGTCATGATCCTATTGAATTTCTCGCAGAAGGTAACCAGCGTGAATTTGCGCTAAAATATGCTAAGCATTTGCTTAAGAGGAAAAACCGGGTGGGCTGTACATACGACAGCCTTTCAAAATCTGGTGAAATCATGGCAATTGAAATATCGGCAAGTATCATTGAATTGAACGGTAAAGAATCGGTAGTTTGTGTATTACGTGATTTATCGGAAGCCCGCATGATGGGTAAATTTGTTTTGCAGCAAAGCAAAGCAATGAATACTATTCTAAGCCAACGCTATGACCAAGTCAATCACACCGAGAAATTGGCTCATCTCGGTAGAATAGTCGCTGGGTACTCCCATCAAATTGGGAACCCCCTGCAGAGCATGCTGGGCTCAATGGATCTATTGAGAAATCGACTGAATTCCGATGATTTTGCCTCCAGAGAACTGAAGAAGTTGAGAGCTAATTTTCAGCGCGTCGTGAATTTGTGCAGTCAGCTCAAGTCTCTTTACCAGCCACAAGTACAACAATCATATAAAGTTGATTTGGTGTCGAGTCTTAATCAAACACTGGATCTCTTTGAATACTTGCTTCATAAATCTAAAGTTAGTGTCGAGCTAGACTTAGGACAAGACTTACAACGAGTATTGGCTGACGACTCTCTCCTGAGCACTGTATTCGGAAGTTTGCTCATGAATGCGATCGATGCATTGCCAAATGGAGGTGTGGTTTCTATTGAGGCGAGAGTAGTTGAAGGAGATTATGAGCTGATATTTTCGGATACAGGAGATGGTATTAGGCCCGAGTTTCTCGCTCGAATTTTTGATCCCTTTTTCACAACAAAGGACCGAGACCATGGCACGGGGCTGGGGCTCTATCTTGTTCGTGAGTCTCTGGAAACTGTTGGAGCGACGGTTTCAGTCCAGAGCGAATTAGGGAAGGGATCGTCATTCAGGATTAGATTTCCTTACTCGTAGAGCAGGATAGCCCCCGATTATGCCTTTTTGAGGTAGCATATTATCCACATACCTGCAAATCGAGGACATGTATTGCTTGCATATTATGAGGATTTATGTATCTTGGCATGGGTCTGTAGTTGCCCACAAAACACAAGACAAAACACAAGATGGAGAAAATGCGTTTTAGGGTTAACCAACATTCGCGTTTCTATAGAGGGAGTAGCATTCAACGTAAGAGATTCCAAATAAAACTCGCGATTACCACATAGTCGCGTGACTTGGGGTTCTGATGCTTACCAAGCAACAATGACCATCCTACTGTCATTGTTTTAGCCGACGTACAAAACCGCTCTCAGTCCAAATCAATGGAGAGAGCTTGGCGTGTCAGCGTTGAATGCTATCCTTCCTTTATCTTGCTATGGCTGAGAGAAGAGGACTGAAAAAGTATTGACTTGAAGAATATTCCTGCGGTGGGTTGGACGTGCTTGATGTCTAGGGCGGTGAACCTATATCCACTGTGCTTGTTGACAGCACATCGCGCACATCGCTGGGTTACATATTGAATACTGTGAGTAAAGGACTAATCAATTGCTCGGGATGGTGGCTAGAAAGCTATGAATCTACACCGTATCCCAAGACAGTTTACCACTTGTGGCCACATGCGCTGCATTCGAAAGCGCTTGACGAATTGCCAGTCGGAAAGACGCCGAGAAGGGCTCCCGAACCAACTTTGTATCCCGCGGAATTACAATTTGGGCAATTGGGACAATTAGGACAATTGGGGGTACTCGTATCATTGGTAACTTTGACCAAATCCCTGCATTCGTTGCACTCGCTTTCATTCTGCAAAACGTTTCTACCGCAGCGAGCGCATTTGTTTGAATTTGTCATCGATGTGCCATTACTCCGCTTCATGTATTCTCTAGGGTTTATCGGTGACAGTAAAACTCTTTTGTTCATAAATAAATCTCTATCTGGCGACTTATGCGGTTTTCACTTTTTCGGTTGTCCTGTTCTATTCAATCGCGAAATCGGCATTCAAAGCCTGGCGGTGAAGGCCACCGCCAGGCTCCAAAATCCCCATCCCTTAAAATGGACGATCACCCAAAGAAAAGCTGGGCCTGTAACACGACATAAGGGATCATGCGTGTAACAGGCGTGGCTTTTGATTCGCAATTCCCACTTCTACGTATGGCTTATGTCATTGATGAGGTTAGATCCGTGAAATAATTTCTCAAATGAATGCTTCCCTTATAGTATGCTCTCTAGAGCTGTTGTCATAAAATGCGAAGCTGTATCGGTTTGAAGTAGTAACTCGCGTCAGACTTTAGAGTTACCTTGCCTTCATGGATATGGTCGTCGGTAGCAGTGAGACGTTACAACACTTTTTTACTTTATTTCGATTTCGGAAAACTCAAAGCAGATACTGGGAAACCCTTCTAGGGGAGGTAGATTCTACAGAGGTGTGTATCAAGGGTTTTTAGACGTGTGTATCAAGGGTTTTACTGGGGAGCATGGGCCTACTTGCTCAAATATTCGTAGATATTTACCATACCCTCAATCTTCTTCGAACAATTAATCTGTTGACAAAATTCCAAGTCGGGTATACATTGTCTTGGCAGATGGTAAAGAATTATCCCCCTACAAGCAGGTGGATTCCAGCGCGATTTACAGTGATTAGGGTAAGCAAATTTCAGGATTTCTTACGGCTATCAATAGCTGCTGAAAATGGATCGGATAGGTATCATCTGTATCCTTAATAATAGAATATGAACATCGGTATTCATACAATAGAGTCTCTTTTGAAGAATCTAATATTTGTAATTACCATAATCTTCATTATGGCTGGGGGGAATGTCGAATCCGAGACACTCACTCAAGTAGCCTTAGCCAATAAAGAATTCACATCTACGGTTCTTGATGACGGTGTTGTGGTCTGGCAACGTAGTGGAGAACAATCAAGCAAGCCACGTTTTTTCTCACTGATGGAATCCCTCTACGGTGGAACGATTAGTGAATCAACGCCTCTGCCTAACGGAAGGAGTGTTGCATTTCTTGTTGGTGTAAGTAATTATGAAGATCCAGCCTTCCCCAACCTGCCTTTCGTCTATAACGATATTGAAGCAATGACAAATTTCTTGCTTGGAAGTGGCGGATTTGATGAAGTATTTGTGGCTACCAATGAGGTTGCTACTAAAGATCTCATCGGCGACTATATGTCAAACAAATTCCGTAATCTTCTTGGCTCAGAAGATCGGTTGTTGTTCTATTTTTCAGGTCACGGAATTGACATGAATGGTGGCCATATGGTTTTAGGCCGAGCAAAGCCGGACGACTATGTCCTAGATGTTATCCGGATCTCCGATGTCAAAGAGTGGAGCAGGCACAACAAGAATAAGCATATGCTTTTTATTGTCGATTGTTGCGCCTCGGGACTTAATACTGAAAAGTGGCTGGGAAGAGATGACCGAACACAAATAGTCAATTCTCTGGACGGTAATGGCAGTCGCATTCTTCTCACCGCTGGTCGGGGACTTCAAAAAACATACAGCATTACAGGCGACGATAGCAAGACCTACAGCTTGTTTACATATTCACTCTTGAAAACTGTCACTGGGCTTACGAATCTAACCAATTCAGGTATGCTCAACATTGAACAAATCTATATGTCCGCGTCGAGCCTGGTGCAAAAGTTGGCGAGAGACCGAGACCTGCCTGTGGCTCCTGATCCGCAAATCAGTCATCTCCGTGAGGATGTATACACTGGAACATTTCTTTTTCTAGCAGAGTCGGCAAAGAACTTGCCCGATATACCGATTCTTCGAGAGTGGTTCTCTGCCGATGGTCAAATTAGAGTGTTCATCAACGCACCGGCCAACACTCATGTGCTAATCGATGATGCAGTTGTAGAATCGAACAGTTACGTAGAGATAACTCCAGGGGAGCATTCGGTTCGGACTCTCACGCGAAGAAATCCGCTGAATGATAGCAGTATCATCTTTGTAAACAACGCTTCAATAGTAGATGTTGGTCGCCAAAACTCTGATATTCAAATAGGTTCTGCGAATGTAAGATTTGCCATAAGTGAATCCTCGCCTAAGCACCTACGAAGATCTAAGTTTTCGTTTGAGATTAACGGATTCCCCGAAAAAATAGGGATGTTCAGCGGGTTGAATTCTATTCCGCCAGGCCAATACTTGGTGAACATTGGAGTAGGGCAAACAGTATTTGGCGCAAATGTAATTATTAAGAGCATATCTCTGGGCGGAAAGTCTTTTCCGTTTGTCGAGTCAGGGACAATCGTAGATTTAGAGCCAGGTACAAATAGATTAGTGCTTACATTGGCCGACAGCAATGGAAAAAACCGCTAATGTCAAGTCTTCCATCTATGACTTATCATCGGCGACTATTCGTCTGCTTTATAGCTTTTGGATTCGTCATGCTTACCACACAATTGCAGGCCACTTGGGCTGGTGAAAATGTGGAGGAGGATGCTGCATCGTACGCCTCAGTAATATCTGACAAACTAAGTCGAGGTGACGCTGACTCTATTGCTATTGCAATGTTTGTCGATTCCTTAGAATATTTTGTTTCAGGTCGATTGGTAAAGAAAGCTGAAACAAGAGCGGTCATTTTTGAATTGCTAGCTTATACGTACGTCATCAATGTAAGCGATTCTACGCTTTCTGACTCTTTGGCTTTCGCTAGTATGGTAAATATGCTTGAAGCGCGCCCAACTCAAAGGCTTACGCAAAGTAGAATACTTGATGAATTTCCTCGGCTCCGAACAATCTATTTAGAAGCGAGACTTGTCGCCAATCCGCCTCGTAGTTTTTGGAAAAGAAAGTCATCTAGGTTTGGCGCTGCAGCTCTCAGCCTGCTCTTAGGTACAGCCGCTCTCTTAGATTTAGGGCCGTTTGCTGATGATCATGTAGGCCCAACACCCTTAGCGAATCCACCACCACCTCCGGCTCAATAGTACAATTATTATCAAGAGCGATGCCTCAATGAATAACTACTATATTCGCCCTACCCTACTATACCTGTTGACATTGTTGTCAATTGTAGTGACAAGCCCTGATGTGACTGCCTTCAATAATGACACTACCGTCACAATTGGAAGCGCTAAGCTAGAATGGGGGAAGGCAATTCTACCAGTTAGTGATGGTGGTTACCTACTGATTGGAGATAGAGAATATTTGGCTGGTAACTGCTGGTCATCAATTGATTCAGTGCATATTCTCGTTACAAAACTAGACTCGAGCTTCGCATTTGAGTGGGAATGGGAATACCGAGGCCGCGAAAACGCCCGCGCCGAAGATGCTATAGTTTCTAGAAACGGCCGATTCGTGATAGTTGGAAGAACATGGGTAGGAATAGATCAGGACGATGATGTTCTTGTTTTTCGTCTAACCGAGACCGGAGATGGAATCTGGGGTATTCCAGATATTCAGGGAGGAACCGGTGATTCAAGGGGTAGTAGTATTATCCAAACTTCTGAAGGTAGATTTGTCGTTGTTGGTGAACATGACCAGACGGTTGATCAAATATTTGGCGGTCGCCTGCTTGTCCGCATCTCCGACCCTGACACTTTGGTCTTTGGATTGCAAAAGACTTTTACCTCTTCTATAAATCGTGTGGCATGGTCTGTTATTGAGTGCGCTAATGGAGAGCTCGCTATTGTTGGACACCAAGGCGCCCCGCCAAGAGGTCAGGATATATATTTTGCAACAATGGATTTGAATGGCAACCTTACCAATGAGCGCGTTTATGGCGGAGCATCAAGAGATGTGGGAAGAGATATCGCACAAGCGCCTGATGGCTCATTTTGGATTGTTGGCGAAACTTTTTCCTACGGGCCAGGTGGAACGCCGCCAAACGGTTCAAAAAACATTTACCTCCTGCATATAGATCGACAAGGAGTTTTTATTAACGACGTTGTTTACGGTTCAAACTCACGTGACGAAGCGACGACTATCTTGGAACTAACTTCCGACAGACTAGTAGTAGCAGGCGCAAGAGACTTCCGGCGCCATATTTTCCAAACAAACCTTAGCGGTGTACTGCTTGATTCAATTACAGTACCGGGTCTCATAGATGATGATGGTTGGTTTGGTGGATATGCTGAGCGCAACGGCACAAGAATGGAATACACACTCGTCGGAAGAACGTTCGATTATGACACGTTGTGCTTAGATCTTACTTTGTCGAAGATTAGCGATGTTTCCTTCCGTGGATTTGGAATCAACAAGTTGACTCCAGTTGATGACAATCTTTCGATTACCGTGGATAGTGGCTTTACATCTCCTGATATCTTCATTCGACGACCTGCGTTTCTATCAGATCTGTCACAACGACAAGTTGAGCAGAGGCTTATGCTTACTGATATGGGAGCTGGCAAATTTACCACATCTCTTAATCCGCCATTGCCACGTGAGGGTCTAGAACTCTATGGCGAAATCATTCATGAAGAAACAGGAGCATTGCTACGGTATCCCGAAGACGGATCGTACATACGTATTCCTGTTGCTATCAATAATGTAACATCATCGGGCGCTGCATCGGTTAGATCTCGTAAGTATAGGATGATCAGCTTCCCTGCGGTTCCCAGTCCAGCAAACGTGGATTCGACGTTAAGCGCTCTTGGGCCATGGACTCGCCATTTGAGTAGTTGGCGTGCTCTGAGATGGGATCCAGCAAAGGATATCTCAGGTGGCTACGATGAGTTCGGTGTTGATTCAACACTTACAATGTTCGAGCCTGGAAAATCTTATTGGCTCATCAGTAGCGTAGATGCCACAATCAATTTTCCTGGATACACAGCTTTACCGCCTGAGCCAGTTGGGTTAGGATATGATTTTTTCCCAATTCGCCTTGATTCAGGGTTTAACCAAATAGGGTCACCCTACCCAATGTTGGTTGGTTTAGCAGATTGCAGAATTGATTTCAATGGAACTGTATATGGAATTACCGAAGCAGCCGATAGCGCCATAATAGATCCTACCCTGTGGATGTTTTCAGATACAGGTTATGTCCCGGCTTCTATAGTACTATCGCCTTGGCAAGGCTATTTTATGAATGTCAATTGTTCCGCCTCGGATCGAGTACGGCTCCTTGTTCCCTCAACACTCTATGTTGCTCCAACTCAGAAACGAAATGTGCCGGATGGAGGCTGGAAACTGAGAATCTCTGCTGAGACAGGTGGTTCAGTGGACTGTTGCACATACCTCTATGAAAACAATGACATGTCCGCCTCTGTCGGTTACCCGAAACCACCGTACCCCAATCCTTCGATAGTTGTATGGGTTGAACCCACTGGAATTGAGTCAAGCGGCAAAGAGCGTTTTGCTGAAACTGTTCTAAACTCGAATGAGCTTGATGGGCAGTTCACACTAGTAGTTAGCTCACCACAAGCGAATGCGGATATCGTATTACGCTTTTTTGATGAAGGATATAGTAAAGCTCCAGAGATACTGCTCGTTTCTGAGTCAGGTTTCTATCACACTGTTAAGCCAGGAGTTCCCCTGACTATCAAGAGTGGGCCTCATGGCTTATCTGAGCGTTATGCCATACATAGTAGTTTTGACAAAGATGAGTTCAACGGTCAAATTCCGGATGGCTTTAATCTTGCACAGAATTTCCCGAATCCGTTCAATCCATCCACGCGTATTCAACTCCAAATACCTCGTCAATCCGAATGGGTGTTGGAGATCTTCAACATCAGAGGCCAGAAAGTGCAAGTGATTGCCGGGGAATCTCCCGCTGGTATCGTAAATGTTGACTGGGATGCAAGTGACTTTGCATCAGGTGTGTATCTCTATCGAATCAAAGTTGGCGAGTTCGAAATGACTAAGAAAATGACTCTCTTGAAGTAAGTCTTTTTCAAATTGCCCTAGGTGTGGTAGTGCGAGTGCGAGTGAATCTTGCTATTCCAGCTTGTCAGTGGTAATCAGTTCAAAGAGGTACTGAACAGGATATGTGACGTCTGGCTTTGCGCGGTCATGGGCGGTGAACAGAAGTATGTATACCCCATCTTCAAGAGTAGAACAATCCAGCGAAAGATTAGTGACAGTTTTGTGTGAGACTGTTACGCCGAAATCCACGAAGTTATCTGAAAGAGCCCACTTCTTACCAGCATCATTGAGTAGCCCAATTGAATATCTATAATGCTCGATGTCGGGCTCAGGCGTGATTACCATGGCCCGGACCTGCGACTCTCCTGCGGTCCGTACTATTTTCACAATAAGAGGTTTACCAATACTCTTTGCAATCACTGTCCCATTCTTGGTTTTGTCTTCGTATAGGGTCACGGTACGACTCTCACGCAGGTTCAATCGGGGCTGGTTAACTTGTGCATCCTGAGTAGTTACTGCCTTGGAGGAAGAATCTTCGATATTTTGCTCACTTAGGCGGTCATTAACAAGTAAGGCAAGGCTAGCTGCAGTTAACAGATATGCAATTGCTGGTTTCTTGAAGAACTGAAAGATCGGCGTAAGGACACCGTTCGGTAGATGTGCGGTAGCGGAACTGTCCATATCATTGGCTCTTGCGTTTTGCGAGAGAAAATTGTTGAGCTGAGCAATCTTCTCGACTTCATCAGCACAAAATGGACAAGTATCAATATGACCTTTAACCCGCCCTAACTCGCTTTCGGTAAGGCGTATGTTATCATCTACATATCCTACAATTTCAGCAGTCGATGGATGCTCGCCATATAGCTTGTCATGCATTTGTGAGCCTTGCCGGCGTAGACCATTTGCTATTAGCCGCATATGTTCAATCCTTGAACTGCATGATTGACAATTCTGTAGATGCGATTCTACGCGTTCAAATTCCTCAACTGTTAGGAGACCAGCTTGGAAGTCAATCAATGGGTAGTCAGTTTCGGGATTATTGCACTGTTCAATTTCCATTTTATTTCCATATATTTGCTATAACAGAACCAATAGATATTCGATACCATCACACTACTATAGTAGCCCATAGGGCGGAAATGTTACATGAAGTCATCAATCTTCTTCAAGTCTAGCCCTAATTCTAGATGTTTCTTCCAGGCACCTATGTACTCGAACCCGAGATGCGCCAGCGGTTAGGCCAAGCTTATCGCCTATTTCCTTGTGGCTGAAATGATCATAGAACTTCCAACGTAGCAATTGTCTACATTGGTCTGAGAGTTCTAGCATTATCTGATGAAAAGAATCATTCTTTTCCTTTTCTATAAGGATAGATTCGGGAGTTTGAGATACACTGGCGGGCGTTTGTAATTCTCTGGCTGCCAGAAATCTTTCTTTGCGGTAGCTTTTCCGGAGATCATCTAAGCAAATCCGCTTGCAAATTGACTGGACATAACCTTTGAGACCCTGTCCCTTATATTTTGACTGTTGCAAGTTATCCAAGACAGCGACAAGCGTCGCTTGTCTTATTTCCACAATATCCAGCCGTGTCCCCCAGCCGTGGAACTGGAGTACAGTATCTATCCAATTCTTAACTTCCTCGAAGCCCGGACTAACACCTTTAAGGTAAGATTCAATGATTACAGTTTCATCGTGGGACATTCGCTCAGCTGCATGTTTTGGTTTAATGTCTACTCCTTAGGAAACCTAGTCCGTATTGGGGGAGCGATATTGTCCTGAGAGGACCCATAAGTTGTACCATCTCGATGTCTAATAGAGTGTTTATGAGGCATTCCTCACAAAAATCTAGTAATACCGATTAGCATAATATGCTTAGCGAACTGCGTTGGCAAATCGGTATTCACAATTCGGACACGATAAATCTCTTGCCGCCCCTCTGCGAGAAATGTGGTTGATAATTGTTGAACTGCGACTTGAGAGAAAAGTTGACAGGTTGTTCTTTGGTTGGACTGTTCAGCTAAGTACGCTTGTAAAACGCTTCACACTTTGACTTGCTTGTCAACGACCTCAGTAATTTGCAATGATAGGGTGTGGGGAAAAAGCTTAACCCTAAGTGCGCTCCAGATAAGGGGAAAACGTTTCTCGGAAGGTTTGTTAGAAAATCCGTTTTTCGAAGGAAAACCCACCAAAAAAGAAACTCCCGAGGTTGTTACACCTCGGGAGTTTAAGATTGGTAGCGGGGGGGGGATTTGAACCCCCGACCTTCGGGTTATGAGCCCGACGAGCTACCGGACTGCTCCACCCCGCGATCAGGGCGACAAACATACGTCGCCGATTCTTAGATGTCAAATGATCCGTGTATCTTATATGCTATTTAGTTTCGAAGGAGGAGAAATCGCTTCGCTAGTTCTAATCCGGGGGATTGAACGCTTATGCTTGGTGTTTCCATAACTATGTTAGAGCGATGAATGTCCGGTTTCTTACTCCGCTGATGGAGCTGATGGAGTTGTACCCTCTCCCGGAATTGTGGCAGACGTACTATTCTTTGATTCGGATTTCATCAAACTCCACTTCAAAGCCGGCGGAGTTACCAGTGTCGTTACCATGACCATTATCACTACCGCCGAATAGACTTCCGGAGAAATCACTTTTTCAGTACCGACCATCAAACTGGCTCCTATTCCGGCAAAAATAAGTCCTACTTCGCCCCTGGGAACCATTCCCAATCCTACTGACATCTTGCTGATTGACCTGTCGCGCACAACCAAGCCGCAAACCTGCTTTCCAACGAACGCGGCAATGGTCAGCATCAATGCAAACTCCAGCACTTCCATCTTACCAAAATGGGTAACATCGACCATCATGCCCATTCGCACAAAAAATATGGGGACTAAAAACACAGCTATTGGATCTACCAGTTTATCTATTGAATAGTCTTTGAAAGTTGGATGCACTTGATAATGCACTTTCTCTAATATCAATCCTGCGGCGAATGCTCCGACTATCGGCGCCAAACCTATTACCGATGCTATCCAAGCAAGGCCAAAGCATATAAATAGAGACACTGAGAGCAAAACTCCTGAGACTTTCATCCCCTTTACAACGAAGAAAATCTTGGGAGAGAGGTAGTTTCCAATTGCCAGCGCTCCAACCACGAAGCCAACCGCCTTGAGGCAGATTATCAGTATCTCGGTGGACTCCAAGTCCCCGCCCTGATTGTTCGCCACGATAATCCCCTGAATAACCGCCAGGATTATCAAACCCATGATATCGTCAATGACGGCGGCTCCAAGGATAACCTTTGCCTCTTTGGTTGTGCTTTTGTGAAGGTCCTTTAGCACTCGGGCGGTGATTCCAACCGATGTTGCAGTTAATGTAGCTCCGATGAATAGGTGAATTAGCAAACTGCTTTCAGGATAGAAATAGATTGAAACTCCCCAGCCAAGAAAGAATGGAGCAATAACCCCTACTGACGCTACCAAAAATGACGTAGCTCCAACTGAAAGCATTTCCTTAATAGAGGATTCAAGCCCAACCTGGAAAAGCAGAATTATGATCCCTATTTCGGCCAGCACCTCCAGTGGCAATGAATGCTTGAGGGCATCAACTCCATCTATACCAATAAGAGAAAGGTTACCGAGAATAATTCCGATTATCAGTTCACCCAGCACCGCTGGCTGATTGGCCCTTTCGAATAGATCGCCTCCTAATTTGGCCGCCAGCAGAATAACCACCAAACCAAGAAGCGTGTCGCTGACTTGTTGGGCCTGCCCGCCGCCTGAGGCATAAGCGTCAATCGCCGAGAAAACCATATACACTACCAATCCACCAAAGACCGCCATTGATCTTTTGCCGGAGAAAAGTCGATTGCTATTTCGGTTCAATAGGTTCATAGATTTCCGTATCCTATAGAGGAATGATTCATATACACACGACAATATCGATTGGCTGAAATCTCAGA
This sequence comes from Candidatus Zixiibacteriota bacterium, assembly GCA_024280775.1. Taxonomy (GTDB): domain Bacteria; phylum Zixibacteria; class MSB-5A5; order GN15; family JACZUZ01; genus JAJRPJ01. Next base: position 185,055 of record JAJRPM010000013.1, on the reverse strand, counting down.
TGAGATTCTTATCTGAGAGGCGTTTTTTGCGGTTCATGCCGTCTGACGATGCCGCCTACTGATGCCGAATCTATTACCAAAGTAATATGTATGCAAGTGTCAACGCCAATACCGTTGCATCACTTGACATACCAGCTCTGTGACGTAGTTTCAGGCGATATTTCTGTATTACTCTAGGCAGAGATTGGCAGATATTTCGTTAAGAGGTTTGAATTCCCTACACTTAGTCATTGGCGCATGGCACAGACAACCACAACATTACTGGATAAACCGAAACAGGCTGGATTGGGAGCTTTTGCAGAGCTCTTTACGAAATCGAGCAGTGTCCAGCGCGTGGTCAATGACGCCCGGAGGTCAGAAGGTCCCTACGCAATTTCAGTGAGCGGCCTGGCTGGTTCGGCGCGCGCATTCTTGTTAAACACACTGCACACTGAACTCAAACGACCATTGCTCTATGTCTGCGCCCAACCCGAGGACGGTTTTTCAATGGCCCAGGACCTTGAATCACTGCCCTGCGCCAATCAAACTCATCATTTTCCATCCTTACGCACAAAACCCTATGAATTCGCTGTACCCTCCGGCGAGATGCTCGGCAGGCGAATTTCCGCTCTGGCGGCGATGAAAAATAGAACCCCGGGAGTTTTCATCGCCCCATTGAAAGCCCTGATGGAACCGACCATTAGTCCGGCGGACTTAAACTCCCAATCAGCGCATTTGCGGGTCGGGTCAGAATATGGTCTGGAGAAACTTGCTGAGTTTTTGGTTAGGCTCGGATTCAGACGCGCGGCCAATGTGGAGGAAGTGGGAGACTTTTCACTTCGCGGGGGCTTGATTGATTTCTTCTCGCCGGGATTCACTTCTCCAATACGTGTTGAATTCTTTGGCGATGATGTCGAATCAATTAGGACATTTGATGTAACCGACCAGCGCACAAGAGAGCAATTGCAAGAGTGTCACTTGCTCCCTCGGAGGGAATATCCCTATCTCACCGATAAGGTGGAATCATTGCTTGATTCGGTCTCACCTGCCGAGGACGAATTGCTACGAACTCGATTCGTCAGTGACCCTGAGGCTCCAGGATTAGAATGGCTGGCTCCGGTATTCGGGACAAAAACTTCAACAGCCCTCGACCACTTCCCCCGCAGAGGTATCATCGTCACGGATAATCTGGATGCGCTCAAAGAAGAGGCCAAAGAGATTCTACGTGACGGACTCCAGCGCAAAGAGCGAATGGTGTCTTCTCTGCCTTCGCTGGCAGCGATGAAACCGTTTTATCATGAGCCGACCGAGCTATTGGATGATAACTTATTCATCAATGAAGAGCAGACTGCTTCAAAAAAGCGTTCTAGAATTGACATTCGCATGTTTCACGGCTCCTCGCCGGATGTAATAGACCTCGGTTGCAAAGAACCGCCTCCGATTGGCGCAAAGATGGACAAGCTGGCTGAGGTAGTGGCGGCATATAGAATCGCAAAAATATCCTATATCATATGTGCGGACAACCCCGGTCAAGCCGAACGTCTCAATGACTTGATACGTGACAATGTGCCCGGTGAAGACCCGCAGGTGGTGGTAGCGTTATTGCAGGGTGGTTGGTTTTCCCCCGAGGCAAAATTTTCAATTCTAACTGACCATCAGATATTCAAGAGCGCCTATCGCCGCCGCAAACGCAAGCATTTCAAAGAAGGTGTGACCATTAGTAGTTACACCAATCTTGAGCCACGTGACTATGTGGTCCACACCGAACACGGCGTTGCGCGATACCTGGGTTTGGAGACCATCACCCTCGATGAGCGCAGGCGCGATTGCCTTACTTTGCAATATGCGAAATCTGATAAGCTGTTTGTGCCTATCGAAGAATTCAACCGCGTCAGCAAATATGCCGGCAAAGACGCCTCGCCTTCTCTTTCGACTCTTGGCGCGCAGGGATGGGACAATCTCAAGACCCGCGCTAAGAAGAGCATCGAGGAAATGGCCGAGCGTCTGGTGCGACTCTATGCCGAGCGCAAAGCTAATCCCGGTTTCGCATTCGGCCCCGATACAAATTGGATGCGCCAACTGGAAGCCTCATTTCCCTATGAAGAAACCGAGGACCAACTCAAAGCCATCAACATGGTCAAGAAGGACATGGAAAAGCCTTCGCCGATGGACAGACTTATCTGCGGCGATGTAGGTTTCGGAAAGACGGAAGTGGCGGTGCGCGCGGCGCTGAAATGTGTTGAAGCCGGAAAGCAAGTTGCAGTGCTGGTGCCCACAACAATTTTGGCGCAACAACACTACAACACTTTCACCGAGCGCATGAAAGATTTCCCGATTCGCATTGATTTGATGAGTCGCTTCAGAACCGCCAAAGAGCTTAGGGCCTCCGAGGAAGCGGTGGCCAAGGGCCAGGTGGATATTCTGATTGGAACTCATCGCATACTCAATAAGAAAGTCTCATTCCGTGATTTGGGTCTACTGGTTATCGATGAGGAACAGCGCTTTGGCGTGAAACACAAAGAGCGACTGCGTGAGTTCCGCACTAGTATTGACACTATTACACTGACAGCCACACCAATACCGCGCACACTACAGATGTCGCTCTCCGGAGCGCATGATATGTCACTAATCGCCAGTTCTCCGCGTGGTAGATTGCCGATAAACACAGTTGTCAGTGAATTCTCCGCAGAAATTATTGCCGAGGCGGTGTTACGCGAAGTTGATCGTGATATGCAGGTGTTCTTTGTGCACAACCGCGTGCACTCAATGCCGGCGGTGAAAAACTACTTGCAACGCCTGTTGCCACAAGTCTCGGTGTTGGTTGCGCATGGACAAATGCCCGAGCGTGAGCTCGAAAACGTAATGATGCAATTCGTTGAGAAAAAGGCGCAGATGCTGTTATGCACTTCAATTATTGAATCGGGTTTGGATATCCCGAATGTCAACACGATAATTCTGGACCGCGCCGACAGATTCGGAATGGGACAACTATACCAACTACGCGGACGAGTCGGACGTTCATCCGAGCAGGCCTATTCCTATTTCCTGACTCCCGGCTATCGGCGAATGACCGAAGAAGCTCGTCGCCGTCTCAAAGCAATCGAATCACATACCGAACTTGGAAGTGGTTTCGCGCTGGCTATGCGCGACTTGGAAATTCGCGGCGCAGGCAACATGCTCGGGGCCAGGCAGTCCGGTTTCATTGATGAAATCGGTTTTGAGATGTATACCAAAATGCTTGAAGAAGCAGTGGCGGAGTTGCGCGGCGAAACAACTCGCGCGCTTTCGGATGTCACTCTGGAAACTGACGCTGAATTGCTTCTGCCGGATTCATACATCGATATCAAACAACACAAAGTCGATATCTATCGTCGCCTGGCTCAAGCGACAAATCTCACTCAAGTATGGAGAATCCGTGACGAGATAGTTGACCGTTACGGACGACCGCCGCAGGTAGCTGAGAATCTGATTGAATCAACTGCAGTGAAGATTCTAGCCTCTGAACTAGGAGTGGCAAAAGTGCGAGTCAAATCCGGCAGGGTTGAGTTGCACTACGAACCCACCAAAGCTCTTACCAGAGCTGATATCGAACGACTAAGGCAGGCCGTAGACGAACACATGGAGTTCTCATTCACCCCCCACGCAAGAGTGGTTATCGACCATTCCACAGTCGCCGCAGATAACCGATTGCATCACTTGCGTCAGGAATTAGAGCGCATCGGAAGCGATGAATAAAATAGCCGCTATGTCGAATTTAGTTGAAGTCCTCCCGATTCAATGACAAACTTGTGACATCCGCCATGATGAAAGTTTACTAATTCGAGGCGACTAATAGTCAGGACATAGTCAAGTAGGACATGGTCAAGTAATAGTCAAGGATGATAATAACCTCGATTCCCACAATCATGCAGGACAGGAAAAAAATGAATTCGAATATCGCACTTAGAAATATATTGTCACTAGTCCTGCTTTCAGCAATAGTCCTAACGGCAAATGTAACCTACGCCAATGACTCTACTGCTACACGAACCAAGAAGTCCGGACTGATACTATCCGGCGAAAAATACTTTTCCAATATGCGTCAATTGACATTCGGCGGTGAAAACGCCGAGGCCTATTTTTCCGCGGATGGTTCAGAGTTGATTTTCCAGGCCACTCATGGCGATATGGGTTGTGATGCGATTTTCATAATGACTGCCGAGGGCAAAGACGTACACCAGATTTCCTCTGGCAAAGGCGTAACGACTTGTTCGTTCATTGCTCCCGATGGAAAATCAATTGTATATGCCTCAACCCATCTCGGTGGTGAATCCTGCCCTCCCAAACCTGACCACAGTCGCGGCTATGTCTGGGCGGTGTACAAAGACTACGATATTTTTTCAGCAAATCCCGATGGCTCAAATCTCAAGCGCCTGACCAATACCCCAGGTTATGACGCTGAGGGTGTGTATTCTATGCAAGGTGACAAGATTATTTTCACATCGGTTCGTGATGGCGATCTTGAGCTTTACACAATGAACCCCGACGGCACAGAGCAAACCCGAATTACCAATACACCGGGTTATGACGGTGGCGCGTTTTTCTCAGCTGACGGCAAGAAAATTGTCTGGCGCGCATCACGACCCGAAGGCGAAGCGCTGGAAGAGTATCACGCTCTACTATCGGAAGGACTTATCCGTCCGAGCAAACTGGACATATATATAGCCAACGTAGATGGAACTGATATCGTGCGGCTAACCGACAATGGAAAAGCCAATTTTGGCCCCTACTGGCATCCCTCCGGAGACTATATTGTATTTGCCTCCAATATGAATGCGCCCCGAGGACGTAATTTTGATCTCTATATAGTAGACATCAAAACCAAAGAAATTGAGCAGATTACTTTCAACGAGACATTTGATGGGTTCCCAATGTTCTCCTATGACGGCAAGAAATTAGTTTTTGCTTCGAATCGGAACAACAGTAAGCGCGGCGAAACCAATATCTTCATTTGCGATTGGAATCGCTAAGAGCTTTCATCCCCCAAGTCTACCGCATCTCTTGCGCAACTCCTTGCGCATGTGTCAATCATTGCGACTATTGAATCTAGCGCTTTGCTGTGCGCAACGCCTTGACCAGCACGCAATGACGTTCTCTCCCGCATCGTATCTCTTGTCCTGACAGTGACTTACGCTACTGCCAACTCTTCTTGCCTGTCAAAAAGCTCTCCGAGAGCAAAAGGGCGCCAGCTTTGCGCTAGAAGGGTTCGGTTAACATGGGTTAACGGGACAGGACACGCAAAAGGAGAATGAAAGATATGCTCGACGGAAAACACCAGCGCGGATTTACAGCAGAACGATTAGGACGAACCGTCGAACCGCGTGTGCGCGAAGATGAAGGCGGGTTCTATGTCCAGACACTATCAGAGAATGTGAAAGTGTATTTTGATGATTACTATGAATTCCTCAGCAAGGTATATGAAAGTTGTAATGAACAAATGCTGGCTGTTGAGGAAAAGATAGAAACCACTCCCGAGGAAAACGCAGAGACACTGGCGTACTATCGCGCCAAAATGATTATCCTCAATATCGTGCGCAACACCGCTTTCAATTTTTACACCGACAACTCCAACTTCGGAGTCATAATGACACCCTGGTGTTTTGGTACCGTGGCTCTCGAAAAGATTGAAGTATATCGCGAACGACTAAGTCGCGGTGACACACACGATGAATTTGTACCGGACTATCCGTACTATGTCATCAAGTATGTAGATGAAATCTGCAAAGCGACGTTATTGGGGCTTTTTGACTTTCCAGATAAAGCCTTCAAAATGCGCTGGCAATACAGCGAATTGTTGAGACGTTACGCCAAAGCGCTCGGCAGTATAAATGATTCATTGGAAACTGTGCTGATGCGAATTAAAAACTATCAACCTTGATAAGCGTCAGACAAAAGTGAAACGCTTTCACGAAGCGTCTTTCTCCCTTCCCTTCTCTGTAGCCAAGCCGAATCCCGACTCTCTCCCTGGGATTCGGCTTTTTCTTTCTCAATACACTTCTTCACCCATCTCTATCGCACAGGAATTGTTCATCGATTGCGCAAAGAAGCTGGCGGTTATCTGTCGATATTAGTTAATGGATACCGGCAACATTCTGAATGCAAAAATACTTTGGTCTCCGTGACACTAACGACATAACACAACACAACGACATAGCGCGAATCAGGCTCTCCCCATGGTGATGTTTCAATCCAAATACTCTAAAGCGGCAAAGGCAAAACTGTTTCAATTCGCGCCAATACATTTAGAGACTCTTCGACTTGATACTGTTTTGGATTTTGACCTGTATGTCAAGCATGAGCGTCAGATGACTCTCTATCGTAGCTCCGATTTGCCTTTCACTGAAGTTACCCAAAGAAAACTACTGGAAAACGGAATTGACGTTCTCTATGTTTCCGGCAAAGACAAAGTAGTTTTCCAGCGTTACCTGGAGAGGAACCTTGACATCATTCTCTCCAACCCTGATATCCCGCAATACAAGAAAGCCGGCATTCTCTATGAAACCAGCAAGGCGCTAATCGAAGACCTTTTCGAGAATCCAACCTATGGCGAAAATATAATTCGTAGCAAAGAGCTAGTCGGTAACACCATTGAGTACCTCTTGCAAGGTCGTGAGGCGTTTCTCAATTTAATGAAAATCACCAATGTGAATTACTCGACCTTTAGTCACTCGGTTAATGTTTGCACTCTCACTCTGTCACTAGCGCAACAAGCGGGATTCACAGACTCCAAATTCCTTTACGAATTGGGTGTTGGCGCATTGTTGCATGATGTCGGAAAGTCGAAAGTCTCTGAGAGAATACTAAGCAAGCCGACACGTCTGTCACTAAAAGAATTTGAAATCGTCAAGCGTCACCCTCAGTGGGGAATCGAAATACTTCGTGAAAGTGACGAAATCCCCGAGGAAAGCTATTTCCCAGTGATTCAACATCATGAAAGAGGGAATCGACGCGGCTATCCGAACAATCTAGACCTGAAATCAATGCACATCTTCAGCAAGATTGTAGCTATTGTGGATAGCTTTGACGCAATGACTTCAGACCGAGTTTATCAAAAAGCGTTGAGTCCCTTTGAAGCGCTCAGAATTATGTATGCCGAGTCGGATGCATACGATCCGGAGTTAATGCGCTGTTTTACCGTCCTGCTTGGTCCCTCCGACGAGACAAATGTCTCAGCAGAGGCGCCGGCGGATGATTCCTATTTATTTGATGACGACTTTATCATTTAGTTCATCATCGAGGCTTCCAACCCACGCGGAAAACGCCTCGCGTATTCCTAATCGCACTTTCAACCTGCTGTTTTCAGATTTGCACAGACAACTCTTTCATCTTCTTTCATCGAAATTGACTTTCGAATGGCTATAGGATTCCTTAGTCGATGCGCCTGCGTATTAGGGCGCCGGCAATTCATTAATTTTCAAGACCTCAAACCAAAAGGATGTGCAATATGTCGAAAGAGATAGTTCAAACCGATAAAGCCCCGTCAGCAATCGGACCCTACTCACAAGCGGTAATTAGTTCCGGCGCCCGAACGTTGTATTGCTCCGGACAAATCCCGCTTGACCCGAATACCGCTGAAATTGTCGGCTCCAACGCTACAGAGCAAGCCAAGCAAGTCCTGCAAAATCTAAGCGTTGTTATCAGCGCCGGTGGCGCTAACCTCGCGCACGTAGTCAAGACCACCATCTACGTAAAATCAATGGATGATTTTGCGGCAATCAACGCTGTCTACGGCACATTCTTTTCCGAACCGTTTCCCGCTAGAGCAACTGTAGAAGTCGCGCGATTACCGAAGGATGTTTTGGTAGAAATCGATGCGATAGTAGTCTTCGACTAGTAAGCCAAAATTGGGCGCATCTCTCAGGAAAAGATTAGTTCAAAGGTGTCGCTAACCTGACAGTAAGCCGATAACCTGAAGGATGCCTAGGAGATGGTTGAGATCATAGATGGCTTGCAGATGGCAGGGCATTGAAGTTCCAAAACGGAACACATACTCGAAAACAACTCGTATTGGAAATAGAACAAATGGCGCCAACAGGGACAACATCAGACTTTGCGTTCTTCGCCTTCGCCATTGGGATCCTCGCAACAGCTATCAGCGCTGTGACAATAAAATCTCCCAAAAGCGCAGTGTTTGCCTTCTCTCTGTTTTGTCTGAGTTTGGGTGGCATGTTTTTCTGGTTGGACTTGGTGTTTTTGGCAATCGCGCAAAGCGCAATAGGAGTTATTGCTCTTGTTGTGTATCAAGTCAAATTCAAGAACTACGGCGAACGGGCGGATGATGATGTGCGTATGGTGGCAAGCCCGAATCAAATGGTGGCGGTATTTGTTCTGCTTTGTTTCGTAATGGCTGTCACGCCCGTTTGGATTTACAGCATTTGGAGCCCACAACCCGGTGTTGCTTCACTGGATATTACTTCACAGATCTTCGGCAAACTTAACGGTCAGTATTTGGCCGCTGTAGTTGGCTGGCTTTTGGCGCTGGGTGTTGTGGCGCTGTTCGCCTACCAAGTCAGGCGAGGTAAAGTTGTTGCGCAGAATAAACCGGCTGTTACTGAAAAGGAATTTCAGAATTAATGGAAATTGTACGCTACATGACTCTTGCCGGCCTGTTATTCGCAATCGGTTTCTATGGCGCGCTAACTAGACGCTCCTTCGCCGGGGCTCTCTTATCGCTCTCAATTTCAGCGGCCGCTATCGTCTTGGCCTTTGTGACCTTCAACCGATTGATTCAACCCGCAGAGACAAATGGTTACTTCTTTGCGCTCTTTGTGATACTGTTGTCTGTAGTGTATGGAGTCTTCGTGGCCCAATTCGTCCGACGAGTCGATGCGCGAAAAACCGCTCCAGCTACACAGAAACACAACTTCTCAGAAGATGCCAAGAATGAAGCGGCGCTCCATGGCGCAACATCATCCACGACTGCCAGGATGGGTTTCTCGCGACGCGGAGGTGACGGATTTACAGGCATCGTTTCCTTTTCAGAGAGTTTCGCCTTTCAAGTCGCAGTGTTGATTGTCTTTGTCATTGGTTACTTGTTAATGAGACTATCAATCCCCGCGGCATTAGCCTTTGTGTTTGGGGTAGGCGCCCTGTCACACATCCTGCATCGTCGCAAGAAAGCCGAGCTAGAGAAGGCAAAGCCAGGAAAAACAAAGCCTGGCAAAGCGCGGCCCTCCAATGCCAATCAGTCTATTATTAACGCCAGGACTAGCAAGATATGAGCGCAGAAAACACCTCCACACTCATCTCCCTAGGTCCGATTCTTCTTTTGTTCTGCGGCGCAGCGCTAGGGATGGTACTCACTCGCATCGTACCTGAATCCAATCGCGCGGCAATCTTGCGTCTTTGGACAATCACCATATTGCTACTGAGCGGTTGGCTGGAATTGCAAACGCAATTCTCGTCGGATTTCATGGCGACCATGATGCATGACCCCTTTAGCAGGTTTTTCAGACTCACCGCAGTAGGTGGGTTTGCCTTGATGGCAATTTTCCTGCCTCCGGCGTCTGACTCAGTTCTGGCGACTCGTTCACACAGGCGTGTTCTGGAGCTTACTTACCCGCTGATGTTGCTTAGCGCCGGAGGAGTTTTCTTTCTGTCAGCCGCTTATGACCTGTTGACCTTGTTTATTGGAATCGAACTCTGCGCTATACCATTGTATTTGTACTATCGTGGAATAACTGAAATTGCAGAGAGTGAAATCAAAACTGACACTAATGGCGAGGAGAATAATGATTCCGAAGAATTACGCTCTCGCTTTCTGCGGGTTTTTGGTTACGGCCTCTTTAGCTCGCTTATTCTGCTCTTTGGAATTGCCACTATATACGGAATTGGCGGGGAGACAAACCTGCTTCAGCTACGCATCAACATTTCGATTGTATTCCTTACCTACAAGAAACTAGGACCGGGGCTAATACTTGCGATAGCGCTAATAGCGGCAGGGTTGGCGTCGAAATTGGGATTGGCGCCGTTTCATATGTGGCTGGGAGAATTCCATGCCTCAAGACGTTGCGGCGCTCTGCCGCTCGCTATTCTCACCGGCTTACTGTCGGGCACAATTGCCATAGCAAGAATTTTCGATAACGTGCTGATTGCTTTTTCCGGTGATGTAATGGCGCCCTTGGATTGGGCTCCGGCGCTGACTACTATCTTCACGATTTCTATGCTCCTGACAGTTATCGTAATACTTCGCGAGCGCTCAGCAAGAAGATTGTTGCTTTGGGTTTCTCTCGCGCAGGGTGGATTTGCTCTAATTGGAATAATCAGCGCCAGCACAGTCGGACTTTCCGGTTCATTACTTCAAGTTCTTTTCGCGGTTCTCGCTCTGGCTGTAGCCATACCGCTAATTGAACGCATAGAGTCCCGGGAAACCAAGACTCAGCATCAGAACGGACGAATTGCCGAAACCTCGCTTTCAGATTTGAGCGGACTGGCGCATCGTTCGCCACTCACCGCCGGGTTGCTGATTCTGACGCTAGCCTCAATAGGCGCTGTCCCGCTCACCGGAGGTTTCATAGCTAGAAAAGAACTGGTTGAATCGGCGCTTGATTCCCAGCAATGGTGGGCGTTCTCACTAATCATTGTCGTCTCACTTGTGATAATGTTCTCGATTGCCCGGGTAATCTGGAGTATGCTCCGCAAGCCGAAGCAAGGGCTCACTTACACAACGCCACATCTTACTCCTTCAATGAGGCTGGCGGCGGTACTCACTTGTGCGATGCTCGTCTATGCGGGTATAAACCCTGCGGCTGTTCAGGAAATTACTGTTCAGGCCGCCAGCGTCTTTGGGTTCTAGGTTTGCATTGAATGAGAGACAAGAGAAAGAAAAATACGATTGTTTCAGTTTTCTGCCGAGTAAAGCGCTAACTTTGACTTAGAGAGGCAATCCCGCTTTTCAAAATCAATTCTAGAAGCGGGAATGCGTAACAAAATTATTTCTTAGCTGTATGGAGCATTCGTGCCTTTATCCCAACGTATAAGACTAATCCTCAAGCGGAATTTCATCTCCGGCGCTCTGGTGGTTGCGCCGCTGATACTCACTTTCATTCTGCTTAGATTTTTCTTTGAGACTATCGATGGTGTGCTCGCGCCGATTGTCAAACATATTTTCGGTTACAGTATCCCCGGCTTGGGACTTGTCACCACCATACTGCTAATCCTCTTGGTAGGTTTCTTTGCGAGAAACTTAGTCGGAGCAAACTTTCTGCGCTATGGCGAAAAACTCCTTACCAGTTTTCCGGGTGTGCGCACAATTTATGGCGCTGCTAAGCAACTAGTAGAAGGGGTCACTCTACCCAACAAGCATGCCTTCAAGCAAGTTGTGCTGGTGGAGTATCCTCGTCGCGGCTCTTACGCGTTGGCGTTTTTGGTGAATCGTACGGAATTGCAAATCGATGAAAACAACACCGATACCAATAGCCCCAATACTAACATCTCCACCAAGAAAGATCTCGTCTGCCTCTTTATCCCCTCGACCCCGACTCCAGTATCTGGCATGGTGATTCTCGTTCCACCTGCAGATGTGACACTATTGAATATGACAATCGAAGAAGGCTTCAAGTTCTTGGTCTCCGGTGGAATCGCCGCACCTGATTCAATGAAAGGACGTCCGTACCAAACGGTTTATCCAGCAAAGGATTATTCCAAGAGACTTGCTCCTGAGCCCCCAAACTCACATAATTCAGATGTAACAATCTCTAGCGCCATGGATGTCTCCGAAGAACAAAATCCCGAGAGGGCCTCAAAATGATGCGTCTGGCGACATTGCTGAACCCTGAGTTTCTAATACCGGACATTACCGGGTGTGGCAAAGTTGAGGCCATCGACCAACTATTGGAGAAAATCACTGCACATGACCCATCTATCGACACCGATGAGGTCATGAAAAAGATTCTCGAACGCGAAATGATAGAGGACACTTCCTACGGGCATTGTTTCGCTTTCCCGCATGCGCGCACTGACGCGGTGTCAAAAATGTATCTTGCTATGGGTGTCTCACGCACCGGGGTAGAGAACTGTCGCGATGGAACTCCGCTGGAGGTTGTCTGTTTGCTACTGACTCCTTCAAATATCTCTCGCTTATATCTGCAGACACTTTCTGCGCTGGCAAACTTCGCTCGCTCAAGAGAGAACATTGATAAGTTGAAAAAGGCGAATACGCCCTATGAAATGCTGGATGTTATTTGGCAGTCAGGAGTGATGGTTAATCGGAAAATCACTGTGGCAGACTTGATGCGACATAATCCGGTAATTATTTCAGAAAGCCAATCTCTCAGGCAGGCGGCCAATGATCTCTTTCGCCATCGCCTCTCGGCTCTTCCGGTTATCGACGATGCCGGAAAACTAATCGGTCAAATCTCTGATAGCGATTTACTCACCGCCGCCCTACCTGACTATAAATCTTTGGCCTCTACACCCGACTACGATGTGCCCGAGGAGCCTTTCGAGGAGCTTCTCAAGAAGGCGGACAAGATTGAGATTTCTCAGATTTTTCAGGATGACCACGAAATTGTCCTGCCAACCGACAATATTGTGCCGGTTTCTGCATTGATGATAAAGAATGACCTCAGACGGATGTATGTAGTCGACGAGGACAATAGGCCCATAGGAGTCCTGCACCGTAAAGACATAGTTAACATGATCTTACGCGGCTGATATTATTGCAGCTATTATTACTGCTCCAATCCGGCGATTTGGCGTATTTCAAACCTGACCGGCTTGGATTTTGCTTAAACCAGGATATGGAGATTCCAGTTCGACTTTCACATACCAGGTTGACACTTGAATTGGGTCATCTATATTGACCAAACGCTCAGTGAGGCCGATGGTATATCAATTCATGAAGTAGCCCCAAAGAGCGCGTAGATGTTTCGAGATACAGAGTAACTAAGATGATAAGCCAACGAATTCAAAGCCCACTCTCTCCCTTGCGCCTCTCGGTAATCGCGCTATGGATATTCTCGCTAGTCGGCGCCGGCGCATCACCTCTGTATTATGTCTCAACCCCTGACTCACCTGTAGCCTCGGTTGTTGGCCATCCAGCGAAATCAAATACGCACGAAACCAATACTGACAGGCGCAACTCACTTTCACTAAGGTTTACCCATAATCCTTTTACACCGTCTACAATTCAATCAAACGACCTTACCGCAAATACAACAGAGGGTGACCCGCTCGCACAAGATGGCGGAATGACTCACAATCCTCCAGGCGGTTCGCCTGTTACACTCTGGTTAGTAAGCGCCTCAGCCAACGGAACTGTCAGCTCATCAAATTCAACTCGCTTCCACGATCAATCAGATGCCGCAGACATTCACACCCGTCGGCCATCGACTATTACAATTGCAGCAACTTCAATTCACCCCGAGCATCCCGCCAAGCGGTTCGCCGCAACGCTATTGGGTCATAAACCATCTGGCGTTAGTTAGTTTTTGCTCCATGTGATTCTTAGCAAAAGAATCAGCCGCGAAATTTCATCAGACAATAATATTAAGAGGGACTGTTCTCTGCTGACGATGGCAGGAGGCAGTTAATAAATTTGGCTCCGCTTTAGTGAAAGCTAATAGGGGAACAAACAGAAAGGGTATTATCCGTATGGGTAAGCAAAAATGGAGTGTGATAGTTACTGTGCTGATGATAGTCATCAGTATTATCGCCTCTCAAAAGACATTCAGGCTTTGGACAATGGATGAGTCCGAGCGACAATTGTTGCTCGAAACCAATCCTGATGAATACAAGAAACTGCTCAGCGGCTCTATGCAATTGGGCTTGGACTTGCAGGGTGGAATTCACACTGTCGTTCGTGCGAAAGTAGAGATTCTACCTGAGAGCGAACGCGCCGATGCTGTCAATCGTGTCAAAGAAATCATTCGTAATCGCGTCGATCCCGAAGGAGTTTTCGAACCGATTATCCAAACTCAGGGTGTCGATAGAATCATCATTGACTTACCGGGCTGGAAAGATGAAGAACGCGCAGAGCAGCTAATTAGTGGTACAGCTCGTCTCGAATTCAAAATGGTCGAGACAATGGAGACAGCCAATCAAATTATTCGCAAGATTGATAGCATTTTGGTCGCCAAAGCCAGTAACGCTACGCCGGTCGAAACCTCAGAAGAGAACCAGGCTGACGATGCTGAAACGGCTAACGCTGATACCGCCGCCAATAGTGACGATTTGCTCTCTGAACTTCTTGGAACAGATACAGCCAGTGGTGATACTGGCCTCTTTGATCAAACGACTCCTGAAGAAGAACAGCCGTTTAGCTCAACCTTCTTAAGTCGCAATAGCATCAGCAGATTGAATGTTCCCTGGCCGACAATCACTATCCCGGTTAGCGAGAAGAAGAAGATTCAGAAGATCTTGAAAATGCCTGAAGTTCAGCGGGCTATCCCCAAGGGCACTCAGATTCTATTTTCGACGCGTGACGCTGTCGAAAACAATCAGGAAGTCTTCAGAATCTATTTCTTGAAAAACGAAGTGCGTTTCCTTGGAAAAGATCTGGAGTCCATTCGCTCCAATCGTGACCAAACCGGTTCACCGGTGGTTAATTTCAAACTATCAGGACAGGCGGCAAACAAGTTTGCCAGCTTGACCAGTAACAATATCGATAAGCCTTTTGCAATTGTGCTCGATGATAAGGTCGAGAGCGCGCCGTTTATCAATGGACGTATTCGAACCAGCGGACAGATCACACTTGGTGGTTCAGCCAGCGCAAAGGACGCTAAAGATTTGGAAACAGTTCTCAAAGCTGGAGCCTTGCCGGTCGACGTCGAAATCATCGAGAAAAATCTGGTCGGCCCGACACTAGGCTCGGATTCTATTCACAAGGGATACACCAGTTCTCTGTGGGGACTCTTAGTCGTTCTCGTGTTCATCGGAGTGTACTATCGCCTCTCAGGTGTTATTGCCGATGTGGCGTTGATATTCAATCTGTTCTTCCTGCTGGCTATCATGGCCGGACTTGGCGCAACACTGACAATGCCTGGTATCGCCGGAATCATTTTGACCCTTGGTATAGCAGTTGACGCCAACGTGCTGATTTTTGAGCGCATCAGAGAAGAAATGCGCTCCGGCAAAAATGTTCGCTCGGCAATTGACGCCGGTTACGAAAGAGCGTTTCTGGCGATTATTGATTCGCATGTAACAACTATGATAACCGCCGGAATGCTCTACATTTTCGGCTCCGGAGCGGTGCGCGGCTTTGCTGTCACCTTGTTCCTGGGTGTTGGAATCTCACTTATAACCGCTTGGTTCATCACTAGAATGTTCTTCAATTTGCGCAAGAATTACAAAACTCTCAGCATATAGAGCGACTGATTGAATGCACAGTGATTGAATGCACAGTGATAGAAACAGGTTAAGAGAATCTGTACGAAATGTACGCATTAAAGGATAAGAACTGGATAACAGATTATGTTTAGAATAATTGGAAAAACAGATATAGATTTCATTGGCGCTCGCAAAGTGTCTTTTGGAATTTCAGCCTTGCTTATGGCCATAGGCTTGTACGCCTTCACCATGATAGCCTTAGATAAAGGAAACATGGGTATCGACTTTGCAGGCGGCACCATGATTCAAGGTAGTTTCGAAAAAGACATTGGAATTGACAAACTTCGCTCAGTTGTCGAAGGAGCGGGGTTTAGCGGAGCTACAATTCAACAGCTCCAGTCACGAGAAACCCCGAACACTTTCTTGATTCGTATCAAGCAGACTGAGGCGGTGGATGGTGTAACAGCTTCACATCGCTTAGAAAATGCAATAACCACAGAGATAGCCGATAACAAATTCGTCAAGGACTCCGAGCACACCATTGGACCTTCAGTTGGGGCTTCTTTGCGTAAGGACGCCTTCTGGGCGATTGTTTGGTCTGTCGTCGGTATCCTCTTCTATATTGCCATACGCTTTGACTTCCGCGGAGGTGTAGCGGCAACAATCGCCACCTTCCATGACATTGCCGCAGTGCTGGGTATTTTCTATCTGATGGATATCGAGATTACTTTGCTGGTAGTCACCGCGCTGTTGACTATAGCGGGATATTCGTTGACAGATACTGTGGTTATCTATGATAGGATTCGCGAGAACTTAAAGAAGTTTCGCAAAAAAGCGGAATTTGTTCCGGCTATCAATTTATCAATCAATGAAACACTATCACGTACGATTATTACCTCACTGACTACACTCTCAGTAGTGACAGTGCTGTTCTTTTTCGGTGGAGAAGTGCTTCATGATTTCTCGCTGGCGCTAATTCTCGGCGTACTGGTCGGAACCTATAGTTCGGTATTTGTGGCCAGTCCGATTATTGCAATTTGGGAAGCGGCTTCGCCGAAGCGTTTCAAATAAATTGATTCAAGATATTCTGTGTTAGATACACAAAGGGAGCGTCATCGAATAGCGATGACGCTCCCTGTTTTTATTACCCTGGCGTACTTGTTCTCAATGAAGTCGCAAGTCCAATTCTTTGATTCTACGCGCCTGTTCGCCGAGGGTTGAGCAGGTGAATATCGCTGATATCGAAGCCTGAGTCTTTTCCCATTGCTCATGTAGCGGACAGGGTTTCTCCACACCGCAACCCGGCAACCCCATCAGGCACCCCTCGAATCGTTGTTGGCCATCAACAGCCTCAATCAATTCATTCAAAGAAACATCATCCGCTGGACGAGCCAACGCCACTCCGCCGTGAGGGCCGCGGAACGACTTAAGAATCCCACGATGGGTAAGAGCTTGGAGAATTTTCGCTAGAAAATGGAATGAAATACCCAGCTTCTCAGCGATATCATGCACCGGCACATATTCATCTGGCGGTAAGGTTGCCATATATAGCGATGCCCTGAGAGCGTAGATCGAAGATTTTGAGAGTAGGGAAGACATAATCGGATTTCGGACTCCGTTATCGGAATAATAGCAAGTTTTACTCCGTTTGGCAAGTGGGATAGCGGCTAGAACAGTAACCTCATGCAAGAGAGTATGTTATGTCTGCCTGCGATAGCAGAACAACGTTTGTGTCCTTAATTATCGTCTCAAGTAGTCGCCATAGCATGGTTTTTCAGGACTATTTGACATGAGAATTCATTATCGCTAGCTTGAAAGACTATGATACGCCGCGCGATTCCATTTTCTAACCCGTACTTGAGGGCCATAACATCAGTATTTGTGCTAACAGGCTTTACGCTAATGGTGGCGCATGTGGCTCACTGCGATTCAGGCGAAAACAAATCTAGTGAATGTGCAATTTGTAAAACGAGTCAGAGGATAACAAAGCCGACTCCCGCCATTGAAGTCGAGCGCTTTCTTCACGAATTCGAGATAATCAATTGCTCGCCATATTACAACTACAGTATCAGCATAACTTTTGAATCCCTCGTTCGTCCTCCTCCACATCTCTAGTCCCCGGTCTTGCATTTATCTGCGAGATTGAACTAATAGTTTTCATCAAAAAAACTTAACACTAGAATTCACTCAAATTCTAGCTCTGCGTATTCCGGCTGGGTTAACTTTGGTTATTCGCAAGGATATGGGCTTGTCTTTGAGTGTTGGGAGATTTGTTGCATGATACGTTTCATATTCTTGCTGTGCGCTGTATTGTCTCTCGCGAGATATGCTACAGCTCAAACAACCTTGAATCCAGATATTTCAGCTATCAGTGATCTTCGGGTATTCACTCACAATGACGTGGCGCGTCCATCGGAAATACGTGAGTTGAACCTAGCTAATCCAGAGATGGAGTTGAATTTCGCGGGCTATGTGAATCCGTATACCTACGCCGTAGGTATTCTTTCTGCGGCAGACGGCGAACCGGCAAATATTGAAGAGTTGTACCTGACCGTTAATCGAGGACTTCCTTTAGGTTTGAGTGTTCTCGCCGGTAAGAGTCTGTTGAAATTCGGGAGACTAAACTCTGTGCATGAGCATGCGTGGTCATTTTTGAAGAGGCCATTGCCCCATGCGCTCTTTTTCACTGATGAAGGTCTCAACGAGATTTCGTTAGTTGCCTCTCGGTTGCTACCGACTGGCGAAGCCTATACAGAGTTAATGGTGGGCGTGGTTCAAGGAGAGGGACTGTTCAGTGAAGCGGAAATCACTATGCAAAGTGAGAAACCAGATGCGGGATTTTTCGGTCGGTTGACCTCTTCTTTCGCAGCTGGAGAATCAACCGAATTGGCATTAGGAGTTTCAGGGTTGAATGAAGTTAGTCGCATGGATTCAGTTGCGCTTATGCCGTCGTCCGGGTTGCAACAGTATCGCTCCTGGATAGTCGGTTTTGACTTCAAACTGAAATATCATCCGTCACAATACCAAGGACTGCAAGTTGAAGGGGAAGCGTTGCTACGCTCGGACGATACACCAATTGGACGCCTGACTTCGCATGGCGGGTATGGCTATTTGGACTATCGATTCAGACGACGATACAATATCGGCGCAATTTTCGAACTCGTTGCACAAAAAGAACTATCCGGCTCTTCGGGGGCATATGTTGAATCGAGTAGTACGCTTTGGCGTAGCGGCGTTTTCTTGGGTTTTTCTCCAGTAGAAGAAACTTCTGTAGTGCGTATCGCAGGACATTTCACTCAACCGGAGAATCAAAAAGGATTTTGGGAAATCACAACACAACTTGTGTTTTCGTTGGGCCCGCACAAACCACATAACTTCTAGGAGACAGCATGCTCAGAGATTCATACAAAACACGTAAGTCATCCAGTCGTTTTTTGCCTCGACTGACTGTTTGGACCATTTCACTCATGATTGTAACCGCATTCCAGGTTTCACATGCCAAGACTCGTGTAGTCTGTTCTACGAATGATCTTGCATACTTTGCCAGGGCAATAGGGGGTGATGAAGTAAAAGTAGATGTAATAGCCCGCCCCAAGCGGGACATACATTTTGTTGATGTTCGCCCAAGTTTCATGATGAAAGTCGCCAAAGCAGACATTGTTTTCAAGGTAGGACTTGGACTCGATCTGTGGATGGATAATATCATAAACGGGTCCCGCAATAGTAATCTGTTGGTGTTGGACTGTTCAAAAGATATCAAACCTCTGGAAGTCCCCAAATACAAGGCCGATGCGCGTTACGGCGATATCCACCAGCAAGGTAACCCACATTACTGGCTAACTCCGGCCAGTGTGAAGCCAATTAGCTCTGTTATCTTAAGCGGGCTATCGAAACTCGACCCAAAACGCGCTGAAGAGTATTCAGCGAGACGTGACAGTGTGCTAAACAAACTAAATGACGGTATCGCTAAACTGCAACCAAAGTTGGATTCACTCAAAGGAGTTGAGATAGTCTACTACCACAATTCCTGGCCCTACTTTAATGACTTCACGGGCCTAGTTACCGCTGGCTTCATCGAGCCATACCCCGGTGTGCAACCCTCGCCATCACAATTGAAGAAAATCAGCGACCTTGTTCGTGATAAAAACATCAAGGCCATAGGTGTGGAAGTTTATTTCGACAAACGCCCGGCAGAAAAAATCTCCGCTGGTTCAAAAGCCAAGGTTGTTTCTCTGTATCCTTCTGTTGGAGGTAGAGACAAAAACGAAACATACTTGCAGTGGATTTCCGCAAATGTAGAAGCAGTGCTAGAGGTCGTCAGATGATGGATTACATAGAGTTTCTCTTCTGGCCGTTCTTGATCTGCCTGGCCACCGTGGCCATACATGCGTATTTTGGTCTACATGTTATAAAGCGTGGGATTATCTTTGTAGACTTGTCCCTGGCGCAAATCGCCGGTTTGGGAATGACGATGGCGTTTTTGCTTGGCTATGAACCGGAAGGGACTGTCCCGTACTTGTTTTCTCTAGGATTCGCTTTTGTGGGCGCAATCATATTTACTTTCGCTAGAGGAGTGAAAGGTAAAGTTCCTCAAGAAGCAATAATCGGAATCGTTTACGCTGTGTCAGCTGCAGCGTCGATTCTTGCGGTCAGCCATTCCCCAGAGGGCTCTGAACACATTGAGCATCTTCTAATAGGTAGTATTCTTACAGTTACGCCGGATGTAGTGTTAAGCGCCACGCTGGTTTTTGGCGCGATCGGGTTGTTTCACTGGCTTGCGCGATCTCGATTCATTCCACTGACCTTCGGAAAACAAAGTGGCCCATCAATTCATCGTGTTTGGGATTTCCTATTCTATGCAACTTTCGCAATTATGGTCACAACTGCGGTCAAAATCTGCGGTGTATTATTGGTCTTCATTTTTCTTGTAGTACCAGGTGTCTTCGGCTCCCTTGTGGCGGAAAAATTCAGCCATCGCCTGATTCTCGCTTGGATATTTGGGATAGTTAGCTCGGTTTTGGGGCTAGTATCATCCTTTTGGCTTGATACTCCTACCGGGGCTACAATTGTGTGCGCTTTCGGATTGATGCTACTTCTTTACGCTTTGTATCGTGGACTACGTCCGAGATTGAGGGCACGTTAAGGCTTGTTGAATAAGATATCACACATCAAATGGGGCTCTTGATCAACAAGCCTTTAGGTGAAGTTTCGAGGGCAAGTTCGCGCTCGACTTGCCCAAACTCCCTCTTCGTCTATATATTCCTCACCGCGATAGTTCAACGAGGCGGATGAAAAATATCCAGACCTCGGGTTTGTGAGTTTGGAGTTGATTTTTTCGAGAATTTCGAAAAAAAACTCGAGGCTGAGAAAACTATCGGGGCGGTTTTTGGTATAAACCCAAATAGAGACAAAGAACGACAGTTACGTAGATAAACTATTGCAGGACAGATGAATGAGTGAACAGACAGCAGAGACGATAATCGAGGCTAGTGGGCTTTCTAAGTACTACGGACCCTTCGTCGCCATTGAAGACATTACTTTTTCCATTCCCAAAGGCCAGGTGGTGGCTTTTCTCGGACCGAATGGGGCCGGGAAGTCGACTACCATGAAAATCCTGAGTGGATTCTTAGCCCCAAACAAAGGGAGCGCGGCAATCGCCGGTCATGATGTATCGAAAGACCGTCTGGCGGCCTCGCGCGCTTTGGGATATTTGCCGGAAAACGGGCCGCTTTATGAAAACATGACTCCGCGTGAATTGCTGGAGTTCTTCGGCGAGGCGCGTGGATTGAAGAATAGATCGCTTACCGATAGCGTCGAGCGAGTTGTACATCAAACGGATTTGCGCGATGTGCTGGAAAAACCGATTTCCAAGCTATCACGCGGCTATCGTCAGCGGGTTGGTTTGGCGCAGGCGTTGTTGCATGATCCACAGGCGCTAATAATGGATGAGCCTACTTCAGGTCTTGATCCGAATCAGATTCGCGAATTCAGAAAGAATATCAAACTACTTGGTAAGTCCAAAACTATTCTTATCTCGACACATATTCTAGGCGAGGTAGAGGCGGTGGCCGATAGAGTATTATTCATTCATGAGGGCAAGCTGGTTTTTGACGGCGCCCCGCAAGATCTTCACCAAGACTGCACACTTGAGGAAAGCTTCTACAGGCTCACAGATAATTCGCAGGCAACTTCCGCCGCGACAGCCGGACTTGCAGGAGGCTCAGTATGATGAACATTAACAAAGATATAATTTTCGCTGTCGCTAAGAGAGACTTGCGCTCCTATTTCATGAACCCTTCGGGGTATGTGTTTTTGACATTGTTTATTTTTCTGAGCGCCGCGGCGGCTTTCTGGAGCGAGAATTTTTTTCAGAATAATCTGGCGAATTTAGATCAACTGAATGTCTACTTCCCGTTCTTGCTCTTGTTTTTCATTCCAGCGTTGACTATGAGTGTGTGGGCCGAAGAGCGCAAGCAGGGCACCGATGAGTTACTGCTGACACTACCCGCGACCGATCTGGAGATCACCCTCGGAAAGTATTTTGCAGTGTTGGGTGTTTATAGCGCATCACTGGCGCTTTCGCTCAGTCATGTGTTTGTGTTGTCATGGCTTGGTGACCCGGATTTGGGTTTGATGTTTGGAAACTATTTTGGTTACTGGATGATTGGCGCGGCTTTGGTGGCGGTGGGGATGTTTGCCTCGTCACTAACTTCTAATGTCACAGTGTCATTTATACTGGGAGCGATATTCTGTTCGTTCTTAGTGTTTATTGATTCACCCCAATTTGCTTTCAGCGAAGTTTTCGGCAAGGCCATAGCTCCGCTGGGGATTTTCCAGCATTTCGATGATTTCAGCCGGGGCGTGATTAGTTTCTCTGGGTTGACATATTTCGTTTCGATTGCCGCTTTCGCTTTGTACTTAAATATAGTGGTTCTTGGTCGTCGACATTGGTTGCGCGAAAAAGTTGGCGCTTTGAGCATGCAGAATCATTTTGTTCTTCGAGCGCTTGCTTTGATAGTAATCGTAATCAGCGCCACTTCGATTGCGGCTTACTCCTCCCTGCGACTGGATGTAACCTCCGAAGGACTACATTCTCTGTCAGATACAACTAAAGAGCTATTAGCTGAATTGCCGGATGACCGGCCGGTTCTGATTCAGGCTTTCCTAAGTCCGAGTGTCCCGCAATCTCTAGTTGAGACCCGCGAGAACATAATAGGATTTCTAACTGAAATCGGCGCCAGCTCAGGCAATAACGTGCAAGTTATCATTCGGGAAACCGAACCCTACACCCAAAACGCGCAAGACGCCCGCGAGAAATTTGGCATAACACCTCGCGAGCTAGTTGGCGGCGGGACAGCGCGTACAAATATGCAACAGGTGTTTATGGGCATTGCTTTCACCTGCGGCTCGCGCGAGGATGTGATTCCGTTTTTTGAACGCGGGATGCCGGTTGAATATGAATTGACTCGTAGCATTCGTTCGGTGGCGCATACCGAGCGCAAGACTGTGGGTATTGTCACCACCGACGCCAAGCTCTTTGGCGGATTTGATTTCCAGACATTCAAGAGCAGTCCACCCTGGCCGATTGTAGCTGAACTGCAAAAACAATATGAAGTAACGCAGGTTTCTCCTGCTGATTCCATCACCGGAACCTATGACGCTCTTTTGGTGGCTTTGCCATCGGTGTTGACCACTGACGAAATGGATAATGTGATGACCTACATCAAAACCGGCGCTCCGACTTTGATGCTGGTTGACCCTATGCCTACCTTTGATTTGGGGCTGGCGCCACTATTGCCTCGTAATGCCGGAGCGAATCCGTTCCAGCAGAATAAACAGCCTCAAAAAGAACCGAAGGGTGATGTGCATCGCTTGTTGGTGGAATTTGGGATAGAATGGAATCCGGGGAATGTCTTTTGGGATGCGTATAATCCGCATCCTGAATTGGCGCAATTACCGCCTGAGCTAGTTTTCATATCGCAGGGCAATGGCGCAAAAGAGGCGTTCAATCAAAGCGAGCCGGCCAGCGCCGGTATGCAGGAGATGGTGCTTCTATATCCCGGCATGTTACAAAAGTCTGATATCATTGATGTTGAATTCACTCCTTTGATTTCCAGTGGAGCAACTTCGGGAGTGACACCTCTACAACAATTGGTGCAACGCAGTTTCTTTGGGCTGTCATTGAATCGAAACCCGAGGCGATCTCAGGATGCGCTTTACTATGTTCCAGCGGCGAGGGTTGCCGGTAGTTTGCCGGTTAGAGATTCTACTTCGCCTCCGGCGGACGTCAATATGATTGTCATAGCTGACTTGGATTTTGTGGGCGATCAGTTTTTTCAGATACGAAATATGGGGAATAAGAATCTCGATTTTGATAATATCCCGTTTTTCCTGAATTGCATGGATGTGCTGGTCGGTGACACTTCGTTTATCGCTTTACGCAGGAAACGAGTTAAGCACCGCACTTTGACAACTGTGGAAGAGCAGTCACGGGATTATTATGACAAACGTATCGCCGATGAAAAGATTGCCGAAGAAGCGGCAACCAAAGAGCTAACCGAAGCGCAACAGCGACTAAATGACAAAGTTGCCGAAGTAAGTTTACGCACAGATTTGGACGAACAGACCAAACAAATCATGGCTCAAAACCTACAAGAGGTTGAGAACCGCAGGTTTGAGGCAATCAAGACGAATATCGAAGCCAAAAAAGAAGCGGACATTGCGCGAAGCAAAGAAAAGATGGAATTGCAAATACGTAGCATCCAAAGCCGCATCAAAACTATGGCGGTAGCGCTTCCGCCGCTTCCGGCATTGTTTTTTGGTATTTTCATATTTATGCGTCGTCGTAAACGCGAGCGCGAAAGCATGAGCGCGGCGCGAACCTTGCGAACAAACAAATAACCAACAGGAATAGCAAACAATTGTAACACCTGTAACAATAGATGAATATCTTGACTATGAACGAAACTAAGAAAACAATCAGTCTTGGAATAGCGGCCCTTGTCTTGGCTTCAATTGCATTTCTTCTTTCCAAGCCCGGCGCCACTCCTGATGCCTTTTTAGATCAGGGGGAGGCGTTTTTCCCGGAGTTCACCGATCCGAATGTTGCTACAACGCTGGAAGTGATTGAGTATGACTCAAACAGCGGCTCGACGATTCCGTTTAAGGTGACATTCAAAGACGGCAAATGGACCATACCGTCACATCATGACTACCCTGCCGATGCAAAAGACAGGTTAGCAAAGACTGCCGCAGGAGTGATTGGCATCAAGAAGGATGATTTCAGAACTGACAATGTTGTCGAACATGAAGGCTGTGGTGTTATTGATCCGCTTGATGACACATCACCATCGCTGGAAGGTCGTGGCAAACGTATTACACTCAAAGATGCCAGCGGAGCTGTTTTGGCAGACTTTATTGTTGGCAAGCCAGTTCCGTCACATCAGGGTTTTAGATTCGTGCGAATCCCCGGTGAGAAACGAGTCTATGCTTCACGGATGGATATTGAGCTCTCTACGAAATTTCAGGATTGGATAAATCAGGATTTGCTGGACTTAAGCGGATCCGAAATCGCCGCTGTAACTATTCAGGACTATTCAATCAATGAGAGAACAGGGTCAGTGAATACCAGGGACAATATTCTGCTGGCTCTGGATGAGCAGGGATGGCGAACCAAGAAGAGTCACAAGGGCTATGAGGTAGACTCTTTGAAAATGGATTCACTGATAACTGCGATTGACTCACTGTCCATTGTAGGAGTGAGACGCAAGCCCGCGGGGCTTTCGGCTAGTTTGAGTAAATCTGAAGCGACAACAGAGATTACCACGGACAACATACGCTCTTTGCAAAGCAAAGGGTTTTTCATGACTCGTGACGGGTCATTGCGCTCCAACGAGGGCGAGCTTCAGATCCACACATATCGCGGTGTTACTTATTCACTACGCTTTGGAGAGATAGTCTATGGAAGTGGTGAGGATGTCTCAGCGGGCACAGCCGCGAGTGATAAAAAAGATGGCGGCCCGGGAGAGAACCGTTACTTGTTTGTGACTACCAATTTTGAGGAGTCAGATTTTCCTGAGCCGATTGCTCCATCCGACACTGAATATCTAAACAAGCCTGATAGTCTGTGGTCTGAAAAGGACAAGAAAAACAAGTCACTCGATGATCTTCACTCGGATTGGGAGCAGATAGTGACATTTGGGCGTGAGCGCTCTGATGAACTTAATAGCCGATTCGCTGATTGGTATTATGTGATTTCCGCAGATAGCTTCAACAAGCTACACCTAACTCGCAAGGACATAGAGAAGAAACTAGAGAAAGGGGCCAAGAAAAGCTAAATACTTGTCTGTGGTATTTCTTTCTTTTAGTCTTTGGCGCTCGCGGGTTATATTTGTCGTTAACCATAGAATGTTTCGCAAAGATGAAACCCTTAGGGGCCGGTCCTGTTGTAGAGACGTATGAGATATTGCTTACTTAACTGATTTTGGAATCATCAAGTAGCGATCATCGCTATGTGCTAACCGGAGTTTGTATAGGATAATCGAAAGCATGAAAAAGAATTCAACTCTCGTTTCGTTACAGTATTGGTTGCTGGTGGTTGTCACCTTCTCCAGCATTTCTCTTACAGGATGTTCAGGGGCAGACTCATCCAAAGGTTCGACAAAGGGAAATGTTACCGAAAGAATGCAGTTAGTGGTAGATAATCTAGTGACATCTTACAACACGCTAGATTCGGAAAACTTCCGGCGTCATCTGGGGGCAAAACTTCTGGTAGAAAATCCACTTGTCGCTACTGGACGTCAGCTTCGTGACTCACAGCAGGAAAACGGCAGAATAGAAAGAGTTGATATTGACGCATCAGCTGACGGCCATAGCGCCGGAGTGACTTTCCACTTTGAGAAGCGCACATTTGAAAGCAATATCAAGTTAGACTTCGATGGCCGTGTGATATCTTTCGATTGGCCCCCGAAGAGCTAGCCAACTAAGTTACATAATCATAACTACATAATCACAACAAACTTACCCACCTGAGTTTCGCCTCCGGGAGTTTCTATCACGTAGTAGTAGATTCCAGACATTACAATTTGCAGATTGCGTGAAATTAGATCCCATGAATCATGCATAGCGGTCGGGTCACCGGGCGGTGTGTCATGAATAATCTGTCTGATTAGGTCTCCATCAAGCGAGAAGATGTTGATTTCGCATTTTGGCGGGAGGTTGATGAAATGAATGGCGCGAACTCTTTCGTCAGCTAGTTGTTCATTTCCTCGTCCCTCAAATCCACTTGAACGATAGTTCCCATCTACCCGATATGGATTAGGATAGACTGACACTTGAAGTGGCTTGTCGGTAAACTCGTCAGAGTCTGTCAAGGGGAAGGCCTGTTTGGAGTTTTTCAAGGGACTGGTTTCCAGGCTCGATAGACCAACGCTACGCGATCCGTAATCAAATGCTGTTACAGCCACCCAAATAGGAACTGATTCCAGAAGTCGGTCTATTACATATTCATACTCCCAGAACTTCGGATCGCCGTCTTCGGTTAAGTCGTCAAGAGTCCACTTAGTCGGGTCGATGCCCGGGAAGGTAGCGTTAGGGAATCTTTTGGATATGGATACGGGTGTGTTGAGAGAGTTTTGATTCCAATCCTGTTTGGTGAAATAGAAAGTTGTTTTCTTGCCGGTTCGGCGATCGGTGAAAACGAATGGATTGTCACGGCCATAGAGCAAGGGCGAGAAATTAGCGCCGTACAGAGTCTGCAATTCCGCCAGTGAAAAGGGCGGGTCGGTAAGTTCGAATGAGCCGGCATCCGGCAGGAATCGATAGCGGTTGAAATCCTCAAAGTCAAAAGAGGTTAGCAGTTCAAAATCCTCGCGATTATTTGAGAGCGACTTGTATACTCTGTAGCCTTCGAAATCAATAGCGCTGGTAATCGGGTCTGGCGTGGTTTCCGAGTTGAATCCATTCCAGCGGACGGTGATCTTGCCCGGCTCGGTGATAAAATAGGTTCGTGGCGCAGGAGGAGGCGAAGCCGCGCGAAAGTCTGGAACACCATCACCTTCAAAGAAATCACGTCGTGTTTCAGTAGGCACTATTGTCTCTGTAATATTCAGAATTGTGTCGTATGGAATAAATGATGAATCAATTGACACAATAGTAGTGTCAAAAACGATTTTTTCTCCCAGCACACATTCACGGGACCTTCCGAAGTAACCGTCACCATCAGTATCAACGCCAGGGTTGTCATAAACCCAGCCCGCCCAGCGTGCATTGGTGGCGAAGTGTGAAAAATCCAATGTCTCTTTGAACTTCGATGGATTAAAGGGGCTGAAATTATCGGCAAAACTAGTTGGCTCTACATGAGCTTTTTCTCCGCCTACCAGAGCAAAAGTGAAGTGGATGCTCTCTCCGGCCCTAATATCAAAGGGGCCAAAAGAGAGCATAAAGCGAACGTCATCACCAGCGCTGATTTGTAGCGCATTGTTGGGAGGCGGGAGCCAGCCGTCGATTGAGTGACTCAACGCAGTAGTGATTTGGTCATAGTCATGTTCGCCGTTGCTCATGACGTAATACTTGTTTTTGTCTCCAAAAGGAGTTCCGAAAAAGCCGTTCATGTTTCTGAACGGGAACTCTGGTGTTCCAGCTTTACGCGGGGCAAAATTCCGTCCGGCCTGGAAAGAAAAATTCCACCAGTTGAAATTGCGTTGCGTGGCTTCACTTGGAACACGCAAGACTCTAATGCCGCAAACATCTCTCAGAGAGAACGGTTGGTTCCAGAATTCAGGAGGGTTAGGGTCGCCATCGTTGTCCATTATATAGGCGATATCAAGTGTGTCCTCAAAACCGCAATCCCCTGGAGCAGTGTGCAAGAACCCACAGACATCATCGGTGTTGGTTCCACTGGTAAACTGCTCACCGCCAATAATCGCCGGCAAACCACCGCCAGTTCCGAAAAAGACATCTCCGTCGTAATACACTCCCACAAAGGCAGAGGTGATATCGCGGATCCCAATATTGGTGATTTTATAGTCGAATATGACAAAGTCATCGGCGAAATCGAACCCCCATTGATAGCTGGTTTCGGAAATGCGGAGATTCAAGGGTCGGTGAAAGCGATTGTCTATGAAGTCTATCCCAGTTCCGCGCGGGTCAATTAGGGTGTCATAGTAAACAGCTGTCATATCCAGCTCTGATTTTGCATCGGGGCTATAGAACGGGTCACCGATATTGCTTGATTTGCGAGATATAGAATCATTTACCCCACCCCACATTTCGAAAACTCCGAAATTCCCTCCAAAGAGCCAGGTGTCATCCACTGCAGTGGAAACTAGAGTGTCTCGACCGAGAACGCCACCGACCCAAAGCCCGGCAATGCGGGCATACTCACGGGGTTGTTGCGAATAGATTCCGTCGAACATGTATCCGCCGTTACTTTTTGCCACAGTTAGAAATCCGATATTATGGCGGAGGGTGTCGAATCTGGGAGGCGTGAAGTTCGGTATTTGCGCTTTCGCCGGATTCGGGGGAAATATTGTAGCGAGTATCATTACCCCTACCATCAGGGCAAGGGTTGAAATTGACCTTTGAGGCTGGTTTAAGTCTATATGTGGCTTAGTTCCAAGGCGCATTATCAATCAATTCATCCGGGGTTTAAGAGATGGATACAATATGCTTAGCTCACAATTTGTAAGAATAATATTGTGAGGGGAGCATATTTCCGATAGGCGAGGACGTATCGGGATTTGAGAACATACAGAAACCAGAGGCTGTCGGTCAAGTTCGAGAGTCAGAGACATTCTTTTCAAAGATCGAATCCCCAAGGTTGTATGTTCAGTTATTCAATAGGTTAACGAGCTTGCGAAGAGACGAACCGCTTGCATTGCCAAAGAGCTTTACAAGCTATTACTATTCTTTATATTGGGTTCTCGACGAAAGGTCGGTCTCCTCTGCTCATTTTAGTACGGCAGGAAACGGTCCTGGTTTCGAATTATTGTAACAATATGTTGCCCTATTTAGTTGCAGACACCCTAGTTAGTCTGATAGTTGAAAAGTATCGATGGAAATCTCGACTGAAAGAATACCACTACTCGGATGGAGTGAACGTGGCCAATTATTCCATAAGAATAAACTATGGATGAGCTGGGAACGTAGTTCCTTTGTCTAGTTCTCTTCCTAAAGACGGTATTTCCCAGCAGGAAGTTATTGTCCACGGAACTGTTGGACAACAGCGTCCTAATAACTAGAAACCAGGCCGATTAGGTTCTTAACTAAATTGAATTTGAGAGTGATATTATGACTATTACAAATACAACAACATCTACCACAAAAAATGACGGAGTCGCAGTGGAAACCAATTTCCCCAATAACGATTTTTTTACTGTCTCGGATAAACAGGTTATCGATGATGATCACGTGTTTGCCGCGCATCACTATGAGCGCCTTGAGACTGTAGTGCGCAAGACCGAGGGTTGCTACCTCTACACCGCTGACGGACGGAAGATACTTGACTGTCTTGCGGCTTACAGCTCTGCAAATGCCGGACATCACAACCCAAACATCGTTAAGGGCGTGGTCGATTGCCTTACCGAACAACGCGGCTCGGTAATATCGAATGTAGTCTATACCTCGGCGCTGTCGATATTCTTGAAAAAGCTTTCTACCTTTTTGCCACAATTGGCCCCCAGATTTGGAGCCAATGGCAACAAGTCACTGCCTAAGAACGGTGGAGTTGAGTCGGTGGAAACTGCGTTGAAGCTGGCGCGTTACTATGGTTGGAAAGAACGCGGGATTGAGGACGGCAAGCAGGAGATTATTGTTTTTGATAACAATTTCCATGGCCGCACAATCTCAGTGATTTCATTTAGCTCATCGGAAAAGTATAAACAGGGCTTTGGGCCTTTGACCCCTGGTTTTCCGTCTGCTCCGTATGGCGATCTTGCCGCTACTAAGGCTTTGATAAACGAAAACACTTGCGGAATTCTTGTCGAGCCGATGCAGGGCGAGGGTGGAATGAATGTTCCGCCGCCGGAATTTCTGGCTGGTTTGCGCACTTTGGCTGATGATAACAACCTGATGTTGATTTTCGATGAGATTCAGGTTGGACTTGGTCGCACTGGTAAGGATTTCTGTTTCCAGCATGAGAATGTTATTCCCGATGCGGTTATTCTCGGCAAAGCTCTTTCAGGTGGTTTGACACCTCTGTCAGCTTTGGTGACAAACTCGAAGTTGATGGATATGGTGTTCACTCCGGGTCGTGATGGTTCAACCTACGGTGGTAATCCATTGGCTTGCGCGGCGGGAATTGCCGCGCTTGATAATCATGTAAATGATAAACTCTCCGAGCGCTCTGCAGAAATGGGCGCCAAGTTGAAAGCCCGTCTCGAGGAAATCGGTAAGAAATCCAGCAAAGTCAAAGAGGTTCGCGGCCGCGGATTGTTTATTGGTGTTGAAGTCAATGATGGCGATGCCATGAAGTATTGTCACCAGTTGCTGAAGATGGACATGATGGCCAACGACAGTCACGGGCACACAATCAGAATCTCGCCGCCGCTGACTATTGGCGACGCTGAAATTGATTATATTTGCGAACGTATGGAGAAGGTTCTCTGCTAGAGGGTCTTCTCTGCTGAAAAAACATAGGGGCTAGGTAATTATGACAGATGGCGCAAAAGTAAAACTGACGTTACGTAAGAACGGTTCGATTCTAGTTGAGGGTCCAGTCGAGATGATTGGTCCTGACGGAGAAGAGATGGAAGTGCGAGAGAAATTCGCGCTTTGCCGTTGCGGGGCGTCACTCAAGAAGCCGTATTGTGACGGAGCGCATAAGGATTGCAATTTTACCAGCGATCCGGTTTGACGTATCGTTGATGTTTTGAATTTGTAGAATTTGTAGGTCGGGTTCCGTCGTGAGCGGAAGCGAACAAGAAACCCGACATTGTTAGCAAGTGAATTGTTGGCAAGTGAGGAGAATGTCGGGTTTCTTCGTCCCATAAATGGGACTACGGAACCCGACCTACTTCCACTTGTAACTCTGTTTCGCTCAGCGTGACAAATAGGAGCATCACTACAATGACTGATTCCAAGTCTGGAAAACTCATACTCTTTGATATTGCCAATACATTGGTGACTTTTCGTTCTGACTTACGCACTGAGCGTTTGAAAAAACTTTGCTCACTATCTGGCGAGGAGATAAATGCGCGTTTGTTTACTGATGCGGATTCACCAGGCATGGATTTCGATAGAGGTTTGATTGTTTCCAGCGAGTTCTATGATAGATGTTGCGCGATTATGGAGGTTGAACCTTCCGAGGAATTCGCCGCGAAGTTCCGTCATGCCTATCAGGATATTCTTGAAGCTCGACCAGAGATGGGAGTCTTGGTGGAGGAGTTGTCTGCGGAACATGATTTATGGTTGATGTCTAATACCAATGTTTGGCATTTGGATTATGTCCGCACACAGTTTGATTATTTTAAGTTTTTCAAGACTTGTTGCAATTCTTGTGACACGCGTTTTGTTAAACCCGAACCGGAGATTTTTGTCGCGGCTCTTGAGCGGTCGGGGCGCTCTTCCGATGAAGTGATATTCATTGATGATCGTCAGGCCAACATTGACGCCGCAAAAACTTTGGGCATCAGCGCCGTGCTTTTTGAATCAGTTGAAACTTTACGCGCGAAACTTGGTGAGTTAGAGATTATTCCATCGGTTACATCAGTATGACTATCTCACCATGCCCGATACATCCAAGACAAGTTCGCAAAACCCGGTTTATCTGGTTCTATACTGGCTAGCTGTTAGCGCTGGCGCCCTGTATTTTTCTTCCCTGCGTTTCATTTTCAACCGAGACTTTCCGCTGGCAACTATGCAGGCGCTAATCGATGGCACAGCCTATCGTCCGTTTCAGTATCGGATATTGGTTCCCACTATTGTCGGAAAGTTGCATGACCTTACCGGAGTGTCTATTGGCGCGCTGTATCAATCAGTCGAAGCGCTTGCAGTGTTGGGTGTGGTAATCGCCACGCGCTATTTCCTTGCCCCCCATTTTCGCGGTAAGACTCTGGATATTCTATCTGCGGGTATTCTGTTGATATTACCCTGGAACTATTTGTTGCCCCGAGAGATTGCGATATTTATTCCCGCTGATTTACCGGCGGTGATGTTTTTCACATTCTTGCTGGCGCTGATGAGTCGCGGCAATTGGCGCTGGTACTATCCGCTATTTGTGCTGGCGACTCTTAATCGCGAGACAACTTGTTTTGTAACTTTGATATATTTACTGGTGAGTTGGAAACGTATTCCAGCAAAAGAAATGTGGCTTCACATCGGGGCGCAATTTGTTCTATGGGTTGCGATTAAGTACTGGCTAGGGACGGTGTATGCCGATAATCCCGGAAGTGTTTTTGAAATCTACGGAGTTGCTGGTGACCGCACTCATTTGGATTCTAATCTCGAGTTTTTGTTCTCTCCGTTGCGGGTCTTAATTCTGCTTTCCAGTTTCGGGTTCTTGTGGGCGCCGGTGATGGCGTGGCGCAAGCGTATCGATGATGATTTTATCAAGCAGGCTCTGCTCGGTTTGGTGTTTTTCTTTGCGGCGATGTTGCTTATTGGGAATCTGAATGAAACAAGAATATTCGGTGAGTACGCTCCATTGATTTATGCGAGCGCATTACTATTGTTGCAAAAGTCCTTCTCAAAGAGCATAGGCTCCCATGTCGGCGCTAACTGACGAAAACAGGAATCACTACACGCGCGAAGCGCTAGTTTGCGCCCAAGCGGCATTGGTGTATTCGCTGGCGTTTCTCTTCAGTGGCTCGAAACTAGGGGTGCATGACTGGGAGCTCTTCACCGCGATGGCCGAGATTCCGCGTGTAATGATTCTCAAATTTGGGCAGTTTCCGTTTTGGAATCCGTACATTGGTGGTGGAAATATTCTTTTCCATCATCCTGAAGTATCGGTTCTCTCACCTTTGTATGCGTTGACTTTGGCCTTTGGCGCAGTAATAGGTTTGAAACTTCAAGTTATGGTTTGTTACTTTTTGGGGTTTTGGGGCAGTGTGCGTTTTGCCAGAACTTTGGGCATGTCCGAAGGCGCCGGTTATTTGTTTGCTTCTGTTTACTTTGGCGCCGCCTATTTTGCGTTACATTTTTCTGAGGGACACATTCCATTTACGCAATTCTGTTACCTACCTTGGATAGGATTCTTTTGGCTGAGGTCTCTGCAAAACCCGCAGTCTTCGCAAGACCTGCGTTACATCATATTCGCCGGAATAGCTCTAGCATTGATGATTCTAGGTAATGGCGCCGCAGCGCCGCTTTTACTCACTTCAACTTTCATCGGCGCATTGGCTCTGCTCTACGCCATAAGAGACAAATCGATTAAGCCTATCTCAAGAATGTCACTCATCTGGGTTTTGGGCTTAGGAATAGCCGCTGTCAAGTTCATACCTCTGTTCATACATTTACAAAACAATTTCTGGGCCGGAGAGCCGTATGATATTGTGCCATTTGGCGCTCTCACCGATGTTTTCTTCAGTTTCAATCAAGGACTATATAGTCATCGTGATCTTGGTCTGGCCGGGGGGTGGCATGAATATGGGGCCTTTGTGTTTTTCCCGGCGCTGTTGCTTGGAGCTTGGTATGCGGCGCGAAACTTTTCACCCTCCTGGATTTGGGTAGCGCTGGCGGCTTTCTTTTTTCTGCATGGACTAGGAGGATTTGTCGAATGGTCGCCATGGCGTTTGTTGAGCTATTTGCCGGGTTTTGCCAGCAGTCGCGCGCCGGGGCGCTCTTTTCAATTTGTGATTCTGGCGCTAGGTGTGTTGGCTGGTTTCGGCTATGATGAATTTCGAGATCGAATCAAAGCGGCGCTGGCCAAAGGCAAGGACAAGCTTACCAGTTTGAAGTTTGCTCCTGCGATTTTGATTGGCTCAATAGTAGTAGTGAATTGCTGGGTGGCGCAACAATCACTGAATCAGCCATTTATTCGCCCCGCAGTTCAAGCGGATTGGCAGGAAGATTTTCAGCAAACTATTGGCAAGCCCGAAGCGGTTTATCAGTCTGTGCTGGAAAACCGGGGCGTGATTCTTGCGCCCTGGCTATCCGCTTACGAGGAAGGTCGCGGTCTGGTGACAGCCGATGGCGAGGTCTTGGATGAGCACATTGATAGCGGTAGCGCCGAAGTAATCAGCAGGTCCTATCGGGGCAATGAAATCAAATATAAGCTAAACTCGGTGACTGGCGGGGAAATCACTCTCGGGATGGGTTACGATTCTGGCTGGGAGGTTGTTCAGCCAGCCAGCAGCGTCATACGCGCCGAGCAGGGGTTGCTTGCGGTAAGCTTTCCCGCCGGAGAATCAGAGATATTCTTGAGGTATAGAACGCCTTATTTTGGATTGGGCTTGATTGTTTCTCTGTTGAGTGTGATAGCCGCTGTCTTGTTGTACTTACACTATCGACGTAAGCTGGCCTAACTGCGTTGCCCGACAAATCATCTACGAAAGCTCCATTTCAATAGAGTCCATATTGCCGCTATTCCGTCTTTACCCCGGATTTTTTTGCCCTCCTCAATTGAGCGAGGATGATATGCTATGGGCAATTCATGAATCTTGACTCCCGCTAGTCCCAGCTTGGCCACCACTTCCGGGCAGAATTCAAACTCCCGGCATTCCAAATCAAAGGATTCCAGCAGGCGCCTGTCGATTAGCTTATAGCAGGTGGCTTCGTCAGTTATACCCGCATGAAAAAGTCGATTGGTCAGCCAGGTGAGGAATCGTCCTCCCCAATAGTACCGTTGGTAGGAAATACCGGCCTGCTGATTCAGTATTCGTGAACCGAAAACCGCGCGGGCCTGATTCTCGCAGGCATAATCAAAGAGCCGGTTGATATCCGCCGGTTCGTATTCAAGGTCACCGTCCTGAATCACCACATAATCACAAGTAGCCAATTTCAACCCGGCTCGGATCGCGGCTCCTTTGCCTTGAATCTCCGCATAGCGCAAGTATACCCAGCTTTTGCCGTCGCAGAAGGGTTTAACCAGTTCAGCGGTATTGTCGCTGGAGCCATTGTCGATGATTATCACCTGGTTTGCTGTGACCTTTTCCTTGAGAGTCTCCAGCAAGGACACTATGGTTGCCTCTTCGTTGTAGATAGGAACCAGCACAGTTAGTGTCGGGCGCAGGCTTGATTTTTTTGAGTGGCTGGAGTCCATTTGCAATGGGTGGAGGGCTTGAAAATGCGCTCCTTGACATACCCTATATGCGGCAGTATTCTGCCGCGAACAGGGGCCTTTCTGTCGGGGGCTTTAGGTGTCTATAGCTGAAAAGCTACGTCACAGTTATCAGTGACAGACTACTTGTTCCTATAGTTATTCGCTAGTATGTTGCTGTCCGATAGCTGTTTATATTTGAAAGCAGTCGAATCCCGGTCTTGGGTCGTCATCAGCATGGACTACGTCGGAGTCAGCCACTTAATGTAGCAATCAGCGCCCACGACGCTTCCACGACCAAGCTTCGGTAACTAAGATAGGTTATTAATGGTAAGATTGACAGGCGCCAAAAGGCAAATAGGCGTCGGTAAAAAAATACACCGTCGGGAATCCAGGCAGTTTTGGCGCTTAGCGAGCGCCGCTTTTCTCTTTGGTTTATTCTTTTCCCCTTGGTTTGCGTTTTCGACGCTTAAGGCCGCAGAGTTGGTGGATTCTACTCGCTACATCATTGGCCCCGGAGACATTTTCACAGTCAGTTTTTCCGAAGCGAATATTCCTGCCTTTACAACAGAAGTCGGAGTCGAAGGCGCGGCGTCAATAGATGGGGTGGGAACATTTCCAATTGCCGGATTGACCCTTGCCGCCGCCAAAGCAAAATTGGTTGCGGGACTTAACAAGCGATTCTCCGGCTCAGGTGTTGAGTTGAGTCTGACTACGGTTCGCAATAAGCGCACCTTGGTTGCCGGAGCGGTTGTGAATCCGGGGCTTTACGACTCCAAGGCGACGGCGCTGGTTAGTGACTTGATAGCGAAAGCCGGTGGATTGAAAGATGGCGCCTCACGAAGAAATATTGAGATTCGAGGTCATGGAAACAGTGGCGCCACGTACCCTGTAGACTTAGAAAAATTCTCCCACGTAGGCGCTCCGGAATCTAACCCTGCGGTTTATCTTGGTGATGTAATTTTTGTGCCATTGTTTACTGATTCTACCAAGCGGTTGTACATCTCCGGTGAAGTAAGTTCACCGGGTTGGATTGAGTATAGCGAACGTGACAATGTGATGGATTTGATTGAACTTGCAGGTGGATTTACTGGTAATGCCAGAGTTGATTCAGTATTTCTTTTCGGGGAGAGTTCCGGCGCTGGCGTCGGGCAAAGTATGCTGGCCATTACAGACACCAAGTCCTTGTCGCCGGGAAGTCGAGTTATTGCATTGTCCTCGGGAGACAGGGCCAAAGAAAAAGACATATCGATAACCGGGGCTATTACGAATCCGGGACGTTATCCCTATGTAACGGGAATGTCGTTGGAATCCCTGCTGGCAATCGCAGGCGGCGCTCTACCTGAAGCCTATGTGGAAGGTATTACACTGTTCAATTCTTCGTTTGATAATACAACTAGAGCGAATCTCCTGGTGCGAGCAGAAAAAACAGCAATAGCCAATGCGCGAGCTTTTGCGCCATTAGGCCCGGCGTCCAGCCCCAATGTGCGCTCCGGGATATCGGCGGACTTGGCTCCAGGGGATTCGGTGGTGGTGCCGTTTGCCGAGGGTTTTGTGAGCGTATTGGGGCAAGTTAAATTCCCGGGGTTGGTGGCATTTACCAGCAAACGTTCGGTATTTGACTATGTCAATTTGGCGGGAGGAGCAAACTCCTGGGCGGATTTGAGTAGTTCCTATGTGTCTCGCAAAATTGCCGGTGGCGCTACGCCCTTGAGTTCGGTTGATGTAATCTATGATGGCGACATCATCTTTGTAGCCCGAAAGCGTGAGTCCAAAAGCTCCGGTTCGCTAGCTTGGTTGAGGGATGTTACCCTTATAGGCGCAGGTGTGGCTTTGACTGTGTTTGCTATAGATAAAGTTGGAAATTAAGACTCCTGGAAGTTAAGATTATTGGAAGCTAAGATTGCCTGAAACTAATTCTGATATCGAAACCGAGGCTATCGACGACGGCGCTAATTTTTGGCGCTTGATGGAAGTTCTGGCGTTGCAAAAGCGCTTGGTTCTGACAGTTGTTGCCGTCGCAACTATTGGCGCTATTGTTATATCTTTGGTTTTGCCGAAATGGTATCGGGCTGAGGCTTTGTTATTGCCGCCTAAAGAGGAAAGTCTATCGATGTTGAATTTTGGTGGCGCCCTATCAGAATGGGCTTCGGTGACTGGCGGTTTGAATTTGCCGGCGCTAGTGACACCTTCGGATTTGTATGTGCGTATGTTAGGAAGTAGAGCCTCGATGAATCCGGTGATTGATAGTTTTAATCTAATTGAGCGATTTGAAGCGACCTCTTTATATGAAGCATATATCGAGCTCGATGAACGTTCTGATTTTCGTGTTACTCCCGAAGGGATGATTCAGATTCACTTCATAGACAAAGACCCGCAGTTTGCCGCTGATGTGGCAAATGCTTTTGTAGCTGAGTTAGATAAGATTAACCGTCGTATATACTCAGAGCGCACCAAGAAGAGCCGGGAGTTTATTGAATCAAGTCTGACCGGGGCCAGACTGGAATTGGATAGCGCGCGTTTGGCGTTGAGATATTTCCAGGAGCGTAACCGCACAGTCGACCTGGACAAACAGACAGCCCTGGCAATTGAAACCGCTACAGCTTTGATGACAGAGTTGGCCACCACCGAGGTGGAATTGGCTCTTAAGCTGAAGACTCTTTCAAAGTCTCATCCCGATGTAGTCGAGCTTTCAAGCAAAGTTAGCGAGATGAAACGCAAGGTTTCGGAGTTAGAAACCGGCTCTAGTGACAGCTCATATTTTTCCCTCCCTATTTCAGAAACACCTCGTCTCCGTAGTCAGCTTGCCGATTTGACCACCAGAGTGCGAGTTGCCGAAAAACTTTATGAGAATCTCACCTTGGCGTTGAATGATGCGCGTGTGCAGGAAAACCGTAAGGCTCCGGCAGTGGCAACTTTAGATAGAGCAACCGCGCCGGAGATTCGTTTCAAACCCCAACGCACACTTATCGTCGGAGCTACTTTTGGTTTATCGGTGGTGTTAGCGGTCTTTCTAGCGATACTGGTGGAATATCTCAAGAACTTGAGAAACACCAATCCTGCAGACTATCGCAGAGCAATGGTGTTTTCTAAAAGTTTGTTCGGGGGCAAGCGTCGCACAAAATGATCAGTATTCAAACTCTACAATAGTATAATAGATAGTAACTCTAATTCAAGAAATTATATACATACACACCTAGAAACACAGTTTGGTAGAATTCATGAAAAACATTGGCATAGTTGGAATCGGTGATTGGGGAAAGAATCTCCTTAGAAATTTCTATAACCTTTCTTCAGGCAAGTTGACACTAGCCTGCGACTCAGATGAAAAACGTTTAACGGCTGCTCGCGCTACTTATAACGGTTTGCAGACAACAAATGACTTTTCGGACCTGATAGCTGATGATAGCATCGGCTCGATTGTAATTGGTACGCCCCCTAGTTCGCATGCCGAGTTGGCGATTGCGGCAATGGAAGCGGGCAAAGACGTATTTGTCGAGAAGCCACTGGCGCTTAGTGTCGAAGACGGTGAAAGAATGGTGGAGACCGCTGAGAAGCACAATCGCATATTGATGGTGGGCCATATTATGGTCTACCATACAGCGACACTGTATCTCAAGAACATGATTGATTCTGGCGAGCTGGGTGATGTGTATTATATGTATGCCAGCCGGGTGAATCTCGGCAAAGTTCGGTCGATTGAGAATGCCTGGTGGTCGTTTGCTCCGCATGACATTTCAATAATTCTTTATCTACTGGAAAAAACACCGGTGCGAGTTACCGCCACTGGCGCTTCATATTTGCAAGACGGCATCGAGGATGTGGTCTTCACCACTCTGCATTTTGCTGATGGGAAAATGGCGCATATTCATGTCAGCTGGCTGGATCCGCAGAAAGATCGCAAGATGACTGTGGTTGGCTCCAAGAAGATGGTAGTCTTTGACGACACTGAGGCCTCTGAGAAGATTCGTATTTTTGATAAGGGCGCAGACAAAAAGCAGGACTATGATACCTATGCGGACTATTTGACTTTGCGCACCGGTGATATAGTAATTCCTAAGATTCCCGGTGGCGAGCCGCTCGCCGATGAATGCAGACATTTTCTTGAGTGTGTTGAATCACGCGAGCGTCCGCGTAGTGACGGACGTGAGGGACTGCGCACATTGAAAGTTTTGCGCGCGGCGCAGGAGTCAATGGAAAAAGGCGGAGCTCCAATAGAAATCAAGTAAAGGCGCTCCAAACAAGAAAAACTATCATAGGCACTTCATTAGGGATACTTCAAATGTCTACTTCAATTATCTCAGATTCCGCAACAATCGGAAGTGACACCAGATTCGGTGAGTTCTGTGTGGTTGCTGAGAATGTAACTATTGGCGCAGGCTGTGTTATCGGTCATGGAGTCAAGATTCACGCAGACACGGTCATCGGTGATAATGTTCGCATCGATGATAACACGGTAATCGGTAAACACCCGATGAAAGCTGCAAATTCGGCAACCACCAAAGAGCAAGAACTGCTGGCGGCGACTATCGGGTCCAATTGCATCATCGGTACAACCGTGGTAATCTATCGAGGTTGCAAAATCGGGCAAAAAGTACTGGTCGCTGATCTTGCAACTGTTCGTGAAAGCGTCACAGTTGGAGAATTCACAATTGTAGGCCGCGGTGTGACAATTGAGAATTTCTGCGAGATAGGCAGATATTGCAAGCTCGAATCCAATGTCTATATTTGCGCCTATTCGACGCTAGAAGACAGAGTATTTGTGGCGCCATGCACAGCGACTTCGAATGATAATTACATGGGCCGTTCCGAAGAGCGTTTCAAACACTTCAAGGGCGTGACCATCAAAAAGGGCGGCAGGATTGGCGTGAACGCGACAATTCTGCCCGGTAAGGTAATCGGCGCAGATTCTCAAGTTGCCGGTGGGGCTTTGGTGACCAAGGATACCGCTGATAAGAAAGTTGTCGCAGGAGTTCCGGCCCGTGAATGGCGCGACGTGGATTCTGAGCAATTATTGGAAAACCAGGGTTGGCCGGAATAAGGCTAATATCTCGAATAAAAGACTATTCGGTAAGACTTTTCAGCAATTTTGTGTATAATACAGGTCGGTTGCGCCAGGTATTCTCGAATGCCAGTTTGAGGTTCAGCCGGAGAATGCTGTATCAAAAGACTGTATGAGATTGTTTCTTTTCTCATTTGTATCCGAA
Source organism: Candidatus Zixiibacteriota bacterium (assembly GCA_024280775.1). Lineage (GTDB taxonomy): Bacteria > Zixibacteria > MSB-5A5 > GN15 > JACZUZ01 > JAJRPJ01. The sequence continues at coordinate 144,366 of JAJRPM010000013.1, read as the reverse complement.
GTAATACCTCTAAAGGAAATCGAATTGTGAGTTCAACAAGTCCAACAAAATCAGCAGGCGCCGCAACGGTAGCCGCAAAACCACAGGGTGTCCCGCTATTAGACCTCAAACGTCAATACGTCACCATCAAAGACGAGATGGACAAGGCCGTGCTCAATGTACTGGATCATGGTAAGTTTATCCTTGGTCCGGAAGTCAAAGAGCTGGAGGCGAAAGTCGCCGAATATAGCGGTGTCGGCTACGGCATTGGTGTGAATTCCGGCACTGACGCATTGCTTTTGGCTTTGCGCGCGGTGGGAGTTGGCCCCGGTGATGAGGTCATTACCACTGACTTTTCATTTTTTGCCACTGCCGGAGTGATAGCCCGCTTAGGAGCAAAACCGGTTTTTGTCGATATTGAAGAGGATTCTTACAATATCGATCCTACTCTGATAGAGGCGGCGATAACTGATAAGACTAAGGCAATTGTGCCGGTGCATTTGTTCGGCCAGATGGCGGATATGGATCCGATTATGGAGATAGCTAAGAAGCACAAGCTATCGGTCATTGAGGATGGCGCACAGTCGATTGGCTCTAGCTACAAGGGGAAGCTCTGTGGTTCCATGGGTACTCTCGGTTGTTTTTCGTTCTTCCCGTCTAAGAACCTGGGTGGTGTCGGTGATGGCGGAATGATTGTAATCGATGACCAGGAAACCGGTGATTTTTGCCGCATCCTGCGAGTGCATGGCTCAAAGCCCAAATACTATCATAAGATTGTAGGCTACAATTCGCGCCTGGCGACTATTCAAGCCGCGGCGATTCTGGTGAAATTGCCTCATTTGAAGGGCTGGTCAGAGGTGCGTCAGGCTAATGCCGCCTACTACGACAAACGCTTTGCCGGCAGCAAGGTCAAAACACCGGTAGTCAAAGACTATACGACTTTCCACATTTACAATCAGTACACTGTTGCCGTCGAAAATCGCGACGAAGCGCTCAAGGTTCTGCGCGAACGTGGAATCGGTTGCGAAGTGTATTATCCGCTGACATTCCATCAGCAGGAATGCTTCACCGACTTGGGTTACCAAAAGGATGATTTTCCGGTCTCAGTCAAAGCGGCTAAATCGGTGCTTTCAATCCCAATTTTCCCGGAATTGACCGAAGCTGAACGTGAATTGGTTGCCGATTCTGTGCTGGAGATTTCAGGTTAGATAGTAATCAGGTGGTTGTCTCCAGATTCTGGGTTTTTGCAGACCACTAGCAGAAAGAGTATATTGTCCGTCCGGTTCATTTGAGCCGGGCGGTTTTTTTGCCGCTTCGTTTTGTTTCATAAGTTGAAAATCATGCCAATGAAGAAGACCCCAAAAAGTAACCGCCTTTCTCAGCGAAGTAAATTACGTGTAACTTCATTTGTCGGGGCTCGTCCGCAATTTGTGAAGCTAGCGCCGTTGGCGCAGACATTTAGCTCGGCGCGTTACAAAGGCAAGATTTCGCACTCGATCATCCATTCTGGTCAACACTATGCCGCAGACCTTTCAAAGGTGTTCTTTCAGCAATTGAAAATTCCAAATCCGGATTTGAATCTGCGAGTAGGCTCCGGAGCGCATGGAGAAATGACCGCCAAAATGATAAGAGGGCTTGAAAGGGAGTTTCAGAAGCGCAAGCCGGATGTATTGCTGATTTATGGCGATACCAATACGACACTAGCCGGCGCGGTTGTCGCCTCAAAGATGGGCATTGAGATTGCGCATATTGAATCGGGTTTGAGATCGTTTGATATGGAAATGCCGGAGGAAGTCAATCGCCGGATTAGTGATCATGTAAGCTCATTGCTGTTTTGTCCTACCTCCGAATCGGTGAAAAACTTGCGCCGCGAAAATCCTGCCGGGGAGATCATTCGTTGTGGCGATTTGATGTTTGAAACATTGGATAGCTTGAGAGCGCTCTTGGATGCGAGCTCTCCCCAAGCGCAGCGTATTCTCGATAAGTACAAACTTGTTGAGAGAGAATATGCATTGTTCACAGCGCATCGTCCTGCTTTGGTGGATAAGCGCGAAACACTCAAGAAGGCGTTGAACATTCTTGCGAACTTGAGAATGCCTGTGATTTTCCCCGTCCACCCGCGCACTGTGGCGGCATTGAAAAGAAACCGCTTATCGGGAGCCTTGAAAAAACTGACACATGTGCAAGTAACAGCCCCGCTATCTTATGTTGAAAATCTTACTTTAGCGGCTAATGCGAGAGTTGTAGTGACAGATTCAGGTGGGTTGCAAAAAGAGGCTGTGTTCTTGCGGACTCCATGTTGCACTATGCGCGATGTATCAGAGTGGCCGGAGACTCTACAATATGGGAATCATTTGATAGGACATTCGGTTGGTCGTCTCAAAAAAGCGCTTCGTGATGCCAAAGATTCAAAGCCGCGACAAATGCGCTGGAAAGTTAATGGCGCCCTTCCCTCAGAGATAATCACCAAGCGCCTATTGAAGATTCGCTGAATAACGTAGAAACACACACAACAGTGAACTAAATGAAAGTCCCTTTCTTCCGTCTTCAGTCCAGCGCCGCTGATATTGCATCGGTGAAAAAAACTCTAGCTGGCGGATGGCTAACTACCGGAGAGAGGGCCGCTGAACTTGAGACTCTTGTGAAAGAGCGCTGCGGGACAAAACATGCAGTAGCTGTGTCATCGGCTACCGCCGGATTGCAATTAGCTCTGGCAGCTTTGGATATAGGCGCTGGCGACGAAGTCATCACTACGGCATTCACTTTCACCGCCACCTGCGCGGCAATTGTTCAATGCGGCGCCAAGCCGGTGATTGCCGATATTGATCCCGTTACGCTCAATCTTGACCCGCATTGTGTTGCCGGAAAAATTAACAAACGTACCAGAGCAATTATTGCTGTTGATATTGCCGGATTACCTTGCGACTACAGAGCGCTGTTGGCGCTGTGTCGTAAGCACAAACTGAAACTGATTTGCGATGCGGCGCATTCATTCGGGGCAGCGACTAGAGTTAGCTCTAAGCGCACAGTAGCGATTGGCGTCATAGGCGCGGTAAATGTCTTTAGTTTCTATTCGACAAAAAACCTGACCACCGCCGAGGGCGGGATGGTCTTGACTCAGAACAAAAATATCGCTGAGCGTGTGCGTAGGCTGTCACTACATGGAATCACCAAGAGCGCATTGCAACGCAATAGAGCCGCTGATTGGCGCTATGATATAAGCGAGATTGGTTTCAAAGCAAACTTATCTGACCTCAACGCCGCTTTAGGTGTCTCGAGAATACAGAGGTTTGATTCTTTGCTAGCCTCGCGCCATAGAATCGCAAAGTGGTATTTAGATGAACTAAGGCGATTTGAGGAATACATAGAATTGCCGCCTCAGTTTGAGAACACAAACCAAGCCTGGCATTTGTATATCGTCAAGTTGAATCTAAAGCGCTGGAAAATTGGACGCGATAGATTCATAAAGGAATTGACCAAACTGGGAATTGGCTGCGGAGTCCACTATATTCCATTGCACTATTTCAGCGCATATAAGGATATTTTGAAGATTCAAGCCGGCGAATTGTATCATACTGAGAAGTCGTACGCTAGAGTCGTGAGTTTGCCTCTATATCCGGAGTTAAAGAGGTCTGAAGTTATGGGCGTCTGCGACGCGATCAAAGAGCTAGTTCAGCGCTATGGCAAGTAGAGAGATGAGATTCCAACAGCGTCCGAATTGTATGGATATTGGTTGACAAGTGCGCCCAATTAGAACGAAGTTAGTATATGTCAGAGATTAACCCGCTCAAACCAGATTTCGTATTTAGTTTTCGTGAGATAGTCTCAGCGCCTGCGCGAGCATTGGAGCTGAAAAAAATCTTTATTGGCGGATTGTCATTGCTAGTGGCTTTGGCCCTCTATGATTGTTTTGTCTATGTAGCTGTTGCTATCGATGGACTCTCAGTCAGTAATTACTTCCAGTCTCATTCGGTCTTTCCCTTTTCGGATATTCGATTTGTGACAAAGACCGCGAAAATCATCTATGGCGCGGGAATCTTAGCTGGATTGTTTGCTGTCATGCACGGATTCCTGGCGATTGCGCTGGTTACTATTGAAGAGTTGCGCGGGAATCGATTGTGTAGCTCCCGTGAGGGATTGCGTTTTTCATTGGGCCGCTGGAAACAAACTTCTTTGGCATTGGGCTCAATTGCTTTGTTCTTGCTGTTCTTACTGGCCTTCAACAGCGGCCTGGGGTTGCTCGCCCGCATTCCTTGGATAGGCGAAAGTGTTTATAGCATACTTTTTGTGGTCCCGGGATTCCTGGTTGCGTTGTTTACCGTGGTGATAGCCATAGTATTTGTCTTGTCATGGCTAATACTGCCTGCGGCCACCGCGGCGGATCGCATCGGTGAATCATTTACTTCGATAGTCGAGACATTTTCAACTTTTCTGCGTCAACCGTTTCGCTGGATTGGTTACACAGTGTTTTCATTTGGATTGGCTAAGTTTTGTGTTTGGATACTCGCGGGACTTTCGACGCTGGCGATAAAAGGTTTTGTGTGGCTGTCAACTCTTAGTGGCGGCTCAAGCGCCGCTCACACATTTGCCGGTGGGGCGCGGATGTTGCCGATGCGTGGTTGGTTGATTGAGTTTACCACAAATCTGTGGCCCGGGCTAAAGGTTGCGGGAGTTGAAATTGGTTTCGATATTAGTCGCTGGGGAAAAGGCGGCTCAGACGGATTCGCAGCGCTTTTGATGGCGATTGCTTTGACGATTATCTTTGCCTATGTGTGGGGATACGGGATTTCGATTTTGGCTACTGCGCAGGTGTATGCCTATGTGATTATTCGGAAGTTTCGTGATGACTATGACATCACTGCTGAGGATCCGATGTTCCTGGAGCGTGAGTGGATAAATCCACCGCTGGATGACACTGTCAAAGGTTACACTGCTGAACATAGTACAGTTGAAGATCATGCCAATGTTCAATCGCAGGAAACATCTAAACCAGAAGAATCCAAAGAGAATTAGAAAGAGCTAGAGCGCATGGGCTTTTGGGAAAACTTTTGGCTGTTTGTTCCGCCAGTGGTCTTGGTTGCTGTCGGTTTTGTTTTCTTTTTGAAGACCGCTCCCGGTAAGGAGCGCAAATGAGTGACCTCCTATCCTCGGGGTTCCCATTGGCGCTGTTCGAATGGAGCGCTACGCTAATCGGGTTTGTTGTCTATCTAGCGCTTATTTTCATCGTCGGCCTGCTTACCTTCAAACATAACAAAACCATCAGCGACTATGTGCTCGCCGGACGGAGACTTGGAATCTGGGTCGTAACTTTTTCCGAGCGCGCCTCAGGTGAGTCGTCATGGTTACTACTCGGCTTACCTGCGGCGCTCTATGCCAACGGCTTGATTGATGTTTGGGTGGCGATTGGATGCACTACCGGGATACTTGTTTCCTGGATGGTAATAGCCAAACCTTTACGTTTGCAATCCGAAAAAGTAGGGGCTATCACTCTGCCGCAATTCCTTTCCAACACTTTCAATGACTCGACCCACGCAATACGCTATCTCGCGACAGTTATCATCGTCGTATTTTTCATTTTCTATGTCGCAGCGCAGTTTATCGGCGCTGGGAAAGTTCTCAATGTAACTTTTGGCATCGACCCGTTTGTGGGAATGGCCCTTGGCGGTGGAATCATTTTGTTCTACACCGTGATGGGCGGGTTCATGGCAGTGGCCTGGACTGATTTTGTGCAGGCGATATTGATGATTGGCACATTGGTGATTTTACCGATTGCATTGCTAATTGAGCTTGGCGGTTATGAGCAAGTTAGCGCATTTGTAGCGAGCGCCGAACCGTCATACGGCTCTCTCACCGGCGGGAAAACTGGAATAGCGGCAATCCTCTCTGTGACCACAGGTCTAGCCTGGGGGTTGGGATACATGGCGCAACCGCATTTGATAACTCGATTCATGGCTATCAAAGATCCCAATGAATTACGTAAGGGAGCGCTTATCGGAATCAGCTGGGCGGTAGTGGCGTTTTTGGGTGCGATGCTTATCGGTCTTTTTGGCGCCGCGTACCTTGCCGGTCAACCATTGGATTATCTCAAAGAGATAACACCCCTATTGGCGGATGACCCTGAGAAAATCATGCCCTTGCTGGCGAATCGCCTACTACCTGGATGGCTAGCCGGGATTCTGATTTCCGGCGCGATTGCCGCGATGATGTCCACTGCTGATAGTCAATTACTTGTGGCCACATCGGCGGTATCCGAGGATGTCTATCACGGTTCTATCAACCCGGGCGCCAGCGAAAAGTCTCTAGTGTCATTATCGCGCATGACTACTTTGATAATCGGTGTAGTTGCTTTTGCTCTTGCCTGGTATGCGCAAGTTACCGGAAAAGACTTTGTCTTCAGCATAGTCGGTTTTGCCTGGTCGGGGCTCGGTTCGGCTTTTGGTCCGGCTCTGCTTTTTACTCTTTGGTGGAAGAAAACTACACGCGAGGGAGTCTTGGCGGGAATGCTCACAGGTTCGATAGTGACCATAGTCTGGCGGAATGTTCCTTACCTGAAAAGCGAAATCGGTGGCGCCGGTTTGTTTGAAATTGTCCCGGCATTTCTTCTCGCAACACTCGCAGTTTGGCTTGTCAGTCACCTGACTGCCAAAAGCAGTAAACAGAATAATCCAGCAGCGCTATGACAGCAGAAGAATTCTCACAACCTGTGAAACGCGGTTCACTGTTCGTTTTTTCAGACGCACATCTCGGCGCCAACGATGAGACACTTGAACGTCTCAAGCGCAACAAGATCATCGAGCTTCTGGAGTTGGTCAAAGAGCGCGGTTCTCGCTTAGTGATTCTTGGTGACCTCTATGACTTTTGGTTCGAATACAAGAATGCAATTCCCAAACAACAATTGAAGGTTATTTTCAAACTCGCCGAATTGGTCGAAGCTGGAATCCCGGTGGACTATGTCAGTGGCAACCATGACTTTTGGTTGGGCGATTTTCTAACTACTGAAGCGGGGATAACTATTCATCGTGACCTTTTGGAATTGAATGAACAGGACAAGCGCTTGTTCTTTATTCATGGTGACGGACTTGCTCCCGAAGATTGGAAATACCGAATCCTAAAGAGAATTTTGCGAAATCCACTCAATGTAGCCTTGTATCGTTTGTTGCCCGTCGACTGGGGGATTCCCTTGGCGCGATGGGTGGCGGGTAGTTCACGCAAGCATACCTCGCAACGCACAGACTTGGGCATCCATTCCTTTCATTCGGCCTACGAAGACTACGCGCGCAACAAACTACGCGAAGGTTATGACGCAGTGTTAATAGGCCACCTGCACACTCCCCTGTTCCACAAGTGGGAGGAGGGCGTGTATGTCAACACCGGTGAATTCATTCGACGCTTTAACTATGTTGAAATTGTCGATGGCGAATTGACACTGAATGAATTGTGATTGCCTTATAGTATGCGAAAACCAACCCAAGTCGCCATCTACATCTACAGAACAGTGAATGGCGCTAGAGAGTATCTTTTGCTAAAGAGAATCGCCGAAGCCGGTGGTTTTTGGCAGGGAGTCACCGGCGGTGTCGAGGATGATGAAACTGTTTTGCAAACTGCGATCAGAGAGTTGCGCGAAGAGACAGGGTTTGTTGACACAGTGATAGTGCAGATTGACTACAGAAGGACATTCCCAGTTCCAGCATCAATGCAACATTACTTCAGTAATAATATAACTAACCTGACCGAGCATGCGTTTCATACGGGGGTGGCTCCTGATGTGACACCCGTTATTGATTCACGCGAACATTCTGAATACTTGTGGGTTGGATATCACCAAGCGGTAGAGATGCTCAAGTATCCCGGAAACATTGAAGCGCTAACAATTTGTGAAAAAGAATTGAATGCACGCTGAGAAAGTCGCAGGTTGTCGTCTCTAGTCTAGATTTCGCGCCACAATACTTTGTGCGGTCCGATTCCGGGTAGTTCAAACATCTCGCCGAGCGTCACAAAACCCAACTTTTCATAAAAGGCAAATGCAGTTTCCCTGGCGTTGCACCAAATGCGCTTTGCATTCTTATCTTTGAGTTTTGCAAAGCCCTCCATCAAAAGAGCGCTTCCAATTCCCGAGTTTCGAAACTCGGGTACGGTAGCCATACCTCGAATTCGATATTGGGATTCCGGCTCAGGTAATTCAGGGTGTGAGTCATACAAGAATGACGCTATCCCGATTAGGCGCTCATCGATGAACGCTCCCAAATGAAAACTCTCCGTTGAATTGTCATGCGGATAGATACAGTCTTCAGGTCTCTGATGCGGGCGAAGGATGCGCTGACGAAGTAGAACAGTTTCTGCACAGGTGATACTGTGAATTGTAAAATCCATGAGTCGGCGATGCGTTACTTGGTGAGATAGTTGGCTAGAGTTTCGCGGAAGTCATTGCGGTGAATATCTTGTTGTAATTTCCCGTTGTGGGCAATTGAGATATGCCCGGTTTCTTCCGAAGTGATAATTGCCACTGCATCTGATAGCTCGGTGATACCAATACCGGCCTTGTGACGCATGCCATACAATTTGCGGTATAGTGGGTTTTGTGTCAGCGGTAGTGTGCAGGCCGCGGCGGCAATCTGACCGGCCGAGGATACTATCACTGCGCCGTCGTGCAATGGAGTGTAACCGGTAAAGAGAGTTGTCACTAGTTCGACTGAAAATTTGGCGTTCATCTCTTTTCCAGTTTCAATATAGTCTCTCAATCCAACCCGGCCTTCGATGATAATCAGGCCACCGTATTTTAGTTCGGCCAGGCGCACTGTGGTGCGCGAGATTTCTTCAATTAGAAAACGTCCGGTGACATTGCTAAACGGGCGCAATGGGCCAGATAGTCCGATATTCGCCAAAATGCCTCGTAGTTCCGGTTGAAAAAGAATCACCAACGCTAGCAGTCCAAAAGTAGTCAGGTTGCTGAAAAGCCAGGAGAGCGCTGACATATCCAGCCAGTAGGCAAGTGATGCCACGACTATCAACAGCGCCAAACCGATTGCCATTTGCGCGGTGCGTGTGCCGCGAATCAGCACAAACATCTTATAGATAAGTGCACTGACAATACCGATATCGACTAAGTCTTTGATTCCAAATGAAAGGAAGCCAATTTTGAATAGCTCCATTAGTGTATCGCTTCCTTTTTGCTTGTTGACTCCTCGAGCAGAGCCAGCAAGGTCTTCAACGCCTGGGCAGATTCAAGGACATCATGAACCCGAATGATACTTGCGCCTTGCTCTATTGCAAATAACGCCGCCGCGAGTGAGCCGCCAAGCCGGTCCTTTGCAGTATCGGCGTTGTCATCAAGCGCCGCGATTAGCGTCTTGCGCGAAACACCAACTAGTATTGGCGCGCCGATTGTGGCCAGAGAGCTAATATTCTTGAGTAGCTCTAGGTTGTGTTTCGGGGTTTTCCCAAATCCGATACCCGGGTCAATAATTAGTTTGTTGTGTTCGATACCAGCGTCAATACAGAATCTGTGACGACTTTGCAGAAAGCTACCTACTTCCAACACAACATCATCATATACGGGATTGTCCTGCATTGTCTGTGGAGTTCCCTGCATGTGCATGATGATGTAGCCTGCGCCATGCTTGGCAACCACAGGTATTATCTCAGGGTCAAATAGCCCAGCGGAGATGTCGTTGATTATGTCTGCGCCGCCGTTCAGCGCTTCTCGTGCGACTATCGCTTTGGTAGTGTCAACAGAAATCGGAATACTCGATTTCTTACGTATGGCTTCAACAACCGGAATGACACGATGCAACTCCTCTTCAAGTGAGACTGGTTGCGCCCCCGGCCTGGATGACTCACCGCCGATATCAATAATATCAGCGCCGTCGGCAATCATTGTGAGCGCATGAGCTACTGCTTTCTCAATTGCTATGAACTCGCCACCATCGGAGAATGAATCCGGAGTGACATTTATAATTCCCATCACTATTGGTCTGCTGTAATCCAGCGCGCCTTTGCGCCTGGCTTTGGTAGAGCGCGAGTTTTGTGACATTGAGCTGGTATTCATGGAATAATCTTTGTCGAGCTTACACTAGTGACTACGAATCAGCGCGAATGCCTCGGCGCGTGTTGCGTCACGTCGCATTCCGCCACGGATAGCGCTGGTTATAGTTCCTGAGCCGGGTTTCTTTACTCCGCGCATAGTCATACACAAATGCTCGGCTTCGATGACAACTAATACACCGATTGGTTTTAGTTTTTCTTCGAGAATGTCCGCGATTTGGGAAGTGAGACGCTCCTGAATCTGGGGGCGCCTGGCTAGTGTATCTACCAAACGCACCAGTGTGGAAAAGCCAGTTGTGCGATTGGGGCGCGGAATATAGCAAATATGGATCTTCCCGAAGAACGGTAGCAGATGATGCTCGCAAAGTGAGTGAAATGTAATATCACGCACAATAATCATCTCTTCGTTGTTTGCTACGTTATATAGATTGAATTGAATATCGGCGGGGTCTTCTTTGAGTCCGCCAAGCGCATCGGCGTAGAATTCGGCCATTCGCTCAGGTGTTCTCGCCAATCCTTCACGCTTGGGGTCCTCCCCGATGCCTTCCAGGATAAGTCTTACACCCTGCTCTATCTTGCTACTATCCATTTGGTTGATTCTATCGATTCTTGTTCTATTTGCCTATTCAAGAAACTCCCGTCAAGAAACTCTCGAAATTCTCTACCCAAAAAGATAACGGCGATTGAGCAAAAACTCAACCGCCGTCTCGGTAATAGTCATCTTGGAAGGTGGTCGTCCAAATAGATAGTCTCTGTGTGGTAGACTTCTTGACTAGCTAGTCAGTCTAGATAGTAGCTGGCTCCGATGATGGCTCTTTGGGGCCTTCGGTTTCGGCGATTATCTTGTCAATCTCCGCGCCGTTTATGGTTTCTTTATCGAGAAGCATGGCGGCAACCTTATTTAGTTCAGCGCGGTGAGCTGTCAGGATTCTAGTAGCTGTTTCTTCGGCCTTTTCAAGCACCTTCCTGACTTCACTGTCTATCAGTTTTGCGGTTTCCTCAGAAAAATCCTGATGTTGAGCGAATTCACGACCCAGGAAAATCTGCTCTTCTTTCTTGCCGAAAGTCACAGGTCCGAGTTCATCAGACATTCCCCAGTTACATATCATCCGCCGCGCCAACTCGGTTGAGCGCTCAAGGTCATTGCCAGCGCCGGTAGTCTGCTGATTGTATACCAGTTGCTCGGCGACACGGCCTCCCATTGCGTATGCCAAACGAGCCTCAAGCGCCGCCTTGGATTCGGTGTAGCGTTCGTCATTGGGTAAATAACTTGTAAGTCCCAATGCGCGTCCGCGCGGAATAATAGTCACTTTGTATACTGGGTCGGCGTCAGGTAGGAACTTGGCTACCAGAGCATGACCGGCCTCATGATATGCCACCATTTCCTTTTCCTTCTCGGTAACAACCAATGAGCGTCTCTCGGCGCCCATCATCACCTTGTCCTTAGCCTCTTCCATAGTTTGCATGTCAATTGCTTCGAGATCTTTGCGTGAGGCCAGCAAAGCCGCTTCGTTAATCATATTTGCCAAATCAGCGCCCGAGAAACCAGGAGTGGCTTTGGCTATTATTCCGAGATTCACCTCTTCGCTGAGTTTTACTTTTGCAGCGTGAACCTTGAGAATGCCCTCTCTGCCTTTTACATCAGGAAGCGCGACAGTTATCTGACGATCAAATCGTCCAGGACGCAACAACGCCGGATCGAGCACATCAGGTCGGTTCGTCGAAGCCAACAGAATCACTCCCGAGTTTGGCTCGAAACCGTCCATTTCCACAAGTAATTGATTAAGTGTCTGCTCGCGTTCGTCATGCCCGCCGCCGAGGCCGGCGCCGCGATGACGACCGACTGCGTCGATTTCATCGATGAAAATAATGCACGGAGAGTTCTTGTTGCCCTGTTCAAAGAGGTCACGAACCCGGCTGGCGCCGACACCGACAAACATTTCCACAAAGTCCGAACCGGACATAGAGAAAAACGGAACCTCCGCCTCGCCGGCTACCGCGCGGGCCATCAAGGTTTTACCGGTACCCGGGGCTCCCAAAAGCAGAACACCTTTGGGGATTTTTCCGCCGAGTTTCTGGAATTTTCCAGGGTTCTTCAAAAATTCGATGATTTCAGATAGTTCCTCTTTAGCCTCATCAATTCCGGCAACGTCATTGAAAGTAACTTTCGGACGGTCATCAGTAACCAGCTTGGCTTTGCTTTTCCCAAAAGAGAACAGGCCTTTGGGCCCACCGCCGCCTTGCATCTGGCGAATAAAGAAAACCCAAATGAAAATCAACAATATCCAGGGCAGAAAGCCGACCAAAAGTCCAATATAGCCAGAGCTGGGCTCTTTGACTTTTAGTTTTACACCGGCGTCTTCCAGCTTGTTGATTACTTGATAGTTATTATCATCGAACGGCAGGGTAGTCTTAAATTTCGTGAATTGGGCCGTACCGTTAGCGGTAGGGAATGATTTTGCGGCTTTCAGAGTTCCGCTAATTTGACGACCTTCAAGAACCACCTCAGTTATATTCTTGGTTTCCAGTTGTTTAGTGAATTCCGTATAGGTAATCTCAGCGCTGTCGGGATGAATACCGCCAGTATAGTTGTAAATCAAGGCAATTAGAACCGCAATAAGTCCCCAGAAAAGAATAGATTTACCCGGGCCGCGAAAACCTGGAAAACCTCCTCGCCCTCCTGAATCTCCGGAGCTTCCTGAATCACCTCCGGATTTGCCATCATCTTTTTTACCCGACCAGTTGGGCAGGCGAGGGCCTTTGCCGCTGCCAGATGGTGGCGTACTCATATCCAGGTCTTGTTTTTTCTCTTTATCTTGTTCGTGTTCAGTCATTTACATCTCTCGAAACATGTTCGTCCTGTTTTGGATACATTCGCCAAATCCGACGGCTTCCTCTCCATCTCGGAATCGGCATAGGCAATAAGAAAACCGCACGACGGAAGTCCGTAGCGGCTTGTTACTTATACGGCATATTTTCGAAAAAGTCCACAGGCTGTTTTAGGAAGAGACGTTATTGTTGCCTTGTCCTACCCAACCCAAACCAACCCTGGGACGGGGGACGGGCCACGAGCCACGAGACACGAGACACTTTTTCTTCTTACGGAATTCTCCGGCATGCAGAAACCGCGCCCAGCAAGATGTGGTCGATGCAGATGAAAGCAAAACCTGCATAGGTTCTGCCCTCATGCATTGAAATTGGCATCGACTATGAATCGACTATGAAGAGGCCTCGTTGGCAGTCTCAATGCTTGCGGTAGACTCACTGTCCGAAGTGACACCCGAAATGCGGTTGTAGACGCGCAAGTCCTCTTCAATCTCTTTCCTTAGAACATAGTTTGAAAGAAGTGTGCGCACAGTAGGATTCAATTCCTGCCCGCTACTGGCGATTAGAGTGCCTTGCTTGGAATAAAGGTCCTCGGCTATGATCATCACGTCTGTCAGGTCTCGAACTTTGACCATCCGTGTCTGAACATCAGTTCCGGCGATTTCGATGCACTTTAACGCTTCAATAAGAGCTTCGGAGATAGCCTTGTCGCTTTTTCTCAGGTCGGTGATTGCTTGGTTCTTTGAGATTCCCTGACACACCTTATTGTCGAATTCAGAGACAACTGATAGTATCTCGCTACCAATCTCAACCGGGGTACTCTCTTTGATATCTGACTGAGTGTTGCGTCCAGTCCACGTAAACTGCGAACCGATTATCTCGCCAACAGCTTCAAGGCGCGGTATGGCGCTGACCAGCTCCTGGCCAATTTGGGGATGCCTGCGGTACATTTCCGTTTCTTCCGCAGACAGATCCCCGCCGACTGATACACGCTCTAGTGTGTCTCGCGGAATACTGATACAACCGATTTGTGATAGCGAAGCGGCTAGCTCATAAACCCACCTATTATCGAGATTCAAATGCTCCACAACTCGTTTCACATATGCGCTTATACGTGATGTTTGACTGTATGCCAGCGGATTCGAGAGAGACAGCATGTCGGTCAGAGTGCGTACGCAACCCTGTAATGTTTTTTCCAGCAATTCCTTTTCGGCCCTCTTGAGATCGTAGAACTCTATCCCCGAATCAATCGCCCATTCTATGGTTGCTTTTTCACAGGGTTTCAGCAGAAAGCGGAAGATATTGCCCTCGTTGACTGCATGCATAGCAGTACCGAGATCTGCATTCCCAGTTAGCATGATACGAACAGATTCAGGCGCAATCTGTTGTGCATGAGTAAAGAACTGAATCCCGTTCATATCAGGCATTTTCATATCACAGACTATCACTGTGAAAGGGCCGTGCTCTGCAATGACATCGAGTCCGGCGGCTCCTCCCTCAGCGGTGTATACGTCGTACTTTCTGCGAAACTGGCGCTTGATTCCTGCCAACAGATTAACGTTATCGTCGACAAATAGCGCTTTTCGAGTTTTAGCTTCCATTATGATGCGCTTTCCTGACTCTCGGCAACAATGTTACATTCTGCAAAGAGTGATTTTAGTTTTGGTTCTATTCCAATTCGTTCAATGAAACTCATATCCAGGCGAGATACGAACTCGTCATAATCATGTTCTTGCTCGGTTACTGCCAATGCCTCTGCAAGATAGATTACAATTGCAATATCGATTTCACCGTGGTAGCACTCCGCTGGCTCGTGATGGAATGCAACTGCTTCAATTATCGAGTGAGGCAAGCCCCATAGAGCAAGTAGGTATGCGCCTATGAGAGAGTGGGAAACCCCTATACAAGCGTATTCTGCTTCAGTCGCGGTCAATCCTTCTTGTGATTGAAGGGTTTGTATTTCCTTTAGCTCATCAGGAAACTCATGCAGGATAATCAAATGACCAACGTCGTGCAGGGCGCCGGCAAAGAAGGCGTCGTCAATAGTCTCTTGCGGAAGGCCGAGCTCTTTTGCAACTTTCTTTGCTATTGCGCCAACTTTGGCGCTATGCCCGAACAGCGACTGTACCGAGATTGCCCCAATCTGGGCTCCCTTGGAATCATTGAAAATACCGGACATCAGAGTCAGGGTCCGAATAGTCTCTAAGCCCAGCAACCCCACGGCCTGTTCCAGACTCTGTATATGCCGCGGCAGGGCAAAGAACGCTGAATTAACGATTTGTAGTACTTTCGTTGTCAGGCCGACATCACTCGAGATAATCTTAGCGGCGCTCTTGATTGTGCCTTCATCAGATTCCAGTTCAGCGCACAGGCGCTCATAAGATTGGGGTAATGCTGGCAGGTTCTTGATTGACGAAAGGCGCTCATGAAGTTTGTGGTCGTCGAGGGCCTTACTCAACGCCAAAGATGATTGAATCTTCTGGTGCAACACCGAAAAGTTGCAGGGTTTGGCAAGGAATTGGTGGGTCCAGCGTATAGCTTTTAGTATCAAATCTTTGTCGGAGTGTCCCGAAAGGACGAAACGAAGGGTGTCGGGATACAGCTCCGCGACTTTCCTCAGTAGGTCGGCTCCGTCCATTTGGGGCATCCGCATATCTGCGACAATTACATCGAAGCGCTGTTGAGCCATAATTTCAAGCGCTTCTGCGCCGGAATTAGCGAAAGAAGTTTCCCATTCCTCTCGTTTAGTATGCGACATCCTACGCAATGAACTGAGCAGGTTGGGGTCGTCATCCACAAAAATTATCTTTAATATACTTGGCATTGTTCCTTTGTGAGCATAACCTTGAAGTGGCGCCAAAAATGCGCAATGCTCTAATTTATGCTATTTACATAATCGACTTAGACGAAATGTGTCCCTAATAATTCGATGTTTCTTATACACTCCACTATTATTTATTCTCAGATCGGTCGCAATCATTGGGCTGACAAGTAATCGCACTGGCTTCTCGAGAGTTTGATGATGGCTTCTGATTAATCGGTAAGCAAATAATGAATGTCGTGCCAACCCCCACTTCTGTGGTAAAGCTCATAGCGCCAAAATGAGTCTCGACGATTATCGCTCGCGAAAGCGCCAGACCTTGGCCGGTTCCTCGTCCCACATCTTTTGTTGTGAAGAACTGCTCAAAGACGTGCTCGCGGTGTTCTTCCTTGATTCCGGTTCCATTGTCAGTGAATGTTACAATTACATGATCGTCTTGCTCGCACGTAGTGATTACTATCTTACCTCTTTGTTCGTCTGTGTCGGACAATTTGGATTCAATAGCGTGAGCTGCGTTGACTAAGAGATTCAAGAACACTTGATGTAGTTTGTTCCGCAGGCAATCTATCTCGGGCAGGTTTTCATCTAGTTCAACCTCAACATCGGCAACGTACTTGTATTCGTTCCTTGCGACCGTCAATGTAGTTGCGATAATGTCATTTATGTCTGCCTTCGACATTTCGCCATCGTCAGGGTGCGAGAAGTCCTTCATGGCGCTGACAATCGAGGAGACGCGATGTACGCCCTCAAGTGTTTGAGTGACAGATTGGCCGATTTCTTTCTGAAAGTATGAGTAATCACACTTTTGTTTCCAGTCTTCGAAAATTGCAAGAAACTTCTGACGGTCCTCTGCAGAAGATATACTTTCGGCAATCGCCCCTTCAACTGAGTCGATTAGTTTCGTGAGTTCTTGGAAGGCCTCTCCGAGGAATTCTGTGTTGCCCCCGATAAATTGAATTGGAGTGTTAATTTCGTGTGCGATTCCAGCGGCAAGAGAGCCGACTGCCTCTAGCTTTTGAGATTGAATCAGTTGCGCTTCAAGCTCAACTTCGTGAGTAATCTCTTTTTGAATGCCCATAAAACTTATTATTTCGTCCTGCTCGTTTCTGATAGGTGAGATCGTTACGTCTGCTGTATAGACAGAGTGATCTTTCTTATGATTAGAGATTCGTCCGTTCCATACTTTGCCCTCGGCTAGAGACTTCCACATTTTGTCGTAGAATTCATCGCCTTGTATCCCGCTCTTCAGCATTTTCGGGTTCTGACGAAGAGCTTCTTCTCGAGAATACCCGCTCAGTTTTTCGAAGGCTGAGTTCACATAGAGGATTCTTCCGGATGCATCAGTCAATATGATTGCTTCTTCAATCTGTTCTACAGCTCTCCACAGTAATGTTTGGATCTCGGTCATGTTTCTAACTCAATCTTAATTGGTGGCACAGTTGCCAAAACAAACCATATTGCGAAGCGCAATTATGGCCAACTAAATGTCCTTATGGATGATGACGGAAAGTATAGCTGCCGACACAGTGTGCGGATGTTGAAAAACGAAAAACGTGCGTGATGAGCCCCCGCTTCATCCTATAGTGGATAGGTTCGGAGGATGGGGGGATAATATTAGAATTCTGTGGTTGATATGCTGTGATTTGTCTAAGAAAAGCGCAGACATTTGAATCGAAAGGATCTCGGATGTTTCAATTGAGCACAATGCAATCAACATTACTTTTCGAATTCGCTTACATGCCCGATGAAATTCAGATTGCGATAGAGTTGGGAATAGTCCAGCCCATAGCCGACAACGAAGAGGTCTTCGATTTCGAAGCCGACATATTTTAGCGGGAATGATAGATTTGAAGACTGAGTCTTGTGTAGTAGCGTCACTACCTCGACTGAATTTGGTTCATCAATTTTCAACCTGCTGACGATAGCTTCAGCGGTGCGGCCTGAATCCACTACCCCCTCCACCAAAAGTATGTCCCTGCCTTTGATAGGGAGCATCGGGGCGGGACCTACCGCAATCGTGTCATCCTGTTGGGCGCCGTTGCGGTAGCTGGCCGCGGAGATGAATTCCAGCTCGAGTGGAATAGTAATAGCCCGCGCCAAATCGGCCATGAAGACGAAACAGCCTTTCAGAGCCCCGACCAGCACTGGTCTGGTTTCGGCGTAGTCTTTGGATATTTGTTCGCCTAACTCCTGTACCCGTGATTCAATTACGTCACGTCGGTACAGCATATCTATCTTGCGCATCTCAAGTGTTGAATCAGTTGACGTCTTCGTCGTCATAGTATTCTTCGTCTTCCTTGTTACGAACTATTTCAATTTCAAGCGCCCCTTGCCCGGACTTGTTGACTTCTTCTTGATGGTCAATCTTGAAGTCCAATCTAACTCTGTCATCAATCTGATACCCTATGACCCAGATAATCCCTTTGTCGTCACAAAGAACTGGAATCTCTGGCCGCAGAGGTGTCGGGATTTTCAAATCTGTCAAAAAATCACCCACAGTTTTAGTCCCGATCATACCCAATGGGCTGAAACGGTCGCCATTGCGGGCTGAACGGACAAAGAGACTTCCGCTCAAACTCTCGGGGTCTATATGAACAGTTAAACCCTTGTTTTGGCGAGTTAAAACGGCATCAGCGATGGGAATAGTTTTTGAACGCATGTAGCTATTGACCTCGGGAAGCTCCAAATCAATACCGATTTCGAAGCGCCTCTGGGTAATACTAACTGGCACAGCAGTGTAAATGTATAAGTCCCCGCGCTCCACTTTGGCCTGGTAGCCCTGTTTGAGGCTGGCTCCACCGGTCTCCGATGAGGCTATTTTCAGCAGGCCGTCAATAGTATCGAGGCTAACACCGCAACGAACGCCGGTCATCTCATCGAGAGTCCAACGCAAAACCCGTCGTTTCATCCAGCGTGACTGCTGATTGAATCGCGCCAGGTCAATTATGCTACTTCCTCCAGGTGTCACTGATACGAGTTCGTCATACATGAGCCTGGTTTGGAAACCCAAATGCTCACTCTCATCGGTTTGGATATTGCAAAGACGCAACATCGCCGGGCGCACCGCAGGGAAATGCTTTTCGATTGCTGGAAGAATCTCCTGACGAATCGCGTTTCGGGAGAATTTTACATCTTTATTTGAGCTGTCCTCACGAAATGGCAGTCCGCGTTTATTCAGATAATCAATGATTTCCTGTTTATTGTACGAAAGTAGCGGCCTAATGACTTTCCCTCTTTGACGAGGGATACCGGATAGTCCCGCGGGACCGGTGCCCCGAAAAAGCCGGAAAAGCATGGTTTCGACCTGATCGTCGGCGTGATGCGCCAGCGCTATTCTAGCTATTTTGTCCTCGGAGGCGATTTGGGTGAAAACATTGTAGCGTATGATTCTCCCAGCCTCTTCTAGCCCCATTTTTTGCTGTTTGGCGATTTCAGCGATGTCGATATCTGCCTGAATAAATGGAATCTCCCATTTATCGCAGAGTTCCTCGCAAAACTTGCAGTCCGCATCACTCTCGGCGCCTCGTAATTGATGATTGATATGGCAGGCTGTCAAAGATAATTCCATAGTCTCAGAAAGCTGTACCAGCATATCGGTAAGAGCCACCGAATCCGCCCCGCCGGAGAGACCGATTAGTACACTTTCCTCTCTCTCAAAGTCCTGCTCAAGAAACTCGGAGTTTAGCTCTTGCGTATTAAGCTTCTTCTTTCGTTTTGGACTGGCCATAATCCTGAATATAATCTCTTGTAATCTTTAGCGCTCGCCTTCAAAGGCGAATTATGTGTTTTTGTTACATTTCTTTGTCGTGCTGACACCCTACCTCGTTGGTGGACTTCTGTTGGTGAGGAAGTAGGTCGGGTTTAAGGTCGAGGTACTATGAACTTTAGGGATGTCGGGTTTCTCCGTCCCATTAATGGGACTCCGGAACCCGACCTACGAGTAGTTTTCTGCCGGTAAGACAATTCGGTTAAGTTATGTGCTACGCTGGAATTGACTGGGCGGTATAACGCCAATATATTTGCATTCGTTACGGGAGAAAATCGTTTGCCTCCCATGGAGCTTGACCTCCGATAGAACTCTGAAAAACGGAAGCGCTAATATGCCCTCCAGTGATACCATCACCAGCGAAGTAAAGCCCATAGCGGGAGACCCGGAAGTGAATGAGGCTCTGTATTCAGAGCTGGGGATTCTGCCGGATGAATTCGAGCAAATCAAAGGCTTTCTTGGCCGTACGCCCACATTTACCGAGTTGGGAGTTTATTCGGTCATGTGGTCTGAGCATTGTTCCTACAAGAACTCAATAGCCTTGCTAAAGACCTTACCGCGTGAGGGTGATGCGCTACTGGCCAAAGCCGGAGAGGAAAACGCCGGAGCTGTTGATATTGGCGGTGGGCTCGCGGTAGTCTTCAAAATAGAATCCCACAATCACCCCAGCGCATTAGAACCATATCAAGGCGCGGCGACCGGTGTCGGCGGTATCCATCGCGATATTTTTACCATGGGAGCCCGTCCGTTAGCCTCTTTGAATTCATTGCGTTTCGGCTCATTGGATAATCCGCGAGTTCGGCATTTGCTTGATGGTGTCGTGCGCGGTATTGGCGATTATGGTAACTGTTTTGGTGTTCCGACTGTGGGCGGGGAAGTCTTCTTTGATGAATGCTATACCGGCAATCCGCTGGTCAATGCGATGTCAGTAGGTGTGGTCAAAGTCGATGGCATGATTTCAGCTACGATGGAAGGCATTGGCAATCCGATAATGATTGTCGGTTCAAAAACCGGCCGTGACGGTATCCATGGCGCAACATTTGCTTCAGTGGAGTTAAGCAAAGAATCCGAATCGCAGAGAAGCTCGGTGCAGGTCGGTGATCCATTTACCGAAAAACTGCTTTTGGAAGCCTCACTTGAGATAATCAAAGAGAAGCTGGCTGTCGGGATGCAGGATATGGGCGCTGCGGGAATCACCTGCTCTTGCGCGGAGATGTCCGCCAAAGGCGAGGTGGGAGTTGAAATTGATATTGACAAGGTGCCGACTCGTGAGCCGGGGATGTCTCCTTATGAGATTCTGCTTTCTGAATCACAGGAGCGCATGTTGTTATGTGTGAAGGCCGGTAATGAGGAGCGGGTTCGTGAGATTTTCTCAAAATGGGAGCTGGATTCAACAATTATTGGAGAAGTGACCGACACCGGACGTTTTGTAGTTACAAGCAAAGGCCAGGTGGTCTCTGATATTCCTTCGACTACTTTGGCGTTGGGCGGCGAAACTCCGGTTTATATCCGTGAAACCAAACGGCCAGCTTATCTCGATGAAGCGCATGCTCTCGATATAGGCGAATTATCTCAGGACCTGGATTGGAATGAGACTCTGCTGACTATGCTGGCCTCGCCGAATCTAGCAGATAAGGGCTGGGTATTTCATCAGTATGACAGCTCAGTCCGCAGTAATACCGTCGTAGGTCCGGGTTCGGATGCCGCGGTTATTCGTTTGAAGAAAACTCGCAAGGCGCTGGCGATGGCGACTGATTGTAATGCGCGCTATTGCTATCTTGACCCATTCGAAGGAACTCGCATAGCTGTTGCCGAGTCTGCGCGGAATCTGGTTTGTTCCGGCGCAAAGCCGCTGGCGGTTACCAACTGTTTGAATTTCGGCAATCCCTACAAACCGGAAGTCTATTACACCTTCAAAGCCGCAATCGAGGGCATGAGTGACGCCTGCAGCGCCCTTGGCACACCTGTAACTGGTGGCAATGTGTCATTCTACAATGAAGACCCCCAGCGCAAGGTGTTTCCTACTCCGGTGATTGGTATGGTGGGCCTGATTGATGATGTCGCTTGTGTCACTACCTCTTGGTTTAAGAATGAGGGTGATATTATTTATGTACTTGGCGTATCAAAGAATGAACTCGGTGGAACTGAATTCCTGAAAGTGATTCACAATCGCACCGAAGGGATTCCACCGCGCTTGAATATGGAAGAAGAATTACGCCTGCAGAAGACACTTCTCAGCGCTATTGAGAAACGATTGGTTCGCTCGGCGCATGACGTTAGTGACGGTGGATTGGCTGTGGCTTTGACTGAGTGTTGTATTGGTGATAGAGACAATCCATTGGGCGCTGAGGTGACTTTAGAAAAACTTGACGGCCTTCGTGTAGATGGATTGTTGTTCGGTGAGAGTCAATCACGAGTGATAGTTTCGGTGGCCCCGGAAGATCATGGCGATTTCTATCGTCTGCTTACAGATGCGAACCAAGAGTTTTCGCGTGTCGGAGTAGTCGGCGGCCAGCGCATGACTATCACAGGTATAGTTGATGTTGCGCTCACTGATTTGAGCGCCAAGTTTTATCAGAGTTTACCCGCTCTCGCAGAACGAATGGTGTAGAGTTCGATTGTGATGAGAAACTTAAAAATAGAAAGCCCCGGTGATTCTTGTCGCCGGGGCTTTTGTTTGTGAAGTGATTTATTGTAGAGCCATTTTCTTCCTTAAGCAAATATCCATCGAGAAGTCACTTGCTGTAGTACATAGTTGACCAATACCATTTGCCTGTGGTTATCTCAACTTTACAGGCGTATGGAGCAATGAGCTCCTGCAATTGGTCTTTCGTAAAGTAGTTCTTGAGAACAATGTGAGTAGAGCCATTACCGATAGTTCGCTCTTTGAAAGTGTCATCTGAGTCAGGCCGCCGCGCTACTTCGCCGCCGAGTCCGGCAACTTTGTTATTGTCGAAAAACAGAACCGGGGCCCCAGTCTTCAGGCATGACTGCAAACCAGCTAGAAAGGCGCTCAAACGTTTCTTAGGAATGTGTGAAAGCCAAAACCCCGCCAGCGCCGCATCATATTTTTCCGGCAAAGTTTCGAGCTGGTATGCGTCAAATTTCTTGAAGGTAATCTTCTCAAGAGCGTCTTCGCCCTGCGGGTAATCTCTGTTTCTTGCAATCTCCAGCATCGCATTAGAATAATCTATTGCCAGAATATCACTGGCTACCCCAGATAATAATTCTGTCCAGTAGCCGGAACCGCACGCGATTTCCAATACAGACTTGTCCTTAAATGTATCACGCGCCAGCAATTCTATTGCGTCGAGTTCTTTGCGTCGCGCAGGGTCAGTGAATCCATAGACTTTTTCATACTCGGGAGCTCTGCTCTCGTAGTATTCTTGTAGTTTGATGGAATCGATGTCTTGCATAGGTGTTCTTGCTCAATTGAAGTGTGCCGAGAGAGAACTAAGGTTCCAGGTGATTTAGAATTCGATTGCGAATCGCCGAGACAATTTTGTTGCCCGGGTCGATTTCATGTGCTCGTTGGATATGGGTTAACGCTTCACGCGGACGACCGCTAGAGAGAAATAATTGGGCTTTCATCGCCAGCCCGATTACGCTAACTGAGTCCATTTCCAGCGCCTTCTCAATCAACTCTTCGGCCTCTTCAAAGCGCCCCAGCATTGCCAGGTTTCCGCCTCGATAGGCCAGCGCTAAGAGTAAAGCCTCACGGAAAGGTTGGTTTTCGAGACGCGCTATTAGCGCCGCGTACATTTCGGCGGACTTTTCGTATTGTTCGGTATTGTGATATGAGGCGGCCACTTTGAAGAGATAGCGATCGTTGTCGGGGGCCAGTTGATGCGCACGTTTGAATTCATGCAAGGCGGATTCAAAACGCCGATTGCTGTGATGTAGCTCGCCTTTGTCATAGGCGGCTTGGGCTTCGATTAAATTACTGGTCGGTGAACCTTCGTTCATAGAGAAAAGAGAACCCTAATGTTATCTGTTATCAAGTCCAGAGCCGGAGTTATCCGGCAATCATAGCGCTATCTCTAATATAGGGGTTGCGCGGTCGCGCCGCTATCAATAGTTTTTGCTTGTTCTCTGAACAGATTTCAGTAGGGCGCAATCAGACCGGTTTTGATGTCTTCGCAGGCGCTCATCTCCAGAGCCGGTTCCCAAAGAAAGAAAACAGATGTTTATAGATTATGTAGAAATAGAAGTTATCGCCGGTAGAGGAGGCGACGGTTGCGTCTCTTTTGTGCGGGAAAAATTCCGACCTAAGGGCGGACCTGACGGAGGCGACGGTGGTCATGGCGGCAGTGTGATTCTCAAAGCCGACAGCAACCTTGGCACCTTGCTGGATTTGCGCTATTCCAATGTATATCGCGCCGACAAAGGAAAACCCGGCTCCGGTGGAAACAAGAACGGCAGAGCCGGAAGCGATATCATACTGCGTGTTCCGGTTGGTGTGACTTTAACTGATAAAAGCTCTGGCAATCCAATGGGTGATTTGGATGTCGATGGCAAAGAAATAATCGTCGCACGAGGTGGGCGCGGTGGCAAAGGCAATACCCATTTCAAAACCGCTACAAATCAAACGCCCCGAATTGCCCGTCCGGGTCGCGAGGGTGATTCATTCAGGCTTGCTTTGGAGCTGAAGCTGTTTGCCGATGTCGGACTGGTTGGTCTACCGAATGCTGGAAAATCTACTTTGCTATCACGACTATCAGCGGCTCGTCCGAAAATTGCAGATTATCCTTTCACCACGCTCAAACCGAATTTGGGAATTGTTCGTATCGGTGATTATCGCTCATTTGTGATGGCGGATATTCCGGGGATTATCGAGGGAGCCTCTGAGGGCAAGGGGCTGGGACATCAATTCCTGCGCCATATTCAACGAACAAAAATCTTGTTGTATTTGATAGATATATCAGGAGATATTGAGGAAACGCTGGCGGTGTTGCGTAAAGAAGTTGGCGACTTTGATTCGGACCTATTGCGGCGACCCAGTATAGTGGCGCTCAATAAGGTTGATATTCTAGGTGAAGATTCGGAAAATGTGATACTCAATATCTCCAAAAACGGCGAGATTCAGGGCGAGGTGATTCGCATGTCGGCTGTGACTGGGCAGGGACTGGAAGAGCTTCTACGGAGAATCGGAAATGAATTGGAACGACTCAAAACGGGTTAACGAAATAACAGGCTACTTAGCCCTGATGGCGGTTCCGGGTGTAGGCCCGGTGGCTCTATCAAAGTTGATAAAAGGATTTGCTAGCGCTGATTCCGCCTGCAAGCAGTCTGTTTCGGACTATGTGGAAAAAGCCGGAATCTCCCGCGCGCTGGCCTCAACCATCGTAGAAAAACTAGACCTTGAGCGCGCCTCGCGCATGGTCGAGAAAATCCACCAATTCAATTGGGGGGTGATGTTAGACACCGATGTCGGCTATCCGGGTTCATTACTGGAAATCAGCTCTCGTCCGCCGATTCTGTTTTATCTAGGCTCTTATACTGATGAAGATGTAACTGCAATCGCGATTGTCGGCTCACGGCTCGCCAGTGAGTCCGGCCGTGAGTTTGCCAATAAGATTTCCGCCGAACTAGCGGCTGACGGAATCACGATAGTCTCCGGGCTGGCCCACGGAATTGATCGCGCGGCGCATAAGGGAGCGCTTTTCGCTTCAGGACGAACAATTGCAGTCTTGGGGAGCGGGCTGGATTACAATTTTTCGCCATCGGATAGAAAACAAGTCGAAGCAATAGCCGATTCCGGCGTGGTATTCTCAGAATTCACAATTGGAACTCCAACTCTGCCGGAGAATTTCCCGCGCCGCAACCGTATAATCTCTGGTCTATCGCAGGGTGTTATTGTAGTGGAAGCGGCGCTACGCTCCGGCGCCCTGCTAACTGCGAATAATGCCTTAGACCAAAACCGCGAGCTATTCGCAGTCCCGGGTTTTCCTGGACGCAGACAAAGCCAAGGCGCAAATGAACTTATCAAGCAGGGAGCCACTCTCTTTACCTGCACTGAGGATTTGTACCGACAACTTCCGCGTCTCCGACGAGGAGTCAGCGCACGTAAGGTCAGGAGTTTCGAGAAACTGACCCCGGTTGAGGAGAAAATCGTTGAGAAGGTGACCGAAGGGCCCATGCAAATCGATGTTCTCTCATCTGAGCTTGGTTTGAGTGTTTCTGAGACTTTGCCTACGCTTTTGGCTCTTGAACTTCGAGGTGTGGTGCGCGAATTATCCGGCAAGCGTTTCTCTCTCAATGAGTAGGCATTTACATTTCGTCTCAAATATCAGCGATAATCCTGCTCCATTCATAGACTTATCGGATAGATTTTTGTATGTTCGCCGCCGATGAAGACCGGTTCTGCGACTATAACTAACCGCTTGGGACTCCATGCCCGGCCATCGGCGATGGTCGTCGAGCAGGCTACTAGATTTGCCTCCGAGGTTTGGCTGGAAAAAGACGGCCTTAAGATAAACGCGAAATCGATTATGGGCATTATGATGCTCGCCGCTGAGCAGGGCTCTACTTTGATTGTGACCACCGAGGGCCCCGATGAGGAAGAAGCGCTGAAGGCAATGCAGGAGATAGTCGCCTCGGGTTTCGGAGAAACCAAGCCGAGTTCATAATGCGTTTGCCTAGTCTAAACCGAGTCCAAGCAGATTTCAGCCTGGGTTGGCTATCAAATAAGTATTCAAAAGAATTGTCGTCAACTCGTTAACAGAGTACAATAAATGTACCAGCCCCACAGCTGATTGATGGCTGTGTCGGGGCAGGGGTATTATTGGTGATATTATATGGGACCGACAAATAGAGTTTTCTCTTGGTGAAATCAACTCAAATGCAGGGTATTCCTGCGTCTGCGGGCGTGGCCTTAGGTGAGGCCCGAGTTGTCTTTACTCTGGACTCGATGGCGCCAGAGCGTCCGATTTCTACCGATGAAGTTAATCGTGAGCATCAGCGGCTGGACACCGCTGTCGAAAAGGCAGTTGCCGAGCTAAAAGAGATTCGTGAGCGAGCCGGCAAGCACGCAGGCGGCCCGGTTGCCAAAATTTTTGACGCTCAATTGATGATTGCCAGCGATGCGGAGTTTTTGAAGTCAGTCAAAGAGCAGATTACCGCGCGTTTGCAATGCGCCGAGGGAGTTTACAGTTCGCTAGTATCGGAGAACACCAGATCATTACGCAAGTCAAAAGATTCCTACATGCGTCAGATGTTGACCGATATTGAATCTGTCAGTAAGAAAGTTCTTTCACATCTGACCGGTAACGGCGATACCGCCGATCATCCGTTCCCGCCCAATACAATTATTGTAGCCAAGAGAGTCACTCCCGCTGAAACTCTTAGATTCTACGAACGTGGCGCCGTCGGAGTGGTCAGTGCAGAGGGCAGCGCCCATGCGCACATGGCTCTAATCGCTCGCGCTTTGTATTTACCCGCTGTTGTCGGCGCAGACAGAGTTCAGAATAAGATTCGCAATGGTGACAGGCTGATAGTCGATGGCGGTCTCGGTAAAGTTTTCATAAAACCCGATGACGCGCTGTGGGAGAGTTATCAGAGCAAAAAGGGCGGCGATTCACTCGAATCAATCAAGCGCCTCTCCGGGCTGGATAAATTCCCGCCTGTCACTACTGATGGACATACAGTTGAGCTTGCCGCGAATATTGAATTGCCGGGGCCGCGTGACGCGGAACTTTCAGAACGTAATGTCGGTGTTGGGTTGTATCGTACCGAGTTTATTTATCTGCAATCAAATCACTTCCCGGCTGAAGACGAGCAATTCGAATACTACGACAACATTGCTGAGCAGTACGCGCCGCAAAAAGTTGTGCTACGTACATTCGATCTTGGCTCTGACAAATATGTTGAAGAATTACAACCGCTACCGGAAAGTAATCCGGCGCTGGGATGGCGCGGCATACGCACTTCACTTGGTTCACCACCGCTGTTCAAAACTCAACTTCGCGCGATTCTTCGCGCCTCGACCCGTAAGAATGTCAAATTGATGTTGCCGTTCCTATCGGATGTAGGGGAACTCACTCGCGCCCGACGGATTATCAAGCGTGTGATGGTTGAGCTACAAAGAGAGAAAGTTGACTTCGATACAGATATCGAAATCGGCGCGATGATTGAGACTCCCTCGGCGGCGCTAACAACTGATTGCTTCGCGCAGAGCGCGGCTTTCCTTTCGATTGGCACCAATGATTTATTGCAATACACCATGGCTGTCGATCGTGACAACAACCGAGTGGCGGACTTGTATCGCATGTTCCATCCAGCTCAGCTACGTTTGATACAAATGACCATTGACTCCGCGCGCAAAAGAGATGTTCCTGTCACTGTTTGTGGCGAAATGGCCGGTGATATGCGCGCGGTGCCCTTGCTTATCGGAATGGGCGCGAATGGACTTTCGATGAATCCGGCAAGTTTGTACGAAGCCGCCTCGGTAATTTCGGCGCTTTCTATGGCCGAAGCAAAAGCTTTTGCCGAAGAGACGTTAAGAGCCGCGACAGTAAAAGAAACAGAACAATTAGTAGATGCTTTTCATGATAAACTTAAATCCCGCTTAACAGGAGTTTTCAGTGAACACACTTGATGATATACAGCAGATGCAAACACTGGACCCGGAAGGCATGTACAGCGCCATCTATGATTTCCCGGAGCAAATGGAAGCCGCCAGAGCTATTGGTGAAGCATGGGAAGTGGACAAGGATGAATTTGTTGATGTAAAGAATATTGTTCTAGCGGGTATGGGTGGTTCAGCGATTGGTGGTGATTTGCTGGGAAGTTACTTGCAAAACAAATTGCAGATTCCGTTCCATGTCTGTCGTAGCTATGAACTACCTGAGTATGTCGATGACGAATCACTGGTGATTATCTCCAGTTATTCTGGTAACACTGAAGAAACACTGGCGATGTTTGCCGATGCGCTTGAGCGCTCGGCGATGGTGGCTTGCGTTACTACTGGCGGAAAAGTTGGTGAGATAGCCGCAGAAGAAGGAATAGTATGTGTGAAGATTCCTGCAGGTCTACAGCCAAGAGCGGCATTGGCCTACTCAATGATTCCTTTGCTGGCTCTTTTTGAGAAACTGGGATTTATCAAAGATGTCTCGCCTGACCTCTCTGAAACTATTCTGCATTTGAAAGACACCCGCAAACAACTCGCGCGTGAAGAAGCTCTTGCTGGCAATCCGGCGAAAGCACTAGCTAATGCATTTGACGGTAAACAGCCGCTGATTTATTCCAGCGCCGGACTTCTTAGCCCAGTTACTGTGCGCTGGAGAGGGCAGATTTCTGAAAACGGAAAATCTCTGGCGTTTTCGAACACTTTCCCCGAAATGAATCACAACGAATTGGTAGGCTGGTCACATTCCGCTGAAGCTCAGAAAGACAATCTTGCGGTTGTTTTGCTCAGAGATGAGGATGACCACGCGCGTATCAAATTACGGATGGATATTTTCGCAAAACTGCTCACCGACAAATCGGTCACCGTTAAGGACGTCGCCAGCGCTGGCGGGAATCGTTTGACGAGGTTGTTCCATCTGGTGCAGTTGGGTGATTTTGTCTCCTATTATCTATCTGTCCTAAATGGCGTGGACCCGACCCCGGTTGAGGCGATTGAGAATCTCAAGCTCGAACTAGCCCAGTCTTAGGCTGAATCGGGCCAGCAGAGTTGCGTCGATAGGTTGACGCTTCGCAAGTAATTGCGTTCATTGCCCATAGCATGAATACGATTGAAACAAATCGCCCGGCCAGAGGCGCGTGGAACAAATATGCTCAGCTCGCTAGCTCCGCTGTTGTGTATTTCGCCGCTGTCTTTTGTTGCGTTTGGTTCTATTCTTCGGACATTGCTTTGGCGCAAGAGACAAACAATTCTGATATTGTAGATACTACACTTGCAGATTCAAGCTCATCGGATTTAACGACTCAAGATAGCTCCATCATCGAATCTGTCCTGGCTTCGTCAGTGATCGGAGAGACTAAACCAGCCAAGCCGACAGGTTTGATTGCTTGGCGCAAATGGAATGCATTTCTGTTGGTCATCTTTTTCTCGGGGGCCATTATTTTCTTTACCCAAAAAGCCAAAGCCGGCAAGTCTTTGTTTATCCGCAAAATCCCCGGACTGGAAGCAATAGAAGAAGCAGTTGGTCGCGCCACCGAAATGGGTCGCACTGTGCTGTTCATCCCTGGTATTCAAGAGCTGGACGAAATCCAGACTATTGCCGGAGTAACAATTCTCGGTAGAATCGCCAGAATCACAGCCGAATACGAAACACCGTTGATGGTGCCGGTGCGTTATCCGCTGGTGTTCGCCGGGGCGCAGGAGACTGTTAAGCAGTCCTATGCGGAAGTCGGGCGTGGTGATTTCTATCGGGATGATATGGTGCGCTATGTTGCAGGTGAGCAATTCGCATTTGCCGCGCATGTAAACGGCTGGATGATGCGTGAGAAACCGGCGGCGAATATCTATATGGGTGGTTTTTTCGCCGAATCTTTGTTGCTGGCCGAAAGTGGTTTTGCTTCGGGCGCGATTCAAATCGCCGGCACAGCCGAACCGGCGCAACTACCGTTTTTTATCGCCGCATGTGATTATACCTTGCTGGGTGAAGAACTTTATGCGGCTTCGGCGTATCTCTCGCATGAACCGTTGTTACTAGGCGGGTTAAAAGGGCAGGACCTGTTCAAGGCCTCATTGATAGCGATAATACTGCTGGGTGTAATCGGGGTATTGGTGTTTCCTGATACTCTTGGCAATTGGCTGACGGTTCTTCTAAATGGCGAGTACAACAATTGAAACTATGAAATTAAAACTGTGATTCGATATTAGCCCCATGAAACGAACTGTTCCGATAATATTAGCTGTTTCCACCGCGTCCATCTTGGCGTTGGTGTTTTTTCTCAATCGTGATTTCGCGATGTTTTTCGGTGTCACACCTGATGATATCAAGCAGGAGATATTGATATGGGTGACCATAATCGGAGGATTCACACTAATCCTTGGTGTGGTTTCTATTCTTCAAGTTAACTTGAAATCTTTCTCGCAAAAGAAACCCGATAGATGGTATAGTCTGGTGACGATTATCTCGCTATTGGTCATGGCTATTCCTGGAATCTTTCCGGGGCCCGAAACTGAAGTCGGCAAAGTCCTCTACACATATTTGCCTTCATGGATAGGCGTGTATGGCAGTCAGAACGGCATAATCGTCAACTGGCTCTTTGATCATCTCGATGCGCCTATGATGTCGACCATGTTTGCAACTTTGGCGTTCTATATTGCCTCGGCGGCATACCGCGCTTTCCGCGCCAGAACGCTCGAAGCAACATTACTACTGGTTGCGGCGGTGTTGGTGATGTTTTGGCGAGTGCCAATGGGCGAGGCGGTGTTGAATATGGTTTCTCCTGAAATACCGGAATGGATTAACATGATCTTGATGCGCGGAGTGAACGCCTCAGTCCAACGTGGAATCATCATCGGCGCGGCGCTCGGCGCGGCCTCTATGTCATTGCGGATTATCCTCGGCATTGAACGTATCTATCTGGGGAAAACCTGATACCGTGAATGATAGCAATACCAAAGTGGGAATCTGGGAGAAAATCTCACAGCTTGACCGTCGCTGGATATATTTGTCAGTGGCGGTAAGTGTGATAATCCCGCTTATCTGGCCAATTTCTGTTCCTATTGGCATCACACCGGAAGCCAGACAATTGTATGATGCAATTGATGAACTACCGGATAGTTCGACTGTGATGTTGACCTTTGATTTCTATGCCTCAGCGCTCCCTGAAACTGAACCTGCCGCGCGTGCGGCGTTGCATCATCTGTTCCAGAAAAACTGCAAAATCCTAACGGTGACCACCATACCTTTGGGCGGCCCTGCGATTTCTGAACGTGTTACACGTGATATGGCAAAGAAATATGACAAGGTCTATGGCATTGACTATGTGAATCTCGGGTTCAAAGCCAATTATGTAGCGGTACTCTCTGGAATGGGTTCTTCTATTGAAGGGATATATCCGTCTGATAACTCCGGTACAAGGTTAGCTGACCTGCCGATGATGAAAGACATCAAAGACTATGGCGATATCGATTTCATCTTTGTCGTTGCGGACAATGCGATTGTTGACTACTGGGTTTCGATTGTTAACGCCCAATACGGCACACCGGTTGGCGCGTCGGTTACCGCTGTTTCAGCGCCAAAATATTATCCGCTAGTGTCATCAGGGCAATTGACCGGACTGCTGGGCGGCATGAAGGGCGCCGCTGAGTATGAGATTCTGGTAGGACAAAGAGCAGAGGCGGTCAAAGGGATGAGTGTGCAATCACTGGTACATTTCTTGATTATCGCAATGGTATTGCTGGGCAATATTGGTTACTTCATCTCGCGTAGAAAGAAAACTGGCGCAGCATTCTAGATTACCTAGGCCGCTAGATTAGTAAATATGACTGAATCACTGACAACCGGAGCTCATCTCACCCTTTGGCTAGAGGCGTTCGTTACTCTAGCGCTCTTTTCGTTTTTGTATAAGGATAATCCTGTTTACAAATTCGTGGAGCATGTCTTCGCTGGGTTATCCGCCGGATATTATGCAGGGTTAATCTGCCAGTCGGTGATTTACACCCAATTGATGGATCCGCTTTACACCGATTTCGGCGCTAATTTCATGCTTCTGATTCCGTTTGTTTTCGGTATGATGATGCTAACTCGTTTGACTCCAATTGGGCCGATTCCTGATTTGTCATGGATGAGCCGTTGGGGGCTGGCTATCACGGTCGGTTCTACTGCCGGTATATTCCTGATTGCCCAATTGCACGGACTGGTGATGCCTCAGACCTTGGACACCTTTGCGCAGTTCAGCAAAGTGACCGATTTTCGGTCATTCGCGATGGCCTCCCTGATACTAGTTGGGGTGATTTCCACTCTAGTGTATTTTTACTTTTCCAAGGAGCATAAAGGTGTTCTTGGAGGAGTGGCTAAAGTCGGAATCTGGTTTATCATGGTAGCCTTCGGGGCGCAATTCGGATATACGGTGATGGGACGTGTATCGTTGCTAATTGGTCGGATGTCATTCTTGATTGACGATTGGATAGGTGGCTCTATCGGCTCGCTTTTCAACTGACGAATGACAATTTGTCATGACGAGCGAAGCGAATTATCTTGTTGGATGTTAGCAGAATGAATCGAAAGCAGATTCTCTGCTCCGCCCAAAATGACATTTAGTAGAATACCGTTGATTTAGTAGCAGGTTCATCACACAAAGCAAAAAGCACAAAGCAAAAAGCAAAAAGGCACAAAGCACGAACCAAGATATATGAAGATAATCATCCCAGCCGCCGGAGAAGGCGTTCGCCTTCGACCCCATACTTTGACTAGACCCAAGCCGTTGTTACGCATAGCCGGCAAAACGGTGATTGATTACCTGCTGGAGCCGTTGGTTGCGTTGGAGCCTTCGGAAGTTTGTATGGTGGTCGGTTATCGAGGCGAGCAAATGGCTGATTATGTACGTCAGAAATATGACTTCAAATTGACAATTGTTGAGCAAGATCAACTCCTGGGACTGGGTTATGCCGTGCAACTGGGTTTGGAGAGAATCTCGCTCGATGAGGATGTATTGGTAATTCTGGCGGATACTATAATACAGGCTGATTTTCAAGCTTTTGTTAACGCAGGTGAGAATGTTCTTGCCCTTAAAGAAGTTGCGGACCCCAGGAGGTTCGGAGTTGCTGAAACTGAGGGTTCATGCATAACCAAACTGGTCGAAAAGCCCCAGAAACCCAAATCCAATTTGGCCGTGGTGGGGTTGTATTATTTCCAGAGACCTCGTACACTATTGCAAGCGCTGGTTGCGCTATCTGATTCGGGCAGAAAAACCGCCGGAGAAATCCAGCTAACTGACGCTCTTTCGGATATGCTAGGCAAGGGCGAGCCATTTACGCCATTTTCGATTGATGGCTGGCTGGATTGCGGTAAGCGCGAGACAATGCTCGATACCAATGCCAGGCTACTTGCCGCTAACCCTCGCATCCCAGCTTATGTTTCGGATTCTCAAGGGGTGAAAGTAGAAGGTTCAGTTTGGATTGGTGATGGTGTGCAAGTCGAGAATTCAACAATTGGTCCGAATGTGACGATATATGATGACTGCAAGATAAGTGAATCGAAATTGCAGAATTGCATTATCGGACCGGAGTGTGTAATTACAAATAGTGTGTTAGAGAATTCTATTCTTGGAGAAAGTGTCAGTGTTCATTCTCAAAACGGTGTATTCGATGTAGGAGATGATGGAGTTGTAAAGCCGCTTGAAGCTCCCGCTGTTTAACTTTTACGAACGTCAAACGCTCCGAGTTTAGGTCACAACCTAAGTGATTCAACAAGCCAACATAGTTCATATCTTAACTGTTCATTTCTAGTAAGATATAATACCCAAAAAACAGGTGTCAATTGTGAGTGATAACAATCTCAATACTAGATTATTTACTTCTGAGTCGGTGACCGAAGGTCATCCCGACAAAGTCGCAGATCAAATCTCCGATGCGGTACTTGATGCAGTCCTGACCGAAGACAAATACAGCCGTGTTGCTTGCGAAACAATGGTAACTACCGGATTGGTAATCGTTGGCGGTGAAATAACCACCAACGCCTATATCGATTTGCAGAAAATCGTTCGCGAGGTAGTCAAAGACATCGGCTACACCAATCAGCGTTATGGTTTTTCCGGTGAAAACTGCGCGGTGTTGAATGTTCTTGATTCGCAATCGCCGGATATCGCCCAAGGCGTTGACACTGGCGGCGCAGGCGATCAGGGTATGATGTTTGGTTATGCTTGTGATGAAACCGAAGAGTTGATGCCTCTGCCGATTACTTTGGCGCACAAACTTACCTATCGTCTTGCCGAGTCGCGCAAAAGCGGCGAGTTGGCATATCTTGGTCCTGACGGTAAATCTCAGGTATCTGTTGAGTATGAGGGAACCACTCCCAAGCGTGTAACCGCAGTTGTGGTTTCATCACAACATACCGAAGAGATTCTCAAACCCGACGGCGCTTCAATCACCGATGCGGCGCGTAATGAAATCAAAGAGAAAATCATTCTGCCGATTATCCCGAAAGAGCTAATTGATGATGAAACAGTTTTTCACATAAACCCTACCGGGAAATTTGTGGTAGGTGGGCCGCATGGTGACGCAGGTGTCACAGGACGGAAAATCATTGTCGATACCTATGGTGGTTACGCCCCGCACGGTGGAGGCGCGTTCTCCGGCAAAGATCCGACAAAAGTTGATAGAAGCGCACACTATCAGGCGCGCTATATTGCCAAGAATATCGTAGCTTCGAAATTGGCAAGTCGGTGCACTGTCCAGTTGGCCTACGCAATCGGTGTGGCCGAGCCGGTGTCGATTATGATTGATACGCATGGCACTTCAAATCTAAGCGAAGCCCAGCTAGTTTCGTTGGTGCGTGATAATTTTGCGCTAACACCCAAGGACATAATTGACTCGCTTGATTTGCTTCGCCCGATTTATCGCAAGACCTCCAACTACGGGCACTTCGGAAGAAGTTTGCCGGAGTTCATCTGGGAAAAAACTGACAAGGCCGGGGAATTGGCAAAGTCATCGCAAAAAGTTTCAGTGGCGGGATAAGAGTTCTATTTGCCACGCTAGTAAGTTGCTGACACTTCGCAAGAATATCTGATATAGAATCACATAACACACATTTGTAAGGAATTAAGTATTCACTATGGCTACCAAGAATCATGACATCGCTAATATCAAATTAGCTAAAGAAGGCAAAGACCGCATTGAGTGGGCCGAGCGAAACATGCCGGTCACAAGGTTGATTCGCGAACGTTTCGCTAAGGAAAAACCGCTCAAAGGAATGAACATCGCCGCTTGTTTGCATGTGACCTCCGAGACCGCCAACCTGATGCGCACACTCAAAGCCGGCGGGGCCAACACCGCGTTATGCGCCTCGAACCCGCTTTCCACACAGGACGATGTTGCCGCATCTTTGGTTAAAGACTTCGGTATTGCTATTTATGCTATCAATGGCGAAGATAACAAGACCTACTACAAGCATCTCAATCAGGCTTTGGACATCAAGCCGCATATCACAATGGATGACGGCGCCGATATGGTTTCAACTATTCATGGTGAGCGTAGTGATTTGCTTGAGCACATTATCGCTGGAACCGAGGAAACCACTACCGGTGTGATTCGTTTGCAGGCGATGGAAAAAGATGATGCTTTGAAGTTCGCGGTGATTGCAGTTAATGATTCCAAGACCAAACATTTCTTTGACAATCGCTACGGAACAGGTCAGTCGACGATTGACGGTATCATTCGCGCGACAAACCATCTGATTGCCGGTTCTACTTTTGTAGTCGTGGGCTATGGCTGGTGTGGTCGCGGTTTGGCGATGCGCGCCGCTGGCATGGGGGCTCAGGTGATTGTAACTGAGGTCGATTCAGTCAAGGGCATTGAGGCGGCGATGGATGGATTCCGGGTGATGCCTATGGCGCAGGCGGCGAAGGTTGGTGATATCTTTGCTACTGTCACTGGTAACTTTCATGTGATTCGCACTGAGCATTTCAAGGTCATGAAAGAGGGCGCGATTGTTTGTAACTCAGGTCATTTCAATGTCGAATTGGACCTTGAAGGTTTGGCCAAAGCCTCAAGCAAGAAACGTCAGGTGCGTGCCTTTGTTGATGAATACACGCTCAAAGGCTCTAAGAAGAAAATACATATTCTGGGTGATGGACGTTTGATTAACCTTGCCGCCGCCGAGGGACATCCGGCGATGGTGATGGATATGTCATTTGCAAATCAGGCGCTGGCGGCGGAGTTTGTGGTTAAGAATCACAAGAAACTCGAACGCAAAGTGTATGTGGTTCCAGAGAAGATTGATAATCACATCGCAACTTTGAAGCTGAAGTCGATGGGTGTTAAGATAGACAAACTCACCAAAGACCAGGTCCATTATTTGGCTTCCTGGAATATGGGCACCTGATCGGTGTGATAGATGTATTTGCGCTAAGGCGTAGCAGTAATGTTTAAGAATAACTAATTGGACGAGCGAACGGCGGCTGTTCTGTCAGTGACTAACTGACAGAGCGCCGCTGTTTTTTTGTCTTTAGTGTAATATCAATTTACAACTGTTCCACACACTGGCGCCGGGCCGCCGGAGAAGATTCTCGAAATCAGATAAGTTACATCAGCAACATTGAATGCTCCATCGGCGTTGGCGTCGGATTCATTGGGACAAAGCGGCGCCGGGCCTCCGGAGAATATGCGGGCAATCATGAAGGTGACATCACCGATGTTCACCGAGCCGCTATGGTCGGCGTCACCTGGAACGTCGCAACAACTAGCGCCGATTGTGACGCTGACAAGGGCGAAGTCGGTGCAAGAGACTCTTTCGGGAACGATGCAGGTAGTTGAGAAAGTTGGCAATGAATAGGTAAGCTCAAATGTGATTGTGCTGTCCAACTCCGACGGGCTGGGGATGTAAGTAGTGTACCCCGCCGAATCTACACTGGCTACTCCTGCGCCAGTGGTTGTGACGCTGTAATCCGCTCGTTCGCTTACTATACTGTCAAGAAGCACGAGAGTGTCCCCTAGTCCTACCTGATAGGAGGGTTGGAGTGGGTTGGCGGACCCGCTAAAAATGCAGGGGGATTCTCCAATAGGTGGAGTTACGGTCATGCAGAAGGCTGTAGGGCTTGAGCCGCCCACGGAAATATCCCCTCCGCCGCCATTCCAAACTGGTGGGCCATCGGGTGTCATTAACCAGTTACCACTTGGAGCGACAAAGACACTATCGATGCAGATAATTCCAATTTCGTTGATATCCAAATCAATAGTAAGTATGTCAATGAAGGAGCTACTTTGAAAACCAGCTCCCGGTAAAGCGACCCCTCCGGTGAGAACTGAGTCTGGTAGACCGGCGCCGCGATGTTCATGCAACAGGCCTACCCCGAGGTTCCAGAATTCGCTTCCTCCCCATCTGCTATCCATTTGCGATAGTGTGATTGTGTCAGTAGTCGTTGAATTATCAGGGCTGTAGATTTCAAAGCCGATACTGGCGCCGGATTGCAAATTGAGAGATTTGGCGCTGATGATGAACCGTGCGGGGTCGAAAAGAAAAAACACTCCATCTAGTCCATTGATGCAGTCAGAGGGTAGGCCAGCATCAATCCGAACGGAGATTTCGGCCGGTTGAGCTATTGCGCTGATGGATTGAACGGAAATCATTGTTGCCAATGAGAGGAGCAGGAGCGCTATGTTTTTTTTCTTCAGCATAGATTCCTAGTTTACAATTGTCCCACATACTGGCGCTACGCCGTTAGCAAAAATCCTAGTAATTAACATTGTCACATCGCCGATATTAAAGAATCCATCGGCGTTTGGGTCAGATTCGTTAGGACAAATCGGCGGCGGTCCGCCATTGAATATTCTTTGTATCATATATGTTACATCGCCAATGTTGGTCGAGCCACTATGGTCAGCGTCACCGGGGACGTCACAGCAATTATCCTGTGGCAGGACACTAATCATTGACCCGTGACCTTCGCAGAGAAAACGGTTTATCTCCGGGCAGGGAGAGAGATTGTCTTCCATTGTGAAGCTGATTCCAAATTCAATTGTCTTGTCTACATCCAGCGGGCTTGGTGTATATGTCGAATAACCTGCGGAGTCAATTGTAGCTATTCCTGCTCCATCGTTTGTTACCGAGAAATCAGCAAGGTCGGGGTAAACTATGTTCAATGTGTCACTAACCACCAAAGTGTTTCCCAGGCGTACCTGAGAGGAGGTAGATATTCCGAATGAGAAAAGGAAGCAAGAATTAGGCCCCGGGGATGGGTCTGTTATTGTTAAACAAAATGCGGTTGAGCTTGTACCGCCAACAGCGACATCGCCGG
The DNA here is from genome assembly GCA_024280775.1 of Candidatus Zixiibacteriota bacterium. Classification (GTDB taxonomy): domain Bacteria; phylum Zixibacteria; class MSB-5A5; order GN15; family JACZUZ01; genus JAJRPJ01. The sequence continues at coordinate 106,021 of JAJRPM010000013.1, read as the reverse complement.
CGCCTCCATGCCAGAGAGGAGCTCCGCCAGGACTCATGAACCATGAGCCACTAGGCAGAATAAAGGAGCTGTCAATACATATGATACCGTTTTCTGTTAGATTGATGTCAAGAGTCAATATATCAACGAAATTATTGCTCTGAAATCCGGCATTTGTTACCATCGCTCCACCGGTTAAGAGCGAGTCAGGTAGTCCGTTACCGAAGAACTCGGTAATGAGTCCTCCGCCGAGATTCCAATATGTGGCTGACGCCCAATCTGGACTCATCTGAGCGGAGAGAATTGTGTCGGAGGAAGTAGAGTTGTCGGGACTGTAGATTACAAAGCCGATGGTAGCGCCAGTCTGAGTTACTTGCGATTTGGCGCTGATGATTAACTGCAATGGCCTCCAACGAAAAGCTAAGCCATCGAGGTTGTTGAAGCAGTCGTTTTGGATCGTACCTTCAGCTCGAACTGAGATTTCTGCCGGTTGGGCCATTAGAGGTTTGGCATTTGGCAGTAGCATGATGGATATAGCCAACAAAACAACGCCAATCAGATTTGAATGTCTATGTCCATGAGCCATAGTGGAGTCTCCTTAATTGCAGTAATTACCTTCCATTGTCAAAGTAATATACAAAGCCCTGTGTTGCAAGAGGTTTCTTGCCGCTGAGGGCTTGCTTAGAGAGGCAAACCTGTCTATTTTCCGGCTATGAATAATACAAGCCCAAATAATACAACTCTTAATACTGCAACACTTTCAGTGTCAATCAAGTACTTGCCGGGGTGCGAGGATATTCCGCTTCCGGCTTATCAAACTGAGTCTTCGGCGGCGATGGATATTCATGCGGCGGTGAGCGAGACTTTGGTTATAGAACCCGGGGCTATTGCGCTTATCCCGACTGGTTTTGCAATGGCGGTTCCGGAAGGGTTTGAGGCGCAGATACGTCCGCGTTCGGGATTGGCCGTGAAACATGGCATCACTGTCATCAATTCACCAGGGACAATCGATTCGGACTATCGCGGTGAAGTTAAAATAGCTTTGGTGAATCACGGTTTAGCGGCCTTTGAAGTGACGCGCGGAATGCGAATCGCTCAGATGTTGATTGCTCCGGTTCCTCGTGTTCTCTGGCAAGTTCAAGAAGAACTGCCGACCACTGAACGCGGCGCTGGCGGTTTCGGCCATACCGGTAGTTAGCGCTAGTGTAGTTTGACCATATTTCAGTCGTTCTTGCCAGCTTAGATTCTCGCGATTCACAATTCATCACAATTCATCACAATCAATGTACTGCTCTCAGAAATGGGTTCGTTCGGCATATTTAGGGCGCTGCTGTGTTGCTTTGGTAGCGATTTTGTTTGTCGGCTCCTGTTCCGTCTATTGTGCGGGTGGGTGAGATTATGCGCGGGGTTGGTAGGGTTTTTGTGTGGGTTGTGTTAAAAGAATCTCTGTAGGTAAAGTCCCCTTTTTAGGGACTTGACTTTTTTAGTCTCTTATGTGGATAGCTTTGTGAGCCGTAATTTCATCTGTTAGCTAACATGTCAAGTCCCAAGAAGGAGACTTGACTTACCGGGCTGTGATTGTCATTCTGGGTGAAGAGAAGAATCTGTTCCGGTTTTTCTGCAGGTGTCTAGCAAGATACTTCGCTTCGCTCAGCATGACAAACTTTCCATCTCTAAGTTCTGCTTCAGGTCAATATCTTGGCAAATCGAGATATTGACAACCTTACGCACATATCCTAGGTTTCTATAGAGACATAAGTATGTATTCACATGAGAGGTGATTCATGAAAAGCATAGCTAAAATCATAACAGCTAGAATCATAATGGGGATGGCTGTTGCGTTTTGCATAGTTGTTTCCGGCTGTGGTGTTAATGAGTCGCAACCGTCGCCGCCTCAGCCGGTGGCAAATCCATTTCCCAATACGGTGGGGAATTGGTGGGTTTATGAGCGCAATGATCTTGTGGCGAACGTGATTGATACGTTGACTATTTCTGTGACTGGCCCCGATTCAGTTGTCGCTCCCGAAGTTCCAAGGGTTTGGACTCTTACGAGTTCAGCGACAGGAGAATTGCTCTCTAATACTGTTACAGTTATTGGTGATACGATAACTGTAAGGCAGGGGAACGGGTTGGTTCGTGTTGAGCAGTTTGTGCTTCCTTTTGAAAAAGGCCGGACATGGAGTGGTAGAGCTGGAGAGGAGTCCGATTCCAGTAAGGTAACTGGAGTAGGGCGGATGAGCGCGCCAGCGGGGAGCTTTCCTGGCTCGGCTGTGATTGAACGTGGATGGTCAACTGGATTTGAAGGAAACGGGGGATGGACGATTACGCTTGTAGCGCCGAATGTCGGAATCATTGGACGCCGTGAGGTTTACAATCTGAATGATGGTGGCGGGGTTCGCATAGTAATAAATGAGATTTGGACTTTGTTGGACTATCGAATCATGTAGACTGTATGGTGGTCTCATGACCGGGTGTGCATCAGCTGTGATTGTCATTCTGAGTGAAGCGAAGAATCTGTTCTGGTTATCCTGCTAATGTCCAACAAGATACTTCGCTTCGCTCAGCATGACATTTTATTAGATGAACTTGGCCTATAGGGCGTATACAAAAGTCTTGCAAGATTAGGGTACAGATACTATGTTTATGAAACATCCTCTCTCTCAAGGAAACTGAAACTTTTGGAATATTGCCTGATGTTCAAGGGGAAACGTATATACGGCCTTGCGCCTCTGATTGTGAGATTAGTCTTTGGTGTGCTGATAGGAGTATTAGCAGTTTCATCCTGTCAGCTTACATCTGAACCGAAGGTTCGGCTTCGAATCATGGTTGATAATTGGGGGCGTGGGAGTCACATCAAGTTGTATTTGGCAGAGATGAGTCCAGGTGATACGCTTTGGACTACGACGATAAGAACTGATGGGACTACAGGGCGCGGACGATATTTTCTGTTCGCTCTCGATACACTTTCGAGTGACACTGCTTTAAGTATGACACTTGGAAGCGATTTTCTCTTTTTCTCCGAGGAATATGATTTTGCCAAATTCAATTGGGATGACAAGATGATTAGGTCACGTCAGTTACAAATTGACAGTGGAATCTGTTTTTCCAAGCCGACGCTTGATGGCGGAGTTGTGTATTGTGTACAAGTTGAGAATGACTACAGTGGTATTGAATTGACCGATACTGTGGGAGTGTATCCGGGTGAAGATATTACGGAGTTAGTCAATCCGTTGGGTTGGGAATTTGAACGCGCAAAGTTTTATGAATCGGGCGCTGTATCATCGAAATGGATTGAGCGTTTTGATTCGCTGGGGATTCTGAGGAAGCATGGTTTACAGCAAGGTTGGTCAGAAGAAGGAAGATTGACGTTTGAGATGTCACGGAAAATGGGTAGGCCGCATGGACTGTTGCGCAGGTGGAGTGATAATGGAAAGCTCTTAATACAGGCTGAATACTCTGAGGGGAAGAAGGAAGGTATACATCGTGAATGGTACCTAGACGGAAGAGAATCTTCGGTTATCGGCTATCGTCATGATTTGCCGCATGGTTTGTGGACTAGGTATGACGTTAAAGGGAACTTGATTGACAGTGGTTCCTATGAAAATGGAACTGGAACATTGTGGTATGCCAATGGGCAAAAAGCCAGTTATCAAGAGTATTTGGATGGTAAGAAACAAGGCGCTTGGTTTACGTGGTTTGCTGATGGAGTGATGTCTTCTGAAGTTCACTATGAAGACAATCGTAAGGTAGAAGTCGAGAAGCATTGGTTTAAGAATGGTCAGATCTCATCTGAACAGGAATATGATGGTACATTGTGTCACAGAGTTTGGTATGAATCTGGCCAGATTCGGCTAGAGTCCTGTAGAGGTTCTGAGCCACGTATTGTAAAAAGATGGTATGAGACGGGTCAAATCTCTTATGAAAGAAGGGTTGACTCTGTTCAGGAATTCATCTGGAGACCAAGAAGAGGTTACTCACCGGTTCGAGATTCTCTGATGCGTATGGCGGATTCAATACGAAAAGTCAACTCCGGGGAGTTGGAGTTCGGATTTGAACTTGAATGGTATGTGGATGGTACTCGAAAATCAGAGCGCGAATTTCGACATGATCGCCGCAAGAGGTCCTATGTTGAATACTACCCAAATTCATCTAAGAAGCTTGAGGGTCAATATGTAGGAAGACTTAAGGTTGGAATCTGGGTCGAGTGGAGACCGCAGGGAACTAAATCAAGTGAAACTGACTTTTCTGCTGCAAGAGACCGGTTGACTGGCGAGGTCGCTTACAAGAAATTGTTTGATCGTAATGAATTGAAATCCTCTTCGGGCCCTGTGAGCTACAATGGACTCAAAGTGGGTAAATGGGAGGTTTTCGATTCTAGCGGGATTGCCTCTGCCGAGCAACAATGGAAGAATGGCGTCTTGATGGAGGAAACCTCGATTGTCGGGGATGAGAGGTAATCTTCCATTCCTGTCTCATCAATTGGTCTAGAACAGGCCCATCGCATATTCTACTATTCCCCCAGGCTTCTCTTGCTTTTGAGGGGGAAAATTGTTTTCATAGGTGCCGGTATGGATGCTTCGCTGACAGATAAACGCCTGGCGCCGATTCTTGATAAGGTACAGAACGGCATACGATTAGACCGGGAAGACGGATTGACGCTCTTTGAGAGCGATGATTTGCCGGGGATTGGCTATGTCGCTGATGTAGCTAGAGAGCGTAAGGCTGGCGATACGGTGTATTGGGTGCGGAATATGCACGTCAATTACACGGATATTTGCGCTGTGGGCTGTAAGTTTTGCGCTTTTTCGCGGATAAAGCCTGAGGATGGCTATGTTTATAGTCATGAGCGGACAGTTGATGAGATTTTAGCCTATCCGGGTAACCTCGCTGAGGTGCATATTGTCGGCGGGTGTAATGGTAAAATCCCGTGGGACTATTACCCGGAGATGATTAGCCGGATTAAGGCGGCTCGTCCGCAGACTCATGTCAAAGCATTCACTATGGTCGAGTTGGACTTTTTCGCGCGTAAGTATAAGCGTCCGGTGGAGGATATTCTCGCGGAGTTGAAGGACGCTGGACTTGACGCCTGCCCGGGCGGCGGCGCTGAAGTTTTCTCGAACAGATTGCATAGTTATATGTTCAAGCATAAGGCGGGGGCGCATCGCTGGTTGGAAGTGGCGCAGATTTGCCATGAGAATGGTATCAAGACCAATGCGACCATGCTTTTTGGGCATATTGAGACGTACGAAGAGCGGGTGGTGCATTTGGACTTGTTGCGCAAATTGCAGGATAAGACCGGGGGCTTTCAGGCATTTATTCCGCTGGCGTATCATGCTGATAACAATGATCTTGAGGTTGAGCATAATCCGAGCGCACCGGAGATTTTGAAGACGGTTGCGGTTTCGCGGTTGATGTTGGATAACTTTGAGCACATTAAGGCGTATTGGATATTGATGGGCGAACGTCTCGCTCAGGTCTCGCTGGCATTTGGGGCCAATGATATTGACGGTACGGTGATTCAGGAAAAGATATATCATCGCGCCGGAGCGGCGACAGCTATGTCGGTCACCGCGTCGCGTTTGCAGAAGATGATTGAAAATGTGGGACGCAGGCCGCAGGAACGTGATGCGCTGTATAATATCCCCGAGTGGGTGAGCGCAGATACGAAAGAAACGCTAGCGGCATTGGACGCCTGATTTTAGAAAAAAGAGAAGATGAATATCCGTTATATGAATTCTGAAGGTGAGCAGGAGCATGGCAGACCGCGAAGTTGGGCGGGGATAAAATTTCTGAACGCCTATCCATTGATTCGTGGTCTTGAAGAGGCTCTGCCCGGGCAGAGACGCTATTTGGGTTCGCCGTCGGAGTGCGCCTCGTTGCTTGATAGCGGCAAGGTGGATTTGGCTTTGGTTCCGCTGGTGACCGCGGTATCGAATAGCTGGCCGTTTTTGGGCGATGTGGGTATTGCTTGTCGCGGGCCGGTTACTTCAGTCAAATTTGTGTACAACACTGATTTGAAATTGATGAAGACCTACAAGCCGGATCCGGCGTCGGGGACTTCGAATTTGCTGGCGCGATTGTTGTTCAATGTAGAGTTTGGCAGAGATTTGATTGCTGATGCTGATTCTGAGGAAGGCGAAATTGTAATTGGTGACCGGGCATTTGAGACTGATACCGCGGACCAGATTGATTTGGGCGAGGCGTGGTTTCGTGAGACAGGTATGCCATTTGTCTTTGGCGTATGGGCGGCTCGCACTGAGGAAGTTTTGGAGCGTTATTCGGATTTACTTATTGGTCGCCTGCAGGATAATTTGCGCGAGCGTGAGTTGCTGGTGCATGAGGCGAGCAAATTGACCGGGAAGCTCATCAATGTTGATGACTACCTGTATCGTAAGCTACACTTTGAGCTTGAGCAACGTGATCATATGGGTATCAAGACCTTTATTGATTTGGCCTACAAGTATGGTATGATTCCTACTGATAAGATTCGGATGTATATGACTGTTGGGCCTACTGTAGTCTGACTTCTCTTATGATTTCCCTTGAGAAAATTTCCGCGAAGATATTAGCGAGCGAGCGTATTAACGCCGATGAGGCGCTGTTGGCATTTGAGTCGATGTCGTTACATGAGTTGGGGCGTCTGGCTAATTTTGTGAGATTCAAGAAGAATCCCGAGCGAGTTGTCACTTACATTATAGATCGCAATATCAATTACACTAATATATGTAATGTGTTTTGCAAGTTCTGCGCTTTCTATCGCACTGAGAAGCAGGACGGTTCCTATACTTTGTCCTTTGAGGAAATCTCAAAGAAGATAGACGAGGCGCTGGAGCTCGGCGCCTCGAGAATTCTGTTGCAGGGCGGACATAATGAGAAACTCGATATAGAGTTTTATGAAAAGATGTTTCGTCACATCAAAGCCAACCACAAGATTCGTAATCACGCGCTGGGGCCACCGGAAGTGTTGCATATTACCGAAGTTTCTAAGCTGTCAGTTGGTGAGACATTAGACCGGCTGATTGAGGCTGGGATGGATTCGATGCCCGGTGGTGGCGCGGAGATTTTGACTGAGTCGACACGTAAGCGGATTTCGCCGCATAAGCGCTCTCCCGAAGAATGGATAGATGTTATGCGCGAGAGTCATGCGCGCGCATTGCCTACTACTGCGACTATGATGTTGGGAGTGGGTGAGTCATTGGCCGAGCGAGTAGAGCATCTTGGGCGGATTCGTGATTTGCAGGATGAAACCGGCGGGTTTACTTCTTTTATTCCCTGGACATTTCAGCCGGGGAATACGGCGCTGGAGCGCCGTATTGAGGAAACTGATTCATGGGATTATCTGCGGACATTGGCGCTGGCGCGGATTTTTCTGGACAACTTTCAACATGTGCAACTTTCGTATGTCACGCAGGGTTCGGAGATTGGGCAGTTGTCACTGTCATTCGGGGCTGATGATTTTGGCTCTACGATGATTGAAGAGAATGTGGTCTCCGCCGCAGGGACTGATAATATTGTCGGCGAAGAAGAAATCAGGCGCTTGATTACTGAGGCGGGGTTTGCGCCGAAATTGCGTGACGATAGCTATGAGGCCTTTCCTCCCAAGGATACACTTGCAAAGGGAGCGCCCCGACTTTCCGAGGCTGTTACCGCCTAATTCCAAGTTGGAAGCGCCTAGTATTTTGTAGGTCGGGCCTCGCTCGTAGGTCGGGCCTCGCTCGTAGGTCGAGCCCCGCTCGTAGGTCGGGTTCCGCGTGAGCGACAGCGAGCAAGAAACCCGACGATAGCGTCAACGATATATATCATTTGAATCAAAGATTGTCGGGTTTCTACGTCACATGAATGTGACTTCGGAACCCGACCTACAGATACAAAAACACATAAAAAACTTAGATAAGAAAAACTTTGTTACAGGATATATAAGACTATGAGTGTCGAACCAGGCTCAATGCAATCAGCAAACGGTACAGCAAGCGCTGTCCCGACCAAGACCCACATTCGTTTGGGACATTCGCCGGACCCTGATGATGCGTTTATGTTTTATGCATTGGCTAAGGGATTGATTGATAGCGCCGGGTTTGAGTTTGAGCATGTGCTTGATGACATTGAGACTTTGAATCAACGTGCGCTTAAGGGCGAGCTTGAAATCACTGCGGTTTCTATTCATGCGTTTCCGGGGATTGCAGATAAGTATGCTTTGCTGGGTTCGGGCGGTTCTATGGGTGATAATTATGGCCCGATGGTAGTTTGCACCGAGCAGAAAACTGTTGAGGATTTGAACTCAATGACGATTGCGGTTCCGGGTTTGAAGACTTCGGCGTTCTTGGCTTTAAAGTTGGCTATCGGAACTTACAAGTACAAAGTTATTCCCTTTGATGAGATAATACCGGCTGTCACTTCAGGTGAGGTTGACGCGGGGTTGATTATTCATGAAGGGCAGTTGACCTACGCTCAGAGTGGATTGAAGTCGGTTTTGGATTTGGGTGTTTGGTGGAATAAGAAAACCAGCGGCCTGCCATTGCCGCTCGGTGGTAATTGTGTGCGTCGTGATCTTGGCGAGCAGAAAATTCGCGACCTCTCCCGGGTGCTCAAAGAGTCAATTCAGTATTCATTGGATCATCGCGAAGAGGCAGTGGCGTATGCGCTGGAATTCGGACGCGGTTTGGATATTCCTCTCGCTGACAAGTTTATCGGGATGTATGTCAATGACTACACATTGGATTATGGCGCCGACGGCAGAGAGGCGATTCGGCTGTTCCTGCAAGAGGGTGAAGCCGCTGGAATGATTTCTGAGAGTTTCAAGCTCGATTTCGTTTAGCGCGCCTCGGCTAGTCGTTTTTTCAAATCAAAAACTAAAGACTCACTTTTGGATAATCAGGCGCTCAGTTTGGACACTTCCAAAGTGTATTACTCGCGTTGGTTGGTGACAGCCGATGCGGTTATCGAAGATGCGGCGCTTGCGCTGAGAGGTTCAAAGATTACGTTTGTTGGAACGAAGTCTGAGCACCTAGCCGTAGGTGATGCCTCCAAGCGCGGACAGACAGATACAATTGATCTTGGCGCTAGCGCCCTGATTCCGGGGTTGATAAACTGTCACGTTCATACAAACTTTCCGGTTCCTGTATCTTTTCCAGCTAAATCCAAACTAAGCTTTGAATCCGGTTCTATGGTGGAGTGGGTGAAGGCGGCGCTTTCTGCGCGTGAAACTCGCAGTGATGCAGAGCGCAAAGCGGACATACAGTCGGCTTTGAATCGTATGCAGGATACAGGCATTGTAGCTATTGGTGAGATCGCTAATGATTTTCTTTCTTTGCAACCAATTATTGATTCGGGAATGATTTGCAGATTTTTTGTGGAGCGCTTGGGTTTTCCGAGTTCGCTTGCCGATCTGGTGATTGAAGAATTGCAGAATGACCTAGCTGAGGTCGAGAGCTTGGTTGCTGACAACGATAGATTGTCACTACATCCGGCGCCGCACGCTTCCTATTCTTGTAGCGCTGAATTGATTCAGTTGCTTGCCGGCGTATCGGGGCGATCTAGTATTCACGTTGCCGAGAACATAGAAGAGGTTCGTTTGTTGCAAGATGGTTCTGGTCCTTGGAGAGAGCGCTTGCGGGAAATCGGCAAGGATGATGCGGATTGGGAGCCGCCTGGGTGTTCGCCGATTCAGTATTTGCATTCACTGGGAGTTTTGAATTCCGGAATGCTGTTGATTCATGCGGTGCAGGTAGATGATTTGGATATTGAGACTATAGCGCAAAGCGGGGCTACTGTGGTTCTTTGCCCTGCTTCTAATGCCTATATAGATGTGGGAGTTGCGCCGTTGGAGAAATTTATTGAGCGCGGAATACCGTTGGCGCTGGGCACAGATTCTTTGGGGTCGAATAATGATTTGGATTTATTCGCAGAAATGCGGCAGTTGCGCTCAATGTTTCCTGAGACCTCACGAGAAACTCTTTTCTCGCTTGCGACAACCGGAGGCGCTGGGGCGCTGGGGCTTAGCGAGAGTTTAGGTGAGTTGAAAGTTGGTAAATCGCCTGGTGTGTTTGCAGTTGATTTGAGCGAAAGTGGTGAGTCGCTTGACTTCAATTCCTCTGAGGAGTTATTTGATTTGTTAATAACTGCCGGTTCGGAGGCTCTTCGGAAACTGGCGGATGCAGAAATGTCAATTGACAGGTCAGAGTAAATTATGAGCGCTGAAACCAAAAAACAAAATTTGCCTGTTGCTGTTGCGCTAACTGGCGCATCAGGCGCTATCTATGGTGTGCGTTTATTGCAATGTCTCAGCGCCGCTGGCGCCGAGACGCATGTAGTTGTATCTGATGCGGCGCGTTTGGTTCTTAAGGAAGAAATGAATTTGAGTTTGCGGGACCTCAGCGCGATTCCGGGTGTAGTGACACATGGCAATGGCGAAGTCGGGGCGTGTATTGCATCGGGGTCGTTTTTGTTGCGCGGCGCTGTAGTTTGTCCTTGTTCGGCCAGTTCGCTGGGGATGATTGCTCAGGGGGTTGGCGCTACTTTGATTGCTCGATTGGGGGCTGTGGCTCTCAAAGAGCGCTGGCCGTTTATTCTGGTTCCGCGTGAGTCTCCCTATTCCACTCCCTTTTTGGAAAATATGAAACTACTGTCACTATATGGAGCGACAATCCTGCCTGCGTCACCTTCTTTCTATCGCCAGCCTAAAACGATTGAAGAATTAGTTGATTCGGTGGTTGACCGGGTGATGGTCAAACTTGGTTTTGATGCGCTTCTTCCTGACTGGCAGGGGCTGAAGGCCGAGAGATGATGTTATGAGTAATACTGTCGTTACCAATGTTGAAAGCAAAAGCGTTCTCAAGACTGCGCGCTCATTTGCGTCATTGGTGAAAATCCAGCACACGGTGTTTTCCGCTCCGTTTGTGGCTCTAGGTGTGGCGCTTGCCGCTGACGGTTGGCCGACGGTTAGTGTGATGGTCTTTGTGTCGCTGGCCTTGGTTGCGGCACGCACTGCGGCTATGGCGTTTAATCGTATTGTTGATGTGTCATATGATGCAAACAATCCGCGCACTGCCGGTCGTGAGTTAGTCACAGGAGAGCTGTCATTACGTCAGGCGAGTATTCTGACTGTGGTTTCTTCAGTCCTATTCGTCGTTTTTGCTAATGCGCTTAATCCGCTTTGTGGAATCTTGGCTCTGCCTACTTTGGCGCTGATTTTGGGGTATTCTTTTGCCAAACGCTTTACTGCGTTTTCGCATTTGGTGTTGGGGGTGGCGCTAGGTGTTTCTCCCGGGGCCGGGTGGCTCGCAGTTGGCGCTCCTTTGTCTGCTACTCCGTTTCTGTTAGGAGCGATAGTAGTGTTTTGGGTGGCGGGGTTTGATATTCTTTATTCCTTGGCTGATGCGGAGTTTGATAATGAGCATAAGTTGCACTCAATCCCTGGCGCGCTGGGTAAACATCGGGCGATAATTCTATCGCGGGTGTTTCATGTAATCAGTTTTGGATTGATGGTGGTTTTATTTTTTCAATTGCAACTACCGGCGCTGGCATTGTTGAGCATTGTTCCTACTCTGGCGCTCTTTGTTCGTCAGCATACACTCGTTAGCGCCAATGATCTATCGCGTTTGGATGTGGCGTTTTTCACAGTCAATGGTTGGATAGGATTTCTATATTGTATAGCAGTGGGTGTAGTGTATTTCGCACTTTAAGGAATCAAATGTCACAAACAAAGAAAAGCGAAACGGAACTAGACCTACAGGATAGGGTCGAGCAGAATCCCGATAAGATTCGCTCGATGTTCGATAGGATTTCTCCGACCTATGATGCGTTGAATCGCACTTTGACTCTGGGCATAGACCGTCACTGGCGCAAAGTTGCGGTCAAGGCTCTGGGGAATTTGGAGGGCGCGCATTGTTTGGATATTTGTTGTGGCACTGGGGATATGACATTTGAAGTTGCTCGGCAAAGTAAGAATACCTTTGCAGAAATTCAGGCATTAGATTTCTCTGCGGAGATGCTTACATTTGCTGATGTGAAACTCAAGAAGAAATCACAAGACCAGGCGGATATTTCTGAACGAATCAAGTTTCAACAGGGTGACGCTGAAGAATTGCCGTTTGAGAATGACAGATTTGATGTGGCGATGGTGGCGTTTGGGATTCGTAATGTCAACAATATCCCCAAGGCGCTTTCCGAGGCGGCGCGGGTTCTTAAACCCGGCGGTCGTTTCGCTATTTTGGAATTCTCAATGCCGTCCTCGGCGCTGATAGGAGCGCTTTACCGCGTTTATTTCCGGCAGATTCTTCCACGGATAGGAGCGCTGTTCAGCGGTGACGCTGAGGCCTATCGCTATCTCAATGAAAGCGCCGAGGCTTTTCCGGCGCGTGATGAATTCGCGAAAGTTATTACCGGATCGGGTTTCAGCGCGGTGGAAGTTTTGCCGATGACTTTCGGATTAGTGACAGTTTATCTAGCGACTGTCTGATGTGACAACACAGTATTAGCTACTGATTAGCTACTGCGACTGCCGCGTTGAGTTAGTTCCTTACCTTCTTTGCACATCGGGCAATCCTCGGGAGTCCAACTATCGGCTGAGACTGTAGTCAGGGCTGATAGCGGGTAGCCGAGATCGATAGCGCCACCGGATCTATCCAGCATTGCGCCGATTCCTACGATTTTCGCGTCATAGGATTCTACCAAACTTATCACTTCAAACATTGAGCGGCCGGTGGTTACTATGTCATCGACAATCAACACTCGCTGACCCGCATCCAGTGAAAAACCGCGTTTGAAGATTCTTTTGTCACCTGATTCGCCAGGTTCGGCATAGAGCGAGTGGACACCCAATTCTTTCGCCACTTCATAAGCGATTAGGATTCCGCCGGTTGTTGGGCCTACTACCACTTCGACTTGTTGCTCTGAAAAGAGCCGCGCCATCTGTCGGCACAAGGGTTCGCACACTGCCGGGTTCTTTAGGATAGTAAACTTCTCATAATACAAATCACTGTGTCGTCCGGAGGTCAGTTTGAAATGTCCGTGCAGTAAGGCTCCTGAATCGGTGAAGAGTTTCAAGGTTTCCTCTTCGCTGAGCAAGGGCGCTTGTTCTTTGGTTTGGGTATTCATGAGTCTATTCTTTCTTTGAAGTTGGTTGCTGAGTGTATCATCCGATGACAGCTACCGCTACTGCATTGCCGCGGGAGTGACTTATCGAGATCAATATCTTTTTCTTCGTTAGGGAATCTGTGAGACGTTTCGGTAATTCAACGAATGGTCTTCCCGAGGGGTCGTTTAGTATTTCAATATCTTTCAGACGGACATCAGATGAGAAAAACTCGCCCAAGGCTTTCATGACGGCTTCTTTGGCGGCGAATCGTCCGGCGAGAAAAGTGGCGGCATCGACTCTTTGTTGGAGGATTTCGTCTTCTTTGGCGCTTAGGATTCTGGTAGTGAAACGCGTTCCATGCCTCGCGAAGGTTTTCGCGATTCTGTCGATTTCAATTATGTCCAAGCCTATACTATCTATCATGCCGCTGGAATATATAACCTCTGTTGCAGGGAGCGCCAAATATCCCAGGCTAGAAAAGCGTATTTAATATTGTGTACAAATTCGATGAATTGATTATCTTGTATTTGGGATTGGAAGTGTAGAGTTGTTTTTGAGGATATTGTTATTGAAGATATAGAGTTAGAAAGGGAACATTTGAAAACCTCTTACCCCTCTGCAATGAAGGTTGTCTCTGTTAGGGCTGAGCTGACGCCGTGAACTTAATCTGCTGTTGAACAGAAGATTGAATAGCGAAGCGAGAGGTCCGCTAGCGGCTGTAAAAACCCTTTAACGTGTTTTCGGAGGAGCGTTTTCAAATATCATCCCTTTCTAACTCAAAAATTTCCTGACTCTTGGGCTCCTGCGACGGGGTCATCAGGACAGTTTTCCTGGATAAAGATTCTCGGGATGATAGGCGGCGGTTGCCGCCTATTTTTTTGGGTCAGAAAGCTAGAAGTTTTAGGAGCTTAGGGCTTCACGCACGATTTCTTCGATCGTGCCGTTTTTGGGCATTCTCTTCATAATCAGGAAATAGATAAACCCGCAATGGGAGACCATGTAGAGGCGTCGGTGTTCGGCTTCATAGACACCTTCTTCTCTGCCTCTTCCATTTCCGAGAGGCGAGAAGATTTCGATAGCTTCCTTGAGGTGCTTATAGATTGATGAGAACTTGCTTTTGAATTCCTTTTCGGCCTTTTCTGAGAGGAATCGGCCCTTCCAATCGAGAGTGGCGATTTTGTCCACTCCTTCGATTTCATAGAGGCGCTCGAGAGTGGTGCGTTTGAGCTTGTGAATTCTGTCGCTTTGGGACATCGAATTACTCTGAAGTGGTCCCGCCTGCTCGGCTTTGTGAACCATTTCTTTCAGTTGCGCGGTTTCTTTTGGCCGGAGAGTTTGGTTAGTGCGCGGGCGTTGGCTGTCGGGTTTGGGTGTTTCTCGCTCTTTTCGGCGAGCTTTCATCGATTCGAATGAAAAACGTGAGCGCTCTCCTTCGGGTTGATTCTTTAGGGCTTTGAGGGCGTCGCCGTGCTGACGCAACATCAGGCGTTCCACCTTATCGAGCTGTTCCTGGGTCTCTATTGGCGAGTCAAGAGGGGTCTCAATTTTGTGGAGGAGTTCACCCGAGAGGAGAATGCTGGAGGTGATTCTGGGAGTGGGGCGAGGCGCGTACTCGGTTTGTAGCTGAATCTCAGCATCGCCACGTTTCATGCGCGCTGTCCGACCTGCTGGAATGAATTGTGAGCTAGTTTTTGCCATAATAGTCGGATGCTGATAATCAGTTAGCGTCTTAATAGGTTTGCAGTGAATCCCGGGCGGCGGCCTTTTGGGTCGTCATTTTGGCCTTTTCGACTAACTTAAGCCGAGAGAACCGCTTATCAACAGTATATCGGATATAGTGGATGAAATTCAATCGCAGGGGAAGGGAATACTGAGAAATCATGCTGGAGATTGATCGGATGGGCTCCGGTTCCAATTCTCAGAGATCCGCTATCTCGGGGGCGCGCTCGATTGCCCTAAAATGCTGGCGCTAATATAGCTTATGGTTATGAGACTTGACTTTGACTGGCTTTTTCTCGAAAATCTATAGTGGTAATCTCGTCAAACGCTTTGGGCGTGAAACAGATCCATAGTTGTAGGGCAGTTTCATCGAAAAATCACCCAATGGGCGCTGGCAATTTGGGTGCAGATATATCGGTTTATTCAGACATCATAAATCACAGTAAACAAATAGATATAACACAAATATAACCAGGGAGAAGTGTGTTTATGAAACTAAGTGATAGACTTGAGAACGGGGTTGCGATTTTGGAGCCCTCTGGAAAGATTATGGGTGGTTCTGATTCCACCTTGTTGCATGAGAAGCTACATGAGCATATCGAAAACGGTGTCAAGAATGTGGTAATCGATTTGTCTCGTGTGGACTGGGTCAATTCCACCGGTTTGGGGATATTGATTGCTGGACTATCGACAATGAAGAACAACGA
Organism: Candidatus Zixiibacteriota bacterium; assembly: GCA_024280775.1. Lineage (GTDB taxonomy): Bacteria > Zixibacteria > MSB-5A5 > GN15 > JACZUZ01 > JAJRPJ01. The sequence goes on along the minus strand of JAJRPM010000013.1, from coordinate 90,541 downwards.
GGGTCGGCTCAAGCTGGCCAATGTCACTGAGAAGATTCATTCTCTGCTGACTATTACCAAGTTGGTTACAGTATTCGAGTCGCATGAGACAGTTGCTGAGGCTATTGCGGCTTTCGATAATTGATAGACCTGCCTTAGCGTACCCACAGGGGGTACGAGTGGGTGTTACAGCTGTTGATGACGTAGCTTTGCGAGATAAGTTGTTCTTAGCTGAAATGTGGCCGGCGTTGAAGATTCGCCGGTCATTTTTTTCGTGTAGATTATTTGGAATGTAGTTTTTCGTGAGAAGCTTCTCGATAAGAGTTTTTCGAAGAAGTTTTTCGAATATAATTCAACAATTGGCGCGTATAGGCGGTAGGGCAATGAAGGTAACTGTTGCGTAGGTTATTCTGATTCTGTGAATACTTCATTACAGCAACTGGTCGTGACCTTGGCCACTGGCGAAAAGTGGCGCTTAGAAAAGGTCGCTTAGAAAAGATAGAAAAAGAGAATCTTGAGATAAGATAAGAGAAGAGGAGAATTATGGACGGACCGGTTATAAAGGGGAATTCAATATCGATTCCCTCGGACCCGGAGTATTTGGCGGCGGTTGATGATTTCCTGGAGGGCACACTGCGTGGTTTCTCAGTGGATGAATCGACGATTGCAGATATTGCTATTTCGGTCACCGAGATAGTCAATAATAGCATATTGCATGGGAACAAGAGTGACACCAGCAAGATTGTCACTCTGAGCATCAGTAGGAAAGGTAGCTCAGTTTCTTTTGCCGTTTCAGATGAGGGGCCGGGGTTTAATCCGGATGATATTGCAGATCCGCTGAAGGAAGAAAATTTGCTAAAAGAGGTTGGCCGCGGGATTTTCATCGCTCGCTCATTGATGGATTCAGTGTCATTTGACACTCATGACGGCGGCTCTACTGTGACTTTGGAAAAAAACCTCTGATTCCTAACGAGTTTACATTTTTTGCCCTTGTGGTGGAAGAATTTCGGTAAAACAAGGGCGCTGTGAATTGGCGAGGACGGGAACGGGTAATCTTGAATGACTTTGATAGCACTTAATTCAGTATTGGATGCAGGCGAATAGTGTCTGGATTTGAACTTACAGTAACCATATTTAGTTTTGCGCTTGGCGCGACGCTTCTTTTTCTCGCGGCCACTGTGTTGCGGGACAATCTATCCAATAGATTGAATCGTATCAGCGCTGTGGTATTCTTTTTTGCAGGACTGGCTCCGATTTTTGACGCTCTCGGGAGCGCTATCAATCGATTCCCCAACGCAACAAACCCTTTCGACGAATCAATATTCTACGATCTCTATCCTATATGGGAATTTGTTTTTCCGGCGTTGATTATTTTTGCGCTGGTGTTTACCTCCTATGAAATCTCTCGCTCCCGGCGGAGGCTATTGTTTCTGTTGATACTTGCTCCGCAAGCTATGCACCTTTTCGCGATGTTAGTATTCAGAAACGCTGATAGTCTGATAGCTTATTTGGTAGTAGATAAACCTAATGGGGCTTTTGATTCTCTTCTGGGTGATATTTTTGTTCAGTTGCAGTTTTTTGTCCTTAAGGTTAACACCTGGATTGGTGAACAGGACAAGGTGTTTCCACCGTTGAACGCGATATATGGAATCGCGGCTGTTACAATTCTTGGTAACTATGCTATGCGCGCGCACAATTTGCTCTTCAGGAAGCAGGCGATAATTATCACCGCCGGAGTGGCGTTGCCGACATTGACCTACATTGCCTTTTTTGTAAGCGATGCATTATTTGAATTTGATTTGAGCTCATCGACGCGGGCGCTGGCTTTGACTGCGGCAATTGCGATATTTGTCGGGGCGTTTTTGTGGTCGGTTATTCGTTACCAATTTCTCAATATTGGATTAGCTGTGCGGCAGTCAGTTGCCTACACGGTATCCACCGGTGTCTTTGCCGGGGCTTATTTGCTTGGAATCGGCGCGGTTCAGGAGAGGATAAGTGTTATGACCGGCGGTGAGGGTGTGGCTCTTACTATTGGATTTGCTGTTTTAGCGCTGATATTTTTCCAGCCGTTGAATAGTCAAATTGAGGAAGTGGTGCGTCGCATATTTCTGCGTGACAAATCCGATTACCGCAATCTGATAGAGCGCTTTTCGCGTCAGACGATTTCGGTATTTGAACCCACTTCACTTCGCGCGATTATCGAAGAGACTCTAAAAGAGCATTTGATGGTCAGGTCGGTGTATTTCGCTCTCTATCAGGACACTCTCAAGGAATATGCTATCCTCGCCGGAGGAGGCTTTGAGAAACGTCACATAATCGATAGAGCTGATGTTCTACTAGGGGCAATAGGCCAGTTGGAGATACCCACTCCGTTGAATGATATAGCCCATGTAGCAGACGACAGTCGCCTATTGGAAGAAATTCGCAAACGAAGTGGCGCTTTGATTCTGCCGCTTCGTGATGCAGACAGGTTACTTGGGTTTATTGTGCTCTCAGAAAAAGTCAGCGGCGCAAAGTATACGAGCGAAGATCAGAACTTGCTAAAGGTGCTCTCGAATCAGTTGGTTTCGGCTCTGACAAATGCGCGATTATATGCCGAGACGGTGGAGAAGAAGCGCCTGGAAGAGGAAGTGGCGATGGCGCGTCAAATTCAGATTGGATTGCTACCACGAACTTTGCCCTCGTCGGCGAGCTTTTCTCTGGCGGCGCATTCGGTTCCTTCACGGACTGTCGGTGGTGATTTCTATGATGTTATACCGCTGGGCGAAGATAAGTATGGCATAGTAATAGCTGATGCATCAGGAAAAGGTATGCCGGCGGCGATGGTTATTACTCAGATTCAAGCTATGCTTCGTAGCGAGTTAAGTAATCGTAATGATATTTGTCAGGCGCTTTCGAATGTCAATAATCACCTTGTGACGCTTACCTCGTCAGAGAAATTTGCGACATTGTGTTTTGGAGTTTTTGATAGCGCTCGGGGGCTTTTTGAATATACCAATGCCGGTCATAATTATCCGGCGCTGATTCGCAAGGATGGGTCCTGTGAGCGGTTGGATATTGGTGGTATGCTAATTGGGGCGTTTGCGGATGCTGTGTACGAATCAGCTACTATCAAAATGTATCCCGATGATTTCATATTTTTCTTTACTGACGGTATTTCTGAGACTATGGATGACGATGAAGAGGAATATGGTGAGGACAGACTTGTTGAGTTCTTACAGAAACTAGAGAGTATGCACCCGGATGAGATTATTCGTTTGGCGCTGGAGGACTTGCATGCGTTCCAGCCGGATGAACTCCCCCAGGATGACCGAACCATAGTTGTGCTAAAGGCCGGAGTGGCGCCGAATTCAACTGCGGAACATGTGAGCGCTTAAGGTGTATTTGTAGTATGTCCGATTAGAGACGTAGGAAGAGCGCCGTAGGCCAGATGCAAATCGAAAAGCTCAATTCAGGGAAAGATAAGGGTTTGATTCCATCATGACCAACCACGAAAAGACCAGCCCCAAAGGCTCCTCAGGAGATGAGTCACGGCATGCGAATTTTTGCGCCAAGGAGCTCATGGCTCGGAAGAATAATTTCAATGGTTATCGCTATTGTCCCTGGTGCGCCTCAGAGTTGGTCAGGCGAGAGCTGGATGGCGGCTCTCGGTTAGTCTGTGAATCTTCTGATTGCGGTTTTGTTTTCTATCATAACCCTATTCCTGGGGCGGGATCAGTTATATACACCGATAAGGGGATGTTGCTGGTGAAAAGAGCGCATCCACCACGTATCGGTTCCTGGTGTTTGCCAGCGGGGTATATGGAATGGGCTGAATCTCCGAAAGAGGCGGCGATACGAGAAACTCAGGAAGAGACTGGTTTAATTATTGAAATTGATTCGCTCTTTGACGTCTATTCCGGTGATGATGATCCGCGGACGAACGCGGTATTGACGTTGTATACCGGGCATATTGTTGGCGGGAAGCTTGAGGCCGGTGATGATGCGATGGAGGCGGCCTTTTTTCAGTTTGATGATATTCCCAAAGATATCGCGTTTGTAGCGCATGTTCATGCAATTCAAGAGCTACGTCGCAGAGTGGAAGCCGGTGAAGTGAAGCCCTCTGGAAGTCACGTTTGAGACCCAAGCGCTGGTTAAGATTTTAGGATATAGAACAAGTGATAGGTATTGTAAATGCATCCAAGGAATCTGGTGTGAGCGCCTTTCAGAAAACTGATGTGTCGCCACCGAGGTCTTCGAATCGTTCTATTTGTGTCTTGTGGTTGATAGGTTTGTTTTGCATTGGTGTTCTTCTTGGTAGTGGCGCGCAGGCGGCTTCCTCTAGCTCAGCTGAGCAAAGTGGCGCTGGAGCGCCCAAGTATAAGAAATACACCAGGCGATCCAAGAAGACCAGATTTGTTCCTTTGGCGACTTTAGTTGCGGCTCGAGATTCAGTCAGGATTCGACTGTTTTCTGATGATTCGGGTGTGGTGGCCACTGAGTTAGTGACACCATTGAGTGATCTATATAACGCCTCTTCTGGATTTGTCCTTACTGATGATGGGTTCTCTGTTTTGGGACAGCAGATTGAGTTTGGGGAGGTGGCCAAGGTTACCGATAGTGTTTATCGCGATCCGGATAATTCCTTGGATAAAGTAGTTAGTGTGATTCTTTGGACCTCCAATTCAAAAACCGGAGCGGCGTTCAAGTCCTCAGGCTCTCGACTTCAAAGTCGAAAAGAGACCCGAATCCCTACAGGAGGTTTTATTCGTGGTTCGATAATAAACTTCAATTCGAATGTTATTGTCGATGGCGAAGTTAATCATAGTGTCATTGTCTTTGGTGGCAATGTTACTATGGGCGCTACTGGAGTTGTGCGTGACCATATAGTGGCGCTCGGGGGCAGTGTCACTATTGCCGAAGGTAGTAAGGTTTATGGATATATTTTACCGAAGGTGTCAGGACGCAGAGTGCGTCGCCCCGAAAGGCCCTGGACTACGGCAAAGCAACGTTTGAGTTTTGTTCCGTCATTTACTTATAATCGAGTCGATGGCTTTGCGCCGCGGATTGGCTGGAAGTTTACCGATTCAGATTCGCTTCTTCCTGACTTGAAATTAACTTACGGGTTGGCGACTACTCCAGAGAGACAGCGCTATCGGCTTAGTGTGCGTCAACCGTTGCTTCGTGACGGCAGATTGTCAATCAAAGGAGCTGCGTATAAGGAACTCAAGAGCGATGATGACTATTTGCTTCCTGAGTGGCAGAATACTTTGTATGCGTTACTGACTACCACAGATTACAAGAATTACTATGAAACCGATGGAGGTTCGCTTGGTTTGGAGTATTCCCATCTGAAGCGGTTTACTTTTGGCGTCGATGTTTACACTGACCATCTCAAAGCGATTCGCAGTACTCGGGATTTGTGGTCTCTATTAGGAGGTGACAGACGTTTCTATCTCAATTACGAGGGGATACCACAATCTTTAGCGGATAGCGCCCGAGTTGAAATCAATGACAAGAGGTCGGCTGGATTGATTATTACCGCCACGGCGCGAAACAAGAGAGAGTTCAAGCCGCGCAAACCAGAATGGCGAACGCGGGCGACTTTCGAAAAGGCTTTAACCGGATTGGATTCAGATTTTTCTTTTACCCGGTTTTCAGCTAGTGGAGTTTATGAGCGTTATCTCACCAAGCTTTCGAGTCTGAGTTTGCGAGGGCAAATCAATGCATCAAGCGGGAATTTGCCTTTGTATCGTAAGTTTTTCTTGGGTGGATATCGTTGGTTGCGAGGTTTTGATCACAAAGAATTTATGGGGACCAAGAGCTGGGCGGCCGCTGTGGATTATGGGATTAGCTTCAAAGGAGCAGGGCTTGGTTTTCTGAAGTTTTGGATGTTTTATGATGTAGGTCAGATTGCAGATAATGTTTCATTTGGCGACACCAGATTGCTGCAGTCTGTTGGATTGGGTGTCGCTATTGATGGCGGTGTTCGTCTGAATATTGCTCGTCGACTCGATGCCTCGGATCCTTCTTTGCGTGTTGCAGTAGAGTTTTAGCCTTTTCCCCCTGTAGAATCTACTTTTGTTTTCGTGGTCACGTCCCTTGGGGCTTGTTGATAAAGTTCTATTTGTTGTGTGAGGTCTTGATTTTCGCTTTTTGAAAATTGTGACCTCACACTCCTTTCATAGAGGAAGTGTCGGGTCACACGACGACAAAAAACGCCATCGCAAGACCCGACACAACAGGATTCAGGTTTATCAACAGGCCCCTTGGACGTGGGGCCCGATGTCTTGTTTCTGTTTGCACCGTATTGTTGTGAATTCTGAGCGGCAGTGTGAGTCGCCGCTAGCTTAAATCTTCTCAATCTCCTTATGGCTCCTTATAGGCCTTTAAGTCCTAAAGGGGATTTTCTCTATGGCCGATACACTAAGTAGTGAGGAAGAGGGAATTTGAGCGCCTTTCTTTCGAAAAGAATACCGTGGGGTCAGGTACTAATCTAAGTGTCTGCGCGAAAAGCGCGGATGTGAGAGGGAGAATCACCAGCTAGTGTGAATTATGAATTACTCAAAATCAAGATCCAATCAAGATTCTAGTACTAGTAGTCCGCTCGGTTCGGGTACTCAGGTTTCTGCCGCTCAAGACTCGGAGCGTGATCCGTTACACGAAACAGGATCAATACTGCAGGAATTCGAAGAGCAGTTGAAAGATATCGCGCGCAATGAGCCGCGCATAAAAGCCGCCGCACAGGCTGACCAACAATCCACCGAGGATTTGCAGGCCTTACTTGAGATATCGCTGGGAATCAATTCCACGATGCGTCTTGAGGATACTCTTGATAATGTGATGAAGAACGCCATTGAGTTACTTGGCGCTGAGCGTGGATTCATAATGCTGTTGGATGATTACGGCTCCTTGCAATGCAAAACCGCATACAACATCTCCAGCAAAGAACTCTCAGGTGATGGTCTGAAAATTTCCAATAGTATCGCTACAAAAGTCGCCAAGTCCGGCAAGGCGATTTTTGCTTCGGATGCGCAGGATGATGACCGTTTTTCGGACCAGGCTTCTATTCAGGAATTGCACCTACGCTCAATAATCTGCGTTCCACTAAAACTAAAGCAGAATGTCATTGGTGTTATTTATCTGGATAATTCATTGCAGAGCAAACATTTTCTTAAGTCTGACTTGTATGTCTTTCAGCTTCTCGCCGGTTTGGCGGCTTCGGCGATTCACAATGCGTCACTATATGAACATCTTCTCGACCTAAAGAGCTTCACTGAAAATGTTATCAATAAGTCGCCGGTAGGTATTTTGGTTATTGATTCGCAGTATCAACTTGTTTCTATCAATGACGCCGGTTTGGCTATTTTCGATAAGAACAAGAAAGAGGTTTCCGTTGTAGGTGATTCAGAAGAGCCGACACGTTTCTTTGAGTTTGTGCCCGATAGTGAAACATCACGTTGGCGTCAGATGATAGATATTGCCTTCAATACTCAGCAATCATTTGAGGATTCTCGCTATTTTCACAATACAGGTTATGTAGAGAAGGCGCTTAACATTAAACTTTCTCCTTTGAGCAAATTGCCGCTGGGGGGGGATGGATTGATTATGGCGCTTGAGGATATTACTGAGAATGTAATACTGGAAAAGTATGTGATTCTCTCTGAAAAACTTGTAGCGCGCGGCGAGATGGCGGCGTCTATTGGACATGAGCTCAATAACTATCTGACGATCATAAACAACAACGCGGAATTGCTTGAGCGTAATCTTAAGTCTGAAAACTTTGAAAAAGTTGGCTTTAACTGCCAGAGGATTACAGACAACATTAGTAGTATGAAGCGCTTTACTGACGGTTTGATGGACTTCAGTAAGTTGGATAGCGAATTCTTGCGCTATGACTTGAAGCATCTTGTTGAGGACTTGCTGTTTTCGTTGCGCGCACAGACACGATTCAAAGAGATATTGTTTACCACGGAAATTGACGCTTCAATTCCGCAGATTAGTATTGATGTTGGTCAGATTCAGCAGATTTTTCTGAATCTGTTTAACAATGCCGCTGATGCTCTTGAGGAGAGAGAGAAGAGCGAACGTGAAAGCGCAGAGAAAAAGGGCGAAGAGTCCAAGTTTGAGAAGCGTTTGGGAATTAATGTTCGTCTCGATGCGCGCAAAGAGCGCATAGTAGCAGAAGTAATTGATAACGCCATGGGCATGACAGAGGACACACTCAAGAATCTGTTCCGCCCTCATTTCACGACCAAAGAAAGCGGCCATGGACTCGGCCTCGCCAATTGCAAGAAGATAGCGGCTCGTCATGGCGGTGAGCTTGTTGTTGAATCAAAATTTGGCGAAGGAACACTATTTCGTCTGACACTACCTGTGAATCGTGAAGAGCCTGAAGAGCAAAAATCCAAAGACTGAGTCTGCCTCATTTGATCTTCCCCCGGAATACCGCTTTGTCAAACTACTCGGTAAGGGAGGCACATCTGAAGTAGCGTTAGTCCAAAGGGAATCCGACGGACGTCAGTTCGCATACAAATATCCACTTGCCGCTGTAGGTCCACAAGATGGCGGCGCAGGGGATATTGATAGTTTTGCTTGCGCGGTTGAGCGTGAGCTTGATCTCACCAAAAACCTAAATCATCCCAGCGTAACGCAAGTTTCAGCTATTATTTGCTCCAATCCAAAAGCTGGTTTGATAATGCCGGTTGTTCATGGTAAATCATTAATTGATATCGAAAGACCTATTCGTCCTGCGCTTCTACGAGAGTTGATATCGGCTCTTGCAATGTCTCTCTATTATCTTGAACTCAAGTCTGTGGCGCATGGTGATTGCAAGCCTCACAACCTATTTTTTCCTGAGAACATCTTCGAAGATGGATACGATTTCAAACGGATATTTTTCCCACAGCTAATAGATTTTTCTATGGGGATTCGAGTTGGTGAGTCTGGAAAAAGTCGGAGCGGCATGGGCACTTTGGGGTATAGCGCTCCGGAGACTATGTTACATGAAACTACGTTACATGAAGCTACGTCACATGAAACTACGTTACATGAAGCTACGTCACATGACAAGCTAACACCGCAGTCCGATATTTTCTCACTGGGTGTGATAGCCTACTACCTCGCTTGTGGCCGTCATCCTTTTCTATTTGAAACCAATGACCCCGCCGCAATCTCAGCGGCTGTCGCAGAGTATATGCCACCGCGTTTGGATAAAGAGTTGGAAGGGTTCCCGCAGGATTTGGCGAAATTAATCCAGTCAATGATGGCCAAAGAGCCGGCTTTGCGTCCGAAGAGTGGTTTTGCTGTTTGTGAAGCTCTCGAAGAGCAGGGAGCGATGTATCCCTTCCGAAAAGCGATTCGACCGAGCCAGTTGTTACCGGTGACCCTAGAGCAGGACATTGAAGAGCTTTCAACTCTTCCGGGGTTCAACCTACCCGCTCGAAATTATTTACATCGCATTAGCAATGGTGATGTTCGCAAGATTCGTTTGATACTTGATGCAACTTTCCGGAGTGGGGAATTGGTTTGGGCTGACGGTGTCATTCGCGGGACAAAGGGTTTTCACAAATATGTTTGGCCTCGTCGTTTGCGAATTTGGGAGCGCAAAGAGTTTAGCGTTCTCACTCTTTCAGAAGCGCGCTGGATAATTCGTTGCGCTGTTGTTGGTGATGTAGGTAAGCTACTTCAGATTATTTATCCGCCCAAAGGTCTCAGGCCTAGTGTCGCGAATTCAGCGTTGGTTGAAATTGTTCGCGGTGATTTGGCGGAATCGACTATCAAGATGCAATCTTGCCTGTTGGCGAAGCTGTTGATTTCCAGAGAAACGAGTTCTGACAGGAGGAGCTCCGTCGAAGTCTCAGGTGAGATGTTGGGGTTACTTGCCACACTTCAATTGCAAGCCGAGGAGCTCGAAAAGAGCGCCAATAGCGCTTTTAGGTATTGTGAAGAGCTAAAGAGCGAGAATCGACAAATCGAAGCACTGTCGTTGCTAGGAAAGATTGCATCCTTTGCTGAGAAAACTGATGCGACCGAGATTCTGATTGAGACTTTACATCGTGATGCGGATATTCGTAGAGACTCAGGGGATATGAACGGCGCTGAATCGCGTTATGTTCGTATTGTTGAGCTGTCCGGTTCAAAAAAATCTCGTATTTTGGCGGAAACCTACAAAGATCTCGGTGATCTGTATAAGCTGAAACAGGATTTCAAGGCGGGGCTGAAAGCGTTACGGGAAGCCGAGCGGTTATATGGTGAGCTTGAGGACACAACAGAATTGGCTCGGGTTACCAATAACATGGGTAACATTCATTGGATTGTGGCGCAGTATGAAGAAGCGCTCAATTCTTATCGGCGGGCGCTGAAACTGCATCGCAAACGCGATGACCTCGCGGATATTTCATCGACTGTTAATAACATTGCTTCGATTTACGCAGTCACTGGAAGGCTCGAAAGGGCGATTTATATATATTCGCTGTCACTGGCAATGAAGCGCAAGCTGGAGAATCGTTCGGAAGTTGCGCGTACGCTCAATAATCTAGGTTATACATACTACCTCCAGGGGAAACTGCCAGAAGCGCTGGAAGTTTTGGAAGAGGCGCTTCAGATCAATGAAGTAGAGAGCAGTAAGAAGGAAATAATCACCAATCTGGATAATTTTGTTTCCTGCGCAATTACGGCAGGCAGGTTTGCTGATGCGCTCTCGCATATTCGGCGTGGACGTGAGCTGTCGGAAGAATTGCATGATAAACATAGCAAGGCAATCTTTGATGCGAACCTCGCCAGGATTCTCCTGCGCACCGGGCAATGGGATCATGCGCTTCGCTTGGCTTTGCGAAGTATGTCCACTGCTGCTGAGCTTTCCGATAAGGTTTTGGAAGTGGGATGCTTGCTTATTCAGGCTGAGTTGTATGGCCAAATGCAGTTACCGGATAAGAATGGCCTTTGTATAGAGCGGGCGTCTAAGTTATCGCAAGAGATTGGTGATAAACAGGCGCAAATACAATGTATCTTGGCAACGGATAATGTTGATTTAGAGCGTTTGTTGTTTGCGCTTGAATTGGGATTGACATCAAAGGCGCCTCGGGATATCGCCCTGTGTGAATTGGCGTTGGCCGAGTACTTTATTGAATCGGGCGACCCGGTCAAGGCTGCAGAATACATGGAGAAGGCCGCTGAGTTTTTTCAAAGTGTCGCAGAGGACATTGATCAGTTTCGTTTTTGGCGTTTGTGGGCTGAACTCCGAATGATGGATTCAAGTATTGGGCAAGATTCTTTGCAGGAGATTTTTGAGCGACTAAGTTTTGCCGATGTTCAGGCGCAATCGCAGAGTGAGTGTTTGCATTCATGGAAACTGGAAATTGTGTTTGCTGAGGTTGGGTCGAAGTGTGGTGAATTTGAGGAGAGCTATGCCGCGTTGATACGGGCTATGGTTTCTATCAGGAAGCTCGCGTCGGTTTTGCCCAATAAGGAAAGCGTGCGGTTGTTTACTCATCAGCCTTTTATGAATCGCATGTCGATAGAAATCATGCAACTCAAGCAGAGAATGAATGTTGATTGAGTTGATTTGAGTGTTTGAAAAAAAAGTGTAGGCAAAAAAAGAAGACGGGATGTTCGTCCATCCCGCCTTCGGGGCCAATACTTTGCAGTATCAGCAAACTACTACAGTGGCTTCAAAGCGAAGGAAGCCGGTGGGTTTATCAACCGCCACCGAAACCGCCCCAACGCTGACCACCTTGACTGATGCCAATTGGAGCTATTTTTGCTTCAAGCTCTTCAATGGCTAGATCGTATTTTTCCAAAGAATCACCTCCTTCCGTGTTGTTCAAATCCGTTCCCGAATCAAGCACCTGCGCCTCAGTCATCTGACAAAGGTGACTGACCGGGTGTGACTCAATTTCAATGTGGAATACCCTCTCGGGTAACCACCCTTACTTCCTTGCAAGACTCCCGCGCTCGCCTTCCATTTACCCTCGAATATCCAAAGGGCGGCGGCGGAGGGAGATTCTATCTGTAAAGATAGACTAATCTAACCTTGTGTCAAGTCCTTTCCGCCTGGCTCTGAATTTCAGCGTGGCGGAAAAGGCCAAAACTATGACTGTATATACGCAGTATGCTCATAAGAGTTTCCGTTTGTAATCTATTGACTCGAAGCGGTTTACAGCGAAGCCCTGATTACCATAGGGACCAGAATTCCACTCTTATGAAGGAGCGGACTTTTTGGGCTATGAGATTGAAGGCATTTTTTTCGCCGATATCGATTTTCGCATAACCGCTCATCCCCGGTCGCAGTTTTCCCTCAGTATTCTGGTAAATCGCCGCTACTACAAATTCTCCGGTGTTTGCGGTATTTTGGATTTCCTGCCGAAAGCCGACCTGGCTGATGCGGTTTACGCGCCCTTCGAATGTCTCAGAGCTGTAGCTTCGCACACGTAGTGATACGTTTTGGCCCAGGCTTACCTTAGTCAGGTCAAAATCTGAGACGTGAATACGCGCTTCAATTTGGCTTTCATCAATGACCACTAGGAATTCAGATTCGCCTGCTCCCTCGACCACTTTTCCATCGAAGGGACTGGTGATGACTTGAGCGGAGACTTGGGATTCGAGGAACTTTATGCGGGCTTGTTGTTGGATGATATCGCTATTGATGACGGCTTCCTGCTCCGGTTTGGGGGGGGATTTGTGGAGTTCAACCACAGATTTGGCGGAGTTCCATTTTGAGGCGCTGATTCCGACAGCGGATTCTGCGTCTTCCAGTTCGTTTTTTGCAATAAGGTGTTTGCTATAGAGTTCGCGTTTGCGACTAAGTTCGGAGGTTGCTCGCTCAAACTCGGATTCATAGGCCTGCGCATCGGCGACTAGAACCATCAGGCTTTCGGCCTTGGGTGGAGATTTCAAAAGCGCCAGTTGGGCTTCTAGTGTCGTCAGGGCTGAACGCGCTACTTCTAATTCTGAGGTGACTTGATTTGATTGGAGCGCCAGCAAGGTATCTCCTGCTGAGACGATTTCTCCGGCAGAGACTCGCTTGCTGATGCTCAACGCTGAGAGGTCGAAGGAGCTCATATTGAGGTAGCCGGTTTTCAGGTCTGGTTTATCACCGCATATTCTCATTTCGGTGAATACCTGTCCGCCGGAGCCGGCGCTGATAGCGAAACGTTGTATTGGTAGTAACTCGACTGTGCCGCTCACACGCTCTTTGAACGGCACAAAAAACACCACCACTACGACAACTATCCCGAAAAGGATATACGAGATGCTTCGCAAGGGACTGCTGAATATGTTTTTTGTAACTTTCATAGGGTTAGATAGATAGCGAATACTCGCAACCAATTCCTTACGTAGAATATACAACGGAGTGGCTATCAATACCAGCGCGCCGGCCAGGCCGAAAGTCTCTATTAGCCAGCTTCCGGCGATAAACCCGATATAGCCGAGCAGGATGGCAGAGTATAGGACTGAGGCGATGGCATAGCGCATGAGTATTTTTCGCTCCCGAGGGGTGTACTCCTCGGGGTTGAAGCTGTCATCTTCAATGCCAAATAGAGCCTGTTTAGCGCGGGATCCGAAATACTTGAAGGCTTTGCGTCGCAGGTTGGGGATTTCCAGCCAGTCTGAGAGCAAATAGTAACCGTCGAGTTTGATTAGCGGGTTGAAATTAAAAAGTATTGTCACTAGTGAAACAATTGCGCTGATTTGTGCGATTTGGTTGATGGCCGAGCCGACTACCGTGATTCGCCATAGCAGGACCACTGCAGCCAGGGTTAGCATTTGCATAAATGGTCCGGCCCAGATTACCGCGAGGCGGTGTTTCTTCTCGGAGAACAGCCAGGCATCGGAGAGATTGGTAAAAAAACATGGCTCAAAATACAGGAGCAGGAAACCGACTTCGGTGACCTGGCCACCGTGAATGCGACAGGTTATTGCATGCGCCAGCTCATGCAGGAATATCACTATAGCCAAAGCGATCATAGCGGTGAATATCGAGCCTAATGAGAAAATATCGGCCAGGCCGTGGGCGAAGGCGCCGATGTTGTTCCACATTACCCCTAGTCCATAGAGCATGAACAACCATGAAAGGCCGAAGAGAAGTTTACCGTGGATCGGGCGATATACTTTTAGCATGGAGTCCAGAAAACTCGTCGGGTCGAATGATACTAGTTTTAGAAACAGAATTTTTGAGAGAGTAGAGCGATTCTCGTTGTCCTGAGTATTGTGAATTGCCCGATTGGACTCGTATTCGGCGCGGTCAGTATCGAGAAAGAAGAGTGAGTCGAGTTTTTGAGCGAATTTTTCTATTGCAGTGGCGGGTAATTCCATGTTGAATTTATCCGCAAAGAGGACTGCGATTTGATCTGCGGAGCGCTTGCCATTGAATTGGTTGATGAGCCAGAACTCCGGCTCGCGGACTCGAAAATAGCGGCCGGTGCGAGGGTCTTTGATGATTACGAACATTTGCCCCTGGGATTCGCTGCGAGATGAGACCAGGTCGTCGCGAATTTTAGGGAGATTACCTGGGTGGTCATACCTATCAGGGTGGGTGTCTCCTTGTTTTGTCGGATTTGAGGGCATAGAGGAAAGTTAGCGCTCATGCGAAGGTCAGACAAGCGCTAAAGCCGGGTAAGTATTGTGTGACTGTGCGAGAAAAGCTACATTCGGGAGGGCGCAGGATGCGCCATTCGGGTGGGTGTCATGCTGAGCGAAGCGAAGTATCTTGTTGGTTGTTAGCAGGACGAATCGAAGAAGAACCTTCGCTACGCTCAGGATGAAAGTCTGCGCGGCGCTAAGGTTGTCGTATGCCGGAGAGATTCTCCAAGAGGAGAGCGAACAGGGAAGTATATGATCGGGACTATTATAACCGAAAGACTCATCTTAAGACCTATCAGCGTTGATGACGCTCCTGAGTACTACCGGTTTTATTCTGATCCTGAGGTAATGCGCTATATCGGTAAGGGTGATATAGTTGAATCTGTTGAAAAAGTTCGCGACAGTATCAAGAAGCACCAACACACACATCATTTGGAAAGAAACATCGGACTATGGTCGGTTTTTCTCGCTGATGATAACGATTCTGAGTCTGCTATGTCTGAGCCTACTCTGTCTGATTCTACTCTGTCCAAGCCTACTATGATTGGTCATTGCGGGGTTCTCTATTGGGAAATCAATGGAGTTATCGAATATGAGATTGCTTACTTGTTGGGGAAAGAGTACTGGGGATTTGGTTATGCAACTGAGGCTGCAGGCGCTACGCGTGATTGGGGATTCAGTGAACGGAATTATGCCAGAATGGTATCACTTATATATCCTGAAAATATAGCGTCACAAAAAGTTGCCGAGCGTATTGGAATGGTGTACGAAAAAGACGTAATAGTGATGGACGGAGTTACAGTTCGAATGTATGCCTTGAACAACCCCAACACAAAATCTAGCCGCTAGAATTGGAAATCTGAACTTGAAGAGAATATTTGCATCATATATTACCGGCCAGAACAAGCTTCTCCTGTTGGTGGCGCTAGTCTATTTGGTCTCTACTACCATCACCAGAGTTACACTACTGATATTGCAATCTTCAAATGTGGATGTCTCGGCGCTGGATTATTTTCAGGCGCTTCTTTCGGGTGTTACTTTTGATGTATATGTAGCTTCGGGCTTTGCTCTGTTATATTCACTTTTCTTATTGGTCTTCCCGAAAAGGTGGCTTGAGGCGGCCTTTGGTCGCTGGCTGACTTTCGGAGGATTCTTCATTTTTGTCTATGCCGCTATTTATTTGATAGTGTTGGAGTTGTTTTTCTTCGATGAATTCAGCTCTCGTCTGAATTATGTGGCGGTGGACTATTTGGTTTATCCGCATGAAGTCTTCGTCAATCTTTGGGACACATATCCCGTTGGTACAGTTCTACTGATTGATTTGATTTTGAGTGTTGCGATTGTGTGGCTGTCACGTCGCTGGATTCTTAGCGCTCTTGAGAATGTCACGAGCTTTGGTGTGCGACTGCGTAGCTCTTTGGCCCTTTTGGCGCTTTGTGGCGCTTTCTATTTGTCGTTCAACATTGACACTAGCAGAGTGTCTGATAACCGGGTTCTCAATGAAATCGCCGGTAATGGTGTTTACAATTTCTTTCATGCTTTTGTAACTAATGAGTTGGACTACGAGGTGTACTATGCCACGATTGATGAGACAGAGGCGATTGAGCGTGTGCGGAGGCAAGTCAAAACCACTGACGCTGAGTTTACAGTTGCGAATGTAGAGTCACTAAGCGCAAGAACATTGACACGTCGAATTGAATCCGAAAAACCTGCGAGGCGTTTCAACATTGTGCTAGTGCTGGAGGAAAGTTTTGGGTCGGAATTTATCGGCTCGCTGAGGCCTGAGGGCGTGAACATTACTCCGCATTTTGACTCACTGGCCGGCGAGGGTGTGCTCTTTACGAATATCTATGCAACAGGCAATCGCACTGTACGCGGACTTGAGGCCTCGGTGATTAGTTTTCCGCCGATTCCAGGGCGCTCTATAGTCAAGCGTCCGGCCAATGAAGACCTCTTTACACTAGCTTCGGCTCTCAAAACTCAGGACTACCAAACTGTATTCCTCTATGGCGGACGCGCCTATTTTGATAATTTTGAGCATTTTGCCTCGAATAACTCCTATGACAAAGTTCTCGATGAAACCGATTTTTCCCGCAAGACTTTTTCGACAATTTGGGGAGTTTGCGATGAGGACCTATTTGACAATGCGCTTATGACCTTTGATTCACTTCATGCGCAGAAGAAGCCGTTCTTTGCCACTATGATTACAGTTTCGAATCATTCACCATTTACCTATCCCGAGGGCAGAATCCCATTTAATCCCCAAAAACAGTTTCGCAAGTTTGCGGTGCGCTATGCTGATTATGCTATTGGTAAGTTCATAGCTGATGCGAAGTCACATGAGTTTTTTGATAGCACTTTGTTTATCTTTATGGCCGATCACGGCGCCAGAGTCTATGGACGGCAGGAGATTCCGATGGACTCTTATGAAATACCATTGTTGTTCTATGCCCCGGCTTTGTTTCCTGCCGGTAGTCGTAATGATCGGCTGGGGTCACAGCTGGATTTGGCTCCAACGATTCTCGATATGCTGGATTTCAGTTACAATTCTAGTTTCTTCGGTCGCTCGATGTTGCGTCCGGATGCTCATGATGATTGGATACTGCTGTCACATAATCGTGATGTCGCTATGTTGCGCAATGATACGCTGGCGGTGCTTGGTATTCTAGGTGGAGCGGAGTTATGGTTGCGCAATTCCAGTAACGGCAAGTTTACTTTGTTAGGCGAGAATATCGAGTCATCGCTTGCCAGAGACGCCATTAGTTATTTTCAGATTGGATATGGGATGTACAAGAAAGGGCTCTTGAAGTCTGATCAGGGAGTTTTTGACACAACTTCAAAGGCAAAAGAGCAATAGAAGAGCGGGCAGAGTATATCAATGCGAACAATCAGATCACCAAAGAAAATGTCACAAGCTGTGCGTGAATTGGTAGCCGCAGGAAAGACACTTGCCTTAGTTCCAACTATGGGCGCTTTGCATGAGGGGCATTTGGCTTTGGTAGATAGGGCTCGCAAGAGCGCCGATGTGACGCTTGCCTCGATATTTGTAAATCCCACTCAATTCGGACCAGGTGAAGACTATTTGAATTATCCCCGTGATAATCGACGTGATCTGGCGCTTTTGCGAGAGAGAGGTGTGGATATTGTTTTCCTGCCGCAGGTGAAGGATATTTATCCCGAAGGATTTGAAACCTATGTGTCAGTTGAGAAAATGACACAAACGCTTGAGGGCGCCAGTCGTCCGGGACATTTTCGGGGTGTAACTACAGTTGTGGCTAAATTGTTGAATATTACCAGACCGGATGTAGTGATATTCGGGCAGAAAGATTACCAACAGGCGCTTACTCTGAGAAGAATGTGCCTTGATTTGGCCTATCCGGTAAAATTCATCATAGCGCCGACAGTTAGAGAGCGTGATGGGTTGGCGATGTCCAGCCGTAATCAATATTTTAGTCCCGAACAAAGGGCGGAGGCCGTGTGTTTAATAATTGGATTGCGCGCGGCGCGTAAAGCGTTCAAAGCCGGAGAGACCAGCGTCAGAGCGATTGGGGAACTTATTAGAAGTGAAGCCAAAACGGTTTGCCCGACTGTGAAATTCGAATATGTGGCTGTTACTGACTTCGAGACATTCGCGCCACTGAAAGCTCTCAAAAAGGGCGCGATGATTTCATTGGCCGCCAGAGTGCATGGCGTTCGATTGATAGATAATCTGCGCCTGTGAGAGAGGCAAATCGACTGAAAAACCGCTTGCCTAGGCTGTGGTAATCATTATATTCGGTGCGCCGGTCGGCTTGGGGCTCTTGGGTTGGTGGCAGATGATTAATAAAGTATAATTGTGGCAGTAATAGGTATGACAGTGTTAGATATGACAGTGACAATGTGCAAATGTAAGATTCACCGGGCCACAGTGACCGAGGCGAATCTGGACTATATTGGTTCGATAACCATTGATGAAACCCTGATGAAACAAGCCGGGTTGCTGGAATTCGAGCAGGTTTCAGTGGCTAATATCACGACCGGTGACAGGTTTGAAACCTATGTTATCAAGGGCGAAGCGGATTCCGGGGTGATAGGAATCAATGGAGCCGCCGCGCATAAGGCTCATAAGGGCGATTTGATAATTATTATTGCCTTTGCCCAAATGGCTGAGAGTGACGCCAAAAAATATGTGCCGCGTTTTGTGTTTGTTGATGCGGAGAATCGTCCGGTCAAACTTGAACGTGAGACCGCCGAAACCCCCTACAGTCTCGCGACATAGTATCATAGGAAACCTGCTTCTTGAACTTCCTGCTGTCCCACTTTGATTTTCACCAACATATTCACCTTCAAAACTGAGAAAATATGAATAACGAACGAGCCGCAATTGTCTTAGCGGCCGGCAAGGGCACCCGCATGCGCTCTGAGCGCGCCAAGGTGTTGCATGAAATCGCCGGCAAACCGATTATTGATCATGTAATAAGAGCCTTGAAAGGCGCTGGCATAAACCGCATCGTTGTGGTAATTGGTCATCAAGGTGAGGAAGTGGAGAAGCATCTTCGAGCGACATTCCCTGAGCATTCGATTGAGTTCTGCTGGCAGAGAGAGCAAAAAGGCACCGGGCATGCGGTGATGATGACCAAAGATACTCTCGCTGGTTTTGACGGCGCAGTGGTGGTTACCGCCGGTGATGTGCCTTTTATATCCGAGAAGACTCTGAGTTCACTTTTTGCCGATCATGAAGCGAATTCCGCTTGCGCCACTTGTTTGAGCGCGGTCTTTGAGGATGCAACCGGTTATGGCAGGGCGGTGCGCGATGGAGACAGTGACAGGCTGTTGGAAATTGTGGAGCATAAGGACGCATCAGCGGAGATTCTCCAGATTAACGAAATAAACAGCGGGATATTCGCTTTCTCGGCTTTGGAGTTATTCTCGGCTCTCGATGCCGTTACCACTGATAATTCACAGGGCGAGTACTATTTGACCGATGTAATTTCAATTCTCAATAAACAAGGCAAACCTTGTTTTGTCTCTCAGGCGGGGAATCCTGATGAGGTTCGAGGGATTAACTCAGTGGAGCAATTGAAGGAACTGGAACAGCTATTCAGCTAAGGGTCTGATTTGCGAGCCGTGTTAGCGCGTAATTTGTTGAACAGCATGAGATTACGAATATTTTCGGATTATGGCTAATAAAGGCAACTTTCCGTTACTTTGAGGTGTTAGAGTAAATAGGAGAGGTCAGAAGGTCGATAATTATAATAGGGCCAATATTGCTTCATCGCCCCATTGCTGAATCTAGCTAGAAACCAGTTGACAGAGCCGCAAAAGCTCTTTAGTATTATAGAGATATGAGAAATCAACTTAACAGAGCGGTTATTATCGTTGGCGCTGGAGTCCTGCTAGGATTCTCCGCAACGGCAAATGCCAGTAGTAATGGCGTTGATCGGGTTAAGGTGAATGAAATTCGCAATCAAAACGCCGTTTCGGTTGAGCCGGCGGTTAAGCCATTTTCGTTGATAGATTTATCCAAGCTGAAATGGTCGCATAGTTATTCTGTCTCGTTTGGATCGAATTCCTTTGGCTCCTCAGGTGTGGGAATGTATACCGGGTCTTTGCTTTATGAATTCTCACCGAAACTCTCAATGCAATTTGCTTTAGGGGTGGCTCAGAATCTCTCTGGAAATGCTGTTAATTCAACGGGAGATTTGTTTCCCGCCTTTGCTTTAGATTATCATCCGAATTCGAAATTCCGCTTGAGGATCAATGTCCAACGCAGTCCGTACTCAAACAGATATTCCTCGGGGTATCTGAATCCGTATAGCGGATATGGTGGCGCCTTTGGCGGATTCGGAAATGGCTTTAGCAATGGTTATGGCTTCGGCGCTAACCCGTTTTGACCAATCCTGGTCAATGCGTTATTTCATATTCAAGCGTTTCTTCCAAGCAGGGGAATTTTTGTAGCAAACAGGCTAGGTAGCATATTGGATATTCTAAAATCCTGACCTCATCGGCAGTTGATTTAGACTCACGCTGATGGCGGTTTCATCGGCGGCTCAGTCGCCTTTCCGACCTATTCCGATTCACCAATAACGAATTTTGAGTTGTTTGCCACTGTAAGCTGGTGATGGATTATCAAGCCCCCGGTTGTAGTCTCCATTGAAAGCTCCATTAGGGGGGCCAGGGCGCAGTGACGCTTACTTATGCAAAAGCAGAGAACAAGAGAAGTTTTATAGGATTATTGAGAGATAATTGAATTTTTAAGTTGCCAATGTATGGTGTTAAATAACACCATGAAGACATGGCTAGAAAACCACGAAAGGGGAATCTCACTACTTTATTGAAACGTGCGCCAGGCAGGCGTGTGTCAAAAAAACGAGTATCGTCGGGGCTGGTGTCACGCGCGCTGGAAACGTTAATTGTTATCGGTTTTGCGCTGGCAGTAGTTTATGCCGCTAGTTTTGCGGCGAAGGTGTCCAACGGAGTAAGTAAGACACGTCCGGTACCCGAGGTTAGCCTGAGGGTTCAGATACTAAATGGATGCGGAGAGCGTGGCTCAGCGGGAAAAGTCGCTGAAGCGCTCAAGTCTAGAGTGCGGCTTCCATTGGAAGTTTCTGTTGTCAATGTTGATAACTTTACTGTCTACGACATTGAGAAGTCTTTTCTCATCTCTCGTACACAGCACGTTGAAGACACAAGATTACTGGCTGACCAGTTAGGTTTGTTTCGCGACGACATTATCTACGCTCCCTTAGAGGACAATTACCGTTCAATCCAGGTGACATTGGTTGTTGGCAGGGATTACAAAGAGAAGTTTCTGAAATAGAGAAGTTTCTGAAGTAATCCGTAATCATAGTCCGCGCCTCTGCGGAGCCCCACGTTTTTTGAACTGAACCGCGGTATTGCAGTAGCTATCGTTTTGGTAGTAATTGTTTTGGTAGTAATTGCTCAGAGTCAAAGCTCCGGAAACCATCTCCGGTAAGAGCCGATTCAATCTTCCTTTCAATAATTATATTATTCGCTAGTTACGGATTGAAGGTTGTTGGCCAGGGGAGTTTGAGTTATATTCACCGCAGAAAATAATTAGTTTTAGCGAGTCTAGTTTCGCTTAGTGAGATGTACAATTAGTTGAATACAAACGCGCAAGAATTGGCGATTCGAATCGCCGAAGTAGCTCTTTCAAAGAAAGGGTTTGACATTAAGATATTGGACTTAAGAGGAATCTCAAGTGTGACTGATTTCTTTGTCATTGCTTCAGGTGAAGCGACCATGCATGTCAATGCCATAGGCGCCTCAATCTCCGAAGAGTTGTCTAGGGAAGGATCGCATCCCTCCGTGAAAGAGGGGATGCAGAGTGGTCGTTGGGTTTTGCTCGACTACTTTGACGTAGTGGCGCATATCTTTCTAGAGCCGGTTCGGGAGTTTTACTCGTTGGAAAAGCTTTGGGGCGACGCTCCTGAGATTCCTTTCTCAGAATCCTCTGAACCAGACCAGTCTGACTTACAAACGGGAGAAAGCTCCGGCTAAGTGAACCAACCGTCCTCAACTGTAAGCGCTGAATCAGCGATTCAGTCCTTTAGGAGAAGCGCCTCCACACAATAGAACAACCTTGAAGTAGAACATTCTTGTAGAAGAACATTCTCGAGAAAAAAAATAATCTCCGTAAATATTAACACTAGAATAGAATTCAGATTAGTTACCCAAAAGTTCTGTACAACACTAAAGACTTCATAGATTCAGAATTGATTCGGCTTTGGAGCCAGTAAGACTTTCCGGTAAGCAAAATTAGAATAGAAAGCGACAATGACTGTCAAAACAAAAGATCGTAACGCCGGGGCTTCCTCAAAACCGAAAAGTGGTTCCTCGCGAACAAGTCGCGGTAGATCTGGCTCAAGCTCAGATTCCAAACGCGGCCCCAGGCCTCAAGCGAATCCAATGCGCAAAAACAATAATTCAGAGAATAGTACTATGGGAAATACCATGGCAAATACTACGACAAGTAGCGAAGCAGTCGATCTGAAAACGAAAACCATTGCTGAATTGCTAAAGATGGCGGAGTCTCTCGGGATTCCGGGCGTTTCCGGATTGAGGAAATCAGAATTGATTTTCAAGATTATGGAAGCGCATAGCACTCAATCCGGGATGCTCTACGCCGAGGGGGCGCTTGAGATTCTCGATGAGGGTTATGGTTTCCTCAGGTCGCCGAATTACAACTACCTACCGGGGCCTGACGATATTTATGTCTCGCCGTCGCAGATCAAACGCTTTGATCTAAGCACTGGTGACACTGTCGCCGGTCAGGTTCGTCCTCCGAAAGACTCCGAGCGCTATTTTGCTCTCTTGAAGATTGAGTCAATCAACTATCAGGAGCCGGAGATTTCCAAACACAAGATTCATTTTGATAACCTTACGCCATTGTACGCCGATGATGCGTTCTGTTTGGAGACTGAGCCGGATGAGTTGACTGGCAGAACAATAGATTTGCTTTGTCCGATTGGTAGAGGACAGCGTGGTTTGATTACCTCGCCGCCAAAAGCCGGTAAGACCATGATTCTGCAGAGAATCGCCAATGCGATTGCTGTGAACCATCCCGAAGTCAAGTTGATTGTGTTATTGATTGATGAACGTCCTGAAGAAGTCACTGATATGAGAAAGACCGTTAGGGGCGAGGTCATATCTTCTACCTTTGACGAACCGGCTGAGCGTCATGTACAGGTTGCTGATATGGTAACGGCCAAGGCCAAGCGTTTGGTGGAGCATAAGCATGATGTAGTGATTTTGCTGGATTCTCTGACGCGTTTGGCGAGAGCGCATAACTCGGTTGTGCCTCATTCGGGTAAGATTCTATCCGGTGGTGTGGATTCAAATGCGCTTCATCGTCCGAAGCGTTTCTTTGGCGCGGCGCGTAATGTTGAGAACGGTGGTTCGCTTACAATTATCGCCACGGCGTTGATTGAAACCGGTTCTCGCATGGATGAAGTGATTTTCGAGGAGTTCAAAGGAACTGGCAATATGGAGTTGGTTCTCGATAGACGTCTCGGAGATAGACGAATTTACCCGGCGATTGACATCAATCGTAGCTCCACTCGTAAGGAAGAGTTACTTCTCGATAGTGACACATTGCAGAAGATTTGGATTCTGAGAAAGTTCCTTTCGGAGATGAATCCGATTGAAGCAATGGAATTCCTGCGTGATCGTATGAAAAAATCCAAGACCAACAAGGCATTCTTGCAGTCGATGAAAGACTGACGTTAAGCCTCAAATTGATTGATATTTTTTGAGGTCTTCAGGCGTAGCGTTACGCCTGAAGACTTCTTTTTTTCGGGAAATGGCTTATTCGCTGTGTCCCCGTCCTAGTCCGCGAACCATGATTGTTCCGTCTGTACCCCAAACGAATAATTTGGGACCTCTGCGATATACTCCATTGAGTCGCACATCTTTC
Organism: Candidatus Zixiibacteriota bacterium; assembly: GCA_024280775.1. Taxonomy (GTDB): domain Bacteria; phylum Zixibacteria; class MSB-5A5; order GN15; family JACZUZ01; genus JAJRPJ01. Next base: position 66,585 of record JAJRPM010000013.1, on the reverse strand, counting down.
TTTATCCGCATATTCTTCCAAGACTTCCCAAAGTCTTTTGTGCTCCATACTTCTCCATGCTCTCCGGCTATGTACCATACTCCCGGAGCATAGCGAGTGACGCTTGTCAGAGAATTCTCAGTAGGTGACTCACTGTCTTTCCAGGTTTTTCCGGCGTCTTCTGAACGCAGTATCCGACCATTCATTCCGACGGAGATTCCGTGGTCGCCGGTCACGATTGTGGAGCGCATGATATCACCCTCGGGAAGTTTGATTGATTCCCAGGTTTTGCCGCGGTCTTCAGAGATTAACACAGAGCCTATAGCGGTGATTATTAGATTGTCGGTTTCCAGGTCACGGTGAACGTGTGAAAAACCAATGCCCAGAACTCCTGTGACTTCCTGCCAGGTGTCGCCGCCATCGTCGGTGCGATACACTATACCCTTGTAGCGGATAGAATCACTGCCTGTTACCCCAATCAACACGCCCTGTCTGCGGTTGATAAAGGTCATATCATAGAAATACAGCATATCTAGATTCGGAAAGTAACGCTGTTTCCAGTTTCGTCCCCAGTCCTTTGTTTGTAGGAGAATTCCCTGCTCGCCGCAAATAAATCCGCTGGAGTCGGTATTGTATTCGACATCGGTGAAGCGCACTGCCTCGATTGGCTCACGGTTTGAGTTTATTACATCGAGATGATGCGGTTTGGGGATAAGCAAGGTGTCCCAGGTGTCCCACAGGTAACCCTTTTCATCAACATATAGCGTAGTTGCAAGAGAAAATATCGACGCTCCGGTGAATTCCACCTTGGTGTTGGTTTCCAAAGCGCGCCAGTCAGTTTTTTTGAATTGAGCCTGCGTTTGGGTAGGGGCCAGGGAAACTGCGGCCAGCGTACACACCAGAGTTGTTGCGAATGTAAGGGCTTTTGACCTGGTTTGCAGATTGGTGAGAAGAACTCGGCCCGAGAATGTTGTTTTGATGGTTGGCTTGGTATTTTTACGTGGGAGACTATCCATTTTTGACTTGCCTTTGACTAGCGCTGGGGTTTCTCTTAGGTGTTGCGGCCGTCATGTTTATTGATTGGGACGCATATGTGAATTCTGCTTATTTGTGAAGAGATTGTTATCTCTTGGGTCGTTCATATATAGCCAGTATCGGCCGGATAGCTGACATGGTAAATCGAATGTCGGCTGTGAAAGCTCAGAATGTTATACAACCGGAAATCGTTGTCAGTTGTACACAGGCTAGATGATTGTCCCGGTTTTTTCACCAGACAGGCAAACCTGTCCTCGGGAAGAATATCATTTTTGTCTGACAAGTTCAAATAATGAACAGCATTCACCTGTTTTGACAGTCATACTAGCCTAGAAACCGCTCTGTACCAGGAAAACGTATTAGATATAACGTTATGCAAGCTCTAGAAACCGATTCCGAAACTCAAGTGGCCGTGGAAATCAGCGGCGAATTCCTTTCTGATATGTATTCCGGGGATGAATCCGCTGGCACCGATGAGTCTAAGGCAGTCCGCCAAGACGGAATCTCAGTTGCCTCCGGGGCTTTGACCACGGTTAACTCCTTGAGTTCCAGGGCGGTAGCCGGATTATTGCGCTATTTGACCGGTCAGCGGAGACCTCCTGTCGGGGCGGTTAGTGTTTTGGGGTTCGATTTGGGCGATATCAGCAAACGCGAGATTCTCAGGCTTCGCAGGAGAATTGGAATTGTTGGCGGAGGCTATGATTTGATAGCCGAATTGAATGTTTCACAGAATCTGGCATTGCCCTGCATGATTCGTCGCCTAGGGAAACGTCAGACACAAATGCGAATTGAGAGAATTAGCGAGGCGTTGCAATTAGGGGATTTGCTGGCTGAGCCGGTGGCGCATCTGGGAGCAATTGAGCGCAGGGTCACATTGATTGCTCGCGCGCTGACACATGATCCGGAGTTGATGATTCTCGAGGCGCCTTTGAGTGGCCTTGATGCGAATTGGAGCGGCGTGATTGTTGAGCATTTCAAGAGACTCGCAGTTACCGGTTCAACGGCGCTTCTCTTTCATGAATACACCGGCGCTTTTTCTAAGAAATCACAAAGCATGAAGTCACAAGATAAGAATTCTCAAGACAAGAAGTCACAAGACAACTAGAGGGATATAGCGACAATGAGTGGAGGATATTTTTTGCAGGAGTTCGGGCGTAACTTGCGTCGTTCGCCGCTGGCCCATCTGGGTTCGCTCTTTATTTCTACTTTGTTGTTTGTGCTTTTCAATATGGTGTGGATTGGGTCGCATGCTATTGAGAATTTCTATGATGATCTGTTTTCTGAATTGACTATGGAAGTGTTTTTTGATGATGCTATTTCTGACGCAGATTTCACCGCTCATGCGCAGGAGATTCAGTCGCTGGAAGGTATTGCAAAAGTTGTTGCGCTCGATAAAGACAAAGCGCGCGCGAGACTGATGACCAAGCTTGGCTCTGATTTTCTTGCCGGAGACACCGTTAACCCTCTGCCGCGCTCTATTCAGGTACACTTTGAACGTGGTAGTCCGTCACAGGAGTATTTCACCAGTCTGAATCAACGTTTTGAGAAGTGGCCGGGAGTTTTGCAGGTGAGTTACAATCGTCAATGGCTGAAGGCGGCCACTGAGAATCGTCAGAGGACTAGCTACATATTGCGATTTGTGATGCTGGGGATTTTTGCCGGAGTTTCTCTTAATGCGGCGTTATTGGTGGGGCTAGTGGTGCGAGCCAAGACTGGTCATTTCAAGCAAATGCGTTTGCTGGGCGCGGGGTCTTGGTTTTTGGGGATGCCGTTTGTGGTTGAGGGTGTCACATTGACTGCGCTCTCTGCGGCATTGAGTTGGGGAGCTATTATTTTTGCGCAAAGCAAATGGCATCTGGCGCATGTTGAATCAGCGCTACCGACCTATGAAGAAATGGGTTTGATGATTCTAGTGGCTACTGCGGTCGGGTTCTTCGGGGCGTTGTTTGCTGTGAGCGGGTCGCGCGGAACCTCGCGTTGATGCGCCGGGTATCAATAAGTATGTGCAATCAAACTGAAAATTCAAAGCGCACATTTGCGCTCTCGTTGATACTAATGCTTCTTTCTTTGGCGCTATCTCCGATTGTGGCGGCGAAGTCTCCTTCCAAAGATGTGAAGAAAAAGAAGACGGAGTTATCGAAAGTTCGAGTCGAGCTGGATGAGACACAAAAGCAACTCGATTCGCTTCGCGGTAGTGAAACAAAACTTCTGAACAAACTAAAAGACCTTGATGAGCGTATCGAGCTTGACAGGCAGGTTATCAAGAAAGTAAACGCCAAACTCGGACGTTTACAGAAAAAGAAAGCCGCCGCTAAAGAGCGTCTTGAAGCGCGCAAGAAACTGATGGCCAATACGCAGGATAGGTTCAAACGGGACTTGCGCTCTTTCTATCTACAGGAATTTGACCTCACTCCCAATCCGCAAGGCGCTGATAATCCATTAGGACAAATTGACGCTCCGGCCTCTAGTGATGAAGTTTGGCAGACTGCGTATTTCGGGGCTATTGGAAAATTGAGGCGCCATGAAGTGGGTGTTTCGATTGATTTGGCGAAGAGCGCCGAGTCTAATCTGAGTAATGTCAGTAAGTCGGAGCGTGATGTTAAGAAGTTGAAAAGGAAACGAGCCGCCGGAGCAAGTCTGCGTAAGTCCGAGCGGGATATGTCCAAGGGGAAACTTGGCAAGTTGCGCAAGGACAAAGAATCTGTGGCCGACAGACTGCTCTATTTGAGTGAAGAGGCCAAACATATGAGTGACGTTGTCGCTCGGCTTGAGGCTCGTGAGCGCGAGAAGAACACCTCGCGACGTTCGACCCCGCAGGCGGATTTCACAGGGTTGTTTATCGCGCAAAAAGGACGGCTCAAGCCGCCGATTCAGGGACGAATTATCACCGGGTTCGGTTGGAAGACTGATGGTGTTAGTAACCTGAAGACATTTTCACCAGGAGTTGAGATTCAGGGCAAGCCCAATTACAATGTGCGCGCGGTTGCTGAGGGTGTGATTGCCTATATCGGCTCCCTGCGGGGCTATGGGAAGTTTGTCATTGTCGCCCATGACGACGGGTTCTACACAACCTACGGCGGATTGGACAGAGTCAAGGTTGTGCTGGACCAAACGATTGCAGTGCGCACCGCAGTTGGAGTTACCGCAACCGGGTCAGTGAAATTCGAAATACGAAGCGGCAAAGAATCAGTAGACCCAATAATCTGGCTGGATTTCGGCGAATTGCATTAGTCTCGTTTTTTTCACATTACATATCGCAAGTTTGCTTCAGTTGTGGAGCCGTAGGTCGGGTTCCGGAGCGTCGCAGACGCGGAGAAACCCGACATGTTGTTCTCGCTAGTCGAGCCTAATAGTTTCTACCATTCCAGATTGCAACGAATTGTCTTGCCCGCGAAGGCGGGCATCCAGGCAGGCCGGAGCCTCAGGTAATCTCTTCAAAAGAATTCCTGTCAATCAGGATTCATTTCTTCAATCAATCGAATCCTCCAGATTCTCTTGAGAAAAACATTTGTAACATCGGTGTATAGTGTTCCGTTGTGTTTGCTCGCCAGTTTATGTATAGCAGAGCGCTTAATGGTTACTTGCCTAGATGCCCGCCTTCGCGGGCAAGACGGAAAAAAATAGGTTGGGGTTCTTATGGTTTTGACTTAATACTGAATCTAGCGCCTATTTTTTCAGGTTGAGCGCTGGGCTATTGAGCGTTTCCTTTGAAGAAAGCGCATGACAATGTTTAATAGGCTTTGCATATTTGTTAGTTGGTTGCATCAGACTGAGGGGTCTTATGAAAAGATTATATTTGATTGTACTGATTGCTATGGGAACATCATATGTCTTATAGTGGCAAAAGAAACCCACCTGAAAGGTGGGCCACCCTGCCTCAACCGGGTCAGTGAAATTCGAAATCAGAAGCGGCAAAGAATCAGTAGACCCGATAATCTGGCTAGATTTCGGCGAATTGCGTTAGCCTGGTTTCTTCCCGAGCAGTTACTGTGGCATATCAACATATTTAGCCGTAGCCTGGTAGGTTGAAACCCTTGAGGTTTCAACTTTTTTGTACTAGTGGACATGCCGAAACCACAAGGGTTTCGACATACGGAACTCTATTCGTAGAATAAGTGTCGGGTCACACAACGGCAGAAAGCGCCGTCGCAAGACCCGACACAACAGATTCACTTGGAGCTTACGGTGACTTGCCTGGATGCCCGCCTGCGCGGGCAAGACGTGGAGGCGAAGCGGCCAGGGGCTCTTGTAGTTTCGACTCGTTTGTTGGCATTGGAGGATGTTGATTCAAGGCATTTATCAGGGGCGTGTTTCTTGTTAGGGTCCGTCGCCGGTTTGCTCTGGTGTACAGCAGTAGGTATATTGACGCATGTCGCCTTATCAAAACGAATCCTCATTGCTAATCGACTCCTTTGCTGACCGGGCTTTGGGTAATGCTATTGCTAACGAGCGGCTTGCTAGCGCTTTGTTGTTTTTTGGGCCGGATGGGGTTGGTAAGTGGCTTGGCGCTTTGTCTTTGGCGGCTTATCTGAATTGTGCCAAGCGGGATGATAGCGGCGATGAGCCGAAGACTGTCTTTGGAGGATTCTGTGGCGAGTGTCCGGCTTGTCGCCAGATTTTCTCTGGTACATTTCCTGATTTGCATCTGGTCTTTCCTACTCCAACAGCCAAAAGCCAAAAAGAGCGAAACGAGTTCGATAGTCAGTTTCTTTTGACCAAGAATGAGAACCCATTGAATGCTGTGCGCTGGCCGGGGAATAGTGGCATTTCGATTGACCGGGCGCGGGCTGTGAAAAGCAAGCTCTCTCGTAAACCCAATCCGGGGGCGTATCGGGTGGTGTTGTTCTATCAAGTCGAAAAAATGCTCGCGCAGGCGGTTGATTCATTGCTCAGAATGATTGAGGAGCCGCCGGAGAACACTTTGTTTATCCTCAGTAGCTCTCGTCCCGAGGCGGTAATCGAGACTGCGCGTTCTCGTTGTCAGCGATTGAGGTTTCCGACGCAAAGCATTGAGCGAATCAGCTCTTATTTGCAGGATAGTGTAGGATTGAATGCTTCAAGAGCAGAAACGGTCTCTCGTTTGGCGCAGGGTTCTCCAGGCAGGGCTTTGGAAATCGCTAATGAAATGGAAGCTCCTCAGGATGATAAGGCGCTCTCCCGCGAAGTTGGCTGGCTGACGCTCAAAGCGGTTTTTCTGGAGAGCGGTCCGAGCGCGCTACAGATTCTCTCGCGCAGTGTGGATTTGCGTAACCGCTCGGCGGTTGAGACGCTGATTTCGATGTGGGAAGACTATCTGCGGGATTTGATATTAATCCAGCAGGGCCTGCCCGCTCAGGTGGCAAATGTCGATTTGGCGGGAGATATGCAGAAACTTGCTCCGGCAGTTCAAGCCGGGCCGGCATTGTATGCGTTATTTGATAAGTTTACTACCTCCAGAGTGAATTTACGCCAGCATGTCAATGCGCAATTGGCGCTGACAGATCTCAGTATGGCGATTCGTGAAGTTGCGAGGCGCTGAGTTTCCCCCTCTACTAGTCTCTACAGACAAGAATATCCTCATTTGCATTCAAGGTTGACCTGCCCCCCTCTCTGATTGTACCTTGCAATTCGTCAAAGCCTGACTGTAGCGGCCCTTTTTCAATGTATTGATTTGATGTCGGGAGCAACGGTTGGAGTTGACTTAACTAGGGGCTATGTGGAAACCAGTAAACATATTGGATATAGATATATATAATGGCAGAGATTTTTCTGATTGAATATAAAGGGCATAGGCGCGAGTATTGCGCTAATACATACCACCACAAGTTGAGACGCAACGGGGCGGTTATCACCGAAACCGACAATGGCGAAAACTTGGGGTTTGTGCTACATCGCTGGGACAAAGACAAACCTCCCCGGCAAAAAGGAGCGCCCCGTAAGATTCTTCGTAGCGCCACCGAAGAGGAGCTCAAGAAGCACAACGATTTGACACCTCGTGAAGTGACCGCCAGGGCGGAGGCGCGGGTAGTTGCCAAACGTCTTGGACTTTCTATGAAGCTCTCGGATGTTGAGATTCAATTTGATGGCGCGAAGATGACGTTTTACTATACAGCAGATGGGCGAGTGGATTTTCGTAGTTTGGTCAAAGAGCTGGCCGGGCATTTTCATACCTGGATTGAAATGCGTCAGATTAGTCCGCGCGAGGAGAGTCGTCGTATTGGAGATTGTGGCATGTGCGGCGGCGAGGTTTGTTGCCGTCGCGCGAATATGAAGAATATTCAAATCGCCACACAGGACGCTCGCGATCAGGACTTGCAGATGAATATGTCCAAGCTGACGGGCTTGTGCGGCAAATTGCGTTGTTGTTTGTGTTTCGAGAAGAAACAATATCTGGATGTCAAGAAGCTTTTCCCGGGTAAGGGTACGCGGGTTGAGACACCGGTTGGGAAGGGTGTGATTGAGCGAGTTGACGCTTTGGCCGAAGAGGCAATAGTGCGGCTAGAGGATGGTGTTCGTCATCGGGTGGGACCGGATCAATTGCGTAGGATTCCCCGCGGCGGCGAAACCAGCTCAAAAGATCGCAACAATTCCGGCGCCAAAGTGACAAGTAAAGACGTTAGCAAGAACACTGGCAATAACAGCCACAATAAGAATAGCCACGATGAGAGTAGCACCAATGAAGGCCAGAGTGATAGTGGCAAAGATCAAGAAGCAGAGAACGCGCCGTTACAGAATTGATGTATAGAGCTAGTAGATAGTTTTTTGTAACATCAAGGTGGCGTAAGAGAGGAATCATGGCTAAACGGCCTATATATATAACTACACCGATTTATTATGTGAACGACCGGCCGCATATCGGGCATTCATATACGACTATCGCCGCTGATACATTGGCGCGCTATCATCGTCTTGCAGATCGCGAGGCGTTTTTCCTTACGGGAACCGATGAGCACGGCGCTAAAATCGCCGAGGCCGCCAGCGCCGCCGGAAAAGACCCGCAGGCGTTTTGTGATGGTATTGTTTTGCATTTCAAGGATGCTTGGAAGGCGCTGGGAATTGAGGAAAACGATTTCATTCGCACTACTGATACTCGTCATCTCGAATCAGTTACAAAGATTCTCACCAAACTAAAGGGCGCCAAGACTGAATCAGGTGAGGATGTAGTATATGCTTCCAAGTATGAGGGACTGTATTGCGTTGGTTGTGAGAAGTATCTAACTGAAAAAGATTTGGTCGATGGGCTTTGCCCGGATCATAAGCGGAAACCAGATTTAGTTTCGGAGAGTAATTGGTTTTTTCGTCTTAGCGCTTTTTTGCCTGAGATAAAGAGACTTATTGAATCAGAAGAGTTGCTGATTCTGCCTTTGGAACGTCGCAAGGAAGTTCTGGGTTTGATTGCGCAGAACTTGCCTGATTTTTCATTGTCACGCGAGAAAGTCAGCTGGGGAATTCCGGTGCCTTTTGATCCTAAGCAATCCGCCTATGTGTGGGTTGATGCGCTATCTAATTATATTTCAGCGATAGGTTATGGCGCAGAGGACGTCGAGTCTCAGAGATTGTTCAAGAAGTGGTGGAATGACGCCGAGACGGTGCATTTGATGGCCAAAGATATTCTCAAATTTCATTGTTTGTTTTGGCCGGCGATGCTTCTGGCTATTGGTGAAAAACTGCCGGAGAAGTTGTTTCTGCATGGGTTCTTCACCGTGGACGGTGAGAAAATGTCCAAGACATTGGGCAATCAAATTGACCCGAATGAATTGGTGGCTCATTATGGCGCCGATGCGAGTCGTTATTTGTTGCTGACTCAATATCCATTTGGGGTCGATGGTGACATTCAAGTTGCGCGGTTTACCGAAAAGTATAATAGCGACCTCGCTAATGAACTCGGGAATCTTCTTTCGCGTGTAGTGAAAATGATTGAACGTCAGTTCGACGGCAAGCTTCCGGGTCCGGTTCGTGATCTCGCTGGAGTTCAAGAATTGATGGAGTTGACCGAGGATGCCGCTGATAAGGCCTATGGCGAGATTAAGCATTTCCGCATACAAGGCGCTATTGAAGTCGCGCAGTCACTCATCAAAGGAGCCAACAAGTTTTTTGATCATGCCGCTCCCTGGAAGTCTATCAAGGAAGGACGACTTGAGGAGGCTGGCGGGGTCTTATATGTTTGTTGTGAGATTCTGCGAGTTGTTTCGGTATTGTTGTATCCGGTGATGCCTACCAAGATGCGCGAATTGCGCGCGGTTTTGGGTGAAGGTGATGACACTCTCTCGCTGGATTCCGCCCGAGAGTTTTTCTGTTTGAAACCTGGTTCAGCGCTGACACTCAGTGAGCCCTTGTTTCCTCGTATTCAGGAGCCGTTTGTTCCTTCGGGGATGAAGAAACTCGAAGCGGAGAAAGCTACGGCCTCTGATGATGGATTGCTGGATATCAGTGATTTCGGCAAAGTGAAATTGCAAGTTGCTGAAGTGCTCAAGGCTGAAAAAGTTGAGGGCGCTGATAAGCTATTGAAACTGCAAATTGATCTTGGCAAGGAAAAACGTCAGATAATCGCCGGAGTTGCTGAGTTCTATTCGGCAGAAGATTTGGTTGGGAAACAAATTGTAGTTGTTGCAAATTTGAAACCTGCCAAGATTCGTGGTATAGATTCGCAGGGAATGTTGCTGGCGGCGAAAAAGGGCAAGAAGCTCACTTTGATTTCTCCTTCAGGCGAGATTCCAGTTGGCGCTTCGGTTGGCTGAGACAGTCAGGCTGCCCCTGTTACGCATAATTATTTGTAGATGATTGATAGTCACTGCCATCTCGAATCCCGGCAGTATGCGGGAATTCTCGAAGACGTAGTAGCTCGCGCTCGTGAGGCGAATATCGGTGTGATGGTGAACATCGGCACCGACTTGCCTACTTCGCAACAATCACTAGCTCTCGCAGAGCGCTACGAGGAAATCTATGCTACAGTCGGTGTGCATCCGCATTCGGCTACTGAATTTGATAATAGTGTCAAGACTGCTTTGAATGACCTATTGCGCAAGCCTAAGGTCGTAGCTTTGGGCGAAATCGGTTTGGACTACTATCGGGATTTGTCGCCGCGCGATGTGCAAAAACGTGTGTTTCGTGAGCAGTTAGAGATGGCGGCGGTTGATAATGTTCCGGTTGTGATTCATGTGCGTGAGTCATTTGCTGATGCCTTTGCAATACTCTCTGAATATAGCGCCAAGCTTAGTGATGTTGTTTTCCATTGTTTCTCTGAAGATGTTGCCGCGGCGTGTAAGATTTTTGATTTGGGCTGGATAATCTCGGTGGGTGGAGTAGTGACGTATAAGAATTCATCAATGGCTGAAGTGGCCAAGTTTGCTCCGTTGGAGTCGATGATGCTGGAAACTGATTCGCCATATTTGACACCGGTACCTCATAGAGGAAAACTCAACGAGCCGGCGCATGTTCGATTTGTCTGCCAAAAGGTCGCGGAACTAAAGGGATTGACTCCGCAGGAAGTGGAGAACAAGACGGATATGACGGCGCGTAAATTTTATCGTTTGGTTGAGACTTTTGGTTAGATTTAGAAGGCGGACGTAGGGGCACAGCGTGCTGTGCCTTTTAGGATAAAAATCTGGCGTCTGGCATGTAGGGGCGTCGTTTCGGCGCCCATTGTTCGTATGAATGTTTGTATGAATCGATGGCTGGGCGGGGAAACCCCGCCCCTACAGAAAATAATTGTTTTCGGATATCTGTTATGAACTCTTTCCACACCAAGAAACGATTCGGACAGCATTTGTTGCGTTTCTCAGAGGATGCGCGCAAGATATCTTCTTTGCTATTGGGAGAGTCCGACTTGGCCAAGGAGGACGGGAAGTCTCCGCTGATAGTGGAGATTGGTCCGGGCGCCGGTGAACTGACTGCCGCGCTGGTAGATTTGTATCCAACGGCGAAGATTGTTGGGATTGAATTTGACCGCGACTTACTTGGTGTACTCCAGAGCCGGTTTGCAGAGAATTCTTCGGTTAGCTTCATTCAGGAAGATGTTCTCAAGGTTAACCTTGCTGATATTGGCTCTGATATTCATTTGATAGGTAATCTGCCATACAATCTCAGCTCTCCGATAATGCAATGGACAGTTGCGCAACGCGCATCGGTAAGTAAGGTAGTGTTTATGCTTCAGCGTGAGGTTGCCAGTCGGCTTTGCTCTGCGCCAAATAGCAAAGACTGGTCGCCGCTGGCTATTCATACGCAATTGCGTTTTTCTGTGTCACCGAAATTTGATTTGGCTCCTGATAGGTTTTCTCCACCACCGAAGGTTCATTCCTCGGTCTTTACACTATCCCCGAGAGTAACCTCAGATGTGTTTCGAGAATTCAATGAAGACACATCGAAGAAGTTTGAAAAGCTGGTGCGTGATGCGTTTTCATCGCGTCGCAAGACTCTGGTTAATAATCTGATGGGTAAATGTAGTTTCTCCCGGGTTCAAGTATTAGAGATTCTGCATTCAATGGACCTTGATGAGAGAGTACGAGCTGAGCAATTGAGCATCAACGATTTCATCAGATTGCTTGCGGCCTTTGAGAGTCCTGCTGTTATGTAGGGGCGTCGTTTCGGAGCCCTTTCTTGCATGTGGATAGGGGATTCAACGTTGCGCATTGCTGTGATTATTCGCAGTATGCTTAGCGGACGTGGGTTGTTGCAATTGCCTGCGCGGTAAGTGAGTTGGAAAATTTGTTGCAGAATTGGAAATACTTTGTATGCCGCTTTTAGCTGTTAAACTTGATACAATTACCTGGTTGCGCGAGGGCAAACGCTCTCGTGACCCGGACCCCGCTCAGGCGGCGGTGCTTGCCGAGTTGGGTGGCGCTGACGCTATTACTGTGACTTTGCATCCTTCACGGCGATTCATTCGTGATAGAGATGTATATGTCCTAAAGGAGATGGTTAAGACAAAGCTGATAGTTGAAATGCCCTTTGATGAGGAATTGCTGACGGTGATGTTGGAAGTTCGTCCGGCTATGGTTACTTTAATAAGCGAGAATCAGGTTGATCCTTCAGGCAAAGAGTCATTGGATTACAGTGACCTGGATGCGCTATTGGCGGCAACTGAGCGATTGCGCGGGGCAGGGATTCTCAGCGCTCATCATATCGCGGCTAATTCCGAAGGAGTGAAAAACGCCGCGCGTTGTCGCGCAGACTTTGTTGAACTTTCCACCGCTGGGTACTCGCGAGCTAGCTCAGTTTCTGAAGCTGAAACAGAATTGGATGATATTGCTCGCAACGCCCAAATGGCGCACAAGCTGGGTATGGGTGTTTATTGCGGCTCTGGTTTGACCTATAAGAATGTCGCCCAGTGTGCAGAAATCGATGTGGTTCAGCAAGTGACAGTGGGTCGGGCGTTGGTTCAACGCGCTGTGATTGTGGGAATCCAGGAAGCGGTTTCACAAATGCGCCGCGAGATTGACCGCAAGATTTAGCGAATAGGCAGAAACTCACTCTTCTTAAGCTCTCCGTTGACTCTTTCAAGGATATATTTGCCGAAATCAAGATATTATGGAATCCAACACCGACAACGAATCCACCGGCGCTGATTCAAGAGTGTCTTTGCAGGTGCCGACTCTTGAGGAGCCTCTGCGAATCGACAAGTATCTGACAGAGTGTGGGAATCTTGACACCAGTCGCTCGCAAATACAAAGGGCGCTGAAGGCTGGTCGGGTAACAGTTGACGGTGAAGTATGCGCGGCGAGATTCAAGGTTTCCGGTGGGGAAAAAATTGAAATTACGCTCCCGGAGCTAGTGTCGATTAGCGCTGAGCCGGAGGATATACCTCTCGATATTCGTTTTGAGGACGACTATTTACTGGTGGTTAACAAGCCGGCGGGTATGGTGACTCATCCTGCGCCGGGGGCGACATCCGGCACTTTGGTAAATGCTCTACTATCGCATACTCGGGTTCTCAGCGAGCTGAATGGCCGGGAGCGCGCCGGAATTGCGCATCGATTGGACAAAAATACTACCGGAGTGCTGGTGGTGGCCAAGGATGAGCGGACTCATCGGGCTTTGCAGGAAATGATTGGTGACCGCTCTTTGAAACGTCGCTATCGTGCGTTGATATGTGGGCATATGGCCGAGCCGGAGGGCAAAATAGACCTCTCGATTGCTCGTTCTATGCGTGATAGAAAGAAAATGGCGGTGGTTGGCGAGGATTCAAAAGGCGCACGGAATGCTGTTACTCATTATAAACTCCTTGAACGATTCCGAAGTCATGAGTATCTTGAATTGGAGCTGGAGACCGGGCGAACTCATCAGATTCGGGTTCATTTATCCCATTTAGGACATCCGGTTTTTGGTGATCCTGAATACGGTGGTCGCGAGGTATGGCATCGCGGGCTTTTTGGGCCTGACAGGCAATTTGGCGAGCGGATGTTGAAAACCTTTGCGCGACAAGCGCTTCATGCCCGAGAGCTTGAATTTGAGCACCCGACTCTTTCTGAGAAAGTTCATGTAATATGTGAACCGGACGATAGCTTTCTTAGTTTACTTGAAGAGATGCGTGACCGAAGCTAGGCCTCGGTAGCCGCTTTTCCATCGGCCAAATACTATTATTATGAATATTTTAGATTATCTAAGTCGAAACTATCTGGGTCCGCTCTATAATATCAGGCGTGGTTTCGGAGAGATAAACAGTCAAATCCCGGCTTGGCAGGAGACTATGTCATTGTCGCCGGACGAAGTTGGCCAGCTTGAGCGTAGACGACTCGCAGGAATTCTCAATAGCGCCTATCGCAATACGAAATACTTTCGTGAAGTATTCGATTCTGCCGGTATAGCGGGCAAACTTGATGGGCCGGAAGTTCTCTCGCAGATTCCATTGCTCACGAAGGATATCATTCGCAAGAATACCGAGGCCATGCTCAACTCGGAAATTCCTCGGGACGATATTCTAGAGACTATGACCGGCGGTTCTACCTCAGATCCGCTAATTTTCTATCGAGACAGATCAGCCTATTGTAGTCGTTGGGGATTGCAAATCGCCGCCAATATGGCTTTGAATTGGGAGCCTGGCGAATGGTATGCGCTGGTTTGGGGCGCTAATCAGGATTTACCGCAGGATTATTCCGCTCGATATCGTTTGCTTAATTTCTTGGTTCACCGCAGGATTATTCTCAATGCGGCTCTACTTACTGATGAGCAGACAATATGGTTCGTAAAGGAGTTGCAACGATATAATCCGCGAATTGTCTATGGTTACCCGGTGATGTTGGATTTGTTAGCCTCAGCAATTCGCGACAATAATTTGGAAGTTCCGGCGCCTGAAAAAATTGTGGTTACTGCCGAGGCTCTGACACCTAGCGCTCGTGAAAATATTGAGTCGGTGTTTCGCGCTCCGGTTTTTGATCGTTATGCCTCAAGAGAGTTTGGTGTGGTTGCTGATCAATGTCCGGGTTCAGATCTACTTCGAGTGATTCCCGGTACAGTTAAGATTGAGATATTACCATTGAGTCAGGATGATCCGAATTTTGGCGAGATGGTGATAACTGATTTGCTGAATGTGGGAATGCCGTTTATTCGCTATCGCACCGGTGATGTTGCTCGTTTGACGAAGGGCGAGGTTAATGGAAAACCGGGGTTGTTCCTGAGTGAAATAGCTGGCAGAACTACCGACTTGATAGTCTCACCCAATGGCAGAATAATCTCAGGCACCGCCCTGACTCCCAGCTTTTTCGGAGCTCATCCCGGTATCAAGCAGGCGCAAATTCGCCAAACTGCGCCAGATCAATTCCACATATTGATAGTCAGAAACTTTGACCGTCCACTGGACAATGCCGAAGAGAAGATTGCCGAGACTTTGGGGCATTACTGCGGGGTAAAAGTCTTTGCCAAAGTGGAATATGTTGATTCGATTCCGCGAGATAAGTCTGGAAAGTTCCGTTTTGTGATTTCTTCAGTGTCCCCTGAGCTTCTTCGTAAGACCTACAAAACAGCCAGTGGTGTTTCTTCGGAGTAATCTACTCCACAAGATTAGCCGTAATATCTAGTAATCCATTCATTATCAGCGTCATTCTTGACAGGCGCGAGGCCATTGGCATACCTTGCCAGCGAGGCTTGAACCCCATCGTTGAGCCTACATACGGCGAGAGGGGATAACGCAGTTCATAAGGCTGTGCAAGGCACAGTGTTGTAGCTATGAAATAGTAGCGCATAAAGATTGAAAGATACGAGAAGTCCATGTCCCAATCATCAAGTTCAGCAAGCGATAAAACCGAATTGACTTACGCCAGTTCAGGTGTGGATATTTCAGCCGGTGAGCAGGTTGTCTCACGAATCAAGTCACTGGCCCGCGAGACTTTTACCCCCGAAACACTGAGTGATATTGGCTCGTTTGGCGCTCTCTTCAAGGCGGATTTTGGCGACATGAAAAAACCGGCTTTGGTTTCCTCAGCCGATGGAGTTGGAACTAAGCTCAAGCTGGCATTTATGACTGATAAACATGATACAGTCGGTGAAGATTTGGTGAATCATTGTGTAAATGACATTCTCGTGCAGGGAGCTCGTCCTTTGTTTTTTCTCGATTACTTCGCCACCGGAGCGCTCTCTCCCGATGTTGCGGTTGCGACGATTAGTGGAATCAGTCGCGGCTGTAAGAATCACGGTATGGCGTTTATTGGTGGTGAAACCGCCGAGATGCCGGATTTCTACAGCGCCGGTGAATATGATCTAGCAGGGTTTATTGTGGGTGTGGTAGATCAGGATGAAATAATCGATGGTTCGGCGGTTCGGGCCGGTGATAGTTTAATAGGAGTCGCTAGTTCCGGTTTGCATACCAACGGATTCTCATTGGCGCGCAAAGCGATTTTTGATAGAGCAGGACACACACCTGATGAACACATTGATAGTCTCGGTTGCACAATAGCCGAGGCGCTGATGAAAGTTCATACTTCATATTTGAAACCTGTACAGCGCCTATTCAGTGACTTGAGTGACGGAAGTATTCATGGAATGGCGCATATTACCGGCGGAGGTATTGCCGGAAATCTGGGACGGATTATTCCTTCGGGGTTACAGGCGCAGATAGTACCACATACGCAACCTGGTAGCTGGCCGACCTTGCCGATATTCGATTTCATACAAGAATGTGGGGAGATTGCCGAAGAGGAGATGCGAAAAGCCTTTAATCTCGGAATTGGATTTGTCCTAGTCGTCTCGCCGGATGATGTAGATAAAGTTAAGACTATCCTTAGTGACAGCGGGCATGATAGTTTCACAATTGGAGCGGTGGCTACGGCTCCGGGTGATATTGACGCCGCTGATGCAAAGAAATCTCGCGCGGTCTTTCTATAGGACATCTTCTGAGATGAATTCTTTCTAAAATGAACGCTCCACAGAAATCTCAACCTGATTCAAATCGCGCAGAAACAGCGCAAAGAAAATCTAGTGTAGTCTTGCTGGCAATACTCGATGGTTTTGGTTTGCGGGCTGATTCACATATGAATGCAGTCAGCGCCGCTGATACTCCCACGCTCAACCATCTCTTTGAGACCTGTCCCAACATTCCTATTGACGGCTCCGGTTTTGCTGTTGGGCTTCCCGCAGGACAAATGGGAAATTCTGAGGTAGGCCATTTGAATCTTGGCGCAGGTCGAGTTGTTTATCAGGACATAACACTTATCGACAAAGAAATCGCCGCTGGTGGTTTTTTCTCTAATCCGAAGTTATGTGCAGCGCTCAGCGCGGTCAAAGCGCGGAGCGGAGCAGTGCATCTTTTGGGATTAGTTAGTGACGGTTGTGTGCATAGTTCATTGAATCATATCAAGGCTTTGGTTCGGATGACGGCAATGTACAAAGCGCCGGAGTTATACTTGCACGCCTTCACTGATGGACGTGACACTCCTCCCAAGTCAGGCGCCGGTTACCTCAGAGAGGTGAATGGTTACTTCGAGGAATTTGGTTTGGGAAAGATTGCTTCGGTTCAGGGACGCTACTGGGGGATGGACCGCGACAAGCGTTGGGATAGAATTCAGTTAGGCTATGACGCATTGGTCAAAGGCCAGGGCGAACAAACTGCGGATTTTGTTGGGTCGGTGGAAGCGCGCTATGAGGCAGGGGAAACAGATGAGTTTCTCAAACCATTGGTTGCCGAAGCTAGTGATTCCAACTCGCGTATCAAATCCGGTGATTTGGTGATTTGTTTTAACTTTCGCGCGGACAGAATGCGAGAGATTTGTTATTACCTTACCGGTTCAAATCTTAAGGGCGCTCCAGCGCCGGATGCAGTGGGAATTGATTTGCTCACGATGACCAACTACGATAGTGAACTCACCTCGGCGACAGTTTTGTATCCGCCGCGAGCGCATAAGAACATCCTTGGCGAAGTAATTGCGGCAAATGGTATGCGGCAACTTCGTATTGCCGAAACGGAAAAATATCCGCATGTGACATTCTTCTTTAATGGCGGCTCTGAGACTCCCTTTGCGGGGGAAGATAGGGTCTTGATTCAGTCACCGAATGTTGCGACCTATGATTTGCAACCTGAGATGTCAATCGCGGAGGTGAGGGAGAAACTCTGTGAGAGAATATTATCCAGGAAGTATGATGTGATAATTCTGAACTTCGCCAACTGCGATATGGTCGGCCACACTGGATCACTTTCAGCGGCAACTAAGGCTGTTGAAGCAGTGGATGGCGCTTTGGGTGAGGTTCTCAAGGCGTTGGATGAAGTTGGAGGTGACGCTTTAATCACGGCAGATCACGGGAACGCTGAGCAAATGTATGACCCGACTACCAAAGGACCTTTCACTGCGCATACTACCAATTTGGTTCCGTTGATTTTTTATGGGCCGAACAAGGCGCATTTTGTCAATCCACGTCAGGGTGGAGTTTTGGCTGATATTTCTCCTACCATACTGGACTTGCTTGGAATTGAAAAACCCCAAGAGATGAGCGGGGAGTCATTCTCTCAGGTGAGCGTTTCTATATCATCGGACTCATCATCAACGGCTCCCTCGGTTACTGATTCCAAAGTCTGAATCTTATATATGCAGATTAAGAATATCTTTTGGCCTGACGATGTTGTCGTGCGCACGCGACGATTGGAATTGGTCTTTTGGGGTGTTGTTTTAGCGTTTGCGTCATTCCCGTTAAAAACCGGTTGGTTTGCCTGGATAGCGTTGGCTCGTCCTTTGGTTTTGATTGCTCCTCTTGGAGCGCGCGGCGCTCTTCGTTCGGGATTCCTGTTCGCATTTGTGGCCAATTGTGTGGCGCTGTATTGGATTGGCTATGTGACACCTCCCGGGGCTGTTGCCACTATTGCTATTCTATCACTGTATAGCGGATTGATTTTTGCGATGTTCGCGGCGATATATCGCCGACACAAGATCATGGCCTATGTGGTTTTCCCGCTATTGTGGGTGGGCTTGGAATATTTTCGCGCGATGGGTGAGTTGTCATTTCCCTGGACAGACTTGGCGTATACTCAGGCCTATTACTTGAACTTTATTCAGCTTGCATCAGTGACAGGCGCGCATGGGCTCTCGTTTATTGTAGTGATTACCAATGTTCTTGTCGCTCTTGGTTTGCGACCGGATATTTTCACTGAAAAAAGGATGGCCTATTTCCTCGCGGCGGCTGTTGTCATTGGGGCGCCTTTCGCCTATGGATGGATTGAAACTCCGGCGTATACCGAGCCGCCGGAAGTTCGCATTGGTTTGTTGCAAGGCAATTTTTCGTTAAGCGAAAAATGGAGCAATGAGAATCGCGATGAGGTTTTTCGCGTTTATGATTCTCTGGCGGAGTCTGCTGGAAAGCAGGGAGCAAAACTAATTGTGTGGCCGGAAACTGCCGCTCCGGTATATATGCTCTATGATAGGCGCTATGTATTAGATCGCACTCGCCGTGCGCGCTCTAACGGAGCGCCGAATTTGATTGGGACAATGCATGCAGACTTCTACGACGGGCGCAGGCGCTATTACAATGCCGCTGTGCAGTTAAGTTCAGAGGGAGAATTCTCCACGCCGTATCTCAAGCGCAAATTGGTTCCCTTCGCCGAGCAGGCTCCCTATCAGGATTTGCTTCCTTTCTTGCGCCGTGACTTTTTGGAAAAATATCTGACTTTTATCAAGACCTATGACGTTCAATGGTGGTCGGATTTCCGTCCTGGTGATTCGACTATTATTCTGGAGTTTGACAGTTTGAAATATGCGCCATTGATTTGTTTTGAAATCGCTTACCCGAACTATGTGCGTGAATCACTGCACCGAGGGGCACAGTTTATTCTGACTATTACCAATGACACCTGGTTCAAAAAATCTGCCGGGCCATATCAACATGAGCGTATCTCGATAATGCGCGCAGTTGAAAATCGCTCCTGGTTGGCGCGCGCCGCTAATAGTGGGTTCACCTTCATCGCCGATCCCTACGGACGAATCACAGAAAGACTTCCCTGGTACACACGAGGAGCGCTGGTCGGTGAAATTGATAGGCGCTATGAAAAGTCAATGTATTATCGTCACGGCCCGGTTTTGGCAAAACTTTGTTTCATTTTTACCCTACTTACGGGGTTCTTTTTTATCATATTGACCTTGAGCGCAAAATTGGGACTGCGCATTGAGCCTATTCACAAGAATTCTTGAATTGGTGTCATAGACTGAAATAGCGGTACGTTGATTATCGAGATATGCTGAATAAAGTCATTCATAAAAGCATTATTATTAGAAGTGTTATTGCGCAAGCTGTATTACTCTTGGTGTCATACAGCGGGGCCTATGGCATGAATCTTAATGATTGGAAAACGTTTGCTTCGACGGATGAAGCTCGTGACGTGACGATTGTTGACGGTAGCGTGTGGGTGGCAACTAATGGTGGATTGGTGATTATTGATGCGATTGACCTTGGTGCGAATGTTGTCACTAATGCTGATGGTCTATTGAGCAATGATCTCACGAGAATTATCGTTGACCAAAGCGCAACGGCGTGGATTACTTCACAAGGCTGGTTGTTGAAACGCTCACTCGGTTCGACGCAGTTCACTCCCTTCCCCTTCTTGACAGTCAATAATGAATTGATACGACTAAATGCAATTGCTGATGATAATGATAATGAGCAATTGTGGATAGGAGCTGACTTTGGGTTGACTTTATTTTCGAAGTCAGTCGATGGCGGACAGATTCAGGATAGTTATCAGCGCTTTGGTTTATTTTCTGATGGCGCGGCTGTTGTGGATGTGATGGTCACAGTTGATAGTGTGTGGGTTGCTACACAAGACGGGTTCGCCGTTGCGGACAGGCGTAATCCGATTCAGTTAAAATCTTTTGCAAATTGGACGACATTCTCAAGCGCCAATGTCAGTGGTCTGACTAACCTGCGTCCTACATCACTTGCGTCCTATGTTGGGGAAACTATTGTGGGAACCTCAGACGGGGCCTATGTTCTCAGCTATTCGCCAATTGACACTTCAATTACAGCTTTGGGTTTGCCTGCATCAACTGAAGTGTTCCGTTTGATAGTAGATTCGATTGCCAATGCCCCTGCACAGGAGTTGCATATTTATACCAGTCGGGGCGAGTATCTCTATGATGGCGCTAATGTCACACTGCTCTCAACTGCCGGACTGCCCAACAGGTTGGTTACTTCGGGGGTGAGTGTATCGGGAAAACGATTTCTTGGTTTGAAATCCTCGGGCATTTTTGCAAGTTCAGGCTCTGGATTTAGCGAAGTGGAAACTGCGACGATTCCCGGTTCTGATGTAAGCGCTGTAACAGTCAGTCCATTAGGTGAGGTCATAGTGGCGCTGGGTCGTGATGGCTTCGCGCGCTTGAGAAATGGATCATGGCTGTCAGTATTGCAAAGCCCAACCGGAACTGCGATATCACTATCAGCCGATAGTCTTGGAGCGCTCTGGTTGGGGACATTTGGCGCCGGGGCCTGGCGTGTCACTTCCGGCAGTGAAACAAAATACGATAGCCTGAATTCCAGCCTGAAGGGCAACACCGATGGCGGCAATAACAATTTTGTAGTTATCCCTGATATGGCATCTGACTCACGTTACACCTATATGGCAAACTTTCGAGCGTTTGATTTTAATCCGGTTGCGATTGTTGATCAGCTAGATCCCTCTCGCTGGATTTCATTTGGTGTGGCGCAAGGTGTAAATGATGAGTTCATTACCTCGGTTGATGTTGCACAGGGAACGCTGGTTGTTTCTTCTGAGAATCTGGGGGTGTATTTTGTACGCACCGGGCCTGATCCTTTTGATCTTTCAGATTATCAAGTGACCCACTACTTCGAGGGCGCCAGCAACTTTCGTTTCCGACTGCCTTCGGATAATGTAAACAAAGTGCGCATTGACACGCATGGTGACACATGGGTGGCGCATAGATTTGGGCTGGCGCGATTTGACGCCGGGTTTGAGCGCTTTGTTCCAGTGACATTACCACTTGATTTGGGCCCGGAAGTTCGGGATGTCGCTTTTGATCCGCTTGATAATGTTTGGATTGCAACGCCTACTGGTGTGGGGCGCTTTGATCGGGCAATGAATACTTTTGAGACGTTCACGCAATTGAACTCAGGGTTGGTGTCAGATAATGTGAGAGCGTTGGAGTTTGATTCTCGGAACAACTATCTTTGGATAGCTACTGACGCCGGACTTTCCAGGTTTCGCGCCGACTTGGGTCAGGCCAATTTTGAAATCAATACCGTAACCGCATTCCCAAATCCATTTGTCATTTCTTTCGGAACCGAACGCCTGCGATTCAATTTTTCCGGTGTGGCCGAATTGCGTGTCTTCACAGAAATTGGTGAGCTGGTTTGGGTTGGGCAGAGTAATGTAGGATGGGACGGAAGAAACCAATCTGGCGTCGATGTGGCCTCGGGTGTGTATTTGTTTGTTCTTGCTGATGACGCTGGAGAGAGCGGAGTCGGAAAAGTTCTATTGATTCGCAATAACTAGGCTTCCGAGGTGGCAGGATGTTCTATCATGTTACGTTGCAGGAATTATCCGATACGCTAGCTCAAGACATCGCGCAGGCATCACTATTTGCTTCGCCGCGATGGCTTTCAATCTGGAGCGCCATTGAGGCTACACCTCTTATTTTCCAAACATCATCTGCTGACCAGCAGAACAAAGACACTCTTTTCGGCGCTGTTCGGTTAGGTTCATCACCGGTATCCCGGCTTCAGGCGCACATTGATGGTTTGCCGGGAATGGTAATTTCATCGAGTGGAACTGTGGTTGACTCAGCTCCTCCACCGGTTAGTGACGATATCAGAGATAGTGTTTTGCAAGCGCTATGTGACTCCAGTGGAATGTATGCTCATTGGGTGGATTATTTTGGGCAGTTCAGCCCCAACAATCTACCGAATGGCTGGGCGCTTCATCAATTGGAAACTATAAGACTACAAGTTAGCAATGGTTCAATGGCGTTTGCCGATAGCGTGAATCGTCATATCAAATCAGGTAAAAAGAGCGGCGCCACAGTGCGTCGCGCACGGAGTAAAGAGGATGCGCTCGCCACTTATGAATTAGCTTCAAGCGCGCATGCCCGTCATAATCGCAATAGAACATATCCGCCAGAATTGTATATTGAGCTGGTCAAGGTTGCGCAATGTGACGATAGAGTCATCTGGTTTATATGTGAAAAGGATGGCGCAACGATTGGCGCCCACATAGCGTTGCGTGAGCGTGACACTGTCATAAGCTGGGCGCCTTATATCAACCGAGAAGCGCGAGCGTTTAAGCCTGCCTATGTGCTGATGGATGCAGTAGTAGAAACGTCACAGGAAAGCGGCGTCTCTTATGTTGACTTGGGGGTTACACCGTCCGGATCGTCGGGGGTGAAGGAATTCAAATCGCGTTTCGGCGGAAGCGCATACAAGTACAATGTCTTTGTATATCGGTCTTTGCTTGCCAAAGCTATTGGTAAAGGCGGGTTGTAATGAGAATACTCGTGATCGCAGACGCAGAGGCTTGGCACACAAAGCGCTATATAGTTGAATTGCGGAAACAGGGACATGTGGCGTTCCTGCTTTCAATTCAAACTAGTGAGTTGGTGAATTGTCAGCTACCGTTGGGGAGATATGGCGCGGCGGTGTCATATATGTCACATGTGAAGAAACTGAAAGCTGTGATTGATGAGTTTCGTCCCGATGTTGTGAATGCGCACTTTGCTAGCGCTTATGGAGTGATGGCGGCAAGGTGTCGCAGAAGGTTTGGCTCTTGCGGCGCCATTTGGGCGCTTACAGTATGGGGGTCAGACATATTGGTTAGTCCTGCGAAATCATACTTGCATCGTCGCCGGGTGCAATATGCCTTAGAAAGCGCCGATATGATTCTTGCTGACTCTAGCTATTTGAGTGACAAAACCGCGGAGTTGACAGAGACACCGATTGAAGTGATCCTATGGGGCGTTGAGCGTAGGTATGTTGCAGATGATGCGCAACTGGCGCATAAAGCAAAGCTTGTATGTTGTGTCGCGCAAAGTCGTCCGTTAAAGTTATTCGCCCCTCGACCTCACAGGGAGCTATATGCCAATGAAACTCTACTACACTCAATTGCTCCAATGTTGAAGAGCGGTGAAGCGACATTGACTGTCAACTCAACCGGAAATCTATTTGACGCGTTGATGGCGCTTGCAGAGGGTCTTGGAGTTAGAGACACAGTTTCTGTGTATGAGCCTTGCAATCGAGATGACTATATTGATTTGTTGCGTGGGCAAGATATTTATCTAAGCGCGGCGACTTCGGATTCGTCACCGGTGTCACTGATTGAGGCGATGGCGCTAGGGGTCTTTTCTGTGAGCGCCGCTCATGCGGGGTTAGGTGATTTAGTCCTTGATGATAATGCATACTATAGTCAGTATGATGAAGCTTTAGGAATAGAGGCTTTGGATGTTGTCAAACGAATACTGGAATTAAGCGAAGGTGAGAGTAAGGGCGTGCTCTTTAAGAGTCGTGATGTCGTATTACAGAAAGCAGTTTACGAAGAGAATATCCGGGAGACTGTTGCTTTGTTTGAACGAAGTTCTAGCCAGGTGAAGAATGTCTAAGCTCAAATCAATGCTACTGGTGAGTTATTTTTTCCCGCCTATTGGAATGGCTGGGTCGGCGCGCGCTTATGGTCTATTTCGATACCTGCCGGAATTCGGGTATCAGCCTTATGTAGTGACAGTGCGCGATATTGTCTATCCGGCATACGACACTACCTTGCTTAGCGAAGAAGATGAGAGCTACATTGATAGGACTGAATCCTTCGACCCCTCCAGGTTGTTGTGGCGCATAGGGCGCAGAAAGACTCCGGCGCCGTCACATGCGAAGTACCTTTCCGAATGGATAACACCAGATTACAAGAGCCTATGGACAGGATTCGGAATAGCCGCCGCGAGAAAGATTCTCGATGACCAGGATATCAAAATAGTAATGACTACCTCACCGTCCCCTTCGGCCCATATTGTTGGACAAGCGCTACGCAAGAGTTGTGATGTCAAATGGCTGGCGGATTTTCGTGATATGTGGGTGACCAAGCCAATAGAGGACGCCTATTTGCGAGAGTCACAGAAGGTTAAGTGCCGAAAGTTGCTCAACGGATTTCGAAACAGCGCCGATCATGTTACAGCTGTAAACAACAGTATTGCGCGCTACACTAAGGCAGATACGGTGATAACCAATGCGGTAGATCCACTTACTGTAGATTTGTGGGATGTGAATGCTTCGAGTGACACTACAGATTCGCGGTTTAGAATTGGATATTTGGGCACGACAGATTCGGCGGACACTATTGGTGTGTTCGTTGGGGCGCTTGCCGGAGCATTGAAGAAGCGCCAGTCCGCACCGGATATTCTGACAGTGAGATTTGTCGGGGCTGTTGATGAGGATATGTTGCGTGAATGTTTTGCTAGCGCCGGTTTGTTGCAGGCTTTGGAATGTCGGGGATATTTGCCGCGTCACAGCGCGATTGAGGCGCTGGCGGATGTGGATGCGTTGCTTGTGACTATTCCCGAGGAGCTATCTTACGTGACTCCAAGCAAAGTATTTGATTGTCTTGTGAGTGGCAAGCCGTTGATTGTGATAGCGCCGCGTGATTCAGAATTAGCTGGAGTTGCTAAGGAGTCGGGTGAGAGATGTTTTGCAAAAGATGAAAAAGCCGCATTGCAGGGGTATTTAGAACAGTTGATGGATTCTAAGGATAAGGCTGGCGCATCTCGAAGTAGCGCTGAGTTCGTAGATGAGATTGCCCGTCGCCGAGAGCGTCACACTTGGCGTGCGATGGCGAAAAGTTTTGCCGATGTGTTTGATGGGATGTTAATCAACAAATGAATTGTCTCTGGCGCTTATGAAAGAAGAACAATCTACTCTAACACTTGCGATTGTAATACCGGTATACAACGGCGAGCTATTTATTAGCGATTGTCTTGAGTCGGTATATGCCGCTAGTGAGCGGCTTGTCGCTGATTACAACGCTGGCGTTGAGATTATCTGTGTTGATGATGGTTCAAGTGACAATTCCATTGAAGTAATCACTTCACAATTCGGTGATGTGATTCTGCTTCGCAATGAGAAGAATCTAGGGTTTGCGCCTACTTGCAATCGCGGGATGAAGGCCGCCAGTGGAGAGTTCATATACTTACTCAATCAAGATACCCGTAGTCGACCGGATTCAATAGTGACATTGTTCAGGAAACTGTGCAGTGATCCACAGCTTGGAATTGTTGGCCCTAAGTTTGTGGGCTTTGATGGACACTTGCAACGTGAGTGTCGTTCGCTGCCAACTTATCAGAACGTTCTCTATGAACTATGTGGCTTGGCGAAATTATTTCCACAGTCGCAGAAACTTGCGAGTTTACGCCTGCGCTGGTTTGATCATCAGAATGAGGCGTTTGTGGAGCAACCGATGGGGGCGGCGATGTTGTTCCGTCGCTCATTGTTGCAGGAGGTTGGATATCTCGACGAATCATTTCCGATATTCTTCAATGACGTTGACTGGGCGCGAAGAATTCTGGATGCCGGATATGTAAACCTGTATTGTCCGTCGGCAGTGGTTGAACATTTCATTGGGAGCGCCACTCGTCCTAAGAAGCCGCAGATGATTCATGAATCACATCGGAGTTTGTATCACTACTTTGAGAAATGGAAGAGCGCTGACGGTCTTTGGGATAGTGTGGTGTTGAAGATGTGGCGTGTGGCGCTCAATTTGAGCGGCTCCTTGCGTTCCTGGTTTTGGACTATGAGAGGATAAGATAGAGTTGTTAATGATGGCATTTGATGGTTTCGTGGCCCGGGAAAATAAGGGGCAGGGTTATTCCAGAAAATAGCCCAAGCGTTCCTCCCATTACAGCATAGATTGGAGTTACCAAGTCTGAGAAGGCGCCTTGGTTGTTGCTTTTGGTTTCGCCTATAACACCACCTATGGTAGCTCCGCCAACGAGACCTAATATCACCCATTTGAGTTTCACTTTCCGCGCTGATTGGTAGCGTATTTCTGCAATATCAGAGTAGTTGTAGTCATTTGATTCTGAAGAATTTAATCGAGTCAAGGTTAGTGTTTGCAATTCCTGATTGAACATGCCGACGACGCCACTGACATGACTGGAATCAGTCAATACTAGGTTGAGCTTGTCTCCGCTGGTAACTCTATGGGCAATTGTTGGAAAACAATTTTGTTTTTGAGCGTTAGCGGTTCCAGCGAGTAGTGCGATGGCAATTATTAATGAGAGTGTTTTCATCAGGTTCCTTCTGTATGCTGGCCTGCCATGTGTCCCAGTTATTATATGTTCATTGGCGTTACATGGCAAGTGAGAATTTGTTAGAGCGTATTTACAAAGTTAGTGGGCGATAGAGACCTGATTGGTTTAGCAAAGAAAAAGGCAGAACCACGTTGGGTTCTGCCCTATTACAATACGATGAGTTTGTAGTCGCTACTTCAACAATGTCATCTTTCTTGACGCTACATTGTCTTCTGTCAATAGCTGGAAGAAATAGACGCCGCTGGCTACTGGGGAGCCTTGATTGTTTCGGGCATTCCATTCCAGAGTGTGACGCCCTGCCGATAGGCGGCCGAGGTCATCCTGTGTTACGGTACGCCCCAGCACGTCGATTACCCGGTAACTTACCTGCGAACTGCGTGGCAGGTTCCATTCGATTGTTGTGGTTGGATTGAATGGATTTGGATAGTTTTGTTTCAATGAGAATGACTGCGGCAGGGCGCTCTCATCCTCGTCATCGATTCCGGCGGCGATTTGCGGTGTGAATGCCGCCATGCCTACCAGCGCTCCGGTTGGATGTGTTGCAATAGTGTAATCGGTTCCCAAATCAAATGAATATTGTAGTTGGGCATTGCCTGAGCCGTCAGTTGTAGCTTCCGCTAAGACAACTCCGGCGGCAGAGAGAAATACTTTTGCCTCGGCTACTGCTACTCCACCAGATGCTACGTTAGCCACAATCGAATTCTCGTGCCAATTCTCTGAGGATACAGTTAGTGACACGTCCTTTGGGATATCCAAATGGATGTTGACAGTCGGGTCGCCGTAATAGTTTTGACCGTAGATTAGATCGCGATAGTATGGAAACTCAACTGAGGCAAAGTTCATTGCGGCGATGGCGTCACCATCGGCGTCACTATATAGGTGTTTCAAGAATGATTCATGCAGGCGGTAGCTCGAATACACCCATCCCCAACGTGAATAGCCGACCATTCCCACCGCGCCGGACATCTCAGTTGAAACAGCGCTCTCAACAAATGAGGGAGTAGTAGCGGCAAAAGGCGGCGCATCCATATCGAAGCCGCCCAAGTCACATGACAGCGCCACATATAGTCCTAGCTTTCCATTAGGGGCAAGTTGGTCTAGTGAGCCATGCGACCCGACACCATCGACACTCAACAAATATGACTTGGGCCAATCGTTGTAGTTTGCAGAGCGCACTGCGAAGCCGTCGTGACGTCCGTGCGCAATTATGTTAACGACACCAAACCCTTCATCGAGGGTTGAGATAGTTCCTGAGGCATTGTCATTGACTGGAAAACTGGAACTGCCGGAGGGCATTTCGATTGTTCTTGATGTGTCAATGAAATAATAGTCCGGCATGGCATTGGCGATGATTGCATGCTGTCCACCGTTGGAGAAATCGCGCATTTGGTCTGATGAATAGATAACGGTATTGCGCAAGTATGACGGATCGCCAAGTCCTGGGTCAGTTTCGTATACAATCAATTTGTCAACATAGTTTTTCGCTTGTTCTACACGACTAATTGGCAGGCGGCCGATATGTAATTCGGCAGTCAGGTCCGGTGTATCCTGAGTCGGTTCGCCCCAGATTCCATCGCCGTCGGTGTCCCAATCTCCGGTCAGGTCGGCGAAATACAAATCGGTGACCATCATATTTTCCACCAGCGGCATGGTACTGGTGTTGTAATAGTATGTGTACCGAATAGGGACCACGTTTTCATCACCGGCGAGCATGACATGTGTCACGCCCTCGGCGTAGTAGTCTTTCAAAGAGTTGCGTAGCGCCTCGGCATTGTCAACGCCGGTGTACACTGCCAGGATATCTTCAATTAGCTCAACTCTAGTTGGAATACCGGTGGCGTTTTTGTAATCGGCCAATCTCTTCATTTGTGGTTCTAGAGTTTTGTTGGTGATTATCAGATAGTTCACAGTTGTTGCTGATGAACCCAATAGCGCTCCGGAGGATAGTGATGGTCCCGTAGTTTGCGGTCCGAATTGCGGCTCGCCGATTTCCACAGCTGTTGCTGAGCTGACTTTTACGGTGATAGCCGTCAGGGAATATACATTGCCGAGGCTGTCTATTTGATATGGTGATAGGGTTAGCTGTGCTACTGCTCCGTTGGATGTGGATTGGATATTATTGAGCAGAGCGCCTTCGAATCCATTCTCGAATAGTTCCGCGAGCGCCGGCCTGATGTTGTCGTAACGTCCGTCATCCGCTGTCGGAATGTCGACTCTGGCGAAAGACTCGGGACTCACTACGCCAAGCAATTCCCCGCGCTCGAAAGTAAAATCGATTGTGGGAGTTTCACCAGCAGTAATCAACGGCACTTTGACTATTTGAACCGCCAGTTGCAATCCCGATGGGAGGACTAGCGGCGAGTATCCGTCATACAAAAACGCAGAATTCGCCTGATCTGCGGACAACTTGGTATTGTCGAATCCGATTCTAAGCGCTTTATCTATCGCAAAAGCCGAGTTATGAAAAAATACGCCAAATAGCATTGCGAAGATTGCAAGGATAATCCGTCCCCGTTTTGGGGTCGGGTATGTCTTCTTTGAGGTTGCCTTCACCCTGCCCGGGATCTGGTCACGCGTCTTCATCTTTCTCCTCCGTGTTTCAAGTCGGACGAGATATTAGATGGGCAACGAGGGCGCCGTAGTTGGTCGGGGCGATATGTGTATGATGTAATCTATTGACTGGCAATAGATTATGTTTCAGGGAATTGTTGGCTTACGATTGTTTTTGTCGGAAATGCCGGGCTGGTGAATTGGAATTCATCGGCAGATATGGGGCAATCCCACTACTTTACGCTCAACTCAGCAAAGAAATGTGAAGCTGAATATGTCTGCAGGAGTCCAAGTTAGCCGAAATGTCAATTCGGAAAGTTGTTACTTATTGAGGTGAATTGAGTTACATGAGAGACATTAAAAAAATATTGAGCAATAATAAGCCGGAATAACTTGCTTATGATGTGGTTACCCCATATAATGGGTCATCGTGGTGAGCTTTGGTGTAAGTCGCCGCCATTTTGAGTAGTTTGACTTGGCAGTTTTACCTAAAAGAGATCAACTAGAGACAAAGAAATCCCTCAACTTTCTAGCCCCCGGGATCGAGAGCAACAGCAAGGTGAACGTTTTTTGCGGCGAATACAATGTAAATCTTGACGACAAGGGCAGAATTGCGCTTCCGTCGAAGGTTCGCCCTCGTAACGAAGACGGCTCGCCTCAAAAGCTGATGCTCGCCGCGGGAATGGATGGTTGCCTGGCTCTACATACTCCCGAGAGCTGGCAAGAGACAACTTCCAGTTTGGCTAAGGCCGGCTTTACTTCCAAAGGTCTAAGACTTCTTCGGCGACACACATTCTCCAAGGCCGCCGAGGTGACTCCTGATAAGCAGGGTCGTTTCCTGATTCCAGCCAACTTAATCTCTTTTGCCGGACTTAGTGATAAGGTTCTGGTAATCGGTGTAGACACTCTTATAGAAATATGGAATCCGGTGACCTATGCGGCGTCATTCTCAAGTAGTGTAGAGAAGGATTCCATTGAAGAGATTGCAGAACGAATTTTCAATGGTGGCGCTGGCGCTTCCTCACGAAAAGACGGAGCGACGGATTGAGCAATGACGCTCGAACGCAATGATGAAGATGGCGCCAAAAGTAATGAAAAGGGCAAGGTCAAAAACTTTGTCCATCAGCCGGTATTACTCAATGAAATTGTGCAAGCTCTACCAGTTGCAAGTGACGGGGTTTTCTTTGACCTCACAGTCGGTGGAGCGGGGCATCTGGAAGAACTGGTCAAACATTCGGCTCCCGGAGCCAGTCTTTACGGTTTGGACCGTGATAGTTTGGCGGTTGCTGTCGCGACAGAGCGACTT
The DNA here is from genome assembly GCA_024280775.1 of Candidatus Zixiibacteriota bacterium. Classification (GTDB taxonomy): domain Bacteria; phylum Zixibacteria; class MSB-5A5; order GN15; family JACZUZ01; genus JAJRPJ01. Next base: position 36,030 of record JAJRPM010000013.1, on the reverse strand, counting down.
AGTACTTACCCGCAGGTTAAGCGAATAATTAACGCTCCCTTTTCTACCTTTTCTCAGGTAATAAGGGAGCTCGAGATAGAAACAATTAGCGGCGCTCTTCTTGATTTAGGTGTTTCCTCACCTCAAATCGACTGGGCGGAGCGTGGCTTTTCCTTTCAGGGTGAAGCTCCATTGGATATGCGCATGGATTCGCGACAGACATTAACCGCTTCAGAGCTAGTCAACGAACTTGACGCCACCGAATTGGCGAGTCTGTTCTGGAAGTACGGTGAGGAGAAGCGCTCACGGAGAATCGCCAGCGCAATTGTCGCTTCGCGTGAGACGCAGGTGATTGATACTACAGGCGCTCTTAGGAAAGTAATCAGCTCTACAGTGGGTCCGGCAAATCTGACTCGCACTTTGGCCCGCATTTTTCAGGCGCTGCGGATTGCAGTAAACAGGGAACTTGACGAGTTGGAAAGCGTTTTGCCTCAGGTTATTGACTCACTTAGAGTGGGCGGAAAAGTAGCGGTGATTTCTTATCACTCACTTGAGGACAGGATAGTCAAGCAAACTTTCGCTCGTTATTCAGGCGCTTGCGTATGTCCGCCGGGGATGCCGATTTGCGCCTGTGGCGCGCATAAGGAATTGCAGCCGCTGACCAAGAAGCCAATCGGCGCCAGCGAAGAGGAAGTCAAATCCAATCCTCGCTCACGTTCGGCAAAACTGCGAATAGCTGAACGGATTGCATTGTCCAGGCGAGGCTAAAATGACTAGCGCAAACAACACAGCCAGCGCTTTGAAGGCTTTGCGTCAAAGCGCTAGTCAAGGGAAGCCGGGGCCGATTCGACGCATGGTCGCCAGTAGGTCACTTTCCACGCTCTTTGTGCTGTCACTTCTGATGGTTGCGGCTGGTCTTTATATTTGGCAGAGAGTTGTGGCGTTGGATTTGATAAATGAGGTTTCAGTTTTGGAGGAAACCAATCGGACTCGTCGCGATGTATTGATGAAAGTTGAAACCGATGTGGCGGAATTAGCGCGTTTTAGCAGGATTGCTAAACTCGCGGAGAAACAGTTTGGATTGAAGCAAATACAGTCGGAAAACTTGTATGCAGTTCGCTTTGGAGAGGAGTCGCCAGGTCAGGGCGGGATTAGCCAGATGTGGAACACGCTTCGGCTTTCTCTCAAGAATGCTCCGTCGATCGAAACCTCCACCGCGTCGGCAAGCGAGCTCTTTGATGAACGAGACAAATAGCGCTATTGGATTGTAAGCACAGAAGAAAAGCAGGCAAATAGTAAGTGAACAAATCACCGCGTAACGATAAGCAATCAGGATTCTCGCGCAGAGGTCGCAGGAGCTCCGGCGCGCGAAATATGGACTCTGAGCGCAAGAGACTTGCTTTGTCTATGGCGGTGATTGTGTTGGTTTGGGGTGTGTTTGTTGTTCGGCTTTGGACTATTCAAATTACGAACGGGGAGCAATATGCCAAGGAAGCTCGAAGGCAATCCACAGGAAGAGTCGAGATTCCTGCGCAACGCGGAGTAATGTATGATCGCTTTGGTAAAGAGGTCGCAGTAAATGTAATTCGTTACAGCGTCTATGTTCATCCCAAGTCGACAAAAGAGGCGCTTTCGGTTGGAAAGTATTTTGATAGGCTCTTCAAGAAGAAGTCAGGTTCTACGAAAAAGAAGCACAATATCAAATCTGGAAAGTTCTCCTGGGTTAGTCGTGGGCTTTCAGATGAGAATGTTCGTCGCATTAGAGACGACGCTCAGCCGGGTGTGTATATCAGAAAAGAGCAGGGTCGAAAATATCCATTTGGAATAGTTGGCAAGCAGATAATCGGGTTTACCGATATCGACAACAATGGAATCTCTGGTATTGAGTCACGTTTCGATTCTACGCTACGCGGAGCAGTGGGGCTGGCTGTTGGCCGGAAAGACGGTCACTCGAATTACTATCAGGTCGATGAGAAAGCGCAAACGCCGTCGATTGCGGGTAAGTCTATAGCTTTGACAATTGATTGGGATTTTCAGGAGATAGTGGAGCAGGAGCTTAGAAGCGCCACCGAACAATACAAAGCTAAAAGCGCTATCGCGGTCTTTCTTGATTGTAATACTGGTGAGATTCTCGCGACTGCGCATTACGACCCCACGGAGAAACATCCTGAAAGACCGGTAAAGCTGAGATCGATAACAGATTCCTTTGAGCCGGGTTCAATCTACAAGGTAATTACCGCCGCGGCGATTCTAGATGAGAACATTGCTCCGGTGGATACAGTAATTGACTGCGAGGATGGTCGTTGGCTTTGTGGCAGGCGGTATTTGAATGATGACGAAGAGCATGGCGAGATGACTTTTCATGATATAATAACTTTCTCAAGCAATATCGGAGTTGCGAAACTGGCGATTGCTCTCGGTGGGGAAAAGTTAGCTTCAGCATCACAGCGTTTTGGGATTGGCGAAAAGACTATGGTCGAATTTCCCGGTGAGCAAAGCGGAAAACTCCACACAGATATGAAATGGTCGGATTACAATGTTGCGGCGCTTTCTATTGGACATTCGGTTGCTACTACTCCGTTGCAAATGGCGCTGATGATGGGCGCTGTTGCTAATGGTGGGACACTATATCGACCGCGACTTATTCGCGGAGTGATTGGCGCCAATGGAGAAGTTCGCGATTTCACGGAGCCTGAAGAATTGTGGCGTGTGATGAAGCCCGGTAGTGTGGCGTCTCTTCAGGCGATGCTGAAAAATGTAGTTGACAGTGGTACCGCGCAGAAAGTCCAGTCTGAAATTGTGTCTATAGCAGGTAAAACCGGAACAGCGGAAGTCCCTCGCCTTGATGGCAAGGGTTATCTGAAGAATAAGTTCAATGCTTCGTTTGCTGGTTACTTCCCTGCGGATTCCCCGCTGGTTGCAGGCATTGTTCTGTTGTTGCAACCAGAGCCGATTCACTACGGCGGACTAACTAGCGGTCCTACATTCAGGCGAATTGCCGAGCAGTATGTGCTCTCAAATCCTGCCAAGTTTGGTCCGGCGTCACATCGCCTGACACTTGAAAAGGGAAACAGCGCCTATGCGAAGAAGTCAATCAAGGCGCCGAAATTCATGGGACTGACACCACAAGCGGCCATAAACAAGGGCAAAGGGTTGCAGGTTGCAGTCAAGGGAGATTGCTATGTCGGAAATGTGCGCTGGCAGTATCCCGCCGCCGGATCCCCAATAGAACCGGGCTCAGTCATTGCGATTCAAACGCAAGACCCATTGTTAAAAGGCGCCAAAGAGTTTAGAGCGCCGGATGTTATTGGTATGAGCGCTCGTCAAGCGTCGTTGCTTCTAACCCGTCTCAATGTTCCGTTCGCACTTGACGGTGTTGGAAAAATCTTGAGTCAAAAACCCGCCTCCGGAAGTATAATGCGTACAGGAGGTATTCTGACTTTACGCTGTCAGCAAGCCGGGAAGAAAACTTATTCGACGCTACACCCTGTTGTGCGATTCAAAGAGTCGCACAAATGGTCTTTCGTCGCTCAGCGCGAATCCCGGTTGAGGCTTAACTAATGAAGTCAACTTTTCGACTTGCAGTATCTGATTGCGGGCGCCAGGAAAAAGTGTAACAAATGTCACTAAGACTAGAAGAACTTATAAGCGCGATAGATTCTCCAGAGAAGGATTCTCTGCAAGTGACAGGTTCAGTTGATGGAACTGTTGAGGCGTTGGAATATGATTCGCGGCAGGTCAAGGCCGGAACTGTTTTTGTGGCGGTTCCCGGTTTTGTGGTCGACGGGTTCGATTTTGCTGAGGATGCTGTCAAGAGTGGCGCGCTTGCGGTTGTATCTGAACGTGACAATGAAAACAACCTGAGTGTTACGTGGGTGAAGACTGGCAATTCCCGACGGGCGCTCTCTGATTTGGCGGCGAAATTCTATGAATACCCCGGGAAGGCGCTCAAAATAACCGCTATCACCGGCACCAATGGAAAGACAACTTCCGCCTACCTGCTCAAGGCGATCCTTGAAGGACGAAACAAGAGAGTCGGTCTGATAGGCTCACTGGAATATGACACTTGTGGTGAAAAATTTGAAGCGGATCGCACTACTCCTGAGTCGCTGGATATTCAGAGGTTGTTATATCTGATGCGAGCGAATCATTGTAACAATGTAGTGATGGAAGTCTCTTCGCATGCTTTGGAATTGGGACGTGTTGAGAATGTCGAATTCCGGGTTGGACTGTTTACAAATCTAACTCGCGATCATCTGGATTTTCATGAGGATATGGAGACCTATTTCGAAGCAAAGGCTCAACTGCTTGCCAAGCTTGATGGGCTCATGAAATATGCGGTTATCAATTTAGATGTGCCGGAGTTTCGCGAATTGTTCGGCAGAGTTTCTTCAGCTTACTTAAGCTACTCACTACAAGATAGTAGCGCTGATGTGTATACAACTGAACGTGATTATTCGGCAGACGGCACATTTTTCAATGTGGTAACTCCGATGGGAGCGCGGACAGTCAAGACTCAGCTTTGCGGTGAGTTTAATCTAATGAACACACTGGGAGCCTTAGCGGCAGGATTAGCTTCGGGAGTGGATATTGACACTGCTGTACGCGCGCTAGAGAAAGCACAGCCGGTTCCCGGACGTTTTCAAAAAGTGGATTGCGGTCAGCCTTTTGCGGTGATAATTGACTATGCGCACACGCCGGATGCGATAGCGCGCGTCGTAAAAGCCGCACGTCAGTTCACTGAGGGGAAAGTCATAGCGCTTTACGGATGCGGTGGAGACCGTGACAACGGCAAACGCGCGCTAATGGGCGAGGCCGCCAGCAAAGCGGATGTTGTGATTGTCACTTCAGATAATCCACGCAGTGAAGATCCGCAGAAGATTATTGATGAAACTATCAAAGGTGTAACGGGTGTGCATGCGGTGTTAATTGAACGTCGTGCCGCAGTAGCAGAAGCTATTAGCAGGGCTAAAAAGAGCGACACGGTGCTATTGCTTGGCAAAGGCGCAGAGCAATATGAGATATCGGCTTCGGGAAAGAAATCATATAGTGAGCAACATGAAGCAGAGAAAGCATTGCGCGAACTTGGTTACGAACCTGTTGCCGGTTAAGAACGACAATATCTGTATATGCAATGTTTTGAGTGATTAGTGGTGATGGAATTGAGCCTAGAGCAAGTGACAGAAGTGACACATGGAACGCTTACAATAGATAGCGCAGGCGCTAGTGTTGTGCGTGGTGTTTCTATTGACACTCGTACGCTTAGCCCTGGCGAGCTGTATGTTGCTATTCGCGGTGAGAATCATGACGGACATCTCTTTGTGGAGAACGCACAAGCGGCAGGAGCTACGGGAGCGCTGGTGGAACGACGTGGCGCTCTAAATGTACCGGAGTCATTTCCGACTGTCGTAGTTGAGGATACACATCAGGCGCTAATTGAACTCGCAATTGCGCATCGCGAGAAACTCACAGACAAGACCGCAGGTGTCACAGGCTCGGCGGGCAAGACTGCAGTGAAAGAGATGACACGTCACTTGCTAGATAGCTCTGGTGTGAATGTGCATGCGTCCGCCGGTAACTTGAATAATTTGTTCGGGTTGCCACTTTCTCTTTTGCGCATGGATAAGCAGGCTCAATACGGGATCTTCGAATTGGGAATTTCCACTCAAGGAGAAATGAAACGTCTTGCTCCGATACTAAGGCCGCTTGTGGGGGCTATTACAAATGTCAGTGAATCTCATTTGGAGTCGCTGGGTTCACTGGCAGGTGTTCGTAGCGAAAAGCTGATTATGCTTGAGTCGTTGCAATCGCTAGGGGGTGCAGTTGTCAACGGCGCTGACGCTGAACTTGTATCAGGAGCGAAAGCTATTTGCGACAATGTTCTGACCTTTGGAGTGTCTGATTCCGGTGGCGCCAGGCAAGTCAAATATGATACTGTTGCCAGTGATGTCACAATAGATTCTGCGACAGGTCATGTGTCCTTTACATTTGAGGGACAGCGAATCTCACTACCGGCTTTTGGTGAAGAGCAAGTTGGCAATGCTCTCTGCGCAATTACAATTTGTCGAGCGCTGGGGGCCAAGATAGAGATGAAGTCGTTGTAGAGTTTTGTCTCAGAGGCAATGGCGCAACGCGGGGAGAGAAAGAGCATCGCGGGAATTGATGTCATAATTGATTGCTACAATGCGAATCCATCCTCAATGCGCGCAGGACTGAAGACATTCGCCGCTATGAAGCCACAAACATCAGATGCTAAAAAGATATGCGTGATTGGTGATATGCTTGAGCTGGGAGCAATTGAATCACGAGAGCATATCGCAGTTGGCAATTATCTAGCAGAGCTCATGAGTTCTCACGGCGTGATAGATGTCATTATCACAGTTGGCGCTCGCGCGAGGTTAAGCGCAGAAGCGCTGAAAGAAAGCGATAGCGAATCAGGAGTTGAGATTCACTCTCTCGATAATGCGTTGGATGCTGGAGATTTGCTCGCTGAAATAGCTACTGTCGGTGATGTTGTGTATTTGAAGGCTTCAAGAGGAATTGCATTGGAGCGTGCGATGTTGGCGCTGAAAGCGAGGAGTCAGGTGTAGCTGTGCTGTAAGCAGCTTCTTGATGTGACAATGTTCTACGAATATCTCTATCCATTAGCCGACCAATTTACGGTGTTCAATTTGTTTCGGTATATAACATTCCGAACGGCCGGGGCAATGGTGACAGCGCTAATTATATGTTTGATATTCGGTGGTTTCTTTGTGAATCTGCTGAAGAAATTCCAAATTAAGGAAACAATCAGAGAAGAAGGCCCTCAGTCACATCAGGCCAAAGCAGGTACACCGTCAATGGGCGGTCTGATAATCATCATGGGGATTCTTGTTCCGACTATCCTATGGGCGGATCTTAGCAACTTCTTTGTACTGACGTCCTTGATAGTGACGATTTGGTTAGGTGTATTGGGGTTCATTGATGACTACTTGAAAATTGTAAAGAAAAGAAAAGCCGGATTAGTTGGAAGGCTGAAGCTAGTTGGACAGATTTCACTCGGCTTGCTGGTAGGTATGATAATTCTAAATGTTGCTCCGTCTGAATCACGCTATGGATTCTCTGTGGCTCCGTTTCTCAAAGATCACTTGATCGATTGGGGAGTGTTCTATATCCCGCTGATTATTCTAGTGATAACCGGAACTTCGAATGCGGTAAACCTTACCGACGGTTTGGACGGACTAGCGATTGGTCTGTGTGGGATATGTTTCCTGGCTTTTGCTGCGCTGGCGTATATCTCAGGGCGCTTTGACTATTCGCAGTATTTGCAAATGGAATTTTTGCCCGGGGCGGGAGAGGTGACGGTCTATTGTGGCGCGGCCGTTGGAGCGGCGCTGGGATTTCTTTGGTTCAATTCAAATCCGGCGGAAGTATTTATGGGTGACACGGGCGCGCTGACACTAGGCGGAGCGTTGGGAGTTTTGGCAATACTTTTGAAGCAGGAAATATTGCTGATTATCCTAGGCGGTGTTTTTGTCGCTGAGGCGCTTTCGGTGATTCTGCAAGTCGGTTCGTTCAAGTTGCGTGGCAAGAGAATCTTTAAGATGGCGCCATTGCATCACCATTTTGAACTACTCGGTTGGCCTGAGCAAAAAGTAGTAGTTCGCTTTTGGATACTTGGTGCGTTGTTCGCAATGCTCGCCCTTTCAACTTTGAAAGTGCGTTGAAGCAATTCGATTGAATTGGAAAGTAAGTTATTGCAAGATATGGAAACTGTCATGATTGAAAAAGCCAACATCGAGACTGCTTCAGATAGCTCAGAGATGAAGAATCTAGAGCGAGTCAAGGGGCGAAAAGTTGGTGTAGTAGGTATGGCTCGTTCGGGATTGGCCTGCGCAATGCTGGCCCGAGAACTTGGCGCGGAAGTGTTTGTCACTGAGGCTCGTGAGGAATGCGCTCTTGATTCTGAGTTACAGACTCTCAAAGAGGTAGGCGCCACCTTCGAGACTGGAGGGCACACTGATGCAATCCTGGAGTCTGACTATGTGATAGTTTCGCCCGGTGTTCCGTCTGATAGTTCCATCATGCAATCAATTCATGATGCCGGAACACCTGTGTTCTCTGAGCTTGAATTTGCGTCCTGGTTTACCAGAGGAAAAATCATAGCCTTGACCGGGGCAAACGGAAAAACTACGACCGCGACAATGGTACACGAGATATTGTTGCAAGGAAACTACAGCGCTGAGCTTTGCGGTAATATCGGAACTCCATTGAGCGCTGTTGCTATGAAAGTGAAGCGCAACGATGTAGCGGTTGTAGAGGTTTCAAGTTATCAGTTGGAGTTTGTAGATCAATTCGCACCTGATGTCGCCGCGATTTTGAACATTACTCCAGATCATCTTAGCCGACACAAGACTTTTGAGAACTATCGTCTTGCCAAATTGCGGATTACTGAAGCGCAAGAGGCTAATCAGAAACTAGTACTCAATGCCGATGATTCAGGACTTGATGCTCTAACTGTTCAAACCTCAGCGCGGAGAATGATGTTTGGCTCCGAGAAGGTCATGGACGCATCATCAATGGATTCTGAACTACGTTCGGTCTTTCTGCGCGGGGAGACAATCTTCTGCCAATTCAATGGCGCTTATGTAAAATTATTTGATTGTGAATCATTACAGATTCCCGGCCGTCACAACATCGAAAATGCGATGGCGGCGGCGGCATGTTGTTTGGCGTTTGGTGTTACGCTTGAAGCGATTCGCGAGGGGTTGCTTTCTTTCGCGGGTGTGGAACATAGAATCGAGTATGTAGCGACGATCGATGGCGTACAATGGATAAATGATTCAAAGGCGACAAATCTTGCCGCGACGATTTGTGCGCTTGAGGCATTTGAATCTCCGGTGCGATTAATTCTTGGAGGACAAGGTAAAGGTGAGGACTTCCGCGAGTTACAATCTGTGGTCCGTGATAAAGTCACTAGCATTGTTGCACTTGGAGACACCAAAGAAGAAGTGTTCTCTGCCCTTGGCAAGACTGTTCCGGTGGAGTTCGCAACGACCCTTGAAGGGTCAGTTCTGTTACTGTCACAAACTGCTCAGGTCGGTGAAGCTGTTCTGCTATCACCTGGATGCGCCAGTTTCGATATGTTTACCGATTACGAAGAACGCGGAAAAGTCTATAAGGACGCAGTGAAGCGACTTGCTAAGAAGGGTAATGACAACTAGGATGAAAGCGCGTTGTCCGATAGATTGGACACTTTTCTACTCTACTGTCGCTCTGGCGATTATTGGCGCTATTATGGTGTACTCCACGTCGTCATTGCTCGCCGAACAGCGCTTCGGTTCGCATTTGTTTTTCATCAAACGTCAATTGCTGTGGTTGGCTGTATCAGCGGGGTTAATGGGATTGGTGATGAAAGCGGACTTGAAACGACTGGGACAATACACACCTTTAGCGATTGTTGCGATTATCATAGCTTTGGCATTGGTGTTTGTAATGCCTGCGCGTAACGGCTCCCATCGCTGGTTATTCCTTGGACCGTTTGCCGTGCAGCCATCGGAGTTGGCGAAGATTGTATTGCTGTACTATCTGGCATATTCGTTCTCACGAGCTGATAGCGATATTAGTGACTACCGCAAATCTCTATTGCCGCATGCGCCTCTGGTTGGATTGATGGTATTACTCATTATGTTCGAACCGGACTTAGGTACGGTGATAGTTTTGGGCCTCACCACAATGTCAATGCTATATCTAGCTGGAGCGAGACTTTTACATCTGGCAACGGCAGTTGCGCCACTGGCGCTTGCCGGGGCGGTTATGGTTTTTGGTTTCGGGCACAAGATTGGACGAATCAAGACTTATCTTGCGTCACTATCTGACCCATTGGCCGGAAGCTACCAGGTCAAACAAGCGATTCTAACATTCGGCGCCGGAGGGTTCTGGGGGGCAGGCTTAGGCGATGGCATACAGAAGCATTTCTTTCTGCCTTACCCGCACACAGATTTTATTTTCGCGGCCGCCGGTGAGGAATTAGGATTCATCGGACTCTCGGTGGCGCTCGCTCTATATTTACTTGTGCTATATCGAGGGCTAAAGATTGCTTCCTATCAGCCGGATCGTTTCGGCTATTTGTTGGCCTCGGGAATCACTATGCTTCTGTTCTTCAATATCGCAATAAATATTGGTGTAGTCACTTCGCTAATCCCCACAACCGGGTTGCCTCTACCGCTGATGTCCTATGGCGGTTCGTCCCTGTTAGTGTCACTGCTTGGAATCGCTATTTTGTTGAATCTTTCACGGCGCAGAGATGGGTGGTGTCAGTGAGTAAGGTGAAGACTTTGCGTGCAATTTTCGCAGGTGGCGGAACAGGCGGTCATCTCTACCCTGCTTTGGCTATTGCTCAGGCATTAGAGGCCAGATACGGCGCAGGAAACTGCAACTTCATTTTTGTCGGCACAAAACGAGGGATTGAATATCGTCTGCGTGAGACACTAGGCTATCGGTTGGAAATAATCAATGTGCGTGGAATGCTTCGAAAGCTACACTGGCGAAATGTAATGTTCCCATTCATTCTTGTCAAAGCGCTGTGGCAATCGAATCGTTTGTTGCAATCGTTCAAGCCGGATTTGGTTGTTGGAACAGGCGGCTATGTCTCCGGACCTATCGTTTCGCGTGCAGTTGCTAATGACATTCCCACCGCGATACAAGAGCAAAACTCCTATCCGGGATTTACAACGCGCAGATTAGCCGGTAAGGTCAACCGGGTGTATCTCGGATTCGATGATGCTCGTAAGCATTTGTCAGAGAGTATTGGGGCGTTGACAACTGGCAATCCGGTGAGAGCGGAAATCGGAATAGTTGATCGTGACGAGGCGTTGCGTTCATTTGACCTAGATCCGCAGAAAGAAACGATACTTGTACTTGGAGGTAGTCAGGGCGCTCAGTCGATAAATAGTGCAGTGATGAATAGTTTGCAATCATTGTCACAAGAGAGACAGCTACTTTGGCAGACAGGGCGTGAGCAGTTTGACAGCATTTCAAATAGTGTCAGTTCAATGAAGAATGTGCGAGCTTTTGCATTCAACGCTAAGATTGAATACGCTTACGCCGCTGCTGATATCGCTCTAACTCGAGCAGGAGCTTTGACTATAGCCGAGCTTATCGCATCTGAAACGCCTTCGATTTTGGTTCCCTATCCGTTTGCTACAGCGAATCATCAGCTTATGAACGCTCAATCGGTTGTCTCTCGTGACGGAGCGCTGATTGTGAATGATTCTGAGCTTGGCGATACAAATGTAATAGAGAAGGCGCAGACGACACTGGAGTCTGGTGAGGCGCGGAAAATGCGAGAGGCTTTGCAAAGTTGGAAAAGCGCCGCAGGGATGCCCGCGGCAGAGGCGATTGCTATTGATTTACTGGAGCTGGTCAATCGAGAGGCATTGTCATAGTGAGCGCTACAATTACAGGGGATGGAAACAAACTCGCGATGACATTTCGTAGGAATATAGTCAGTAAGAAACTAACAGATGCAAAACCGACGGAAGAGAATATGATATTCGGGCGCTACAGACGGCTGTTTTTTGTGGGTATAGGTGGCGCTGGAATGTCAGGTATGGCCGAGATTCTAGCTGACATTGGTTTTGTAATCAGCGGCTCTGATAATACACCGAGCGAGGTGACAGAGCATTTGCAAACGCAGGGTATCACTGTGCATCAGGGACATGCGGCCGCTAATGTTAGTGGGGCTGATTTGCTGGTTATATCTGCGGCTGTGAATGAGGCAAACCCTGAAGTGGCAGAGGCGCGTCGATTGGGTATTCCGGTAATCAAACGCGCTGAGATGCTTGGCGAACTGATGCGGCTGAAGTATTCAATCGGAATCGCGGGCGCACATGGCAAAACTACAACGACGGCGTTGACAGGCGCAATACTTAAGAGCGCTGGTGTCGATCCGACTGTAATAGTTGGTGGGCGTGTCACTGATGAGTCAATAGGCGCAAAAGTGGGAGCTAGTGAGTATCTGATTGCCGAGGCCGATGAATTTGACCGCTCTTTTTTGGTGATGTTTCCGACGATTGCTGTTGCCACAAATCTTGAAGAGGATCATCGTGACTGCTACCGTGATCTTGATGATCTCAAAGATGCATTTTGCGAGTATCTAAACCGCACTCCGTTTTATGGGCAGATAATACTCAACGCTGATGACAACAATCTGATGGACTTGGTTCCTCGATTGAAACGCCCGGTAGTGACGTTTAGCATGGGTGGCGCTTCAAGTACAGGCGCCGACTATGTTGTAGTTTCGCAAAGACGTGATTCCGGTAAGACTTTCTTTACGATTGCTCAAAGAGGGAAGGTCCTCGGTGAACTTGTTTCGCCACTACCTGGCGGACACAACTTGCAAAACGCTCTTTGCGCGGCGTGTATCGCACTGGAGTTGGAGATTCCGTTTAATTCGGTGCAAGTCGGGCTAAGTGAGTTCCCAGGAGTGTTGCGCCGTTTCGAACGCATTGAGCAGGTTGGTGGTGTTGTTGTGTATGACGATTACGCGCACCATCCGACCGAAGTTCAACGAGCGATAGAGGCGGCCAAAGAGTTCGGAAAGCATGTAACAGTGATTTTTCAGCCACATTTATTTACTCGCACTCGTGACTTCGCCGCAGACTTCGCCGACGCCTTATCTTCTGCCGACAGAGTGATTGTTGTAGATATATATCCGGCTCGCGAGCAACCAATTGAAGGTGTCACATCAGAATTGATACTTACAGCGGCGTTGGAGCAGGGGCATAAGCAATTCACCTATGCCGGTGAGTTAGAGAACGCCATTGCAGAAGCAGTGACAGCAAGTATTGAAGCTGGAGATAGCATGATATTCACTATGGGCGCAGGCAATGTGTGTCGACTGGGATCGGCGCTTATCGCCGAACTGAAGAGATTCGCCGAAGGGAGCGCTAAGTGAGGGAATTGGTAAGCGGCGTGCGTAGCGGGTATAGAGTATTGTTCCTGGTAACAGTCAGCGCTGTTGTTTTGCTGTTGACGTTAGATGCATTCGGGGCGTTTGGATTGAAAAGTGTCACGCTCGACGGAAAGTCTATTCCGTTGGAAGATAGCAAGGCTTTGGGTTTGGCTCCAGGCGCCAGTGTGTTCCATCAGCCATTGGACGCCGCCGCAATGATGATGTGTCGTCGCGAGGGGATTGGCTCGGCCCGGGTAGAAGTCGTGTCGGCACACGCAGTGGATATAAGAACCAATGAGTTCGAGACGCCGTTTTTGGTATATGATGCGAAAAGCAAAAGGTTACGTGGTTTGACTGCGAATCTTGTGGTTGCTCCATTGGATACTGAGAGGTTGGCCAGCTCAACGGAATTCGAATCGGCTCCTATGTTTATTGGGCTGGATGGAATAAAACTTTTTGAACGTCCCACGGACTTTCGTCTTGAGACTATAGTAGCGGATCTGAGAAAGTTACGTGACGATGATACTAAGCTATTTGAAACCCTCAGCGCTATTGACTGTTCGCAAAAGGATTATCTCACTGTGAGTTTTCGCAATACAGATGTGATTCTCAAGGTAGGCGCATTGACACTTGGCGATGCAATTGCGCGTTTTCAAACTGTCATAATCAGCGCTACCGACATAGTGCAGGAAACAGCAATCATTGATATGCGCTTTGATGGACTGATGATTATTCCGCAAGGAAAAGATGGCAATGGCTGAAGGACAAAGGATACTCGCCGCGCTGGGAATAGGCGCAACTAAGTTTCGTGTGATGATCGCGCAGGCTTTTGATGATGACGCGGTCTATTGCCTGGCCTATGCGGAAACTCACGCCGAGGGTATCAAGCGCGGTGTGATTGTCAATATGGACAAAGTCACGCGGGTGATTACCAGAGTAATTGAAGAGGCCGAGGAGCAGGCGAATTTGCATGTTGATTCATTGCTGGTTGGAATCTCAGGTGATCACATTCGTTCGATAAACTCCCATGGTGTCATCAACGTGTCGCGTTCGGACAATGAAATACTTGGCTCTGATGTTAATAAGATTATCGCGACAGCTCGTGATGTTGCAATACCCGCTGACAGAGAGATTATTCATGTCCTACCGCAGGACTACACAGTTGATGGGCAAAGCGGAGTTCGAAACCCAATCGGTATGACTGGTTCGAGGCTGGAAGTGGAGGCGCATATTGTCACCTGTTCTGCCGCGTCGGCAAAAAATATCTTCCGCGCTCTGGAACGAAGCGAGATTGCGCTTGGCGGGTTTGCTCTTGAGTCTTATGCGGCGTCATACTCAGGACTAACTGAAGAAGAAAAAGAGCTGGGTGTGGCGCTGGTTGATATTGGAGGTGAAACCACCGAAGTGGCGGTTTTCAAAGATGGATGTATCAGACACAGCGGTTGTGTGACACTAGGCGGGCAAAACATCACTAATGACATTGCTATCGGCTTGCGAATTGCAGTTGACGAAGCTGAGCGATTGAAACTTACCTATGGTGCGGCGCTGGCTTCCAAGGTGAATGTAAATGACATGATGGAAGTCGCGGCATCGGGTGGACGACCTGCGAGGAAAATTGGCAGAACCGTTCTCGCCACAATTATCGAAGCTCGCGCGGAAGAGATATTTACATTGGTGGATCGTGAGTTACGTCGAGTTGATCTTGATGATTGTTTGAACGCAGGAGTGACACTGCTTGGTGGTGGTTCACTACTTCCGGGGATAGTTGATTTAGCCGAGCAAGCGTTGAATCTGCCAGTGAAAGTTGGCGCTGCCTCCGGTGTGGAGAATTTACCGGAAGGTGTCAGCGGGCCTGAGTATGCTACGATACTGGGTTTAATTTTGCATGCGAACGAAAATGAAATTGAAATAGATGACGGCGCAGGTGGTATGCGCGGTGTGATGAAGAAAATAGAGAATTGGATAACAGGACGCTTTTAGCAGTCTTAACGGCGCCCGAAAGAAACAGGGACTGGTGGAAACCGGAGAAGAGGAGACAGTCATGTCTGAAAAGGATTTGAGCATCAACATCGACGAATCTTTTAACAACTATGCGAAAATCCGTGTGGTTGGTTGCGGTGGCGCAGGTGGTAATGCGCTAAACCGAATGATCGAGGAGAAGCTAAGCGGCGTGGAGTTTATCGCCATCAACACAGACGCTCAGGTTCTCAAGAGCAATTTGGCTGACTCGAAAATCCGTGTCGGTGAAAAACTCACTAAAGGCCTGGGCGCCGGAGCAAATCCGGATGTGGGGCGTCGCGCAACTGAAGAAGACCGGGACACAATTATTGAGGCCCTCGAAGGCTCTGATATGGTATTCATTACCGCCGGTATGGGGGGTGGAACCGGAACCGGTGGCGCTCCAGTGATTGCAGAAATCGCTCGTGAAATCGGCGCCCTGTCTGTGGCGATTGTGACACGTCCTTTCCGTTTCGAAGGCAAAAAGAGAATCACTCGCGCCGATGAAGGAATCGAAGAGCTTAAGCAAAAAGTTGATACACTAATCACTATCCCGAATGAGCGTTTGCTGGGTATTGTGGATCAGACCACAACTTTGACTGACGCATTCCGCTTTGCTGATGATGTGTTGCATCAGGCTACCAAAGGCATTTCAGACCTGATTACAATTCCGGGTTTGATTAACTGTGACTTTGCAGATGTAAAGACTGTTATGCAGGAAATGGGCGATGCGCTGATGGGAACCGGTGTGGGACTTGGTAGTGACAAGGCCACTACCGCCGCGAAACTTGCGATTTCTTCACCTTTGCTTGAGGAAGTGTCAATTGAAGGCGCTAAGGGTGTGCTAATCAATATCACCGGTGGCGCGGATATGACATTGTTTGATGTCAATGCGGCTACTTCGGTGATTTATGACGCCGCAGGCGCTGAGGCTAACATCATTTTTGGCGCGGTCATCAATCCTGAGATTAGTGATGAAATGCATGTGACGGTTATTGCTACCGGATTTAATACAGGTGAGAATGCAGTAGTTGAAGAAATGTTTATGTCGAATGTCGGCGCCAATTCTGGAAAGTCAGCATCAGGTAAGTCAATGTCATTGTTTTCCGAAGCGGTTCCGCAGAAAGTAGTAGAACGGGACGCAGTAAATGTAACCAGTGGGCGTGGACGGCTCCCTTCTTTTGAAGAAGATAACCGCACCATACCGGCGTATATGAGGAGGATGGAAGACTAAGAAAAAAACTGAACACACATATAGAATAACGTGGGAGCGGCTTCCAAGGAGGAGCCAAACACACGGTTCCATTATTCTAAACAATTAGTTTTACCCTATTATATAGTATCAAGTAGTATGAAATAGTGGCCGCCGGTAATGTTGTCTGCCGGCGGCCTTTTTTTGTGTAACGCCAAATATGTCGGGTAGATTCAATTCAGTATGGGGAACTTCCAATAGAATCGTCGGACCGGCTTCTCTACTTATTCTCTAAATCATTGAACAATTATCGATTAGTGATCTTGTAAATGCAGTAGAATCCGGCGGCATTCTTGCGTTTCCTCAAATGCCTATTGGCTTGGAGGTTTGCTGACGTTGCGGTATTTGCGACGAGTTTTCGGGAAAGGGTTCTGAGAATTCCTCATTGATGAGTTTGCAATGTGTTTTAGCAGAGGTAGTGACGATGAATAGTTTCTTCTTTATCAATACTGCGAGGAGTCCTATGAGTTATAGCATTCTGTCATCATACGACCGCCTTTCAAAAGCGATGAACAAATTGACGAATTCGACAAACTCTCCTTTGGCGGCTGATGATCCGGCTGGTTTGGTGATTTCTGAACAAATGAAGGCGCAAATCGCTTCGTTGAATCAACGTATTGATAATACGACTCAGACAATTGCAAGATATGAAACCGCTGATTCCTATGCCGGGCAGGCGCGTTCAATTTTAACTGACATTCGTGTCAATGCAATTGC
Source organism: Candidatus Zixiibacteriota bacterium (assembly GCA_024280775.1). Classification (GTDB taxonomy): domain Bacteria; phylum Zixibacteria; class MSB-5A5; order GN15; family JACZUZ01; genus JAJRPJ01. The sequence continues at coordinate 19,150 of JAJRPM010000013.1, read as the reverse complement.
CGCATCGAATACTGCGACACTGGACACCGCTAGTCAGGCGGCTCTCAACGACGAGGCTCAGAGGTTGCGTCAGTCTTACAATGACACTATCTCGTCAGCGCGATTCAACGGAGGTCAGTTACTGGATGGAAGCCCGGGGACCCTGGCAAATATTCCTCAGCTAGCGGTTATCGATTTTACATCGGCAACAGGAGCTCAAGATGCAATTGAGTTAGTAGATAGCGCTGCCGCCAAAATTGATTCAGTGAGGGTTCGGCTTGGCTCTTCGGTCAAGAATGATCTCAGTGCTGCGAAGAGTTCAATGGAAGTTGCAGTGCAAAATCTTCAGGCGTCCCAGGGGCCTTCGCTCGGGGATTTCATGGCGGCGCTGATGGAGTTTATGAAAGAGATTCGTCAGATTAAGATCGATGCGGCTCTTGAGGCGCATTCTAATCTGGCTCGCGAACAGGTGTTCGCCTTGTTACAATCTAAACCATAGAGTTCAAAGCCGTAAGCTTTTAAGCACAAAGAAAGCGCCTGCGAAAACGCAGGCGCTTTGATAGAAATAATCAGGACTGTCTTGTTAGGCGCCCTGCTAGGCAGTGGCCGGTCTTGGTTTCTTAACCGAAGCCCGCTTGATAACTTTGCCGGCTTTCAGGCAGGAGGTGCAAACCTTCATGCGCTTCGGTTTGCCATCCACTAACGCGCGCACCGACTGCAAATTTGGATTCCAGCGGCGATTGGTGATGTTGTGGGCATGGGAAACGTTATGACCGAATGATGGCTTCTTGCCGCATACTTCGCATATCTTTGACATGATAGAGTCGTCCTACTTAGCGAGATTTTCTCGCACTAAATCTTCTACAGAATTTATTCTCTGCTAACTTCCTATATCTTTTGACGCCACATCGCCAAAACGATGTGAGCCAACGAATATAACGCTTTTTCCAAGTCAGGCAAGTCCTAAAACAGCAATTGTGGCTTAGGTCTCAAGTTTTGGGCCTTGTGGCAATTCAGGCATAAGTGATTGTGTCGTAGCAGATTAACATCTGTGCGGCCCCTGCCGCGGGGATATATTGTCACTTACTATTTCTGATGAAGCGCTCCAAGTCTACTCTAGAGATTCCCTCTTTGACCGAATAGCGGTTTCCCATTTGTGTTTGTTAGGAAGATAGGGGCGAAAATGTTACTATAAGATAGGCTGGATGTCAGCTGAGGCGTGCGGATGTAAGCGTTTCTTAAAGTCTATTGATTTCGACGTCCGCTTATGCGATTTTCCGAGTTGTTATGGGGCAGGAACCCCGAATAGTTGAACAGAAAACAAGACCCGTCAATTGGTAACTTAGCGAGAATTATTGTGTTAGATATTCGATTAGTGCGTGAAAATCCCGAAATGGTCAAAGAGGCCTCTACCTTGAAACGTGATCCGGTAGATGTCGATTCTATTCTAGAGCTTGATTCGCAAAGGCGCGCTATCATTGCCGAAGCCGATGAACTAAAGTCAGAGCGTAATGCGGTTTCCGCAGAAATCCCGAAGCGTAAGAAGGCTGGCGAACCGGTAGAGGATATTTTTGAACGCATGCGCGAGGTTGGTGAAAGTATCTCCGGTCTTGACGATAAGTTACGGGAAATCGATGAGGAGCTTTCCGGGCTTTTATTAAAGGCTCCGAATATTCCTCATGAATCGGTTCCTGTTGGTGACGAAAGCGCCAATCAAGTGGTTCGCGAGTGGGGCAAGGTGACAAAGCCTGAGTTCGAAGTTAAACCGCATTGGGAAATCGGTGAGTCACTTGGAGTATTGGATTTGACTGCCGGAGCAAAAATCAGCGGCTCAGGTTTCTATGTGCTAAAAGGGGCCGGGGCTCGTCTGCAACGCGCGCTGATTTCATTCATGCTGGATATTCATGCATCGGATGGTTTCACCGAAATCGCGCCACCGTTTGTAGTGAACAGCGCATCAATGACCGGCACCGGTCAACTTCCGAAACTTGCCGATGATATGTATCACATCGACAAAGACGACCTTTGGTTGATTCCAACCGGCGAAGTCCCGGTGACAAATCTGCATCGCGAGGAGATTCTAGCTAGTGACACATTGCCGGTTTCTTATGCCGCATACACGCCATGTTTCCGCAGGGAAGCTGGCGCCGCCGGAAAAGACACCAGGGGAATGATTCGCGTTCATCAATTCGACAAAGTAGAAATGGTAAAATTAGTCCATCCGGATTCGTCGTATGATGAACTTGAAGTGTTAGTCGGTCAGGCTGAAAAAGTTCTTCAGGCTCTTGAGATTCCCTACCGGGTTCTATTGCTGGCTACCGGCGATTTGTCATTCGCCGCCAGCAAGACCTATGACTTAGAGCTTTGGTCGGCGGGAGTCGCCAATTGGCTGGAGATTTCTTCGATTTCGAATTTCGAGGATTTTCAGGCGCGACGAATGAACACGCGTTTCCGTGAGACCAAAGGCAAGCCCCAGTTTGTGCATACTCTCAACGGTAGCGGCTTGGCGCTGGCTCGTTTGATACCGGCAATCATGGAGAACTACCAAACCGCCGACGGGAAAATCAACATTCCGAAAGCCCTTCAGCCTTATATGGGTGGCATGATTCAAATCGGTTAGCCCTTCTTAACTGTTAGCGCAAAGCAACAAAGCTCAATGTATCAAAACCTAAAGTAATACTTGTGCAAGACTCTCGTGTGAAAATCCATATTGCCGGTTCGACAGTGTTCAAGCTGTTTTTGCTGACTGCTGTGGTGATTGTCTCGTTTGTGTTTATGTGGTACACCTATGATGTTATCAGGCAATTGCAGGACGAAGCGCAGGAGAAAGTTGCTTCGTTTGTGCGTTTGTGGGTGAAAGCTGTTGACCCCTCCACTCCCAGCGCCGAGACTCAATTGATTTTTGATGAAATCATTTCTCGCGCCAACTTTCCAATAATTGTCGCCTCAGCGGAGCGCGAGCCAAACTTCTGGCGCAACATTCCCGGCGTGGCTGACACCGACAGGAGCCCGGAGGATATCGAGAAAATAGTAGAACTGATGGAGAAGATGAGGCGGGAGCATGGAGAAATCGAAATCGTGTTCGGTGATAGCTCCGATTCGCTTACCTTCAGTGGCATAGGAATCAATTATTTTTACTATGGTGACTCGCATCTGGTTGAGAACCTGAAAATCGCGCCCTATATACAAATAGCGATGGTCATCTCGGTTCTTTCTATTGGGATAGTTGGCTTTACCAATATCAAGAAATCAGATGAGCGTCACATCTGGGTGGGGATGGCCAAAGAAACTGCGCATCAGCTTGGCACTCCTATTTCGGCTCTGATGGGTTGGTTGGAATTATTGAAAGAAAAGTGCGCCAATTCACCTGAGCTACACAGCGCTGCTGGTGCGGATGACGGTGTTTCATTGCCGCTGGCGTTGGATTCTATGAGCGCTGATGTAGAGCGCCTTAAGAAAGTTGCCAATCGTTTCGGAAAAATCGGTAGCGCCCCGCAATTAGCCGAATGTGAATTCGACCAAAGCGTCTGCGAAACGGTAGAATACTTTCAGCAGCGACTGGCCTTCGGTAATGCAGGAGCCAAAGTGTCATTTGACGCTGGCGGGGTAGACAAAGCAATGATGAACCCCGAATTGTTCGGTTGGACTGTGGAGAATCTCATACGGAATGCGCTTGACGCAGTGGATTCTGCCAGCGGTTTGATAGAGTTAAGTAGCCGTGTTTCATCGGATGGGCGCTGGGCGCGATTGGAAGTTGCAGACAACGGACGAGGTATTCCGCTTGGTGTGCAACGCAGAATATTTCGCGCCGGTTTCAGTTCAAAGAAACGCGGCTGGGGGCTGGGGCTAACTTTGGCGCGGCGGATTATTGAAGAGTATCACGGTGGCAAACTTGCGCTGTTAAGAAGCGCCCCTGGCGAAACAGTTTTTTGTATAAGTATTCCCATCGCCGGTGTTTCTTCAAAAAAGAGCGCATCTAAAGAGCAAGCATAGCTCTTAACAATTCTAGCAAAATAAGATCACAAGCGACGAACTATGAACGCACCTAAAGATAAATCCAAACAAGCGCCCAATCCCAAAACAGAAAAGGCGGCTTCGCCCAAGAAACTTCTGTGGATTGACGATGAAATTGTCACACTCAAACCGCATATTCTATTTCTTGAAGGCAAGGGCTATTCCGTCACATGTTGTTCTTCGGGCGAAGAGGCGATCAAATTGGTGCGTAGTGAGCGTTTTGAATTAGCGCTCCTTGATGAGATGATGCCCGGGATGGATGGGCTGACCACTCTTGAAGAGCTCAAGGTAATTAGTCCGCATCTTCCGGTTATCATGGTGACAAAATCCGAGGAAGAGTCTTTGATGGAAGAGGCTATCGGGCAAAAGATTGATGACTACTTAACCAAGCCCCTCAATCCTTCACAGGCGCTGATGGCTATCAAACGGATTTTGGATTCACGCAAGATACGCTCTGACGCGCTAGGAAAGCGTTATATCGCCGATATCAATCGGTTCAACCAAAAATTATATGGCCCGGTTACACCTGAGGATTGGTTTGACGCGGCTTCGATACTCTCCGAATGGGATATCGAGCTTTCCGAATTCCCGGATACAGGACTATGGCACACACATGCCGGAACGCATACCGAGTGGAACATTGAATTTACCAAGTATGTAGAGAAGAACTATGTCGATTGGATGAAAACTCCCTATCAGGAGGGGACTCGTCCTTTGTTGCCGCCGGATGTTATTGATCACACAGTGATGCCCGAGCTAACGAACTCGGAGAAACTGGTGTTTGTGGTTATCGACTGTATGCGTCTCGACCAGTGGGTGGCGTTGGAGCCTCTGCTCTCTGAATATTTCGATATTGAGCGCAAACATTTCTACTCTCTATTGCCAACTGCAACTCCCTATGCGCGCAATGCGTTGTTTTCTGGGTTGTTTCCCGATGAAATCAACGAGCGCTATCCTGATATTTGGAGCGTTGAGGACGCCGGTTCGCTGAATCGTTTTGAGGAAGAAATGATAAACGCGGCGCTGAAGGAACGTGACGCTGTTCCGAAATCAGGAATCAAGTACGCCAAAGTTTTCAATAACGCTGAAATGGATACTCTGTATCGCAAGATTTCAGACTTCTATCCGCGCAAGTTCTCTACTATAGTAGTGAACTTTCTGGATATTATGTCGCACGGTCGTTCCAACAATATGATACTCAAAGAAATCGCCGGCAATGAGAGCGCTTTTCGTTCAATCACACTCAGTTGGTTTACTCATAGCACATTGTTCAAAGCGCTGAAAGATTTTGCCTCGCATGGTCATACGGTAATTATCACCACCGATCATGGTTCAAAACTATGCCACCGAGGAGCGTTAGCGCATGGTAAACGAGACACTTCGACAACATTGCGCTATAAGCATGGTGTCAATCTCAATTGCGATCCCAAGCAGGGAATCATCATTCGTAAACCTGAAGAATACCGTTTGCCTAAGCCGCGTTTGGCTACAACCTATATAATTGCCAAAGAGGATTACTATTTTGTATACCCGAATAGGTACAACGAGCATGTGCGTCAATTCCAGAATTCATTCCAACATGGTGGGCTGTCACTCGAAGAGATGATTATTCCATTGTCTGTATTGAGACCGCGGTAGTGACGGGTTCAGTGATGAGCGCTCCCAAAGAAACCAAGAGCGAGAGATTTACTAGCGCTTCGGCAGAAGAAACTATTGCGTTGGGCGCAAGTCTTGCACAAGGACTTTCTGCCGGTGATATTGTGTGTATCGCAGGCGACCTGGGCGCAGGCAAAACTGTGCTTTGCCGCGGCATTGCCAGCGGTTTGGGGGTAAACCCTGATGATGTGCGTTCTCCCACTTTTTCTATTGCCCATGAATATCAGGGCGATGTGGAAGTACTACATTTTGATTGCTATCGAATTGCCAAACCCGAAGAGATACTGCAAATCGGTTGGGAAGACTATCTGGAGCGCGAGGCGGTTATCCTGATTGAGTGGCCGGAGAATATCAAGCCGCTCCTACAGGAAGAATTGATTCAGGGGCAGTTTGTGTGGATTGACATTCGCGCCGAGGGCTCCAATAGAGAATTTTGTATAAGAAGGTCTGCGGTTTGAATTCAAAGAATCACACTATAGACAACTTTATTGCGCTAGATACCGCAGGTGACACAATAGTAGTAGCAGTGAGCCTCGCCGGGAAAGTTCATAGCAAGAGCGCCAATCGCGCTGAGTCTCGAACCAGGAATTGCGCGGTGTTGACTGAGGAATTGATGCGCGAGCTTGAATTGACTTTTGCAGATATTGAGGGTGTGATTGTTGCGCTCGGTCCGGGTTCATTCACTGGTCTGCGCGTCGGGCTGTCATTCGCCAAGGGCATTGTCGGCGCTTGTGATATCCCATTGGTGGGAGTGTCACGATTTGAGCAGGCGCTACATCAGTTAAGAGAGGCAAAGGAACCGATTCCCGAGGCGTTATTGGTATTGATGAAAGCCAACACTTACTACCGCTTTCGCGTTTCGAGTGCAGAAGAAGCGCAGGTTGATGTAGTTACCATAGAGGATTTGGCCGAATCACAAGAGTCAATGGGTTTCATCGATTGCGATATTCCTGTCCTGGAAGGCAAAACTATCAATGCCACCAAAGCGCAATCAATTAACTTCAGATTAGAGTCACTATTCCAAGCCGCCGCAGAGAAATATCAAAGTGGAGCATTGACCCCATGGACTGAATTGGAACCGCTCTATATTCAACGTTCGGGAGCGGAAATTCGCGCGCTGGAAGCTAGGAAGTCCTAGTCGATTGATTTGAGAAATCGAACATGCAAATTAGAAAAATGCAAGAGGCCGATATTCCGGCTGTGGTGGAGTTCGAGAAGGAGATATTTCCTGATCCTTGGACGAGAATCGCCTTTGAAGACACTTTGGACTACGAAAACGGTGGCGGATATGTGGTAGAAGCGGTTCCTGAAGAAGAGTCTGACGTCTCGGAAGAGATTATTGCTTATGCCTGCTATTACAGCGTCGCCGGGGAGACTCATTTGACCAATATTGCAGTGGCTGAAGGATATCGCCGGAAAGGGGTTGCCAAGCGGCTTCTTGACGCTATCTTTGCAGAAGCTCGTGAATCGGGCAGCGCCGCGGTGTTTTTGGAAGTCCGTGAGTCCAGCTCCGGAGCGCAATTGCTGTATGAAAAAAATGGATTTAATGAATTGTATCGCCGGAAAAGCTATTATTCTAAGCCGAGCGAGGATGCAATTGTATATGTAAGAGAATTGCAGGTTGGTGACTAGAATTCATACTTAAGAATTCTGCGTCTGAACCAAACGAGTAAGAAAAAGATGGAATGGTTTAAGAAATCAAAACCCGGTCTGGTGAGCCAGCCCAAAAAGGATATTCCCGACGGTCTATGGACCAAGTGCAAGTCGTGCTCGGAGATTATCTACACCAAGACTCTTGAAGAGACGTTTTGGGTTTGTCCGAATTGTGATTATCATTTTCGCATTTCAAGCAAGAAATATATTAGCCTGATGCTCGATGATGGCAAGCTCGAAGAATTCGACCAGAACTTAGTTAGCTGTGACCCGTTGGAGTTCAAAGACTCCAAACGCTACCCCGATAGAGTAAAAGCCGCTCAGCAAAAAACCGGGCGCAATGACGCGATCATATCCGGTTTGGGCGCAATCGATAAACTGCCGATTTCCTTTGTCATTATGGATTTCTCATTTATTGGTGGCTCGATGGGCTCAGTTGTAGGTGAAAAAATTGCACGGGCTATTGAGCGCGCGATGGACAACAGTCTTCCGATAGTGATTGTTTCTTGCTCAGGCGGCGCTCGAATGCAAGAGGGGATTCTGTCTCTGATGCAAATGGCTAAGACCTCGGCGCTGCTGGCCAAACTTGCAGAACAAGGCTTGCCGTATATTTCTGTTTTGACAAATCCTACCACCGCGGGAGTGATGGCGTCCTATGCGTCACTGGGCGATGTAATCATTGCTGAACCAGGAGCGCTATTGGGTTTCGCCGGACCGAGAGTGATTCGCCAAACAATTGGACAGGACCTGCCGGAGGGGTTCCAGTCTTCGGAGTTTTTCCTTGAAAGAGGCTTTCTCGATAAAGTTGTTGATCGCAAGAGCCTGCGTCATACGATTTCACTTTTTCTGCGTTACTTCACCGACAATGTCTCTAAGAGAGCAGGTGACCCGAATACTCCTGGCGCCTCATCCTCAGTAGCCTAAAAGCGCTATCGTTTCCTCATAAGAAAACACTACCTAGCTAACGTCAACGCTATTACCATCACATCGGAATCAATAGTGATTGAACAGCGTTACAAATCAGCCACACGCTTTATCAAGTCGCGTGAATTCTTCGGAATGAAACTCGGACTGGATAATGTCCGTGAATTCGTTGAACACCTTGGCAATCCGCAGGACTTATTTTCGACTGTTCATTTTGCCGGCACTAATGGCAAAGGCTCAACTGTGAAGATGTTAGGTTCTGTCCTGATGCAAGCGGGATACAAAACCGGGGTTTTCACATCGCCGCATCTAGTGGATTTTCGCGAACGAATCACAATCAACGGACGAAAAATCAGCAAGCAGTTTGTTGCGAAGTTTATTGAGAACCACAAGCCAGATATTAACGCGCGCAAGATTACCTATTTTGAAGTGATGGTGTCATTGGCGTTGAGTTATTTTGCCGAAAGACAGGTAGAGATTGCAATAATGGAAACCGGACTTGGCGGCAGATTGGACGCCACCAACATTCTCTCACCGTTGGTTTGCGCCATAACAGAAATCAGTTTGGACCACACGCGTATTTTGGGCGGCACGTTGCAGGCAATCGCCAAAGAAAAAGGTGGCATCATAAAGCCATCAGTTCCGGTAGCTCTGGGAGTGATGCCAAGTTCAGCGGAAGGAGAGCTCCGCAAAATTGCAGAATCACAGTCGGCAAGAGTCCTGCCTTTAGTGTCGAGTCGCCATTGCCAGAAGTTTTCTTCTTCGTTGGGACTACAGGGAGACCATCAGCAGGAAAACCTGCGTTTGGCGTTGACTGTAGTGTCACACTTGCAGAAGAAGCGCTATGCAGTTTCCCCGGAGAATATCAAAACCGGGTTAGCCAAGATCCACTGGCAAGGCAGATTCCAAATCACTAAGGTATCTACTGGGGCGACTGTCATTCTTGATGTCGCACACAATCAAACCGGAATCGACGCTTTCGTCAACACATTCCAACAGAGATTCCCCGGACGGAAAGCGCATATTGTGGTAGGTCTAGTGAAGCAAAAAGATCATTCCCATGCGTTGCGCAAGCTGACTCTTATCGCAGAGTCATTGACAGTGACAGCGATAAGCACACGTCGCTCGGCTGACCCGATTGAACTTGCTGACTTAGCGAAGCGTTTTAGTCAGCAGGCAAAGCCGGTAATCCGAATGAACAAGACACCCCTGGCGGCATTTCGTCGCGCAATTAGAAATACTGGCAGAGGTGACTTAGTTATTGTAGTTGGCTCCCACTATCTTGTAGGCGAATTCCTGGCTAAACAAGACTCTATCTAACCTCTTGTATCATCTCATCATCGATTCATTGCAATCTGTTTCAAACTGAAATTGTACACCAGCTATCACACTGAAGTGATAGTGAGTGATAGCTGTTGTTCTCTATTGTGGCTATGCGGCTATGTGGATGTGGGTATTTCAGCCGATAACTTGACAGATTGACTGAAGAACTCGTAGCATCACACATAAACAGAATACTACGCCAATACACTATGTTCAATAGAACTATGCCAATAGACAAATTACATAACGGTCGCAAAGACTCTACTCTAGAACGTGTGCTACTGATTGATGATGATAGCTCGGTTTTGGAATCTGTTCAGCAGATATTAACAGCCGAAGGCTACGATGTGGTTGCGCACCAGGACTCAGCGATTGCTTGTCGTGAAATCAAGAACGGCCGCTGGGATGTGATTCTCACCGACTTGAAAATGCCTGGTGTCGATGGTCTTGATGTGTTGCGCAAAGCGCGTGAGGAGGATGAGAATATTTGTGTTATCCTGTTCACTGGTCATGCGACAGTAGAGACAGCGATTGAAGCGCTCAATATGGGCGCCTCTGACTACCTGATTAAGCCGGTGAGTATTGATCATTTGCAATCGGCGTTGAAACGAGCTCAGGAAAGGCAGTATCTAGAGTCGAGCCGTCGCAATCTGTTGGAAACGTTGGAAGAGTCAAACCGTCAGCTCTCCAATAGGTTTGAGGAAATCAACGCGCTATATGACGCTAGTGTATCCCTGTCCTCAACATCTGACACTCGCGCATTGTTAGAGAAGATTCTGTCATTATCTGCAAAAGTTACGCATGCCACTGTTGGTTCTGTGATGCTGATAGACCAGTCTGGCAAATACTTGACAATCGCCGCGGCTCAGGGGCTAGAGGCGCAAATTGTGCACGATGTGCGTCAACCGGTCGGAGAATCAATTTCCGGCTTTGTGGCGCAATCCGGTGATCCGCTTCTGATAGAGAATGTTGAGGAAGATTCACGATTCAAGCGCAAGAGCGGAGCGCGTTATGGTAACGCGTCATTGATCTGTGTGCCGCTAAAAGTCGGGTTCAAAGTTCTAGGTGTAATCAATCTATCGCGAAAAACAGACGGTGGTGTTTTCAGCGAGTCGGATTTGCGGCTGGCAATCATGTTCGCATCGCAGGCGGCAGTTGTCATCAATGACGCGCGCCAGTTTGATGAAATCTCACGTCAGCTTTCGGAGTTCATTGCGTTACATGAGTTGAGTGACAAAATGAAATCTGTTACATCCCAGAAAGATATGCTGGAGCTGGTTTTTGAAACACTTAGTAAGTTGATCCCACTGGAGTATTGTATCTGGCTACAAAACGACAATCGCTCTCAGACTCTGAAAGCGGTTGGCGCCTTTGGTAAGGAGATGGAATACTCGGATTCCGGGAATATTGTCTATGGAGATGAAAAAGTAAGCGATCCAGTGATACGGGGAGTGTCGCTAGAGAGAATTGAGAGCAGTGACCGCCGAGAGCTGGAGGACTACATTTTGGAATGTCTTCCTCGAATCGGTCTGGAGTGCGAAAGAAGTGACGCTTTCATGGTAGCTCCGGTAATTCGTGATGGCGCGGTTACATATTTGTTCTGCTTCGGCACTAGTTATTTGGACAAGTACAATATGCATGAGCGCTCGCTCTCGGATATTGTAGTGTCACAATCAGCATCGCTTTATGAAAAAGAAAAGGCCATGCTCAATGCCTCACGCTTGCTGACCATGGGAAATATGATTTCTGAAATCTCGCATGACTTGCGCAAGCCGCTAACCGCTATCAAAGGCTCGATTGGTCTCCTGCGCAAGGAAATCGGCGATTCTGCCAGCGAGGACAGTCGGCAATTAACCAAGCTGATTGAAGAGGAGTCACATCGTCTTAACGAGCTGGTTAGTGAATTGGTGGATTTTTCCAAACCGCACAAATACGAAGCAGAGAAAACCGACTTGCGTCGACTTGTTGTGAGGGCGCTTGAGCTAGTGGCTCCGGACTTGGAGAAACACAAAATCACTACCAACCTCAGTTTCTCGGATACGAACTGGGAAGTGATTGTCAATAAGAACCAAGTCTTTGAGGTTGTGCTTAATCTGTTGATGAATGCTGTTGATGCGATGCCGGACGGTGGAGAACTGAATGTCACTGGCAAAATAGACAGACCGGACTTTAAGAACAGTGACTATTTAGAGCTATCGATTAGCGATACTGGTATTGGAATCAAGAAAGAAAACCTCGCCAAATTGTTCGATAGATATTTTACAACCAAGGAAACTGGCACCGGTCTCGGGTTGGCGGTGGTAGAGCGCATTATGTCGGCTCACAATGGAACAATTGCCGTTGATTCCATAGAGGGTGAAGGAGCCACATTCAAAATGTATTTTCCGATTGAAGATAATAGCGCCCACAGCTAACAATGTTTGCTCCTGCAATCCATCGTCCTGGTTCCAAGATAATCTGTGTAATAAGCGCGCAAAATCTCGCGCGCAATCGTTGCACATATGAATCAAATTGCCGTAAAACCGCTCGATAATTCACACTTTGCCGCCGATATAGTTCTTAGATGCGTCACAGGTTTTATAGTACATGTTTTGACGCTTACTTAGAAAGATACTGCCTTTAGACTGTAAATGAGGACCACCGAAATGCCCCGCAAGTCAGAACATTTGAAAGTGTTGGTTATAGATGACGATCCGAACGTGTCTTGGATGTTGAACAAAGGTCTATCTGATGACTTTGAGTTCAAGTCTGCTCGTGACGGCATCGAGGGGATTCAAATGGTTACAACCGAGGCCCCGGACATAATTCTGCTGGATATTAAAATGCCGGGAATGAGCGGTCTTGAAGTTCTAGAGAAATTGCAAAAAGTTGAGAATCGTCCTGATGTAGTGATGCTCTCAGGTCACGCCGAAACCGAAATGGTTGTTGAGGCGATGAAACGTGGCGCCTCTGAATTTATTCGCAAGCCTTTCGAAATCGAAGAAGTGGGCATTCATCTAAAGTCTACTATTGAACGCCGCAAGCTCAAAAAAGAAGTTGTCGGATTGCAAAAGGAACTGAGCGCCTCACGTGAATACAACATGTTCATCGGTGAATCCGAGGGCATGGAGAAAGTCAGGGAGTTGGTTGACCAGGTAGCGCCTTCGGAATTGACAGTCCTGATTCGTGGTGAATCTGGAACCGGGAAAGAAATTGCCGCGCGCACCCTGCACAACAAATCACCTCGCGCCAAGAAACCTTTTGTAAAAGTGAATTGTGCCGCGATACCCCGGGATCTTCTCGAAGCCGAGCTATTCGGTTATGAAAAAGGCGCATTTACCGGCGCTCACAAAACCAAGCAGGGGCGCTTCGAGATAGCCAACAAGGGCACTATCTTTCTTGATGAAATCGGCGATATGCCAATGGAATTGCAATCAAAACTCCTACAGGCGATTGAACAGCAGGAATTCGTTCGTGTCGGCGGAGTCAGCAATATCCGTGTTGATGTAAGAATCGTCAGCGCTACTAATAAGAACCTCGAAGAGGCTATTGCGCAGAAAAAGTTTCGTGATGATTTGTTCTATCGCCTCAATGAAATCACGCTCGGCTTGCCGCCTCTGCGTCATCGCCCCAATGACATTCCCCTATTGGCAAACCACTTTGTTGATAGATACAACAAGATGTATAAGAAATCATTGCCGGATATTTCAGCGGAGACTATGAGAAAACTGGTGGGCTTTGACTGGGCCGGTAATGTGCGTCAGTTGGAGAATTTCATCAAGCAAATGGTGGTGCGCAATGATGAATCGATTGTGGATGATTTGCTACTAACTTCCCCTAACACCGCATCACAACCGTCATATGAAACCAATGGCGTTTCATACGGAGTAGCTATGACAAGCGCCGTGGAGAATTTCTCGACCTCCTTTGATCCTGAAACCGACGGATATTCACTGAAAGCGCGTGTCGATAAAGTTGTGGCCAAAGAGGAGAGCCAACTAATCCGGGCGGCCCTAACCAAAACCAATTGGAACCGACGCAAAGCCTCACAACTGCTGGAAATCAGCTATCGCTCATTGCTCTACAAAATAAAAGAGTACGGCCTGAACGAGGTTAAGTAACGCGCTACCACGTAGACAAACGCAGACACAAGAAACCCCTGTTGAGAATCAATTCAACAGGGGTTTTCTGTTAGCTACTACTATTGGTGTTCTACCACCCGGTAAGTTGCTCCAGATTGCTGTCGAGTTTGGCGATGCGGTCTTCAAGGTCGGCTTGTTTGGTTCTTTCGCCGGCGACAATGTCTTCTGGGGCGTTCTTGAGGAAATCTGCATTCGCTAGTTTGCGGCGAAGTCTTTCGAGCAGACCTTTGAGTTTGTCCAGCTCTTTTTCCAGACGCGCTCTTTCCTGCTCTACATCAATCAGTCCTTCAAGCGGCACAAATATCTCGGCGCCGGAAACCACAACAGAAGCTGACAGCGGCGGCTTCTTGACCTTCGGGCCAACGGTAAGATTCTCTACCTTCACTAATGAGCGGAAATAGCTGTGATATTCCTCAAGAGTTTTGCTGTAACTCTCATCAGCAACTTTGACAAACAAATCACAAGTCTTTCCCGGAGGCACATTCATCTCCGCGCGTAATGCGCGCACACCGTCGACCACAGCCTTAATAGAGTTCAGTGACGCCTCAGCGGCTTCATCTTTCAGTGATGCATCGGTTTCCGGCCAGGGGCCGAAGGAGAGTGTCTTTCGTCCATCGCAAACGATTGTTCCGTCTTGTTGCAGTCTCTCGGTGAGCTCTTCGGTGAAAAACGGCGCGAAAGGATGTAGCAGGCGCAGGATTGAATCCAGAGTATAGTAAGCAACTTGCAATGACTGAGCCTGAATCGGAGTGTTCTGGGCGTCGGGCTTGATGAGCTCGATATACCAGGAGCAGAAATCATTCCAGGTGAATTCATAGAGCGCCTTGAGTCCAGCAGAAAGGCGATAATTCCTAACGGCCTTCTCGATATCTTCAGTAGCGCTTTGTAGCTTTGAAAGAATCCATCTATCCGGCAGAGCCAGTCCGGCCTTCGACGGCGCTTCGGTCACATTACAACTGAAACCTTCGGGTGTGCGCATTTGCAGGAATCGCGAGGCCTGAAAAATCTTGTTGATGAAATTGCGTCCAAGTTCAAATGAGTTCTTCGATAGCCACGGGTCCTGACCGTCGGGTGTGGCTATAATCATCGAAACTCGTAATGAGTCAGCGCCGTATTGCTCAATTATCTCCAGCGGGTCAATACCGTTGCCCAGTGACTTGGACATTTTGATGCCCTTGTCATCACGCACTGTGCCGTGAATGTAAACATCACTAAACGGTATCTCGCCTTTGAATTCATACCCGGCCATCACCATCCGCGCCACCCAAAGGAAAATTATCTCCGATGCCGTCACCAGAACTTTGGTGGGATAGAAATACTCCAACTCAGGAGTCTTCTCCGGCCAGCCCATAGTAGTCAAAGGCCACAGCCAGGAGGAGAACCAGGTATCGAGAACATCTTCTTCCTGACGGATATTTTCGGACTTGCATTTCGGGCAAGCGTTCAAGTCATCTATGCTCGCCGAAACTTCTTTGCAATCGTCACAATAGAAAATCGGAATGCGATGTCCCCACCAAAGTTGGCGTGAGATGCACCAGTCACGGATGTTCTCCATCCAATGCAAATAAGTTTTGTTCCAGTACTCAGGATGGAAACGAAGCTTCTTTTCCTCCAATGCATCCAGCGCTGGTTTCGCCAATGGTGTCATCTTCACGAACCATTGATCTGATAGATGTGGCTCAACAATAGTGTGACAGCGGTAACATGTACCGACATTGAGCGCATGATCTTCTGTTTTTTCAAGCTGACGACGTTTGTCCAATTCGGCGATGATTTGTTTGCGGGCCTCGAAGCGCTCAAGACCCTTGAAACGTCCGCCGTTCTCGTTGATGTGACCGTCATGTGTCAGTACGTTGACACTCGGTAGCTCATGACGTTGCCCGACCTCAAAATCATTGGGGTCATGCGCCGGAGTGATTTTCACTACCCCGGTTCCGAAATCCTTATCGACATATTCATCAGCGACAATCGGAATCTCCCTATCCAAAAGCGGCAGTATAGCGGTCTTACCGATATATTTACTGAACCGCGAATCGCTAGGATTCACCGCTAGGGCGGTATCGCCGAGCATTGTCTCGGGACGAGTTGTCGCCACCGTCAGATATTCCTCGACACCTGCGATTTTGTAGTGGATATACCACAGCGAGCCGGATTTTTCGATATGCTCGACTTCGTCGTCAGACAGTGATGTCTGACATGAGGGACACCAATTTACAATACGATTGCCGCGATAGATTAAGCCCTTCTCATAAAGACTCACAAAAGCTTTACGCACCGCAAGTGATCTGCTCTCATCAAGTGTAAAAGCCGTGCGCTCCCAATCACAAGAACAGCCCATGCGGCGAAGTTGCCCCAGGATTTTTTCTTTGTTTACATTCGCCCACTCTTTGGTCTGCTCCAGGAATTTCTCGCGACCCAGTTCACGGCGAGTCTTGCCCTCTTTCTGGAGCTTCTTTTCCACCATCACCTGAGTGGCGATACCGGCATGGTCGGCGCCCGGGAACCAATTGGCCTCAAAGCCACACATGCGATGCTTTCGAATCAGAATGTCCTGAATCGTATTGTTGAGCGCATGTCCAATATGCAGAATATCTGTCACATTCGGTGGAGGTATGACAATACTATACGCTTCTTTAGAACTGCCCGGGTCGCCGTGGAAATATCCCGCTTCTTCCCAGCGATCGAGCCAGCGCTCTTCGACTTCATGAGGGTCATAGGGCTTGGCGGTATACGGTGGCGCTTCTGCGGATGGTTTTGCTGTATTTGATTGATCGCTCATTGTCTGCTCAAAAATCCAATCGGAACCCGAATCGGAAACTTCTCATTATCATAGTTAGTTGTTATTGCCTCGCAGAGCGCCTTCCTGGCTTATACGATAAAACGCGGCTCAATGTCCGCGTTATGAGGTAACGGCTCTGCGGCCGAAAACATATTTTATCATCGACACGAAGTCAATACTATCTTAGAATTGGCTCGACAGTAAATAGGTAGTCAATCTTGTTGTGGTATAACAGGTTATCAGCGCTGTGGCGTCATTTCGGACGCCATGAGGTTGCTCAATGTGATTTGAGCTGATACAATAACAGTTGAAAGTGCGCTGTGTGTGGCTATTTTTACACGTCAGCCAATGAAATGGTAAGAGATATGGTAAGAAAAGTCTGGTCCTGAAAGATATTAGAATATGCTCACTCCCCCCGATGAATCCCTGCCGCCGTTCGAGCGTTTAGTGCAACTTATGAAAATCTTGCGCGCTCCCGGTGGTTGCGCCTGGGACGCCAAGCAAACCCATGAGTCACTGATTCCGTACTTGATTGAAGAGTGCTATGAGGTAGTTGATGCAATCGAGGAAGGACAATCTGAGCAACTCAAAGAGGAGCTGGGGGATTTGCTGGTGCAGTTTGTTTTTCATGGCATTGTCGCCGAGGAAAAACAGAGTTTTGAAATCAATGAGGCCATAACTGCAGTAGTAGAAAAATTGATTCGTCGTCATCCGCATGTCTTTGGCGATGTAAAAGAGCTAGGGACAGCCGCCGAGGTTCGTCAGCAATGGGAAAAGCAAAAACTCTCGGAGAAGCAGGCCGATGGAAAGCAAAAACGTCTGCTCGACGGCGCTCCTAAGTCCATGCCTGGACTGACACAGGCATTTCGTTTAGGAGAAAAGGCCGCCGGAGTGGGGTTTGATTGGCCGGATGCTGAGTCAGTTACAGAGAAGGTACATGAAGAGCTGGACGAGTTGAAAGCGGCGATTGAGTCCGGCGACGCTGAGAATCAGGCCGAGGAGATTGGAGATTTGCTTTTTGTGGTCTGTTCGCTCTCGAGAAAATTGGGTGTGAATCCCGAGCAGGCGCTAAAAGGTTCATTGCGCAAATTCCGTCGACGGTTTACCTTTATAGAGGAGAGTGTGATTGATTCCGGGAAATCCTGGGACGAGTTCACACTAGAAGAGCTGGAAAGCCGTTGGCTTGAAGCAAAAGAAGTTCAAGAGAAAAATAACGAGTAAACCTGTGAGTGTTTCCGGGGGGATATTAAGATGGCGTTAAGAAAAGAATTGAAACGTAAGCTGGAACTAATGGAAGAACTTCAACGACGAATTGAAAACCGCGAGGATGGGTTTCAGTTTTTTGCCACCGAGACTGCCCCAACTGAAGAGCTTGATGATCCGCCTGATGTTTTTGATGTGGATAGAATCAAACCCCTTGCGCGTTTGGCGGAGTTTTTTGCTAACTGTGATGTAGAAAAAGCCATGGCCCTCTCTGATGATCTCCGAGTGCAGTTTGTCAATCTGCTAAACAGGTCAATTGATTTGCTTGAGGATGCGCGTCACTACGATATGCTAGATGCCATAGCCCGCTCCAAAGCCATAGACCGCGCCAGTTTTGTCCAAGCCGCCAACGAAATCTATGAAAATATCTCCGAAGACTTGACAGCTCTAAAGCCGAATCTGGAAATCAAACCGGCGAGTTAGAGGCTCCCTATCTGTAGCCCGGAGCCTCTTGGCGCTCACAAGATTGCCGCGCTTCGCTCGCAATGACTTTTGACGGGTCTTTGTAAATGGCTCGGTAGCGCTTTGTATCAAAAAAATATCCTCTACCCCTTGCCGAAATAGTCAGAATTTCATTACCATCAGAAACCGCGAGAAGCGCTGTTTTTTTGCTAATCGTGATTTCTTACAATCTCTTTACAAACACCTTACAGAAACGGAGAAAGTCATGGGCGCTGCGCTCGAAGGTAGTACAATCAAAGTTCATTACACCGGTCGTTTGGCAGACGGAACGATTTTTGACAGCTCAGAAGGTCGCGAGCCATTGGAAGTAACTTTGGGCACGCGCTCGGTCATTCCCGGGTTCGAAAAGGGATTGATGGGGCTTAAAGCCAAAGAGAAGAAGACTATTGAAATCCCAGCTGAAGAAGGTTACGGTCATCGCAATGATGAAATGATGATGGAAGTCACTAAAGCTGATTTCCCGGATGACATCACACCTGAGGTTGGCGTAGAGTTGCAAATGCAAATGGATGACGGTCAGGACATTCCGATGAAGATAATCAAGATCGAAGATCAAAAAGTTACACTTGATGCGAATCATCCACTGGCCGGAAAAACCTTGATTTTTGAAGTAGAAGTTGTAGAAGTTTCGTAGTCTACTAGTCAGGTAGATCGAGGCCATTGCGGTTTCGATAATTCGCAAACGCAATCAAAATGTCTTGCCCGCGAAGGCGGGCATCCAGGCAAGTTGGACAAGAGAATCAAGTATCATTAAAGTGAAACTGCTTAAGAAATGATTCTTGACTGGCGGTAACGTCCATGACGTGAATGTCAGAAACCTTGGCTTGCCTGGATTCCCGCCTTCGGGCCTGTTGATAAAGTATTGGTATTTTGGATATTGAATCAATAGATTCTTTTATGCAAACGAAACGAAATTATTCCGAGAATTCGATGATGCTTTTGCCTTCATTGGATTCATTCATCCCCGAAGATCACT
>JAJRPM010000012.1 GCA_024280775.1 Candidatus Zixiibacteriota bacterium | reverse complement strand
ACCGCCTGAGCGCCGATTGCGGCCAAGACCGGAAGTTGATTTACATTGGTTACTGTGATTGTAACCAGCTCAGAATCAGTATCAACACCATCACTAGCGAAGAAGTTGACATTGTAAACGCCGGACTGTGTGAAGTCAGGGGTCCAGCTGAATGAGCCGGTTCCGTTCAGGTTATCTGTGTAAGTGGCGCCGAGAGGCAAGCCAGTGGCGGTTAGTGTCGGAGTTGTTCCATCTGCATCACTTGCTGATGTTGATATTGATAGCAGGGCATTCTCGTTTACTGCCTGAGCGCCGATAGTTGCTAAGACTGGAAGTTGATTTACATTGGTTACTGTGATAGTGACTAGCTCTGAATCAGTATCTACACCGTCACTAGCGAAGAAGTTGACATTGTAAACACCGGCTTGAGTGAAGTCAGGGGTCCAGCTGAAGGCGCCTGTGCCGTTCAAGTTGTCTGTGTAAGTGGCGCCGAGAGGCAAACCAACTGCGGTTAGGGTCGGAGTTGTGCCGTCTGCATCACTTGCTGAAGTGGCTATTGATAGTAGAACATTTTCGTTGACCGACTGAGCGCCGATAGTAGCTAAGACCGGAAGTTGATTGACATTGGTAACTGTGATAGTGACTAGCTCAGAATCAGTATCGACGCCGTCACTAGCGAAGAAGTTGACATTGTAAACACCGGCTTGAGTGAAGTCAGGGGTCCAGCTGAAGGAGCCGGTGCCGTTTAGGTTATCAATATATGTTGCGCCGAGAGGCAAACCAACTGCGGTTAGGGTCGGAGTTGTGCCGTCGGGGTCGCTTGCTGATGTTGATATTGATAGTAGAACATTCTCGTTTACCGCCTGAGCGCCGATTGTGGCTAAGACTGGAAGTTGGTTTACATTGGTGACTGTAATAGTAACCAACTCAGAATCAGTATCGACACCGTCACTGGCGAAGAAGTTTACATTGTACACACCAGCCTGAGTGAAATCAGGGGTCCAGTTGAAGGCGCCTGTGCCGTTCAAGTTGTCTGTGTAAGTGGCGCCGAGAGGCAAGCCAACTGCGGTTAGGGTCGGAGTTGTGCCGTCTGCGTCACTGGCTGAAGTTGCTATTGATAGCAGGGCATTCTCGTTGACTGCTTGCGCGCCTATCAAGGCGAGAATCGGGGCTTGGTTAACGTTGGCTACTGTTATCGCGACTACTTCACTGTCAACAGCAAGTGAATCATCGGTTGCAAAGAATGTCACGTTGTAGACACCAGCCTGCGTAAAGTCAGGAGTCCAACTTAGCGATCCAGTTCCGTTTAGATTATCAGTGAAGCTGGCCCCGATTGGCAGGGCTGAGGTTGTTAGCGCGGGTATAGATTCAACATCGCTTGCTGACACTCCAACACTAAGCAAGACATTCTCTGATGCCGCTTGCGGCCCGATGGGTGTTAGCACAGGTAGGCTATTCGCCTGAGCGAATGCTTCCGCTGACACCATGCTGAGCAAAAGTGCGGCAAAATATGCTATTTTCTTGAAGGACATTTCTCGATAAACTCCCTGTCGTCTCTCAACTGATAAAGCTATTTCAGCAGAATCATTTTCTTTGTGTCACGCTTCGTTGCGCCAACCTGCATGCGATACAGATAAATTCCTGTCGCTACAGAACCGCCGTTAGAATTGTTTCCGTCCCATTCCACAGTGTATTCTCCTGGAGCCTTAGGACCCTCAACCAAAGTTTTTACTTTTTGACCAAGAATGTTGAAAATATCCAAAGTTACATCCTGTGTTTTGGCTCCATCGCTATCGACACCAATTGTATATGCTATTGTTGTCGTCGGATTGAATGGGTTCGGATAGTTTTGTCCGAGCTTGAAAGTCTCCGGCAAAACTGGCTCCGGCGGTAATTCT
Organism: Candidatus Zixiibacteriota bacterium; assembly: GCA_024280775.1. GTDB lineage: Bacteria > Zixibacteria > MSB-5A5 > GN15 > JACZUZ01 > JAJRPJ01. The sequence continues at coordinate 289,485 of JAJRPM010000012.1, read as the reverse complement.
GTTTCTATTTTTCCTGCGCTTGGATTTGCAAGTGTTACGTTGCTAAGTTTGATATCCGAGTCAGCCGCTCCGACGGCCAGCAAAGCGGGAATGCGCATAATTTCTGACAATCCCTGAGGAATCAGTGTTTGTGAGTTCCATGGCGACGTATTGTAAACCACGACTCGCATCACACCTTCGCGATCATTGTTGTAGCGTAACCTGTAGCGCTTCGAAACATCAGTTAACTCCGGTGGCAACAGTGATACAGTTGTCGGATTGTAGTCAATATGAAATTCAAGGCCGGCAACTTCCTCCGGGAAATCTCCATACATCGAAACATTACTCCACTCACCGGCGTTTATATCAGTTTGATCCAACTCAACACTCGCCAGTTGACCACCCGATACCGGAGAAGGCCCCGGGGTGATTGGCAAATCGAAGATGAGATTGTTGATACCTACGAGATCGACTACATCTACAGTGTCATTGAGTGAAACATCGGCAGTGGCAAACTGACGCAGAGGCAAACCGAAATTACCAATGATATACGCCACTACATTAACCAAATCAGCAACGTCAACAAGCTTATCAAGGTTCACATCACCAAAACGGTCAACATCGATTATTCCCGGCAATGTTAACAACGGCACCGAACCAATAGCCGGATTCGGGTCAATTGCCTCTCGCCCGTTAAGTAGAATCATATCATAGGCTCCAGGCAATGCTGTTGAATCCATGTGAAGGGCTATCTGTAATACTGCAGAGCTTTGATCCGCTAGAAGCGCTTCATTGTTCAGGCCTAGAGTTACAACACGTATCAAACTGTCATTGAGCGGTAACCAGTCTACGATAAAGGATGGTGTCCGGGCTGTAGTCAGGATTGAATCAATTTCAATTTGGCGGAAAGGATACATCAAGTCGAACTGTACGCCAAATACACTGTCTTTCAGGCTAATCAAATCAATCGGGAAGAGGACTGGATTGAAGCCAGGGATACCACCTACCGGTGACATCTCTCTTACCGAAGTTGTGAATAGCTGATCGAACTCCAGCTTTTCTACTGTAATTGTTACTGAAACTGTAGTCGCCGCATTCCCGCCTGGATTGTCAGTTGCGTTGAAAGAAACAACGAACGATCCGGATTGACTGAGCGTTGGTGTCCAGGCAAATGAACCTGTGGCGGCGGCGGCGCTTGGTGTTGAGGTAAAGGTAGCGCCAGCCGGCAGATTAGCGCCAGTCATAGTTATCACGTGAGAGGCTGTGTCATCTGTCGCCGAAACGGTAAACGATACTAGCTCTCCCTGTTTAATTGTAATCACATTCGGAGTGATTGGCGCAATTACCGGAGAATGAGTTCCCTGAGGAATCGCAGTATAAACGCAGACACCGCTACTATTACATATTGCAGGCAATTTGAAACCGGCCGGCGGCGAGGTGCATTGTGCCGCTGAGGTACAAGAAGGAATCGCCGTATAGACACACGTGTTATTGATGCATTCCACGGTGAATCCAGCTCGTGGAGCGCAATCACTCGAACCAGTACACTCCACTGGAGGTTTCGATGTATCAATCCTGAAGAATCCATTCGCCAAGGTCGGCACTTGTAAGAGCGACAACACCTGCTGGGTGGTGTCAAATGTCACAACCCAATTCTGAGCAGTTGCTGTGAGGGCGCAAGCAATTTGCACCGGTGGAAAGTTTGTGGTATCCAAAACAGGTAAATGCTGCAACTCCACAGAACTTAGTGTCCCTATGGGAGCTGTGGTTGGCTTAACTATGAATTTTACGCGAGCAATTTCGCCGGAGCCACCGGGCAGAGAGTCCAAAGTAATCCCAACGCCAGGAATTTTTGCCAGCCACTGGACTTTAAGGATACTACTGTCTCTAACTTTGACTGAATTCGCTCTAAACAGATCAATAGTATCGAGAACTTCGAAACCATTGACAAATCGGGTAAAAGTCTTTACAGCGCGTCCGGCTTCGCGGATGTCCAGTCGCTCGACAATCAGAGTATCGATCGTGGTATCAGGAGGTATTACTCCATTATTGATAATTGTATCAATAACCGTATCAGCAAAGACTATTGGCGTCAACAATGTAGTGTCGTAGCGTATATTGGTTGTCAGCGCCAAAGTAACTGAATCAGCTTTTAGAAACACGGACATTTCTATCGTATCACCGGGAAGCCCTTGGAAACTGATAACGCGCATCGTATCCGATGCGAAAGTATTGTAGTCCACACCTTCTTGACAGGAAAATTGCGCGCTCGATATTCGTGGCATCAGCAAGGCAAGTAGGAAAATATACAGTGGTAGCAGCGCTCGTCGCAGTTTCATATTATACCTCAAACTATCAGTCATTGTGTCTTCCGTATTTATCAGTTCCGTCGGTGATACTCATCAACTCAACGGCGTATATCATCAAGTCTCTATTTTCTTTTCAAGCAATCTGCTCTTCAAGCAACTTACTTTACTTAAGTAGTGTCATCTTTCTTGCGAATGATTGCCCGTTAGCCAGCAAGCGATAGAAATACATTCCGCTTGCAACTGACGAGCCATTTTCATCTACGCCGTTCCAACGAACTGTATATTCGCCAGCCTCAGCGGTTCCCTGCGCCAGAGTCTTGACTCTTCGACCCAGGATGTCATAAATGACCAGCTTGATGTAACTCTTGCTCGTCAGTGAATACTTTATTTTGGTTTCCGGATTAAACGGATTCGGGAAATTCTGAGACAGGCTAAAAGTTTGCGGAAGAACACTAGCGCCGCTTCTCGCTAGAGAAGCGCTAATCGTCTCGCCGTTAATACTTGCCAACTCGACACTCACCAACTCAAACGACTGGTTATCCTTTGAGTAACTTGGTTTATCAAAACGCAATTCGGCCAGCCCAGAAAGATTACTATTAGGTGAATTGCTATAGACAATAAATCGTAGCGTGTCACTGCCAAGATGAGACTTGACGACAAATCCCTCCGGAAGTGGACTTTCGTTCAGCGTTAAAGATTGCACACGACTATCGGATTTCGTGACAAAGGTCAACAGAGCCGCTCCGATAGCTACATTTTCATACGAAGGCTCAAAGCGCGCTACTATCTGATTTTGATTAGTTTCAAGGGCTACACTCACCGTGTAGTTCTGTCCTGGTGTTACTTTTGGAGTGGCGGGGCCATCTCCAAGAACAATAGCTAGCAATGTCACTAAGTCAGCTATCGAAGCCACTATTCCATCTGAATTGATATCCGAATTTGCAAACTGCTCGGCGTTTAGACCAAATGTCGCCGGGTCGATAAAATAATTTGTGAATCGCAGGGCGTCAGCAACTTCGAATGGCACTCCGTTGAGATTTATATCACCACGCATAATCGCAGATTGATTCTCCACTTTAACACCACCATTAACAAATGTTATAGCGTCAGAATCGACAACCCCACCTAGAGTGTCAAAAAGCGTGTTGGAACTGGAGCCACCCAATGGGGAGAAATTAAATCTTACCGGCAGGAATAATCCGGCCAGATTATTCAATGAGGACACGAAGAAGTTCACGTAGAACAAAGGTCCATCACCAACAGCAAGCGGACCAGTTAATATCGTATCAAGAATATCAGCTTGGGCAGTGATTTTCATATTTCCTGGCGCGGGCGAACCAACCAAGAAAGTGAAAGATTCGAAAGAAGCTGTGCGAGCGCTGTCATTGCGAACGGAGATAAAGGTCATTACACTTGGATCGTAATCAAACTCCAGCTCGAACCCGATAATTGGAACACGATTCTTCAAGGATACCGGTATCGACACAATCTCACCGGGGAATGCAGTATCCACTGCAATACTAATCGTGTAATCCGGACCTACTGAAACAATCACCACCGAACTGGCGCTACTTGATAAGCCCCATTCGTCGGTGGCCATCAAAGTTATTACCTGAGCGCCACTGTCTATTTTGGCCGGCGCCCATTCCAATTTGACAGAGGCGGCTCCACCAGAATCTCTCAAGAGAGCTCCTGCGGGGCTACCAGGCGCAGACCAGATAATACGATCTTGATCCGGGTCAAAAACATTCGGTTGAATTGTCATTGTGTCACCAACTTCAACAAAAACTGTATCGGGAACCGTAACCACTGGAGCGCGGTTCACGTTCTGGACGTTTATCAAAATCGACTGAGAACTCTGGGAAGCGCCGTCGGATGCAAGGAAAGTCACTATGAACGGGGAGTTAGTAGAGGATAGGGCGCCAAGATATTCTGACTTCCAGGAAAAACTCCCTGTGCCATTTCCATGATCTGTGAATGACGACCCAAAAGGACGCTGTGAAACAATTAGTGATATCGGATCACCGTCTGCATCGGTGGCCCGCACCGTAGTCGAAAATGTCTGCCCCTCCGACAAATATGCATCCTGCAGTCGCTCCATGACCGGGGCGCTGGCGGCGGTCGCATTTTGCGAGCCGACGGTGAAAAGAATCGCAACCACTGACAACACCGTCACAACACACACTCTCACCTTAAATGAGGATGTCGCTATCGATTGCATCTCAAGCGAGCGGAACTGCTTGGACTCGGTGTTCCGCGAGAAACTCAATAGGAGATGTTCAATTCGACAAGTCAGGGTAAACGCTCTTTTCTTTCTTTCGCTACCATGCATTTCATGGTCAGTTGTTACCAAAATCGAGCTATAGCTTCGTAGGGTCTTTTGAGGCTATCGCTTGTAATCTACAATTTCTATCTGGAGGAGTCCTCCGAGCTAATTTTATTAGTCTCAGGGACTCTTGGTCATTTTGTTCTAGCCTTATCTTTTGCAACAAACAGGTTTCTGAGACAGTTGGTATTGGAGCAAGTAACTCCAACGCCACCTTAGCTTAGTCCTCTGCTTCAGAATGAGCAATTAGCAGACCAAATCAGCTCTACACTGCCAGGTGTAAGTCATCCTGTTCATTTGTCGCACAACTATTTCGGATAATGGGTGAGTTCAAAACCCGAAACACGATCATCTACGGAAAGTTTATGTCCGTTAACCGCTTACAGATAGAAAAACGCGCTTCCTACTCGAGTAGACGTTGTTCTTTTCGCTAGATAAGCCCTTCTGACGACGCCGGGTATGCTTGGGGCGGTAAGGTATGAATCGTAAGTAATGTTTCTTGCTACACTATCCTACGCAAGACACGCAAAAAAATGCATATTCAGCAACTTGCAACGCCTATTGAACCACTCACTATTCCCAAGCGAGCAAAGCTGAATGTCGCTTTCGCGCCCTTGCCTGCGGCCGGGAATACGATGCACACCAATATCTCTAACATGTGTGGTCAATTCCCAACAGAGTTTCGAGATTTCGCTGACGGATGTGCGAGGGGGAATCGTATCCAACTGACCTGAAAGGAATATACTACTTATCCACATTTTCGTCAAAGGTTTTCGCTCCTCTTTCTCTACTAAATTGCGCCATTATCTCCCTATGGGGGACACTCTTAGTCCGACTTCGCTCACATTGACCTTCAATGCCTCTCAGACATCATTGAGCAACCAAAAGTATGCTCATTTCAAGACAATTGAAGAGGGTGAAATTGGCAAAAATAGACGGTATTGGAAGTTGAAAATGACGGAAGGTAATGTGAGTAAAAAAATCCCAATCCGGGAGAGGAAAACCTCTCCCGGATGGGAAATAACAAAAACAATTACTTCAGAAGAACCATCTTCAGGGTTGCTGATTTGGCTCCAGCTTTAACGTTGTAGAAGTAAACGCCTGAGGCATTTCCATTCATGTCAACATCAAGCTCAACCGTACCAACTTGACCCTCACCAGTGATTTCACGGACGAGCTGACCAGCGACGTTGTAAATACGAACTGTGTATTCAGAAGCGTCTGTCAGATCGAAGGAGATCTTGGTGTTCGGGTTAAACGGGTTCGGATAGTTCTGATGAACAGCAAAGCTGGTCGGCTTGTTGACGTCGAGACCCGGTGACAATGCGACACCGTTGTAGTCTGCGGCTTCAACAGAAACCAAAGTACCATTGGCGGAAAGAACACTTCCGGCGGCAATGGACTCTTTGTCCATGCTATAAACCAAAACGCGTGTGTTACCGTCGCCAAGACCGGTCTTGATTTCCATGTTGTTGGCAAGAAGAGTTACATCAACGTTACCAGCAAATGTGAACAAAGCAGCGCCCATGTCAGCGCTTGAGGAGACCACACCGTTATTAACGGAGATTGTGATCGCTTCAGCGTTATGGGAGAGCTTCGGTAACGGCAAGGCATCACCGACGATGACACGGATCAAATACACCAAGTCAGCGACAGTAGCCGGAATTCCATCACCATTAACTTCGGATGCGGCAAGTGAACCCTCGATGTGAGAGCCGAAAGCTGCCAAACCAGAGACAAAGTAGTTTGTCAACATGGTAGCATCCGCGATCTCGTTGGAGAGACCGTTAAGGTTGATATCACCACGTGCGTCGATTGAATCGGCACAGATGATTTTAATTCCACCGTTCTTGAAATCAACAAAACGTTCCGGAGCGCCCTTAGCGGTGAAGACATCACACACATCCGGTGCGCCTGTCAACGTCGGGAAGGACTGATCGGCGCCAGTAATCTGAGCGCGGAAACCACTTACAACATTACCCATATCGGTGCCGATGTAATCGAACACGTCACGGCTGATGTAAAGAGTGTCACCACCGGAGGACGACAGTGAGTTATCACCGCAGTCAACCCAGCTCCAACGAATCGGAACAAACTGACATTCAAGGTTACGATCATTAGAAACGAGGAAGGTCAAGCAAGCAAACTGGTCGCCCGGCACCAACTTGGTGCTGGTCGGGTGGTGCATGCCATCGTTAGCCTCGGCAATACCGGTAACACGGAGCATACCTGAAGGACAACCACCTGAGCAGTTACCATTCGGGCCAAAGCGGTAAGTGAAGTACTCCCACTCGTAATCCGCGTAGATATTACCTTCAGTCGCGCCAACAAATGAAAGCGCGCTGTTGTCGTACTGAATCAAGAAGTCAAAACCGCCAACTTCGTTGGAGCCAGCATCGAAATTGATGCAAACTTCAACCTGATGGCCCTGAAGTGAACCACCTGCAGGATCGGTTTTGTCGGTCTGGTCAAGGCTGACGCAGAACGCTTCGGTGTTCAATACCGTGAAGACCATGGTGCACTGAGCTGTGGCATTACCATCAGTAACTTCGATGGTAATATCATACGGAGTGTCCACGCCACCAACTGCATCAGTTACGTCTGAAGCAAAGGTGATAGCGCCCGTTGACGGATCAACAGACACGGTACCGACCGGAGCCGGCACGACTGAAACTAGTGAATAAACTAAAGCGTCACAAACATCCGCATCGGAGCCGTTGGCCGCCGGTGAAGTGTTGGACTTGCCTTTGGCAGTCGCAACGTTCGGCGGGCAAACGAGAGCCGGAGCGGTGTTTTGGACGTCAAGGGTGATAACACAGTCGGAGCTAGGGCTTGTGCCTTGCTCGGCGCCGTTAACTGTAATAGTAACGGTGCCAACTTCACCAGCGCCTGGTACATACTGTACGTCACCAGAAGCCGGATCGACTGTCAATGTTCCTGTTCCGTCGTGTGAACCAGTGTAAGTGATCGGATCGTTTTCCGGATCCGGATCGTGCATAGTCACAGTTGTGCTATATGCATCACAATGATTCGTTGAAGCTGCGCCAGGGCAGGCATCAACTACCGGAGGAAGATCAGGAATTGTGAATGTGGTGTAGCAAAGCGCTGTCGGGCTTGAACCACCAACAGCTCCATCACCGCCACCGGCGATAAGATTCGGAGCTCCGTTTGTGGTATACAGCCACTCACCACTCGGCGGGAAGAAAGCGGAGTCAATACAGAAGACACCACTGTCTGAACCGATTACGATGTCAAAGAACATAACATCAACATAGGTTGATGGATTGAAGCCAGCGCCGGAGAGCTTAGCTCCACCGGTAAGCATACCTTCAGGAAGCGTTCCATCGATATCGAGTGACAACAAACCGCCACCAAGAGTCCAGTAAACTGTGGCCGAGGCCCAGTCCGCTGACATGGCGACATTTACAACACCTAGGTTGCTAATTGAACCATCCGGGCTGTAAACAGAAAACCCGATTGTAGCGCCGTCTTCTCCGCCTCCGGAGTTGACTTTACTTTGGACTGTGAAACCATAGGTCTGGTTCAGACCAAGTTTGGCGTCAAGTCCATTGATGTCATCTGTGAACAACGGAGGGCCACTAGTCAATTCGACTTTGACGTCCGAAGGTTGCGCAGATGCATTGAGCCCAAAAGAAACTACTAAAAGCGAGCTCATCACAAGAGTAAGTAATTTACGACTCATCTTGCACTCCTACTATTCAGTGTATAAACCATGTCACAATCTAAGCGTCTTACCTGGGGCTGAAAACTGCCACAAGTAATCATCTGTGCAACATATCCATCGATGAGAGCCACAAATCGATGATTGATATGAGACTGGATATGACAGTTAGATAGATCCATGATCGTTCTATGTTTCTCTTGAGTGTGTGTTACAGCTAACAAGCAATTAAAGTGACGAATCTCTCTGATTGCTTGCGCTTGTTTAGTTTCCGAATGTTTGTAAAAAACACTTCAGAAGTAATTCTCGCGCTTGAAAACTAAGAGCCATAGTTTAATCAAGCTGCAAATAAAACCTACCTCTTCTTAAGCGTTTCCTCCTCTTTTTTCAAACGTATTAGCGATTGAATGTCGGAAATGAAGCGGGAGGAAAACTCCCTGCAGTTGAACACAGCACGACTTCCCGAGAACACTTTCCGAAGAAAATACTCTGAAGAAAACGATTGCGCTCTTCCGCTGACGTACACCCCGACTTTTCCTTTTCATTTTTCTTTGTTCGGCTCTTCACCGAACTTCACATTTCTATATTGTCTATGCTGCAATATTCGCATTGCGGAATCTATGCCTTAAAGTGATTCAAGTTCCGCTACTTTTTTGTTCAGTTGTTATTTAATTAAAGCATTGAATCTGTGCATCACACTAACGCCTTCTTATTGAATACAACAGCCATCGGGTCCGGGACCTCCTGAGAATATCCAAGCGATCATATACGTAATGTCCGCTATGTTGAATTTACAATTACCATCCGCATCTGCAGGAAGGTTACTAGGAGATCCTCCACACATCGGTGACGGCCCACCCGAAAAGATTCGAGCTATCATATAGGTAATATCCGCTATGTTCTTCTTTGTGTCATCATTCACATCACCACAAACACATGCAGGTGGCACTAAAATTGTCAGTGAACCGTCGGAGAGAAACACTTTTGTAGTGTCTAGTCGGCCAACTAATACTATGGCAGTGGAAAGTGAATCAAATGGGGGAGTAGGAACACGAATATAACTCAGACAAAGCGAAGTATCAAAAATATCCCATTGCTCACAAAACCAAAACGCTGTGTCTTCAACGGAATCTGTAACAATCCCAATTGAGTTTCCCAGCTCATCGGAGAAAGAGAAGTTATTCAAAGTTGATGAAACAATGCGCATGTTGACTGTGCGATCCGTCGCGGTGTCATCCAAAATCACATCAGCGAGCAACTTAATCAACAGCCCGCCATTTTGTGGACCGAACCCGGAAGTGACCGGCAACGCCGCCTGATTTGCCAAGGCTGAAATCTTTATGTCGAAACCCTGCCCGCCAAGCGATCTGGCATCAACGAATTCCCAACCAGACATAAGAGTACCCGTAGTGTCAAAATTACCTAAAATAATTTCCTTATCGACGATATGGGAAAAATCATATGGAATAGTTGTGAACCAGTCATATCCCAATAGGGTGTCTGCGACCTCAATAGAATCCAGACAATTCGGCGGAACAGCTCCAGGTGGATTCTGACAAGACCAAAACCTTATCGTGTCGAATACTTGCACTGAATCGGTGCAATTCGGGAAAGTTCCAGTCAAACACCGCCAAAGAGAGGTGTCGGGAATAGTGTCAACATTCGTTTGGAAAACTACCGCATCGGGTCTGTCAAGCTGAATCCACAGCTCGACACCGGCCACGGTATCGGAGAAATTGTCGACAAAGATCGAAATAACTGTATTTTGGGTGTTCGGCAGAGCGACTGTATCTATCACATCCACCACCAAAGCCGGCTGAGCGCTGGCTTGGCCGGCGCCTAAGATTATTGTAAGCGTACTTGCCAATCCCAAAGCGGCAACAAAAGCGCAAAACCGTGCGGGAAGCGAGTGATTCATTCGTCTCATCGTTATCATATTCTCCTTTGGTTACCTCTGCAATGAAATTACAACAGATCCATGAAAACTGTAACCTCACATCAAATAGTTGCAAATATTAGCCACTATTGCTATTAGCCACTATTGTTTAGTGTCGACATCTTGACTACTCCGCTCAAGAGGGCAGAGTGATTTAGAGGATTTCTCGCAGTCTCAACACCTTTGGTTACTTACTGTCCATCGACAACGCCACTACACATCGCCGCTACGACCTGCCTACAGAATCTACACATGCAAAATGTCGACCCGATAGAGCAGAATTCTCAAAATCGCCCTGAAACATTGCTGACCTCAAAACGCACAAGGCTGGAAATACAAATCCCATGCCATAACATTCGCGCGCGCCAAGTAGCCAAAACAAGGGCCATTCTAAAGGCAGTTACTACCGTCTGTTGCAATCCGCAGCTACAATACTTGCATATTGTAGCCACAAGTTAAAGAAGTAATTAGAGTATGTTAAAAACAGCAATCGGAATGAATCTCACAGTCAAGTCTTGCGCCAAACTGATTTTCTCAAGTGTCCATTCGCAATAATGAAAGTAAGGCCTGTCCTGAGGGTTACTTGTACCAATCGTCCAAAGGGAATATAGCGTCCAGTAGGGTATCTGTCAACAGTTTTGTGTAAAGATTCTACTACTAGTGACACCTGCTTTCTTCAGTCAACTTAACGAGGCAAGCGCCTAAACTAGGCTCTGTTGATCGGGAGCATACAGTGCAACTCGCGCTCATTTCGCAGGATGGTCGTAATTCATATTGAAATTAGCTTTCTTGTTGTCGCAAGACGCAGATACCCTCCCGAAAAACTTTCTCCTCGCGCACCGCGACTGCTAATCGCCTATCTCTCAAGCCGTTACTAGAACATAAAAAGGCAATTATCCGTTGCCGAAAACTTAATTAGCTGGGCCTCCTGTCGATACACTCCAATAAGGGGTTTCTCCTTAAACCAAACTTTTCTAACTGGAATATCTCAACACGCCCGAGGTTTGAAAGGATAAAGTATGCAAACTGTTTCACAGGAAGAAATCAAAGCCAACAAGCAAATGGATCAGATTATCAGTTCTCTTGGTGATCTCCCTGCCTCCCCTGCGGTTATCAATCGCGTCATGAACATGACTTCTGATTTTAACGCGGATACTACTGACTTGTCCAAGGCGCTTTCAGCTGATCAAACCTTGACCGCCAAGATACTCAAGCTTTCTAATTCCTCATTTTATGGTAGGGCGCAAGGAGTTGCATCTCTTGAGGAGGCTGTGATGATTCTTGGTTTCTTCACATTGCGATCATTAGTAATTGCTACCGCCACACATTCACTATTCGGAAACGATGGCCCCGAGAGCCCGGAGCATGTGCTTTGGGAGCATTCGCTGGCAACAGGAATGACCTCCAGGTTGATTGCCGAAGCCACCGGGGTGGTGAATATGGAAGAGGCTTTTCTCGCGGGGCTGATGCATGACATCGGAAAACTAATTTTCTTGCAGAAAATGCCTGAATCCTACAGTGAAATAATCGATAGCGTCAAACGCGACGGTGGCGATTTCGCTACTCTCGAAAAGGAAATGTTCGGCTTCACTCATGCGGCGCTTGGCTCTATCCTAATGATAAAGTGGTCATTTCCTCAAGTTCTCATAGACGCTATTGCTGACCATCACGACCCTGAGAAATTCTCAGCCCCGGACTACTCTTCCGGGTTGCCGGCTGTAATTAATCTTGCAGATTCGGTTGCCAAGCATATAGGAGTTGGCTTCGGCCAAGAAGCGCCGGTAAACCCGGCGGCGCTTGAATCGGCTATGAAGCTCGGAATTGACGAGAAAACTCTGGACTCAATTCTCGCAAATCTGCGAGAGTCTTTTGAACAGGAGAAGGGCCTATTTTCAAGCTGATATCCGCAAAAGAAGATACTCCAGTCGACGAGGTTGAGACCGAACTCTAGCAGTCCGATTCTTTGGCCTCGGTTAGAGCGAATCTTAACTCACCACACTACATAGACATACAGAGTCCTTGATAATTTATTGTGCCCCCCCAACATTAGCGTATTTTCTTGCGCTTTAATTGTAGACATTCCGGTCTAAATATCCTTAATTCCCTTCTGTATGGAGTTTTTGCATTGTGTTTTGTAAACAAATAGGAATAATTAGAACTAACAATGGATCGACTGAACAGGATCATCGGAAAAGGAGAAACCAATATGAAGAAATCCTTAACATCATATCTGTCGGCATTGACACTCCTGTGTGTGTCATTGGCAATCGGCGGAACTGCGTTGGCTGAGACGAAAGTCGATGTTACCGGCCAGGTTCGCTATCGTAGCGAATTTGATCGTCGCAACTTTAATTCAAATATGTACAAGCTGGAGAAATTCTCATTTCTCCGCACCCGCATCAATGTTGCGGCTGAAGTCGCCGAAAACGCTCATGCGTTTGTGCAATTTCAAGACAGTCGCCTTATAGGTGGCATGACCGCTGGTGGCGCTAACCAATCTGCGACACTTGCTGATGGCAAGAATGTTGATGTACATCAGGCTTATCTCAAGCTTGACAATCTCTTTGGTGAGGGTTGGGGAGCGCAGGCGGGTCGATTTGTGGTCAATTTCGGTAACCAGAGAGTGTTTGGCGAGGTTGGCTGGGATAATGTTGGTCGTTCATGGGAAGGTGTCACTAGTTGGTATGACAATCCCTCGGTAAAGATTGCCACATGGGCGCTGAAGGCGATTGAAATGAAAAGCCTGACAGGCAATCGTGATTTTGACGTGTACGGATATAGCGTTGATCTAAAGAAGTCCAAGGCCAGTTTCTTTGGAATGTTGGAGCGCAACGCAAAACGTGACAATATCGGCAACAGAACTATGAATCGTTTCAATTTTGGCGGACACGTCAAACACACCAAAAACCAGATTGATTTCGAAGCCAATGGAGTTTATCAGCTAGGTACAATTTCCACAGCATTCGCAGGAGCCTCAACAAAAAGCATTGTTGGGAGCGCTGTTGCGCTAGCGCCGACGAATGGTGAGACAGTACTAGATATCAAGGCCTTCTTGTTCACTGGAGAACTCGGATATAATTTCCCTGGCTCAAAGAAGGCTCGCATAGCTCTAGCGGTTGATATTGCATCAGGTGATGATGACGCTACAGATACTGATTATAAGACTTACAACAACTTGTATTATACGGGACACAAATTCCGTGGCTATATGGATTACTTTCTCAAATCAAATTCCGGCGGTTTGATGGATCTGATATTCCGGAGCAAATTTTCTCCAACAAACGGCTGGATTGTTAAGAGTGACGTTCACTATTTCAAAACGCTTCAAGACTATATTGACTTCAACGCCGTCGCAACAACTGACGTGGGTATTGAAATTGATATAACTGTCATTACAACACGTGTTAAGGGCGCGAAGATAGTCAATGGTCTTTCGGTTTTCCTACCTAAGGATTCATTCGCCAAAGCTCTTGATAGTGACCCGGGCATTTGGGGATATTCACAAGTGATTGTTGGCTTTTAGTTTAGATAATTTGACCTAATTCAAGGAGGGGCAAGGTAAAAAATGGATAATCATTCACAATGGAAAAGATTAAGCAAAGTCGGCTTGGCATTGTTGGCGCCAGTGGCTATTGCACTGGTGAGCATGGCGGTTAGTGATCTGTACGCCCAGTCTGATGACTCCGGCGATAATGATTGTGCGTCATGTCACAGTAAGCATAACTCCGCATTGGTAATGCAATGGAAAGATTCCAGGCATGCTGAAGAGGATGTTTCCTGCATTGATTGTCATGGCGCTGATGAAGGTGACGTAGATGGTTGGACACATCATGGTGAGTTCATTTCGGTTTTGGTGACACCCAAGGACTGCGGTGGCTGTCATGATAAGGAGCTTTCTGAGTTCGCTGGTAGTCATCATGCCAAGGCAGGCGAGATTTTAGCGTCGCTTGATAATGTACTGGCTGAGAAAGTTGCCGGTTTGCCGCATAATAATGCTGACGCTATCAATGGCTGTTGGCAGTGTCATGGTACTATTATCAAATTCGAAAGAGACTCGAAGGGTGAAATACTTCGTAGTGATGAAGAAGGAATGCCAATCATTGATGCATCGACCTGGCCTAATAGTGGAATAGGTCGTTTGAATCCTGATGGCTCCAAAGGCTCATGTAATGCGTGTCATTCGCGTCATAATTTTGATGCGAAGCTTGCGCGCTCGCCGGAGAATTGCGGTAAGTGTCACATGGGTCCGGATCATCCGCAGATTGAGATCTATAACGAATCGAAGCACGGTATTGCATTCTATGCAAATCGTGACAAGATGGCGCTGGATTCTGACACTTGGGTTTTGGGTGAGGATTATTCAGCGGCGCCGACCTGCGCTACCTGTCACATCAGCGCTTACAAAACTCCAAGCGGAGTTCAAGTTGCCGCCAGTCATGATGTGGGTGAGCGTATTAGTTGGACTTTGCGTCCGGTGGTAAGCGTTAAGCTCAACAAGGTGATTTATGAGGACGGATTCAGAGAGGATTATCCGGACACTCGTAAGCTTCCTAATATCGGCGCTATGGTTATGACTACCGAGAAGATAGTTGATGATTATGAGCTGAAGAGTCATAAGGTTGAGCGTAAGGTCGCCAAGATTGTTCGTTGGAATGAGCGTCGCGCTAAAATGAAAGGCGCGTGTGTCAATTGTCATAGCACTACGTTTGTGGATAATTTCTATGAGCAATTTGACGGTCTGGTTGATTTGTATAATGAGAAGTTCGGTATTCCTGCCAAGCAGATGATGACGGACTTGAAAAAGGACGGCGTCTTGAATCCTGATGCGCCGTTTGAACATGAAGTGCAGTGGATTTTCTGGGAGTTGTGGCATCATGAGGGTCGTCGCGCACGTCACGGCGCTAGTATGATGGGACCGGATTACACTCATTGGCATGGTATGTATGAAGTTTCTAAACATTATTATCAGAAGTTCCTGCCGGCTGTGATTGAAGCCGCGGCTACTAAGAGTCCAGAGATGGAGAAGAAGTATGCCGATAGAATCGCTAAGATGATGTTGCAGGAGGAGCATAGCTGGAAGAAAGGTTTGAAACCTGAAGAAGCTGAGCGCCTGCGTAAAATGTATGAAGACCGTTATGATGAGTAACAGATTGATTGTTTTCTGTTTGATTGTTCTCTGTTAGTAGTTTTCCATTCGTAAATAGTTGTAACGAAGGGAGGTGACGATTCGTCGCCTCCCTTTTCTTTTGGATAGTTGTGAAAACTGTGAAATGGGTTCGTTCGGTAATATTGAGGGGCCTCGTTGTGAAAGTTGTAGTGATTTTGTGTGCTTTTACGCAAACCAGTCATTGCGAGCGAAGCGCGGCAATCTCGTGGATAAGAGAAGTATGTCTTTGTGTCATTGAGATTGCCGCGTCGTCAGGCGCTTTGCGCCTGACTCCTCGCAATGACGTTGCTATTATGTGGGCGTGTTGGAATTAGGTGATGGTTGGTGGTGAATTTGATGGAACTCCACACAAGGAACGAGCGGTTCAGCTTGTTCGAATAGCAATAACATGTTATACTAATCAGAGCAGTGGTTTACACTGTCAATTCTTTTCATCTCCCCTCGAAAGCCACCGCCTGAATCATTTGTTATTGCCGATGAGGAAGCTAATGCAATTCATATTGAAAGTGGTTTCAATCCTAATCGTGACCTTCGGCTTATGTGCTAAGCAGTCTGCTTCAAAGGACAGAGGGGTCGGCGCTCTTGTTGGTCGAGTAACGATAGGGGTAGACTCGCTACCTATTTCTTTGGATGTCTTTAGTACGCCGGAGATATACATCGAACATTTGGGTGTTCCTTGGACTGAGGTGAACGATGAGAACTCTTGGAGCGCCATCGATTCAATGGGCTATTTCCGAATTGACAGTATTCCTGCAGGAATGATTCTAGTAATCTTGGAGTCCTGCTTGCCTGCGACACATCCGAAGAAAATCGAAATAATTGCAGATTCCATTGTTGAGCTAAATTTCTCCCTAGCGTCAAATGTGGAAGGCGGCGAAGAGAGTTTTGGTCGTGACTACGGCAAACGTGAAGCGTTGCAAATGTGGAACATGGGGTTAGCAACAATTAGGCAAAGAAGTTTCCGCTTGGATATTCCGTACTACCTTGTTGATTCCGTTACAGGTTTATCGCAATCATTCATTCAAGACTACCCATGGATGTTTGAGAATGGATTTGTGGATGGATACAACGCTGAGATAGTTCGATTTGTCGAACTTTTTGGGTTGCCGTCATACTCAAGAAAACCTTGGGTGAGTATTCTCTCAAACTTGAAAGAATACTTTGAAAAGCAAGCTAAGGCAGGCATGGTTGATACAGTTTGGAATGATGGCCCTGCGTTGTTCTCACCTGATTCGAGCTACTTTCTCTTGTGTGATGGCGCCCCAATACCGTATCGAGCGCGATTGTATCGAAAAGAGCTGATTGAAGATGATTTTTTTCGAGAGGGGTTCAGTGAAATAGTTTGGGGACCAAGGGGGGCACATTTCTACGTTGCGAAGTATTTTGATTTGGTGCGAACCGGCTACAGAAACATTACCTATATTGCGCAAGACAGGGACGACTGGCAGCCTCTTAGCAAAGAGTCGTATGAAGCTGACACCACTTCGCTCTCAGACTCAGATACAGCCTTCACTATTGGCTCTATTGAAGGTGTAGTGACAATTGGAAGAAATCGCGTCCCTGTATTTGAAGCGAGATTGTATGTGAAATCAGCAGCAGGCTTCTACTCATCAGGAAAGAAGGTACAATGGCTATCGGAGTACACTGATTCAAGTGGATATTATCGCATCGACAGTGTGCCAGTTGGAAAAGTGATAATTGAATGCAAGTCTTTCCTGCCGTTACAAGAACGGAAGCTGGTACTTCTTCAGGATATGGCTCTCCGCCAGGATTTTGCGTTGGCTCCAGAGTTTACGGGAGGACTTTTTGAATATGGACTGGAGTTGGGCAGGAAATTTGGCAAGCGTGAATGGATGTCTGATACGCCATGGGATGTTCTTGGGAACAATAAAAGCTCGTCGATATACCTAGACAGCGCCTACGGGTTACCAATCACGGATCTCGGAAAAGCGAACATCGGGCGGAGTCGAGGATTAGAGCGAGGCTACAGTAGTGTAATTGACTCTCTTATTGAGGCAGTTGGACTTCCACTTAACTCCAAGAAACCGTGGCTCAACATTATTGGCAATTTGAAGACTTATTTTGAAGCACAGGTGACACTCGGCCAGACGGACACTATTTGGCAATTTGGAGAGCCTCTTGTTTCACCGGATTCAGCTATATGTTTGCGTTTCGGAATTTACCGAGACATAATTAGTTATCGAAGAGAGAACGTAGAATTGAAAACGGTCGCTCCCTTCTATCCTACACTCGAATATCGAGTGATTGCATGGGGGCCAGAGAATTCCAGATTCTACATTGAGAAGTCTCCTGAATGGAAGCAGCTATTAGATGGTGAAGTCACTTACACTGCCTTTGATTTTGACGAGTCTACTATACTCAGCAAGGAGAGTTACGAGGCAAAATAAAGTGTCGGGTTTCTGCGTCCCGCGAGCGGGACTCCGGAACCCGACCTACTTATTACGTGTTGATGGCAGGTCGAAGTTTTGGGGTTTCGACCTGCCATTATTGTTCTTTGTTGTGACTATTTGTTTTGTGTTAGTGATTCTAGAGCGGCTATTGTGGCTCCATCTTGGCGGAGTAGTTCTTTGCCGGTTTCGTCGATGGCTATTATTGTGGGTGTCACTGTGATGTTGTGTTGTTTTACTACTTTGCTTTCTCCGTCGCCGATGTTTATTTTTCTTAGAATGAAATCCGGATTGGAGTTAAGGAACTCTCTTAGCGGGCCCTCGAAAGCCGCGCAGGCTGTGCATTTGTCGCCGTAGAATTCGAAGAGAGTGATTTTGCCGGCTTTTGTGTAGTCAGCCAGAGTAACTTCGGCGCCTAGTGATACAGTTGATACGTCGGGTGAGTGATGCTTGGTGGTTTCGTCAAACTTTTCGAATCCTGACGGGGCGCCGGTTGGTGGCGGCAGGACTGTGCGGGTGGATTTGCTAGCGGCTGATTTGTTCTTGCCCAAATCGAATCCGCAGGAGAAGTTTGCATTGAAAACATAACTTGATGATAGCTGTGATAGATTCACATTTTGATATAGCGGAAGTTGCAATGAGAATCCGGTGTTGATGTCACCTGAGCGGAATGATATTCCGGGGGTCAGGTAGAACCAGGTTCCGCCGGTGTTACCGACTATGGAGCCTTTGTCGTAATCATGTCCGGTTAGGATGGTGGTTGCAGTTAGTGACGCATCGAACCATTCGGAAACCGGGCGCCTGAAACCTGCGCTTAGTTGATATTCATTTCCGTAGCGGTAGCTGTGGATGTTTTGTCCGCCGCTGATTCTTGCCAGGGCGTTGGTGTAGATGCTGGTTTTTCCCAGGCGGTATCCGGCGGTTAGTGAACCGATAGGGTCTAGTGTTCCGGCGCCTACTTGCAGGACTGGATCACGCGAGAGGCCTCCGGCCCATTGGTGATCTGGTTGTGACGCTCCAGTTGGCAAACGGAAACCGAAGCCCACTCCTAACATTAGCGGACTTTTTGCGCTTGACGGTTTCGCCAATAGTTGCGCCAACAGGACTGCATCACCGAAGCCCGAGAATTGCCGGGTGAAGCGCACTTTTTCTGTGGGGTTTGCTTCTGAGTAGTCGGTTTTTGGCGCTGTTACCTGACGGTAGGGTAGCAACAGAGTCATTGTCAGGCGCTCGGTGAAGGCGTATGAGGCCTGGAGATTCCAAGTGCGGAATAGTGTCAGCTCGTTCTTGGGATTGGCGGCTGGCTGGGTTCCGTTTAGGGCATGATCAAAGTATTCGTAGTCATACGAAAGTGAGACATCCAGACGTCCGGGAACGCTGAGAGATACTGCGCCGAGTCTCCCGACCGGGAGATTGGGGCTAGCTCATTTCACACCGGCGCCGACAGATGAACTCATGGTGATGGCGAAAATCAAGGCGCCGCTGGCGGCGGTGAGTTTTTTAACGAAACTGCATCTCATTTTCCTGCTCCTTAGGTGTGACTTAGTGAGAGCGGTCATGTTGATTATATGACCGTCGAATCCAATATAGGCCAAAGTGTAAGTCCGTCAAGGGATAAATGGAGCCAATAAGGTTAGGTGGAATTGGCGCTAAATCTTGAATAATCTCCGGTTTGCATAGTATATATAGTGTAGCCAAACGATTTTGGTCTTTTTGATGGGGTTTATCTACTTATGGATTCTACTGAACTTACAATTGCGCTAGGGGTCGGACTCGTTATCGGGTTTGTTTCTCTTTACAAGGGGTTTATTAGCTATCGGCGGCGGGCTATGATTGTGGATATTCCGCGCTCGAATATCAGTTCACTGGCTATGGGGTTGGTGGAGATTCATGGTAGTGTCAAGGGGGCTTTTGAGGGAGAGTGTTTGTTTACGCCGTTCTCAAAGACTGAATGTGTACACTACTCTTATGTGATTGAGGAGCGCCGTAAGAGCGGGAAGAATTCGGTTACTTGGGTACGAATTGCCGGAGGTAGACGAGGTGTCAGGTTTCTGGCTGTTGATGAAACTGGCGAGGTTGCGGTGGATCCTAGCGAGGCGGAATTCAATCTGGAAGTTCATCGTGAGTATAAGCATGACTCGGGATTCTTTGGCGGGGTGTCACGCCTTATTGAGAGGCTTTCTAATTGGGATGCTAGTGACAAGCGAGTGATAGACTCGATGCCGATGTCAGAATTGAAAGAGGTTGACGCTTCTAGTTTTGGTTGGTACTCGATTGGTGACAGGCGGATTCGTGAGTACTGTCTTGAAGTTGGTGAGAAGCTGTTTTTGATTGGAACGGCGGTTAGTGATCCTGATAGGACTGGTGAGGCTTTGATTTGTAAAGGCTCCAACAATCCGATGTATTTTATTGGTGATCGTAGTGAGAAAGAGATGCTTTCGTCATTGAAATGGAAGATAGTGACACAGTTGGGGATTGGCGTGATTGCGATTCTGGGTGTTACATATATGATCTTTGGGTAACGACTCGAAAAGGAGGTTTGATATGGGAATGGTTATTGGAATTGCTTTGTTGATTGGTGTGATTATGGTCGTCGGGATGATTGTCTCTATTTACAATCGGCTGGTGATGCTCAAGAACAATATCAGCAAGGCGTGGAGTAATATTGATGTGTTGCTTAAGCAACGTCATGACGAATTGACTAAGTTGCTTGAGGTGGTCAAGGGTTATATGAAGCATGAAGAGAAGGTGCTTACCAAGGTGACTGAGGCGCGGACGGCATTTATGAGCGCCGGGAGTGTGCCGGAGAAGGCGCAGGCTAGTAATATGCTGAGTGGGGCGCTGAAGTCATTGTTTGCGGTTTCGGAGAATTATCCTGAGTTGAAAGCTGACCGGAGTTTCTTGAGTTTTCAGAGTCGGATTAGTGAGCTTGAAGATCAGATTGCTGACCGTCGGGAGTTCTATAATGATTCGGTGAATATCTACAATATCCGTATTGCGCAGATACCGGATGTGATTCTCGCGCGCATGTTGGGTTATACCGCTAAGGATTTGTTTGAGGTCAATGAGGCTGATAAGCAGGATGTTGTGATTGATTTTGGGTGAGTGGGGTGGGGTTCCGAAAATGTCGAGTCTCTGAAAAGATGGCTTGACCTACTGGAGTTATCACGTATATTCAGATAGCCGCCATAGCTGAGGGGATTAACTGATGACATTTCGTGGTACGTACCGAGTGGAGATGGCTCTACTGAACGTGTTGCTATCTATTCTTTGGGTGATATTTTCATCTACGATTAGTTCCGCTGACTCAATGGATATTTCGCGTCCTGTTGAGCCGGGAAACAAGTTTCCCGCAAAAGGGCAACGTGTTCGAATCGACTATGACACAACAATTACCAAGCGAATACTTTATGCCATTCCTTATTCTGAGAAGAAAACACTCAAGGCTTTTGGCAATCTGATTTCATACAGCTCTGACTCTATTGTAATAGATTCAGATGAAGGCGCTACGCAGAAGCATTCCATTTCTGTGTCGTCGGTAAGACGAGTGTTCATTGCTAACGGACACATTCATGCAACACTAGAAGGCATGAAGATCGGCGCCCTACTGGGGGCCATTGCATTTGCGCCTACCGCACATGGCTCCAATACAGAACCAGGCACTGAATACAGCAACAACTGGGACAACAGACTGACAGTTTTCGCCGGCTCAATTGTGATTGGGGGAGTTATCGGCTGGCTTATCAAAGAGGAGCGATGGAAACAAGTGAATAAGAGCGCCTGGCTGGCAAGTTTTGATGTGTTAATCAGTGATAGGGATGTTCGACTTCGGATGAGTTATGGCTTTTAGTGTACGTCACGCTGTAATCACTTGAAGGAGTTTCAAATGATGCGCAACGTAATCAGAGTCATATCACTTGTTGTGGTAGCACTCCTTTTTTCGGCCTGCCCTCCTACCATGGAAGTATTCTATGAGGACTTGAGTTTTGCCAACAATTCTAACCAGGCTGTTGAACTCTTTCTGAATCTTAACTACCCGGACAGTTCATTTGAAAAAGTCGTTGGCGACAAATATGTGGAGCCCGCGAAAGAAATGTTCGTTGGCACCTTCCACCAGCTCAAAACACTCCCGGGACTTACATTGTTTGTGTTTGACCACGCCTATGTCAAGTCTCAATGGAGTGATGGCGCTGGTTTGCCTCATCAGTATCTAGTGCAAGACAGTATTCTGGCTAAGTATGTCGTTTCAAAGACACAGATGGATAGTCTCGAATGGAGAATCTCGTATCCGCAGGATTAATCTAAGCGCCAGAGTCTACAATCCACTTGAGCGTTGCCACAAACAGGAGGTCACAATGAAAAAAAACACTTGCATAACCGTGACAATCGCCTTGAGCGCTTTATTGTTAGCTGGATGTCCGCCAACTATGGAAGTAATGCACAACGACTTGCTTTTGGGGAATAACAGTAACACAAAAATAAGAATGTTGCTGAATCTCTCTTATCCAGACAGCTCACTCTTGAAGGCCTTTCCTGAACAGTACAGGGATCCAGGTGACGACTCATATATTGGCAATTTTTTCGATCTGAAGACGCTTCCCGGTCTTACACTGTTCGTATTTGAGTTTGACTACTTTGAGTCTAGATGGAACGAACAAGTAGGAAGCCCCGACACTTATTTGGAACAGGACAGTATTCTCGCAAAATATGTTTTGTCGCGCCGAGAACTGGATAGCCTCAAATGGAGAATTGTATATCCGTAGGATTAATCTAAGCGCTAGAGTCTCCAATCCACTTGGGCGTTGCCACAAATAGTGGGCGACCGGGCTGGTATAAACAATCGAAACCGGGTTAAAGGGAAGGTTAGTAAGTTGATATTCAGGGTGACACAGAAGCTGGCAAAGAAAATCAAGATTGTACCTGATGCGGCTCTACCACCACATGAGAATCCGTTTCTAGACTGGACTGCTAACCTTATCATGGTTTCTCGCTGGCAATGTATACTGTTGACGAATTCCAGTTGTCTCTATTCTGTTGCGTTGCCCGGTAAAGGTGTTTCCAACGAGAAGGCGTTTGTCGAGGCTAGCACAGGAGCGCTGAAAGAGTACATGGCGATTGATGGGTGTGAGAATATCTTCAACGGTCATATGGCATCGCATGTCGGGACCGCTACGCTTTGCAAAGCAAGTGATCGGCGTGTTCTTGGCTCTATGAATGATCTTGCCTATCACACCAGAGTGTATCTATTAGAGGCGGGGCTACCTGTGTCACTTGTGAATGCACGGCTTAATGATATGCCGATGTCCGTGCTTGAGCGTACCTATCCCAGGAGAGCATTGCTGGCTCTCGCTGAAAAATAGTGACCCAATGAAGCAATGTATGACCTCGTTCATTGCAAGTCTCGTCGGGTTCCGGAGTCACATTTATGTGACGCAGAAATCCGACGTTTTGATGGTTTCGATAGTCGGCGGAGATGTCGGGTTTCTTCGCGTCTGCGACGCTACGGAACCCGACCTACTATACTGGGCGATTGGCCATTTCGTAGATCGAGCTTGGTAATATGGACTATTTAGGTTAGGTTAATGAGGCTGGGATATTGGCTGTGTGTCAAATCCCGAAATTGAGATTAAAGCGCCAACTTGAGGCAGGGGCAACTGAGTATGAAGAAAATGGTTTTAATGTCAATCGTATTGTTATTGCTGAGTGCAGTTTTTACAAACAACGCGCACGCGCGCAAACTAACTTTTTTCGTGGCTCCGGAGATTGACCTTGCGGTAGCCCCAGAGGACGTTGCGGATTATTACAGTCAGGGAATTGGCGGCGCTCTTGGATTTGAATATGCGTTATCTACGAAACTGTCATTAGTATGGACAGCCAATTACAAAACATTTGCCCCAGATGTGGATCTGATTTCCGAGACTATTACGGCTCCTGATGAATATCCTAATGCTACAAATATTAGTGTGCAAGATGGGACGATTTATGCCGCTGTTTTTTCTGTTGTTGCCAAGGCAAAACTCAAGGGCGGAGGTTCGTCTTTTTGGCCTTATCTGAAGGCTGGTGGCGGGGTTTCTGCGGTGGCCGCTGATGAAATAATTGTCAATTTTACAGACGCCGGCTCTCCGATGCAGGAGTTTGCGGGTGAGCTTGATCTGACAACGGCTCCCTCTCTTATCGCGGCATTCGGGCTAGAGCTCAAGCGTGGCGGTAGCGGCAGTTTCTTTGTGGAAGTGGGCTTCGAGATTTATTATCTAAAAACTGATACAGGTGATCTGAATCTCACAACCGTCCCAATTCGACTTGGATTTAGTTTTTAAGGCAAGGCCGCCCACAGCTTGCTATGGGAATATATCGGTTCCAGTTTCCTGTTCACATTCTACTGTATCAACTTTCAATGGAACCGACCGTTCTCTCTGATACCAATTGTAAATTGACCAAATCCATTCAATCATCTCTGTTACTAGTGGAGATGTCGGGTTTCTTCGCGTCTGCGACGCTACGGAACCCGACCTACTAGACTTTGCGCGCCGATTATCAAGCGCAGGAGAATTATGCTAACAACTGAATGTTACGAACCGTGCAGTTCCCGCGTTATCAAAATGTTGCAACTTTGGCATAGAGAATTATACAAAGTGAGAAAACCCACAGCAAGCTATGGGCGACCGAGCCGGTCGCTTGCCTAAGAACTACATGGCTGGAGGAATCGTTGGGTTGCCTGGATTCCCTCCTTCGGGCCTGTTGATAAAGTCTTATTTGTTGTGTGAGGTCTTGGTTTTCGCTTTTTGAAAATTGTGACCTCACACCTTTTCATAGAGAGAGTGTCGGGTCTTGCGCGGGAATGACGGTTTTTGTGGCGTCTTTGCTAGAGGCCTGACTCCCCTCACTTTCTAAATACCTCGTAAATCTACTTGATTTTTGCGCTTGACGGGTGGGGGTTTTGGGTGTTTATTGTCGGGCTTCTAGTGACGTGGGGTTTGCGTCGCTTTTGGTGTCTTTATGGGTTTGTAAATTAATAAAGGCGGGTCGCGCTGAGGTGTTTTTTGGTTTTTGCGGCTCGTAACTAACTATAGGATAAGTGATTATGCCAAAACGTACGTTTCAACCATCCAACCGAAAGAAGCTCAATGATCATGGGTTTCGGGCCCGTATGGCGACCAAAGGCGGAAGAAGAGTCCTGGCGCGTCGTCGCGCTAAGTGCCGAGCTAAGCTTTGTGTCACAGTTTCAACCAAGAAATAAGGATTTAATTCGACGGGAGAGCGCAACTGAATCCGGTAAAGCGCCTGAATCATCGTCTAAGTCGTTGCAAATAAAGACATTGAAGCCAACGACATTACAACCAAAAACGTTGTCGATGCCCCGTTCGCTCTCATTGAAGAATCGTGAGAGTATTCGAAAGTTATTTAGAAACGCGAAAAGGCGGTCAGGTTCATCACTGACCGTCTTTTATCGTATCAGCCCGTTCGGCGGCAATGATGAAGACCAACCGAAAGACCAACCGGCAAAGTGGTTGGTGGCGATTCCTAAACGAACCGGGAATGCGGTTAGACGTAATAGAATCAGGCGGGCGCTGCGCGAGACGATTCGTCTTTGGGAGAATCGCTCTAAGCTAGCTGGAGAGATTGCAGTTAGGTATAATCCACCGAGATTGGCCCCGAGTAAGGGTTTGGCGAAAAAGGCTTCAGCGAAGTTGAGTCGGAGTGATTTACAGGGATTGCGCGGGGAGCTTGTTGGATTGCTTGAGGATGTTTATTCACGGGTTAAGAATACTAAGAGGCAGTGATTTTTTGCGACGGGATTGCCGCGTCGCTTCGCTCCTCGCAATGACAGAAATGGCTCACGTCTCACTGTGACGAAAGTTGCAACGTTTGCGCCGAGCCAATGACAATTCAGCGATGAATATTTTTTTGAAACTTGTAGTACTGTAAATATGAGCGCTCCCCATTCAGATCCTACAATGGCAGAATCAGCTATGGCTGTTAGTGACGACGCGCGAGTTTCGGAGCGGTCTTTGATTGCGAAACTGGGATTGCCTTTCAAGTGGGTTTTTGTTGGGTTGATTTGGTTGTATCGTTACACACTGGGTGTGTTTCTTGGTGGCTCTTGTCGTTTTGAGCCGTCATGTTCGCATTATGCCGAAGAGGCGCTTCACAAGCATGGAGTTTTCAAGGGATTGTATTTGACGGCACGGAGGCTGTTGAAGTGTAATCCCTGGGGGCCTTTTGGTCCGGATCCGGTTCCGTAGAAAGATTGTAATCACGCGATGTAACACGACGGCTGAAGCCGCCGCACGACATCGCGCAACTAGTAAGAAAGATATTGTAATACATCGTGGATAAGAAAACGCTCTTATATGTAATTCCGCTGGGGATTTTGGTGCTTTTTTGGGGACCGTTGATGGTGATGTTGGGATTTATGGATCCGCCGTCGGAAACTCCAATACAACCTGTTACACAACAGGAATCAGTTGATTCTCTAGTCGCTCAATCAGCCTCCGAGGCGCGGGGCTTTGCTATGGGCGATTCGAATAATCAGAACACGCAATCGGATGTGATTGTCAATACGGCGCATGCCGATGGAGGAAGCTCTGGGGCTCCGCAATCAGCGGAGGGTGTTGATCTTGCAGGTGTGACAGCTGATACGATTATTGTTGAGACGAAATTGTTTACGGTGAAGCTTTCTACATTTGGTGGCGGGCCGATTTCTATCAAGCTCAAGAAATTCAATTATGCCTACGGTGATAAAGAGCCAATTGAGATGATCTCTGATTCTAAGAGGGCCGAGCCGCAGATTTCGTTTACTGACGGCGCATTCAATTTGAGCGAGTTGTCATATACACATGACAGGGCATCCAATAGAATCGACGCGCAGTCCTCAGAACAGAGAATCACTTTCAGTTACACTAGCCCTACCGGGGGAGTGATTGAGAAGCATTACACTTTTTATCCTGATAGGTATTCATATGATTTGGAAACAGTGGTTCCTGATAGGCGCGTGTTTGGTTTCGAGCGCGATTATGAAGTTCTATGGGGAACCGCGCTTAAGGCGACTGAACAGGACAAAGCCGGTGATTACAATTCGTCTTTTGCGATGGCTCTGTTTCCAGGTGGACCTACTACTTTTGGCTCGACGGGGATTCCGTTCTTTGGTAATGATTGGGAAGACGGTAAGTTCAAAGTTTCTGAGACCGATGATGTGCAGTGGATGGGAATTCGCACCAAGTATTTTACTGCTACACTGATACCTCGTTCGGGCCCCGGTGAGCGGGCTGTTGCGCATGGTTTGAGACTGTTGAGAAGAAAAGCAACGGTGATCGTGTCACACGTAAACATATCTTTGCGGGTTTTGATGTGACAATCAAGGCGTCACAAGACGAGATCAGAGATGATTTGACAGTCTATGTAGGGCCATTGGATTGGAAGCGGATGGACGCTTATGATGCGGACTTACAGGAGATTTTTGATATTGGCACAACTCCTGTTGTGGGTTGGTTGATTCGAATTTTTGCGGTGCCGATTATTTGGTTGTTGCCACATATGTATGACATCATTCCCAACTATGGCTTTGTGATTATTCTGCTTGGAATAATGGTTAAGCTGCTTGTCTGGCCGCTGTCACGTAAGTCCGTTAAGTCTATGGCGGCGATGAAGGAGCTTCAGCCGCAACTTGAGGCGCTTAAGGAGAAACACAAGAGTAATCCGCAGGCGTTGCAGAAGGCGACGATGGGGCTTTACAAGGAGGCCGGGGTAAATCCGCTAGCTAGTTGTCTGCCTATGTTGATGCAAATGCCTTTGTTGCTTGCTCTCTATCGGGTGTTCTACACTACAATTCTATTTCGTGGGGCGCCGTTTATTCTTTGGTGGGATGATCTCTCGCGCGGGGCGGAGGGCTGGATTGATCCCTATATGATTCTTGTTCTGCTGATGGTAGGATTTCAATTTGCACAGCAAAAAGTCAGTATGGCGGATCAGAAAAACAAGGCTATGATGTATATGATGCCTTTGGTATTTGGATTTATGTTCCGCACTGTTGCATCGGGGTTGGTGATTTACTGGACAGTGTTTAATGCGTTTTCGTTTTTCGAGCAACTCTACGGTAATCGGAAAAGAAGCCGTGAGAACGCTCAGATCAAAGAAGTTCCGGTAATTACTAAAGCTCCAGTTGCTCGTAAGAAGAAAAAGGCTAAGAAATCTCGCTAGAGTTTTTCCAAGCCTAGGTTTACTCAGGACCATCTCAGAATAGATTCTGACTATGAATTCTCCACATGAATTCTCCACATGAATTCTGACAACGAATTGATAGCGTCTATTATCACGCCTCCGGGTGAGGGGGGGATTGGCGCTATTCGAGTTGCAGGTGTTGGTTCGCGTGAATTCTGCTCGCCGTTTCTCGGCTGGAATTCGGATGAGACTGACACTACATCTCCGTTCTATCTTAAGCTAACAAAGTTCACTGTCCCCGAATCAGGTGAGGTTCTTGATGAGGTGATGGCAGTTTGGATGCCGTCGGGCAAGAGCTACACCGGTGATGAGCAGGTGGAGATTTATTGCCATGGCGGACGTGTTGTGCTTTTGAATGTTTTGCGCGCATTGTATGACGCTGGAGCGCGGCCAGCTGAACCGGGGGAGTTTACTAAGCGCGCATTTTTGGCCGGACGAATTGATTTGACTAAGGCCGAGGCGGTTGCCGAGATGATTTCGGCTAACTCTCAACGCTCTTATTCGGCGGCGCGTGATAATCTACTGGGACAAACTTCACAAGAGGTGGAGCGCTTGCGTACATTGACGGTTAAACTCGCCGCTACTTTTGAGGCGCAGGTTGATTTTCCTGAAGAAGAGATTGATCCTGATGAGTATAGTAGTCTAATCAAGGATGTGGCGCTGATCCGTGAATCGATTCAGAGTTTGGTGAATTCATATCGAGCGGGGATAGTTATTCGTGACGGTTTCAAAGTTGCTTTGTGTGGACGTCCCAATGCAGGGAAGTCTTCGCTTTTCAATGCTTTGTTGAAAAAGAATCGCGCGATAATTAGCCCGACTCCGGGGACTACTCGTGATTACCTTAGTGAGTGGATTGAGTTGGGCGGGTTTGCAGTTGAGATTACTGACACAGCAGGATTACGTGACACTACTAATGAGATTGAAGTAGCGGGGCAACAATTTGCCTATGAGTTGGCTGACGCATCGGATTTGGCTTTGTGGTTGGTTGATTGCAGTAGTGAGAATTGGCGTGATGAAATCGCTGCTGATAGGGCTCCTGCTGCTTTGACTATTGTGGCGCTTAACAAGATTGATTTGCCTGGCGCATGCGTTTCTGATGATGCGGAGATTACTTTAGGAGGCAAGAGTTGCGAGGCGCTTGCGATTTCTTGTAAGACTGAGCAGGGTATTGAGGAATTGGAGAGACGCATACTTGCGGGGATTGAATCGCGGCTTGAGGACCAAACTGACGGTAAGGTCATTACCAATGAGCGGCACAAGGAAAAACTTGCTGAGGCGTTGGAGTCATTAGTGGCAGTTAGTGACGGATTGGACAGGCATGTTTCACCGGAGCTTATTGCTTTTGATTTGAAGGCTGTCTTGCGATCGCTCGATGAAATTACCGGTAAGGTTTATACCGATGATTTGCTGGAGGTCGTTTTTTCTTCGTTTTGTATTGGAAAGTAGTGATATTGTTGTATGTCAATGAAGAACAAAAATAGTCGTGGCTCTAATGATGGCGCTCAAGGGGGCAAACGATTTCGTTTTGAGCCGATGACTTTGGCTCTTGTAATCCCCCTGTCAGTGTTTGTGTATTTTTGCTGGGATTTCTTTTTCCTGCAAGATGATGCGTTTATCACTTTGCGCTATGCGGAAAATTTTCTTTCTGGTCATGGATTAGTTTGGAATTACGGAGTTCAGGTAGAGGGGTATACGAATTTCCTCTGGTTGATTTTCCTAATTCTATTTAAGCAGTTGGGTGTTGAGTATTTCTTTACTCTGTCATTCTTTGGGCCTTTGCTATCTCTTGGAACACTTGTTCTGACTTTTGTTTTATCGAGGAAGATTATTTCGCAGGAGCTATCATCTAGGGTAGCTTTGATTCTAGCTTTGGTCGTGACACTTACTCTGGCGACCAATATCTCTTTTGTGTATTGGACTGTCGCGGGTCTTGAGACGGCGCTTTTCACGTTGCTGACTTTGTTGGCGTTTTATTTTTACTATCGCAACAGTTGGATGTTGGCTCCTATATTGACTTTGGCTGTGTTGACACGACCTGAGGGGTTACTGCTGACTTTCTTCTTTCCCTTGTTTGGACTGCTACAAACAAAGAGGCTTCCTAAACGTGAATTAGCTATTCTGGGAATGGCGCTTGTTCCTTTGATTCCATTTGTGATTTTCAAAGTTTCCTATTTTGGCTCAATCGCTCCAAATCCATTTTTTGCTAAGACTGTTTGGGACTGGGCGCAGATAGTTGCAGGGTTGGAATACTGGGGTGAGTTTCAGTTCCATTATGGTCTCTTTGGAATGCTCCTAATTCTTCCAGGGTTTTTCTATCGAAAATCTCCAAAGATTATCAAGGCGTTTTTATTGTATAGCTTTCTTTATATGGCCTACATAATTCTTATCGGGGGAGACGTTCTGAAGGTCGGGCGTTTCTTTCTGCCTCTGTTGGCTCCATTGTACCTGGCTCTTGGCTATGCTATCACGCGAGCGCTCCGTAATCGATATGCTCTTGCTACTGTTTTCGCACTTCAAATCGCTTTGCAGTTGTTTGTTCCATTGAGGGCGGCAAGAGTGTCACTTGGATTTGAGCGGGGACTGTATACACAAACTCAAGAAGTCATCAATCAGCTTCGCAAGGTCGATAGGTCTGATTTCAGTTTGGCTACCTCGACAATCGGCCTGACGGGGTTTCTACTGATGGGGCATGATGTTTATGATATGGTGGGATTGACTGACTCTACTATCGCGCGCCATCCGCAGGCAGTGATAGAGGATATGAAAACTACCTGGCGTGAGAGAAAGTACAATGCAGAGTACATCTTACATCAAGCCCCTGATTACATTGCCTTTAGCACAGGACTAAAGCCTTCATCACCGGGCGAGAAAGCGTTGTTTCTTTATCCGGCATTTCTGAATTCATATCGCGCGATTAGTTTTTATTCTCCTAGTGGGAATCGGATGATTGATGTTTACAAGCGCATGAAACAAGTTCCAGATACACTGGGAAGACGTGTTGATGCAAAGTTTGTTCAGGCTTATGCTGAAGCATTCAATCACTTGGCTAACGAAAAATACCTTGTTGCGTTGAAGTATCTGGACACAGCTCGAAAGGTGTTAGCTCCTTTGGAGTATCCATACATTTACTATGTAGCCGGGCGGTGTTTGTCGGGCTTGGGGCAACAGGATCGATCACAAGAAGCATTGATGACGGCGCTGCAACTGGATCAGGATGTTTTTTCAGTTTATGCGGCTTTGTATCCATCGCTATATCCCTATCCTGATGGTCGTGAGCGCGCATTGATATTTCGTGATCAGATTCAGCGACTAGCCCCCTGGACTCTGCCGCAGTTGGACAAAGTCGCGGGCTACGAGAAATAATTTTTTGTCACATGCTACTTGAGTAATACCAGTTTCCTTGAGGCTACAAAATCACCGGCTTGGACTTTGTAGAAGTAAACACCTGATGGCAGGTCTTTGGGTTCCCACAGGTAATTGAGTTCGCCCGCTTCATGGACACCTTTTTGTTGGTTTACTTTTTGGCCGCGGATGTTGTAGATGGTTATGGTGTAATCTGAACTGCGGGGGAAATCTATTTTGATGGTGGTGGACGGGTTGAAGGGGTTGGGGTAGTTTTGATGCAGAGCGAATGAGCGCGGGAGGATGTTGGTGTTGTCCTCATTTACATCGGTTGCAAAATCAAGTTGCACATTCAAACTAGCGCCAAGAGTATCGGAAACATCGGTGGATATTAGCCTGCCGTCTGCCTGCAGGATC
This sequence comes from Candidatus Zixiibacteriota bacterium, assembly GCA_024280775.1. Taxonomy (GTDB): domain Bacteria; phylum Zixibacteria; class MSB-5A5; order GN15; family JACZUZ01; genus JAJRPJ01. The sequence goes on along the minus strand of JAJRPM010000012.1, from coordinate 257,701 downwards.
GAACCCGGGGCGATGAACTCAGTTGAGAACTGGCTTAAGTGAGCGGTCACCAATACGTGAGTGTTTCCGCTTACCATACCAATGCTCATTTCCATGTTGGAGGCCAGAAGAGTGGGTGTGACTCTTCCTTCAAAAACAAATAGCGCGCCACCGAGAGCTCTATCCGTTGAAATGATGTCATTGCGTAAAGAAATAGTAACGGAGTCAAGAATACCAGTTCCCTGGGTGCAAGGCAAAAAGCGACCGATTATTATACCCTGTATGTAGGTCAAATCTGCGACTGTTAAGGGAATTCCATCGCAGTTGACATCCCCCGCCGCAGTTGACCCCTCTACATGAGTACCAAAAGCGGCATTACCCTCAATAAAATATCTCTTCAGTTGTACTAGATCAGCAATTTCATTCGCAATTCCGTTTATATTGATGTCACCTCTGGGATCTAATTCACTTGAGCACATGACTCTTACGGCGCCGTTTTTGAAATCAATATATCGCTTTGGTCCAGTTATCCCTCGTGGGAATAGACACGAATCGGGCGTCCCACCAGTTGTTGGAAAAGGTAGGCTACCATTGGTTAGATCGGCGCGAAAACCACTGGGTATATTAATAACATCAGATCCAATGAAGTCGAAGACATTGCGACTGAAGTATAGGGAATCAAGAGAAGGAGACGTAATAGAGTTATCCCCGCAATCCATCCACTCCCAGCGAATGGGTAAAAAATCACAATTAAAGATTTCGTCGGTGGAAACTAGGAACGTGATACAGGCAAATTGATCACCGGAGACCAAAAGGTTGTTGGTCGGATGATCTAAATTGGAATTGACATCGGCAACTCCGACAATACGCAATCTCCCAAGCGGGCAACAACTCCCTCCAAATCTCGAACTATAAGTGAAGTATTACCACTCGTAATCTGCAAATATGTTGCCCTCGGTTACAGTTACTATCGATAGTGCAACTGGGTCGTAGGAAATCAGAAAGTCAAAACCTCCTATGTCACTTGAACCGCCTTCATAGTTGATGCAAACGGTGGTTTCTTCGCCTTGAAATGATCCGCCAGGAGGTATCTTATCGGTTTGCTCAATGCTTATGCTGAACACTTCCTCCTCTAAAACTGTGAAGGTCATGCAACATTGGTCGGAAAAAAATCCATCGGATACGGCGATACAAACGGTGTAATCAGTGTCGGCGTTCCCCACTGCATCGGCTTCATCTGAGTCAAATGTTACTGCTCCAGTTGAGGGATCAACTGAGACGGTACCTATCGGAGTTGGACTTACAGAAACCAGTGAATAGGTCAACGCGTCGCAATTATCTACGTCAACTCCATTGGCCGGTAAGGATACGCTTCGCTTACCTCTGATTGTGGAAAAGTCTGGAGGACAACCGATAGTAGGAGCATTTGAAGTTAAATCAACAAATGTGATGCAATCAACACTAGAGCCATCTGTATCTGAGGCGTTGGCTGTGATAGATATAGAGCCTATTTCACCAGCTCCAGGCTGATATAGGACGTTACCAAGAGTATCGATAAATGCCTCACCGGTTCCGGTATGTGTCACTGAATATACTACAGAGGGATTCGCAGAATTCGGAGCTTCGCCAAACGCCCGATAACTCAGGATTTCGCAGTGGTTGATTGTGGCATTATTGGGGCAGGGAGTAACACTGGATATAGAAGATGTGGTAATACATAGTGCATTTGTTCTTGTTCCACCGACGGTTATATCACCCCCGCCGCCTAACCATTCAGCGGCGCCGTCTCCACCATTGGCCGGAGCCAGTAGCCATTCGCCTGCTGGTGGCTGAAAGGCGGAATCGAGACAAAGAACGCCGCCTTCAACTCCCGGGAGCCGGATGGTGAACCTAAGAGCATCTGCCAATTCGGTAGGTCCATAACCCGCCCCAAGAAAAGCGAGACCGCCGGTCATCCAATTACTCGGCAAAGAGCCATTGAATTCATCAGAGCCGGCTCTCAGTTGGGGGCCGGTGAAGTTCCAGGTAGTGGAATCCCCCCAAGGACCTACTGCCGTTGGAATGGAATTCCAGAAGATATTTGTCAGTGAGCCGTCGGGACTATAGAGAACAAACCCCAATGTAGCTCCGGTGATACTTACATCACTCTCTATTTGAATAGTGTAGGTTAGGGTTGAAGTGTGTCCCACCAAATAGTCAAGTCCGTTGATGTCATCATTTAGCAACAGACCGGATGTGATTGTGGCATTTACGCCATTGCGCGCGATGGCATTTTTTGTAACAATCAGGCACAAGGCCAGAGCTAGGACTGAAAATAGTATTTTGCGGATCATGATATACGCCTACACTTTGTATGCTGATGAACTGGATATTCTAGCAAAAATAAGTCAAGGCTGACGTCTGAAGGTATCGACTGCATGTAGCAACCTATTAGTAATATAGGGTTCATTATCAGATAGTCAACTGCTAATTCTGAACGATATAGAAGAGTTAGTTAGATACACCGACTATCTATTTTACTATTTCAACAAGACCAGTTTCTTAGTGGCTACGAAAATTCCGGCTTGGAATTTGTATAGGTAGATACCTGATGGTAGGCCTTTGGGGGCCCAGATATAGTTTAGGGTTCCGGTATTGTGGGCGCCTTTTTGTTGGTTTACTTTTTGGCCGCGGATGTTGTAGATGGTTATTGTGTAATCTGAGCGGCGGGGGAAATCTATTGGTATGGTGGTTGTCGGGTTGAAGGGGTTGGGGTAGTTTTGGTTTAGGACAAAAGTTGTTGGAATTGTACCGGGGCTGGGGGCGAAGCCTTTTTCTAGGACCATTGAGTTTCCGATAGTATCTGACACATCAACTGAGAGCAGTTTTCCGGTGACTGCAAGAATTGAGCCTGGCTTGATTGTCTCTATGCCGTTGATGTCTTTTAGCAGGACTCGTGTGGTTCCATTTGGTTTTCCGATGCGCATGGTCATATTGGTCGCCATCAGAGTCGGTGTGACATCACCCTCGAAGACTAGCAGAATAGCTCCGAGCTCTTTGTTGGTGGAGATGATACCGTCGAGAGATGTGATTTTGACAGTATCGGCGAAAGGTGTCAAATCCTCTCGAGGAATCTCATCGCCGAATACTATGTGAATCATATACACCAAGTCTGCGACTGTGCCGGGGAAACCATCATTATTGGTTTCTGATGCGGCGATTTGTCCCTCTGGACTTATGGAAAAAGCGTCACGTCCGTTTACGAGGAAATCGCAGAGGATCACTAAGTCCGCTATTTCATTGCTTACTCCATTAAGATTCAAGTCACCTCGCGCATCGATTTCGTCGGGGCAGACAATTTGTATTCCACCGCCGTAGAAGGATATGCGCTTGAGCGTTGCTAACGAGATGAATGCATTGGAACATGAATCGGGGGCGCCGGTTAGTGTTGGGAATTCGCGCTGAGAATCTGTGATTTCAATGTATTCAAATTCCTTTTCCTTTGTTCCTTGTTTCTCTGCGGCGCTTGAGTCGATTTCGAAAACGTTTGAGCTGATGAATACTGTATCCCCGTATACTGAGGTAAGAGCATTGTCACCGCAATCATCCCATCTCCAGCTGACAGGAATGAATGCACACTGGAGGTTTCTGCCTTCGAACACTTGAAAATGAAGACGCGCAATTTCATTTGAGCCTGCGCTGACATTGGTGTAGCCTGTTGGGTGAACAGCTCCGTTATTCATATCCCCAATTGCTATGATTCTGACGGACAGATCGGGACAACCGCTTCCACATTGATTGCCGAAACGGAATGTGAAATACTCCCATCCATTGTTTTCAAGAAAGTCGCCTGCCGATACTCCGGCCAGGGTTAGCGCATTGTGATTCCAGTCTATTAGAAACTCCAGCGAGCCAAAAGGTGATGATTGATAGGAGCTATCAAGAAATATAGGTAGTTCCACTGGACCACCTTGCAGGACATTATCGAGTACACCTATGCTTAAGCTAAAATCAGATTGTACTGTGAAGTAGGCGCAACAGGTATCAGCGTTGTTTTCATTGAAAGTTTCGCACGGTTTGCTTTCGTCTGTCACTACTATACATATTCTGGTCTCGCCGATAAACTCAGTGGACTTCTCCGTCACCCAGGTGAGGTTACCGTCACTATCGATTTCCGGAGAGCCGGGACCGGTGTAATCCAAAATCGAATAGCTTACGCTTTGATAAGCGCTGTCCGGATCAAACGACAGGACCTTGTAGGTTAGTGTGTCACCCCAGAGCCCGGATGTTGGTGTATGTTCAGGGCAGATTATTGTTGGCTTGCGGTTCAATACTGCCAGCGATGAGTAGCATGTGTCAGCGGCGCCGAAATCATCAGTGACTACTAGCTCTACTTGCGCCTCGCAAGTTTTGCTTCCGCGAATAGGAGAGAGTGTCAGCTCTCCATCATCGGTGATACTGGCGAAATCTACTGAGGCACTACCAAGTGAGTAGTGTAAGCTTCCGATTCCGTAATTAACTTCATCATCAGTTGCCATTATTTGAATAACTCTGCTCTCACCTAGAGGCACAAACCGGAGGAACGAGGGACATTTTAACTTAGGCGGTGAATTCAATATGATGATGTCAAAGGTACAGAACACCTCGAAGTCAGCATCACCTTCAACACGGGCCGAGACTTCAACTTCGATGGTCTTGCCAATATCTGATACAGCAGGAGAATAAATCCCGAATCCACCCCCAAACATTGTGACGGTACCGGCTCCGGTGGTGGTTGCCGAGTATTCTATCTCACCGATGATTTCAGGGTCGTCTAGGGTGGCGTGGATTTCGACTCCGTCATAAATGTTTATCCTGCCAACCAAGGTTGTTGGACACTCCGCCGAGACTAGATCCGAGAATGATAGCAACAAGCTCAGGGCGAATGCTGTTGCTAAGTAGTAAGATGATTTCATAGTATGAAGTGAATATCCGTCCCAGCGATTATTAAATCATTTTGGCGGCGAATGTAGCTGAGTCGCCATTGCTATTCTCTAATGATACGACAATTGCCAAAATCGTCAATCGGTTATTTGCGCTTTGGCTCAGGTGGGTTATCTTGGCGGCGGTTCGTCGATTGGGCGTACTTTTTTTGAAATACGGGGCGGGAATCCTGCGTTATATACTGCACTATATATATAGTGTACTTTGGAGGTCGGCCAAGGCTGAGTGAATCCAGAAATTACCTGTAAACTACTACTGGAATTTGAGTTACGAATACTATGAAACGTGATTGTGATTTTGATATAATTGTTATAGGTGGAGGTCATGCCGGAGTTGAGGCGGCTTTGGCGGCTTCACGTATGGATTGTAGTGTAGGGTTGATGACTATGGACGCCAGTAAATTGGCGTTGATGTCCTGCAATCCGGCGATTGGCGGTGTTGGTAAGTCTCATATAGTCAAAGAGATAGACGCTTTAGGCGGGATTATGGGCAAGGCGGCGGATTATTCGGGAATTCAGTTTCGTCGGCTGAATCTCTCGCGCGGTCCGGCGGTTTGGTCTACCAGAGTTCAATGTGATCGCCGGGACTATAATCAGTTTGTTTGTGATATAGTCAATGGAACGCCGCAGATTACGGTAATCGAGGCTTTGGCGGGCAAGTTTTTGGTTGAAAACAACAAAATCAACGGGATTGCAGATGAGTCCGGTAAAGAATATAGCTGTCATAGTGTAATAGTCTGTAGCGGGACGTTTTTGGGTGGCCTGATACATATTGGTAAAGAGCAAACTCCAGCGGGGCGCTTGAATGAAAAGGCGGCTTATAGGCTTTCTGAGTCTTTGGATTCTTTGGGGTTTGAGCTTGGCCGACTTAAGACTGGCACCCCGCCACGCTTGGCCGGAACCACTATTGATTTTAGCAAATGTCAGCCCCAACCGGGAGATACGCCGATTCCATTTTTTTCGCCCGAGACTCAAGCCACTGAAAGACAGCAGGTTTCCTGTTTCTTGACCTATACCACAGAGGAAACTAAGCGACTGGTTATTGAGAATTTAACTACTTCGGCGATGTTCAGCGGTGATATTGATTCTACTGGTCCGCGTTATTGCCCGTCGATTGAGGACAAATTCTACCGCTTTGCGCATAAAGAGAGTCATCAGATTTTTCTCGAACCAGAGGGTAACGGGACTGATGATATTTATCCTAATGGATTCTCTACCTCGTTGCCGGAGGATATTCAGTTGCGGGCGATGCGCACGGTCACCGGCTTGGAGCGGGTGGAGTTTCGTAGTCCGGGCTATGCGGTGGAATATGATTATTGCCCGGCTTATCAGATTCGTCAGACATTTGAAACTCGTCGGGTGGAGAATTTGTATTTTGCAGGGCAGATTAACGGCACTTCGGGTTATGAGGAGGCCGCCGGTCAGGGGTTGATGGCGGCGGTTAATGCGGTATTGAAACAACGGGGCGAGAAGCCCTTTGCGCCTAGCCGTAGCGAGTCATATATCGGGGTGATGACAGATGATTTGGTAACTCGTTCCACTACTGAGCCATATCGTATGTTTACTTCACGCGCGGAGCATCGCTTGGCTCTGCGCGAGGACAATGCGCATGACAGACTTATCGGGTATGCTGAAAAGTATAGCTTGATTTCTGGCAGAAAGATTACAGATCACAGAGAGCTTGAAGTAGAAACTCTTGGTGAGATAACCAGGCTGGAAAAGACCAGAGTCAACGTCACTGAATTCACTGAGCTGAAAGAGCGATTGCCAAGGAAAGAGAATGTCAGCCTGGCTGATTTGCTAAGAATGCCGGGGATGGGGCTGGCGGAAATTGAGAGTTTTGATTTATCGCGCAACGGAGTCTCAAGGCGGGCTCGTGAACGGGCGGCGGTGCGTATTCGTTATGCCGGATATATTGCCAAACAGGATCGCGAAATTGAGCGTTTCAAGAAGCTCGAATCTCAGCCTATTCCAGAGGGATTTGAATACGAGACTCTTAATGGTTTGAAAAATGAGGCCCGGGAGAAGTTTTCTCGTTTCCGTCCCACGTCATTGGGGCAGGCCGGACGAATTGAGGGTATAACTTCTGGCGATATCGCGGTACTTGCAGTAGGAATCAAGCGTCACAACTCAATCAGCCAGTAAATAACGTAGGATGCTATAGCTTGCAGGAAAACAACTTCAAGGAATTCACGGTAAATACCGTGCTGGACAAATTCGGTGGTCGGGATAGATTCTCTGGCTATGTAGAATTTTTACTGGAGGAGAATACACGTGTGAATCTTGTTTCACGTGAAACATCTCCTGAAGACCTGTATGGCCTGGTAGCTGATTGTCTCATTCCGGCATACATGGAGGGGCCCAATGAGCTGTTCCCTGAGAGGAATTGGACTCGTATTCTGGATATTGGCTCCGGGGGGGGATTGCCATCGATTCCGCTGGCTTTGGCTTTAGGTAATGTCGAATTGACGCTGATTGAGAGAACGGGCAAGAAGGCGATGTTCCTCAGGCGGGCGTTGCAGAAATTTGGTATAAAGGGAAAAGTTCTCAATTGCAATTTTCGTGAATTTGCCGATAACCCGACGATTTTGACTGTCACGGGCGAATTGTCCCTGGGCACCGACCCTGCATCCAGCAAGCCAACCTATGACATAGTAACCATACGCTGGGTGAAAGCTGATTCGGCGATGATTCGCAAGGCGGCTAATTTTCTAAGACCCAGCAATGAGACCAGCGGATTAGTTTATTATAGCAGCTCACAGGATATTGTGAGCAATACGCTCGCACATTCTTTCTATACTTATCGCCTCGAATCAGAAGAAGCCCCCAAAGACGCAACTGCTCAAGAAAGTTCTTCGCTGGAGAGAACAATCTCAGTATTCAAGCATAAGCAATAATCTTGCCGCCACAGCCCCTCCATTGCCGCAATGGACTTTCTCTAAACAATTCTACTATATATACATATACTGACCGCTCTGGCGGCGTATTGTGGACTGTTTCACGTGAAACAGTCCACAGAGTTAGCAATTATCCGTTATCTGAGCGCTAATTACGGTCTTTGCTTGTTTTTTATATTGTGTATTGTCCCGTCAAATGTCATTCTTGACTGATTCGGATTGACTACTACAGTTGATACCGCTTTTAGTATTCGAGACAATAAACAATACTCTTACAGCTATGCTGAGAATTTCATAGCTCCACTGGCGCGGGAGGATTTTCCGTGGGAAAAACAATCGCCATTTGTAATCAGAAGGGTGGGGTCGGTAAGACTACCACGGCTATCAATCTTTGCTCCTGCCTGGCTCTGGCGGAAAAAAAGACGCTGCTCATCGATGTCGATCCTCAGGGGAATAGCTCCTCGGGTGTGGGGATAGATAAGTCCACAGTTGACGCCTCGATCTATGAAGTCCTAATTGGCCACAAGTCGATTGCGGAGGCAACTTTAGCCACTGATCTACCGACGCTTAGTCTTGTTCCAGCAACGATTTCACTGGTTGGGGCCGAGGTGGAATTGGTGAGTATGCTCTCGCGGGAGTCTCGATTGAAGCAGGCTCTGGAGCCGATTAAGGACCAGTATGACTATATTATAGTGGATTGTCCGCCGTCTTTGGGACTATTGACTATCAACACCTTGACTGCGGCAGATTCGATATTGATTCCGATTCAATGTGAATACTATGCGCTTGAGGGACTTAGCCAGCTATTGAACACTATTGATTTGGTGCGTTCTCAATTGAATCCTGAGCTTGCTATCGAAGGCGCGCTGTTGACTATGTTTGATTCCAGACTTAAGCTATCAAGGCAGGTGGCGGACGAAATCCGTAAGTTCTTCAAAGACAAGGTTTATGAGACTGTTATCAATCGCAATGTACGACTATCGGAGGCGCCGTCTTTTGGTAAGCCGATTGTCCAATATGATATTCTCTCTTCGGGGGCCGAAAATTACATGGCATTCACCAGTGAACTAATAGGAGCAAACTAAGATGAGCAAACCGGTATTAGGACGCGGGCTGGATGCGCTGATGCGCCAGGTGGTGACCCAATCTACCCAGGCCAGCGCCAGACCAAAGGACTCAAGCGACTCAGATGGCGAGAAGCCGATTAGACAAAATATGGGGATTGATTCTGAAGCATCGGTTGCACAGGTATCCTCTCAGGCTAGCAAAGTCGACAACGGGGCCTTTGAAAGTTCCTTTGAGATTTCACTGGATGTGATTTTTCCGAATCGTTTGCAACCGCGCCGGACATTTAATGACGAGAGCTTGAAGGAGCTATCCGGCTCATTGAAACGTGACGGAATGCTGCAACCGCTATTGGTAGTCAAGGAACGTGACGGTTACATGCTTATTGCTGGTGAGCGCAGGTTGCGTGCGGCTCGACTGGCTGGGATGAGCAAAGCGCCGGCGCGGGTATTGCCGCCGATGGATGATGCAACATTATTGCAACTGGCGTTGATTGAGAATATTCAACGTGAGGATCTCAATCCGGTTGAAACAGCGCTGGGGTATAAGCAATTGATGCAACAGTATGGCATGAGTCAGACTGAGATGGCCGAGAAGATTGGCAAGTCACGTTCGGCGATTGCTAATTCTATTCGCTTATTGAATTTGCCGCAGAAGATTCAGGATTACTTACGTGACGGTAAACTCTCTGAGGGTCATGCGCGTGCGTTGCTGAACCTTAGTAACGCAGAAGAGCAATTGACAGTTGCCGATCAAGTGATTAATGATTCATTATCGGTGCGTCATGTGGAACGTGAGACCAAGCGCCGCAAGGGCCGTCGACTGATTCCGAAACATCGCGATATCGATTTGATGGCCGCCGAGACAGATCTCAAACGTCGACTGGGAGCGCCGGTGCGCATAAAGCCGGGGTTGAAGCGCGGTAAGATTGAGATTGAGTATGGTGGGGTTGATGACTTGAATCGATTGTTGGAGTTGTTGCAGACGGTGCGGTTGATGTGAGTAGCCTCTTGTATATGTAGGTCGGGTTCCGGCGAGGGCTTTAGTGATCATAGAAACTCGACATTTCTCGGGCGCTGTAGGGTGAGTGTCAGACCTGACAGCCTGACACAACATTGAACATTATGGGGATTTACATTCATGCCTGAACTAGATACTGCCTTTGAAAAAGTTAAGAGTCTTGTTGAGGACTTCAGGCGTAATGAAAGTCACTACAAGGACTCAAAGTATTCGGAAGCGCAGGCGAGAATTGACTTTATTGACAAATTTTGGATTGCTCTTGGTTGGGATGTAAACCATGAGAAGCAAACCAACCCCTACGAACAGGAAGTTAAAGTTGAAAAAGGTGTGGTAGCGGGTGGGACGCAGAGACGAGCCGACTATGCATTCCATCTGACGCCGAATTTTCATGATGTTCGGTTCTACGTCGAAGCGAAAAAACCCTTTATTGAAATCGGATCAAAGGAAAATTATTTCCAGTTAATCCGCTATGGCTGGAATAGCGAGACACCTCTCGCAGTTTTGACTGACTTTGAACAGTTGCACGTCCTTGATTGTCGTTACCGCCCGGATGTTGAGACCGCCCTCAGTAGAGCCATCATCAAACTCCATTATACTGACTATACGAACCGCGAGAAATTCGCCGAAATCTATTGGCTATTCTCACGAGAGGCCGTCTCCAATGGGTCGATAGAAAAACGAGCCAAGGAACTTCCCAAACCACGCGGAAAAGCTGTCCAACGGGGCCTTTTCCCAGGCGGATACCAAAGTATAGACAAGTCTTTTCTGGCCGAGCTAGACGAGTATCGCACAGCCCTGGCTCGCACATTCAAGAACAAAAATCCGGATTTCGACAGTGAGATATTGACTGAGCTGTCACAACGCACATTAGACCGGCTGGTCTTTCTCAGGTTTCTTGAAGACAAAGGTATCGAAGCGCAGAGAATAGTAGAGCGTTTTGGTGAAAGAGGCGCTGCCTGGGAAGACTTTATTGTCGCCTGCCGTCGACTTGATAGCATTTACAATGGGATTGTTTACAAGCGCCACGATATCCTTGATAGTGCCGAGTTGCAGGTTGACGACAGTGTATTCTCAGGTATATGTGAACGTCTTGCGCATATCAATTCACCGTATGATTTCAACGCTATACCAATCCATATTCTCGGTTCAATCTACGAAAGGTTCCTCGGTAAAGTAATCGTCGCTACTGCCAAACGAGCCAAGGTTGAGGAGAAACCAGAAGTTCGTAAGGCCGGAGGTGTTTACTATACGCCAGAATACATTGTCCGCTATATTGTGGAGAATACCATCGGCAGATTAATAACTGGCAAGACTCCCGCTCAGATAGCCAAAATGAGTTTTGGTGATATTTCCTGTGGGAGTGGTTCATTTTTGCTTGGGGCCTATGATGTTTTGCTCAAATACCACGGACAATACTACAATGAGAATCCAGGCAATGCAAAGAAGGGCGACTGCATTAAGCGTGACGGTAAGCTCTATCTTTCTTTGCACAAGAAGCGCGAAATCCTGCTTAACAATATCTATGGAGTGGACATCGATTCACAGGCGGTTGAAGTCTGTCAGCTTTCGCTCTACCTAAAACTGCTACAAGAAGAAACTGAGGGTAGCGCACATCAGTATCTGCTGGACTTTGAGCACGTGGCAAAAATGAAAAAACTTCTACCTGACTTGAGCAAGAACATTATCTGTGGCAATTCGCTCATTGGAAGAGATATTCTCGATGGTCAACTTTTCGCCACCGAAGAAGAGCGCAAACTCAACCCGATGGATTTCGAGGATGCCTTTCCAGAAATTATGAAAAAGGGTGGTTTTGACGCTATAGTGGGTAATCCACCGTATGAAGTTATTGAAAAAGAAAGGGGTGAGAGTTCATGGCCGCACAAAACTCTTAGAGAACATATTAGAGATACACCAAGCTACGAGTCCGCACTTGGTGGTAAATTGAACATGTTTCGATTCTTCATAGTGCGATCCCTCAAGGTTCTGCGAAATAGAGGATCGATAGGAATAATCGTGCCACTTGCCCTTCTAGCCGATATTAGCTGTAATCGCACTCGCCTTCACTTGATTCTGTCGACGGATGATTTGCTGGCTGCTTGTTTTCCGCAGAAAGACAATCCAAAGCGCAGAATATTCTCGACTGCCAAACTCTCTACAGTCGTTCTAACCGGGTCGAAAGTGACTTCAGGAACATTTGATTCGGCCAAGATTCATGTCCGCGTCTATCCATGGAATAGTTTTGACGATCCATACCGCGAGTGCCATGTCCGCCTTATCGACACCAAACTAATTGACCCTGTAAATACTCCCATACCGCTGGTTGACGCGAATGCTTGGGAACTTTGCCGCAAGATCCACTCTTTGAGCGCGGTCAAGAGACTGGGAGAGACTGATGACTTCGAAGTCACACGCGGTGAGATCAACCAAACAATATATAGGAAGTTCATAACGGCTGATACGAATATGGCGCGACTCATCAAAGGTGTGGAGATTGGACAGTATGAACTTCATAAGCAGTTACAGCAGGGTCGTCGAGAGTGGTTTGATGAAAGAGGCTTCCTTGTACGTGGGACTGCAAAACAGAGAGTCAAACTGCGAAGAATTGCTACACAAAGAATTACGGGTGTCGATGAACGATTGCGAGTTGTTGCAACATTAATGCCTCCCCCAGCTTACTTCGCAGACTCTACAAACTCGATAACGATCTCCGATAGCTCGTCATATAGAATTGAGTATCTTCTTGGGATACTCAATTCACGTTTCACGCAATGGCGATTCAAAATCACAAGCACCAACAACAACGTTGGTACCAACGAACTTAAGTCCCTACCTTTTTGTTGTATTAGCTTCTCAGATGCATTAGACAAGACACGTCACGACAAAATGGTGGCATACGTGGAAGCAATGCTAAGCGCCAAGCAACAACTAGCCGCCGCCAAGACCGACAAGGACAAGACCTATTACGAAAACAAATGCTCTGCGCTCGACAGCAAAATTGACCGACTTGTCTATGATCTATATGACCTGACTGATGAGGAGATAGAGATTGTCGAATCAGGTATGAATACCCAACGGAATTTGAAATAGACTATGACCGATGTGAAAAAACCTCCTATATCTTTGCGGGTTGTTACCGGGGATGAGACTAGTGTCTCTATTGGCGGTAAGCAATTTGGGATTTGGCCGCCGGGGCGGGTTACTTTGGTCTTGGCGGGGGTGTTTTTGTTTGTGGGAGTTGCGCTGTATTTGATGACTTTGGGGCGGATTTCGGATTATCAAAAGCAACTGAATGCGCAGGAGCATCGCTTGCAGTCTTATCGCACTCAGGTTATGAAACTTGAGGCGAATCTAATCCGGGCTCAGAATATGGTAGCGCAGGTGGCTGAGATGGCGGGGGTTGAATATGATTTTACTCCATTCACCAGCGCAACTGATAGCGGTGAGTCCGCCGACCCGCTGGCTGGTTCGTCGGCGGCCGGAGCGTTTCCGAGAGATTTGACAACGCCCTACGGTCTTCCCTTGCAGGGATTTACGACACAATTATATAGCGACAGCGGAGCTGGTAGTAAATATCATCCGGGTATAGATGTCGCAGTTGGGGTTGGGACTCCGGTTTTGGCGACTGCTGATGGAGTGGTGAGCTCGGCGGGGAATGATCCGATTTACGGACTCACGGTTGTTGTTAAGCATAATGATACGCTCTCTACTTTATATGGTCACAATAGCAAATTGCTGGTTACCGAGGGGATGCCGGTGATTGCCGGTGGACGGCTGGCGCTTTCGGGAAATACGGGCGAATCCAGCGCGCCGCATTTGCATTACGGAATTTTGGTCAATGGCAAAGCGGTGAATCCGGCGCGGTTTTTAGGTGACGTTGAATAAGTGGCGCTGTAGATTAGTGAATGCGTAACGATGGTGGACAATTATGATATTTTCTTCGAGGCGCAACAAGGACGAGACTAGAAAGAATGGCGCGAGTAATTCAGCGCAGGCGGATAGGAGAAATTCGATGCTCAATAGTGGTTCAAAGCAAACAGGTGATCAAATGAATACGATTCTAGGAAAAGACACGACATTCACTGGTACAGTTGAGGTCAAAGGCGGACTGCGCATCGACGGTGTGGTCAAGGGCAAAATTATTTCCTCGGATGAAGTTACAATCGGCTCGACGGGTATGGTCGAGGCGGAGATTGAGGCTAACTCGGTGGTGGTCGCTGGCAAATTGCTGGGTAATATCGTCGCCAGTGAGCGGATTGAATTACAGGCGAATTCTGATGTTGAAGGTGATTTGCGCTCAAAATCATTGGTAATTGAGCAGGGCGCGGTTTTCTGTGGTGGCTGTCAAATGAAAGAAGGCCATCGGGCCGGCTCTTCTCAGTCGTCATCCTCAAGTTCAAAACGTCCGATGGCAATCGAGATGGACGAAGACTCAGACGATGAGAAGACCAAAGAAGCGGTTAGCTCATTTGGGTTGCCATTCTCAGGTAAGTCCAAGGACAAGGTCAAGGTCTAGCAAAAGAGACTAAATGTGGATAAATGCGCAACTTGTGGATAATTCGCTAATAGTCCTGATAGCAACAGATTAACCCATGTTTCTTAGAGACAAATAGCGCCTTATTCACAATCTATTATTCATAAAGTCAGTTGTTTTCCACAGCAGTTCCACAGTAAACAGTCACTGAGTACGCTTATTCTCTGATTATAGATACTATCTATATAGTATCTATAGAGCTAAATCGCTCTGATTCTGCAAATTGTCCTTTTCCCCGATCAACATAACTCCGTTTCCTGAGTATAAGGGAGCAGGAGTTCCTTCTGATTCTCGCCGGACTGGAAAACTCTGCAACTTATTCGTATTCTTATTGTTTCAGCCGATAATGCTATTAGATGGCGGTCGGTTTGCGACAGCTAATTGTTGATAGTCAGAAATTTCGATATTCAAGAGACGGAAGATTCCCATGTCAGACCCTATTTCATCAGATTCTATTTCAAATAAGCCCACTCAGGCTCCGAGCGACGCTCAGTCGCTTGATAGACTTCGCGCGGCGGCCACCCAGATAAAGCGTGAAGTTGGAAAAGTTATTGTCGGTCAAGAGGATGTCATTGAGCAATTGTTGGTGGCGTTGCTAGCTGGCGGTCATGCATTGCTGGTCGGTGTGCCGGGATTGGCCAAAACATTATTGATTTCGACAGTGGCGCAGACTTTGGGGTTGAAGTTTTCACGGATACAGTTTACGCCGGATTTGATGCCTAGTGATATTACAGGTTCGGAAATTCTTGAAGAAGAGCATGGCTCCGGCAAACGTAGTTTTCGTTTTGTTAAAGGCCCGGTGTTTGCCAATATCGTGCTTGCTGATGAGATAAACCGCACCCCTCCCAAGACTCAAGCGGCGCTTTTGCAGGCTATGCAGGAGCATGAAGTCACCTCCGGTGGTGAAACATTCAAACTTGAGGAGCCGTTTTTTGTGTTGGCAACTCAGAATCCAATTGAGCAAGAAGGCACTTATCCGCTTCCCGAGGCGCAGTTAGATAGGTTTATGTTCAATATCAAAGTTGGCTATCCGTCAGCGGCTGAAGAACGCCAAATAGTTAAGAGCACTACAGCTATTCCCG
Source organism: Candidatus Zixiibacteriota bacterium (assembly GCA_024280775.1). Lineage (GTDB taxonomy): Bacteria > Zixibacteria > MSB-5A5 > GN15 > JACZUZ01 > JAJRPJ01. Next base: position 242,166 of record JAJRPM010000012.1, on the reverse strand, counting down.
ATTACAAAATTGACCAGGCTCTGAGCGGCGCTGAAATTTCGGACTTGCAACAATTAGTGCGTCGTCTGCCGGTTTCGGATCATCTGGTGCAGTATGCAGTTGACCTGACACGCGCCACCCGCCCGGCTGAATCTGATATGGCGGACTTTTTGAAAGACTGGGTCAGCTGGGGCGCAGGACCTCGTGCGTCACAGTATTTGATTCTAGCGGCGAAGACCCATGCGGCGCTGGATGGTCGTCCGACGCCGGGAGTTGAGGATGTTCAATTCGCGGCCTACCCTACTTTGCGTCATCGTATAGTGACAAGCTTTGCCGCCGAGGCTGAGGGTATTGATGTTGACGAGATAATTCGTCGTTTGCTTGAGACGATTAAACCGCAATAGAAACAGTGATTACTATCTGTCATTGCGAGGAGTGGAGCGACGCGGCAATCCCATTGGATTAACGCGCTCTATGAATCAACGAGATTCCCGCGCTTCGCTCGCAATGACTGATTCTTCTAAACTGTTCAAAACAAATGGCAAAACAATCTTACAAATTTCTTGACCCGCAAACAGTTTCTCGACTGGAGACGCTTGAGCTACGCGCGAAAATGGTGGTTGAGGGATTTATTTCCGGATTGCACAAGTCACCGTTTCATGGGTTCTCAGTTGAGTTTGCTGAGCGCCGTCAGTATATGCCTGGTGACCCTATCAAACTTGTGGATTGGAAACATTACGCTAAGTCTGATAGATATTATATCAAGCAATACGAAGAAGAAACTAATCTCAAGAGTTATATACTTTTGGATCTGTCAGCATCGATGGGTTACACCTCGGAGCTAATCACTAAGCGTGACTATGCGGGCTCTCTAGCGGCGGCGTTGGCCTATTTGAATCTGAAGCAACGTGACGCTGTAGGCTTAGTGACATTCGATTCGCAGATACGCAGTTTTATACCTCCCGCATCACGCGCCGGACAGCTTAATCAGATTCTTGCGGAGATTCAGGACCAAGAACCGGCTGGTACAACCAATGTCGGTTCTGCTTTGCATTTGATGGCGGAGCGGATTAAGCGCCGGGGGCTGGTGGTGGTTATCTCTGATATGTTGGATGAGCCGGAGAATATCATCAGTGGCTTGAGACACTTTCGTCATAATCGTCATGAGGTGATTGTATTTCATATCGTTGACCCTCGTGAAAAAGATTTTGGTTTTCGTGATGAGGCAATTTTCAAAGACATGGAAACCGGTGAAGAGATTACTACTCTCCCCTGGCAAATCAAAAAAACCTATGCGGGAGCTTTCAAAGAATTCACCGATACACTGGCTCTGCAATGTCGTCAAAGTCGGATCGACTATCATCAAATCGACACCTCCACCCCGTTTGATTCGGCGCTGTATTCATTCCTTGGCAAACGCGCTCGATTGTATTAGCTTCACAACAGAGACGACCGCCGCCGCTTCGAATCAATTGAGGAGGCTTTTCTGTGTTCTTGCTATCACGTTACAATCTCGTACCACCCTCACGCATCATTACTCTAACGCTTTCGTTGCTGCTTGTCAGTTTCGCGGGTACTACTCTACTTGCGCAGAGTAGTAATGAATTCAACGAGGAAGATTTTCCAAACTATGTGTCACCGTACAGACTTACTCATCGAGGTCTCGTCGGTGTATCTTTTGACGCTCTCAAAGAATCCGGCAGAGGGGCCAGCAACTTCTTTGAAGGAACAAGTTTTGGCATATCAACAGAATATTATCTAATTTCATTTTTTGCTGTGGGACTTCGTTATGACAGGTACTATTTTGTAGAATCCAACAGTTCGCGGTCCAATTTCGTAGTTAATTCTTTTTTAATGACATATAGAATCACACCGGCCTCTGGAGCGTCATATTCTCCTTTCCTTTCTCTTGGTTTGGGAGTAAGCCACGCTGGCACAGTTCCCATGGAGACCTTTCAGGCGGGAGTGGGCTTTCAATTCAGACCTGCCGCTAAGACTTGGGCAAGAATTGAGGCTACAACCGTGTCAATCGGCGCCTTCCCGCGATCCGAGATAGTAACAGTTGATAGAATTGACAACACTATTCAAGTTGGCTCCTATGGAATTCGATTAGAATTCGGATTTGTATATTGAGTTTCAACGCTGAACCAGTTATGGTTGAGAGCATGACGGAGGGCTCTAAACTCATCCGAACATTTCGAAATCTAGTATTTACGCGATTGACTGTTGCATATAACTCTATCAAAGTATAACCATGGAGGTTGTTGATGAAATCATTCAAAGGAATTATTGCGCTGGGGATTTTGGCCAGTGTCGTTACAGGTTGCGGTAAGTGTGACAAGGACACTGCCAGCGCGATGCTGGCAGTTGATGCGCCGAAACATGCTATTATTGTGCTTGCGCCGACTGAGGGTAATGATGTGCATGGCATAATCAATTTCACGGCGGTTGAAGGCGGAGTGCGTGTGGTTGCTGATGTGACAGGTTTGACTCCGGGGAAACATGGTTTTCATATTCATCAGTTTGGTGATTGCAGTAAACTTGACGGAAAGTCTGCCGGTGGACATTTCAATCCTGAGGGCGTCAATCATGGCGGACCTACTGCGTCAGTTAGACACGTAGGTGATATGGGAAACTTGGTAGCCGATGAAAACGGAGTGGCGCATTTGGATGCGGTTGACAAGCTGCTTTCTTTCAGTGGAAAGCATTCGATTATTGGTCGCGGGATAGTGATTCACGCCGGTGAGGATGATTTGACTTCGCAACCAACAGGCGCCGCTGGCGCGCGAGTGGCTTGCGGTGTGATTGGAATTGCTAAGTAACAGTAGAAACAAACAGCAATAGATTATTTCAATAAGACGGCTTTGCGGGTTTCCGTGGGGCCGTCTTTTGTTTTGGCGCGGATGAAATAAATTCCCGATGAATTGTCGGTGGCGTTCCAGGTGAAAGTAGTCTTGCCGGTGTGTAGTTCACCTGAGAAGATTTCTGCGACACGTTGACCTAGTACGTTGTAGATGTCCACTGTCACATCAGTCTTGCGTTTGCTAGTGATTGAGAATGACACTGAGGGGTTGAAGGGGTTTGGATAGGGTTGTGACAGTTCAAATGATTCAGGTAACAAAGTAACATTATCTTCATCAGCAACATCAGTGACAAAATCAAAACCATAGGCTTCGAGGAGTGTGTCGTTGAGTGTCACCAGGTATTTGTCTCCATCGCCGAAGAGGTCATGCCAGCCAAGTATCCCTGCGGGCAGTGGTTCGAGAGTTGAGTCGATTTTTTCTCCAGTGGCGCTGGCGAATTCGAATAGAGTTTTGTTTCCGATCGCCATGAATCGTCCCGGTTTTTGCTTGTTGAATACATACGTACTGTATTTGAATTCATCTTTCTTCCATATTGATGTAACACCCAAAGTATCATCAAGCTCGAACATTTCAGAATAGCTAACGTTGAAACAATCATCTGTCTGGCCGGACTGTCTGATTAGAGCGCCTCTCGATGCAGTGTCCAACAATGTGTATCCAGAGACAAGAAGTGACTGTGAGCCGAGAGAATAGTTTTGATAATCAGTCTGACACCAAGTATTCTCCGTAGGAAATCCGTGAAGATCATAGGATGCATCTAGAATACTTAGAAATGCAGTTCTGATTTCTAGATCGGGGCTAAGTATTTCATCGAACCTATAATGATAACGCTTCATGAATGAGTACCTGCCATCTGCTCTATCTATGCGAGACACTGGGTAGGACAAGACTGTATCAATACGATTCGGAAAGGAATCCCAGATTGTGGTAGCTCCGGCGCTCTCGTTTCTGACAAAGAAAGCAACCGGGGTTTGATATAACCATCCTACACTAAAAACAATATTTTCGTTACCGTCACTATTCAAGTCTTCAGCCGAAAGAGTTATGGGAAGCGGAAAGTAAGTCAAATCGATAAAGCTCCAGGGGCGTTCAACAATGTATGTAACAGTGTCACAACTCGGGATGGCGCCGATTTCATTTGAAATCAAGTGCAATTCCAAAGTGTCATCAGTAAAGGATTCCCAAGGACTTAATCGTCCAAAAGTGCGAAAGTCAAACACCAACATGGCAACCTCTACCACACCGTCAGAATCGAAATCACCTACTACCACCGAATGTAAGCTATCAATTTCGTTGTCAAAGACTCGGATAAACACCGGAGTTGGATTTCCGGCTTCGCTGACTATCACTTTGTATCCATTCCATGAGGCAACCAAGGTGTTATGGGTTGAGTCTGCGGGTCGAATGAATATTCCCGCTCGGGGTGTTAGTGAGATTGCATTCCAATTCGGGAGTTTTGCAAGTTTGATGTTAGCTTGCGCATTCATGACGGAGAGCGATACACAGCAGAAAGTCATGATGAAAACAAGCGCTTGCGCGAAAAAAGCTTTGGCAGAACTATCGGTGGAATTCATAGAACCTCTCCCCTGTTGGCGGTCAGGTATAATAACGATAATACATATATGGATTCTGTCAAATGAATAATTGGTTTTGAAAACAGACCCAAAAGAAACAGCCGGAATCATATTGACTCCGGCTGTTTGTGAAACTTTCAAATATGGAGGAAGGGGCTATTGCTTGGTGTAAGTACCCTTCATATTGTCGAACCAGGTTTTGCCATCGTCGTAGGACACTTCCATTAACCAATCAATTTCGGTGGCGCTTTTCAGGGTTGTAGTTTCGCGCATCAGAAACTCTTTTCCCATCCAGGTGTCCTTACCGATGAGAACCAATTTGCCATCTTTGAAATCACCTTCGCTAAGAGTTTGATAGGCTCCCATATTGTCAATCCAGCAGTTCTGCCATTTTTTGGAGTTGCGATTGTAGGAAATCCGGGAAATACCCTTGAATTCCATGCCCATCATCGAGGTAGTGAAAGCGCCTTCGTTTGCGGCTCCACCGAGGATAGATTTAACCACCAAGGTAGCCGGTGATGTCATCCAAGGTGCCTTTTCATCCATGCGCATTTGGAAATCGGATTTCCATGAACCGAGCATACCTGCCAGCTCTTTCATTTCCGGCGGAGGTCCCATCGGCGGCATTCCGCCTCCGCCGCCCATTGCGCCGTCTCTTGAGTGGGTTGAATCCTGCGCGGGTGCGCCAGCGGCGATTAACAATACCGCGCAACATGCGCCTGCAATTTTACGAGTCATTCCTTGAAACATTTTCTGCTCTCCCTTTTTGAGCTTCCTGGGGTGTCGCATCTACCGACGATTAACGTGAATAATTTCTCTGCGATAAGATAAGCCGGGCTGGTATTCTATGGCAAGGGCTTATTGGTCACATTTTTGCGCTTTGGCGCTCCGGCGGAATTTTCCGTATACTGCTCACTGAGCGAGAGAGCTGATTCTCTCAAGTTAACAGGATAACTCTGGGATTGGCAAGTCCCTGTAATAGAGCGATTTATGAAGAATAAGCGAGTATTAGTAACCGGCGGGGCTGGATTTTTGGGATATCACGTAGCCCAGCAGTTGCCGGGTTTTGGCGTTGCATTTATGGCGTTCAATGATATAGCTCCTTTTTTCAAGGAGGAATATCCTGAGGGCGCGCTTTTGGTCAATGTCGATGTTCGCGATAAGGATGCGATGACCAAATTGATAAAGGACAATAACATCGAGGTTATTATCCATACCGCCGCGGCTCTTCCGCTTTGTAAGCGAGAAGATATTTACTCGACCAATGTCAACGGATTGCGCACCACGCTGGAAGTTGCACAGGATTGCGGAGTTGAGCGTTTTATATTTATCAGCTCAACTGCGGTTTATGGAGTTCCGGAGAAACATCCTTTGGTTGAGGATGATCCGGTGATTGGTGTTGGCGCTTATGGTGAGACTAAGATTCTAGGCGAAGAGATTTGCCGTGAGTTTCGTGATAGAGGTTTGTGTATCACTATCATTCGTCCGAACACATTTATCGGCACTGCGCGTTTGGGCGTGTTCCAGATACTATATGATTGGGTTGATTCGGGTAAACGAATTCCGATTATCGGAAAAGGCTACAACAAGTATCAATTGCTGGAAGTTACAGATTTGATTGAGGCGATTAGGTTAGCAGGTACACTTGATCCGTCGGCGACTAATGATGTGTTCAACGTTGGCGCTACACAGTATGAACAGGTTCGGCAGGATGTTGGCGCTTTGTGTGATTTTGCAGGTAATGGTTCACGGATTATGCCTACTCCGGCGAAAATTGTTAAACCCGCTTTAGCGTTCTTTGAGATGATCGGTGTTTCGCCTTTGTATAAGTGGGTTTATGGAACAGCTGACAAAGACAGTTATGTTTCTACTGACAAGATTGAATCTAAGCTGGGCTGGAAAGCGAAACACTCCAACAAAGATGCGCTGATAGGATCACATAAGTGGTATCTTGAACACAAAGATGAACTTGAGACAGCCAAGCCGGGAGTGACACATAGGGTTGGCTGGGATCAGGGGATTTTGGCTTTGTTTAAGAAGTGGCTGTAACTGCAGCGTCTTTTTGAAAACTCGCATTACAACAAATTCAATATTTCATCATGTAACATTCGGCGGTATTGTATGCCGCCTTTGTCATAGGCTTTGACACGTTCGCGAAATTCATCGAAGATTGTCATTGGGGCCCATTTGGCCTCGCGGATTTCTTTGGTGTCATGCGGGGTGATTTCTTGAGTTAGCGCCTTGCAGACGAATACGTGAGTGTACCAGCGAAGTGTTCGTGTTTCTGATTTGAAATCTACTGTTACTCGTAGTAAATACCTCTCAAGTTCAATTTCTAATCCGGTTTCTTCATAGGCTTCGCGTTTGATTCCATCGGTGAATGACTCATCAGGATCTAGCCCGCCTGACGGTGGGCGGTAGAGATTTTCAGGATAGCCATGTTTGTTCATCACTGCTATCTCTCCGGCCTCGTTGAAAATTAGGAATGTGACATCATGTTCCCTGCCGCGCTTTTGGGTCTTTTTGATAAAGTCCAGTTCGGGTTCTTTTAGTGGGGCTATGATGTATTTCTCTACCGGTGTTCCGTAGAGGGATTCGGCTTTGGTGATTAGGTTTTTGGTTACGAACATGGTCGGCGCAAAGGTTTTAGAGTAGGGGCGTCGTTTCGGCGCCCGTGTGTGGGGTGGCTATCAATATGGATTGAAGAAGGGCGGGGAAACCCCGCCCCTACAGAATATGCTACCTAAACGACGCTTTCTATTTGAATAGTAACAGTAACTCGGTTTGTTGTGGTGTGGTTGTCACTACTGGTCCGTCTTTGGTTATTAGCACATCGATTTCTGAGCGGAAGCCGTAGTTTTTGTCGAAATTGTATATTCCTGGCTCTAGTGAAAATGCGTGTCCTGGCAATAGCGCTCGTTTGTCTTCGGTTTCGAGATTGTCGATGTTTGGACCACTTCCGTGTACATCACCGGTGATTGAATGGCCGGTGCGATGGGTGAAGAATTCTCCGTAACCGGCATCTGTGATAACTTTGCGTGATGCGTCATCTGCATCTGCGCCATACACTGGGCCTTTGCCGAAATTGTCTTTGATATAATCGAATGCCGCTTGTTGCGCTTGCAGAACATAGTTGAACAATTCAACATAGAGCGCTGGCGCTTTCTCATGACCGGGTCCGTTGGCATAACCCATCCAGCATAAGTCTGAATAGACACCATCGGGTGTGTCGAGCTTGGCCCACATGTCAATTAGAATCAAATCACCGTTCTTGATTTCGTTGGAGCCTTCGGGCATTGGCTCGTAGTGAGGATTTCCGGCATAGGCGTTTACTGCAACAATCGGATAGTGGTCGGCGACCATTCCTTCTTCGGCGTAGCGCGTCATTATGAACTGCGCAACTTCATATTCATCGACACGAGTCTGGCTTTCCAGTTTGCCCTTGATGTAGTCGAAGGCTTCATCTTTGATGGCTATGTTCTTCTTGCACGCCTCGCGGTGCAGGTCTTGACGTTCCGGAGATAGCGCCGCTTCAAGTTTTGCAACAATGTCAGCTGAGGTGACGATATCAAATCCGAAGGAGCGGATTAGCTCTACTGTGCCGGCATCGACTATGCCGATGTATGGCAGGCGACCCATCGGCGAGTATTCCATCGCGAGCCTTTTTGATGTGGCGCCGATTGCCGACTTTAGTTCGGCGTTTAATGCGCTTTCTAGTATTCGATAGTTGGAGTAGGTGATTTTCTTGCCGGGGAGATCTACAAATTTGTCTTCTTCGATTTTGTGTACGAATCCAATTGGCTCGCCTTGCGCCGGGATGAAATAGAATGAACGACGTGTCACTACACCGGAAAGTCCGAGAAATTCGACGGCGACGGAGTTGTGTCCGTGGAAATCGTAGAGAAGCCATCCGTCGATTCCTAGTTCAGTTAGGACACGTTGGGTTCTTTCCACTCCGGCTTGATTGAGAGTGGTAGCGGCGGAGGCTGGTTGTGATGGGGCTAATGTAGTCATGATAAGTCCGATTATTAGGGTCAGGTATGAGAGTGTTTTTCGCATGGTTTTTGCTTCCTTGAATGAGATAGTTTTCATTCAAGCGGTAATTGAAGCAAGAATAGGTAGTTTGTCAAGGAGCTGGAAGTTGTAGTATTTCGGTCTCTTGCATGGACTTAGTAACATGACCCCTACGATCCACCTAACATCGCAGAACATCAGCCCTTGACAAAACGTGCTAGACCTGTATCTTGAGTGTAGTAGACTCTCTCTCCCTTAATGAGACCACAAACTCGAAAGGGATTTCTGCATGTTTAAGACAAAGTTGCACTATCAACCCCGAACATTGCTATTCGTTGAGCTAGCGCTTGGGGCATTAGTCATTTCATTGGGGCTGACTACGAATCTAGGAGCTCGCAATCTCTTCCGACCGAAAGGCGAAACAAATCGCCAGGCCTCACCATCCGCCAGCTCTATAGCGCCAGTGGTTCGTGTACATCGCAGTGGCTCTTTCGAGTTAACTATTCCACATAATGGCACAATCGGAAACGGTTTTACCACCGCAACTTTCGAGCCGGGAACTCATGACCAGTTGCCGGGGTTTGAGTTTCCAAAAAATTCCTTCCTTGACTACCTCTTCGGTGGATCGTTGTGGGTTGGGGCTATTGTCGGCAGAGACACACTAGTTTCGGTGGGCGCAGATGGCTGGGCGAGCTCTGAGACTATGCTTCCTGACCCTGAGAATCCCGGGGTGAGGATTGTCTCGGGAGTTGCTGATGAAAATTTTGAGGCAATTTACCATGACTCCTTACCGCCGATTTGGAATGTACCCAATACACCGGGCGCATTGGGCATCACTGTTAAGCAGTTGAGCATGGCTTGGAATCGAGAGCCCAACAACGATTTTGCGGTGATTGAATATCAAATCACAAATTCATTCAATCCAGACACACTCCAAGATGTATATGTCGGCCTGTATATGGATGGAGACATTATGTTAAAATCAAACTCGGACGGATTCACCGATGATATTACCGGATATTTGGAGGGAATTGCCTATCTAGCAGACAATGACGGGCACCCGGTAAACGATCTCGGCCTTGATTGGACAGAACAATCGACACGTGCAGTTTTGGGAGTTAAGATTCTTGATATCAGACATTCTGACACGACAACTTTGAAACCGCCGTCGTTCAATTGGTGGATAAGCAATGGAACGGCGGCTTTGGATTTCGGCCCACGAATGTCAGGGACAGATGAAGATCCATTCAGAGATTTCGGTGGTTTTCTTGGCACACCGGAAGGCGCGAAAAACAAATACTATATCCTCTCCCATCCAGAAGTGGACTATGATCAGCTTTTTGCAAGTGTTGACCATACACCTCTTTGGCTACCTCCAGGGGATCCAAACTTCGCTGATGGATTCGATACCAGGTTTCTGATTTCACAAGGAGGCGTTTCACTGGCGCCGGGTGATTCGTTGGTATTTGTGGTGGCGATTGCTATAGGTGATAATTACCATGTAGGCCCAACCGATTTCGCTGATTTCTTTAATCCGCTTCAGCCAGAAACTTATTATTCAAAACTGGATCTAACTGACTTGCAAAGAAATATAGCCGCAGCTGAATCACTATATGTGTCGGGCTACGATGTCAGAATAATTTCCCCTCCGCCACAACCGGTACTTGATGACAAGTTATCGTCAGAGCCACTGATGAGTTGGTTGTTCAGCGGGAGTCCATCGGTGGAAAGTTACGATGTGTATTTGGCGATGGCGCCGGATAGCGCTGTGGCCTGTCAGTATATTCTGGTCGATACCCCGCAATTTGTACCAGAGAATATCATAGCGAATGTTGCTACAGATACTTTCAGGCTAACTGATCTACAAGACGGAAAGTGGTATGCGGCGGCGGTTGCAGTACATCCGGCGCCTGATTCAGTAACACCGATTTCCGAGCCAGTTGTTTTTCAGTACGGTATTCCCAAAGCGCCAAGATGGGACAGCGCTATGTTTCGCAACAAAGACCAATTGGAAAACGGCTATATAAGCGGCAGTGAAGAGATAACACTGCTTTGGAAAACTGATGATCCGGACATTGATCATTTCAACGTGTACCGGCTCTCTGATACAATAGCTAGTTACAGCTCGCTAAATGTAGTGGGAATCGGAGAATGTAATCTACTTTGGAGAGCCGAACTCGAAGTGATATGCAGTGATTTTGTGGTAGATTCTTTCATGGAAGTCACTCAGGATTCGGGAGCGGTTTGGCGATTTGATTCAACTATTGTGTGTCTTACTTCCAAGATTGAGCATGCGCAAGTTCCCGGGGAAGAGCTGTCATTTGTTGAATCTCCTGGCGCTCCGGAGAAATTTATTTACGGAGTGACTGCCGTTGACTTTGCTGGAAATGAATCTGAGTTGTCTGCGCCAGTTATTGGATACACTGTTCCGGAGGAGCGTAAATCGGTTTTGGTTATTCTTTCGGACTCGTTACGAACCAACGGAATAACAGTTCCAATGACTAAGAGCATTTTTCATTTCTATCGAGATCTATTGGTAAACTATGATGTTGATTTTACTTTTCGGAGAGCGCCTCGTGGCGAGTTATCGCAGTGGCCACCTCATTACCGTCTTACCGCAAACTATGAGACAGTCATTGTCGATGGTTCGGGAGGGAATATGATTAGCGGTCGTACGCAGTTAGATCGCGACAGGGTATATTGGGTAATGGAATACGCTCGCTCCGGCGGGAGCCTGGTAGACCTTGGAATAGGCTTTGCTCCAAATAGAAGTTTTGAGACACCGAACAATCTTGTGCGCACAGTGTTTCTAGAAGCTAATTCAAGTAAGTACGACTTGGGCGGAGAGATATTTGGACTCGACTCGGTACTAATGGTTCCTGCCGCAACAGGTCAAGTGGAACTCGACTCGGTTAACGGTTTTTATCAACCAGTCGGGGCTTCGGCGGCTTCCGACAACGGATTCCCGGATTTGTCATATCATCACAGCGGGTTTTACACTTCTCCAATAGAATTGACTGAAGGACCAATTCCCAATAAGGGCGTTATGTTTCCCCGAGGTGACAATACAGAAGTCCTTTACACTTGGGTAAGTGGACGTGACACTGCTTCGGATTTTGAAGGATTGCCGATTGGTGTGAAGTATACTCCTGAGACTCATACCGCCTATGTCTTGATTTCCAATCCGTGGGAATGGGAGCCTCAGCAGGCGCAGGATTTCTTCGCTGAGATACTTGGTGATTTTCAGACTGATGTGACAAGTGATGATGAAGAGCAGACCTTGCCTAAGACGTTTGCTCTTGCGCAAAATTATCCAAATCCGTTTAATCCTACTACCAAGATTAGTTATTCTGTTCCTAGTCGCGCACAAGTGACATTGAGAGTTTACAATATTCTTGGGCAGAAGGTGGAGACATTGGTTGATGAGGTTAAAGAGGCAGGCGCTCATGTAGTGACATGGGATGCCAGCGAGTTTGCTTCGGGGATGTATTTCTACAAGCTAAGCGCCGGGGCTACGAAGTTGTCGAAGAAGATGGTTTTGTTGAAGTAGGTTCAAGCGGTGGCTATTGAGATTCAATCGAACAAAACCAGCAGGGCTTGTGTATAAACAGTACAAGTCCGGCGTTTTATGCTGTTAGCTGAGCTTTTTCGAGAGTTGCATGCTAATTGAGAACAACCAATCGAGGGATATACGTATGACTGCAAATGGCACACATAGCAAAAGACAGTTTGGTGAAAAGATTTACTACGTCATTTCAAGCGCAATTATAGGGATAGCGCTAATTATCTGCGCCGTGGTCGTTTCCAATACTGCGATGAAAGTAAAATCGCTCGGACAGAGCATCTCTGTCACCGGCGCGGCCTTCCACAGAATTACTTCTAACTATGGGATATGGTCAGGTACGATTTCTGTGACCGGGCCTACTTTATCTGGAGCGTATGCGCTTGTTTCTAGAGATATGCAAACGACTAAGGACTTTCTCAATGAATCAGGTTATCCAGATAGCTTGCTTAAGACTGGCGTTGTGCGTATTCGTCATATTGAGAAGCGCAATGCACAAACGGGAAAATACGTATTGACTCAAAGTGTAACAGTGTCGGTGGATGATGTGACACGTATAGCGTCTCTTGCGAATGATGCAGGCAAGCTAATTGAACTGGGTATTGAATTCATCTAACCCAAGGTATCTGTTCACGAAACTTGACTCTCTAAATCTGAAAATGATTCGCAAGGCTACTGAAAATGCGACACTACGCGCAAAACAAATCGCTGAATCTACCGGCAAGACTGTCGGAGCGCCTGTTTCTGCTAGAGTCGGTGTTTTTCAAATCCGCCCACTGCATTCGCAGTCAGTTTCCGCACGCGGTATCAGTGACGCCACATCGATAGAAAAGGAAATAGTTTCAACAGTACATATGAGTTTCTTGATTGAATGACAAAAACCTGAATCAATCTTGAGGGCATGTAAGTCAATTCAGGAAGGTGAAGACTCACTCTGAAATCAGGAAATCAGTGCAATCCCAAATCCTCCCTGAAGTACGTCTCTATGATTTCATTGTTCAGCCATACTTGCAAGACCTGACCATCCCATTCCAAATAGTCAAATGGCTCGCAGGTTGTCTTGAAGTAAGAACGAATCTTATCATCTATTATTTGAAGCTCTTTGTAATTCATAGTTGCTCATGTTATTCGATAGTTACCGCGCGAGACGAATTCCAGATAGCCTTTGTCTCGCAAAACTTGTAGTTGTTGCCTGATTTTGTCTCTGATGTGTTTATTGCCGGGGTGTAGCAGGCTGAGATTATCTTCAAATGAATAAATGTCACTCAACGAAAATTCTCTTTTTCCTATTTCTTCCACAAACCTCATCACATCCAAGAGCCATCCCTTTGCTGATTGTTCTCGCTCTTCTCCGAGGAACAGAGTTCTCTTCCATTTTTTCATAACGCTCGCGGTGGGTTCAACCTGCTTGTTCTTAACTAGAAATATCTTTCCCGAAGATGGAATACTCCGAAGTAAGATGTTGCAACCTGTCCATCCAGCTCGCCTTGCTGAATCGGCAAGAGGTTTGCGCTTCTCTATAATCTCTGATACAAAAAAGCGCTTTGGAATTACCAATAAATTTGACACCTCATAAGAAATTGGTTTGTAGGTCAACAGAAATAGATTTGGATTATCGGGGCTCTGCAAACGCGCGATCATCGTCTTGTAGGCGCCGTCAACGATTTTCTTGCCAAGGGTGTTCTTCTTACTTTTTAGCTCATAATCTTCTTGGCAATTTTTGCAGAAGAAATCAGCGACAGGTTTATTGTTTACATATCTAGTTAGTGTTGAATTTCCGCAATTGGGACAAAAGGCGTTCTTGCCTAGCCACCCTTCAGTCATTACGCGAGCTTGTTGCGCTTTGCTTGTGTAATTCTGAGCAAGTGATTTATCCAAAAGTAATTTCATGATATGTAGTCCATCATACTAGCATGTCATTATGATACGACGCTTCGTTACTCTAAAGCAAGTTTGATGATTGATATATGTTTTGTAAACCGAACAAAGTGATGCGGTTGTATGGAATCAAGTGCAAAGTCTATTAGCTAGTAGGTGTAGGAACAGGCCTACGTCGGTTACTACTCCTATTGCTTGGTGGGAGCCTCGGTCTTTTAGTTTGGTTACTACTGGGGGGTTGATGTCTACGCAGACGGTTAGGACTCGGGCGGGGATCATGTTGCCTACTGCTATTGAGTGTAGCATTGAGGCGAGCATCAGGCAGACATCGGCGCCTTCGAGGATTTTTCCGTAGGCGCTTTGCGCCTCGTTCATGTCGGTGATTGTTTCTGGGAGTGGGCCGTCATCGCGGATTGAGCCAGCTAATGCATAGGGGACATTTGCTTTTACTATTGAGCTCATCACTCCGCGAGTAAGCGCTCCTTCGTCGACAAGATTCTTTATCGAACCGGCGCGACGGACTTCGTTGATCGCTCGCAGATGGTGACTGTTGCCTCCATCCACTGCCTCACCAGTTTTGGTGTCTATACCCAATGAAGTGCCATAGAGTTGGTTTTCTATATCATGCACGGCCAGCGCGTTTCCTGAGAGAAGTCCGTGCACATAACCGTTTTCAACTAACCGCCCGAAAGAACCTGAGCCACCGGTGTGCACTAGCACTGGTCCGGCGACTACTACAATTTTTTTTGTGCGGTCGGACATGATTTCCGCTACTGAATCTACTACGATGCGCACAACACGCTCGGAGGAAACATCGCCGGTCATGAATCCGAATTCAGATCTGTCGCGCTCGATGAATTCCGGCTCGACTCTGATTCCCTCGGCGCCGACTACAATTCTATCGCCCTTCTTGAGATCACGTTGCTTTACGCAAGCGGCGCTTAGTGAGTCATCGGCGCCTGATATAACAATAGCGCCATCCATGCGCACGTTGTTGACAGTGATTGCTTTGCCGTTGTAGGTGATTTTGGTTTGATGATTAGTAGTGGTGTAGAAATCTCTAGGCGCTACGCCATCGGCGGGTGATAGCTCAACTTTGACGGAATGTTCTACATCGATTTCCGCGCCAAGATCGATTAGTCGCCTGGCGATGCCTTCTTGTACTGTGACGTTTTCGGCGGTGTAGGTTGCTTCGAGAATTGATTCATCATCATTGGTTTTGCCAATATCGAAACGTGAAATTGAAAACTCCCCTCCATCACGTATGATGGTATCAAGAATCTCTTTCATGATTCCTGAGTCTACCAAGTGCCCTACTGCGCGAAATGATTTTTGCAAACTCTGACTGGATTGGCTTTGCGGCGCTGATGTTGGCTGTGTTTTCTTGGGCATGAGGAGTCAGTTTCCAGGAAAGAGTAAATCAGCGAACCGAAGCGCTATCGGCTTTTCTTTTTTCGTTTCGGCCTTTGGCGCTGTTGTTCTTTGAATCGTTATATTGTTTGGTTGCGCCTGAGACTAGGTTTTTCATGACTTCGTATTTCTTTTTGTCCACCCGTCGAACATTCTGCAACTCGATTTTAGCGGAGTCAGGAAAACCCATACTTGCATAGCAAGCGCCGAGCGCTACACGCGAGTTTATGTATTTCGGATCACGACTTAGATTGTCTTTGAGCAGGCGACGGGCTTGATCATAGACACCAGTGCGTAAATAGAGAACTGCGAGTCTTTGCCTCAGCTCTAGATTCTTCGGATCTTTAGAGATACCGAATCCATAATGCTCTTCAGCGCTCCAAAAGTCTCCGATTGCTTCAGAGACCATGCCGAGATGATAACGCAAGTCACCAGTGTCGAAACCGAGATCCATCGCAGAGCGAAAATTCTTGATTGACTCTTTGGGTTTGCTTAGCCCCGCATAGCTGTTTCCCAGCAGGAATTTGAGCTCTCCATCGGCGGGGTCTAAGGCGCTGGCGCTATCTAAGACGGGAATTGCATCGCTGAATCTACCGGCAGTGACGAGCGCTGCGCCGTAGTTTTTGACATAAGAAACATTATCAGAGGCCAGGTTTACCGCTTTGCTATAGCTGGTTAATGAACCAACTGTGTCACCTACCACTCCTTGCGCTATGCCCAGCAAATTGTATATGTCGGCGTCGGCATGACCAAGTTTTTCAGCTTTCAGCAAGTACGTAAGCGAATTCTTGTAGTCTTTTTGAAGTGACAAAATGTAACCGATGTTTTTTAGCGCATGCTGATTCAGGCTGTCTTCGCTCAACGCTAGTAGATATTTACCTTTGGCCTGGTTTAGTTTTCCTGCCTTGAGTAAGTCACCTGCATCACGAAGTATGTTGGAGAGCGCTTGTGGTTTCTCCTGCGCAAGCGCAGGGCTTTGCAAGAATGTCATTACTCCGAAAACTGCTAGTAGGAAAAATGGTAGCGCCGTGAAGCTAGACTTTCCAGGTGAGTTTGAATGTGCAATTGACATGAATCTGTTACTTCTTTCTATGATTACCGGTATGGATTTTCTGCCCTAGTTTACATTATCGGTTATACGCAATAACCCTCAAGTGCGTCTATCTATCAAGTTGCCCTAAAATAGGAAAGCCCACCCCGGAATGCGGAGCGGGCTTTCTTAGAAAAACGCGGAATGGGGTTCAATCCATTGACTCTACGGAATATCCTATTCCTCAAGAAAGTCCCATCCCAATTTTTGTTTCCCCCTCTTCCCTATCTCAACTCCCAGATGAATCCGCTTTGCGGGTCAAGGAGAAAACGCTCAAGAAGAAGCAACACAGAAAACAGCCAGAGCCGTTCTCGTGTTGTAGTAAAACACGCCAATGTAAGCGCGTCTAGAATATAGCGCCCGGAGAGCGAGTATTCCACCGTTTTTTGTGAATTGGATGGCCGCGATTGGATTTGTTAGCTTAAATCTATGTCGTTGATGGACTTGATGTCTTCGGATGAGAGCGCATAGGTCAGATATTCCAGCTCCATTGTCATGTCCTCGCGACGCACAAAGACTCGCTCGGGGGTATCGAGATGAATCGGGGCGAAAGTCAGAATTCCGCGCACTCCGGCTTCGACTATTACATCTGTGATTTCCTGAGCCACCGAGGCCGGAACCGCTAGAGCGACTATGTCGATTTTTTCGGCTATCAGTCCCTCTTTGAGATTCTTGATATCCGAAACTATCAGGCCCTTGTGTTTGCTGCCGATTTTGCGTTGGTCATTGTCAAAAACCAGGCGAATGTCAAAACCGCGCTCGGGGAATTCTTTGTGGCCGACCAAAGCCGAGCCGATATTTCCGACACCTACTATCGCGAGTCTCCAGCGATGATCAAGGCCGAGGATACCGGAGATTTTGACTTTTAGCTCGCTGACTGGATAGCCGAGGCCGCGAGTTCCGAAAGAGCCGAAAAAGCTGAGATCTTTACGAACTTGGGCCGGAGTTAGGCGTTTGATGCTTGCTAATTCTTTGGATGATATGGTTTTAACGCCATCAGCTTCTAGACGACCTAAGAGGCGCAGGTATCTTGAGAGGCGATGAATTGTCGAATCGGAGATGCGTTTAGGCCGGCTGGATTTTGCTGGCTTTGAGGGAATATCTGCGATATTTTCTTCGCTATTTGTTTCGCTAATATCGGACATAGTGATATTCAATTATCGATTGAGAGATAGGTCGACATTGGTGATACGTCAATAACCTGTTGTGGTTCCAATGTTTAGTGAAAACTAGAACCGCTTGCATTACAAGTGCTATGTGAACTCTTTCACATAGAACGCTCACATCGAAAAGCTATAGTGAAGTCTGGCGGGTGTCAAGGTAAAGCGAGGTTGGGTTGGTAAATGTCATTCTGAGCCTAGAGAAGAATCCATTCTCTATTCATGCTACTAACATCCAACAAGATACTTCGCTTCGTTCAGTATGACAGGGGTGGGTATGTATCCGTAGGGGCGGGGTTTCCCCGCCTTGTCTTATTACAGGTTAGGCACGCAGAAGAGGGCGCCGAAACGGCGCCCCTACGGAGGTTGTTGGTGATAGGTTAGCGGACGATGCGTTTTAGGTGGGCGCCCAGGTTGGTTAGGATGTCGTAGTTGATGGTGTTGCACCAATTGGCCCAGTTGTCGGCGGTGATTGTTTCGTTGCCGCTTTGGCCCAGGAAGGTTACCTGGTCTTCGAGTTTTGCTTCGGGGATGTCACTTATATCCAGCATCACATTGTTCATGCAGACTCGTCCGAGTATTGAGGCGCGTTTGCCGTGAATAAGCGCGTAGCCGGAATTTGACATGCGCCTGTCGAGACCGTCGTAGTAGCCTAGAGGAATCACGGCAATCTTCAATGAGCGTTCAGCTCGGAAGGTTAGGCCATAGCCGATTGATTCACCCTTTTTGACGCGTTTGATTTGAGCGATTCGCGAGTGTAGTGACGCAACAGGTTTCAGTAGAGATGGTTGATCCAGTTCGGGGTGAAGGTGGCGGAAGGAAAGAATCGTTTCTCGTGACGGCCAGTAGCCATAGAGCGAAATTCCGGTGCGTATCATATCGAAGCGTGTTTGTGGCGCTACTAAATGCGCCGCAGAGGATGCGGTGTGACACAGTTTGGGGGTCAATCCATTCTGTCGCAGAAACTCCAGCGAGCGACTGTAGCGGCTCAATTGCAAGTCAGCAAAACTATGGTCGGTAGTGTCTTCGATATTGGCGAAGTGAGTTGAGAGACCATGCAGAGAGATTTGCTTGTTGGCTTTGAAAAGTTTGATGAGGGCAGTGAGGTCTTTGTGCGCTACTCCCTGCCGATTGGCTCCGGTTTCTACTTTCAAGTGAATATCAACTGAAGTTCTGAGGCGCTTTGCTGTTTCTGACCATTGCAGGAGGTTTTCGATATTGTAGAGAGTCGGTTCGACTGCCAAAGAGAGCGCTTCTTCGGTGTCGCTATGTTGAATATAGCCAACGGCAAGCAGGCGCCCCTCCCAACCGGCTTTGCGTATTGCGCGAATATCCTCGATTGAATGCGCGGCGAGATAGTCTACCTGATTTTTTTTCAGCAAGCGGGTGATTTCTTTGAGTCCGTGACCATAGGCGTTGGCTTTGACAGGAACACATAGAAGCGGAGTTTTCTCAGATTCATCGGGATTCATGTTAGAGAGGTCACGCAGGAAATTGATATTCTGCGCCAGGGCCGCGGAATCCAGTTCAATCCATGAGAGCGGAGATTTCATTAGCGAGGGCATAAAGACAATGTGTTGAGTTATGAATCAAAGGGCAAGTGTCGGTGGGGATTGTGTTGTTTCTAAGTGGTACGAATTGTCGGGTTTCTGCGTCCCATGAATGGGACTACGGAACCCGACCTACGAAGAGCCCGCGGAGACTGCAAGGTCGGAAAACTATAGATTTCGGTTCACATTTGTGTCAACATTTGTGGCGCTTCGTCCGATAATCTTAGGGTGTGGGAAAGACACATCAGCTAAACAGTACGATAGATATAGCGACTCAGATGGGACGCTACCGCTTTTTCGGGTTGAATGGAATCAACACAGCGGCGCCTTTCACCCGTAAATCAGGTATCGACCATGTTGAATACATCACAGTTTTTCAGCAGTTTAGTTAGCCAGTATGTAGGTAAGTACAATAGTATCGCCGAGCGATTCGGAGCGCCTACTCCGGCTTCATCTTCTTCTCCAGCTATATCAACACCTGCGGCCAGTTCGGCCGGCGAATCGGCCACACAAACAGCGCTAACAGCGCCACGACGCGATGCAGTTTCGCTGGCGAAAGCCCCGAGACTCGAATCTCCGGCGACTGATTTGGCGCGCGCTAAGCAGGATATATTTGATACAAAGAATACACCGAAGACAACAACCGGCGCCTCTTTACCTAATTCGCCAGCGGTTGCCGATAGGGCGACCGATCCAGCTACTTATTCTGGCTCGTTTAGCAGTTTGCGTTATGGACTTAAGTTGAAGTTCGATATGCAGGCTATTCAGAAAACTGTTTATCAACTTAGCTCAACTCAGACGGCTGATAAAACGACTATTGATGAATCATTCGAGCAACTTTTCTCAGGCGGCTTCGGTTTTAGCGCAGATATGAAGCTATCGGGAGTTTCAGTCAATGCCACAGTTACCGATTCCGGACGCGCAACTGAAAGCTATCGCCAAAATGAGAGCATATTGCAGAGCCGCGAGATGCAAAGACAGGCCGAAGAGACCGGACAGAATTTACCAGCCGAATCTCGTCAAAGCTATCGGGTGGCGGTGAATCGGGTATCACTCAGATACAAGACCGACGCTCAGTTTTCTTTCAGTAATTTTTCGCGTTTTCAGTCCCACGTGGAGCAACTCAATGGTGAACGCCCCGAGTCGGTTGAGCCTTATACCTCTCAGGTAGGCGCTCTGGCGCAAAGCGCGCCAAACGAGGTGATTGGGCAGTTCTTTGATACAGTAGATGGATACCTGCAAAACAAAGAGGATGCGCTAATAGAGAATGCTCAGCGGTTTTTTGATGTAGCCGCTGAATCTTTGGGGCTATCGGCTGACGCGGTTGAAACGGCAAAGGCCTCAGTAACTAATAGAATTGAAAGCTTCTTTGACTCGGTCGAAAGCAACCTTAACGGACTGGAATCATCCTTCAAACAGCCGGTTTCAGGTGATACTTCCGGGGCTATAGCTCAAATGCCGGCATCGGTTGACGGATCACAATTGTCCGAATTGGCGCAGGGGCCACAGAATGATGGTCAATCAATGTTGGATAATTTGATTTCAGCGCTTCGCGCCGATGACAACGACAATGACAATGAAAAAGTCAATGAAAATGACGATCACGATGGCGACAAGAAAGTCCGCGGCCATAAGCATAACCATGACGACAACAACGCCGTACCAGTAGCGACATCCGAGGCAAAACACTCATCAGAGGCGAAAGAAGCCAAGGAAAAGAAAGAGCGACATGAGCGCTCTTCGAAGGCTGAGAAGAATTCCTAGCAATCATTAGCTTTTGCTAAATTGAATCAGGCAGTTCATGGGTATTCCACCATGGACTGCCCTTTTTGTGGCTATTTCGGCGTTTTGGACAACATGGCGCTTGATTCAACACCCTAAGCATTGTTTACTAACTATGCGGGCGAGCTGTATTCGTCCGCGCGGTTTTGCTTTTTGACGCTACCAGTAATTACTACAAACCATGCGCGCAGAGAATTCTAAATCAATCGCTGATAATCTAGACGCGCTAAAAGAGAGAATACAACGCGCCGCTGAAAGCGCTGGACGTTCTGCCAATGAGATAAATCTGATTGCCGTAAGTAAGTTCGCAACTGCTGAGAAAATCGTTGCGGCATATCAATACGGTCAGCGTTTTTTTGGCGAGAGTCGGATTCAAGAATGCCAGGAGAAGATTGAAAGTCTACGTCAGAGGATTCCTGATGCAAAATGGATTCTGATTGGACATCTGCAAAGTAACAAGGTCGGTAAAGCTGCTGAGATATTTGATCAGGTGCAGTCAGTTGACTCATTCAAAGTTGCCAGTAAGTTGAATGAGCAGGTCAAACAGAGTAATAGAGTCTTAGAGGTTCTAATAGAAGTCAACAGCTCTGGCGAAGCGCAGAAGTATGGAGTGAGTTTTGAGGAAGTGACACAACTCGCCGAACAAATAGCAGGATTGGATAGTATTAGATTAACCGGACTGATGACAATTGGTCCACACACTGATAACGAAGCGATAATTCGCAGGGCTTTTGCAAAAACCAGAGAGGTCTTTGATTCTCTGGCCCCGTTTTTTGGAGACTCAGAAGTAACAGGAACCAAGGGACAATTATCTATGGGTATGTCTTCGGATTTTGAACTGGCAATAGCCGAGGGGACTTCGGAAATCAGAATCGGGACCACAATTTTTGGCCCGCGTGAGTATAAGTAGGACACTGTTAACGCGTTGACTACCATTAGTATAGCTGTACGTTGAAACTGGTAGCATCCTGATTATTCTCACAAAAGTGATACAAATTGAAACAATTGCTGAATATTACATATCAGACGGTCGATACTACAAAAGTACGGCATAGAAATGTGCCGGAGATCATTGATGTGTGGTATAACAACTCGAAGAACGCTTCTTTCGGCAAGATAACTGCAAGAGATATTATTTTGTAGGCGCCGGGGCTGACATCCTCGAAACAGACATCAAAGATCGGACAAATTCAGTGAGCGAAGAACAAGAATCAGCATTGGAACTGGAATTGCAGGATACCGATATGAGCGTCACAGTTAACGTTACCCCCAATGAAATACGGAACGCCGAGTTTAACTCAGCGATGCGCGGATTCAATCGTGAAGAGGTTGATGAGTTCTTACAGAATGCCGCTTCGGCGCTTGAGAGCGCTCTTACCGAGACGATGGAATTGCGTGAAGAACATGAGCGCCTGCAAGTAAAGTTTGACAGACTCGCAAGTATGGAAGATGCGCTCAAGTCTACACTATTAGAGGCGCAAAAAACCGCCGATACCATTCGCGCTCATGCTGAAAGCGACGTAAGGCTGGCTTTGGAAAGAGCTCGTGGTAAGCAGGCGCTAATTGAGGAGCAGGCGCGCGAGAAGATTGCTCAGTTGCAAGAGAAAGTTGACGAGCTGGATAAGATTCGCTTGGACTACCAGGAGAAGATTCAATCCACAATATCGTCGCATTTGAAAATCATAGAAGACATTTCCTTTAGTGTCGTGTTACCAGAAATACCCGAAGAGGTTGATGTTTCTGACCTTGAACCAAAGGAAGTAAAGTCAACTGAAATCGAAGAAGTGTCACTATTTGAGCCTACTCTCACTGACACTGAAAAAGCCGCGCAGTCAAATGATATCGCCTCCACTGACATGACTTCGACTGATGACACAGCTTCTAACGATAACGAAGCGCCAGCCGAGACAGAACCAACGGCCGACACTGACACAAGACAAAACGTGCAATCCAAAGAATCACTACATTCAGGCATGACTTCACTGTCCGACGATGAGCCGGTTGAAGATGAGCCTTCGGCAACTGAGGCTATCGCAAGCGCTGTTGAGAATAGAAAATCTTCGCAGGAAGAAGACAGTGAGAGTAGTGAAGCAGGTGATGACACTCTATACAAAAAGCTAGCCTCAGATTCCAATGAGTCGGCCGACATCGCCGAGGAGCCAAGTAAGAAAGCTGATGAACCCAAGAAATCTAAGGCGCCAATGCTAAGCGGCGCCGACGGAATTGTGGTTTTCGGGCGCAAAGAAGATCGTGAAAAAGCAGTTGAGGAAAACGCTCGTATACTTAGCGAACTTGATTCGGTGGTCGACAAATTTGCCGAGGAATTGCGCGAGATTGACAACAAGTAATCCTCTTATTGTGCGTCTAAGAAAGCTCTTGACACATCCCATATCTACTATATGTTAGTGAGGATGTTAATGAGGGCGCTCCTTTCAGCGTTTCTTGCGATGTTCTTTTGAGTGTCCCTTTCAGTTTCTCTTTGTAATTACTTTGCAAATTGTTGCACAATTTGTCTCAACATCATTCTTGTTGTAATTGAACTATGCCCTCTCTCCGTTCCGCATATTTGAAGCTCTCTACTATTGTCCTATTCTTTGCATTGCTACTATTCACAATTCCCGGCGCGACGCCACCTCAGACAATCACCTTTCAAGGGCGCCTAACCGACCCTGCCGGAACAGCTTTGGATGATGGCGCATATGTGATTCGCTTGGCGATATATGATGCGCAAACTGCCGGTAGTGTTCTTTGGGATGCAGGTGAGCAGGCGGTATTAGTTAGGGATGGTCTGTTTACTTATGTTCTTGGTTCAAACGTTTCGTTACCGGTCTCACTCTTCTCCGGAGCAAACAGATTCCTGGGTATCACAATTGGTAGTGACAGTGAGTTAGCGCCTCGTATTCCATTTCGTAGCTCTCCCTATGCATTGGAAGCATCACATGCAGACTCCAGCGAAGTAGCGTCATTTGCTCATTCGTCACTTACAGCGCAACAGTCGGATTCGGCGGGTTTCTCCCAGCTTGCGGCGCTGGCGCTTAGTGCAAATAGCGCGGCATTTGCCGATTCGGCAACTCTAGCAGATTCGGCGAGAACTGCAGTCAATGCAAACACATTGGCTGGAATGGCTCCGGGCTTTTATTTAGACTGGAATAGTATCAATAACATGCCCGCCGGTTTTGCCGATGGGGTTGATGACGGGGCGGCATTTTCAGCCGGAGCGGGATTGCAATTAGTCGGAGGAGAGTTTTCTATAGTCGCATCGGGTGTCACAGAGCAATTGATAGCCGATAATGCGATTACCGCCGCAAAAATCGCGGCCAGTTCGGTGGGAAGCTCCGAAGTGCAAAACAACTCACTCACTACAGTAGATCTGGCGGCAAACTCGGTTGCTTCCTCAGAGATAGTAGACAACTCTGTCACTAACATTGATATGGCTCCCAATTCAATTGGAGCTAGTGAGCTTATTGCCGGAGCTATTGACTCCACAAAAATCTCCGATAGCTCTATCACCGGCGCACAGATTGCCCCCAATAGCATTGGCGCTTCACATTTGCAGAACGGCAGTTTTTCCTCGACAGGAATGCTTGATGAACCCGGTGTTGCGCAAATCACCGGCGCTTCATTTTTGACTGTGCCATCGCTCACCACAATAGCTTCGTTGCCAATAACGGCTCCGGCAAACGGCTACGTTATGGTAATGGCGAGTTTTGAGATGAAAGTCGATCACGTTTTCGGAACCGCCTCACAGGCTATTGTCGGTCTCTCCAATACGAGCGCCTCACTTCCAGGTGATCAAAACAAGAACATGGATATTCCAAGTAGCGCTAACACAGGTATGTTTACCTCAATAGTGTCTTTGCAGAGGATTTTTTCGGTGAGCGCTGGAGTGAACACGTTCTATCTCCTAGGTCGAAAGACCACCGCCGCCAGCCCAATTTGGTCCACGTTTGATGTAACATTTTCTTTGGTGTATTATTCTACCACCTACGGCACAGTTTCGACTGTTCAGCCGGATATTCCTCTGCCTCCGTCCTCTAAGTAATGGCTTTGCTTCTCCGCAGATTCCTTTTGACACAATAATTGTTTTACATATCCGCGAGGTATGTTTTTTGCTGTCTTAGCTTTGAGTGTGGTCTTTATTGAGCATGTATGCTACAATTGATAGCCATTATCAACTAAGACAATTAGAATCACAACGCAGGAAATATGTCGCATGTTATTGCACTATACAGTACGAAGTTTCTTCATGTTGTAGAATTATGGTGAAACAATTCTTGACAAAGAGTTCAAGTATCGTATTTTGTTTGGTGAAAGCTTATTGTTACTTTCAATAACTAATATGCTTTCTCCGCCGTCAGGATACTCAGCGCCAGAGTTTTCACTGGTCGTAGTTAATACATTCATTGAAAACAAAACATTCTATATACCAGTCATACAAAGGATTGCATTATGCGTTTATCTCACCTTCACGCTTTAGCGGTAGCTGTGTTCTCTCTAGCTATTATCACACTCAGTTCATCACAGGCGAATGCCGCCTCGCCAAAGACTATTAATTATCAGGGTCGACTGACTGATCCTTCTGGAGCTCCGGTTCCAGATACTTTTCTTTTTGTTACCTACCGAATCTATGATTCGCCCACAGGCGGAAGTATCTTATGGGATTCGGGATTAGAGAGTATTATCACTAAAGACGGGTTGTTTTCAGCTACTTTTGGAACGAACGTCACATTCCCGCTTCCTGCCTCGGTATTCTCAGATACAGGTCGCTATTTGGGAATAACGGTTGGGGGCGATGCAGAGATTTCTCCTCGTGTAAAGCTGGGATCAACGCCCTATACGCGAACAACAGAAACAGTAGCGCTGAATTCCATAACTTCACCCATGATAGCTCCGTTTACAATTGTCAATAATGACATCGCAGACAATGCAGTGGAGTCGTTTGTGGTGCAAGATAACTCTATCAAAGCAATTGACCTTTTTGACGAAC
Source organism: Candidatus Zixiibacteriota bacterium (assembly GCA_024280775.1). GTDB lineage: Bacteria > Zixibacteria > MSB-5A5 > GN15 > JACZUZ01 > JAJRPJ01. The sequence goes on along the minus strand of JAJRPM010000012.1, from coordinate 216,316 downwards.
CCGGTATCGCTTCCAACAACTCCTCCGGGAGTGTAGGGCTAACCTCAACTTCAATGGTTGACATCGCCACTGTCACAATTACTACCCCCGCTCCGGGATATATCTACCTTCAGGCAAAGGCCTATGTAGTACTTACCGGCACGAAACTGACGAATTATGTAGACATGAGGATTAGTGAAACAGCCGGGGGATCGGGACTAACTTCTCACTCGGTTCGCATTGGTAATGAAGCCTATTTTAGCACTGCGTCACATCGGTGGCCGGCCGCTGTTCATCGCGTATATTTTAAGAGCGCCGGTGCGCACACTTTTCGACTTAAGGCAGGTAGGGGGCCGGCCAACGGAACAGCGACCGTGATTTTCCCTACTCTCACGGCGATTTATATTCCAACTAGCTATGGAACTGTCCAAACAGTTACAAGTAATCCAGGTGATAATCCAGACGCCAAGGCAGTGATAGTAAATGATGAATCAGGGATTGTTCCCGGTGAGGCCTGGGATGTTGACTTGCGCTATTATGAGATGCGAGCCAGAGAAGCGAGCATCAAGGCGCTAGAAGCTGAGAAACAACTTCGAAGAGCGCGTAGCCAACAACTAAGTAAACATCAATAGCAGACAATTAAGGAAGAAAGGAGCAAAAGCAAGATGCGCAGATTTCAAGCATACTTAATTGTCGCTGTCGTACTAGGTATAACCATTACATCCGGCAATCTGAGTGCAGCGACTCCTAATTCAATCCAATATCAAGGAAGATTAACATTAGCTTCTGGAGCGCCGATTGCTGATACTTTTCTGCTGGCAGATTTCCGAATCTACGATGCGCCCACAGGCGGAAATATCCTTTGGGATTCAGGAATTTCGAGCATACTCACCAAAGATGGATGGTTTTCAATTGCTTTGGGAACTAGCTCAATATTCCCATTTCCAGCTACTCTTTTCGAAGACACGGGCCGCTATTTGGGAGTATCTTATGGAAGCAATCCGGAGAATATGCCACGACTTAAGCTCGGAGCGCTTCCCTATTCACGGGTAGCGTCAGCGGTTACAGCAGATGGAATAACGTCGTCGCACATTGCTGATTTCACTATCGCCAATAGCGATATAGCTGACGCGGCAGTGGAATCGATAATCACTCAGGACAATTCTCTTAAAGCGCAAGATCTGCTGGAAGAACCGGGGATTACATCTAGCAACTCGGCTATCAGCGTACCGCTAGTTCTTGGGTCATCAACTGATATCATAACTACCACAATTACCATACCGACTTCTGGTTACATATTCCTAGTTGCCAAAGCTTCTTTGTCACTAGGAGGCGCTACACTTGCAAACACCGCTGTCCTTAGAATCGAGGAATCAGCCTCTGGAACGGGATTGACTCCTCAGTCTGTACGCGTTGGTAATGACGCATACAAGAGTACCGTGATGGCGACTTGGCCTGTTACGGTTCAACGAGTCTATTTCAAAGGCGCAGGCACCTATACATTTCGGCTCAAAGGCTTCAAAGAAACTTCAAACGGGACTGCCGATGTGATTTCTCCAACATTAACCGCCATTTTCTTTTCAACAAGCTACGGAACAGTTCAAACTGTAACTTCTAATCCCGGTAACAATCCGGAGGCAATAGAGACGGCAATAATTGATGAGTCCGGTAGTGTAACTGGCAAGGGCTGGGAAGTTGATTTGCGCTATTATGAAATGCAGGCAAAGAAGGCTCAAGAGGAAGCGCTACGCGCTGAATTGGATTTGCGAAGAGCAAGAGCCAGGACTGGAGTTAAGTGATAACAGTAGAAAGGCGCGATTGCCGAGCGGTCTGAATAACTTGATGTGGCTCTTGATAATAGTTGATGTGTTCGTGTTCTATGTATCGGGTTGCAAACTATCCGGTAATTGTTTCAAAGGAGTCTCAACTACATGATACAGAAGAAAGTGTGGTAAGAGGCGGGTATGAAAAAGCTCTTGACACCCGATAGGCAGGGACTATATTAGTAGCGGCAATAGCCAACTTACTACATCAAGAGTTGCCCTGAATCTTTCACATACGAGTCAAAGGTCTCGTCTTGAGCAAATCTCAATAGGTCGCCTTTTGAACTTCCTTTTCGTATGTGAATTTGCTCTAGGTGAATGGTGGTTGGCCCTATATCAAAAGTAATTGTTCTTCTTTCACCTATATCTTTGGCAGGATTCTCTAATGAAAAGATTCTACAAAAACCTCGCGATCACTATCGGATTGCTACTGGCGGTCGCGGTTGGTAGCGTCTTCGCCGCGTCCCCGAACTCAATCAATTATCAGGGCCGTATGACTGACGGAGCAGGAGATCCGGTTCCCGATGGCCCTGTACTGGTAAAGTTTGTCATGTATGATGCTCCAGTAGCCGGTACGATTCTCTGGGACGCCGGGTTTCAGAATATTACCACGGTAAACGGGCTATTTAGCTATGAGCTTGGATCAAATGTGGCATTCCCGAGTAACTTGTTTGCTGATACCGTCCGCTGGCTGGGAATCACTATTGGTGTAGATGCGGAATTGGCGCCCCGCACAAGAATCACGTCAAGCGCCTATGCCAAACAATCAATTATTTCAGACACCGCTGGAATTGCCGCAACGGTATTTGATAATAGCATAACCGGAGTTAAAATTGTCGATGGGACAATCGACTCAACAGATATAGCCAATCAAGGGATCGGAGCCAATAACTATGGGTTCGGTTCCATTAGTGGCTCTCATATCGCAGATGGATCACTCACGGGACTTGATATAGCAGACGGTACAATAAACTCACTGGATATCCTGAACAACTCCATTGGCTCCGCTGACATTTTCGACAATTCTCTTACGGCAAACGACTTGGCGGCTAGCTCAGTGGGCACAAGTGAAGTTGCTGACAATTCATTGACGGCCAATGACCTGGCGGCGAATTCGGTAGGAGCAAGTGAGATTGCAACTGGTGCGGTTGGGACAAGTGAAATCGCTGACAACGCAGTTATATCTAGCAAAATCGCTAACGGTACTATCTTAGGCTCAGATATCGCAACTGGTACTATCACAGGTATAGATATTGCAAGCAATACCATAACTGCCGCCGACATTGCTGCAGGAGGTGTTGGATCCAGTGAAATCGCGGACAATTCAGTCTTGGATACGGATATTCTAGATGAACCTGGAATTGCATCTCAACAAACTAATCCTGGTACTGTTTTCACAACAACAATGACAGACATTGAGACTGTACAAATCACAATTCCTACTTCGGGATATATTGTGGTTACCGGAAGGTGCTATTTGCGTATTAGCGGAGCTACAACACAGAACTATATACAAACTCAAATTGATGAAATAGCCGGAGGAACGCTAATAACCCCTCACTCCACTAAATGCGGTATGGCTCTTTTTCCAAGCGCTGGTAATTTTTATTACAATGCAGCCGCTACGCGAACGTACTTCAAGGGCGCTGGCACATACACATTCCGATTGGAGGGATTAAAAACCTTTGGCACCCATTCGGTGTCAGCCTTCAATGCTTTGGTCTCTGCAGTGTTCTACCCTACGAGTTACGGTCCAACCACTACTACGGTCAGTTCTATCACTGATGCTCCTCCGGGGTCGCGTGCGATACAGGTTATCGTCGACGAGGATCCGACGGTCACCGAGACCATGTACGAGGTTGATTTGAGGGCGTTGGAAATCAAGGCTAGAAAAGCTGAAGAAGCGGCTTTGAAAGCAAAACTGGAACTAGAAGAAGCTCGCAATCAACAAAGCGAGTAACAACACTAGACGAGATCAGGGAAATCCCTCTATGAGGATTTCTCTTGACTGATCGTTGGAAATAAGTATATTGCAGAGAGCAAATCTATTAGGGTTATACTCACCTTACTTCAAAGGAAATCATATGAAAAAGTCATTAACAATCGCGCTATCATTTGTGCTAGGCGCATTCTTGATTACCGGAAGTTTCTCAGGCGATAGCTTTGCCAAGGGAACCAAGAAGAAGGTGGCGCAAACAACTACAAAAGCCACAAGCCCGACCAAGGCTACTTCAACTGCCAAAACGAAAACCGCACCCAAGACCAAGACGATAACTGCCAGCGTTTCCGATGAAACCGATATTCTTCTAAAGAGAATCGGGACCTCTCAGGCTGAGATTCAAGCGCAAATTCGTCAAGGTAGCGCGAGTTCAAGCCCTTCGGCGCCAGCCACGGGTGAGCAAATCAATTGGCAAGTAATCTCAGGTGGTGGTGGTTCGGGTTCTTCTACTAATTTTGGCCTAATAAGTGTTATCGGCCAAACGGCGGTTGGAAGCGGCTCATCGACTAATTTCAATCTTAGCCATGGATTTCTGCAGAGTTTTGCGTCTGCGGGATGTTGCGCTACTCCTGGTGATTTCAATAATGACGCTACATTCAATATTGCTGACGTAACCTCCGGTATCGCACGTATTTTCTCTGGCGGCCCGGCTCCTATCTGCCAAGACCAAGCTGACGCAAATGGCGATAATACATTCAATATCGCTGATGTTACCTTTGGTATCGCGCGCATTTTCTCCGGTGGTCCGGCCCCGATTTGCGGTACCACCGGTACTTGATAGATTTCTTGATTACATAAGCTAGTCTTACCAAGCGGCGCTGAATTTCAGCGCCGCTTTTTTGCTCTCCACTGTAGCTACTATCCCCCACGGCGCAACACTCTCAAGAATCATCTTGACATTTTGCTGACACATAGTAGATTATTTGATATAATACTCTTCTATTATATATGTAGTAAACCAAATTGAATTGACGATTACACAGCAAGGAGAAGTAAAGATGAACCTTTCCAAACTTTCGATAGCGCTTGCGTTTAGCGCTGCAGTATGTATCCACTCAAGCGCTTATGCAGGCGCTCCTCGAACTATCGCCTATCAAGGTCGCTTGACTGACAACACTGGAGTGACGGTAGCAGATGGTCCATACCTGGCTAAGTTCATTATCTATGATGCGTCAAGCGGCGGGACTGCTTTGTGGAATTCAAATTTCCAAACGGTGAATATTGTCGATGGATTATTCGCATACGATTTGGGTTCTAACTCTGTCTTGCCGGGCAATCTATTTGCTGATACAGGTCGGTGGCTGGGAATCACGGTTGGCACAGATCCGGAAATAGCTCCTCGAACCAGGATTACATCTCAGGCATTTGCTATTGAGTCTCTGAATTCAGAAACTGCGGCAATCGCTACCACAGTGGTTGATAATAGCATAACTGCCTCCAAAATAGTGGACAACTCGATCGGCTCTGTAAAACTGAGCAATGAATCAGGAATCGCGCAGGGGCGCGAAGCCACCTCAATAGCGCTCAACACTACCGGAATGGTTGATCTGACTACTGTCACAATAACTATTCCACAAGACGGTTACATATTCCTTCAAGGCAGAACATCAGTGTTATTTAATGGAGCCACATCGATGAATGCGGCCAAAATCCAAATTGACGAAACTTCTGGAGGTAGCGAAGTTCAGGGAATCTATTCGATAGTGGGCTTCGATACATATGCCAGTTCAGGATGGCACAATTTCAATTGCACATCCCAGCGTACATATTTCAAAACCGCCGGCTCCTATACGTTTCGATTGGAAGGAAAACAATTGAGGGCAAGTACGCTTTCGAGCGCGACTGCACAAGACCCTGTACTCACAGCAATATATATCCCAAGCTCCTATGGCGCAGTTGCTACTGTTTCTCCGTAGTTGGGTCTCAAGCTGGTAGCTACATTTAATCAACTGGAAGCCGGAAATTAGAGAGCGTCGCAGAGAATCCTGCGACGTTCTTCTTGTATACATTTCTGATTCAAACGGCTCGATATTCAGGCTTGCTTTTTGAGGGCTAGTATAACAGTATGCCAGCGATGAAATTGCCGGGACGGGCATGATACATTGAAGGATTTCACATAGAATACATTTTGAGAAGCCAGGACAAATGAAAGATCTGAAAAGCCAAATAGAATCAGCCGTCAATTATATTCGCGCCAAAACCAACTCGACACCTTCAATCGGAATTATCCTTGGCACTGGACTCGGGTCTTTGGTGGAGGGGATGGAGCTTGAGGTTTCGATTCCGTATGATGAGATTCCGCATATGCCGGTATCTACGGTTGAATCGCATCATGGTGAATTGCTTTTTGGTAAGCTTTCGGGCAAGCCGGTGATCTGTATGCGCGGGCGCTTTCATTATTATGAAGGCTATAGCATGAAACAGGTCACTTTTCCGGTGCGGGTGATGAAGGCCCTGGGAATGAAGACTTTGATTGTTTCGAATGCTTCCGGCGGATTGAATCCGGTTTATAGCGAAGGTGATATCATGTTGATTAAGGACCATATCAACTTGTTTCCTACCAATCCGCTTATTGGAAGCAATGATGATTCACTCGGCCCGCGTTTTCCTGATATGTATGATATTTATCATGAGAAGTATCGTGCGCTGGCTCATAAGGTGGCGCTGGAACAGCAGTTACGCCTGCAGGAAGGTGTGTATGCCGCATTGACCGGGCCTTGTTTGGAGACTGCGGCTGAGTATCGCTATTTGCGGATAATCGGGGGTGACACTGTGGGTATGAGTACGATTCCAGAAGTTATTGTAGCGCGTCATCAGGGAAGCAAGGTGTTGGCGTTTTCGATTGTTACTGATATGGGGTTGCCGGATAATTTGCAGCCTTGTTCAGTGGAGAAGGTGATAGCTATTGCCTCAACTGCCGAACCCCAATTGCGTAAATTGATAGCTGGTTGTGTGGAGCGCATGTAATGAGAGTTCCGCTCAAGAAGTCTTGTGTCGCCTTGCAACTGTGTGTAGTGACACTCCTGTTGTTTACATCATTGGTTGGAAATACTCTAGCGCAAACAGTGAACTCGCAAAAAGCAGTTCCAATGGTGACTATCACTAAGTGGCATGATTCATTGCAGACATTACAAGCGCCAACGCTTACTCCAAAGCTCTATGCATCATGGAACAAACATTACGAAAAGACACTCGCAGAGTATCAGCGTGACTCAACAGGCTCTTCATTCAGAGGAAAGTCACAACTCTGTGCAATAGAATTCGCAGAGATTGAACCCTTGGCGTTTACCGCTCATTATCTGATTGAAGTTGATAACGCCCTAAAAGCAGCCAAGAGCGCTGGAGCAAAGCGCTACTCGCCCGAGACCCTCTCTCGCGCCGAGATGTATCGCGCTAAGAGCGCCGCGGCTATTGCGGCAAACCGAAACGATCTTAGGAACGCCTCGCTGGAACGTTCACGAGCTGAATATGAGGCGCGCCATGCATTGACTATCACCAAACAGATTATCCCTATTGCAAACCTGAAGAACAGGTGTGAGAAGACAATCCTTCGCTCAGAGAGTTTGCTGAAACGTATCGGAGAGACTCTCGATATCACACCTCGTTTTGAAAGCGGTAGTGACACAGCAACAACAGAGATAGCGCTGGCGATTGCCAGGTTGAAAATAGAGAGGCAAGGGGCGCTTGACGAGTCAAGAGAACTTGACGATGCGCTGGGAAAACTTTTTGCCGAGATTGGTATAAATAGGCCGTCACAAGGAGGCGCTGAATCATTGGTGGAAGCGCTTAGTGATGAATTTCAACAATTGGTTCGTGAGCTCGACGAAAGCAAACGAGAGTTACGTCGGTATAGGGAGAATGTAAGTCAATTGAGGCAGGAAAAGGAAATTGCTGAGACTATTCTTTCTTCGAAGGAAGCCGAGGAGCAACGGTTCGCCCAGACAAAAGCGCTTTTCAATTCCGATGAAGCGATCATACTTTACAATGGCTCACATGATATAGTCATTCGCTTGCGCGGCCTTACATTTCCCAGCGGTGTCGCGCAATTATCGGAGCGACATGATTCCCTGCTGGCAAAAGTGACAAATGCTTTGGCGCTCTCTCCCTCGGCGCATGTGATAGTCGAGGGACATACTGACAATACCGGCGGGGCTACATTGAATGTGCGTCTATCGGAAAAACGCGCCAAGGCGGTGATGCAATACTTGATTGAATCCACCGGAAGGGCCTCAGAAGATTTTGAGGCTATTGGCTATGGCGCAGAAAAGCCAGTGGCTAACAATCAAACCGAACACGGCAGAAAAGAGAATCGTCGTATCGATATTGTAATTGTCAAATAGGTGATAGCTATGAAGATCTCTCACTGTGTATGCCACGATGTTTCATTCCAAAGTATCAAGGAGTTATCTAAGGAACTCAACACAACAGATATTGTCGAATTACAAAAGGAGTTGGATTTCAGTTTGAATTGCTGTACCTGCCTTCCGTATATCAAACGTACACTGGCCACCGGCGAGATTACTTTCAACGAGATCATAACTGACGATGTATGAGTTTATCAAATGCCGCTGTCATGGAGTGATGTTCTCACGGATGAAGGCTTTGGCTTTGAAGGAGGGAATCACGTCGGTTTCTGAATTACAGCGCAGAGTTCAATTTGGAGATAATTGCAGACGCTGTGTACCATTTGTGATGGAAATGCTCAAGACTGGTCAAACCGAGTTCAAAGTGCTTGAAGCCGATGAATTCGAGGATGTGCCAAATCCGGAAGTCGAAGTTTCTGATTCCTGCTATGGCGATGAGGATGAGCTTTGAGGATTTGGTCGCTGATTGCTCAATTTCCCGCCCCAAGAACCTGCTTTACAAGCCTCCCCAAAACGGCTACATTCGTCACCGAAGTAGCGCTGTTCTACAAGCGCTGAACACAGGGCAAAGTTGTGACTTTTGAGGTCACGACGATTCTCCTACAACGGATTCTTGATTAGACAAACTTAGAGATTCAGTAACGATGCCATTTTCACAATTAGATAAAGATTTCTCCTGGCCCAAGGCTGAGGAGAAAATTCTCGAATTTTGGGAAGCCGAACGGATATTTGAGCGCGCCTCGGAGGCCGCCAAAGACCGTGAGCAATTTGTGTTCTATGAAGGTCCGCCGACGGCCAATGGACGTCCGGGGATTCATCATCTTATTTCGCGGACAATCAAGGATATGGTCTGTCGCTATAAGGCGATGAGCGGCTATCGGGTGGATCGCAAGGGCGGCTGGGACACGCATGGTTTGCCGGTGGAAATCGAAGTTGAGAAACGTCTGGGGCTTAAGAATAAGAAAGATGTATTGAAATACGGCGTGGCGGAGTTCAATCAGCAATGCCGGGATTCGGTGTTTACCTATCTTGAAGACTGGAATCGACTAACACGCCGCACCGCGTTTTGGCTGGACCTTGAAAATCCCTATGTGACACTTGAGAACAATTACATCGAATCGGTGTGGTGGATTCTAAAAGACTTTTTTGACCGGGGGCTGGTGTATCGCGGTCACAAGACTGTTCCGTTTTGTCCGCGTTGTGGCACCGGGCTTTCTTCGCATGAAGTCGCGCAAGGCTACGAAGAAGTTTCGGACCCTTCGGTTTATGTGAAGATCAAAGCGCGTGACAAAGACTATTCATTTCTGGTTTGGACAACTACTCCCTGGACTTTGCCTTCAAATGTCGCGCTGGCGGTTAAGGGTGACGCTAAGTATGCGATTGTGCAATTTGGTGAGGAGAAGATTGTGCTGGCTCAGGAGCTGGTCGAGAAAGTCTTCGCCATGCTCAAACGCGATGACAAGACCGCTCCGGATCCGGAAGTTCTGGAGACAGTCAACGGCTCTGACTTGGTTGGAAACAGCTATGAGCCGTTATTCGATTTTTATCCTGAATATGAATCTCCTGCATACACAGTAGTCGCTGCCGATTTTGTCACACTTGATGACGGCTCCGGGATTGTACATATCGCCCCGGGGTTTGGCGCTGATGACTTTGAGGTTGGTCAACGTGAGGGTTTGCCGGTTGCGCAGGCAATTGAGACCAATGGTCATTTCAAAGACCTGGCTGGAAAATATGCCGGGATGTGGATCAAAGACGCTGACCTGGAGATTATCAAAGATTTGAAAATCGCCGGCAGACTATTCAAAAAAGAAAAGTATGTTCACAGTTATCCATTCTGCTGGCGCTGTCACTCGCCGCTAATTTATATCGCTCGTCCGAGTTGGTATATTCGCACAACACAATTCCGTGATGAGCTTCTCGCCAATTCAAAGGCGGTGAATTGGAAACCGCCGGAGACCGGCTCGGGCCGGATGAACAACTGGCTGGAGAATAATATCGACTGGGCTATTTCTCGCGAGCGTTTTTGGGGGACACCTTTGCCATTTTGGAAATGCGAGGCTGATGGTTGCGATAAGATGCGCGCTGTGGGTTCAGTTGAACAACTGCTATCAGAGGCGACTAATCCTCCTGATGCTGACAAGCTAGATTTGCATAAACCGCAAATGGATGAAGTTCTGCTGAAATGCGACTGCGGCGGCTCAATGCGCAGGATTCCGGAGCTTTGTGATGTTTGGTTTGATTCCGGAGCAATGCCGTTTGCGCAATGGCATTATCCTTTTGAGAACAAAGAGCTGGTAGAGCAGGTGACTTATCCGGCGGATTTTATCGCCGAGGCGATTGATCAAACACGTGGCTGGTTCTATTCATTGCTGGCTATCGGAACCATGCTGAAAGCCGGACATCCTGAATTGGGTCCTCTCAAAACCGGACAGTCTTTCAAGAATGTGCTGGTGATGGAATTCATTCTGGATAAGCACGGCAAGAAAATGTCCAAACATAAGGGCAATGTGGTTGACCCGTTTGAGATGGTTGATCGCTATGGCTCAGACCCACTGCGTTGGTATTTGCTTACCACTTCCAGTCCCTGGACACCGACCAAGTTCGACGAGGACGGACTCAAAGAGTCACTACGTAAGTATTTTGATACGCTTAAGAATTGCTACAGTTTCCTGGCTTTGTATGCCAATATCGACGGCATCAAGGACAAAGCCGAGGCTGAGGGTGTCACGGTTATTGATTACCTGAGCTCGCGCGCCGGAGAGCCGGAGCGTATTGATGATTGGATTATCAGTAAGTACAATTCGATAGTGGCCAATACTATCAAAGAGCTGGATGATTATGAGTTGACACGTCCTTTGAGAAAACTTAGTGATTTTGTCATTGATGATTTATCGAATTGGTATGTCAGGCGTAATCGTAAGCGGTTCTGGAGCGCCGGTGATGACGCAGGAAAAATGCGCGCCTACTTGACGCTCTATCAGATCCTGCTGGGTGTAAGTAAACTCACCGCGCCTATCACTCCCTTGATTTCTGAACTGTTATATCGTGAGTTGACCGATAGCAAGACTCTTGAAAAGACTCCTTCGGTGCATATGGTTGCCTATCCGACTGCGGATAATTCATTGATCGATGCCGAACTTGAGAAAACTATGGGACTGGTGCAACGGATAGTGACACTTGGCCGCTCGGCGCGCACTCGTCACAATTTGAAAATCCGTCAGCCACTCGCTGAGATGTCAGTGGCCCTGCCGGAAGGTTCGGCCTTTGAGTCGTTGGCTGGTGATCTCGCGGAGATAAGAGGTGAGTTGAATCTCAAGAGCATTTCAGCTCTTGAGGGAGCCGCTGATTTTGTTACTTATTCAGCCAAGCTGAATTTTGCCACTGCAGGAAAGAAATTCGGCGGGAAGGTCAAACAGATTGCTCCGCTGGTGGCGGGTCTTGACTCGGATGCTGTTCGCAGGCTTGAGGAAAGCGGAAAGACAAGGCTTGATTTTGAAGACGGGAATATTGAGCTGGACTCTGAGGATGCGTTGATTACCCGCAACGAAAAAGACGGTTTTGCCGTTGAATCCTATGGGGGAGTTACTGTTGCGCTTTCGACCAAACTCACGCCGGAGTTAATCACCGAAGGCTTTGCTCGTGAGACAGTTAATAGAATTCAGAATCTGCGTAAACAGGCGAATTTTGAAGTCACTGACAGGATTGAAATCGATATTGTAACTACAGCGACATTGATGGGCGCTTTGCAGAAGCATGAAGAGTTATTGCGTCAGGAAACACTTGCCGAAAGACTACAGGTTTGTGACACCGATAATAGCGAGAAGCCGGGTGATATTTCGCAAGAGTGCGATATCAACGGTGAGAAAGCTACTATCTCATTGCAGAAGGTTTAGCGATTTATCGAGATAATCGCTGTGTGGAAGCCTAAAGCATTCGATTAAAGTAGCGCAAGCAGGAATTAGTTCACAGATTAGAGACAGATTTGAGTCTGTGTATGAGAAAACGAGAACTTGAAAGACTAGAAAAAGCCTTACTGAAAAGGCGCGAGGAGTTGGTCAACCAGGTTGAGCTCCTGCGCAAGGGTAATCTTGACACCTCATTCAAAGAGGCCACCGGAGCGGTATCTAGCCATTCCGATCATATGGCCGATTTGGGCACTGATATGCAGGAGCGCGAGAAGGCTTTCCTGTTTGCCAGCCAGCAAAGTCGCTTTATTTACAATATAGATGAAGCTCTCAGGCGTATGAAAGAAGAGCGCTATGGGTTTTGCCATACCTGCGGAAAAAAAATAAGTTTTGAAAGACTAGTCGCGGTGCCTCATGCGCGCTATTGCATCAAATGCAAATCTGCCGAAGAAAAGGCCAAGCAAAACAAGTAATTGCAAATAGATGAAATATCCACGCTCTTAATTCAATCCGGAACCCTTGATGAATTCCGATCAACCAACTCCTGAACCCGAACCGACACCAACAAACGCCACCATCGACACTCCTGATTCTATAATCTCTGAACCTTCGGATTCGGCGGACATGACTTCTAGCCCAACTAGCCCAAGCGGGAAGACATGGACAACATGGATATTCTCGATAATCGCCCTGGTGACTATCTCAGATCAGCTCACCAAACGTTGGGCGCTGGATGCGTTGAGCGATATCCCCGGCAGGAGCATTTCAGTATTCGGAGATTTTTTGCGCTGGACTTTGGTATACAATGAAGGCGGGGCTATGGGAACCAATCTCGGTAGCTCTTCCTTGTACACGGTGATAGGGATTGTGATTCTTGTCGCGCTGGGGTATTACTTGTGGCAATATCGCCATGTCGGTAAGCTGGCGATTCCGTTGTCCTTGATTGCCGGAGGGGCGATTGGAAATTTGATTGACCGGTTCAATCATGGAAAGGTAGTTGATTGGATTGATGTGAACTTCTTTGATATTTCACTATTCGACTTCCACTTGGAGCGTTGGTGGACATTCAATATCGCCGATTCGGCGATTAGCGTTGCTTTGGTCTTTATGTTGTGGGTGTCTCTACGTCCCGAGCGCAACCAATTAAGTAACTCTACCGAAGGTAACTCCGAAAGTCCGGCAGATGAGGCTGGTCAAATTCATCAGAAAGAAGTATAACCAAAAGAAAGCTGGTCGATTCTCTTGACAATCGGCCAATACGGAGTAAATCTGTCTATGTTTGGAGGATTGAATAAATCCTCTAGTTGCAATAGTTTCCAAGTGTAATAACAATCCTTAAGGATAGAATTAGATAATGATTTCAGCGAATGATGTACAAGCGGCGCTCAAGCCGGTAAATGATCCGGAATTGAAGCAGTCTATTGTTGACCTGGGAATGGTCAGCGATATTTCTATAACGAACGGCAATGTGTCACTGACTTTGAAAATGCCATTGCCGGGCTCACCTGGCGAGGCCTCATTGTGTGAGACAATCAAGAACACAGTGACGGCTCTCGATGGAATTACTGAAGTAACAATTAGCACAGCTACAATGTCCGATGCAGAGCGAATGGATTTGGCTAATAGCTTGCATGGCCGCCCGGCTGAAGGCGAAACAGCGAATTCCGGAGCCAACAGCCCGGCAATGAAAAACGCGCAACCGGTCGCACTAAATGACGATGGTTCAATTGCCGAGACTGATACTAAGCGTCGCGAAATCGCCGAGGCGCTCTCGAAAGTAGAAGATCCGGAGATTCATCTGCCCTTAACGACACTGGGAATGGCTAAGAGCATCGGCATCGATGGTGGTGATGTAGTAGTCGAGATTCTTCTGACTGTCCCGGGTTGCCCGCTAAAAGACAAAATCACCAATGACATCGGCCAGGAGATAGATAAACTCAAATGGGTGAACTCTGTTGGAGTGGCTTTCGGGGTTATGAGTGAGGAGCAAAGGCAGAATGTTGCGACTATAATTCAAAAGGCGCAGGGTCAGGAACCACCGGCGTGGAAACATGAAATCAAACTAACAGATATCGCCAAGCGAATAATCACTGTCTGCTCTGGCAAGGGTGGAGTCGGAAAATCAACGACTACCACCAACCTGGCTTTTGCCTTGGCTTCGCTCGGGCATCAAGTTGGACTTCTCGATGCGGACGTGTATGGCTTCTCTATTCCACGAATGACTGGTATTCACGGCCAGCCTAAGGTTGAAAACGATAGAATAGAGCCGCTGAGCAAGGGTAATGTTCAGGTTATGTCGATGGGGTATTTTATCGATGAGGACTCTCCGGTAATTTGGCGCGGGCCGTTGCTACACAAAGCAATCAATCAGTTTTTGGCCGATGTAAACTGGAGCGAATTGGATTATTTGTTGATTGATCTTCCTCCGGGCACCGGTGATGTCACACTTACTATCGCCCAGGCGTTGCCCTCGGCTGAAATGCTAATTGTCACCACCCCCCAGCCGGTCGCGACGCATGTCGCCGGCCGAGTTGCAAAGCTCGCCGAACGAACGAAACTGAAACTTCTCGGTGTTGTTGAGAATATGTCGTTCCTGGAAATCGACGGAGTAAAGCACAGAATCTTTGGTGAGGGTGGCGGAAGAGAACTTGCAGAGCGTTTGCAGATTCCATTCCTCGGTGAAGCGCCGCTGCATCAGGAGATTCGTGAGCGCGCCGATAGTGGTAATCCCATCACCGCTGATGGAAAAACTGAATTATCAAAAGCCTATTTTGAAATCGCAGAAAAGATAGCGCAGAAGGATGTTGCCGTTATCTCTGCTTAAGTGCGTCACTTACGTAATGCGCTCTTACAAACTGTTAATAAAAGATGCGGCGCCTGGTTTGTGAGTGTGTTGTATTGCGCGCTTAATTGCATGTAAGCTAAGCGGTTTCATTTTTCCAAAATAAACTGAGCGGTTACGTTGACCACAGGTAATAGATGTGTTACATCGTTATCAACAATGTTGATACTGTGTGTAGCGCCAGTGAGCGGGAAACACGTAACTCAATATTCGATATTTGCAGTTCAGATTTATTGTTTAAGTATTGTTGTACCTAGCTGTATATAGATTTATTAAGAGCAACTACCGCTTAATAGAGGAAATTTTGTCGACTCTGTGTTGTCTTAGCTGTGATTGCAGATGATGTTAATAGTGATGTGCATAATCTGTGGGTAATTCTCCTTCTTTGGATATTCTCTAGCCCTGCAGTTCAATCATCAATATCTATCAGCTCATTGATTTAGCGGACTTCGTGGCGGAATTGCTGTTGATAAATCTGAGGAGTAGCTACAGTATAACTGTTTGTTCGGAACAAGTTTGTTCCTAGCTAAGTAAAGTGTTTCTTCGCCACGGACTTATTACCTATTGATATTCAACACCCTGTGAGGTTTTGCATATCAACTCCCCTGGGCAAGGCTCCACCGAGCCTCTTGGGATTCAGGGATGTTGATAAGCGGTTGATAAATCGTGGTGGGCAAATTCTTCAAGTAGCCGAGCAGGCTGTTCATTGCCAATGATGCCTCAAGGATTGGTTGATTTGGCAGTGGGTTATTTTGCCAGAGGGTGGATTTTTTGACTGTGGGTGCGCTTTGTTTATCGCCCCTTTTCCTGCTGGAATCTGATAATGCTATTATATGTAGTTCTCTTGTGTTTTTTGCGACTTCAAATGTGATTTGCGCTAATGATTTGTTGTTGGGAAGTCGCGATTTTTTTCGCTAGTTGATGTTGGCCCAAAAGCTGGCATTTGTGCACTAGCTGTTTGATAGCCGGGAGATTTAGTCTATCGTCAGGCTGGCTCAGGATTACCCACCATTCAGGTGTGGTGAAACCTAAGACGCAGCCACGAAGGTCGTTGTCCCGGATATCAGTGTCCGTCAGAAACATTTCCGTGACTTTGTGTGTCCGGGATGTAACCAATTGAACCACTTGAGGAAAAACTATGTCTGATATTGGCGCCTCACAATTCCCGGAGAATAGTCTCCCGGAAATTCTACCCGGCTCTGCGCCTGTAGCGTTAACAGAAAGCCAACTGTCTCCCGCTTCAATGGATCCCGCTAAGGTCTCCCAGAAACAAAAACCGCGAGTTTCGGATGTGACCTGGCGACGAGCTTTGGAATATATGTCGCGGCGTTTGAAAAAGCAGTCTTATGCAACCTGGTTGCGGCCGACTATTGGGGTTGTAGCTGAGTCTCCGGAGGGGATTAACTCTTTGGAGATTACAGTGCCTAATCAATTTGTAGCAGACTGGCTTGAGGAGAATTACTCGGGATTGATTGAGGAGGCGCTGAGTGAGACTACCGGCAAGACTATTCCTTTTCATTTTCAGATTCGCGCTCAATCAAGTATTCCAGAGCAAACCGAAATAGGTTTCGGTGAAACTGATAAGGCTTATCCGGAAGAAGGTAATAACTCTGCGAATCGCTCTTTTCAAGCTCCGGGAATAAGTCGCGCCAACACTAACCATGGACTTCACGACCGCTATCGATTTGACAATTTGGTAGTAGGCAAATTTAATGAATTCGCGCATGCGGCCTGCGCGGCGGTTGCTGAGAACCCCGGCGGCACTAAGTATAATCCGTTAGTTATTTACGGCGGCGTGGGGCTAGGCAAAACTCATCTCACGCAGGCTATCGGCCTTACCGCAATGCGACAGAATCCGAGAACCAGAGTGATGTATGCCACCAGTGAGAAATTCACGATGGATTTTATTAACTCTTTGGGTAAGTCATCAACTGGATCGTTTATAGACACCTATCGTTCAGTAGATATTCTGCTGATTGATGATATACAATTCTTCAGCGGCAAAGAATCAACTCAGGAGCAGTTCTTTCATACTTTCAATGCGCTCTATAATGCCGGTAAACAGATTGTCCTGACCGCTGACAGACGACCACAGGACATCAAGGGGTTCGAAGCAAGGCTGTTGTCACGTTTTAGCTCCGGCCTGGTTACCGACATCCAGAAGCCGGATTTTGAGTCACGTGTTGCTATTCTCAAGAAGAAGCTCAGCGAGTATGATTTCGATATTGAAGAGAACATATTGCACTTTGTCGCGGAGCGTATCACCAGCAATGTACGCGAATTGGAAGGCGCATTGACTCATCTATATGCCAGAGCGTCGGTCGAGAAGATTACCGATATTGATGAAGAGTTTGTTACCCGCAGTTTGGCTGATACTCTGCAAAACTCAAAGACTAAAGTGTCGGTGCGGATAATCCAGGAGGTGGTCTCTGAGTCATTTGAGGTGCCGGTGGCAATGCTCAAAGCCAAGAAACGCTCTGCTAATATAGCCCTGGCGCGTCAGGTGGCCATGTACGTAACACGAGATTTAACTGGGCGTAGTTTGCAACAAATCGGGCATGATTTTGGCGGTCGGGATCATAGCACGGTGATTCACGCCTGCTCATTGGTTAGCGCAAGAATGCAGGATGATTCAATGTTCAAAGACCAGGTTGATGGAATTTTTGCGACTCTTCGCTAGTCCTTTGGAGAGTTTTTGAGCCTTGTTGGGCAAGATTAGGGTGTTGACAATTGTGTTGGTAAGTTTGTGAGGGAATTGTGGAGTATTTGAAGAGCTTGCAAAATGTGGATAATAGGCTAGTAACCAGCGCCCTGCCAACATTGTAAATTGACGGATGTGGAAAGAAAAAGAAGGAAAATAATCATACAGGACAACAGGTTGAGTCAGCGAATTAGACCTTATCCACATATCCACAGCCTTTATTACTATTATATTTTATATATATACATTGTTTTATAATATACTATGTGGCGGACAACTTTTCTCTGCCATCACCAGAAACAGGAATTGCTTAAAAAGTACAGATGCACAAGCGCCTATTTAATATCTCAATAGACTTGAAATATTGAGATTTTCAGAAGATGTTCATCGAAGTTACCGTAAAGCACATTAGGACAAATAATCATGAAGTTTAGCGTCTCCAGATCAACTCTCGCCGGCTATTTACAGTCGGTTTTGCAGGTGTCCCCTTCCAAGCCGGCTCTGCCAATCTTATCAAATATCATGATTGAGGCTCTCGAGCAAAAGGTCAAAATTTCAGCCACCGATCTTGATATATCAATCACCGCAACTTTTGAATGTGAAGTTTCCAAGAAGGGTGTGGTGGCGGCTCCGGCGAGGATTCTTTATGACATCGTTCGTGAGCTGCCGGAATCAGAGATCAAATTCGAGCTATCCGGCAGTAAGCTGGAAATGAAGGCGCCTAACGGAACCTACAAAATAGCTACGGTTGAAGTTGATGATTATCCGACTTTGCCGGCTATAAATCTCAAGAAGCAAATCAAGTTGGCTGGTTCTGAGTTGATGAATATGATTTCGCATACGACATTCGCTTGTTCAACCGATGAGACACGTCCTGCGCTCAATGGGGTGCTTTGGCAGACCAAGAGTGACCGGATGGTGATGGTGGCTACTGACGGGCATCGCCTTTCGCGCTACACGGTCGCCAATACCAAGCTCAAGGGTTTGCACGACGATGTGATTGTTCCGCCGCAGGCTTTGAATTTGCTGACCAAGCTGATGACTGACACCTCTAAGGAAATCGGAATCATTTTCGGAGAGAATGATTTGGCCTTCAATTTGGGTGATATAACTTTGACCACTCGCTTGATTGAAGGTCCGTATCCGAACTATGATCAGGTGATTCCCAAGCAAAGCACCAAGACTATGCGGGTGAATCGTGAGGAGCTTGCCAGCGCGGTGCGTCGGGTTTCGATTCTCTCGAGCGCTTTGACTCATCAGGTGCGCTTTTCGATTTCCGGTTCGAAGTTGAAACTCTCCAGCGCTAATGCAGATATCGGTGGTGAAGCTACTGAAACGCTGGCCTGTGATTTTCAGGGAGACCCGATTGAATTGGGCTACAAGGCTAGTTACATAAGCGATATTCTAAACAAGGTAGATTCAGAAGAGACATTATTTGAATTGGATAGTCCGATTTCCGCTGGTGTGATTTATGGAGCCGATAAGAACAAAGAGGACTACATTTGTTTGATTATGCCTTTGCGTCTTGCTGAGTAGTCAAGCGTTTCAGTTTTGTTTGCAAGAATGTTTCTTAGCATTTTTTCATAGACAAATATGTTTGTAGAAACTATCTCACTGGAAAATTTTCGCAATATCCAGCAGCAAACCCTGTCTCTTAATCCTCGTATTAACATCTTCACTGGCATCAACGGCTCCGGTAAGACTAATATCCTTGAGTCTATTGCGACACTGTGCCTGGGACGCTCACAGCGCCTCAATTCTTCCGATAGCGCGCTAATACAATCCGGTAGAGAATTCTTTCGTCTGCATGGAATACTACAACGTCAGCATCGCGCCTATGAGCTTAGTGTGGCATGCGAGAGTAGTTCCACCACTCGGGGGAAGAAGATAGTCCTTGATGGCCAACCAACTCGCGCCTCGGAACTGTTTCGCACATTTTCTTTGGTGTCACTATCGCCGGAGGATTCGGATATTATTTCAGCGTCACCATCAGCGCGGCGCAAGTTCCTGGATTTTCATCTTTCACAAGCTAGCGTAAATTATCTTAGTGACTTGAGTCGTTATGCGCGAATCCTGGCGCAACGGAACAGTCACTTGCGGCAGTATCAACTCGATAGTGACGGTACACCCTTCGATGAGGAATTTATCACTATCGGGACTAAGATAACCAGCTTTCGATTGGAGTTTATTCGCTATGCGCAGTCATGCGCCAGCGAGTATTACCGGCGTATCTCTTCTGGTGAAGCTCTCGGTTGTTATTACTTGCCCTCGATTGTTTTGTCTTCCGCCGATAAGAAACTTTCTATCAACGAACGAGAGAGTATTTTGCAGGCCAAGTCTGAGCCGGAACAACTCGCAGAGAGTTTCAGAGCCCGTTTGGAATTGCGCCGTGAGGCGGAGCGTCACAGGCAGACTACATTGGTTGGCCCGCATCGTGATGATATAGAGATAACAATCCGTGATTTACCGGCGCGCTCGCATGGCTCACAGGGGCAATGGCGCAGCGCGGCGGTGTCTTTGAAGTTGGCGGTGTATGATTTTCTGAAAGAGCGCAAAGAAGAGCCGCCGATTCTTTTGCTGGACGAAATCTTCGCAGAGTTGGATATTACTCGTCAGGATGCGTTGATTGCCTCATTTGCGGAGCTTGGGCAATTGGTTGTCACTACCGCGCTCAAAGCTCCGGGGTCGATTGCTGAGAATGCGCGGATATTTGAGGTTGTCAGCGGTCAGGCGCAAGTTATTCAATAGTTACAGTTGTAAAATCTATAAAGAGAGACTAAGTGATAGAAAGCCAAATTGAAAATCCTCAGGTAAACGGTCAGGGCTCAGCTTCGGTTGAAACGCTTTCTGTTCGGGAAATCTGCAAATCCTTCGGTGAACATCAGGCGCTGGTGAATGTCGGTTTTGATTTACAGCCGGGAGAGTTGTTGGTGGCGCTTGGGCCTTCGGGGTGCGGTAAGTCGACACTGTTGCGGATTATTGCGGGGCTTGAGAGCGCTGAGCACGGGGAGATTTGGCTAGGTAGTCGAAGGATTGACACTCTTGCGCCCAAGGATAGAGATTTGTCATTGGTGTTTCAAAACTATGCGCTCTATCCGCATATGACTGTTGCTCAGAATTTAGCTTTTCCATTGAAGGTCAAAAAAGTTTCCAAAGACCAGCGTTTGATTCAGGTTAACAAAATAGCTGAGATGTTGCGCCTGGAGGATCAGCTAACGAAACGTCCGGCGCAACTATCTGGCGGACAGAGGCAACGTGTCGCGCTGGGGCGGGCGATTATTCGTCAGCCTAAATTGTTTCTGTTGGATGAGCCGCTTTCGAATTTGGATACAGAGTTGCGCGCGCATATGCGTCGGGAGATTGTCAGCCTACAAAAGTCATTACACACTCCGACTATTTATGTGACACATGATCAAACCGAGGCGCTGACTATGGCCGATAAGATTTTGGTTTTGAAGAATGGACATATGTGTCAGCTTGGGACCCCTGATGAAATCTATAATTCTCCGGCGGATACTTTTGTTGCAGGATTTGTCGGCGCGCCTAAGATTAATTTCATTACATGCAATTACAAAACTGATTCAATGGGACGAAGTTCGGTTGCGCCGATGGGTGTCACCTTTGAATCGCTCTATCCTAAAGGACGTGGTGTGGTGTTAAGCTCCGGTGACTCATTTGTCTTGGGAGTGCGTCCCGAGGCGATAGTTGTCGGGCCGCTTGGAGAATTCAAAGGACGTATCAAAGAGGTAGAGTTTTTAGGTGATAGACGAGTAGCGACAATGTTCTTCGCCGACACCGAGATTACTTTCTACACCGACTCCAAGTCATTCAAACCCGGCGCGGATATCAATTTCAATCTTAAGAAAGATAATCTGCATTTCTTTGATGTAGAGACCGGGCGGAGGTTGGGATTGTGAGAGTGTTTAGAAGGGAATTAATTTCGATAGCATTTATTGCTATGTGCTTTTTTCCTACACACGTATTCTCGCAGGTGTCTGACACGACTGACGGCTATTTTTTTCCCGGAGTCTCTGCAAATTTTTACTATGATTACTCTGAGAACACAAAACTATTTGGAATGGATGCAAGCGGTATTGCTGATTTTTATGGAGGTACATTAGAGTTTAACGCATCAATAAGTTTTTTGCGATTTGTCAAAATGGATGGTCAGACAATCTATTCAGCGGGCCTTCCGGTAACTGTGGGACTGTGGGACTGTGGGCAATAGGGAATCTCGCTAGTAAAATCTTCATTGATGAAGACACAACTCGATTTCCGCATTCTCGCGGTCAAAGAGTGACTCCGTTTCATCTACTTTTCCTAATGCCTAATAGCGCTTTTAGAGTACGCGTCACTAACAGCCTCAGACCAACCCTATCATTTAACACAGAATACTTGTTCGGCGGGAGTTCAAAGGGCATCCTATTTACTCCTAAGATAGGTGTGTCTATCTATAGGCGAGAAGGGAACTACGGAAGATACGGTTGGGATTTACACGTTGGTAGAAGTATGTTTTGGAGTTTTGAAAACAAGAACCGGGCAAGTGAGTTTATCTTTGGGATAACATTTTTTGGTTACCCATTCGAATAGATAGACTCATAGAGTTATTACTACCTGATGCTTTGACAAATCTCACAATAATGCGCCGAGCGCCCGGCGATTACTTCGCGGATGATTGGCGCGCCGCATTTGTGGCAGGGTTGGCCTTCGCGGCCGTAGACTTTTAGGTAGCTTTGAAATTTTCCGGGTTCGCCGTTTACGCCGGAATAATTGTCTACTGTGGTTCCCATGCTGGAGATTGCTTTCTTCAATGTCTTTTGGATAATCTTGTGAAGCGCTTGCAGGGTTGTTTTGTCTATATCCATACAGCGAGTTTGCGGATGGATCCCCGCGGCGTGTAGAGTTTCGTCGGCGTATATATTTCCAATGCCCGCTAAGATGTGCTGGTCTAACAATGCCGGTTTGATGACTCTCTTGCGAGCGCTAAACAGAGCTACGAAATCCTGACTACTGATAGTCAGAGGCTCAGGGCCGAGTGAGGCGATTTCAGGTAGAGTTGATAATTCGTCAGTATGCACTAATCGCAAATGGCCGAACTTGCGCACATCGCGAAACGCCAGCGCGGTGTATGACTTTCCTTTGGCAAAGACAAAGTGCGCATGATCATGTTTATCTAGTTTGTACGCACTGTCAGCTTCTACGAAACGTCCGGTCATTCCCAAGTGACACCAAAGTGTTTTGTTCTCTGAGAGATGGACCAGCAGATGTTTGCCCCGGCGCTCAATGTCAGTTACAGTTTTGCCTGTGAGCAAGCTAGAGAAGTTGCGAGGGTTTTCTGTTTTGTGTTTGGGACTGCGTAACTTTGCGCTGCGAATCTTCTTGCCGAGGATTCGCTCACGTAGTCCTCGCGCTACTGTTTCTACTTCGGGGAGTTCAGGCAGGGGCGCCTCTTTTCTGCTATGCGTTTGGGTTATGAATCGATTGGGATTGCCGCGCTTCGCTCGCAATGACTGTTGGTGTATGGTTGCGTTTATTTCGCTTGATATTTTTCTAGAGCTATTTGTAGCGCCTCTGGCGCAAGCTTGGCGCAGGGATGTTTGTGTTCCGGTAGTCCGCCTAGAGCATCGATGATATTTTCGGGAGTAACTTGCGCGGCTTCGGTGAGTGTCTTTCCGGTGAACATTTCGGTGGCGATTGATGAAGTGGCGATTGCTGCGCCGCAACCGAAAGTTAGGAACTTTGCATCGGTGATAGTGTCATTGTCAATCTTCAGGCCCAGTAGAATCGCATCACCACAATGCGGGTTGCGAGTCTCGGCGGTGACATCGGGGTTTTCAACTTCCCCTGCGTTGCGTGGATTCTGAAAATGATCCATCACTAATTTGTTATAAGCAAAATCTTCACTTGGCATTCTTATATGTCTCCTGCAAGGTTACTTCTCCGGATAGCAGGGCTTGCGGTCCATCGATAGTATCTACAACCAAACGTCCGCTCTCGTCAATGTCAAGAACCTGCCCGTAAATCGGCTGATAACCACGCGCGCCAAGAATCATTACGTCATTGCCTATCAGTGAGGAATATTTGAGTACTTTCCTGCGTAGCGAACTGAACCCTTCGTCGAGATATTGTTGGTAACGTCTCTCGTAATATTCAAGGAACCGCTGGATGACTGCGATGCGATTGACCTTTTTCCCGCGTGCGATACGTAATGACGAGGCTTTGGTTCTTAGCTCAGTTGGAAAATGTTCACGTGTGTGATTGAGGTTCATCCCCACGCTAATAACGATATGCGAGATTTCATTGCGAAATGTAGTGAGCTCAGTTAGGATTCCTGCAACCTTACGCCCCCGGATAGTGACATCGTTGGGCCATTTGACTTGCGCAGAAATCCCGGTTTCCTTTTTGAGCGCCTCGACATACGCCAGAGCCGTCACTATCGACAACGCTGGCGCATCAACCGGCTCCAGGTCTGGTCTGACAATCAGTGAAAGATAAGCCCCCACACCTTCGGGGCTGTGCCAGCTTCGCCCGAGTCTGCCGCGGCCCTGGGTTTGTTTCTCGGCGATAATCAAAGTTCCTTCCGGCGCTCCATCGTCGGCGAGTTTGTTTGCTATAGTGATGGTGGATTTTACTGAGCGGTAGGCATGGATAACTTTGCCGAATGATTTGGTTTTCAATCCATAGGCAATTTCCGTGTCAATTAGCGCATCCGGCGCAGAACGGAACTGACACCAACCGGCGCCAGCGCCAAATTTGTAACCCCAGGCGGTAGCCGTTTCAATTCCTGAGGCGATTTCTGGTTCGGTTGATTCGAGTTTCTCGGCTAGGCGCAGGAAAGTGAATCTTCGCGACGGTGAGCGACGAATCAGCGCTATTAGTTTCTCTGCAGTTTTTGACGAATCCACAAACAAACCACTCTTATCAATTCGATATTAGCAAAGATAAGTCAGCAGTTGGCGCTGAATGTGTCAGCGCCCCGATTGAAATAAAATCCACTCCGGTTTCGGCATAGGCTGCGACATTGGCGAGTGTGATGTTTCCGCTGGCTTCCAATTCAACGCCGGAAGAATTCTCACGCGCATGTGTCACTAACTTCGTTAATTCAGCGGGAGTTTGATTATCCAGCAAAATCCTGTCTACCTTCGCCTCTAAAGCCATTTCCAGTTCGGCTTTGTTTTGGATTTCAACTTCAATTGCAATATTGGTCTTCTTTGAGGCGCTCAAGTATTCACGCACATTCGCAATGGCTTTAACAATAGAGCCAGCGGCGCTGATGTGATTTTCCTTGATGAGAACCATATCGAAAAGACCAATGCGATGATTGACCGCGCCGCCGCTGTTCACTGCATATTTTTCCAACGCGCGCCAACCGGGTGTGGTTTTGCGGGTGTCGAGAATTTTGCAACTTGTGTGTGAGACCGCTGTGACGTAGTGTCCGGCCAAGGTTGCAATGCCGCTCAGCTTGCCTATGAAGTTTAGCGCGGTGCGCTCAGCCTGCAGAATCGCTCCGGCGGGACCGGTGATTTTCGCCAGACTCTCACCTGTATTGTACTGGTTACCATCCTCGATCTTGAAATCGCAAGCAACTGACGGATCAATAAATTTGAAAGTCAGTTCAAATAGTTTGCGGCCAGACAAGATTCCATCAGACTTTGCTATTAGTTTGGCTGTGATAGCCTTTTGTATTTGTTCTTTGCCAAGCGCGCCGTTGGTGGTGATGTCCCCTTCTCCGATGTCCTCGGATAGAGCGAAATCGACCTTGCTTTGCAGGTCGGCAATTGAAATGTAGGAATGTAATTGTCGCATAATTCTGATAACGGTCCTCGACGCTTACCTGAGTATAGAGAATATTCCCCGCCAGTCAATGCCCGAGGGGCTCTTGATATCAGGCGACTTTCGCCGATATACAGGAGTATGATACTTGATTCTCGAAAAAATCCGGCGCCCAATCCTGATGATGGTTTTGACGGACCAATTCAGGCGCAGAGAAAGCTTTGGAGTAAGCGCATTCTGCAATTGTGGTTGGGGTCGTATGTTACTCTTTGGGGGCTTCTGACTATAGCTTTGACTGCGGAGAATGATTTGCTTGGGACTGGACTTTTGGTTCTGGCCATTTCATTTGTGGCTTCGTTTGCATTTACCTTACTGTTTATGATTCCGCACATGACAATTTCTCGCTTTCAGGAGAAGCAAGTAGCTCCAGATGAGATTCTGTTGGCGGTGGCATTCGGGATGGGGTTGCTGTTGATTATTCCGGCTTGCCTGTATCTTGAACTTGGAACCAGCGTCCTGCTGGCCTGCATACTTGCTTTGTTTCAAGGGCTGATTCTTATGTCGCGCTATAGCGCATTCAAAGAGAAGCTCACCGGCGGGCAGGCGCCTCAGATTTTCCCAAACACCACACCTGCTCACTAGTAACTCAAGTATATCACAGCATAGTATTGTCACTCTTCGCGAAGCGAAGAGTCTCGCTTCGTATCACTCTGCTAGTACCTAACAAGATACTTCGCTTCGCTCAGCATGACAGAGATCGTGTAGGCGCTCCTGCTTGCATTTGGCCAGTTGAGGACGTAGTTTTGCTTTTGATGAAAGCAAAACCTACATCAATGAGGCCAGCAACAACCAAAGCGCTTGGCAAATGCGCCGTTTTGGGGTTCGGAGGACAGGGCGCCGCTATTGCCTTGAACCTGCGTGATTCGGGCTGTGAAGTTATTATTGGTTTGCCGACGGATAGTAAGTCACGGCGCAAGGCCAGGCAGGCGGGGTTTGCCGTTGCTAATGTTAGCCGGGCAGTTGCCTCGGCGCAGACAATAGTTTTTGCCTTCCCGGATCATTGCCATCAGAATACTTTTGCAAAAGAAATTGTAGATCAGCTTCATCCTGAGCAGATACTGG
Source organism: Candidatus Zixiibacteriota bacterium (assembly GCA_024280775.1). Taxonomy (GTDB): domain Bacteria; phylum Zixibacteria; class MSB-5A5; order GN15; family JACZUZ01; genus JAJRPJ01. The sequence continues at coordinate 189,805 of JAJRPM010000012.1, read as the reverse complement.
TATTTCTGCATGGCGCCAGTGTGAGTTTTTCATTGGTGGCGCCACCTGCGGAGGTGGATGTGGTAATGCTGGCGCCGCATGGGCCGGGGCTTTCGGTTCGTGAGCAATTTGTTGCGGGTAACGCTGAGATGTCGGCGTTTTGGGCGATACATCAGGATACCAGCGGCAAGGCCAAGAAGCGCCTGATGGCTTTCGCCAAGGCCATCGGAATCTCCGGACGAGGGAAGCTTTTTGAAACGACATTTGATGATGAGGCGGTCGGTGATCTCTTTGGCGAGCAGACTGTTCTATGCGGCGGTCTCACCGAGCTGATTCACGCCGGTTTCACCACCCTAACTGAGGCGGGGATTTCAGCGGACAACGCCTATTTGGAAGTTTGCTATCAATTGGACTTGATAGTGAGTTTGATAAAGAGATTCGGAATTGAGGGAATGTATCAGAGGATTTCGGTAGCCGCGAAGTATGGTTCACTGAAGACCGGACCCAAGCTAATAGACGCAGGCGTAAAAAAGCGAATGCGAGCGGCCCTAAAGGAAATTCAATCCGGCGCCTTCGCCCGCGAACTTTCAGCGCTGACTCCGGTGCAATTGAAAAAGCTGGAGAAAGATTTGAAGAAGATGACTTCGCCGGAGTTTGAGAAGGCGGCGAAGAAGTTTAGGGAATCATGCTAGAGTAGGTTTTTGAGTATATTTGAGGCCTGTTCGACGGTCACAACCAAAGGAGGAGACAATGTCGTTTAACGCGACCTACAAATTAGAGACACTTGCAAATAATCTAGGATTGAGCATGTCTGATTTCTTGATAGGGTTTCATAAAGACTTGTCAAGCATGGTTGATGGATGCGATGTGGCGAAACTAGGAATAAGCTCCAACGGCAATCGCTTTTCCCTACAAAATAGTTTGGGTCAGGAATACGTAACGCCTACGGAGGCAGGACTCTACTGTATTTTCTCATGTACAACGGTGATTTATGTCGGTGAATCTACTACATCACTGATGCAGAGAATTGTGAAGGATGTAGATGATACAGCAAACTCAAAGGGGGAAATCTACGGAAAAGGTCGGCCAGTATTAAAATATCTGATGAATAACCAACTTGGACCTCAAATAGGTATTGTGTCTCTTGCTATTCAAATCTATCCCGCTTCTTTTCAGCTTCCTTCGACTGGCCAGAATTTCGGAGACAAATATGACTTTAGCAATAATAGTATAGCGCTTGAGGGGTTGGCTCGGATTACGATAGGTCAATTTCGTAACAAAATAGTTTCCAGGGCCATAGCCGCCGGTGTCATTTAGTATCGACTTTCCTCTTGCCTCCTACCTATAAACTGTTTCATCTTACTTCCCCTGCTGGATGTTTCTTAGGACACCGCTGGCGGATGTTTGATCATGAAAAAACACTACTACAAAAAGAAAAACCCGCTGCGACCTCTTGTTGAGAATGTCGGGGCGCGGTTGGCGCAGGGGGATAGTCATTTTCGGCGGATGGCGGTCAAATGCTCGGTGGTTCTGGTTGGGGTTTTTGTGGTTTATTCGTTCTTGGCGGGGCCCTATGGGCTATTTCGAATTTCTCGCCTGCAGGATAGAAAAGCAGAGCTGATCACCGAGAATCGTTTGTTGCTGGTTGGGATTGTTGATGCGGATATGACCCGCAAGCGTTTGACCGATGACCCGCATTATCTTGAATTTGTGGCGCGTACCCGCCATTTGCTGGCCCGCCCGGGTGAGACTGTGATTCAATTGCAGCGTTAGATTTTTCCACGTAAATGTTTTCCTGAAAATCGTTAGGGATTGCCGCGCTTCGCTCGCAATGACCTATGGGCGCACGACTCACGGGCGTAGGACTCTTGGGCTTTGTGGAGTATATTCTTCGTATGCCGGTTAAGAAGACAGAAGCCTTTGTGTTGAGGACCTTTAATTGGTCGGAATCCTCGCGAACTATTAGCTTTTTTACCCGTGATGGGGGAAAATTGGCGCTGAATGACCGGGGTGGACGTTCGATGAAAACCAAGCGTGGACGAGCGTTGAATCTTACGCATTTGGAAATCACTTATTACGATTCTGATAAACCCACCGCCGGGCATCTCTCGGAAACTCAGGTACTTTCTAACTGGACATTTTCCAAAGACGGCTCTCTCGGGCGCCTGGCGTTTTCTTCGGCGGCTTGCGAATTGCTTTATCAGCTTTTGCCGGACAATGAGGTTCATCAGGATATTTTCAGCTATACACTGCGATATTTCGAGATCATGGACTCCGCCGAGCGGGGCGCTTTACCTTCGGTGTTTTTGGCCTATCTCTTTCGGCTTTGCTCGATGCTTGGCTATCGTCCGGTTTTGACCGGTTGTGTGGTTTGCGGACGTTCGGTTAAGTCTCTGGATGCGGACCGCGCCTCATTTGCTCCCGAACGGGGCGGTTTGATTTGCGCCACTTGTCAGGCTCCCGGTGAACGCTATATTGGCGTGGTGACTGAGGATCTCATTTGCGCAGTGACCCTACAAGCTGGTTCACTAGCCGAGGCGGCCACCGAGCAAATAGGATTCAGTCAGTCATCACGATTAATAGAGCTATTGTTGGCTTTTCTGAAAACCCAGGCGGACTTGAGGACTATTAACTCGCTGGAGTTTTTAGAAAAATTGAAGCAAGCGAATTTGTAAGCTATGGCCATCAAGAGGTCTTGGGCAGAATACGTAGGTCGGGTTCCGGAGTCCCATAAATGGGACTCCGGAACCCGACAGGTTCAATTACGAAAGCATGTCGGGTTTCTTTGTTCGCAAGAATGAACGCTGGAACCCGACCTATGGTAGAGCAATTACCGGGAATATGTATCAGCAAAAACTATATCAGGAGTCACTCCACAGATGAACAAGTCAGCTAAGAAAAAAACAGATGATCGCATGGAGAAAATTGTTTCCCTTTGCAAGCGCCGGGGTTACGTCTATCCTTCTTCAGAAATCTACGGAGGCCTAAACTCCTGTTGGGACTATGGTCCGCTGGGCGCCGAGCTTAAACGTAATATCAAAACTTTCTGGTGGGAGACGATGACTAATCGTCGTGATGACATCGAGGGGCTGGACTCCTCGATTCTGATGAGCCCGAAAGTCTGGGAGGCCTCGGGGCATATTGAGAATTTCACCGACCCGATGATTGATTGCAAAGTTTGCAAAGGCCGCTATCGCGCCGATCAATTGGAACATGCGCGCTGTATGAAGAAACCGTCGAAGACTCCGTTGCAATGTGACGGTGAATTTACCGAGGCGCGGAATTTTAATTTGATGTTCAAGACTTTCATGGGGCCGCTGGAGGATGAAAGCGCGGTGATTCATTTGCGTCCGGAAACCGCGCAAGGGATTTATGTTAATTTCCTGAATGTTAAGAACAGTTCACGTCAGAAGATTCCGTTTGGCATTGCGCAAATAGGTAAGGCTTTCCGCAATGAAATCACTCCGGGTAATTTTATTTTCCGCACCCGCGAATTTGAACAAATGGAAATGCAGTTCTTTGTGCATCCCGATGAAGACCAGAAGTGGTTCGAGTATTGGATGGAACAGCGGATGAATTACTACCTTGAGCTGGGGCTGGATAAAGATAAACTTCGCTGGCATGAACATGGTCCCGATGACCTGGCGCATTATGCTAAGGCGGCGTATGACATCGAGTTTTTGTTTCCGTTCGGCTGGCAGGAGCTTGAGGGTGTGCATAATCGCACTGATTTCGATTTGTCACGTCACATGGAACATAGCGGCAAGGACATGCGCTATTTCGATGAGCGGTTCACCGAGAAATTCCTGCCGTACATAATCGAGACTTCAGCGGGGTGTGATAGAACCTTGCTGACAGTTTTGGTGAATGGCTATGACGAAGTAGAAATCAAAGGTGACACACGTGTGTTCTTACGCCTCTCGCCGAAGATTGCGCCGATTAAGGCTGCGATATTGCCGTTGGTTAAGAAAGACGGTATGCCGGAAGTAGCCGATAAGCTCTATCGTGAACTCAGAGGCAAATTCAAAGTATTCTACGATCACGCCGGAGCGATTGGCAGGCGCTATGCTCGCATGGACGAAGCCGGTACGCCGTACTGTATCACAGTCGACGGCCAAACTCTAGAAGATCAAACAGTGACAGTGCGCGATAGAGACACCATGGAAAACCCGAGAATGGCGCTGGACAAAGTTGGAGAGTTCTTGGCTGAGAAGGTTGGGTAGGAACAATGACTTTGTTGTTATTGGACTCGCTCAGAAATGAATGAATTTAGGTTCGCTCTAAGAGATTCACACTTATCTTTCGGTCCGATGGCGTAAAGTCGCACAATATGTTGCTCATATTTGCTTAGTTGGTGGATAATGGACTGTGGGAGTGAAATCAAGTCGTCAAGCCCTTCACCATCGTCCCTGATGATTTTTATCAACTCGTTGTCATCATCCTCGTCAATCTCATCTCTTTCGTGGTAATCTATTGTTGATGAAATTGCCTCAAATTTGATAGTTTTTTCAACTCGTGTTAACTCGTTACGTGTAAATCCGCTGTCCGTGAGGAGATTGTCAATTTCACTGTCATTCCAAATCTGTTTATTGACAAAATTGAATCGCTCTCCCTCTCCTTTTTTAGACAGCAATATTCTCTCTTCTGTAACAACCCTTATTGGCCGTCTATTCAAAAGGTCATCTTTTAGTGAGTGCAGGATTTCGTTGGGGGGACTCCATCTCTCTAAGTAGTACCAAAAATACTCATCAGTAAAATTTGCGAGAAATTCGCTATCACTGTTAATTCGATCCTTGATCTCACTAAGTTTACTTACGATCTCATGTGTTGGTTTGGGGTCAAACTCAGGCCATTTCATCATTGCGAAATACAATGCTTTTGCCATAGTTTCGAATGCGCAAACTGTCTTGTGATATGGAATGTTGTAGTAGTGGTATCTTGATGTTAGAAAATGCTCTAAGGCATGTATAGCTTTTGACTTGAAGCAAACTCTTTCCTTGTGTTCATTCCAACGGATATTTTGTATAATGTAGTCAATATCAACGAGTCCGTACCGTACTCCGCAATGTTGAGAGTCTCTAACGAGGTAATCAAGGCGGTCACAATCTAAAGTACTACTCATTAACTGTACATGGAACTGGTTGCCAGAATCTTCTCCATTGAAGATTCTGGCGATTTTGGCTGCATCATAATTCCTACTTGATATTATTTTGTTAAGGTCAGAATTTGGGTTTTCAAGTATGACTTGGCCAAGCCGCTCGTGTTTTACGTCTTCATTTTTGTGGCGATTTCCTGAATAATGGAACACGCTTTCTTTACTCGGAGATGCTTTTCCGTCATCACCGAATCCATCATCTCCATTATCATCAAGACTGTTGTACCACTGAAATGCTTGCTCACCTAGATGAGATATTGGATAATGTCCTATGTCATGTAACAGCGCCGCCAGTCTGAGAGTTTGCTTCTTCTTGCCATCATCAACATGAGTGCAATTGTCTTTGAACAACCTATCAACCATTCTAGACATCAAGTGCATTACACCAATAGAATGGGAAAACCTAGAATGCTCGGCTCCGGGAAATACGTAGTGAGCAAAACCTAGTTGTTTGATTTTTCGTAGCCGCTGAAATGTGCGAGTATTAATTACATCAAGTTCTAGCTGGGAAACACCGATTGTGCCATGAACAGAATCACAGATGGTTTTTTCTTCGAAATCAACCGACATGCTTAAATAGTGGTTATGAGGTGGGTTTTGCCAATACCTTGTTTTCTATCAGTCCAATTTCCGAAAGCTTATTCCATGCTTCATCGACCGCAGATTCATCGAATCCAGATTTTCCAGAATCATGTAAATCACTCATAATAGTATCTGAAGTAATATTTGCGGTAGGCTTTGAGATATGCTTGATATAATGAATTGAGCTTAGTAATTCAGACCACTCCTCCTGTTTATTAACCGAATCAGGTTTGGAATCCAAGAGTTTCTTTAGTTCGTCTAATCTACTCTCATACTCTTTTCTAATAGGCAGTGCTACCTTTTCCTCTTCTTCGGACTCGTATATTTCATATACGTCTGCGGTCACGAGCCGCGAATACGGTCCTCTCTTGTACCAACTAAATCTATATTTTAAGTCGAATCCGAATAATTGAGCGAGATAAATTGCTTTTTGAATGAATAGCCTGTTATCAAACTCATTTTTGTCCCATCTCCCATCTCCGAGTTTCGAAATGAGAGTGTACAATGATAATTGTCGTCTTTCCATTTACTGTCTCCTTCTTGCGACTGACTAATCTATACTACCCTAACATAGCCACGCTATCACATTTAGTGCAATCCTAAACTTTTAGTGTCGCTTTCCTTGGCGAGTACTCGTCCGATCTTACTAAAATCATGTTCCACTGTTGACCCCTCGGGCGCGGCTACTAGTAACCCGCCGCTGGTTTGGGGGTCGTAGAGGGTGTGTAGGATGTTTTCGTCTATGGCGCCTTTGATTTCCAGCGCGGAGCCTATGTGCTTTTGGTTGTCCTTGGCCCCGCCGGTTAGGTAGCCGGCTTTGGCGAAGTCCAGCGCTTCGGGGATAATCGGGATTGCGTTGGTGTCTATTTCCAAAGTGACATTTGAGGCTTTTGCCATCTCCAGCGCATGACCCAGGAATCCGAAACCGGTTACATCAGTCATTGCATGCGCGCCGATTCTGACTGCTTGTTCTGCGGCTTCTTTGTTGAGTGTTGCCATTTGTTTCATGATGCGTTGCATCAATTCTTCCGGGCAGGCGTCATGTTTGATGGCAGTGCTGATGATTCCAGTTCCAAGCGGTTTGGTTAGGTAAAGCACATCGCCCGGCTTTGCTCCGGCGTTGGTAATTAGATTCTTGGGATTGATCAATCCGGTGATAGACAGTCCGTATTTCAGCTCTTTGTCCTTGACTGAATGTCCGCCGACAATCACTGCGCCGGATTCATTGACCGTTTCTTCGGAGCCAGCAAGAATTTGTGCAAGCACAGCCGGCGGCATTTCTCCTTCGGGAAAACACACAATGCTAAGCGCTGTGACAGGCGTACCACCCATTGCATAAACATCCGAGAGAGCATTGGCCGCGGCAATTTTTCCAAACCAAAACGGATCATCGACTATGGGTGTGAAGAAATCCACCGTCTGCACAAGCGCCTGTGTTTCGGAAATCCGAAACACACCTGCGTCATCGGCCTTGTTAAAGCCTACCAGCAAATCAGGGTGAGAGCTTTGGGTTAGATTAGAAAGAGCTTCGGCCAACACCGTTGGCCCGAGTTTAGAAGCTCAACCGGCGCAGGATACCTGCGCGGTTAGTTTAACTGAAATTTCTTCGCGTTTGTCGGTCATGTGTATATTTGTTCGGTGTCCGTATGTTTGTACTCCCGGCTCTTGATACACAGTATACTCAGAGACGTTTCAATATGCGATATTCATCGCGTAATAATCGTCGAGTTTTTCGAGGAGTGTAGCGTGAGTATTCTTTGAATCCTTCGCCCACTAACTCAATAGTGGTTTTGTCGTCGAGTTTTTGGGCTAACCTGTAGATAGCGTAATCGGTTTTGAGCAAGTTGATTTGATTGCCGGGGTTTATGATTAGACGACTACGGATACTCAGATAGGTGTCTCTGGCGAGAGAATATTTGTTCATGCTGGCGTAACATTGCGCCAGGGGCCACAGGAAAGTTGCTCCATTGGGATGTTTCTTAACTAAGCCCTTAGCGATTTCAACTGCGGCCTGGTAATCTTTCTCGTTAATTAGAATCCACATTAAAGCAGACCTGGCTCCATCGGGTGAGACTATTGCGTTCTCAACTGCATGCTGGACTTGTTCAATGCCGAGCTGTCGTTCATCTTTGACAATTCCGCTCCAGCGCAGCACTCCGCTCTTGGCGGATTTCCAATAGCGATAAGCTCCAATTCCCAGAAACAAGTCCGGCAAACCGCTGTCAATTGTTATTCCCAGCTCATAACTGTCCCGAGCGCGAAACCCCTGCTTGACTGCGGTAATGATCGAGCCAAACTTGGCTTCCCATAGCGAGCGGTAGGCGTGACAGTTGCCCATGAAGTACAGTATCAAAGCTGAGTCTTTATGATTGGCGGATTGAAGACAGCTCTCAAGCGCTATCTCAGCGCTATCAAGAAGTAGGGTCATGTACTCCTCGTCGCCTTTTTCTTCCCGCGAAAACATCTCCGCCTGGAAGGCCCCGGCTCTTATCAGAAATGAATAGGGTGACTTGGAATCTGAGTTCGAGATGCTATCGGCGATGAATTTGGCTTGTTGCCAGTCCTCATCGAAGATGGCGTTTTGGGCGGCGAGCAAGGTTTGCAGACATTCTGTGGCAACGAATTCTTGCGCTTGTGATTGCTCGTTGCCATAGAGGATTGAGCTATCGATAGCATTGTTAGAGGGGCCAATTTGGGCTGACACATCAAGAGTTGCTACTTTTAGGCTTTCAGTGAGATTGTCAGATTGGGCTTTCACAGGGACGCCTGAAGAAACAATAAGAAGGAGAAACATTATTACGAGGGATGCGTCCCGGCAGAAGAGATATTGGACTGCTGTTTTCACTGTATTCGTTTCAGATAAGATGTGTGACAGACATTAACTAAGCGCGTCTAACAGGATTGTAGACGTTCTTTGTTTGTTATCGACGAATTGCAGTGCGGGATAAGGCGCTATCAAAAGAAAAGTCCCCGGTATGTAACTTTAACATAACGGGGACTGAGAATTTTGCGTGAATCTCAAAATGAGAACACGAGCCTGTTTGGCGGACTATTCCGATTTAGCGGGTGATGTCATCTTTTCAGTTTCGCTGTTGGATAATAGAATCAAGTCGCTGACAGGATGGTCTTCCATGTGGTCCGGAGTGGTAGCCGCCACAATTATCGCATCACCGCTACGCCAGTACATCAACTCGCAACCATGACAAGTGTGGTTGAAGTATTTCTTGCCGGCGTGGATCGTAACTGGCAAATCCGGGAACTCAACTTCCTCAGCGGAGCCGACAAAGATAGAAACCGGATTGTTACTAGAGTCGCAGAACAGGAAATGCGCGAAATCGGAGTCTTCCAATCTGATTACTTCACCGCCGCAAAGCTCCAGTCCCGGGACGCTTTCGTCGAGATTTATTCCGAAATTGGAATTGATAAACTTGGTTGCATCGGAGGTGTTTATCATCGAATTTCTATCTCCGACATTATCGCGGGAGATGTAATGAGCGTTCTCAAAAGCTCCGAATGCGGCTTGATGTCCGAAGAAACTAATTGTCGCATAGCCACCAATGAGCATCAACACAAATGACGCGGCCATCGCCAGCGCATAGCGCACAGTTACCGGTCGCTTTATCGGAAGTGACTGGTTTGACACTCTAAGGGGCTGATATTCAGGAGCAAGATTCTCGGCTCCCAAAGGCTCAGCGTCGATTGCATCAAGCTTTGCCTGCAAAGCGCTCATAGCCTCCTTAGGAAAACGATCCTCGCTTACCTTTTCGTCGAACATACCCCGGAATTTCAGCTCCAGATTGTAAAGCGAACGCAATTCAGGGTTGGTTTCAATATAAGCCTCGAATTCTTCCTTTTCGAGCGCAGAGGCCTCGCCATCGACAATGTCGTATAAAATCTCTTTAGCTTTTTTGTTATTCATAATACTATCTCAGGTGGAGTTGGTCGTGAACCGCATGCTTCTCATAAACTTAACAATGCTAAGCGCTCGCTTTTGAGCTTTGCTAGCGTCTTTGATAATGCCTTGGAGAGCGTCTTTGAGAGGCAATTCACGATAAACGGTTCTTTCCTTTTTCTTCTTTCTGGCCTTTGAGTTGTTAGCTGACCTTCTTCTTGCCAGTCTCTAACCCTGGACTCTGATACAATGTTCTAGCTTCCCACCTAAATATCACTTAAGTCTCTTTGAGACAACAGCTTTGAGATAAAAGCCCTGGCGTCCTGTTTCCATATCGCTGGAATAAGGATGTCTCATGCCCACAAATCGTAACAATAGGCTAGTCATGCATGTTCCGAAATTGTGTCAAAAAATCATGAAAATCTCTGAAATTGTTCTTATTTAGCCCATTGCCGGATTAGCTGGCTTCTTCGTTATTGTTCGGTTCTTCAGAATCATCATCCTTGATGACAAATCCATTGTGTCGTGCGTAGTCCCATAGGGATTTTTGTAGTAATTTTCGGCCTCTGTGGAGGCGGGATTTAACCGTTCCAATATTCAAGCCGGCAATATCGGATATTTCCTGATAGCTGAAGCCATCAAGAAAGCTCAAGACCACCACGACACGAAAATCCTCGGGCAATTTCTCAATCGCCCCTTTGACATCATCGTCAAAGACACGCGCAAAGAATTCTTCCTCGGGATTTGGTCCAGGTTTTAGACTTGATAGCTGTCCGAACAGAAAATTATCGTCAATGTCCTCGTAAGCCACTGTTTGCGGAGCCCGCGACTTACTGCGGTAATTATTGATAAAAATGTTGGTCATGATTTTGTATAACCATGCCCGCGCGTTTGACCCTTCTTCGTATTTGTCCCAAAAACGATAGGCTTTCACCATAGCTTCTTGTACAAGATCAGAGGCGTCGTCTTCATTGCGTGTCATTCGCAGAGCTGTGCGATGAAGACTATCAATATGAATAATCGCTTCTTTTTCGAAGCGTTTACGTTTTTCGTTGTCCTGAGAATTCATAGGTTTGTGAGCATAGACTGGTGGTTTCCGAAAAGCGAGTAAGGCTGGCGAATTTGATAGCCACTACAGATTTGTAGCCCCCACTCGGCGGTAATGTTGACAATCTCAATGCGAATGTCAAGGAGCGGAGCTAATGTGGCTGGTGGAATCTGTTTTCTTGCAACAACTTATCTCATGTGGTTATGTGACCGAATCATCCTAAAGCAAGCTGGCGCCTTCCCGATAATAGTAGTAAGCGCTTTGTATCAAAAGTGATAGCGTAATCCATTGATAAAAAGAGACCTTTGTCTATAACAACAAAACCGAGAATAAGTCCATCTCTATGATTGATAGAAGAATCAAACTCATTGTTGCCAGCTTATTCTTGCTGACTCTTGGCGCTACTTTCCCTGCTTGCAATGGAGCGCCCAGTGATCCCAATGGCTCTGACTCATATATTCTGCAGGCCTATTTATTGCGCGACTTAGATAGGGGTATCTCCGCCAGTCGGGTGTTCTTCCGTCAGAACAACCAACCGACCCCGACAGGTCCAGTGGATGTAGATACTACCAGATTAGATTTTATACAAGCCACAGGCATGTTCCAAAAAGAGTACACTACCGCATCAGCGATTGACACAGGTTTGCATTCACTGAGGCTTCAAGACAAAGGGAAGACAATTCTCAACAGCAATCTAGTGATGACCGGAGATTTTACTATCAATGTCAGTGTTCCCGCTAACAGAATATATACCGGTGGCGGTAATGTAGTTGTAGATCTCTCTAGCGCCAGCTCTAACAGCGTTGGCTACTTCTTCGCTACAGTAAAAGCCGGAGAAGAATACACAGGTAAAGGTTGGGCCGGAATTGTGCCGTCATTGGTTTCCTCCGGCACATTTCTACCATCAGTGTTTCAAGACACTTTGAATAATCTCGACACCGGATTGTATTACATTTATATGTATTCGTATAGTGGAGCGCCGCGTATAGATTCGGTGAGCGGTGATTTTCCTACTGTAATGCCGGATAGCGTTTTCCCGAATAATCTTGCCACTACAATTATTGACGGCGCGTTTGGAACTATTACAGTCAGCCGCCATGATTCTATATTTGTCCGGCAACAGTTGTAAGCAACTGCAATTCTGCTTGTGTCATTCAGATAATAGCGTAGAATCTACGCTCGCTTAATACTGCAAATATCCAATAAGATACTTCGCTCCGCCCAGCGTGACATTCATCCGAGCTTCCCTGCCAAGTAAGTTGCATCTGTCAGCGTTTTCGCTGATACTGCCTCCTATGCGAGTAGACTTCAAAGACATCATTGCGCGTTTGAACAAGTTGGGCACCGAATCTCCCAATAGCGCTTCGGCAAAACTCGATACTCTTTCGGCGCTTGAAATTGTTTCTATTATCAATGCTGAAGATTGCAAGACTCCTGAAATTGTTAGGAAAGCTCTGCCGCAGATAGCCAAGTCTGTTGAGATTGCCGCTGATGCATTACGTTCAGGGGGAAGAGTCGTTTATGTTGGCGCTGGTACATCCGGTCGTCTGGGAGTGTTGGATGCCTCAGAATGTACTCCTACTTTCGGAAGTAGTCCGTGGCAGGTTGTTGGTGTTATTGCCGGCGGGTATGATGCGCTGATTCGCTCCACTGAGGGTGTCGAAGATGACACCGGGCAGGCGCTTGAGGATATCGCGGCTCTCAAGATAGGCAGAAACGATTGCGTGATAGGTATCAGCGCATCGGGAAGAACGCCGTATGTAATTGCGGCCCTGGAAAAGGCCGCCAATGCGGGCGCAAAGACAGTAATGCTAATCTGCAATGAGGTTGCCGGAATTGAGTATCCGGCGGATGTTCTGATATCTTTGCCGGTGGGCCCCGAAGTTATTACCGGTTCGACTCGCATGAAGTCCGGCACAGTTACAAAAATGGCTCTTAATATGATTACCACCGGTGCGATGGTCAGGCTGGGCAAAACGTATGGGAATCTGATGGTTGATGTGCAGGCGACTTCTGCCAAGCTTTCCGCCAGAGCGCGAAAGATGCTAATGGATTTCTTCGCTATTTCCTATGAACAGGCTGATGCGCTCTTGCGGAGCGCCGATGGCTCGGTGAAAGTGGCGATAGTAATGGAAACTCTTAAAGTTAGTCAGCAGAAGGCCACCAAGATTCTTGCTGATAGTCAGGGATTCGTGCGAAAGGCTCTTGAGTCGGCTCTTTCGAGTTGACAATCCTCTTATTGGATGTTATTTGACTGTGGGCCTGAGTTTAGGCCTATGCCATATCCGCTAATAGTGGGAATGGCAATAGTACAAGATTTAGATAGTAGTAAAGAAATGCGCCATTAGCTCAGTTGGTAGAGCAGTTGACTCTTAATCAATTGGTCCGGGGTTCGAATCCCTGATGGCGTATTTTTTGTGTCTGCTACCCCGGGGTTTGTCGAAAAAGTTATAGTCTGCTGTGAGAATTGCGACCTCTCGCCTTCTCACGGACGAAGAATCGGGTCGCACGACAGCAACAGCAGCGAGCCCCCACTTAATCCCCACTTAATATTGTGAAACAAATCACAAACAGAGTCACAGATAAATCGAAAGTCCTCACCGACCCCTTGGAATTGATATTGCCAACATGAGTTGGGTGGTCGTTAGATGTAACCTGATTTGACGCTTGCCATCCGATGACAGCCGATGAGACTCTCTTTCATAAGCAAGTCCTTAGCCCTAATAGATTTATCTTTACAAAACGTTCACAATTTGTTATCATATTACTAGCAGGGAAGACACCCGAAGCAACTAGTTTTGTAGAATAGTTTTGAGTACGGCAATGTCAGGTTTATTGACAATGCCACGCCCCTACCGGGCATTCGCCAGTTATCATCTCCCCTCGCTCTCCAGCCGCACTCGGGTGTTACACGCCGCAATAGCTTTACTCTGCGAAGCGACTAGCTCGTAGATTGCAAAGAAGAAGCGTTTTTGTTTTTTCTCGCTTAGTTTCATTGCCAGCGTTTCTGCAATAATCAAATTTTCTTTAGGAGAAAGGTCACATGTTCTCTTCGGTTAAGATACCAATTCGGATGCATCACACACCTGCGTCATTGTGTAGCGGTGCGAGGTTGTCATTGGGAATTGTCGCTTGTCGTTGTGAGTGTGTGAAAAACAATAACCAGTATCACTCATTCTAATCTTTTGCAAGGAGCGTATTATGAGTAGGTTCAAGTTTCTAACAGCTTTGGGTTTGTTGCTGTTATTTACATTAACAGCCGCAACTTCATCTGAGGCGCGCAATCGTCCACGGCTCGTGGATCATCAAGATCAGTTCAGTCATCCATGGGGTGGTGATGAAAACACCGGCGGTAGCATCGGTTTTACCGCAACGCCAGTCCAACCGGATACTTATAATCAGTATCGCTATATCGACGGTTCTAAAACCGGCATGGTTTTCGGCGCTGTTCAGTTTTTGTGGAACAACATCGAAGTCTATTTCCTTTCCTACACCAAAGGGGAATCTCTTGACGGCGGTAAAATTTCACGCGGCTCTGGTTTGACCACGCAGTCCGCAGATCCCAATTCCCTGACATCCGGAGGATCCGGTGGAAAGGGTGGGAAGTGATTGTGAACGAAAACACTAGAAAGAATACGGATTTCTTGAATAAAGCCGTGAATTTGGTAGAGGGTCTTCTGGAGCAGAGGAATTTCGAACAAATCATTCGGTTCTTTCAAGAGAATTCCGATTTATTCAGAACTGGTAGCGGTTCAGCATTTGCGACAGTTCATTATTGCGCCGCTCGCGCCTATGCTGAGTCCGCTGATTTACAGAAAGCCTTGCTTTGCGCCCGTCAGGCCGAATCAGACCTTTCTCGTATGGGAGAAACCGCGCAACTGGCGCGTGTCTATTTGGTTATTGGTGGAATTTTGCGCGATATGGGCGAGTTGCATGAATCAGAACGCGCCTTCCGTGACGCGGAATCTATTTCACGCAGAGTTGACAATCAGGAAGTGCGCGCTAATGCATTGAACCGTTTGGCGCAACTGTGTTTTATGCGCTCGGATATGCCTCAGGCGATAACCTTTCTGAAAGACTCACTTGAGATTGCCAATGCCAATAATGACGTGCGACGTATGGCGTTCCTGTATGGTAACCTTGGTCGTGTGCAGTCATTTATTGGTGACTCTGATGACGCAGTTGAGAATCTGAAGATGAACATTCGTCTTTCGGCTGAGTGTGATGACTCTTGTGAAGTTATCAAAGCCAGCTTGTCATTAGCTTATGAATACACTCGCTTAGGAATGTTCTCCATTGCTAGTGAGTTGTTCGCAGAGGTAGAGGATTCACTTACTTCCGAGCAGCTACCTAGAGAGGAAGCTACTTTGCGTGTCTATCGCGCAGAGTTGTTTGTTAAGCAGAGACATTTTGATTCAGCCAGAGAGAATCTGGCTCAGGCTGGATGTATTTCCGAAAAGTTGTCATCTGCCAGTGATCTTGCGGGACGTGTTACTCGCGGTTTGGCGGAGTTGGCTATTGCGGAAAAAGAATGGCGACGGGCGCTGAAGCTTGCCAAAGACGCAGAGACAATCTTTGAGCGTCTTGACGAGAAGATTGACATAGGTGTTCTATGCAAGATTCAGGCTGAAGCTTTGTATCAATTGGACAGTGAGCACAATCGCAAGACGGTGATAGAGCTATTGCACCGTTCGCTTGATTTGCTGGAGACCGCAAGAGCGACTGTGGAGCTTGCCGCTACTCTTGAATGGGTTGGTAGCGTTGATTTGTTTTCGTCGCACAAACGTCTGGCGTATTTGTTCCGCGCTGAGGAAATCTATGCGCGTCGTAACGACAGAAGAGGCGCCGAACGCATTAGTAAGTTTATCGCCTCCGCGCCGGCTTTCACCAGCGCCTATCAATCATCAAGTTTCCTGGCGACCGAATCACCGAATTCAAATACTGCTGTCACAGATAATATCAATTTGCCTTCGGCGAATGCTTACCTGACAGTTAGCCCACGAGTTCAGAAGATTCTTTCGCAATTGTCATTGATTCGCACTAGTGACTTACCGATTCTGCTAACCGGTGAGACAGGTGTAGGTAAAGGACGACTAGCGCGTCACTACCATGATATGGTTAATCCGGGCAGGCCGTTTGTGGCGCTCAATGTCACTAATGTGCCGGAGACATTGCTTGAGTCAGAACTATTCGGGCATGTCAAAGGCGCCTACACTGATGCGGTGTCATCAACTGAGGGTTTGCTATCTGCGGCCAATGGTGGAACACTGTTTCTTGACGAAATAGGCGAGATGCCACCGTCACTTCAAATGCGTTTGCTCAATGTGATTGAAGAGAAACAATTCCGTCCGCTGGGTTCGACCGAAGTCGTAAAAGTAGACTTCGTTCTTATTACTGCAACAAACTGCAATCTCAAAGAGATGGTGGAAAAACGTGTATTCCGTCGTGACTTGTATCATCGTCTTGATGGCTTCTCATTTGAGATTCCTGCGTTACGTGATCGCAAGGAAGATATTCCGCTACTGCTTGAGCATTTCCTCAAGAAGTATGACCTGCTCGTCGGGGCTCAGGAACTTGATCCTGAGCTTAAGAGACGTTTTGTCTCACACACCTGGCCGGGTAATGTCCGCGAACTGGAGAATACAGTTAAGCGGATGAAAGCGTTCTCGAGTTTGGTTAAGGCAGGTTCTTTGTTGGAGCTGGTTCAGGGCGCTTTGGATTCTGAAAGAGATATCGAAACTGTAGATCTCTTTAGCCAGGTCGAAAGCTTCGAGCGCGGGTTGATATTTGAGGCGCTTATTTCCTCGAATTGGAATAAATCCGAGGCCGCCAGGCAATTGGGAGTGCATGAATCCACGCTTAGAGCGAAGATGAAGCGCTATCAATTGGAGAAACCGACCGATCCGTCCGACGGGGCTGGATTACGTATGGTCAGTTGATGTAGCGGTATGATGTAGTTGTTTTGATGTATTTGTATTGAATTTTTGATGTTTTCCTGTCGTGGGTTCGTCAGAATCTACGGACAGAGGGAAAGCTCCTTGCTAGCGATAAGCGGTTGATTACCAACCGCTTATCGCTTTTTTGTGGATAAGCCTTTCGTAGAATACTACGAAGCGCTATGAGTTCCGGTAGGCTCAAAAGTAATGAAAGCACAACGTAACTTGCTGATAACGAGCAGGTTATGCGTGGAATAGTTGTGGTTGTAATAGTAGGGCACGTCTCTTGCTTGATAAGTAAGCGTGGTTGGATGATGAACCCGGCGAAGTTCATCTTCAAAGATTAGTTTTCAAAAGATTTTTATGTCCAAGGGATTTTGGACACGACGTACACCTTTTTTCTTTTTCTTTCTTTCTTTTAGGGTCGGCCATTCGCGCTCAGAGGGGGCGCGAATGGCCATTTTTTTTTGGCTACAGCTTTTTGAATAATTGCGAGATTATTGCTGGAGAAACTGAGGCTAATATGTGTCTCGAAGATTGATATGTGAGAGTAGTAGCGTAAGAACCGGAAAGACTATCATGTTTATCGGGATTATGTAGCTGGTGTAGATTTCCTGAGCGGCGAAGAATTGGACGCCATAGATCAGAGCCAAAGCCAGCGCCCATTGTGTAGACTCCCGGCCCATACTTAAACCGAGTTCCTTCAGGGTCATGATTGTCGCCAGCGCGGCGGTTCCCCAAGGCAGGGCCATGGCCAAGTGTATGAGACGGCGATGGACATCAACCCAGCCTAGGTCTTGGTCTAGGGCCAGCAGGATTACCACTAGTGGTTGGCTGATTATGAATGCATAGAGAAATCTCTTGGTTCGTCTGGAAGTCATGGCTTAAGAAAGTACGCATTGACAGGCCTCCGACACAAGGGCTAAAAGCGCTCTATATCTTCTAATCGAAGACATCCTCTCTCCTGTAACTTCACAATTTCAGGGAACGCTATCAGGGCTTGCTAAAAGTCGTCCTGTTCTATAATTTTGAGCGGCTGATAGTCGTGTTCCCCGAAAAGCGCTTTGGTAAACTAAACAGAGATGGACACATCCAGGGCTTAATCACAGGACCTTACAGAATATGATTTCATTAGAAAGCAAAGTTGTGGTAGTAACTGGCGCTTCTAAGGGCATAGGGCTGGCCATTGCTCGCGAGTTTGCCGCCGCAGGGTCGAAAGTGGCGCTATTGTCGCGAGGGGCGCCAAAGAAGAATTTTTCTTTGTGTGATTTTGCAAGTGGAGGCGCTAACTGTTTGCATTTTAAGTGTGATGTGCGGAAGCTATCAGAGCTGAAGAAATCTATCACGCAGATAAAGAAGCAATTCGGGCGAATTGATATTTGGGTGAACAATGCCGGGGTTGGAGCACACAAGCCACTTACTGAGACTACCGAGCGCGAATATGACGCTATGCTGGATACCAATTTGCGAGCGGTTTATTACTCCTTGAAACTATTGATACCCTTGTTTCGCAAACAGAAATCAATATCCGATTCCTGCGCGGGTCATATTATTAATATCTCCTCAGGAGCCGCTCGAATCGGAGCCGCGAATCTGGCTGTGTACGCCGCATCAAAGGCCGCGCTCAATGCGCTATCAGAATCAGTAGCTAATGAAGTTCGTGTCGATGGGATAAAGATTTCGGTTTTGTCTCCTGCGTCAACTAATACCAATTTGATGCGTAACTTAACGGCAAAGAAACCCGGCAGAGCGCTTTCGCCGTCGAGAGCCGCGACCAAGTTGACTGTTGAAGAAGTAGCCGAGGCCACAGTGTTTCTAGCGCGTCAAAATCAAAACGCCTGGACCTCAATGATGGATATTCGTCCGTTGCAGATAAGAAAATAGAATGGCAGTATGTAGCGTCACGGCATGAATTGATGTGATGTGATGCATAAGGAGATAGTGATGCCGGGAATGACTTGCTGGAATTGTGGTGTTGATACGAAGATTGAGGGCATGGTGATGCGCTCCGATCAATGCGAAAGCTGTATGGCGGATTTGCGTAGCTGTCGTGGCTGTCGACATTTTGATCCGACACGCAGGTTTCAATGCCGGGAGAGCGTCATTGCTCCAGTGCAACCCAAGGAAAAGGCAAATTTTTGTGATTTTTTTCAAGGAAGGCTAAGAGGAAGCGCCGCTAGACGTAATGGCGATCCCGCACAAGACAGTAAGAGTGGCTTTGATGATTTATTCAAAGACTAGTTATTGCAATACTATAGAAAGGATTTAGGATGCAAGAATTCGGATGGTTGGAGAGTGGTAAGAATTGGATATTTGAGAATGGACCGGCGTATGCGGTTGACTTCGTCGTGTTCATTCTGCTATTGATAATCGGCAAGATAATCATTGGAACAATTTGCAATGTTGCCAGCAAGGCATTGTCAAAAGCTGAGCGTGTCAGTGATTTGCTGAAAAAGTTTGCGCTTGATTCATTGCGCAAAGTCCTGTGGGTTGTGGTCTTGATGGTGGCTCTGCCACGTATTGGAATCGATGTTGCGCCTTTGATTGCGGGATTGGGTGTGGCGGGATTTGTGATTGGTTTTGCATTTCAGGAGACACTTGGAAACTTGGCTTCGGGTGTGATGATTCTTCTCAACCAACCGTTCAAGAACGGAGATTTTGTAGAGGCCGGTGGTCACAGCGGAGTAGTGCGTGAGTTGAACTTGATGGCGACGACTATGACCAGTGGTGATAACCGCAAGATTATTATTCCCAATAAAGCTGTTTGGGGTGGTTCGATAACTAACTTCTCCACACTTGGCACCAGGCGTGTCGATTTGACAGTGGGCATTGGATACACATCTGATATTGCAAAAGCGCAGGCGACATTGTATCGGATACTCAAGTCCAATGACAAGATAATCGCCGACCCGGCGCCAGTGGTGGAAGTCGTCGAGCTTGCTGATTGCTCGGTGAATTTTGTTGTCCGTCCCTGGTGCGCCACCGCTGACTATTGGGCGGTGCATTGTGATGTGACACGCAAAGTTAAGGAAGAATTTGATAAAGAGGGCATTGAGATTCCATTCCCGCAGATGGATGTGCATGTCAATGGGGCTTTGTCGCAACCTGCCTAATTTGGTTTTCTAGTATTGCATGAAATAGCAATTCGCCGACCGGAGCTCATCTCTCCGGTCGGCGTCTTCATTAACATCATTTGAACATATTTCCCCAAAACAATATTATCCCAAATCATACTCATTACTTGAATAGGAACAGTGTCTGATGAAACACGTTAACACTTACAAATTGATTGCTGCAATTGTTCTTTCTGTTACACTACTTGGTTTCAGGGGTGTCACTTATGCGCAGGATGGTGGAGCGCCTGTTGACTCTGGAGGTTGGAAACTTGCACTTGATGCCGCTCTTTCCGCTACCCAATCGTCATATAGTGATAACTGGCAAGGAGGAGAACTAGGCTCATTCAACTGGACATTCACCTCAAATTCATTAGCCGAAAAACAAATGTCCTCTAAACTCAATTGGTCAAATACCTTGAAGCTATCTTTTGGTCTGACATACTCACAAAGAAGACTAACTGACGGTTCAACAAAATGGCAACGTCCCGAAAAGAACACAGATTTGATAGACCTTGAATCTGTCTTGCGTTTTACTCTCAATGGTTTTGTAGACCCATACTTTGCCGGGCGTTTGCAGACAGAGCTATATGACGCATCAGTTCGTTCGGTGCGTCGATATCTTTCGCCAGCAACAATTACCGAATCTGGCGGTGTATTGCGTTTGTTCGCTGATGGAAGTAAATCTGAGAACAAGTACAAAGTGACACTAAAGAGCCGCTTTGGATTCGGTTTACGTCAAATAGTCACTTCAGTTATCACTGATACAACAGCGGCGCTAACTAAGTCCAACACCGCCAAAGACGGCGGGCTTGAATCAGTAACCGACCTGAGCATTGAAGCCGGTAAGACCATCAAATACACCGGTAAATTGACATTGTTCAAATCATTGTTCTTTTCAGAATCGAATATCGCCACTAATGATGACTGGAAAGCGGTAGATGTTAACTGGGAGCATATTCTAACCGCGCAAATAACTAAGTTCGTACAGACATCACTCTATGTGCAATTGTTATATGACAAGCAACTTGACACAGGCGTGCGTTTCAAGCAGACGCTTGGAATGGGCGTTGCAGTAAATATTCTGTAGGTGAGAGTTCGTTACTTGCTGGAGAAAGTCAAGCGTTCATGCGCAGCAATTCGACTGTAGTCTTCGACGGACATGATGATAGAGTCAGTTAGTGATCCGGCGTTAAAGGCAATCCTGTCGTTTTTGAATATTGATTCGTCTACATAAAGGTCAAAGTCAAGCAACGGACGGCCAAACGGTGGTACACACCCGGGTACTAAGCCAGTTAGTTCAAAGAGTTCTTCTTCGGTTGCGAAACGAAGTTTCTTGACTCCAAAGCGCTGTTTTAGAGCTTTGGAGTCAACTCGGTTTTCTGCGGAGATTACAAAGAGCTTGAATGTGTCACCGACTTTGATGAGCAGCGCCTTGCCGCCGATTCTGATACTTTCACCGCGGGCTTGGGCTGATTCTTCTGAAGTGTAAGTAGGTTGATGACTCACCTCACGGAACGGGACGTCCTGCTCTCGGAGGAACTCTCTTATCTTCTTTAGCATCTCAGGTATGTGTTCCTCCTCTCTTTGCAAAAAGAAAGGAAGCGCTTAACAGAGCTGAAAGATATAGGCCCGGAAGAATTGGCTCAGTAAAGAACGGATACTCCGGGAAAGGATAGGCGCCGGTTGGGCTTAGATGACGGTATAGAATCCAGGAGATTGACACTAAGGCCGGAAGTACAATCAAGACCATACCTTGATTGTCACTAAGCTTGAATCGCCTGTCTTTAAGCAGGAATGAAAAAAGTATCGGCGAGAGTAGAGCCGGCATGATAACCGAACCGAACTCTTTCCATACATCCACAATAGACTCAAAGGCCAAAGCAAACAGCGCCGCCAGCCCGGTTGAAAGCCAAAGACCAATCAAAGTGTTGCGTCGCAAAGCAGAATTGTCGGTGGCGCTCTTCCGGGATTTCAGTATATCAAAACTGAAAGTTGTTGCGGCTATAAATGAATTCGAGTCGATGGTGGACATCACAACCGCCGACAATCCAGTGACAAACAACCCCAGCGCCACCGGAGGCAGGATTTGAAGCGCTAACTGTGGGAAAGCCAACGCCGGATTCGCTATTTCTGGAATTAGAGCTTTGGCATACAGACCGCAAAAAGTAGTTAAGAAGTCAAACAACATCCAAAAGCCTATAGAAATAATGATGCCCCGACTCGCGGTTTTTTCATCCTGCGCGGCGTAGCAACGCTGATGAAAAGTCGGCTCAACCAAAGCTCCCTGAGCGATAATGTACCAGGAAGCGATATACCATATACTTGCTCCTCCTGTCCAGCTCAAGTGATCTGACGGAACCGCGCTGACGATGAAATCCAGGAAACCGTAGTTGAAAAACAAAATTGCAAAAAGCGTAATAAAGCCGCCGTACATCAAGACGAACTGTAACTTGTCAGTGCGCACCACCGCATTGAACCCGCCGATTGAAACATAACCGACACTAAAGAGCGCAGATAGCGCCATTGCTATTCCGGCGGGAACTCCCAGGAAAAACTGAATCAGGATTCCCAATCCCAGCAAATATGCAGTTGGCGCTGAGGTGACGAAAACCAATAGAGCCGCGATAAACCCGGAGCGCTCACCGATTTGTTCGCGGATACGTCGGGGGATTGTAAGTGACTGTGAGCGTCGCGCGCGTTTGGCTAAAAACAGCGAGAATACCATAGCGCCAAGATAGTATGGAAGTCCAAAAACTACCCAGTTGGAAATACCGTAACTATAACTGTATTCACTGACACCCAGAATCCCGCCATACCAAGTTGTCACCAATGACGCTACAAAGGCCGGCAAGGTTAGCGCTCTGCCCCCGAGAATCACCTGTGTGGCATTACCGCGCAATGCGTTTCTGTCACGCCAACTGAGACCAACCAGCGCAAGTAAATATCCGACGACTATTGTCCAATCAATTACACTCATTGCGCAATCACTCTATTGTATATCCACCGATAGTTGCAGGAAGTATGATCGTCCCGCTGAGGCGAAATAGGAACCCCAGCCGACTGTAGGGCCGGTGGCGGAGTTTCTGTAATTACCTCCGTAGCCGGATTGGATATACTCTTTATCGAACATATTATCCAACGTGGCGGTAATTTTCAGCGCTCCGAAAGGCCCCTTATCTGAGAGCTTGATTGAGCCGCTTAGAGTAGAGACACCGAAACCTTTGATAGAGAGTGAGTCAATGTTCTGGCTTTCTACGAATTGTTTGCCGATGCCTTTGAAACGGTAGGTAAGTCGGATGTTCTTAACACTGTAATCAGCAACGAAGTTTCCTATCACTTCCGGGAAGCCGGGAATAACTTTGCCTGTGTAATCAACAGTTGTTTTCAATGTGCTATCAAAGACAGCGATGTTGGGAGAATATTCGCGATAGCGATTCTTGTTATAGCTAAAATTGGCGCTCAAGTGCAATTTGGAATTGGCGCCGGAGATTGGAGTAGCGCTGGCGCTTAGCTCTGCTCCAGAATGATAGGAGCTCTTTGCATTGTCAGTCAAGCGGCTTCCGTCATCATCAACTCCCCAGAAAATCACTTCATTGTCAAAATTCAAATAGAATAGATTCATCTCTGCGCTGAAAAGTTTTGCTTGAAAGCGATAGCCGAATTCGTAGTCGTACACACGTTCAGATTTAACATCAAAGTTAGTGATCGCGTTTGGGTCATTTGCGTCATAGATGTCCTGATCACGAGGCGTATTGCTTGAAATAGAAAAGCTGGTGAATACCGAATGATGTTTTGTAAGCGTATAATTCAGTCCCATTCGCGGAGCTAGAAAAGTCCAATTCAGATCAAAACTGTTTTGCGGACCCGCTGTAAAAGCGCCAATCAAATTCTGATTGAATCTGTAGCGAACGTGACGCAATTGTAGTGACAATTGGATATTGAGATTCTCGGTCGGACGATAGCGCTCATCGGCGAAGGCGCTGAAGTTTAGTTTCTTACCGAAGTATTGATAGTAAAGCTCGCCGGGAGTGAGGTTGCGTTTGATATTGAATGCGGCGTTTACTTGCCCCCAATGATTTGAATCAAAGTAATATCCAGCTACGCCGAAAGAGTGACTTCCAAGTTTGTGTGAGAGTTTCAGGCGGGTATTTATTCCTAGCTGGTTCTTCTTAACCCATTGTTGAGTTATTACATCCACCATATCATTTGCCGGGTCGAAGAGCAGCGAATCCGGGATGTTGAAAGTTTGCGGGCTACGGTTTTTCTTGAATTGCTCGAAGTACCCTTTGCCGCGAATGTAATAGCCGGTGGTATTCAAGGTTGCTTTATCAGATAACAAATAGGTGTTGTGTAATTCATAATGGGGTTGGGTGAAATTGTCGGTTTCGTTACGATAGGTCAGGAAGTTCGCGCGACGATTCTTACGATAAGTATCCAAATCTATTCCATCCCAGGCGGCGTGAGTTTGCATCGGGCCGCCGTAAGTGTTGAAGGTCGTCGTGGATTTGGGGGCTATGCGCGATGCGGAGATAAAGTATGATGAGCCGTTGTGCCATGAGTTTTCGATATAGCCGCCGGTTGATTGACGAGAGTAGCGGGCCTTGATATTGTAACGCCCCTCCACTAGTCCTGATGAAAACTGAAGTGTCTGTCTTGTGGTTTGGCCTATCCAATTGCTTCCGTCTTGATACTCACCAATTCCGGTGGTGAAATTAAATCTGCGTGGTTGGTCGAGCGCGTAGGTAGTGACATTTACCGAACCGCCGAATGTTCCGTCGGCGTACATCGATTCACCCACTCCGCGTTGCACCTGAATATCACGCACATCGCTGGCGAAATCCGGCAGGTCAATGAAGTATGTGGTATGGTCTTCAGGGTCATTGAGAGGTATGCCATTGAGATAAACCGAAATACGCTTTTCGTCGAATCCTCGAATGGCGATGTGACTGTACCCGAGCATTGACCCGCCATCGGAGTAGGTGTAAAGATTTGGAGTTCCGCTAAGTTGAGCTGGAAGGTCGCCGGTTGTATAGTCACGCTGAATCACATCTGAGGTAATATCACTGAATGCAACTGGTGTTTCCCCGAAGCGTCCCCGGTTTGCAGAAACAGTGATGCCCTCGGTAGTGATTAGCGCATCTTTGAGTGTAACGGTCAAGTTGCCTGCAAAGTTATCCGGCTTTAAAGTTAGCGCCAGTGGTTTGTATCCCAGATAGCTGACGGTAACCCCTGTGGGACGTTGGCTTTCGCCTTGCAGATGAAATGACCCATTGACGTCGGTGATGGCTCCGACCCCGGCGATATTGGTCACAACCGATGCGGCTACCAGCGTTGTTCCTCGTGAATCTCTTACAGTTCCGTTTAGCTCCCACTTTTCTGCGTGCGCTGACACTGAGAGTATCATCACTAGCAGAATTGCAATCAATGACTTTTGTCTTGTTCGACTTATTGGTCTTGCTTGATGTGACATTTACTTATCCCCTTTTGAAATAGTGATGCATTGACACGATGATTTGAATCGTGTTGCCCTAGTTGAGGGAATGAGCTTGTTGGGAAATAATGTTGACGAGTGTAAAGGGAAGGGGAATGATAGGAATATGAGTAGAGCTGAATCGCTCTACTAAATCCGATAAATGAACCCACAAAAAAAGCCGCTTCCGGCGTCCGAGTTTCTCAGCGGGAGAAATTTCAGATCGATTTGCGGCTGTGTGCTGAGCGCAGTGGCGAAAACCACCCGCTAGCTTTTGGAGATGCTTCAAAAACCACATCTATACTGCATGCTATGCGGCAATTCTTGCCTCAGAACTCAGTCCCCGTTTACATCCGCCGGTATTATCCGGTTCAAGCCTCAGGAGTATTGTCTCAGGTGAAATGGCGCAAATCAAAACGCCCAGCTCACCACCCCCAACGGGCAATTGTCCGGCTCGAAACATAGGTCGCTTTCTTGCAATACGCAAGTGGTAGTCTGGCGAGTTATTTGAAAAGAGGATTCGATACCGAGACTTTGAAGAAATCGAGAATTAAGTTTGCCAAGCAGGGTGTTCTGCAATATCCTCTATCTTCATGTACGCGATAGAATTGCTCATAGGGTTTATCTTGCTGGTTGGCGGCGGACATTGGCTGATTCAGTCCACTGGCAAGATTGCGGTATTGTTGCGAGTGCCGACTTTGATAATATCTTTGGTGCTAATCGCCTATGGCTCCTCGAGTCCGGAGATTGCCGTTTCACTTTCGGCGGCGCTCAAAGGGGCCAATGAAATCGTAATCGGCAATGTGGTAGGGAGCAACATCATCAACATCGCCTTAGTGCTGGCTTTGGGGGCGTTGGTAGCGCCGTTAAAAGCGCACTTAGATTTGCTGAAACGTGAGGCTCCTATTCTGTTAGTGGTGACAGCCTTGATGGGCCTGTCTTTGATAGATGGTAAATTATCACGCATCGAAGGTATCATCGGACTGACTTTGGGCGCCGCCTATACTGCCTATTTGATTTTTGCGGCGCTTAAAGAGCGGAAAAAGAATGCCCTGCATTCTGATGCAATTGTTGGAAAGTCGAAAGGAGGCTGGGCGCTTCATGCGGTAATAGGAATCGTGTCACTGGCGGCGATGATTTACGGAGCTGATCTTTTTGTCAAAGGCTCAATACAGTTGAGTGAAATACTTGGCTTGTCCCCGATGGTGATAGGAATTGTTGTGGTCGCGATAGGCACCTCTCTGCCCGAGCTGGTGACAACTATCATGGCAGTTATCAAGAAAGAGGATGACATCGCTATCAGCAATGTCATGGGTTCTAATATTTTCAATATCTTGATTGTGTTGGGTATAACTGCAACCGTATCGCCGATTACACTCAACCCTTCAAGCGCTGGACCGGCAAGTAACGGCTTGTGGGTTGATATGGCGGTGATGGGAGCTGTGGCGGTTGCGTTGGTGGTGTTGATCAGTTCGCGTACGCACAGAATATTGCGTTGGCACGGCGCTGTCCTGTTGACTGGCTATATCGGATATACTACATATTTGTTTCTCAGATAGGCGTTAGATACGCTGATTGATTCTAGTTTGACGTGCCGCCAATAAGTATCGTCTCTTCATATTCGCAATGTATTTGAAATCCTAGATGCTTGTAGATTTTGATAGCGGCGTGATTTTCACTGTGAACATTGAGGCAAATGCAACCAACAGCTTTTTGCAGTTCTTTCAAGGCGCGCAAACAGACTTTGGCCCCAAGCCCTTGATTGCGAAACTGAGGATGCGTGGCAATCGCTCCAAGAGCCGCAACGTCATATTCTTTGGAATACACATGACATCCTGAAAATGCCACCAACTGTTTTTCACGAAAGACGCCGAAACACAGTCCGGTTTCCAGTAGTCTCTCATCGAAATATGCTCCGTCATAAGCGCACTTGTGCAGTTCTCGTATGCTTCCAATATCACCAGGTGAAAGTGTCACTACTTCTTCAAGGTCAGTTTCTTCATTGTCATTGTCATGTTCATGGTCAATGTCATCAGCGCTGGTTTGCGCAAGGTCAGGATTCCATGCCATCCTGAAATGTGAGCCTATTGGGTGAATGTCTCCTGCGCCAGTAATTATGTGTTCATGAACCTTGCGGTAATGAATATGCGCTCGCGCTGGTGGTGCAGAGAGAGCCTCTTTCCATAACGCAGCTTGCGCGTCATTCTCTTCCAGGCCGATTATAACCGGTGTGCTGAACGCATGATAGTTTAACAGCGAGGCTTCAATGGGAGAATCGGTTTGAGCGTTTTTTCGCGCTATATGCCAACTTGTGTTTTCAAAGAAAAATGGATCTAAGTCGCCGAGAAGATAGACGTATAGTGTTTGGTCGCTGGCGAAGAATCTAGCAAGCAATGACTTATCACGGGTTTCGCTGATTGTGAAGGAACGCATAGAAGCTAAACCCAGGTTATACTAAGAGCCCATCTTTTCAGAGAAAACAATGCCTTTTGCTCCAGTGTTGAAGCGCGGGTTGGAGAAGGTTTCATCGGCTTCAAAATCGACACTGAAAAACAACGCGGCTTTGGCTTTGCCACGCAAGTAAAAGCGAAGCGGCAGCCACACATCTTTCTTGTACTCTTTGAATTTCAAACTCATCTCTAGCTGTTTGAATTTGAACATCATATTGCTGTTGAATTTTGCCGGACGGAAAGAAACGAAAACCGGCCTGGCTGATGCGGTATCAATATAGAATTCGGCGTTTATACGCTCTTTGAGGTCTTCTTTGTTTGCTTTAGCGCGAACCTTGATGTAATAGCAGGTGTAATTGTCCACTGCGCTATCTACGATTCCTTCGTAGAATATTGAATAGAACTCAGCGTTTTCCGGCAGAAACACATCGGTGAGAAGTCGTGCCTTATCGTCACCTCGTCCCTTCTTTAGTTTTTCTAGCTTACTCTCAACTGCCTTGCGAAGATCTTTGTCGCTTTGTTTCTCTCCGTCTTTGTAGAACTCCAAGTAGCGCTCATAGACTTCCATCTTGCGCGCAGAATCCGGAACCTTGTGAAAATAGACTTCTTTGAGATAGCGCTTTTCCTCTTTAGTCTCGCCACTTCCCTTTAGGCGACGCTCAAATAGCTCACTGTCGAGCGTGACATCTGAGATTTGCTCGGCCTGTCTGGTTTCTGATGCGAGAAGGCGCTCGATTATTCCCGCTAGAACCGGATCTGTGGTTGATGATTGCTCACCAGAAGAAGCTGGATCTTCCGCTAGCGCCATACTGGCAGAGAACACTTGAAGGGCCATTGCAATCAACACTGCGATAGACAATCTGATGGCAGGGTTGGAATTGACTTGGGATTTGCGGCGTGATTTGGTCATCATATTCTCTACAGTCTAAGTATGTTTGTTTTCTTAAAGGGAGCTTGAGGTGATTAGTGATTTTCAGGGATTGCTACGCTGAGTGATTTTCCCCTGGTCACCTTTTCTTATGCTATCGGCAACATCCATTCCATCTATGACCTTTCCAAAGACAGTATATCGGGCGTCGAGATGCGGTTGTGCCGAAAGGGCTATAAAGAACTGGCTTCCCCCGGTGTCTTTGCCGGAAGTGGCGATTCCTACTGCGCCGCGATTGTACGGAAGCTGAGAGTATTCACAGCGGATTGAGTAACCCGGGCCGCCCCAGCCGTCGCCACGGGGATCGCCTCCCTGGGCGACAAAATTTGGAATTATGCGATGGAAGGTCAGATTGTCATAGAATCCGTCTTTGACCAATTGCAAGAAATTCAAACAAGTCAGAGGGGCCGCCTCGTAATCCAATTCGATAGTAATTTCCTTAGAGTTGAGTCGGATAGTCACATACTTGTCTTCTTTCTTAGCGGCGGTGAGCTTCTTTGCCAGCGTCTCTGAGTCGTAAAGCGGAATGGGCTTACGTATCTGTGAACTTGCGTCGACTTGGAAATACTTCTTCAGACTCTCTGCGGCTACTTTGCTGACAATGAAATCATTTGCCAACAGTAGCGCATCAAAAATCTCACGGACATTGAGCTTGGTTTGCTCCGGTGATTTTTTCAGCGTTTCAGGACTATTTCCCAAGTAACTATCTATGGCTGTCAGTAGACTCCGGTATATATCCTGAAACTCGTGCGGCCGAATTTGCGTCTCGGAGCCTTCTATCGAACGCGCCAGTGGTAGCGCCATATCGAAAAACCAAGGCGGTTTTCTCTTACCGGCGTATTCCAGCATTGCGGTTTTGATGACGAAGTCAGTGTCACTAGTGATGATGCTCCAGAGAGTCTTTCCTGTCATCCAGTTTTTTGGTTTTAGCTTTAGCTCATCATAGAGCGCGTAGGTCGAATAGTATGCCGGACCTGGCGCATGATACTGCGGGGCATGCAGCGCTTCTTCGCAAAACTGATAGAGACGCTTGGAGGAGAGCTTTCTATTTACACTATCAAAGAAAGAGCTCAACAATTGCGGATTGCCATCACGAAACACCGAGTCCAGAATAGGCGCAAGCACACCATTGAAGCTCCTGGCAAGATATGACACCGCCGCTGATTGCAATCCTAAGTCGGTGTGCTTCTCAAGAAACTGTGTGGCTAACTGGTCGTCACGCTCTCCAGTGAAAGTGGCAAGCGAGCTTAGCGCCTGGGCTTTGAGGCGATTGTCCTTTTCCTTGTTGATAACACTCACAAGCGCGGCCTGTGCTTCTTTGCACTGTAAGGCGCCTAGTGTGACAATCGCTTGCGACCGAAGGTTCGCATCCTTCGCTGAGAGGAACTTAGTGACTCTAGTTACAAGAGTGGTGTCTTTGACTGCCGTTAGTCCGCGCAGGGCTAATGACTGAAGATAGCTATTTGTGTCATCAAGGTAACTCAGGAACACGTCCTTAGCTTTCGCGGCTTTCATGCGCGCCAGCGCATACAGCGCTGTGTCACGTACATTCTTGACTTTGTCACTAAGAGCCACCCTGCTTAGTTCATCGATTGTTGATTGGGCATTGCAAAGAAACAGCGCCATTGCGGTGTGGGAGCGATATGACGCCTGAGGGTGATTCAATAGTATCATCATTTTTTGTATCACCTGAGCATTAGCGCTATCAGCTAATCGTCCGGCGGCAACTATTGCGCTTAACGCAGCATCCTCTGGCGCGGTGAATGCAAATTCAACGAGCTTGTTCGCAAGAGTAGAATCATCAGGAAGCAAGCCGTAAGCAAAGGCGGCCATTGAGGCAACCTCAACAACTGAGTCACGAAGATTCGGCGCTAGTAGTGAGTCAAGTTCTTTGAGTGGAGCCGAATCGACTCCGATTCGTCCGATAGCTCTTGAAGCGAGGGCGCGGACTTCAGGGTCTGTGTCATGCAGTAGCGTTTTGAGTTCTTCACCGATTGTGCGGGAGTCCTCGGAGATTATGATTTGCGCGATCTTGGATGCGCTCAATGATTCAGTTGAGTCATCAGTTGTTGCGCACCCTGCCAAGGCCAGAGCGACTGTCAAAATGGCGCCACATAAACGCGCGCGCGTAGCTATAGATTGATTCGTTGAGATATTCATTATCAAAAACATACGAATCTATCCCAAGGGAAGCCAAAGTAAAAAGCGCCTGGCCGGGCAAAACCGAATTCGAGAGTTCGAAGAGGTTTCCTGTTAGGGAGTGGAAATCCCTAGTACACACACTGTACGCGCGCTATCAAGCACCAAAGTCTCGATTGTGAAGACTTCGGAAAAGCTCCCTGAGGCGTTGAGCTTTATCTTGTTTTCGACCTTGCGAGCAATGCTAATCTGCTGGGGAGTAAGAGCTTGGCCGCCCACTACTTTTTTGATTATTGGGGTGCGCAAGGATATTTCTCCAGCGCCGTAATGGTCCACTATCGCCGAAGGCCAGTCTATTTCAAAATCGGTTAGGCCAGATGAGGCATTTGAGGTTACTCTGCCGTCTGCATGGATTGAGAAAAGCGCATAGCCGACATCATAAAACCGTTTGAATTGCGAGAATTTCGACATTCCGAAGTTTTGAACAACAAGGGCCATTTCTTTGGGGGC
This sequence comes from Candidatus Zixiibacteriota bacterium, assembly GCA_024280775.1. Taxonomy (GTDB): domain Bacteria; phylum Zixibacteria; class MSB-5A5; order GN15; family JACZUZ01; genus JAJRPJ01. Next base: position 158,600 of record JAJRPM010000012.1, on the reverse strand, counting down.
CATTGATACGTCCATGGACTCTGAGGCCTCAGATTTAGATTTCTCTGCTTGGGTCGTCTCTACAGCAGGCGCGCTTTTGTCCTGTTTGGTATCGTTCTTCTTGGAGCAACTTGCTATTAAAACTGCTCCTGATAACAAAAGCACATAGATAAACTTGCTAGTACTTGTTATTACAGTATTCATATTGAACCTCATTATTGCTTACTGTTTTTTGTTCAGATACACATTGCTGCGAGTCTTCTTAATTTACGCGCATGTACTTTAAGCCAGGTTGAAGAACACATTCTTGCCGGGATACTGCGCGCTATCGCCTAGCTCTTCTTCGATACGTAGCAATTGATTGTACTTGCAAACTCTATCGGTGCGACACAATGAGCCGGTTTTGATTTGACCAGCGCCTGTTGCAACAGCTACTTCGGCGATAGTAGTGTCTTCAGTTTCGCCACTGCGATGACTGATTACCGAGGTCATGCCAGCGCGTTTGGCCATTTCAATTGTATCTAATGTCTCTGTCAGAGTGCCGATTTGATTCAGCTTAACCAGAATTGAATTGGCGCAATTCTCTTTGATACCGCGCGCCAGGCGTTTGGGGTTAGTGACAAAAATATCGTCACCGACAATCTGAATTTTCTTACCCAGTCGCTGGTTCATCTCGCGCCAGCCATCCCAATCATCTTCGTCGAGTCCGTCCTCGATAGAAACAATTGGATACTTGCCAACTAGCTCTTCGTATAGGCCAATTAGCTCAGCAGAATCGAGAGTGCGTCCCTCACCTGCGAGATTGTACTTTTTCTTGTCAGCTTCATAGAACTCACTGGCGGCGGCGTCAATTGCCAATGAAATATCATCGCCGGGTTTGTAGCCGGCGGCTTCGATAGCGCTGCAAATAACTTCCAGCGCTTCCTCATTGGATTTCAAATTTGGCGCAAAGCCTCCTTCGTCACCCACTGATGTGCTGTAATTGCGATCTTTGAGAACTTTCTTGAGCGCATGAAATGTCTCAGAGCCCATTCGCAACGCCTCGGCGAAACAACTTGCCCCAAGAGGCATTATCATAAACTCCTGAATATCGACGCTATTGTCGGCATGCGCTCCGCCGTTGAGGATATTCATCATAGGAACCGGCAGGACCTTACAATTTGATCCGCCAATATATTCGAACAACTTGCGTCCTACCGAATCTGCGGCGGCTTTGGCGGTGGCCAAAGAAACCCCCAGAATGGCATTGGCCCCCAGCCCGGCTTTGTTTTCTGTGCCGTCGAGATCAATCAGGAAATTATCGACTTCAACTTGATCATAGGGGTCTAAGTCTGCTGAGAGAATCGCCTCTGCGATAGTGGTATTTACATTTTCAACTGCTTTGAGGACAGATTTTCCGCCATACATGTTGGAATCGCCATCGCGCAATTCTACTGCTTCATGCGCCCCGGTTGAGGCTCCCGAGGGAACCGCCGCGCGACCCAGTGAGCCGTCGGTTAGAGCTACATCAACTTCAACTGTGGGATTGCCCCGGCTATCAAGAATCTGCCGAGCGAGAATGTAATTGTAATCTGACATCTGTTTTGTCCTTTACCCAAAAGGGAGATTGCCCAAGAAATATTTTATTTGTCAGCGCCGGGATAATTATCCAGTGAAATGCGCTTTCGGATTCTACATAGATTTTATCCGGTGAGCAAGTTATGTCTTCAAGGTCGAAATACGAATATCTCTGATTGAGACATTCTATTTGCCAATAGAGAGAGTAAGGGCATATATTCTAATCAGAGACAGAATAGCTCCAACTTGTTCTCGTCGCCGTCAATTCCTCACATACATCCTTCTTTCGCAGTGTCGGTTGAAAGTACATTGCCTATATTGGCGGAATGAGTGAATTGGCAGAGATAACGAATTCTGAAAGTAAATAGATGAATAAGACGAATCACAATCAAGCTCGCCAGAAGCGCATTCAGATGAACTATTTGGGTCATTGCGTAATCGGAGCTTTTGTTTTGCTGATAGCATTCAACATTGCAGGCGCCATCCCCAGGTTCTCAGCTGAGCAGGGGCTGACTTGCGGAACTTGTCATTTCTCCCCGGGTGGTGGCGCGATGCGCAATGAATTTGGGCATTACACTATGTCGGTCAATGAGCTGACATTGCAGGCAACCAAAAAGAAGCTGATGAAATCCTACAAAGGGCCGCGACTCGGTGATGCGGTTCTGATTGGCGCTGATGTGCGTATGAAGGCGCTGGAGGATGGCACAATCAGTCGTCACCAAACTGATTACTATTTGTCATATGCGCCATTCACCGAGACATATTTCAATGTGACTTTTTCCTCAGGGGCTATTGACGAAAGTTACTTGATAGTGACCAATGAACAACAGACTGCATTTGTTCAGCTAGGTCGATTCTATCCGCAATTCGGTTTGCGGCTGGAGGATTTTACTTCATTTGTCAAAACCAAAACCGGAATATTTCATCGCGCCGCGCTTGACGGAGCCAATGCAGGCCTTAGTGTATTGGGACATAATTTTTCGGCGGCCTATTATTCGGTCGGCGCGCAAAGTGTTTATATGGCCAATGTAAGTCGCTACAGCTTTCTTGGTCCGATGAGTTATTTCTATGGAGCCTCGGCGAGATTTTCCGAGGAGTTAGCCAACGGAACACATGGTGGACAATTCGCAGTTAAGAGTGTGTATGCGGGTCTCGGCTACAAGACAGTTTCACTGTTGTATGAAGGTGATTTGATAGGTGAGTCCAATGATAGCTATGCCACCTATCTCGGGTTGGCGGTTAGGATAATACCCGGTGTGTATGGCAAAGTTGATTACAATTTCTATGACCCCGATAGAAGCAAAGAAAGCGGCGCCGAGGAATTCACACGTGTCTCGGCAGAGATTTGGCCTATGCCCTTTGTGGAAGTAAACCCGGGAGTGGCATTCAATACACGTGGGCCGCTCGACGGTGAAGAAACTTACGAGATACGAATTCATCTTGCCTATTAGACGTTGTTGGATTAGAAACTTATGACACAGATTTATCCCATCCTCAAACGCCCAATTCGCGGGGTAACAGCGTTGCTATTGCTATTGTCACTGCTATTGATTTCCGGTTGCGCTGATATTGGTGAGCCTATTCAATCAGTTCCGGCAGGTGGCAACGTTTCGCCAGTATTGTTGAGCATCGGTGAGCGTTATGCCGCAGTTAACAATGCTTTTGTTCTAGTAGTAAGCGCCTCGGACTCAGAATCCACACCGACACTAACAGCAATGAATCTGCCAGCCACCGCTACCTTTGTAGATAGCGGGAATGGTCGTGGTTTGTTCAGCTGGACACCTATGCCGATTTTTGCGAACTCAGTCCAGGCGGTGACATTTGTGGCAACTGATGATTCGATGGCTAGTGTTTCGGAGACTGTTGCGCTGAATGTGATTGATTACACTTTCAATAATTTTGTTTCCCCGCAAGTAGCGACACATTGCAAAGACCCGGGATGCCATAGTAGCGCCGATTCAAATAGCGGCTATTCGGTTGACAGCTATACTTCGTTCATAGCCGGAGGTCTAGTCGCTGGAAACGGGATCATTCCTAAGGATACGTCCGCCAGCGTTGTCTTCCAGAAGCTGGGCATGTCTCCTCCGTTTGCATCACCGATGCCTCTAGGAGCTGGCCGTTTGCCTCAATCAACCTTGGATTCGCTTGCGCGTTGGATTCTTGCAGGAGCGCCGGAGTTTTGATTTGTCGAGAAAATATAGTGTTATCCAAAAATAAATAGGAGAACAGAATGAAAAGCACACTTAGAATAGTTTTAGCTTTGGTTGTAGTAGCTGGGATCTCAGCCTGCTCGGATGATTCAAAACCCACTGGCGGAGGAAATGTCACCCCTCCGGCATCGTTAACCTATCAGGACTTTGTCGGGCCTTTGTTTGCCGCCAACTGCACTAATGGAGCTTGCCATGGTTCAACACCCGGGCAAAGTGGATTCAGCGTACTCACATACGCTTCGGTCTTAGCTGGCGGTAACAATTCAGGCGGGAACGGGATTGTCCTCACCGACACTACAGCCAGCGTTGTTTTCCAAAAAATCGGAACCACCCCGCCTTTTGGCGCAAGAATGCCTCGTAACGGCCCGCCATATTTGCCGCAATCTACCATTGACTCGATTGCCCTCTGGATTCTAGCTGGGGCTCCGAATACTCCTTGAGGTTTTGACCCGGACTTGCTTGGACAGACGCTTTTTGGTATCTAAACTCCGACCGAAGCGTACTTTATCCACACCGGTGGATGATTCGGGTCTTGTTAGGTCCAGGCATAGCTCGATGAGTTTGTCTGGAACGCCCTTATTGCATTAAATCGAAAAAGAAAAAGCGCTCAGCCCACAAAACCCCCAAAAGGAGTCTCGCGGTATGGAAACAGGTTTCCTTAAAGAATTAGGTGATATAGTCAACGCTATTTCCGGTGTTGTCTGGGGTGTACCGATGGTGGCTTTGATTATGACCGCCGGGTTGGTTTTGAGTATCCGCAACAAATTTGTCCAATTCCGCGGATTGAAACATTCGGTTGATCTGATTTCAGGTAAATATGACAACAAAGAAGACGAAGGCGAATTAACACATTTTCAAGCGCTAACCTCGGCTCTGGCCGCGACAGTTGGTATTGGAAATATCGCCGGTGTGGCAACTGCAATTTATTTCGGTGGCCCGGGCGCGATATTTTGGATGTGGGTAAGCGCCGTTTTGGGCATGGCAATCAAATTTTCCTCCTGTACTTTGGCGGTGAAATATCGCGAAGTCGACGAGGACGGCTCAGTGCGCGGTGGGCCGATGTATTTCATTGAAAAAGGTCTCGGCAAAAAGTGGAAACCGATGGCGGTGTTTTTCTCGGTGTGCACAGCTCTTGCGGCGCTTGGCGCGGGCAATGGTGTGCAGTCCAACACTATTGCCGCATCGGTCGTGGATATTATCGGCAGCGCTAATTCAGGAAACGAATCAGGAGTTATGATTTGGTTGCAATCCTTCAGCGAATCAAGCATGCGTTTGATTGTCGGCATCATTGTCACCTCACTTGCGGGAATTGTAATTCTCGGAGGCATTAAACGTATCGGCCGAGTGGCGGAAAAACTGGTGCCATTCATGTCGATAGTCTATGTCGGTTCGGCTTTGCTGGTTCTCTTTTTGAGCGCTGAACATATTTTGCCGAGTTTTGAATTGATATTCAAATATGCATTCAACCCTGTAGCCGCAACTGGCGGCGCCGCTGGATTCAGTGTCTGGATGGCGTTGACCTGGGGTATGAAACGTGGCGTTTTCTCCAACGAAGCCGGTCTGGGTTCATCGCCGATGGCGCATGCGGCTGTCAAAGTTGATGAGCCGGTTAAAGAAGGCTTAGTCGCGATGCTTGAGCCTTTCATTGACACACTAATAATCTGCACCATGACCGCGCTGGTGATTATCAGCTCAGGGCTGTGGGATCCGTCAGTGAATGTGCAGGCGCTCAATGGCAGTCAGTTGACTTCCGCGGCGTTCGAACATGTTCTGCCGGGCTTTGGACGTATCATGGTCACCCTCGGGGTGTTGCTATTTGGATTCTCGACAATCCTTACTTGGTCATACTATGGCGAAAAGGGAATCGAGTATCTGGGCGGACACAAAATGAAAATTCCTTACAAGGTTCTCTACTTGATGGCGACTCTCGCTGGCGCAACAGTCAATCTCTCTTTGGTGTGGTCCTTTGCTGATGTAGCCAATGCATTGATGGCCCTGCCGAATATCATCGGACTACTGTTCCTATCAGGCGCAGTCTCAGCGATGGCGCGCAAGTATTTCAAAGAGTTGCGCGAAGGCAAACACAAGCCGGTGCGTTAGAGACTAAGAGCGAATCTATCATGAATTCGCGTCCATCACACCTTTCTACTTTGATAGGGGTGTTTCTGCTCATCGTCGCAGTTCGATGCTATGTTGTGTATGAAACAGGGATGCGCGGCGCTGATGACGCTTATATCACCTATCGTTATGCAGAGAATATAGCCGACGGCTCAGGTTTTGTTTACAATCTCGATGAACGAGTTTTGGGTGTAACTACACCGCTGTATGCGATTCTCCTGGCGCTCTTTGCGTTTTTGCATTTACCGCTTCCATTTGTTTCGCAGGTTTTGAGTATTGGCGCTGCAGGAGCAATTGGGGTTTTGTTGTTCTTGTATAGTAGAAGAATCATTCCTGGCGCCGCCTGCATCATTCCGTCTTTCTTATATGCCTTTTGGCCTAATGCTATCAACACTGATGTATCCGGTATGGAAATGACTCTGTTTTCACTGGGAGTCATGGCCTTTTTCTATTCGCTCCTGACTGCGCGATATCGCTCAGCAGTTCTGATTGCGTCACTATCAACCCTGCTGAGACCAGAGGGTCTCTTGTTGGTAGCGTTGTTTTTTCTGTTCAGCTATACAATGAAACTGCGTAACTTCAGGCAGGATTATTTGCCGAATCTAATCATTGTTATCGCGGTACTAATTCCCTGGGTAGTGTTTTCGACTGTGTATTTTGGATCGGTCATACCGAATTCTATGACCGCCAAGTTGGCGCTGTATGGAGAACTGGAATACGGAGGGACGCTCAGGCGCTTAATTGAGCTACTGAATTTGTCCTCTATGTTGGGCTGGCTGACTTTGCTGGGCGCTCTTTGGGGAGTGGCGTATACTTTGATGCGAGTGTATTGGGGTTGGTTGGAGGCGTTGTTCTTTGGTTTGTTATTGGCTGGCCTGGCGTTCAGCGGCGCGCACATATTTTTTTGGTACAAAGCGCCGTTGACTTTGATACTCGTTCTTTTTTCGGGAATCGGAGTTGCAGGGTTGTTTGCGATTGTTGGTAATCTGACTAAAAACAGGCATGTAATACAAGCTGTAGCAGCTCTAGTAGTAGTGACAGTGGCTCCGGTAATGGGTAACAGGTTCTCAGTAACGTTGCTTCATAATAAGAAACAGGCGGGTATATATAATTCAGAGCGTCGTAGAGCAGGCGAGTATCTGACGGAGACTACCAAGGGGACAGACGGCGCCATTGTAATCGCCGAGGACATAGGGTATCCCGGTTACTATTACCGAGGTAGGATAGTTGATCGTGACGGCCTGGTTTCACCGGAGGCTATTCAATGGAATAGTGACGGTGACTATGTAGGATTACTGAAGGAGGCTCTTGAAAAATATCCGTCACATTGGCTGGCTTTCAATTTCAGCTCCCCTACTGCGCCAAAAGTTATTGCCTCGGGGATTCTGAAAAGTCGATATCAACTTCTCAGTGACTTTGCATCTGAAGGCTCGCAGGACTATCTTCTCTATCGCGCAATAGCGCCTAAGTAGAAATTAGAAACCAAAGATGACCAAACAAAAGCCAGCCACAATTTTGAAGAAGCTAAACGGCGCCCGTGTTCTAGTTACTGGCGCCGGCGGATTTATTGGCTCGCATTTGGTTGAGTTGCTTTGCGAGTTGGGTTGTGATGTGACTGCATTTTTTCGCTATACCTCACATGGCTCAAGAGGCGCATTGGACTTCGGTTCTGTCTCTGGTTCTGTCTCAGAAAGTAGTGACGAAAAATATCGCTGTGTATTTGGTGATATTCGTGACCCTGAAAGTTGCCAACGCGCAGTGGAGGGAACAGAATACATATTCCATCTCGCCGCACAAATCGCCATTCCCTATTCGTATCTTTCACCACGAGATTTTTTGCAGGTGAATGCGATCGGTACTGCAAATCTGCTACAGGCAGCCCGCGAGGTTGGCTCATTGAAACGTTTTGTCGCTACGTCAACTTCAGAAGTTTACGGAAGCGCACAGTTTGCGCCTATTGATGAGTCACATCCACTGGCGCCACAGTCACCCTATGCCGCCTCAAAAGTCGCCTCAGATAAAATGGCCGAATCCTACGCGGCCAGCTATGGTCTGCCGGTTACAATAATTCGCCCCTTCAATACCTATGGTCCGCGTCAGTCGCCACGTGCAGTGATTCCAACTATCATCTCACAGGCTTTGAAATCTTCATCAATCAGGTTAGGCCAGACAAACACCAAGCGGGATTTCCTCTTTGCCACCGATACTGCCCGAGGAATTGCGCATTGCGCCGCCAGCGCGAAAACCAAAGGGGAGACAGTTAATCTGTGCTCTGGAATCGAAACTTCTATCGGCGGTGTTGTCGATGAAGTTGGTAAGATTCTGGGCGGGAAACTCACGGTAATTACCGACAAAAAGCGTGTGCGTCCCAAGAAATCTGAGGTAACAAGATTGTTGGGTGATGGCTCAAAAGCAGAGAAACTGTGTGGTTTCAAATCCCAGGTTTCGCTCAGAGAAGGGTTGACCAAAACTATTGAGTATTGGCGCGCCCGAACTATTGATAATCCCTCCGAATACCGGATATAGAGCCGTAACACTGTTACTTGGCTATGTTTTTCTCCTTAGGCTGATGCTAGACAGCAGGTTAACTAATAGGCGTTTGAAAGTCGCAGGTTGTTGATCGTAAAATGGTTGATTTCCACCATTTTCTCTCTTGCCCCTGTATCTCTGGGTCAGTTTGTCGACCAACTGCTGATGCAATAATCAGTTACGCTTGTAGGTATTCCGGGGGATATTGCCACCTTAGATGTCAAATCCTACCTTAATTCGTCAAAAATGTTTGACTTTTCTATATTGAATCTTACTTTGTCTGCCGCATCGAGTTACTATCGTAAGTCTCCTTACTGTTCAATAGATTACGAGAAAGCTCCAAAGTATCGCTCGATTGGTTTCGCCAGAGGTAATATTGAAAGGATGTTCTCCGGCATTCTTTCTCTTCACAAGAGACATCTACGAAAGGGTCTTAACTGGCGCCGCATTTTGGCCGATACAGAATATTAGGCCCCTAAGCCACAAGGTTTTTGTGGCTTGAGGGAATCGCCCTGTCAGGCGCTGTGAAATTGTTAACGGACATCAAGGATAGAAGCGGAGAACTATGCGTTATTTAGTAACAGGTGGAGCCGGTTTTATAGGCAGTAATATTGTTACCGAGTTGTTGAAACGAGGGGAGCAGGTTCGTGTGCTCGACAATTTTTCCTCGGGGCATATGTCAAACCTCACTGAGGCTCTTCCGAATATTGAGCTGATCGAGGGTGATATTCGTGATTTTTGGACTGTAAGCGAAGCGGTGGAGGGCTGTGATTATGTGCTTCACCAAGCGGCTCTCCCATCAGTTCCTCGTTCGGTCAAGAATCCACTCACCAGCAATGATGTCAACATCAATGGCACATTGAATGTGCTTGAATGCGCGCGTAGATTCGAGATCAAGAAAGTAGTGCTGGCGTCATCCTCATCTATTTATGGCGACTCTGAGGTTTTGCCAAAGGAGGAGTCAATGACCCCCAGCCCGATGAGCCCGTATGCGATTACCAAGCTCACCGGCGAGTATTACCTGCGCGTGTTTTGGGAGTTGTATCGCCTACCGACAGTTTCTTTGCGCTATTTTAATATCTTTGGACCTCGCCAGGACCCCAATTCGGATTATTCAGCAGTAATTCCCCGTTTCATCACCGCTTTGGCTGAGGGAAAACCCCCTACCGTCTATGGCGATGGAGAACAATCAAGAGATTTTACTCACATTTCGCATGCAGTGGCTTCCAATATCGCCGCGGCAACCAAGCCGGAAATTGTCGGCAAGGCTTACAATGTCGCCTGCGGTGGCCAGTATACTCTCAATTGTCTTCTCGATAAGTTGCGCGCAATCATGAATACCAATCAGGAAGCGACCTATGAGGAGGCCCGTCAGGGTGATATTCTCCATTCCTATGGCTCAGGCGACTTGCTGGAGTCCGAGTTCGGGTTTGCTCCGCCGGTTAGTTTTGAGGAAGGTTTGCGTTCAACCGTTAGCTGGTTCACAGCCAAAAAGCTGAATCGAACTCCGGTAGGTGGAATTAGTATCTAGCAATATTCTGCGCTCCAACTTTCTCAGAGTGACTAACATCATACTTCGTTTTTTTGCCCAAGCCAAAAGTCAAAGTTATTGAATAGTTAGCTCGATTGACTGACTATTCAAAGGCAGACACAAGTAGGTAAAAAACACTACAACTCTTGGTAGTTATTACTTATAATGGACAACCTGTTTCACCGGTGAGTTGAGGAGCATAACTTGCCGCGGAACTTGGCTGAATATGGCTGGAAATGTGTCTTCCCGTCTTCAACTACTTGCGCGACATCCCTGACGACGAAGTCAGATAATGAAAAGACTATCAGCCCATTTACTTAGAGATTTTGTACTTACCCTTTGCGGATCGTTACTAATTACGGTTTCATCAGGTCACAGTTGTTTTGCATCTGATTCTGACACTGTTACGGTGATTGTAATTCCGCAATTTTCCGAATCTGATAACACAAATCCCGGTTACAACCCAATCAACTCAGCAGCGTTTCGTGATTCGCTTATCGGATTATCGCGTAGGCAGCGCTATGATTTTGTCAGGGCGCATCTAGAGGAAGAAGCGGAAAGAGCCAGGCGTCTTCTACAGCCAAAGCTGGAAGCCGCGCTGATTGCCGGTAAGATTATTTCATATAAGAGTCATTGGATTACCGCTTCTTTTGCAGTGACACTAGAAGAAGAGGAAGTGGAGAAACTGGCAAAACTGCAGTATGTTTCGGAGATCGTTACTCCTCCAAGCCCGCAATTGATTGCCTCGATTCCAATAAGCGCTGCATACCGACCTGTCAGTGGAGCCACAGGTTCGGTGGAAACAAACCTGGAATCAGTGCGAGCTCGAGCGGCATGGTCACGAGGGTACACTGGGGCCGGTCGAGTGATTTGCTCTTTCGACACTGGAATCGATGGAAGACATCAAGCGCTACGCGCATCATGGAAGGGACTCGACGGCAACTCATCGGCGGCATGGTTTGACCCGATTGACCGGGAATCATTTCCACATGTAGTGAGCAATTCATCATTGCCGAATCATGGAAGTCACACTATGGGTATTATGCTGGGTCGTGACACTCTCAATGGTGACACAGTGGGTGTGGCGCCCGGAGCTCGATGGATATCTGCGGCGGTGATTGATATTCCGGGGGCTTCGATTGTCGATGCCTTCGAATGGGCCGCGGATCCTGATGGAGATCCCAATACGATATCTGATGTGCCGGATGTGATAAATCACAGTTGGGGAGCGCCAAATTCAGTTCTTGGTTGCAATGAATTGTTTCATCGTTTGATAGAGAATACTGAGGCCTTAGGAATAGTTAATATCTTTGCGGCGGGCAATGAGGGGCGACAGGGAGCGCAGACAATTCGTAATCCCGCCAACCGCGCTCTCGATTCTATTGATTGTTTTGCAACAGGTTTTGTGGATCATCGAACCCCGGGAACGCCGACTCTGGCCGCCGCTTCCTCGCGAGGGCCTTCTGATTGTGATGGAGTTAGTGTAAAACCTAATGTTGTCGCTCCGGGAGTTAACATTCGTAGTTGCATTCCAAATGGTCAATACGGATATAGCTCCGGTTCTTCTATGGCGGCTCCGCATGTCTCTGGGATTGTAGCGCTGTTAAGAGAAAAAAATCCAAACGCCTCACCAGAACAAATCAAGAGCGCTCTTCTAGCTGGTGCGCGAGATTTGGGTTCCGTCGGACCTGATTACGATTATGGTTGGGGATATGTTAATGCTCTTGCGGCGCTTGATGAGATTCCCGAGTTAGAGCGTCCAGCGCTGCGGGTTACGGCTTTGACTCCCAATCGTCCCGATGAAATTGGAGTATTGCGCGCACGAGTGCGGATTGAAAATGTTAGCTCCGAGGTCGCTGCGAGTTTTGTTCGCGGAAGAATAGTCACTTCACCGCAAAGCGCTTCTGTGACGTCCGGTTCTGTGACTTTTGGTACATTGGCTCCCGGAGCTTCGGCGTCTAGTGTTGAAGAGATTGTAATTGAAGTTGATGACACTCTGTCAGTTGGTAGTGTCATTCCTTTTGATTTCTTGATTACCGCCGACAATGGAGTGCGTCAGCTTGAGAGGCTTTATGTTCTCAACGGAGCCAGAGTTGGAAAACAGTTTTACACCCATAAGTCAAACAGAATGAGTTTCACCGTTTCAAATTTTGGAGAGTATGGATTCGCCGATGACTCATACACCCCGCTGGGGTTCTCGGGCTTAAGATTTGAAGGTGAAAAACGCTCAAGTTTGTTTGAGATGGCATTCGTAATCGGGTTGGACTCCGCTCATGTTTCAGATGGAATTCGCAATATCGGTCTTGAACCCGACAGAGACTTTACTCCCTCCCCGGGTGGCGCGTTGAGTCTTACTATTCACAATGACATTCCAGATGGTCATGTAGCTGACTTAGAAACTGTTAGCTCCTTTGCTGATACACTGGCGGAAACACCACTGGGTTTTGTGGTGCGTCAACGCACATTCGGTTGGAGAGAGGCGCCGCTCGATAATGTGGTTGTGATTGACTATACGATAGTCAACAATTCGGGTGTGAGTGTCGGGGGAGTTTATGTCGGCATGTTCGCCGATTGGGACATTGGCGCCCTGAACGAAAACTTCGGCTCATTCGATTCGCAAAACGACTTGGGCTATATGGGTTATATCAATGGTGACACCGGCATGTATCGTGGAATCGCGGTGTTGAATTCCAAGGGTCTCAGTGGTCATTATGTTCAGAACATGTCGGAGTTCGGCAATTTAAGAAACCCGTTCACTGAATCATTTAAGTATCACGCTATTTCATCGAGATTTGAGAAGGCCTCAGTGTTTGAACAGGCGGATCTGGCGCATTTTATTTCTACCGGACCATACACTATTACCGCCGGAGATTCCGCGCATGCTATCTTTGCAATCATAGCCGGAAACGAATTATCCGAATTACAGTCAACTGTTGTAGCTGTCAGAGAGCAATTAGATAGCATCCTCACCTCTGGAGAAACCCCCGGTTCTCCCAAACCAACGACATTCCGTTTGGAGCAAAACTTCCCCAACCCTTTCAACCCTGCAACAAAGATAGAGTATGCGCTGGAGGCGCCGGGGAAGGTAACACTGACTATCTACAATGTGTTGGGGCAACGAGTGCGTGAATTAGTAAATTTGCATCAGGAAGCCGACACCTACACTGTTAGGTGGAATAGCGCCGATGATGATGGTAATCTTGTTGCTTCGGGGATGTACTTCTATCAGCTCAAACGCGGCGAAAACACACTATCAAGAAAAATGCTACTGTTGAAGTGATTCGACAGTGATTCCAAATCTTTCGGCTTGTTGCAAGTCAGCTAGTCCGATTGATGAGAGTAGTGACGATTCTGCAATAAGCAAGTTACGACTGGCAGTGGCAAACAGAGACCTTGCCTGAGTCAAGTCCAATTGCGCTTGTTGCACATCGAGCTGTGTCGCCTCACCGGCGGATTGCGATTCACGAGAAAGTCTTAGGGACTCTCTGGCTCGTTCCACATTCTTTTCCTGTGAGCGTAGTGATTCAACTGTTTCGAGGTAGCCGCTATATGATGTGCGCACTTCCAAATCAATCTGACGACCCAAGTCTTCCTGGGCGATTTCAGCCTGACGTACTTTGGCCTTTCCGGCCTGAATGCCTTTGACATTTCCAAAGAAATCAAAGAGTGGCATGCTCGCTACTGCGCCGATTTCCCAACCTTTGTTGTTACTTACAAATCTTGATTGCCCAACGTTGATATTGATGTTACCATCAGCACCACGCCAATCCCAGGCGCCATACAAGTCCACTCGTGGTAACATCCCGGACCAGGCTGTCCAGGCCTCACCTTTGGCGGCGCTTTTTTGATTTTGCGCGCTACGCAATTCAGGGCGATTGGTTTTGGCGGCTGTGATTAGTCTTCCGAGTGGTGGAAGGTTAAGTCGACGTGAGGATTCCAGAGTTCCGTCGATAATCAATGAGCTTGCTTCGATATCTGACGGATCTAGATCAAAGGCCACAATATTCGCCAAACGCGCTTTGGTGAGGCGATAGTTATGTTTGGCGCGTAGAAGTTCAGGAATTGAGTTTGCCATTTGCACTTCGGCGCGCAAGACATTGATTTTCGCGGCCTCGCCAATATCAAACTGAACCTTGGCGCGGCGAACTTCTTCTTTATTGATGTCAACCGCCTCTTGAGCTACATCCACCAGTTGGGCCATCATCAAGACATCATAGAATACAGTGCGAACAAGTTGAATCGTCGCCAGTCGAGACGCTTCATGATTATGCATGGCCGCTTTAGCCAGCGCGCGCGCGGCTCTGGTTCTGCCGAGTTTCTCACCACCGGATAGCAGGCTATATGAGGCGCGTAACTGCGCGCTACGTTGCTCGTCGATTGTTACAAATGACTCGGTGCTGAACAAATTGGGGTCGAAGCGCGCGACATTGCCAGTGATATCCAAACGTGGTAACAGTGAAGTAGTCGCTTGCCATGAAGAAGCCCTGCTCTCGTTTAGCGCCTCTTGCGAGATTCTCAAGGTCGGGTTCTTATTGATGGCTCGATCTATAGCCTGATCTATAGTCAGTGTCAAAGTTCCGCCGACTTGGGCCGAGATACTCGGAGCCATTGATGTCAAGATTAAAGTAATTCCGATTTGTAGTATGCGATTGTTGATTCTCTTATGTAAAATCATTGCTTGTCCTGCCTAGTAATTTATGACTCTCTTGTACTTCAGAATTATTATTTTGCAGTTGCTTCTATAGGTTTTGTGACTGCTTTTCTTTGAAAAACTGATTGCACCTTGTTTACAGTTTCAACTGCCGCTGAGAACACTAGAGGCGTTAAACCCAATGTAATAACTGATGATAGCGCCAATCCTCCCACTACGACCGACCCCAACCCGCGATATAACTCCGAGCCGGCTCCGGGCATCAGCACCAGCGGGAGCATACCGAGAACCGATGTCGAGGTCGACATTAAAATCGGGCGCACACGAATTCGCACTGATTCTTTGACTGCTTCGCGTGCGTTTTGACCCTCGCGCATAAAATGCAAAGCCTGATGCACAATCAAAATCGAGTTGTTGATTACGGTTCCGATAAGAATTACAAAGCCGAGCATGGTCAGCACATCGAGTTGTTGTGAGGGGTTGATCATGTGAACTAGACGCAACCCGAGAGCTCCGCCGAAAGTTGCCAGTGGCACAGTCAACATGATTACCAGAGGGTAGACAAAAGATTGGAATAGCGCCGCTAAGAGCAGGAATGTAAGCGTCAGGGCGATGATAAAGTTCAAACCCAGCGCATCTTTCAACTTGCTCAAATCATCAGCGGAGCCGGACATGCGCATACTATATAGCCCACCAATTTGACCGCTCTTTTGCATCGGCTCGAATATCTGCTCTTGAATACGGGTCATTGCTTCTTCTAGTGGAATATCAGTTGGAAGCGTAGCCTGAATCGAAACTGTGCGCTGTCTTTCGACGTGGTTAATCTGAATCGGCCCCTGTTTGATACTAACATTTGCGACATCGGCGATGGTAATTACTCTGCCGGATGGTGTCGCCAGTGGGAGTTGGGCGATGTCCTGTGTGTGTTGCGTTAAACTTGTATGGCCTTTGATAACTAAATCTAAGTCTCTTCCTTCATAACGGTAATTTGAGACTACCATACCATCAACCATTGCGTTAATGGCATTGCCAATATCCGATGCAGTTAGTC
Organism: Candidatus Zixiibacteriota bacterium; assembly: GCA_024280775.1. GTDB lineage: Bacteria > Zixibacteria > MSB-5A5 > GN15 > JACZUZ01 > JAJRPJ01. The sequence continues at coordinate 142,974 of JAJRPM010000012.1, read as the reverse complement.
CCATATCGGCGGCGCGGGCTCTATCAGGTATAACTCGCACTTCGGGGTTTCCTAAATCTAATCCCGGGATTGGGCGTGACTGGGAACCGGGCAATACACTGGACATTTGTCCAAAAACTTGCAGGGCCAGTGGCAATACTTTGGTCAGCTCTGGGCCGCTTATATCAATTTTCACCGAGCGGCTTCCAGCGAAGTCTCGTGAGAACAATGATGATTGCGAAGCAAAACCAAATGAGCCTGGCACTGTCGCTAATACGCCATTGGCAGGGCCTAGTAATTCACTAACTCTACTCGGGTCTCTAGCAATAAAGCCCATGAATGCTTGTTTTGGGGTCGCGACGAAGAAGAAATTCTCCAGACCGCCGCCGGGAAGTTTTTCCGCCTCAGGGCCGTCGGTTTCCCAAAGATAGGAGATCTGGTCTTCGATTGATTCTCCGACTCCTACCATTTCATCAAGATTGTATCCCGGTGGGGGGAGCAGTATGGCGAAAATAAGATTTTGGTTTCCGGTTGGAAGATATTCCGCCGGAGGTAGCAGAAACCATGAAGCGCCAATGGTCAGCGCAATAGTGATGACTATGGTTCCTATTCTTCGCAAAGAACCGGCATTCAGGAAATCCACCAGGCGGGCGATTGAAGCGGCAAAGATTCCCAGTTTTGTTTGAGAGAAATCTTTGTTCTTGAATTGCCCGGAGACCTTGAGAATTTTTGCCGCCAGTGAGGGGATAACAGTTATTGAAACGATAAGCGAAATTGCAATCGCTGTTGAGATGGCGATTGCGATATCACTGAACAGCTGTGCGGCGCGCTCACGTAAAAATAGGATAGGCAGGAACACCGCGATAGTAGTGATAGTCGATGCCAGCACCGCGCCCCAAACTTCGGTGGCCGCATCAGCGGCGGCCTTGGCGCGAGTTTTACCCATTTGTAAATGACGGTATATATTTTCCAATACAACTATAGCATTGTCCACCACCATCCCGGCGGCGAACGCCATTCCAGCCAATGAAATCACATTGATAGTGCGTCCGAATAGATACATTGTGAGGAACACGCTGATGATTGATATGGGAATAGATATTCCAATTACCAAAACAGATGAGGTAGAGCGCAGGAAAAAGAACAAAACCAAGATTGCCAACAGCGAACCAATAAACATATTGTTGAACACTAACTTGATGGCCGAATCTATATAGACAGTTTCCCGGTAGACATTTTCTAGATTGAGACCACGAGGGTTGAGGATTTCTTCGTTTACCTCATCCACGGTTTTCAGAAGTCCATCCATCACCTCCAGAACATTGGCCCCGACTTGACGTTGCGCGTTGAATGCAATGGAGGGACTGCCGAAGTGACGCACCAAGGCAACCGGTTTTTGAAAATCCAGTGAGACAGTTGCTATGTCCATCACTCGAATCGGAGCGCCGCTCTTCATTGCTACAATCGTCTGCTCAACACTTTCGATTGTCTCATAGCGCGAAAGTGTGCGGACTACATAGCGGCGTTTGCCTTCGCCAAAATCTCCGGCGGAGATGTCACGGTTTTCAGAACGTAAAGCCGCGCTTAGTTGGGAGATTGTAATGCCCATTGAGGCTAATGTTTGCGCATCGAAGTCTACATGCAATTCCTGCTTGAGACCTCCGAATACATTGATTTGCGCCACTCCCGGCACACGTTCCATGCGGGGTTGGACTAATTCTTCCACCAGTGTCTTTAACTCTGGCACATAGATTGTGCTATCAGTAGCTTTGATTATAAACCAGGCGATTGCCCCTTCAAAGGGACCGGTTGTTGATACCACCGGCTGGTCGACATTATCGGGATACGACGGAACCTGTTTGAGTTTGTTGCTGACCCTGACTAAGGCGGAGGTTAAGTCGGTTCCAACAGGAAACTCCAGTGAAATAGTCCCCAAGCCATCTTGAGACTCTGAATTCATTTTCAGAAGTCCCTCGACAGATTTTAGATACTTCTCCTGCTCATCGACAATTTCTTTTTCGATTTCCTCAGGTGAGGCTCCGAACCAGGTGGTTGTTACTGTGATGAATGGTTTTTCCACTTCAGGTGTCAGTTGAATTGGCACTTGAAACAGCGCCATCATGCCGCCAAGAATGGCAATAAGCACACCGACTACAACAGTGACTGGATAGCGAATGGAGGATGTAATCAGACTCATAGCGCCTTACCCGTCAGTTCTTTTGTTATCAGGTGATTGTTCGGTAGTTTCATTGTCTTTGGATTGCTCTTCTGCATTTGCTTTCGAAGGGCTATCTGGTTGTCCCTCTGCAGTTCGCACTCCTGCGCCGGGATAAATTCGCTCATTGCCGAGAACTACAATCGGTGTTCCCTCTTGTAGTCCCGGGCCGGTAATTGCAACCATGCTCCCGCTGGTAGAACCGATTTTCACCGGAATCGGCGCGGCCTTGCCGTCAGCGATAGTGTAAATCATCGTACTGGAGCCCTGGCGGATAATTGCGTCTTTGGAAATCGCCAGCGAGGTGAATTCCTTTTTCAAACTGAGCGTGGCTCGCACCAGCATTCCTGCGCCCAGGCGGTCACCGTGATTTGTGATTGCCACATATACTGGAAAGGTGTGAGTCTCTTCAAGAGCCTGCGGCGCTACTCCGGTTACTCGGCCTGTAAGCGCCTCCCCCGTCTCGTCAGTGGCGCCCCTGCCGGAGATTTTGATAGTTACAAGGCTTCCGACTGTCACCTGCCCGAAATAGCGCTCCGGTAAATCAACTGTAACTTTGATAGTCGAGAGATCCACCATCTCAAAGACCGGTGTGCCGGGGTTTACCCATTCTCCAATATCAACAAGTTTTCTAACTGTGTAGCCCGAAAACGGGGCGTCGATGGAGCTGTTATCAAGATCAATCTTGAGCCGTTTCTGCTCGGCGTGGAGTCTCTCATAGCGCTGTACCGCTACTGCGGCGTTGGCCTTTTCGGTGTCCAACCGATTTTCGGCAATTGTGTTCTTAGCATACAATTCCTCAGCCCGGCTGAGATTCTTCTCCGCTAACTCCGCCTGTGCTTTGGCTTCCAGCGCCTCGGCTTTCTTGGCCAGGTACAATAGGCGAATACTTCGTGAATCAATAGATACCAGCGTAGCGCCACGCTTTATGTATTCACCCTCAGTTGCGTTGATAGATTCAACTCCACCAGATACCTCTGAGACAATGCGGCTTTGTGATTTCGCCTCGGTTCTGCCAATCAGCGTCACCTGATCATGGAATGACATGCTGACTATTGGCGCTGTCTTCACCAGTGTTGCTGGCGGGCCTTGCGCAAGAGCTACTTGTGAAGCGCTAAGTATGAATATCAAAACCGGGATGGCTTTGAGAGTTAGGGCCATTGTTCTTGATATTGAATTCATTATTGGTTCCTGTTATATATTATACAGAGTTAGATGTCGTGTCATTATTGGATTGGCCATGGGCTAACTCCGATGATGCATCTATTGAACTTGATTGGCTATCACATTCGGGAGCTTGGGACTGGCGCAGTGGATTCAAGTATGTGAGTAGCTGCCTGGTGTTCTGTTCTAAGTAGTCTACACTTTGGGCGCACTTGACCAGCCCCATAGTGCCTTCAAAAACCGAGACCACGAAACCGGCTACCTCTTTGGTTTTTGTATCAGACTTAAGGTAACCTGACTTCCGTGCGCGCTCAAAAGAGGTTGCCACCGCCTGAACCCAGTTATGAGTCAGAGCATTGAGTCGACTTCTAAATCCCTCATCGATTGAGGCCATCTCCTGGACCAGATTATTCAGCGGACAGCCCAGGTTAAACGAAGACTCGCACAAAAAGGCTTTAGCGTTTTCCATAACCGCCTTTGTAGCTTCGATTGGATCCTCTAATTCCTGATAGGGGGCCATCCAATGGGATATTACATGTTTCTGCAAAACCTCATCTACAATAGCGTATCCCAGTTCCAGCTTGCTGGGGAAATGGTTGTATATTGCCCCTTTGGAAACCTTGGCATTTTCGCCTATTTCCGCCAGTCCTGTGGCCTGAAAGCCGTTGTGGTAGAATAGGTTAAATGCTGAATCCAATATTGCCTGACGAGTTGCTGTTGGATTTTGGTCTTTTGCCATGTCGAATTCTATTCCCAAGTATAGACATCCATAACCTTAAGAAAACGCCGGATGCAGGCGAGATAATACCGCAACCGGAGCATTAAGTCAAACCGGTCGGTATTAGTTACGTGCATTAGTTGGATTTAGTTTCAGGTAATAACTACCCTTCGGGCCTGAGGACCCGAAGGAACTGCTAATGGAGTTGGTAGAGATTCTGTACCGGTGTTGAGTTTTTTCAAAGGTAGTTGTGTCTGGTCTTGATTTTCGCTTGCGAAGATTGTGACCAGACACTTACCAAGAACATTTGCTAGAAGAAAAAAAGCGTCGGGTCACACCACGGCAAGATGCCGTCGCAAGACCCGACGCAACAGTGGTTTGTCGTGATGCTATGTGTGCGTCAATAAATAAGTTCTTAGATTAGAGGCGTCTTCCACCGATGACGTCTTCTTAAGCCAATCCAATTGGCCATCATTGGTATGCTCAAATCCAAGTATCTTGATTCTACAACGGATCTGCACATTTCCTCTTTTCATTGGAATTACCGCTCCGAGAACATCGTACCCATCGATTGCTTCAATAAGCTTGATATGGATACCAGGAGCCCCCCATCCTCCAACGCATTTGAAAGCAAGAGGTGGAACAAGGTCTGATATTTCTTCCATTATATTGTTCAATAAGCCTATGCTCTCTGGTGACAGGCTATTAATATGCTTCAAAAGTATCTCTCTAGTCATGGTTTTTGACGTGTCGTACTCAACTTTGTCTATCCACTCGGTTACTCTCATAAGCTCACTCTCACTTCATTGGCACAGCGCCGCCGGCGCCTTCGGCTTCGGGGAACTCCAGGTGCTTTTTGATTTGTTTGGCGCCGTCTTTCCAGGCGTCGCGGTAATGTGATTTGTAGCGCTCGAAATCTTCGGAGATGCAATAGTATTCAGGCAGGACTGTTGCCAGGTACTTGAAGTACTCTTCCGGTGTGAGCTTCATTAGCCTGCCGTGCACGTCATAGGGCTCGAAAATCTCCTCGATGCTCTGACGACGGAAAAACTTAGTATCTGGCAAATAGAATGTGTCTTCGCCCAAGTCTACTTTTGATGGGTCACCTTTGGGTTCACGGATTTGTGCGATACGTCGATTGGCGCTGCGTACAACTTGAGTGCGGACTTCATGCAGATATTCGTTTTGGGCTTCGTAGTTTGTTTTGGCTTTGATGCCCAGGGTGATATTGGTTTGTCCGCCGCGAATATCGCCGAACATCTCTAGCGCATAGGCGAACCAGAGATTAAAAGTGCGCTGTACTTCATTGAGACAATAGCGTCCGTTCTCTTTGGCGCCCTGCTCAATATAGCTGAAAAACATCCCGCGTCCGGTCCCGGTGTGGAAAAACTCTTCATCAAGCATGCAGGCCATCGAACGACTCATTGGCAAATAGCTGGAGAAAGTTTGCATCTCAAGCTGATACTTCCCTACCAAATCAATCAAACACATGTAAACACCGGCATCGAGAATATTGCCCCATTTAATATTGAATGCTTCAAGACGATATTCACCCATTTGGATATTAAGGAGTTTGTCGATTGTGTCTTCGCCGGGGTTGCTGGCATGACCCGTCCACACCCAATTGTCACGTTGCGAATCCAGCATCCAAACAACTTGATAGAGATGACGGCCTTCCTCGGCGGCGACACGAATAATGTCAGCCTGAACTTTTGGCGGCATAGACAGAAGCTCATCGGAGTTGACCGTCACACGATGTTGCTGGACTGAGCCGATTTCAGTTTGTCCCTGTACATCGAGAATTTGCACCAGGCGGTCGGCAAAGTTGTATCCGGCGTCACGCGGGTTGGTGAATTTTTCCTGTCCTTCATACATACCGAACTGAATGTAAGGATAAACTCCGCCATGCTGTCTGCCGGTAAGCGGGTCGGCTTTGGAGCCGTCATTTACATCGGCGATTTTGCCGGTCATTTCGAAACGTGGTGTGCCTTTGAAAAACTTACGCCAATTATCGGATTTTTGATCACTGCGAGTCAGCGTTACGTGCTCGGGGAAAAAGTTATCGAGCCAGTGATTCAAGCGCTGATGAAGCGGTTTAGTGCATTCTATTTTAGTATAGGGAACCGGCATGAATTATTCCTTGTATGTCGCCAATGGTTTTATCAAGTAGGGCGCTATCCGAAAAGTACTGATCAAACTTAATTGCGTTCCGAAACGAATCCGTCGGTTGTGGCCGCGAAAAGACCATGGACCGATGAGGGCGGAGTTCTCTGTCTCGCTATAAATACTCAGCGAAGGCGCTCCTGTCAAATCTCATGTGAATCATGGTTGTTTTTGACTAGGATAAGAAGGTTTTGACAGCGTCACTCAAAAGTGCGACATTGAATTGGCTCCGTTGTATCTCTTGCTGAAAAAGCGCCTTCAGAGCATGGTATTGATTGATAGACATTCAAGGAGAAACCCGAATATGTTAGCGAGCACAGTTCCCAAGTTGGACACCTTACTAGTGGAAAAAGACGGTTCAACCGCGCTGGTGACGCTTAATCGTCCCGCGAAGCGCAACTCTCTAGATCAGAGCTTGATTGGCGGTCTTACTCAGGCCTTTGAAGCTCTGGGGGCGGACGAATCTGTGCGGGTGATTGTGCTCTCTGGTGTCGGGGAACATTTTTGTTCAGGGTTGTATTTGAATTATCTAGAAGAAATCAGCCAGTTCGGGACATTGGAAAACCTCAAAGACTCTCAGCATTTTCTGGATTTGCTACTATCGATATATCGTTGTCCGAAACCGGTAATCGCTAAAGTGCAGGGATATGCACTAGCTGGCGGCTGTGGCATTGCCAGCGCTTGTGATTTGATTGTTGCCGATGAAAGCGCTGTTTTTGGCTATACCGAAACTCGTTTCGGATTTATTCCGGCGTTGGTGGCGGCGTTTCTTGTGCGTAGAGTCGGTGAAGCGCATGCCAGAGATTTGTTGCTGACAGCGCGCTTTGTAAAAGGCGCCGAAGCGCAGACTATGGGATTAATCAATAAAGTGGTTGCCTCGACTAATCTCAGTGATGCGGTAAACGAATACGTAGAAATGTTAAGCAAGAATTCCGCCAGCTCTTTGAGCCTAACCAAAGGCATGTTTGAACATCTCGATTCAATGTCACTTGAGGCGTCACTTAGTTATGCTCGTGACCTAAATGCTCTGACACGCACTACTGAAGATTTCAAGGCCGGCCTTGCCGGTTTTCTGAAGAAGAAATAGCTGTCGCTCTTTCGAGCTATCAGTTTCAGCTTTTGATTGTTGTTTCATCGTGATAGGCAGGTGGTTGCCTCTCTATCAGTCGAATGTTTCGCACCGAAACGTCTTGCAACGAATCCCTGCATCGTTTTTCTAGTTGCTCTGCGCCAAGCTATAGCGATTCAAGTTTCCAGCCGATAGAAAACGCATAGGGTGTGGTAAGGGTTCCTCTTAGTATGGGACTTAAACCTCACTTCACAGGAAATTTGAAAGCGATATGAAGACTACAGCAGCCCAAAAAACATCAGCTAAGAAAACCTCTTCAAAGTCAACGAATGTACCGAAAAAGCCAAGCGCTAAGAAAATTCGCGCTTCAGCTAAGACAGACTCCGCAATCAAGCGCGAGCGCTCTGAAGTTGACCCACCGGAAGTTGCGTCAGTAACGGCAGCTACGCCAGCTCAACCTGATAAAGAAACAGTACTCGGGTTGGTCTCTATGTTGGTGCATGATCTTGAGTCACCTCTTGCATCGATGAATTACACTCTTGAATTGATGGAGTCTGGTAGATTCGACGATTCAAATCCGCTACATAAACGCATGCTCGATGGAGCGCATGTAGCGGTCAAACGCGCAGAGACAATTGTTGCCGATATGCTTACCGCCGCAAAGTCCGAAGAAAAGGATATTAGTGTTAACTGGCAGGAAGTTGACTTATACCAAATAGCCCAAAAGGCTGTAGAAATGGCCGCTGCATCGGCAGGGCAAAACCAGGTTACGGTTGCGATGGATGCTTCGTCAGAGAATTGTGAAGGAGCGATCATATCGGCTGATGAACATCTAGTGATGCGCATATTGGATAATCTGATATTCAATGCGGTTCGTCACACTCCCACGCGAGGTAGTATTGTTGTTTCGGTTCAATATGATGACAACCAAGTTTCAGTTGAAGTGACTGATAGCGGAGAAGGCATCACAGGGATTGATCCGGAGAAGCTCTTTGAGAAGTTTGGCCAAATAGAATATCGTAATCAGAAGAAACATCGTGGAGTTGGTTTGGGGTTGTTCTTTTGTCGTATTGCCGCTGAGGCAATGAATGCAGAGATGTTTGCGCGAAATGCACCCGAAGGTGGAGCGCAGTTCGGAGTTACATTTCCTGTCTCCTCAAGGGTGACAGAGTAACGAAGTGATGAAGCCTGGGAAATCTGATGCAAGTCAAGTCTGAATCATATTTGAAATCCGGTTCGAATGAATTGCGTGTGCTTGAGTTTCAAGTGCGTGGTATTTCTTTTGGCATCAACATTCTGAAAGTCAAGAATATTGCCAATCAACTTGACTGTCACACCCAGGTGCCCGATTCACATCCAGCAGTGAGAGGGATGTTCCGTGATCGCGAGACTTTGGTGCCAGTGATAGACTTGACGTATTTCCTGAAATTATCAGGACACAGCGTCGAATTATGCTCCAAGAATCCAAAAGTGATTGTAACCGAATTCTTCGGGAAGTCGAATGGTTTCATGGTTGACGAAATCAATTGGATACACCACTTCTATTGGGAAGATCTAATTGACGCTTCACAAGCGCTAAAGGGAGTTGAAAGTCCCTTTGTCAGCGGCATTGTGCGCCCGGATAGAGATCACAGTGGAGTGACTGTTCCCAAGGATGAACGTAGAATGATCTTTATGCTTGACTACGAATCGATAATTCTCAATCTCTGTCCGGAACTTGAGAGAAAGAGCGACATAGTTTTTGAAGATGTGCCTCAGGTGGACGGTTCAGGAATGCGCGCATTGATTGCTGAGGATAGCCCCGCGGTGCGAACGATGTTAGAAATAGAGTTGACCGAGAGCGGTTTTGATGTCGTTGCGGTTTCTGATGGCAAATCTGCCTTTGAGGAAATTGAGGCCAATCCCGATTTTCAATTGGTTATCACCGATGTCGAAATGCCGCGTATGGATGGACTAGCGTTGTTGGTTGCTATTCGAGAGAAGCTTGGCAGGAAGATACCCGTGCTGATTTATTCTTCTATTGGTGATATGGGAATGAAACGCCGGGCGGAGTTTCTTGAGGCCGATGGTCACATAACCAAACTCAATGTCCATGAGTTACGCATGATGGTGGGGAAAATCCTTAGAGGTGAATCGATTTCTACTGATGCAACTGATGAGAGCGAAGTACGTCAGCAAGCCCTGGCGAGCGTCTAGCGACACAATAAACTCAATGTTTCCTTGTAGTAGCTGTAACCACAAACAAGCGCCCCTTCTTAAGGCGCACAGCCTAGTTCTGGCGCTGGCCCCCCGGTAAAAATCCGTGAAATCATAAATGTAGCGTCAGCTATGTTCACCTTGCAGTCAGCATTTGGATCTGCCGCCGCAGATATTGGTGGCGGTGGACCGCCTGAAAATATTCTTGCTATCATAAATGTCACATCCGCTATGTTGAACTTTCCGTCATTGCTTGCATCACCTGGCACATAATTGACAATAACAATCGGCAAAAATTGGAATTGCGGAAAGATTGAAAATGCAGGGTTAGAGGCGCTGAAAACAGAACTGATGACCGAAATTGAATCAATAGTTATAGAAGCGGAGTCTATAGTTACAGTGTCACCCTGTAGGACACCAATTTGATGTAAGTACAATGCTCCGAAATATCCGGTTTGAGGCGGGATAGCCTCTGCGGCAGTGTATAGAATTCCGACGTTGATAACACCCAAAGTTGAATCGATGGAAAACAGTTTTGCGCCGTTTGCCAGGCTAGTTCCTATGAATGAAACAGAATCACTAAGTAATGATGAAGTGTCATAACTGACTATGATTTGAATTCCGCCGAGAGTTTCATCACAAAAAAAGTACACTGGAACAACTACAGGCGCTCCCAGGCCGGATTGAGCCGGGCCAATTCTCACAGTGTCAGGTGTGCCAGGATCAAAGACCGCCATCGACGGAATCTGCAACAGGGCATTGTTTGAGTGTGGAGCTGATTCTACTAATCCCGCAGAACATAGTATTAACGCCAGGAGGCCAGTAATTCTTTTGGACAATGAAGTCATGAGAGTAGCGCTAGATTAGTTATCTATTCTAGATTTCATAGCTGGCTGACGTTGACAGGCGAAGCATACAAATATGCTGACAGTTACCGGAGCTTATGTGTTCGTGTAGCCCTAATTAGAAGTACTGTATGCGGTTACGTAGGTAGAACGTAATGCGGAATTATCTTCTCTTTCAACGGCGCTCAATCAACCCCAAGCCGGTTGACAATATAACATAAAATCGTCAAAACGGGGAAGAATCGACCAATTTATTATTGGCTCAATTACCAGCCGATTCTAAGAAAAAGCCACAACCAAAAGGCTATTCCGGCCAGAGGGCCGCCGATTAGGTAGTATTTTGAGGATACTGCGCCCGTTATTTTTACAAGTATTGAAAGATTTGTAGTACGTGGTTTGGCGCTTAGGATCTGGAATCTACTGTCTCTTTGATATTGCTCGCTAAGTTCGCGCATGAGCGCTCCCCAGCGTTTCTGAAAGAGAATGGTTCTTCCAAGTGAGAGTGTCCAAATAAGTGACAGCGCTGTTCCAACGATTGGGATAAGCGAAGTCACAGGAATCACTGCGTCGTGCAGTGATTCCTGTGATTCGATTGATGTAAGGGCAATGCCAACTATCAAGAGCGCATTAGTTAGCAAGAAGTATTGCAACTTTTGTGTCTTGATTGAATTCTCTCGCGACCACAATTCCAGCAGATGACAGTAACGCTGATAATCACGTTCTGTACTCTCTGTTGTATTCTGTGATGGCGAGGTTTCCATATTCGAAGCTCAGGCTTAGAAAAACTCCTACCACCCTACCGAGACCCTAGTTCCGAAACCGGGGCCCAACGCCAAAGCGTTGGTGAACAGGCGCGCTGTTCCTCTCCAATAGCCGCGGAAATCAGGGTCACCGGCGAAGAGAATCACTTGTCCCTTACCTGATGACTCACGCGTCAGAAACGCGGTTTTCGCCCAACGCTCACGTGCCTCCGGCCATAGTAATCCTGAGAGACGGCAGGATTCGGCATCAGTGATTCTGCCTATTGTTTGCACCGGCGATTTCGACATGAATGCCGCGCTGGTATACAGACCGGCGGGTACATGTTCACTACAACCAAACGCCAACCAGCGTTCGTTATCGAGCAGGACGTTAAAGATTACGCCCGTGGGACTGAATAGTGACCTGGCGCGACGGTCTTTTCTTTTGAGCGCTTCTTTGTCACTACCAGAGCCTGATTTCTTGTCCGTCTTGCTGGTTTTAGGGGTTTTGTAATGCCAAATTTGATTGGTGTCTACCCGCGGATGTGAATGGAAAGTTTCCAATTGATTATCGGCGGCGTATTCATCTTTCTTATCGAGAACATCACGCAACAGGCGCACTGAGCTGATACCATTTGCGCTATCCGCCGCCCATTGTGAGGCTCCACCGACACAGATTAGTGTTCCGCCGGCTTTCACCCAGGATTTCAAAGAGCTTGCGCCACCGGGACCGATAATTCCGGATGCCGCGCCTCCTCCACCCCAGATATCAGGTAGTATCAGGACATTATATCTGTCTAGGTCGTATTGTCCGATTTGGGAGAGGTTAAGCAATGAATGACGCACTCCCAGCTCCTGGTCCATTTGATGCCACAATGAGGCGTAGCTGGTGAAACTGACACCCGGTCCACCAAAGAGACCAATGCGTGGCAATTCGAGATTGCGGAAACTATCTGCTCCGAGGTCTGGGCCATGTTGCACTAGCCCGCTATTGGCGCCAGTGATAGTGATACCTAACTCCGTTGCCAAACCGGCGAGATACTGTTGCACAGCCGGGTCGTTGTAGTGACGACGAATCAAAAGTGAGCCGGCTGAGTATTTGTGACCGTTGACTGTGAATGGTCTTGGAGCTGACTGAACTTTGTATCCGGCGCTCATGATTCGCATCGCGGCTATTGGCGCCTTATCAGAAGTAAAGTCTATGACCCAGCCATAGCGGGCATCGGGATTAACAAACGCGCCGGGCGCTTCTTTGATTTCTGTAATAGTCGTAGTCGGAATCGAAATTCGATTGTCAGTCCAAATTACTTCCGCGTCATAGGCCAGCGACAATGACCAGGTTGAAAATTCATACAAGCGTGACCCGCCCCATTTCTCCTGCTCGCGGCGTTCTTCTTCGAGGAACTCCTTGGTCATGTGCGGATCAAATTCGAGCATGGCTTTGATTAACGGTCGCAATGGTTGGTCCAGACTAACGATGTAACTGCCGGCGGGGATATTGTAGTTGCGATGTGTCTTGCCATAGCCGTCATGCGCGCCGCCGACTTTACCATCGGCAGTGGTTTTCTCGATGCGCACATCAAGACCAAGCAAGACTCCGGCAAGATGATCTGCGCGCTCGGGATGTTTACCAGCGGGGATGACAAAACGTCGCGGGCTGTCATCTTTACCGGCTTTGATTGCAGATCGTTTCATAGACGCAAAATTGCTCAGAAGTTCGGTGCGATGTTTCGCGGCGGTAGTGATATTGGCTATCGAGCTGGTGAATTGATGCATCACCGCTTCACGATAGGTTTGAATGTATCCGCCGCGCTGTTTAGTTGGCAGGCCATCAGCGCCTGATTGCTCATAGAGCAGTCCGATAGCGCCAATGTAATTGGCCCAAGCCGAACCATAGCCCGGGTACCATTCTTCATGCCACTCTTTGGTGTAGTAACTCCAGCCGTGCTTGTCGAATGCCTCGGCGTGGTCTTTACTGATTGTCTGCCACCAGCCTTTGATGGTATCGGGAATGTTCTTGTTAATTGGTTCGCGCGGAGGATTAAAAAGAAAGCTGGAGTTGGCGCCCATCTCATGCGCATCCACCAGCATTTGCGGACTCCACTCAAGAATCGCCGCTACCTTGCCACGAGTCTCGGGGTTTTCCAGCAATATCCAATCACGGTTTAGATCATAGAGATAGTGATTACCTCGCCCCCAAGGCCAGAATCCGCCATGCTGAAGCGATTGCGCATCAGTGGAGGCTACATCTGATTTGTGTGACTGTAGCATTGATAGATAACGCTCGCGACCGTCAGGGTTTTCTGACGGGTCGATGATAATGATGAGCGAATCACGTAGCATCTTGGTTTGCTCATCCATGCCGGCGACAAGTTGGTATGCAACTTCCACTGCGGCGTCGACTCCGGAGATTTCATCTCCGTGGATTGAGTAAGCCAGCCAGGCCAGCGCCGGATTTGATTCTATGATGTTCTGCGTTTCTGCTTCTGAAAGTCCTTCGGGGTTTGCGAGCTTTTTCAAATTCGCTTTGAGAGCCTCGACTCCGGCCATGTTCCCTTCGGAGCTGATAACCAGGTAAATCAACGGGCGGTCTTCATAGGTGCGGCCATACTCAAACAACTCTGCTCTTGCTGATGACGCCGCGAGTTTTGTGAAGTAATCATGTAGTTCGTGTATTCGAACCGGACGCGCATCTTTGCCTCGTGCGATTCTATCCTCAGGGACCGGAACAGTCGGGTCATAAATGCCGCCGGGATAAAACGGTTTGTTATCGTCAGATGCGCTTTGGTGACGAGGCGCTTCATGCATGGGGAATGCGACAGCGCTTATTGCAAGCGCGGAATAGCTGATTGCGATAGCTAAGCAAGAGCTAAGTAATACTTTCCAATGACGGTTACTCATGTTACCTCCTGGTTGGTTTCTGGAAACTATATCTTTTCATCTCAAAAACTGCGGCATTGAGAAAGGCGTTTGCAGGACCCGAGTGGTTCCGCAATTGACCTATCTGACTTTGGCTCATAAAGACGCCGTTCTCAGAATAGTCAAAGGTAAATAATTCGGAAAAATAAGGCAACACCGCCAGAGCAATACAACTTCTCTCTATCTTTAATCGCTTGTAGTGCAGTGGATTAACAACACTTTGGCGCTTTGAGGGATATTTCATGGAACCTAGATATACTTATATGCGTATATAGGTATAGTTGCATATATGTGATGCGACTGCGGATTGATGAGGGTTATCGTATGAAGATGGGTAGATGGGTAGATGGGAAGAGATGATAGAGATATGAAGAAACCTGAGACCAGTGAAATGCCGGCGGCTTTCAAAGCGCTTTCAGAGCCTACAAGATTGAAGATTCTGTTGATGCTTGAGGGTAAGGCGAGAACTGTTGGAGAGATTGTGAATTTCTTTGAATTGTCACAACCGACGATAACCCGGCATTTGCAGGCGCTAACCATCGGGAATCTGGTGAAACGCAGAAAGGTGGGGCAAAAAGTATTCTATGAGGTAAACCCGGAGTGTGTCAGCTCGCTATGTGTGCAGTTGTCAGCTTGTTTTCCATGCGCCTGTGTAACAGTGACAGCTAATGAGGGCTCACAATGTTGTTCGACTTCGACAGAAGACTCCGGGAAGGCAAATAGCAAGTCAGCAAAAGAATAGCGCAGGATTGCCGGCGTTTGATTGCGCGTTAATAGAGAATTGTTCAACAACTATAATGCAGGAAAGGAGCGGTAACTTATGAGACGATTTAGTATTCCGCGTTGCGCACGTTGTTGCGAGGGCGCCTGACGATTGAATTACGATGAGAATTTGTGAGAGTGTTTGTGAATTCGCGTATCAAAAGTACAACAGCGAGAGAGACGATTGCGTCTCTCTCGTTTGTTGTTTTGATGCTGTAGCATAGATAGGAATCTAGCCGCAAACTTCTTTGAAGACTCGCATAAAATTCTCGCCGAGGATCTTCTCTATATCAGTTGAGCTATAGTTTCGTTTACACAGCTCCTCGGTAATAGAGGGAAACTTGGAGCAGTCCTCCAGTCCAGCAGGTGGTATCCATATACCGTCGAAATCCGAGCCAAGCCCTACATAATCCGGACCGACAAGTTTGACGAAATAGTCGATATGGTCTACGACATCCTCGATGGTGGCATTGATGATGGAAATAGCTTCGGTCCATTCCGCTATGGTTGGGGCCAGTCGGTTGTGGCGGACTTCATATTCCATGCCACTGTATTTGCCAAATAGCAGTCCCTTTAGTTCTTCAACTATCTCGGGCTGACGCTCTGCGAGCGATTTGCTAATCTCCCAGCGTCTATCGGAGATGAAATCTCCATGGAAGTTGATACCGATGAATCCGCCGTTATCTGCTATAGCTTTGACTTGCTCATCGGTGAGATTGCGAGGATGACCGCAAAGAGAAAAAGCGCAGGAGTGGGATGCAATTATGGGTTTAGTTGTAACTTCCAGAACCTTAGTGACACCAAGTGGATGTACATGTGACACATCTACAATCATCCCGACCCGGTTCATCTCGCGAACTACATCACAACCGAATTCGGTCAGTCCTTTGAACGAAGGGATAGTGTCATTGGCGGAGATACACCACTCGCTACTAACATTGTGAATCAAAGTCAGATAGCGGACGCCGCGCTGATGGAAACGCGCAATGTTACTCAAGTCATTACCAAGGGCCATGCCGTTTTCAATAGCAAGAAAAATTGCAATCTTCCCTGAGTCAATAATAGTCCGCGCCCCGTCAGCTGTGGTGCAAAGAGCTAAATCCTCGCTGTGAGCATCTATCCCCTTGATAACTGTGTCGATTAAATCATCGGTGACAGTTACATGATCTTCTGCAGGTATACCCGAATCAAGGAAACATGCGAAGGCTTGCAGGTTCACTCCGCCTTCACGCAGGCGGGGAATATCTACGTGGTTAGTGTCGTGACGTTCGGCGATATTATAGCCGCGTTTCATCAGGAGCGCTGTGTCACAATGCAGGTCAGCAACCAGGGCTTTTTCGTGTATAGTCTTGAAGTCAGTCATTTAGTCCTTGATTGGCTAAGTTTTGTAGAGCTTCACCGGTGAGACGAAACACTCGCCAGTCTTCCAGTGGCAGCGCTCCGAGTTTTTTATAGAAGCCGATAGCTGATTCATTCCAATCGAGTACCGCCCATTCGAATCGTCCGCAGTTTCTTTCTTCGGCTATTTGCGCCAGCCGGATAAGCATTGCTTTCCCAAAACCGTTGCCTCGAAATTCGGGTTTAATAAACAGGTCTTCGAGATATAGGCCGCGCTTTCCCATAAAGGTTGAGAAATTATGAAAAAAGATAGCAAAGCCAACCGGCTCTCCGTCGTATTCACCAATCAAAGATTCAGCGGCGGGATTATCTGAAAAAAGAGATTCCCGTAGTTCTAATTCGGTGGTCACTACTTCTGAAAGTAGTTTCTCATATTCAGCTAAGTTCCTAATCAAGGACAACAAAAGTGGAATATCATCTTCAGTTGCTTTTCGGATGTTGAGATTCATTTTTTTCGTTTCTATCTTATTTACTGGAGCCGTTTTCTAATGCGCCGAGTTTTTTGAGGCGCTTCAGTCGCTCCGATTCGTTCTTGACCAGCCAGCTATCTTTTGATAGCCCTTTGAAAGCCTCGGCGAAGTATTTCTTGCTTTGGGCGGTATTGTTCTTCAGCAAATACAACTCACCGAGTTCCTCAAAGACATAACCATCGCTAGTTCCGCCTTGTTCATGCTCACTCAGTAAAGCCTCTTGCATCGATAGAGCGTCATCTATTTGACCCACAAAGCGATAACCTTTGGCCACACACCAGCGAGCAATATTGATACGTATCGTATTATCATTCTTTTCCTTGCCCCGCTCTTTTTGAAAGACCAGCGCCTCCTCAAATTTAGCCAGAGCTTCGGGGTATCGCTCCTTATCAAAATAATCCCAGCCAATATTGTTATAGAGTGAGCCTAGCCAGTTATGCGCTTGTTTGTCTTTTGATTTTTCGGCGATTTCTACACCAATGAGATTCCATTTCTCTTTGTTGGCGGACTCCGGTGTAGCTATTGCAATCATGTGCGCGGCGTCGACGGCAAAAAAGTCCTGATGATCTTCAGAGCTGAGAGTGTATGCGTCAGTGAAGAAAGTTAGAGCTGTGGTTTTGTCTCCGTCGGAATTGAATGTTCTGCCTCGCTCAAGGAGATAGCGAATGCGAACCAGTGGCAGATTCTCTGTTAGTTGGGGTTTAACTTCATCAAGAATCGCGTGTGCGCTGTCGAATTTACCTTCAAGCGAGTAAGTGCGCGCGATTTGGGTTTGTAGTTGCAATTGGTACGACACATCGTCGCTTTCTTTTGCCTGCGACGCAAGTTCATTGAAGCGCTTTCGCGTTTCGTCTGGATTTGAATAATCCCAAATGTCATAGATATCCGGCAAGTCAGCAGTTGTTTTCTGATAGTTCATTTATGACATATTCCTCAAATTCCACAATACCTGGATTCTGTATCTTTCAACAGTTCTGCTGTGGATTATACAAGTTGTTCACCGGCAGTCAAAGCCCGCTAGAAGTTTGACATCCAGTCAGAGCTGTTGTAGTTTTCTTGCAAGTTTTGCCCTCTAAATGAGTTAAGGGGCAATTCAAAACGGCAATTGTAAGGAAAATGTTATGAATCTCATATCAGATAGGACATCATTGATTCATACCGAAAACGCCTTCAAAGTCGGCCCTTATATTCGAGAAGTAGAGGAAACGGGTCTTCACGTAGTCCGTTGCAATATCGGGGAGCCGGATTTTCCGCTTCCGGCGCATATTCGTGATGAAGTCAAGCGCCAGCTTGATTTGGATAATGTTCATTACACCGATCCACAGGGGATTCTGTCACTGCGCGAGGCTATAGCCGGAACTATTGAATCCACTCGTAAGATATCAGTTTCACCACAACAAGTTGTGGTGTTTCCAGGTGGCAAGCCGCCAATTGGCCTTTCTCAACAGGTTTATTGTAATCCCGGTGATGAGGTGATTTATCCTAGTCCCGGTTTTCCGATCTACGAATCATTCATCCGCTATGTAGGAGCTGTGCCAAAGCCTTTGCATTTGCGTGAGGAATTGGGGTTCAGTGTCAGCGCTTCGGATCTGGCGGAGCTGATAAGCTCAAGGACTAAACTAATCTATCTTAACTTCCCGTCGAATCCCACCGGTGGCGTTGCAACTCTTAAGCAGTTGGAAGAGATAGCTGAGGTTATCAAGTCTAAATGCGACCCCAATGTGCGAGTGTATTCTGATGAGATATACGAAAATATCCTTTTCGACGGCGAAGAGCATGTGAGCATTGCCTCGATTGCCGGTATGCGGGAAAAGACAATCATCGCTAGTGGCGCTTCGAAGTCATTTTCATGGACCGGCGGGCGAATTGGTTGGGCGGTGTTTCCTTCAATTGACGAAGCCAAGATATTTACGAATTTGAATATCAACTATTTCTCCTGTATTCCGCCCTACAATCAGGAGGGAGCGCGAGTGGCGCTGACTTCTCCCAAGAGCGCCGAATCAATCGCCGAGATGGTTAGCGCTTTTCAGGAGCGTCGCGATATGGTGGTCGGGCGCTTGAACAAGGCGCCGGGTGTCACCTGCCAGAATCCTAAAGGCGCATTCTATGTTTTCCCGAATATCGCAGGCATAGTGACAGCGTTAGAAATTGAAAAGCATTTTGAGACTTTACCTAAAGACATACAGAACAAAACCAGCCCCTCGACGTTGTTTCAGATGTTCCTGCTGTTCAAGCATGGTGTTGCAACCATGGACAGGAAATCATTCGGACAAATCGGAACAGCGGGGCAACATTATTTGCGCCTGTCAATAGCCACGGCGCTCGATGAACTACAACTGGCGCTAGACCGAATGGAAAAGGCGGTGGATGACAATGACGGATTCAATGACTTTATCAAAGCAGGACAGCGGCTCTTCTAGGGGCGCGACTAGTAGTATGAAACAAGAAACAACTTTCGAGCTTAATCTCGCTGAGCGTGGGACATATTTTCAGCAGGTTACCGCAGGCGGCAAGGATGTCCTTAGCGCCAAAGAAGTCTCAGCGCTATCAGCGCTGGATTTGATATATCGCACCTTATGCGCGGTGATGTTTAATCATTCATCTTCTGGCCACCCCGGAGGTAGTGTTTCCTGCGGACGAATTGTTGAGTCTTTGTTATATCAGAATATGCGTTACAATTTCAGCGACCCTAATGACAAGACTTCCGATTATTTGATTTTTACTGCGGGGCACAAGGCGCTGGGGATGTACGCTATGTGGGCTTGTCGTAATGAAATCATGCGAGTTGCGCATCCGGAGTTACTGCCGGATGTTTTGCAACAGATGCGCCTCGAAGATTTACTTGGTTTTCGCAAGAACCCGACTATTACTACGCCATTGTTTACCAAATTTCATTGCAAAGCGCTTGACGGCCACCCTACTCCGCAAACTCCGTTTGTTTGGCTCTCTACCGGTCCTAGCGGAGTTGGTGTGACAGCATCGGTGGGAATGTCACTGGCGTTAAAAGATTTGTATGGAGATAGCGCGCCGTATGTACACATAGTCGAAGGCGAAGGTGGGATGACCCCCGGTCGGGTAAGCGAAGCGCTGGCTTCGGCGGCATCTTCAGGGTTGAACAATTTTGTTATGCATGTAGACTGGAATCAAGCGGCGATTGATTCTAACTCGGTGACACGTGATGGCTCAAGCGCCGGTGACTATGTGCAATGGGATCCGCGCGAGTTATTGCTTACACAGGGGTTCAATGTCATTTATGTAGCCGATGGATTTGATTTCCAGCAAGTGACCGCCGCGCAACAACTGGCGCTGGAACAATCGCGCAATTCTCAGTCTCCTAGCGCTATTGTGTATCGCACAACCAAAGGCTGGCGTTACGGTGTTGAAGGGAAAAAATCTCACGGTGGTGGACACAAATTCTATAGCGATGAGTATCTTCAAGCGCTGGAGCCTTTTGAAAAAGAATTTGGTTTGAGTTTTCCGCGATTTGAAGGTGAGAAGACTGCCGAGACTAGAGAGCAAGCTTTCTATGATTCACTGCTGGTGATTCGTCAGGCCTTTGAATCTCAAAGTGAGAACACCTCAGCGCTAGGAGAGTTCTTGATGAAACGCAATCAGGCGCATCAGTCATCTCTACCTAAGAGCGGCAGAGGTATGCCTGATCTCGCTTTGTTTTATGACAATGATAATCTTAGTCCGGAGAAACGTCCGGAAATTTGTAGCTACAAGAACGGCTCACAGCAAACATTACGCGGGGCGCTGGCGCATGCTCTCAATTCAATCAATCACACAACCAAAGGCGCCCTGCTGGCGGCGTCGGCTGATGTTTATGGCTCTACCAACACTACCAACATCGGTGACGGATTTGGCGAAGGGTTTTGGCATGCGCAGAAAAATCCGCAGTCACGAATTCTTTCCGCCGGTGGTATTTGCGAAGATGCAATCGGTGGCATCTGTTCAGGCATTTCGACTATAGGTCAGCATATTGGTATTGGCTCCTCCTACGGCGCTTTTATGGTTCCATTGACTGTCATCAGCGCCCGCACACATAGTATTGCGCAACAAACAATTCGTCACCGTAACCCCGATGAACAGTTCAAGACATTCATTGTTTTATGCGGTCACACTGGAATCAAAACCGGTGAGGACGGCCCGACACATGCCGAGCCGAATACTTTGCAGATGTTTCAGGAGAATTATCCGCGCGGGACAATGATTACCCTGACTCCTTGGGACCCGAATGAACTTTGGCCATTGACTGTAACCGCTCTCAAAGCACGCCCGGCTGTGATGGCGCCTTTTGTTACGCGCCCTAACGAAACTGTTTTTGATAGAGCGGCGCTTGGTTTGGCTCCGGCTGAAGCTTCGGTGAAAGGTGTTTACAAGCTGTATGCCTGTGACGGAGAAGCGCAGGCTTCGATAGTCTATCAAGGCTCTGATGTCGCAAATGTATTTGTAAGTGGTGTATTGCCCAAGCTCAAAGAACGTGGCTTGAAAGTGGATGTGTATTATATCGCAAGCGTGGAACTGTTCGACCGGCTTGATTCAACAGAGCGCGCAGAGATTTATTCCGCTACAACCGCAGGAAGCGCCATGATGATTTCCGGCTTCACTCTGCCAACCACCTATCGCTGGGTGACCTCCCCAAAAGGCCGCGAAGCAACACTGTATCCACACAAGCACGGCGAATATCTCGGAAGTGGCACCGGCGAGATGTGTATCGAGGAAGCCGGTCTGGATGCCCGGGCGCAGTTGACTGCGATTGAAGGGTTTGTGAGGGGTATTATGATTGCCAAAGTGTGGAAGAGAATAGTTCAGTTCCAAGGTAAAGAGTTCTATACGAAGACGAAACTCCCATTTACCTATGAAGTAGTCAATACTGGAACATCGGAAACGATAATTCCAAGTCGTACAGATTGGTCTATACCCAAGCGGGACTTCGAAAAGGCGCTAGCTTTAGTGCCCATCGATGGCCCCGGGAGGATCAACTCGATGGTTCAGGGGCCAGCATATACTTGGGGCATTCTTCATGATGATAGAGTGCGACAGGGTTTATACTAAGCGAGAAGAACAAGGACAGGATGAGCTTTCGGAACAATGCAAGCTTTGGAAAACGTATTGAGTTTTGGGTGATTGGCGAAATGTTGCGTCAAGGCCTCGATGTGTACATTCCTCTAGTAGATGATATGGGGATCGATGCTGTTGTGAGGCGTCCTGATGGAGAGTTCGTTGAAATTCAAATCAAGGCTAGGTCCAAAACAGTAATTGAGGGCGACGCCGCCCTTTTTGCCGCGATTTCGCATAATCCTCGTGACAACTATTGGTTTGTATTCTTCTCTGAAAGAATGGAAAACATGTGGATATTAACTTCAGAGGAATTTATTCAGGAGTCACACCAAAACAAGACGGGTAAGAATAAGGGGAAGAGAAGTATTTGGTTCAATGGGAAACGAAAGGACAAGGCGACTGGATCGTATCTCGAACATGTGAAGCCACAGTTCAAAAAATATCTTGCCACGGAGTTTTCACGTATCCTAAATGGTAGCTCGATTCCTGAAAAATCGCAATCAACTAGTTAAAAGCTGAATCATGTTTCTTTGCAATCAGTAAGTATTTATGTAGACTATGTACCTGTCGAGTATATGATTAACGCTAGCAACACAAGGCAGCAAGAATATGTTATTGACGGGAGTGGAACATTTTCGTGACTTACAGCGTATATCATACCAACCGGTACGAATGTTTGTCGCCTGGTTGAGAAGATAGAAATCAAAGAATAGAGATAGTACCGTTACAAAGTGACAATCAAGTGAATCAGACTAATCTGAAAAGCAAAAGCTCAAAGCGAGACCCCGACAAGACACGAGAGGCGATTCTTCAGTCGGCGTATGAGGAAATCTATGTAAATGGATTTCAGTCGGCAAGCCTGGAGAATATTTTGAATCGCGCGGGTGTCACAAAGGGCGCTTTGTATCATCACTTCGCTAACAAACTAGAATTGGGCTATGCCGTAGTTGATGACATCATCACTCCCTTCTTCCATAGAGTATGGGTGGAGCCGCTGGGCAAATCGGAGAATCCGATTGACACCATCTTAGAGATAGTTTCCTCTTTGCCAGCGGAAACCTCAGATGATTTTGCCAAGAACGGATGTCCGTGGAATAATCTCTGTCAGGAGATGTCGCCGCTGGATGAGAAATTCCGGCGCAAATTATCGGCTCCTATCGATGCCTGGCGCGAGGCGTTGACTGAGGCTCTGCGGCGCGGGAAAGTAAACGGACAGGTGGCGGAGTTTGTGAATCCCAAAAGTGTCGCGGCGTTTGTTGTCGCCATCTTGGAGGGCTTTGCCGGATTGGTGAAGAATAGTCAGAGTCACGAAGTTACTGAGCTAGCCGGTCCTGAGCTGTTTTTCTATCTGAATTCATTGCGATCCGAGAAACAGACCACGTAGTATCCAGCACACAGATTCAATCAAGCAAACAGATAACCAAAGCATTAATCTTATTAACCATTTACCTAACAAGGAGTAGCGCAATGTCAACAAGTACCATACCAACCAGTCGGAATGAAGAGTCGTTAGTAACCAGCCACAAAGGCAAGCTCGAAAACAAAGTCGCAGTTATCACCGGTGGCTCCAGCGGAATCGGTTTGGCTATCGCCAAAGAGTTCGAAGCCCAAGGAGCGAGCATCGTCGTTTTCGGAAGAAACGAAAAGACCGCAGAGATTGTCCGTGAGAATCTCAATGACAAAGCGCTAGCAGTGAAAGGCAATGTCACCAACATCGCTGATCTTGAAAGACTCTACGTCCAAACCAAAGAGTCTTTTGGGAAAATCGACACTTTAATTGTCAACGCCGGAATCGCGCAGTTTTTGCCGATTGAAGCGGTCGACGAAGAGCACTTTGACAGTATCTTCAATATCAACGTTAAAGGAGCGTATTTCACGATTCAGCAAGCGCTGCCATTATTGTCTGAGGGTGCAACTATCGTGCTGATTGCCTCGGCTGTGACACAGATAGGTTTGCCGGGGTCAAGTGTATATAGCGCCACAAAAGCCGCATTGCGTTCTTTGGCGCGCACACTATCGACCGAACTTCTACCCCGTGGCATACGGGTAAACACGCTCAGTCCCGGTCCAATTGATACGCCACTTTTCGAAAAGTTTGATATGCCCAAAGAAGAGGTCGAGAAATTCGGAGAATGGATGATAGGTCAACACCCGATGAAGCGCTTTGGGTCTGCAGAAGAGATGGCCAAGGCGGCGCTGTTTCTTGCCTCAAGCGATTCATCCTACATCACTGGCATTGAGCTAATAGCCGATGGAGGAATGACACAGCTTTAGAGGCTACCTAATGATCAGTGTTTGAAACACTAGAAACTGAGAAGAAACAATGACACAAATAACATCTGAAATCAGAATCAATGCCCCGAAAGAAAAGGTTTGGGCGGTACTGGCGAATCTTGGCGCTATTGAGAGCTTCAATCCGATGGTGGAGAAATCGTATTACATCTCTGAGTCACGCAAAGGAATAGGGGCCACACGCACTTGCGAATTCAAAGGCGGGGGCGTTATCAGTGAACGCGCAATTAACTGGAGAGAGGGTGAATCGTTTACGCTGGAGATGCATGACGGCAAAAAAATGCCGCCATTCAAGAAAGCGACTGGCACGCAGTATGTGCGTAGTGATGGTGACGGGACGATTGTCGGATTGACACTTGAGTATGACATGAAGTATGGGCCGGTTGGTTCATTGATGAATGTGATGTTGGTCAAACCCAAGTTCAGCAAGGTGGTTCCTGCGATACTAAGGGGACTTAAACGCGAACTGGAAACTTCTTAAGAGGCGCCCGACGAAGAAGCCTATCAGCCCTGCTGGTAGGCTTCCCTTTGGGTGGACAAATAATACGAGAGAAAGAAAATGGAACAGATTCCACTAATTACGCCAATTATGATTGGTAACATCATATTGTTTTCGCTAATGGCAAAATGGTATGTTTTTCCGGGATTGAAACGACTTACGCTAATTGAAGCCTTCACGCCAATCTTGATTTTGAACTCAGCTCGTTTCCTGGGGTTGATGTTCATCTCAAGTGATGTCGCCAAGGCCGGGATGCCCGAAGCATTTTCAATACCTGCGGCGTACGGAGATTTGCTCACTGCGATACTAGCGGGCATTGCATTGATAGCGCTTCGTAACAAGTCACGTAGCGCAATTGCCTTGATATGGCTGGTCAATATTGTAGGACTGGTAGATTTACTATATGCTGTCACTATTGGCGTGCTCAACAATGCCACCGCCTATATGGGCGCGGCGTACTGGATACCGGCGTTCATAGTTCCGGGGCTACTGGTGTCACATATAATGACATTCAAGCTACTTCGCGACAGGGGGCTCACATCTAAGCGCTAGCGATAATTACCGAATTCCATATGTATATCCAAAGAGCTTTCTTTGAGAAGTTGTTGAACTTCCTGCAGGTCGTCTTTCTTGGCGCTGGTGATTCGCACTTGCTCATCCTGAATAGTCGCTTGCACTTTCAATTTGGCGGCCTTGATGATTTTCACAATCTCTTTGCATTTTTCTTTGGTGATGCCGGATTGAATATCAATTTTTTGGCGAACTGTGCCAGCCGATGCATCCTCGACTTTACCAAAGGAAAGAGCCTTCAGAGGCACATTGCGCTTAACCATGCGTGTCTCAAGAATGTCCACTGTGCTCTTGAGGGAAAACTCGCTATCGCTGGCGACGACTATATTGTTGTCAGCCTGATTTAGTTCGATAGTGGTTTTGCTGTCTTTGAGGTCATAGCGTTGTGAGACCTCACGTGTAGCCTGATTGATAGCGTTTGAGACTTCCTGCAAGTCCACTTTTGAGATAACATCGAATGAAAATTTTGCCGCCATATAGCCTCCATGCCTTTTGTGCTTTTGTAATTATCCCTAAAACTGCACCGATACCTCTTAGTCTTTGTCGAAAAAATGAACGGCAAATGAGGTATCCTACAGGAGTATACAAAAAAATTCTTATTGGCGCTCAGTGATTGACAATCTACCTTCTTGGTATGTTTTGTTGGCGCAAGTGATTGTGAGTTACTGGTTTGCTGAATCTCGGGTGAATGTGTCCAGTTTTACTCAGCAGTTCAAGCGAGCGGCCCGGGACAAAAGTCAGATTCAGCTTGGTATGAATTATGACCCAGATAAAGCTGGCATCCACTGCGGGGCTTCCACATTCTTTCTCTAGGAATAAGTATCAATTTAGACAGGCAATGATTCTCACGAAGATTATTGCGGAACATTAGAACCCCATTCGTGTTTCTCATACGAGTCCGATGGAATAGAGGTTTGTGCTTGAAGGCTTTTAGGAATTAGCGAACTGTAGAAATGAAAATAACAAAAATTAAAAAATGTAGCACAGAAGTATTTATCACCCTCAACCGTTTCCTGAAAGGAAAAATTGAAACGATGAGAATCATACGTACCGCAACAACCGCGCTGGCCCTAGCGATGGCCCTCACCGCCGCGCTGGGCTCAATCGCCTCGGCGAAGGGCAATCCCTGTAACCCTTGCAATCCCTGCAAAATGAAGGGGAAGAAGTTTGTAGTTTCAGGGCCGAAGAATACGGCCTCGTTCACCAGTGAAGCTCCGCTAGAGCAAATTGTTGGAGTATCCAGTGAGCTCTCTGGCTATATTATGTTCAACCCCTGCAACCCCAAAGCTGGCGGTTCTGGAAAATTGTCTATTCCAGTTTCCAGTTTGAAGACCGGTATTCCAATGCGCGATAAGCATCTTATCAGCGCCGACTGGCTCGATGCCGGCAAGCACCCGAATATCACTTTCAATATTAAGAAGCTCAAAAACATGAAAGAGGTCAGCAAGAAAAAGGGCTCGATGACTTTTGAAGCGACTGTTGTCGGTGATTTTTCTTTGCATGGTAAAACCAAGTCAATGGAAGTTCCGGCGCGTTTCACATTCTTGAAAGAATCTGGAATGACCAAGATGCAGGCTCCCGGTGGTGGAAACTTACTGGTAGGACGGGTTAGTTTTGATGTGGCGCTAAAGGACTTTGGCGTTCCTTCGAAGAAATACAGCAAAGTAGTCGGCGCCAAAGTTGGCGAGTCTGTCACTATCGCAGTTAGTTTCTATGGTTCAGACAAGGCAGGTGGTGGAGGGAATCCATGTAACCCCTGCAATCCTTGCAACCCCTGCAATCCATGTGGCGGCCACAAGGCGATGAATCCATGTAATCCCTGTAATCCCTGCAACCCTTGCGGAAAGTAATCAAAGAGGTCGCTATTTTTATGGCGAGATTGAATCAAGCCACTCCTTACCATTGGTGAGGAGTGGCTTTCTCTCACAGCTTGAACAGAACTAAGATGATTTTAGCAAGCAAAGCGCTAGGAATTACGAAATGACTAAACCACCGAAAATCGTATTTGCAATCGCAGGAATAGTTACAGTCGCGACCCTCATCACCTGGCAAGCGACCGGAGGTGATTCATACACCAAGTATCAGGTCGTCGAAGAGATTGAGCGAAAGCTCGACGCTGATGATCCGCTTGCCGGAACCGGGATGTATGAGAACGACATTATTAAAGAGACCATCAAACGTGATGAATTCCGTTTGGGGTTGATTCCTACACCCAATGGACTGTTGGATAAGAATGCAGTTTCGGTGGCGACAGTGTTGGCGCCGGTATGGGCTTTCGCCATTGTCTTTTGGTGGTTCATGCGGCGGCGGGAGTGACGACTTGATATGCTCGCCTCCCGAAGACGAGAACTCAGCAAGTCTTGCTGAGTTTGATATATAGAACTTTTGAACGGACTCTTTTTGAGTCCGTTTTTTGTTAGCAGAACGAACCGAAGAAGATGCTTCGCTATACCCAGAATGACAATGATAACACCGTTGAAGTATTCCTAGCGGTCTATTCGCCGTACAGTTTCGAAGAGCGGATAGAATGACACTTGACTGGCCTGGTAGGCTTCGAGGATTTGCTGGGTTCCTAGATTAGTGTAGCCGCCCTCTAGTTTCGCTTCATAGAAATTCCGATAGAAATTGTCCGGGTCGACCATCACACGCAGAACTAAGTCCACAGCTTCAGGACTTCTTTGCGCCCGGTATGACAAAGAGAGACTTTCATCAGGCGCTAATCTAGTGTCGAATTCTTCTTCGACTAGCGAACCGGGGACTTCCCAGCCGATTGTTTCCTGTTGAAATGTCTGCTCGACTATCTCGCCGCTCTTGTCGATTTGGTAGGCCTGCAGATATACTTTTGGAGTCAAGTATGTCGGGAAATTATGACCGGTGTTGGTGTTGGTAAGAGTCAGTGTGACAGAGATTGTATCGGCGTGAAGAATTTGGTCGCCAGCTTCAATAGTGACACCATTGCGAGTTGTTTCCAAATCATGTATTCCGCGCCAAAGATGACGTCTATCAGGCATGTGACACTTCTGGCATGTCATACCCGCGCTGGCGTAACGACTTTGCTTCCATTCCTGATATGTGTTCTCGACTAGCTTACCTGAGATTCTGTAGCCGTCATCATCGAATTGATGACATGCCGCGCAAAATTCTGAACTCTCGAAGTCTACTTCCTCAGTAAAGTAATTATGTGATCCCAGTTGGCTGGAATCCGGCGGCGGCAAACCCGGGTTGCGGGGCGGGCCATAGATATTGTAGCCGCGCATGTGGCAAGCCGCGCAAGTTAGGCCATATTCATGCAGGCCTTTGTCGGATTTTCCGATGCTGTCGATATCGAATGTTCCGAGTGAGATTGCCACCAGTTGTTTGCGCAATGCGAGCCCCTGTTCGGCCAGCGGCGCATGGCAATGCAGGCAGTCTTGTTGCGATGCGCTGTCAGTTGCTTCGAAATCTACCAACTGCCCCATCAAGCCCGGACCCATAGCCTTACTATGCAGGCTTCCAAGCCAATCCTGGTATTGTGGGACATGACATTCGCCACAGTCTTTGGGAAGCAATGACTTTTCCCGGTCGCTATAGGATTCAGGGGCTTCGCCCTGCCCTGGTAGAGGCCTTAGCCAGTGTTTGGTTAGAAAAGCGCTGGGAGTTAAATCTGTCGTATCATTGGTTTGGGTTTGTTGGGACTCTTTCTGAGTGCAAGCAGAAAGAAATAGACAAAAGACAATCAAGGTTAGCGTACAGGTGGCAATCAAACTAGTAGTCGTTGGGGAGTTTGGGAAAGGTTCCGAGGTGTCTCTGTAGTCGCGCATTGTGCAAGCATAATCTAACTCCAATCAATCTGCAAGAATAGGAAGGTTGGGGCTGGCGTGAGCCAATCTACTGGGGGAACCCATGAGAAGATATCTTCCTCTGAGTCGCAGTTCTTGAGTTGGTGTCGAAACGGCCGACTGGTAAGCTGTTGATTAGTAGTTGCTTAATTGCGGCAGGCGTTGTATTTACTGTTTGAGTTTGATAGGGAGAAGAGTAATGCAGGAGAGAACATTGGAGCGACATCTTTACACATTTCGAGCCTGATGCTAACTTAACCTTAACACATGTATAGTAGCATGGCATACTATGAATAAAATATCCCAACCCAAAAAAGAACGAATACTGATAATCGAGGACGAGGAAGAAATCGCCTCTTTGATTCAGTACAATCTCGAACGTGAAGGTTACCGGGTTACTGTGGTCAGTGACGGCAACGATGCTCCGAGCGCATTCCGTGAACAACGCCCGGATTTGGCGCTGTTGGATTTGATGCTTCCCGGTCTCAGTGGACTGGACATTTGCCGTATTGTGAAATCCGATTCGGATACCAAAGCTATTCCGGTGATTATGTTGACAGCCAAAGGAGAAGAGTCTGATATTGTAGCAGGCTTGGAGCTTGGGGCTGATGACTATATCACCAAGCCTTTTAGCCCTCGGATTTTGATAGCCCGAGTGCGAGCCTGTTTGCGTCGCGCTAAAGGTGTCGAATCCGATGATTCCAAGATAATGACTTTCGATAACCTGACATTACATGCCGGAAAGCACATTGCTTTGGTCGACAATGAGCCGCTGGATTTAACCGTTACCGAATTCCGTATACTGCATTTGTTGGCGCGGAAACCCGGCTGGGTTTTGACTCGCTATCAGATTGTCGATAGTGTGCATGGAGAGAATCATCCGGTGACTGACCGCTCGGTAGATGTGCAAATTGTATCGTTGCGTCGCAAGCTTGGCTCTGCCGGGGCGCTGATACAAACTGTTCGCGGGGTTGGCTATCGATTCTCCGGCTGACTTGGACTGAGGCTGAGGTAGAAACGAATGAAAAAAAAACATCGCCTCCTTTGGAGTTTGTTTCCCTCATACTTGCTTGTAGCGCTGGCGTCAATCGTGGTCTCCGGCGCTCTTTTTATTTCCAGCTTTGAAAATGAGAATCATCCCGATCAGGATCAAAGAATTCTTACCCGCCTGCATATTCTCAAAGAAATTCTTCATCCCTGGATAGCAAACTCGACTCCGGCTTCTGTGGATAGCTTGAGCAAGCGACTTGGCGCTGTTGACGGATTTCGAGTGACGATTGTCCTGCCTTCGGGTGTGATAGTCGGCGACAGCGAGCGAAAAACAGAACATCTGCCGTCGATTGAAAAACGAGTCGAATTTATGGCGGCTCTCAACGGCAAGACTGGCAAAGACGTCCGAATTGACGCAATGTCCCAAAGAGAAATGTTGTTCGTTGCGGAGCCTATCTACCGAACAGTCCAAGCCGATTCTACAATTATTGGCGTGATACGTTTGTCTGCCCCTGTTGAATCCTATAGTATTATTGCCAATAAAGTGTATCGCGCGATGGCGCTAGCGTCGCTTGTTGCCCTGGCGCTGGTTGCGCTTGTGTCTATAGGAATATCACGGCGCATCACAAAGCCTCTTGAGATTCTGACTCAATGGGCGGATGACAGAAGCGCTGTTGATTTGATGCAAGCTCATGCAGAGCAGTCAGCCGAGGAGATTTCGAAATTGTTTCGCGCGGTGAATAAGCTGAGCCTGGGGTTTGATGAGGAAGTCCGCGAGGTGTCGCGACAGAGAAACGAACAATTCGCAATTATACAAAGCATGTCTGAAGGCGTCTTTGCGTTGGATATGCGCGAGAAAATTGTAAGCGCGAACCGTGTCGCTCGCGAATTATTTCTCATAGAGAAAAATGATTTGACGGGTTTGACTTTGCAAGAAACAGCGCGCAACAGTGATCTGGAAAAAATTGCACATATGGTGATTCTTAGTCAAACCAATGACACTATAGCAGAAGAGCTCACCTTACCCGACGGTAGAATTCTTTTGGTTCATGGCGTACCTTTGCGGGATGATTCAAAACAACGAATGGGTGTAGTGATAATGCTACATGATATATCCAAGTTGCGCAAACTCGAATTGATGCGTCGGGAATTTGTGGCCAATGTCTCGCATGAGCTGAAGACTCCCATAACCTCAATCAAAGGTTATATCGAAACACTGCTATTCGACAAAGATAGTTTTTCCACCGATCAGATGAAATTCCTTTGCATAGTTTCTGAACAGTCTAATCGGTTGGAAGAGATTATCGACGATTTATTGATTCTATCAAGAATAGAACAAGGGTCCGAGATTGAATACGAAACTGTTTCTGTGGGCATGATTGTCAAAGCCGCGGTGAATGTCTGCCAAGACCAGGCGGACAAGAAAAGTATAGGGCTCAAAACAATGCTCGCCGAGGGGTTGACCATCTCGGCGAACTCAAGATTGCTCGAACAGGCTTTGTCAAATCTATTAGATAACGCTATCAAGTACAGCTCACCGAATTCTACGGTAACTATCGAGGCGGAAGAAGTTGTTCGTGAAGGCAGGCCGGAGGTAGTCTTGAGAATCTCTGACCAGGGGGCCGGTAT
Organism: Candidatus Zixiibacteriota bacterium; assembly: GCA_024280775.1. Lineage (GTDB taxonomy): Bacteria > Zixibacteria > MSB-5A5 > GN15 > JACZUZ01 > JAJRPJ01. Next base: position 111,474 of record JAJRPM010000012.1, on the reverse strand, counting down.
TGTGGAAAAACACCTGCCTCGCTTGTTTGAGCGTTTCTATCGCACTGATAATGCGCGCAACAGAGGAGTCGGCGGATCGGGGTTGGGTCTGGCCATAGTTAAGCATATTGCTTTGGCCCACAAGGGTCAGGTTGAGGTGTCCAGCGATTATGGAAAAGGAAGCTCTTTTACTCTGCGATTACCCAAGACTCACCAGGGCACATAAGTCTTTGCTATCATTACTGTTGCAATAATTACTCCCTTTGTGAATAGCTCGTGAGATTCTCTTACTTCAAATAAACCTCAGATTATTCATAATTGATTCAAACGCTAACAATTCCCTAACATTTTCTTGATTTACTTGCCGTCGCGCCAATGGGCCAATGGGTTGTTCCCTTGGACGCTGTTTCAAATGAAGGCCTAATGAAGAACTAAACCAACTGAGAGATATGAAGGAAGAAGAGATGAAGAGAATCACAAAGAGACTCACAACGAGAACCGCAACGAGCGCCGCAACGAGCGCCGCAAAGAGTGCAGCAGTTGCAATTATTGCAGGACTAATGCTTCAATCCCCAGCATTAGCCGACGGAGACTGGACTGAGAAGGTGTCGGTGCATGGAGATCTGCGCTATCGTCACGAGCTGGTGGACAAAGAAGGAAAACCTCAGCGTAACCGTCAACGTGTGCGCGCTAGATTCGGAATCAAGGCTGATGTTGGCAGTGATGTGAAATTGAACTTCTCGCTGGCTAGTGGTTCGGGTGATCCGGTTTCGACCAACCAGACTCTCGATGGAGGTTTCTCCACCAAGCAGATAAACTTGGATATAGCGTCATTCAGCTGGGCGCCGAAAAAAGCTCCGGGACTTTCGGTTAGTGGCGGAAAAATAAAGATGCCTTTCCACAAGCCGGGTAAGACGGAGTTGTTTTGGGATGGTGACCTGCGCCCCGAAGGTCTCGCCGCCAGCTACAAACACAAATCCGGCTCGGTTGAGTTTTTCATAACCGCCGCTGGCTTTTGGCTCAATGAAGAGAGCAAGACAGTTGATGCAGGTTTGCGCGCGGCGCAGGCCGGAGTGAAAGTGTCGTCGGCGAATGGAAAGACCTCTGTGACTGGTGGCGCTGGATTCTTTGATTATAGCAATCTGCAGGGTCGCGCTACAATTTTCGAGGCTATGGAGGGATTCGGGAACACTCTTGACGGTTCGGGCAACTATATGTACGACTACAACATTGTCGAGGTATTCGGTGAGGTTGCAACCAAAGCGGGCTCTTTGGGATTGAAAGGTTACTTTGATTACGCTAACAATACTGATCCCAGTGACAACAATATGGCTTGGCTTGCCGGAGCTAGTGTAAGCAGTGGCTCCAAAAAGGTTGGCTCCTGGAAAGCTAGTTACAGCTATCGCAGGACCGAACGTGACGCTGTTCTGGGTGTGTTCGCTGACTCAGACTTTGGCGGCGGTGGCACCGATGCGCAGGGGCATGAGTTTGCGCTAAAGGTAAAGCTCGGAAAGAAGGTCTATGGGGCAACGACATACTTTGTAAACAACACAGGTCTTTCATCTACCAAAGACTACAAGCGCTTTCAGCTTGATGCAATCTTCAAACTATAAAGAGCGCCTCAAAGAATCGTCAAAATTGAATATGAAACTAACATGATGATAACATCATAGGAATAAGTTCGACAGTGTCTCAGCAAAGGATCCGTTGCTGAGAGATGCGTCAAGAGAAAGAACAAGTTCACTATCATCACACAAAACTGGAGTTAAGAATGAAAAAAGCGAAACTAATAATCTCAACAGCGCTGCTCGCAGTATTCATTGTTGTGCAGAGTATTTCTCTTGGGAACGCTGGAGAAAAGAAGAGTTTGACCATCAAGGGTTCTGATACTATGGTGCATTTGGTGTCGAACTGGGCTGAGGCTTTCATGAAAGTTCATCCGGATGTCAATATCTCAGTTACTGGTGGTGGTTCAGGCACTGGAATAGCCGCGCTATTGAACGGCTCAACAGATATGTGCATGGCTTCCCGCAAAATCAAGGGCAAAGAAATTAAGTTCGCTGAGAAAAAAGGAATCACGCCAACAGAGTTCGTTGTGGCTCGTGATGGAATCTCAGTTGTGGTCAACCCGAAGAATCCGGTCAATGTTCTGAGCATCAATCAAATCGGAGCAATTTACACAGGAGAGTACACCAACTGGAATCAAGTTGGTGGCCCTGACAAGAAAGTCGTTGTTCTTTCCCGTGAGTCCAGCTCGGGCACCTATGTGTTCTTCCAGGAACATGTTTTGAAAAAGCAAGACTATACGCCCAAGGCGCGCTTGATGCCGGCTAATGCGTCAATTGTTCAATCGGTCTCTGATGACCAGTGGACAATCGGCTATGTTGGACTTGGGTATGCGTTGGGCGCCAAGGGGAAGATCAAGACTTTGGGTGTCAAAGCGGCTGATTCACTAATGGCTGTCTACCCCAGCGAAAAGACAGTCTCCAGCGGGAAATATGCAATCGCTCGACCATTACAGTTCTACACTAACGGAGAGCCGAATGACCTGATTCAGTCATTCCTGGATTTTGCAGACTCCAAAGTCGGACAAGAGATTGTTCGCAAGACTGGATTTGTACCGACTGGCAAGTCAGCGTCGTAAACAGCGTCATGATGAGAGCATTGCTCGAAAAGAAACACTAGCGCTATAAGCGTAGCGCAATTAGAAAACTCTCTTCCTGTTGAGCGTACTTTAGGGTAGCTTTGACAGGAAGAGTTTTCTAGTGAATACCTCAAGGTAGAGTTGTTATGTGGAAAGAGAAAGCTATACGATTAGGATTGCTGGGGTCAGCTTCGGTAAGCGTCATTGCTGTGGCGCTTATCTTTCTCTTCCTGTTCAGGGAAGGTGGAGAGTTTCTTGTCTCGCCGGGAATAGGTAAGCTGTTTGATACGCGCTGGATTCCGGTTTCATTTGTAAATGAACGTTATGGACTATATCCGTTACTGACAGGCTCACTGCTGGTGACTTTTCTCGCTACTGCGATAGCGGTTCCATTTGGAGTTTTCGGCGCGATTTACATAGCTGAAATTGCCAAGCCGCGTGAAAGAGAGTTTCTAAAGCCGTTTATTGAAATCCTAGCTGGAATTCCTTCGGTGGTCATTGGTTTTTTTGGTCTGATTATTCTGGCGCCTATTGTCAAGAGTGTATTTGGACTATACTCCGGACTGAATGCGCTAAGCGGCGCAATACTACTGGCGCTAATGGCGATACCGACTATCATCGCTATTTCCGAAGACGCTATCAAAAGTTGTCCGAAGTCCTATCGTCAGGCGTCACTAGCGATGGGGGCTTCGCGTTTGCAAACGCTTTGGCGGGTGGTTTTGCCCTCGTCGCTATCGGGTATAGTCGCGGCGGTTGCCTTGGGTATGGGGCGAGTAATCGGTGAAACTATGGTGGTGCTGATGGTGACCGGCAATGCCGCGCAAATAACGTTATCTCCTTTAGAGTCGGTGCGCACTATGACTGCGACAATCGCCGCGGAAATGGGCGAGGTGGCATTCGGTAGCGATCACTATCGGGCGTTGTTTATTGTTGGAATAGTATTATTGGTATTCACCTTTGGTCTGAATGTTTTTTCACGGTCGATATATAGACGTTTCGGGAATAAATCATGAAAAGCAATCGAGCTGAAACTCTTTTCAATTGGGCGATGCGCCTGGTGACATATTCCATAACTGCGGTTATTGCCTATATTATTTTCGATATAATTCGCAACGGTATAGGAGTAATCAGCTGGGAGTTTCTAAGCGGTTTCCCGAGCAACGGCGGGGCTGAAGGCGGGATTTTTCCAGCTATTGTTGGCACTGTAGCTTTAGTGACAGGAGCCATCATTGTCGCTCTGCCATTGGGAATTGCCAGCGCTATTTACCTAACCGAGTATGGAAAGCAGGGTAAGTTTATTGAAACAGTGCGTCTGGCAATTGTCACTCTCGCCGGTGTGCCGTCGATTGTTTTTGGACTATTTGGACTAGGTTTGTTTGTTTTGTATTTTGATTTCGGAGCTTCGATTATCGCCGGAAGCCTCACTCTAGCTTTGATGATCCTTCCGACGATAATAGTGACAAGCGAAGAGGCGTTACGCGCAGTTCCGCGTTCCTATCGAGAAGGAAGCCTGGCGTTGGGGTGCACCCAATGGACAGCAATTAGGACTAACGTTCTTCCTTATGCGCTTCCAGGAATGATGACCGGCGCCATCTTGGGTATTGGCAGGGCCGCCGGAGAGACAGCGCCGATTCTATTGACTGTGGCGGCGTTTTTCCTGCCGACTTTGCCTAATTCAATTTTCGATCAGGTGATGGCTCTACCTTATCACCTTTATGTACTAGCGACACAACATCCTGATATAGAGCTAGTGAGACCGATGCAATATGGCACAGCATTAGTTTTGCTGGTGATAGTTTTAGTATTCAATCTGGGAGCAATAATTTTGCGAAGCCGTTTCCAGAAAAAGTTCAAATCACTACATTGAGTGATATAAGCGATATGACCAATAATATCAAGAACAACAAGAACAAGACAAAAGCACAAGTGAGTGTCACGGATCTCTCCGTATTCTATGGAGAGTTCCAGGCTCTACATGATATTACATTCGATATTCCTACCAAGCGAGTTACGGCGCTTATTGGACCATCGGGTTGCGGCAAATCAACTTTCCTGCGTTGCTTGAATCGGATGAATGACATAATTGACGGAGCGCGGGTCACTGGTGAGATGCTAATCGATGGCGAGGACATCTATCGTTCCGGAGCGGATGTCGTGGCTTTACGCAAGAGAGTGGGAATGGTATTCCAAAAATCGAATCCATTTCCCAAGAGTATATTTGATAACATTGCTTATGGCCCGCGTATTCACGGCGAGAAGAACCCGGATGTTCTTGCCGAAGTGGTAGAAAAATGTCTGGTGCGCTCTGGTCTCTGGGATGAAGTAAAAGACAGGCTGAACAAAAGCGCACTGGATTTATCCGGTGGCCAACAACAACGGCTATGTATTGCGCGAGCTCTGGCGGTTGACCCGGAGATTCTGCTGATGGATGAACCGGCTTCGGCTTTGGACCCGCGGTCTACTGCGAGAGTTGAAGATTTGATTGATGAACTTCGTAAGGACTTTACGATTGTAATCGTCACGCACAATATGCAACAGGCTGCTAGAGTTTCAAGTCGCACGGCGTTTTTCTATGAAGGCCGTCTTATTGAAATAGGACCGACCAAACAAATTTTCACTAATCCAACAGTTCAGCAAACCGAAGATTATATCACCGGGCGTTTCGGGTGATGAAGAATCACGATAGCTAAAATCGGAATCGACTATTCTGTCCTTCTAGGAAGAAATAAAGAGGATACCAAGAGCATGCCGGCACATTTGAAAAGAGAACTTGATCGTCTAAAGAAAAGTGTCTTGTCACTATCAGCGCTAGTCGAAAAGCAAGTAAATCTAGCTGTTGTAGCTGTCAGCCAACGCGACGCATCAATCGCAGAAGAAGTAATCGCCGCTGATGGCGAGATTGACAGAGGCGAAGTTGATATCGAAGAAGATTGCCTGAAAATCATGGCCTTACATCAACCGGTCGCAGTCGACTTGCGCTTCATAGTCGCAGTATTGAAAATCAACAATGACCTGGAGCGTATAGGTGACTTGGCGTCGAATATAGCCAAACGCGCCAGGAAGTTAGCGAACATGCCAGAGATTTTAGCTCCGTTTGATGTAATTGAAATGGGCAAAATCACCCAACATATGCTTCGTAACAGTCTGACCTCACTAATCGACGGCAACGGTGAATTAGCGCTGGAGGTGATGAATGAAGATGATACGATTGACGAAATGAATCGTGAAGCCTACCGAAAAATCAAAATCGCGATTGTTGAAAACCCCAATGACATCGACGGACTGGTTTACTATCTGGGTGTTGCGCGACACCTCGAAAGAATTGCCGATCACACTACCAATATCGCCGAGGATGTTATTTATATGATTAGTGGCGAAATTGTCAGACATCCAGCCTCAGATAGATAAGTCGTAGCCCAACTTTCTATTTCACATTCACTTGATTTATTGATACTTGCCGTCAAAAAGCTTGTTTCCAAAAACTTTGCGACCGATATTAGCTCTGTATGTCTAAGGAAACAGAACAGGCGCTAATCGATAGCGCCCGAGATGGAGATCGCGAGGCGTTTTGGAAGCTGGTGGAGGACGCCGCGCCAATGGCGTTGCGTTTGTTAACTCGCCTAACAGGCAACAAGGAGCAAGCTGAAGATCTACTTAGTCAGACAGCGCTTAAAGCAGTTGATGGATTTGAGAAGTTTCGCGGTGAATCCCGGTTTTCGACCTGGATGATGAGCATTGCTCTGAATTTGGCGCGTAACGAGATTCGGCAAAGCAAATCCCGCAAAGAAATTAACTGGGATGATGTAATTCCCGCCGGGGCGCATAACCACGGCTCAGAATCCGCTGACTTAGTGGAGTGGCGTGATCCGCAGGAGGTCTTCGAACAGAAAGAGCTAAGAACTTTACTGGATAACGCTTTGGAAGAATTGCCCTTGAAATACAAGACTGTTTTTCTGCTGAGAGACGCAGAAGGTTTTTCTACAAAGGAGACAGCCAAGGCGCTGGGGCTTTCGGAAACTGCGGTGAAGTCACGCGCGGTGCGCGCCAGATTGGCGCTGAGAAAATCTTTGGCGCCGCATTTTGGTCGGAAGGAGAGAGAAGCTCATGGCTCGTGATTGTAAAAGAATGCTTAGCGAATTATCAGACTATATTGATGATGAGCTCGCCGAAGAGCTTTGTGTCGAGCTGGAGAAGCATCTGACAGATTGTCCGAATTGTCGTGTGATGCTCGATTCATTGACCAAAACAGTGCGCGTTTATTGTTCTGATAAAGAGGAGCGTCTCCCCGACGCTCTCAGCGCAAAACTCCGTGCGGCAGTTGCTAAGAAATGGGATGACAAAGACTCAAAATCCCGCAAATCCCACGAATAACGCCGCTAAATCATCGACCTCATTTCTTAGTAGCTCATTGTCTTGCAAAGGGATAGCACGACTGATTTTTGTCTCTAATCTGGCGCAGATTTACGTCCAATAAAGTTTTCCTGCTACAAAAAAACATTGCGACCAAATCATTCCCGGAGGTTCATATTCAACATACCGCGGCGACTACGAGTTTGTCGCTTGTGGGCCTTTTGCTCAAGTTGCGATTGAAGAGGCAATAGCAGTACTTTTCAAGTGAGAGAAGTAATCCACTGATTGAATCAAAGAGAAAGACAACGATATGTCCAAAAGCAAATTGGTAGATTTTTCGATTAGCCATCCCCGATTGGTGATGATTATTACCACACTCATCACCATCGTAATGGCGCTGCAAATTCCTAAAGCAATCATAGACACTGATCCTGAAAACATGCTCGATGCCAATGAGACGGTGAGAGTTGTTCATTCACGTATCAAAGCAGAGTTCAATTTGTCAGATTTCCTGGTAGTAGGATTCTCCAATGAAGAACAACCGGTTTTGACTCCAGAGTTTGAAGAAAAACTCAGCGAGCTTGTGAGTTTGATTGAAGATATGGAAGGTGTGGTGGTTGATGACATCATGGCCCCTTCGACAGTCGATGAGATTTATCAAAACGCCGAAGGCGCTCTAGTAGTTGCGAGTTTAAGCAAGGATAGAAAGAATATTGTCGGTGAACAGCCACCGTTGGCAGTGAGAATAAATGAAAACCCAGTGTTGGCGGGCAAGCTTGCCTCACCGGATGGCAAGACGGTAGCGCTTTACATTCCGCTGGAAGATAAGAGCTTTGCGCATGCGGTATCTGAGGCCATCAAAGCCGATATCGATTCTCTCGGTGGTTTCCCGACACCGCTAATTGCGGGACTGCCTGTCGCTGAGGACACCTTCGGTCAGGAAATGTTTGTGCAAATGGGAATCAGCGCTCCAATGGCCGGCGTTTTGATATTCCTGCTTCTATGGTTTTTCTTTAGAAAAGTAAAGGTTGTATTAGCGCCGATGATTGTAGCGATGATGACAATCGCCTGGACTATGGGACTGCTTGTGACACTTGGTTTCACGCTTCACATAATGAGTTCAATGATTGCGATTTTTCTGATGCCAATCGCGGTGTTGGATTCGGTGCACATACTTTCAGAGTTCCACGACAAATATCAGACAACCAAGAGCCGTCGTAAAGCTATTACTTCGACCATGAATGAGCTTTACGGCCCGATGCTATTCACTTCCCTGACAACCTTCGTGGGGTTTGCTTCACTAATGCTTGCTGATATTCCGCCGGTGCAAGTGTTCGGCGGGTTTGTGGCCTTTGGAGTCGTTGTGGCCTGGTTCCTGTCTATGACAGTCAATCCGGCCTACTCAGTGTTAGTTTCCAAGAAAACTTTAGAGACATTCGGCAGGCAGGGTGACGAGGATACTCTGTTAGCAAGGGTGTTGCCCCGGCTCGGAGCCTGGACTTTGCGCAGACGAGTATTGATAGTCGGGACTTCATTTGTATTGTTAGGAGTAGCCGCTATAGGAATCAGCAAGATTGTGGTCAATGACAATCCGATTCGTTGGTTCAAATATGATCATCCGCTGCGAGTCGCCGAGCGCACACTCAAGAAACATCTCGCCGGAACCTATATGACCTATCTGGAGTTCGACGCAACCGACACCGAAAAGGGTTCAGTCAAAAACGCCGAGACTCTAAACTATATGCAGGGTCTCCAAAACCATTTGGATTCACTGCCAAATGTTGGCTCCACCACCGGTGTGACAGACATCATTAAGAAAGTTCGCTTTGAGCTACACAGCCGAGACAGCGCTAAGTACGCTATTCCTGAGTCCGAGGATGAAATCGCACAGGAGCTATTCCTCTATGAGATTTCCGGTGGTGATCCGGAGGATTTGTATAAATTCATAACTCCCGAGGGCGACAAGGCGCTGGTTTGGATGCAACTTCGTGAGGGTGACAACCGTGCGGTATCTGAAGTCATCGCTTCGGCGGATGAATATGTTGCCAACAATCCCGCACCTGCCGGGATGAGTTTTGATTGGGCCGGACTCAGCTACATCAACGTTGTTTGGCAGGACAAGATTGTTAACGGTATGCTTGAAGCGTTACTGGGTTCGTTTATCATTGTAGCGATAATGATGATATTCCTGCTTCGCTCTGTACCGTTAGGATTGATTTCAATGATTCCACTATCTGTAACTATCGCAATGGTATATGGCGCAGTGGGCTTCTCCGGTAAGCAATATGATATGCCGATAGCGGTGTTGTCCTCGCTCACTTTGGGTTTGTCGATTGATTTCGCGATACATTTTCTAAAACGCGGTCAGGACATATATAAAGAACTTGGTGACGCGCAAGCGACCTTGCGTGAGCTTTTCGGGGAACCGTCACGAGCGATTGCGCGGAACATAGTGATTATATCGCTGGGTTTCACTCCGCTGTTAACGTCATCTTTGGTGCCCTACATAACAGTCGGCGCATTCTTTCTGGCTATCATGGGTATCTCAGGGGTGGGCGCATTGATTATTTTACCGGCTTTGGTTCGTCTGCGTGGTGACAAAGCATTTGAAACCTGGGGAAGCAAGAAAAACACCGGGCAGGGAAGCAGCGCTGTAAACAAGATAATAAATACATAAACGGGGGAAATACTAATGAGACACACAATCAAGAACAGACTGAAAGCAGGAATCTTGCTGTTGGGTTCGACTGCGCTAATAGCAGGTTTCTTTGGAGCTCAGGTGTTGGCCAATGAGCTAAGCGCAACCGAACTTATGAACAAGGTGCACAAGAGATATTACTATGCCGCTGACGGCGGTAAGGCGCATGTTAAAATGACGCTGACAGACAAGAGGAACAGAACCCGAGTGCGTGAATTCTGGATGTTGCGCACTGACATTGAGGACATGGGTGATCAGAATTACTACGTGTATTTCACTAAGCCCTCAGATGTACGCAGGACAACGGTGCTGACACTGAAGCATGCCAACGGTGATGACGACCGCTGGTTGTATGTGCCTTCGGTTGACTTGGTGAAGCGCATTGCTTCTGATAACAAACAAGAGTCGTTTGTCGGTTCGGACTTTACCTATGAGGATGTCTCGGGACGACTTCCTATTCTCGATAAGCACGAGTACATAGGTGAGGAAGAGTACAATGGTGCGGAGATGAAAATTGTGAAGTCAACGCCGCTCAATCCCAAGAAGTCAGACTATGCCTATCGCAAAACCTGGGTAAATCCAACGAACTTGTTGCCAGTCAAGGAAGAGTATTACAACGCTAAAGATAAACTGATTCGGGTTTTCACAATCGACAAAGTCGAAACAATCGAGGGCATTCCAACAGCTGTGACTCGAACAATGAAAAATACCAAGAAAAAGCACACTACAACAATTGAGTTCCGAGAAGTCACATTTGACGTAGAGCTCAAGCCGGGTGATTACAACGAGCGCTTGTTGAAAAATCCACCGCGTTCATTGCGGTAGGCTGATATAGTTTACCAAATAAGCAATTCGGAGAGTACGACAATGAGAAACTACATCAACAAGACTAAGACAACGTTTTTGGCGGTTACTGTGAGTTTAGGACTGTTGGCAACTTCAACTAGCGCTGAAGTGTATATCGACGGATTTAGTGAAGTGACACATGCGCTCAGAGTTGAGCGCAATGTCGCATTAGATGGAGGAAAGTCATTTCAGAATCGTGATTACCCGCGAGGTGACGCCCGAACGCAATTGCGTTTGTCCGGCTCCAGTGACAGGGAGGAATTCTTTATCCGCATGGACTTTCTCTCTGACTATGCGCTTAAGAAAGATGTGTCAATTGAGATTCGTGAGGCATATCTCAAACTATACGTGGCGAAATGGATGGATGTGAAAGTAGGCCGCCAGGTGGCAACCTGGGGCACTGGTGATTTGGTTTTTGTAAATGACCTGTTTGCCAAAGATTGGGTAGCGTTTTTCACCGGACAAGAGCTCTCATATTTGAAACGCCCGCAGGATTTGGCCCGGCTGTCATTCTTCAAAGGCGGCACTACCTTTGAGTTTCTGGTAGCTCCGAATTACACTATGGATAATTTGCCGACTGGTGAGCGACTGTCAACATTCAATCCGTTCTTAGGGCGCACAGTCGGAGCTATCGATGCGCCAGGTGTTGTGGAGCCGGCGAATACACTTGGCAATGCCGAGCTGTTTGCTCGTATATCAGGTTACAGGGGATCAGCCGAATGGGCGCTGTATGCCTATCGAGGATTTTACGGACAGCCGTTGGGAGCTACAGCCGACACTATGCTCTTCGCTCCGCGTATGTCGTCAATTGGAGCCTCACTTCGTTCTTCTGTTAAGGGGGTGTTGGTGAACCTTGAAGGAGCGTTATACAACAGCGAAAGCGACAGCAAAGGTACAAACCCGTCATTGCCGAACACCTCAATTCGCGGATTATTCGGCGCAGAGAAAAGTTTGGGGAATGATCTATCTGTTTCCGGACAGTGGATTGGTGACTTGATTACAGATTATGATGCATTCGCCGCCGCGTTCGTCAACAATGGAGGTAGCGTTCCAGATGAACTGCGACATACAGTTACAATTCGCATTAGCAAACTACTTTGGTATCAGACATTGAAGTTGAGCTTCTTTGGGTTCTGGGGAATCAGCGACGAAGATTACTATCTACGCCCGTCACTAGAATACACTTTTTCAGATAACCTTAAGATAAGCCTGGGAGCTAATTGGATTGACGGTGATCAAGCAAATACAATGTTTGGACAGTTTCAGGACAATAGTAATGCATACCTGCGCATGAGACGTAGCTTTTGAGATGTCTCAAAGTCATCAGGTGTTAACACAGTTTCACTTTACAAGTAGTATTGGGGGTATATAATGAGTAGAGAACGTATGATTAGAGTGATTGCAGGTTCATTTATTATGCTGTCACTGGCGCTGGGCCATTGGGTTGATGCGCGTTGGTTTCTTTTCACCGCTTTTGTCGGGCTAAATCTTTTTCAATCCGGGTTTAGTGGCTGGTGTTTGATGGATGACCTATTGCGGAAATTAGGAGTTGGTTCCAACTCCAACTCCAATGCCAGCAGACCACACGGCGCATAGTAAAATCTGAATAACTTGAAAGAGTTACCAAACTAAAAAAAGACTCCTCCGAACACATTGTCATAATGTGAGATTTCAGAGGAGTCTTGTTTTGGTCAATTGTTTGGCTTACTTCTTCTTTTTCTTAGATTTGCCCTTAATCACAAAGTCGATAGGTGAGTTTTCGCCATCGGAGATAGTGACCTCCTTGGTCATAGTTCCGAGCGCCTCATGCCAAGCTTTCACCGTATATGTCCCCGGCGGAATATCGTCAATCAGAAACTCACCATTCTCATCTGTCACAGCATAATATGGACTGTTGTGCAATAGCACAATATCAGCTGACATCCAGTCGTGCACATCGCAATTAACTTTGATTACACCCGGCGCAGTAAGTGGTTGCGAAATCTCATGTTGGGTTCCGAGTTGCGGCACGTTGAAAACAGTAGAGTCACCGAAATACGTATGAATATTATGAAAGATTCCGTCGTCATTGATGAGTTTCAAATTCACACCCTCCGGCCCGATCTCCGCAACCTGGAAATGCGGAATGTATGTGCAGCCCTTTTGTTGCAGGGTTATCGCCTCGGATATATGTGGCGCTTTTCCGGTGGTGATACCTTCAATCGTCACCAGCACATTCTTAAGTCCCTTGTTCTCTTTGGAGACTAGAAACTTCTCGGAGCGTTTGATTGTGCCGCAGGTTTCGTTGTCCTTGCTTATGCGGATCTTTTTGCGCTTCGGATATTTGCTGTCGAAGCGCACAACTCCCGAAGCCGAACCGCCATTGTCCACCTCGATGACTTCGTAGTCATTGTCACCGGCTGAAACTGACACCGGCGGTAATCCTAGAACTAATAACAGCGCCGCAAGTGTTACTGACATTGCTAGTGTCAGACCGTTCTTGATTGTTCTTGTGAATTCCATGTTACACCTCTTTGTGTATCGTATAAGATATTTGTTTGGGTTACTTACATCTATTCAAATTCCCACAATTCACTCTCAGGGACAATGCTCTCAAGATACGCAAGTAAATCATCTAATTCACTATCGGTGAGGGCTTTTTTCCATGAAGGACAGGAAAAAGGAGGCTCTGCGCCCGCCGGGTCTAGTTTTTCTGCGGCTTTTCCGTTAAGGATAATCCCTCTAAGTACTTCTTCAGCAAGATCGAGTGATGCGCTACTGATATTCGGCACCAATTCATCGGGTTTGGCGTTCGGGTTCTTAATCCCGCCGGTAAGCCCTTCGCCGTGACAACTCCAGCAGGCGACTCGCTCAGCGACTAATCGTCCTCTTTCACGCGGACGCGCATCCAGAATAAACGAAGTCATGCTTTCCCATTTGCGGGCCTTGTCATTTGCCTGCCCCTGCTGAGAATGTAAGAACGCCGTCAGCGCTTCTATTTCGTTGGGCTTCAAATGGAAGTTCGGCATAAAGGTCCCGGGCTTGTAGGCCGGAGGATCAGCCAACCAGGTTGCTTCCCATTCTTGTGACTTGCGCATGCCAACCCAAGTTAAGTTCGGACCTACAAATCTTCCCTCATCACCTATGCGATGACAACCTAAGCAATCATAAGCTTTGAACAGCTCCCCGCCGGCAACAATCGGGTCTGAGTTAGCCGCTAAGATTTCTTCACTGTTGATTGTGCGTTTCATCTTGGTCAGATGTTTGATTAGGTCATCCAACTCCGCCGGAGAGAATCCAAAGTTTGGCATCTTGGTTCCGGGCTTCAACGAATTAGGGTCAGAGAACCATTTACGTAACCATTCTTCGGTGCGACGATTGGAAATCTGATTTAGAATCGGGCCGACTGTGCCACCGTTTTCACCAATAGTGTGGCAGGTGATACAGTTTTTTTGTTTAGCCAAAGCGCTGTTGGAAAACTCCTGCGCCGCTTTCAACAGCTCCGAATCGTCATCGCTAGCTGCGAAAGACTTCGAACTCAATGGGCCGAATTGCGCAAGCGCCAGTGTCAACAGCGCCAGCGCTATTGTGAATCTTCGGGTGTGCCTTGCTAAGTTGTGTGCAATACTTATTGTCACTCCCTACTTCCCCTTTACTCTTTGATAATTGTAACTTAAATGACCTTTGACCGTGAGGTCTATATCTTCCTGAGACCACTCACATCAGGCAAGAGAATTACAAAAGCTCAATCGGCTCAATTGCTTCGCCTTTCCATTAGGTGAGTGACTCCTTGGCATAAACAATGAAACACTGTTTTTGTTTCTCAGTTAGCAAAAGTATTCAAAAAAATGATGTTACAAAAAAAGCAACGACCCGGAACAAGTTCCGAGTCGTTGCAAGTTGCAAGACTAAGCAATAGGTAGAACTTTAGATTCTACTATTTTGAGCCGGCCACTTGAATATCATCACCATTACTCAAGGAAGAAACATAGGTCGCCAAATAGAACGACTCCGGGCTGTTCAATGGCAGGCGCTTGCCGGCTAAGAACATTCGAATACAGTTGTTGTCCATTTGCGCGAGCGTGATAACTTCATCAGTTGGAATCTTATATTTCGGAAACCGCGCAGAAGCTCCAACTAAACTTGGGATAGGCAATTTGTATGGTCCATGTCCCATTTTTTTGGCAATCTCCGCCTCACCGCCGGTTGTTCCACCACCGGGATGGCAGGAATTGCAGGATTGGCCATTGGTTCCTAGTTCAGTATCGTTGTATAGCTCCTTGCCCAAACGTAACACCTCGGCCTGCTTGGCCATTGCGCGTTTTTTGGTGGCTTCCATATCGCCCATCGCACGGTCGATATTTGCCAGAGCGACATCCATCTTGCCTTCTTGTTTGGCCCCGAATTCATCGGCTTTGTAACGTGAAGTTGTTCCACAGCTCACAGTCAGCGCCACTAGCGCGAAAACCGGAACAGCCAATGCGGCTATCTTTGTTGATAATTTCATTATATATGTATCCTGGTTCTTAATCGTTTAGTTGTGTTATTCGGACATCTGCCCGCCGACAGAGACTTCTTCACCGTTGCTCAGTGAAGCAACATACTTTTCCAAATCCCAGGAGTCAGGAGTGTTCAGCGCCAAGCCATTGCCGCCCATGAACATCTTGTTGCAGTTATTATTCATCTGCTGAAGAGTAATAACATCGTCATTGGGGATTTTGTATTTCGGGAATGTGCCAGAGGCGCCAATTAGTGTCGGGATTGGCATTTTGAATTTGCGCATCGGAACTTGCGCTTCCCCACCTGTTGTGCCTCCACCGGGATGACAGGAATTGCAGGAAGAGCCCATCTTCGCGCCGCCAAGCTCTGCGTCATTGAACATCGCCTTGCCGTGCTCCCATGAGGCCTGCTCTTTGGCATTCGCATACTTCTTCATTTCATCCGGTGGCATAGCCAATACCCGGTCCATATTCTTCATGGCGCTCATTTTGTCGCCCATGCCCATCATCGGGGCCATCATGCTCCCCATCATGGAACATGATGTTACAGTGAATAAAACAAAAACTCCGCCAAAAATGGCGCTTGCGCGGTGTGTCATAACACCTCCCTACCTGATAAATGTTGCTGATTAGGTTTAGTTTAGCTCTTAGTTGACCTGCATAATTTGATTCACGTTGACGCGGCAAATAACATCAAATCGTGATAACAAACGAATCTTGACGATTATGTTCCTGCCCATTATTCCATAACCACCGGAAGGGTGAAACTTGTTCCGCTGTTTGAAACTTTTTTTAGAAGGTTTGGTTTTGTAAAAAAGCAATAGGACTTGAAGGGTCCATGAAGATTTATTGTAGGAGAGGTCTCAACAGTAGATGATAAGATGATAAGTGTGAAGGATTACGACAAGTTTTGAGAGAGTCATCGTAGTCTTGATAATCGAGGTTAGCTTAAGCCCATAGAAGAGCCAGCAATCCAACTGGTGGTCCAGGCGTTTTGAAAATTAAAACCACCGGTAATACCGTCAATATCCAGAATCTCACCGGCGAAAAACAGTCCCGAACAGATTTTGCTTTGAAGAGTCTTGAAATCAACCTCGCTGAGTTTGACTCCGCCGCAGGTTACGAATTCTTCCTTAAAGATGCCTTTACCGTTGACTTTGAACGACGCTTGCGCGAGTTCGTTAGTAAGCGCTGTGACGGAATTGGACGTTAGATTAGCCCAGGTTGTTTTCTCGTCGATTACACTCAAACTGACAATGCGCTTCCAATAGCGATTGGGAATCGGGAATGGATTATCACCAATTATACGCTTTCTGGGATGATGTTGTTTTCGTTGGTCAAATTCCTTTCGGATTTTAATGGTGTTTGATTCTGGTAAGAAATTGATAATCAATTCAGCCTGGTACTTTTGTTCATTGAGCGCCCTGGCGCCCCATGCAGAAAGTTTTAGAACCGCCGGCCCGCTGAGTCCCCAATGAGTGATAAGCGCCGGGCCGGACTGTTTGAAGGTTTTTCTAGCTTTGAAAGTATGCTTGTTGCCGACCACCAGCTTTAATGAGACACTCTCAAAGCTAACTCCGGCCAATTCAGTCAGTCGTTCGTCTTTGATTTTGAAAGTAAACAAAGAGGGCGCCCCGGGTATGATTTCGTGCCCTAGCTCGCTGGCAAAGCGATAGCCCTGCGGACTGCTTCCGGTAGACAATAGTATTCTGTCGCATTCAATTTGAGATCTATCGTGAAATGTTATAGTGAACACATTAGCGCTAGAGTCCTTCTTTATCGCTGTAATACTTTTAACTCTAGCGCCAAGGTGTATCTCAATATTCGACTCAGCGGCTGCGTTACGCAGGGCTGAGATAATAGTCTCCGAGTTGTCGCTGGTTGGAAACATTCTGCCATCAGGTTCAACTTTTAGCTTCACCCCCTGATTTTCAAACCATTCGACAGTGTCACCAGGTCCAAAACGATTGAATGGGCCGCGCAATTCTTTGAAACCTCTTGGGTAGTTGGCGCACAATTCAGCCGGATCGAAACAGTGATGAGTCACATTGCAACGCCCGCCTCCAGAGATGCGAACTTTTTCCAATGGCTTCTGGGTCGCCTCATAAATGGCGATTTGCGCATTCGGATAATGAAAACTGGCCGACAGCGCTCCAAAGAAACCTGCGGCTCCGCCGCCAATTACTGCTATTCGCATTGAATTGTTTCTTTCAATATTTGAGTAGATTTGCTCATATGGGCTACATATTGCCAAGTGTACAACTTCGTTGCTCTACATTATGAAGATACGATATGGTAGAGTCAATAACAATAATTGCGGCAACACCTACGCCAAACACCTATGTCATGCGAAGCGAAGTATCCTGCAGGGTGATGCAGATAGTTTGTTTGGACCAGACCCTTCGCTACTCTCAGGGTGACAAATGTATTAGAATCGTCCTACAGTTTTGGCGGAAGAGGCGCTAGCTTACTTAAGTAAGACCATCTTGCGCGTAGCGGAGACAAGTTTGGTGTTGTTATCGGATACTGCATCCAGGCGATAGAAATACACACCGCTGGCGACGCCGACTTCGCCGTCGGTCTTGCCGTTCCATTGGACAGTATAGGAGCCAGGACTGAGACGTTCATCGACTAAAGTAATCAAACGTTGTCCAAGGATATTGTAGATAGCGACTTTAACTTTTGCCGCGCGAGATAATTCGAAAGGAATTGTTGTCTCGGGATTGAATGGATTCGGATAGTTGGCTCCGAGCGCGTAGTCTGTCGGTAATACCGGAGTTTCCACTTGATGCACATCAGTTAATGCATCTCCCTGAACTTTTAGCACATACATATCAGAACCACCTGACGAAAACGACCAGGTGTGCCCGACAACAATTACATCCTGATTATTTATCAGAGTCATTGAGCGACAGTAATCCGAGCTACTTCCACCGTAAGTCCCGGACCAGATTTTCCAACCACTTCTATCTACTCGCAAAACCTGAATGTCAATCTTCCCTGCGCCAAATGATTCAGTCACACCGGCGATAAGAAATCCACCATCAGGTGTTTCACTTACAGTATACGCCCTATCGTCTTTCGAACCGCCGAAAGTAGTCTGCCACATCACAAAGCCAGTCGCATCAGTGCGCACCAAATACATATCACCTTGCGAAGAGCCAGCCAGAGCCAATCCTCCGTCACGGGTGATTTCCAGCGAGTAGCCAAAATCTGCCCTGTCGCCATAAGTGTTTGCCCAAAGTGAATCACCTGCGGCAGAGATGTGAACTACATAGAGACTGCTATAGCCCAATCCGAATGACCCGGTTGAGCCGATTCCATAAAATGAACCGTCAGCGGCGATGCGCACCGCACAGCCAGTGTCACCACCGGGCCCACCGAATGTTTTGCTCCAAAGTGTGTTGCCCAATGAATCGGTGCGGATAAAATACATATCCGAATATCCTGCGCCGAATGAATTGGTGATACCGCAAATAATGAATCCGCCGTCACTGGTCAATCTGACAGACCAACCCTCATCACGTTTGGCCCCGCCAAATGTCTTAGACCACACCTCCGCTCCCAGAGAATCAATTTTTAGCAAGAGTATATCGCCATTCGGCTCGCCATACGATTTTGTCATCCCCACTACAATGAATCCACCATCGGCTGTTTGACGAATGTCATAGCCATAGTCGGTCAAAACCCCGCCATAGGTTCTATTCCAAAGCGCAACTCCGAGTGAATCAGTTCTTACTATATATATATCATGATCTCCGGCCCCGAAGGAGAATGTTGATCCAATCGCGATGAATCCTCCGTCGGCGGTCATAGAGCCGGAGTTGCCAGACTCATTGAACTGGCCGCCGTAATTCCCGGACCAAAGCAATTGCTGAGACGACACAGAGCTAGCCAGCCCCACAACTAGGGCCATCATCAAAATGAGACCCGTCAAGGAATAGCGCTTGCCAACCTGTGATCTGTTTCTTGCTATTTTCATTTCTTCTTTGCTGTCCAGTTTTTGAACAGCTCCCACTTATTTGTATCGGACAATCCCCACACTTAATGAGCTGGCCGGAAATCAGCGATTTGGGTTTCGACGGGAATGAGCGCGAATCAGGCAATGGGAAACACCTGATGAGCTATCGGATGAATCCCATAATATGGGAATCAATCTCTACTCTATTCAATAAGTGAACTGCGCCTAAGCGGCTGGTGGGTAGGTGTTTAGATGGTCGGGCGCCGACCTTGCTTTGACCAATCCGGGATTAGTTTTCTGGTGAAAATGAATTTTGAGATTGGAAGAGGAATCATGAAAAGACAGGCAATAGTAGTAGCTCTCTTGTTGGCGGGAGCTTTTGGGATACTCAATAGGCAAACGGCGCAGGCTCAGGAAAGCGCCTCAATTCAGGCCACCGCCACAATTATCGCCGGTATCACAATAATCGGAACCAATGACCTGGTTTTCGGGACAGTCCTGCCGGGAGTAAACAAATCGGTAGATAAAGCCACCAGCGGTTTTGCAGGTGAATGGCAAATCAGCAACGGAACTGTTAATTCGGAGATTTCGGTTACCCTTACTCTGCCAGATTCTTTGCAACACACCACAAACCCTACTGGTATGCGAATGGTCTTTAACTCCACTGACGCATCCTATGACGATGGAACAGGTGGAGGTCAGGCGGCTCCGGCAGGGGTATTTGACCCCAATGGACCGGTTGCCAGAAGAGTCAGCGGTGTCGGGACAATGAATCTATGGATAGGCGGGACAGTGATGCCTCGATTGACCCAAACCGGCGGGGACTATGCCTCCGATGTAACAATGACAATCGCCTATACCGGTAATTGATTTAAGATTATCGAGCTTCATCCTATTCTGGTTTGCCTCTGTTAAAGCGCTCAAAATTTGCGCTTGACAGATTTGCTTTCTGCGGTTTCTTGAAGTAGCGGCTTTGATATTTGTATCAAAGCGTTATTCGGAAACCAAAATGAAACATCCTGCTTCAACTTTCTCTTCTATTAGACAGCCTATACTTGTCCCCCTTTTGGGAGCGCTAGCTTTTGCGACCCTCGCTCTATTTCCTCGTGGTCTGAACGCCAGAAGCCAAAGCGCCTCAATTCGCGCAACTGCCTCTGTCGCACAGCCACTTGGAGTGACCGGATTCTCTAATCATACCGGACGTTTCATGCTCGCGCCGCGCAATACATCGGCATACATATTTGTGGAAAGCTCTGGAAACCAATATGCCACTACTCTGCGCGCTAATGATCACGGATTTATCGCAATAGACTATTTGAATAATAAACTGATTAACGAACTTTTCTCGAAGCATTCCACTTCAGAGCCTTCCCTGCTGACAATCATTCTCACCGAAAACTGAGTTTAGTGCTCGCAGTTTATCTTTGACTAACAACACCGATTCATCTAATCTTTCCTTTTGTGGTGTAAGTAACACAGGGCGAGAACATGAATAAAGCGAAGCTGGTAAGGATTAGAGGACGCAGGTCGAGGCGAATGATTTTTCGCTTGGTTCTCCTTAGCTCCTTAACGATATATTCAGCGCCTACACTTGTCAGAAGCCAGAATATTACCGTGAACAACAATCTAGTCTTCGGTAATATCTTCCCAGGTATACCAAAGACAGTTAGCAAACGAATAGCCGGTGGCGCCGCGGAATTTCTGATTTCTGGAACCGCAGGGTTGGAGCTGACCATAGACCTGTCACTCCCAACTTTCATGAATGATCTTGGCAGTAACATGCAGTTGGTTTTCACAGAAACCGATGCGGCCCTGGATTCCAGCGCCACTCCCGACCAGGCCGCTCCTTCGTTAGATAATATTGACCCCTGGCACACAATTACCTATCGATTAGGCTCCAATGGCATCACACTTTGGCTAGGCGGAATGGCGATTCCAAAACTCAGCCAAGTCGCCGGGAATTACACTGCCGTAATAGTGATGACAGTTGTGTATACCGGAAATTAGCCAATAGTCAACTGACGTTTTATTGAACGCAGTATGGCGCAATATCCATAGCATTTTGCTATAGGATTTGCGCAAAGCTATTGGAGGCGCTCTATCTAACGCTCACCTCTGTAACAGATTTCTACTACAGGCGACAAAGTGGATTCAGCGCCGTAAACCTCCGAAAGTAGTAGTCGAATCATGTACTAAGAACGCCTTTGTCGTACGAGCTATACATGAATATACACTCCGAAGGAGCGCTGCAACAATGAACGCAACAATGAACCAAATATCGCAATATGATAACGCCGGTAGATTTCGTATCAAGGCCTTCTCAACTGCGAGCGCTCTTATTTTGACACTGGGTATTGCTTGTGGCTTTTCGAAAGAGGCCAAAGCGCAGGATGTGGCCAATGGTCTTGCCATTGCCAATGTGCAAGCGACTTTAGCGGTTCTTGCCTCTCAGAATCTGCAATTCGGAAACATGTTTCAAGGTGTGGCGAAGTCTATAGGTAACAATGTAGACGCCTTCTCCGGAATATTCAATATCACCGGCGCCCCGTCAGCTGGTCTGACTATCTCAATGGTCATGCCAGATTATATGGCGCTTGCCGATGGCTCAGACCGTATGACCATCGCCTTTTCCCCTACAGACGCCACAGTAGACACCAACAACACTACTCCCTCGACTGTAGTAGCAGGTGATGGATGGCAGAACGTAAACCCGCGCAATGTTCCAGCGGCGGTGGTAATCGGTTCGGGTGGACAGACAAACATATATATAGGCGGTCGGGCAATTCCTGCAGTGAATCAAAAGGCCGGAGCCTATAGCGGTGATGTTATTGTCAGCGTGGCCTATGACGGAACCTGATCTGATTTCGACTCTTTTCAAATTGAAACAACTGAGTATTCTCCACTATTTCCTTTCTCGCATTGTTCCTCTATTCATCTCATCCAGCTAGCAATGTCATCCTGGGCACAATCCCCGCAGTATTGAAAACTCCTGAGGTCTGGCTCAATACGAGCAACTCGTTGGCGCTAAATTAGATACGAGTCAAATCGGCGCGAAAGCTCTCAATTGGTCTGCCTCTTCATTTCTTCGGTATACAAATAACTCAATCAGGACAGCCCCCGAAAATTCATTTCGCAATTGGCGGTATTGCACTTTGCAATAAATTGTTGTTCTGAACTGTAAAGGTTTTGAACTGTGTGTCGAATAAACAGAGTGTGGACGAAATCTTATCACGTATGTCGGATAGCCCATTTATTGAGCTCTTCCATCAGTGAGAGAGTCCTGGCAGTAGAAGTTGATATAACAGGTTTAAACATCGGAGTATGAACGCAATGAACGCAGAGTTGAAACGGATTTTCAGGCCGAAGGCGCTTTTTATCGCCATTTGTACGGTTGCTCTGGGACTGTCGTCAGGGAATGTGAAAGCCCAGGATGTTGCAGTAGGTCAAGCAACAGCCACGGTGCAGGCAGTTTTGACAGTCACCTCTACCAGCGCTTTGGCCTTTGGTACAGTCTTTCAAGGCGTGCCAACATCAATCGCCAATTCTAATGCGAATGCAGGTGTCTTTACTATCACCGGTCAGGGATTAGCTGGCTTGGCGATTTTTATGCAGTTGCCCGACTACTTGTCTACAGCAACTGGCGATGATCGTTTGGTGGTAGCATTTAGCACAACTGACGCCTCAGTTGATTCGACCACCAATGTTAACCCGGCGGCTTTTGGAGTTGGTTGGCAGAATACCAATCCGCATAATTTTGCTTCCGCTACAACAATGGGTGGCGGTGGACAGGCGGCAATTTTCCTCGGTGGAAAAGTTATGCCGACCGTTGACCAGACAGCCGGAGCATATACCGGAGACGTCATATTGACCGTTTCGTATAACGGCACCTGATGTTTAGTCTCCTGAGCTGGTTAGCCGGTGACGAGCGCAAAACGCAAAGAAATAGTATTTGAGTTACAAGAAGCAGTACACAGAAAATAGAATGTAAACATACATATTAGTTCCAATCTAGGGTTTCCCCGGGGGAGAGAGAGTAATGAGAAATTCAATTAGTAAGAGTCTAGCACGCCTAGTGAGCATCGCTACTATCGTAGGGTTTGCCAGTGTGTTGAAACCGTCAGTTGCCAATGCACAGGATGTTGCCAATGGTTCTGCCACAGCTTCGGTACAAGCTGTATTGGTAGTGACCTCGACAGCCGCTTTGGTTTTCGGCAATGTATTTCAGGGCGTGAGTAAATCCATTTCAAATGCAAACGCCGCGGCTGGCATTTTTACAATCACTGGTCAGGGACTCTCTGGTCTTTCGATGTACATGCAGTTGCCAGACTATATGTCTACGGCCACAGGCGACGATCGTATGGTTATTTCCTTTAGCGCCACTGACGCTTCTGTGGATTCCACAACCAACGCAACTCCGACAACCTTCGGAACTGGTTGGCAGAATACCGATCCGCATAACATCAATGCGGCTACCACCATGGGTGGCGGCGGCCAGGCGGCTTTGTTCCTCGGTGGAAAAGTTCTTCCGACTGTTGATCAGACTGCAGGAGCATACACAGGCGATATTATCTTGACTGTCGCTTACAACGGCACCTGATTTAGTGAAGTAGGAGTACCGGAAATTTAGGGGTAAAGTTTTTGTACAACTAGATTCCAAAACGTGACATATTTGTTTCGTGAAGAAACGACCAGAGCCGCATGGATGTCGGTGACGGGTGAAACACCAAAAGAAAACATAGGATGTTAAGTACCATGCTGAACACAGAGCTTTTGACAGAAAAGTCTTTGACACAAAAGCCTTTAAGTAATGTGCCTTCAAATCTGAAGGAAATCCCCGGCGAGTGTTGTACCAACACTACTCGACGGGGATTTCTGTTGGGTAAATACACTTTACTGAGCCTGTTATTCCTGTCGATTCTCGCCCTACGTGCGGGAGCCGGTGTCCTGGTTGCGCCAACTGTCGTATTCATATCCGACAAAGGACGAACTGGACGAATAACTGTGCAGAATCCGACTGACAAGCCGCAGGAAGTCACAGTGTTCTTCAGTTTTGGACTCCCTACTTCTGATAGCTTGGGGAATGTCACAGTTCGCCTCAGCGATAGTTCGGTAACTGATCCAAATTCTGCTTTGGGCTGGGTGAAAGCCTTCCCCCGCAAGATGGTTCTTCAGCCTAATAGCTCGCAGGTTGTACGATTTCGCGCCAGACCCCCAAAAGACCTACCCGAGGGCGAATACTGGTCTCGCGTGGTAGTCCGCTCGCAGGATGGTGAAACCAGCTTGCCTGCCCCTACCGAAGAGGGCGCTATCACCACCAAGCTAAACATGATTATGCAAACTGCGATTATGCTAAAATATCGCAAAGGCAATCTGACCCCACAGCTGGAACTCACTGAGACTAGCGCCACAATAGAGGGTGAAAAAGTATCCGTAATGGTGGCGATGAAAACCAATAGCAATTGCTCCTATGTTGGGACTCTTGCCTGTCGTTTACTCGATGCATCAGATAAAGAAATCAGCCACACTTCAGTGCAACTGGCTGTCTACCGCCAATTGACACGTCGCCTTGAGCTTCCGTTGACCGATGGAGATTTCACCAGACCGTATCACGTCGAAATCGGGATTTCTACATCGGGACGTAAGGATATTCCCGCTGAAGATATTCTCCCGGGCAACGATCTCTCAAGAGCTCTAGCAGTTCAGTAAATCAGCTCTCCCCTCGGTGAGTGAGGTGACGATGACAATAGCGCATTCCATCAGAGATTTTCTCTTACGAGCGCATCGACAGCAGCGCTTTGGGTTCGGCGTCTCCAGCCCAAAATTGTTGCTAACGGTGATAGCTATTTCTGTGCTATCAAGTCACACTACAGTTTTTGGCCAACCACAGGAAACCAGCGCTACTGTCTCACCAACTACATCTAATCTTGAAACAACTCCTGAGTTTGAACAACCTGAGTTCGAAGAAATTGTGGTCAACTTTGAAGTGCAACGACTTCTGAATGTTGACCTGTTTGCACAGTACGACGGAACAGATATCTATATGCCGGTTCTAAAAGTCCTGGACGTCTTGGGCATGCATGCTTCACTCTCTGAGAGCAAGGGACGTATAACCGGTTACTTAAATTCAAAATCCGAAAAATTCGAACTGGATATCACACGACACAAAGCTCGCTCTCCGTTCTATGATGGTCCTCTAGCTGGCTCTGAATTCCATTTCTCCAATGGTGAAATCTACTTGCGGGTCGATTTATTCGAACCCTATTTCGGATTCGCGATGAAATTCTATTTCGGTGAGCTTCGTGTGTTTCTGCCGCTGGACAAAAGTTTCCCCACTTACCAAAGAATCAAGCGAGAGTTAGCTCACAAGAAACTACGCGCCAAAGAGGTTGAAGTATCTGATGTGCATACTCTGGCTCGTGAGAGTGGTTATCTCGCCGCAGGAGTGGCAGACTGGTCACTTTCCGCAAACCCAATCGGTGGAGCAGAGCAATTCGCTAATCTTACAATTGGTGGAATGCTCGGCGGCGGGGATATTGATGTCGCTATGGCAGGTGATACCCGGCAGGGTTTCGACTCCAAACAACTACGTATACGCTGGCGACGTTTTTTTGATAACAAAGCAGCGCTATCACAAGTGGAACTCGGCGATGTATTTGTAGGATCAAGTCTGTCACGAGCTATTCGCGGTGGGCGAATCACCAATAAGCCCCTAACACAAAGAAAGTTCTTCGAGACGGTCAATCTCTCGGGAGATTTAGGGCCGAATTGGGAGGTTGAGTTATATGTCGATGGTCGGCTGAAGGACTTTACCACCACTGATGCCGAAGGGAGATATGACTTTAATCTGGATGTGTTCTATGGCGCATCGGTGATTATTCTCAAAATGTACGGGCCCAACGGTGAAGTGCGCACAGAGGAGCGTTATCGTCGGATACCGTTCAATCTCATTCCTAGTGGGCAATTCGATTATGATATTGGCGTAGGGGAACAAGAAATCTTCGATACTTCAGGTGTCTATAGCAACGCCAGCGTTTCTTATGGCCTAATGTCGAATCTAACCATCGGCGCTGGAGCGGACTTGCCTTTGACCCCGACAGAAAACGAAAAGACATTGTTCACCGGTGAGTTGGCGCTTCAACTGTTGTCCAATTTGACACTCAATACATCTATGTCCCCCAAGAATGAAAAAAACTTTGGGCTTAGTTACACCCAGTCGAACATAAACCTTGCAGTTAACTACACAAATTTCGATTCAACCTCAAAACGAAATATCTTGCGGCAAATAGACAAGTTGACAGTTTCAGTTTCCAGCCCGTTCAAGATTTGGAATCAAAATGTAGGTGTGCGCTTCCATACCAGCATAGACAAATTCCCGACTTTCAAAACCACTAATATGAACTATGGATTCAATGCATCACTGCCTCGCATAAATCTGAACTATCTGGGAAAGTACAAAATCAATTCATCTCTGGTTTCCAGCTCAGACGATATCTCCAGCCAGTTGTTTGCAACTATCACTCTCTCCCGAGTATTGCGGCCTCAACTACGTATTGAATACAATCACTCCAGAGGCGGGCTGACTAAGTATGGACTTTTCTTAAGTCGTCGTGTCCTTAAAACCGGGCAGGTGACTCTTGCGCTTGAACGCAACCCGGCCTTGAAAACAAATACCGCCATGCTGACATTCAGTATGCTAACTGATTTCGCCTCGCTTACCTCGCGCTCTATTACATCGGCGGGTGGCGTAAGTGTCAATCAACTATATCGCGGCTCAATTCACTATGATCAGAATTCCGGCTCGGTCTATTTTGATAGAAACAATGGCGTCGGTCTCGGCGCTGCGGTGGTGAAGCCGTTTCTTGATGACAACTACAATGGTCAGCAAGATGAAGGAGAAGAAGAGCTGAAAGGACTTCGAGCAAAAATCGACGGCGCAGGTGGAGCGCCTAAACGTGGTGATGACTTGTATTACTACAGCAGATTGCGGCCCTATGATGAATACATTGTCAAAATTGATGAGTACAGCCTTGATGATCCGCAGTTGAAGCCACTGCATGAGAACTATCGTGTCGCAGTTAATCCCAATATGGTTACCTCAATCAAGGTTCCGGTTGTAACCGCTAGTGACATCAGTGGCTCTATTAGAAGAACTACCGATGTTGGCCCGGTTGGAGTTGGAGGAATCAAGTTAGTGATTTTTAATATCTCGCGTGATATTATGACTCAGGTTGCAACTTTTAATGATGGCGAATACTATCACCTGGGTCTTCTACCCGGACGCTATCGCGCATATGTGGAGCCTAGTCAACTTGAATCCTATGGCTACAAATCTACCCCACAGTCAATTGAATTCGAAATCAAACCCGAACCGGGTGGCTCGACAATTGAAGCTATCGACTTTCTGCTTTCTCCAGCCTTGAAAGAAGTAGAAACCGACAATAATTAGGCGCCAAAGAACTCAGCTATTCCTGGCAGGGCCTGCAGATGAGTTACGGGCTGAGTTGTCACACTGCAAACAAGCCTCCAGCATTACTGAATCAAGCTTCATCCCCAGATTAGACGGTGGCAATTCATTTTCATCAATCGGGTCGATACTCCAAATCCCTTTTGACCAGGCAATGCTGGCGGCAATAGCGTCAATGCCGGTGTATTCATCGCAGGTGGCGCTGATGACGGTATTGTTGTGCACATAGGCGACGAATTGTCTTCCGCGGGCAGTAGCGCTGAGCCTCAGTGGTTTTGAACTATCACGTGAGGCCTCAAGCAACTTTATTAGATTCATATCCTCCAATGAGCCGTGAGTGCCCATATCCTGAAGAATTGACAGGCATGCGTCGTCGACGTCCTGTTGACGTTTCTGCGCCCGAGAGATTTTTGCAATTAGAACATCAGGACTGATTGATAACGGAAATACATCTTCAAGTCCGTGTTTTATCGACCAAAAAGCTTGATCCAATTTGTCCGCAGTGGTTAGCGCTATAGTAAGAACACGGTCAAACTGTATCCCTCCCAAAGCCAGCGTGAAGAGAGTATCAGTCATTTGTTGGACGCTACCTGACTGCAATATCATTAGCGCCTGCGGTTTTGAATCTATCCAGCTCTCCACACATTCATTGGCTGTATGCGAAACAGTAGAGTCGAAACCAGCGCTCTGTAAGGCATCACAGATTTTAACGCTGTAGTTAGATTCGCTGTCAGAAGTTATATCCAGAATATGCACATTGAAAACATCAGTTTGATTGAGTTCGGCTTCCGAGTCTATCGGTATGATGTCAAATAACTTGTCGGCTACTTCTGGAAGTGACAGGTTGTTTTTGAAGTCCTGCATGTCATTACGCATCTCGGATATCTGAGAGCTGATAAATGGCGCATCGCTCAACCAATTGTGGCAATAGTGATTGGACACAGCCAGTATGTTACCAGCGAGCAGAGTGTCACTATTTGTGCTTTCAGGCGCTTGATTAGGACTCGCCATCACTCTCAGCAGACTAATCACCTCGGCGGGATACCCAAGCGCCTCCATCCTCTTAGCAGAGAGAGAAATAATATCACTATGTTGGTAGTCTTCCGGATTTTTTAGATCGCATCTGGCCAAGTCATGCCAGTAGGCCGCAGAGAGTAGCGCAAGGTGCAGATTAGGCGCCAGAGAGTAGTGTTCTGAAAACTCACGACACAATTTGGCGACTGCAGCGCCATGTGTATCCAGAGCATCCTCCAGGGAGCTTGCGGCGTCTTGCGTGTTGTGAAGATAGGCGCCAAAAAGAAGGCTCTTTTCGCAAAGCTCCAGCAATTGATGGTCATACACCTCGCCGGCAAGTAGCCCGGCTTCTGAATTGAAATATCGCACCGGTATCGGGTTGGGACGTTTGCCTAACGCAAGCGCCAGTTCTTGCGATGCGCCTCTAAGCGAGTTATGAATCAGCGCCTCACTGATGTCTTGGCTAGATATCTTTTCGAGCGCCTCCTCACAATCAGATGCAATAACCGGGCTGATTTTCTCTGCATGAATCGCAAACAACAAATGCGGACTAAGAGAAGCCTCAGGAGTCACAAACAGCGCTCTTCTGGTAACTGAATTAGCAGAAGCTTGAGTCTCGTCCGTATGCGCCATTTCCTCAAAAGTTTCACCGGGCGAATCGTGTTGCTGAAAAACATCATCACTACTGGCATCAACGTTAAACTTGCTTTCTGCATCCAAGAATATCTCACATGCAAAAGAGTCATTTAACTCGCAGTTTTCAATTCCAGTGGCGCTTGTATTTACATTGTCATCCCAAGGCTCTGTAGAGCTATCCTCTTCAATGGAACTATTCTTGATACGCTCGATGAGAGATGTAATTATATCCAGTGTTTCTGATTGTAACACTATACGCACCGGCTTGTGGTAAATCGACATGGCCTCCAATCTAAGCGAGAGGACTTCATCGGGATGTCCTTTGCAGAGAACAGTTAGCGTGGCGTTCGCGGAGTTGAAATGCGCCGGGGCAATATTGAACTCTTGCATGGTAGTGAGAGTGAAATAGGATGTAGCGTCCTTTTCCATTTCAACATCAAATTTTACTAACTCATCTATCGAACAGGCAACGTTTCCCTTGTTGGAATCTGAATCGGTTGTCAGCTTCTGAAATTCCTTCACCGAACCAACTCCATTCACAGCTTTGCTGGTGTCACTATGTATTGGCTCAGGCGTTTCTTGCTTTTGACTCGATTCATCCGCCCTGATGAAATCGAAATTGAACATTGAGTTGTTGAGGTCGTTGTCGTTGTATTTCATATCGAATTATTTCCTGGACTCGTTCCCTGGATTAGCCACCCCGAGCCTTCATATGGAATCCACATCCCATTCGGGCTATCTTGTTCTCTGATATGATTATCGACCGAAGAGAAAAGTCACTGAATAGCAACTCCTATCTCTGTTCACAGATGAACTCTATAGGTCATAACTATGGGCCCAGCCCCATACTCTGACATTGGAGAACTAATAGATATTCCTGGAAAAAGAACCAGAGAGTAAGAAAAACTGTTTGGGAGAAAATGCTACTTCGAAAAAGATAGGGATGAAAAGTCTATAACTGTAGCAAGACATTACCGGCTGAGAAGCCCGGGCCTAGAGCAGTTAGCAGAGCCAATTCGCCGGAGTTGAAATCCTGTTGTGCCAGGAAACGTTCGAGCGCCAGCATCACAGTCGCCGAGGAACAATTGCCAAACTCACGAATAATATCCGCAGAAAGCGCAAATGCGCTAGCCGGTTTTCCCAACGCTTCGGTATACGCTTCCAGAACTTTCTTGCCCCCCGGGTGAATAATGAAATGGTCAATATCGTCGAGTTTCAATTGGCGCTTGGCCAAAAACTCTACCAGACAGGAATTCATTTTCTCTTTCACAATCGTCGGGATAGACTGAGACAAAACAACCTGCATGCCGTCGTTTTGCAAATTCCAACCCATAACATCCAGTGAGTCCGGCCACAAAGTTGTCCCGCCCGCAAGAATCGAAAGCCCCGGCAACTCAGAATCAGCTCCGGCAAATAGAGCCGCTGTCACACCGTCGGAAAAGAGCGCGGTAGCAATCAAATTGCTCTTTGAAAAATCACTAAACTGAAATGTCAGCGAACATAGTTCCACATTCACCAACAAAGCTTTCGCCTTCGGATTACCTCGTAAAATGTCATTGACATGCGCAATTCCCATAGCGCCTCCGCCACAACCGAGTCCCCAAATCGGAATACGTTTGGTGTTCGGTCGAAAACCAAGCTTGCCTATTAGTCGCGCATCAATGGAAGGAGTCGCCAATCCTGTTGACGAAACAAAAATCAGAAAATCAATGTCACGTGGTTGCAGATCAAAGCGCTGTAGCAAATTAGTAATCGCTACAGAGGAAAGTTCTACACTTTGCTTGATATAGGTGTTGTTTTTTTCCTCAAGAGTTTTTGGCTCAGTAAACCAGCTTATCGGCACACAAAGGTTGCGTGAGTCGATTTCCGCATTGGAAAATGAAGCGAGCATTCGCTCCAGTCCTTTGAGTCTTCCACCAAAGAATTGTTTGGCGAAAGCCTGAACTTCGTCTTGAGTAATACGAAACGGAGGAGGGTTTGACTGCACACCTACTATTCGAGCGTGATTACTTGTGTTCATTAAATTCTCTCGATAGGGTTAATTACCCGTGAAAGCCCAATTACGCATTAGGTGTCAGCAAAGTCTTGCTTGTTCTTATACAAGTGTAAGCGATACAGAATCAAATCGGATACAGCAACAGGACAACCGCCGCGAGCCAGAGGATTACATCCACCAGCAAAGGACGATCTGTTAGAAGCAGACGAGTAGGAGAGCCCCCGCTTTCCTTCATATGCACCAAATAAAGATAGCGAAAAACGCCATAAAACACGAATGGAGTTGTCAGCCAAAGATGAGGAGAATTCAGCTTGGCTTGTATATCAGGTGAAATGACAAACATGATATAGGTGATAACCACTGCGGCGCTGACAATAGTAATAAGTTGATCCAACAGAGGCGCGGAATAGCTATTGAGGCTAATGCGATGTGCGCTGGCGTCATCTTTGTTTAGCAATAGTAATTCGTGACGACGTTTTCCGAATCCGAGGAATAACGCCAGCAGGAATGTACAAACCGAAAGCCCGGCGTCGAAGTGAACTCCAATAGCCGCCGATCCTGCCCAGGCGCGTAAGACAAACCCAATAGCAATCACCATCACATCAATGATTACCAAACGCTTAAGAAACAGCGAATACAAGACACTGTTGACAATATAGCCCGCCGAAATGATTGCAAAGAGTTGTCCAAAATGGAAGGCGCCGATTGCGCTAATTATTCCCAACACAACCGCAATTCCTGCGGCGGCGCCAATAGAGACTTCTCCTGAGGCAATAGGACGTAAGCGTTTCAGCGGGTGGGCGCGATCGCTTTCCCGGTCCCGCATATCATTGATTACATATACAAAAGAAGACAAAGCGCAGAATGTCGCAAAGGCAATCGCAGATTGTATTAGCGCATGGCTATCGAGGGCTTGCCCGCCGAATATCAAACCGCCAAAGAGCAAGCCGTTCTTTACCCAGTGGCTGGGACGCAGGAGTCTTAGGTAGGCCTTCATCATATCAGCGCCAAAGTAATAGGTTTAGTCAAAGCGCGCCAGTCGTCAAATATCTGGCTCTATGAACTAGCAGTGGCAAACGGTAAAGCGTTTTTCAATGATGATTCAAGATTCTGCAGGAATCTAGCGCCTAACTCCTTGGCGGTTTCGGTTCTTCCATCGGAGCTTTGCACCGTAAGACGTACAAAGCCGGCGTCAGTGGGACGAAACATCAAGGCGTTCTTAACCAAATCAAATTTCAGCGCAAATTCACCACGAATAGAACCCGAACGAGTCTCAAACCAATAGAACATTATTTGCCTGGCCTTCTGACGCTCAATAGTCAGCACATTGATAGGCTGAGTCAGTCCCGCCGAAAGAGCCAAGGAGTAGGGATCAATCGAGTCGATTCGCCAGCCGCCGCCGGGGAGACATTGACGCGGACTATGGATTTGCGAGCCATATTTTTGCTCTTTGAAATAGGCCACAAATAGCCAATATACATTTCCAGCTTTGTCCTGATAACGCCGCAAGGTAGTAGTGTCGGCCTGGAGAATATCATAAGTCGACTCGGAGAATCGCCGCTCGTCACCGATATAATCTGAAAACTCCAGCGGAATAGCTTCGAACTCCGGCCCCCGGCTCGCTTTGACTTCATAATAGCGCAGAAACAACCCCAATACTCCACCGACGAGTATCAGGGCCAGTGGCGCCCATGAGATTCTCAGATTCCGTGAGTGTGAATCAGCTTTACTCATCAGTTAGACTTCTTTCTAGTGAGTAGCGCATTGACCAAAAATAAAATGACAAAAGCCATTACGAAAACCGAAAGCCCCATCAGGCTATGCAACGGCTCCTCTGTTACCCCTGCCCCGAGAGTGTATGCCAGAACCGCTGTGATAAACACTCGGGCAGAGTTAACAATCACCGTAATCGGAATAGTGGAGAGGAATAGCACACTGCGCTTGATAGGGCCTTTTTGACTGAAATACGCATACATAGCCCCCAAAGCCAAAAGAGAGAGCATACTGCGAATCCCCGAACAGGCCTCGGCCACTTCCAGCGAGATTCCGCTGAGATGGATGATATTCCCCTGTTGCACCGCCGGGATTCCGATAATTGCCAGAGCCTTGAGCGAGACTTTGGTGGCGAATAGTTGCATGGGGAATGTCAGGGAATAATAGATAACATACGGAAGTGGAATCATGAAAAACAGGAAAACCAATTCAAACCAGATATTGCGCAAAAATGAGGTTCCAAAGTGAAATAGAACTAACCCCGCCAGCGCAAAAATGAAAGAAACTCTAACCGTAAAATACTCAGCTCCAGCGCTCCCTAGCACAAAAAGTAACAGAGCCATCGCCAGCAACGGTAGTCCCGCTTTCGAGCTGGCGCCCACAGAATTGATCAAAAGGTCCTTCTTTTTCCAAAGTAGGAATCCTGAAACCAGCGGAATCAGGAAGCCATGGGAATAATTCGAGTCATTCCACCAATCAGAGACCAAATCCAGCAAAACCGGTGAATAGACCAATATCAGAAACCCAAAAGAAAGCCCGGCGTTTCGAATACGCCCTGAGAAATCAGGTCTTGTAATTGCGGTGTTTTCCATATCTAATGCCGGGCAGAGTCTATCTTCAGTTTTCGGCGCCTAGGGTGTTTATTCCAATGCTATATTCTATAGCCATTTATTTCATCATAGCTGGCGTTCTGCAAAGTATAAGCGCTACATTAGGAATCCGCGCCAGTTATTCAATGGCGTATACTACTCTCGTCGCTAATGTACAGTCGAGATAGTCGAAATCAATATATGGCATTTCAAATACTTCATACGAGATTCAGTTAAGATGGTCAAATAGCATGGAAAACAAAGATTCAAAGTCCGGTGGCTCTCCCAAACGCTCTGAAAAACCTGCCAGCAGAAGTCGCAGTTCAATAGATAAGAGTTCGAGGAAACCCGAACGTAAACCCCGCGGGAGCTACCAAGGCAGAAGTCAAGGACGTGGCCGTTCGGTCAAACCCCGCACCTCCAGGTCAAAATCGCAACGGCCGCGCAAGAGAGTTACGATTCTGGTGAACTCAAAGGCTGGCAAGTATCAATCGAGGGCCGTTACAGATTTCGCGCAACAACTAAGCTCCAGTGGCTACGAAGTGCAGACATTGCATCCCGGCACCACTACCGAAATGGCCAGCGCCGCTGTAGAGGCCGCCAGCAAACGGCCTTTGGCCCTGGTAGCAGTAGGAGGTGATGGCGCAGTTAATCTTGTCGCGAGAGCCTTGATCGGTTCGGATGTACGTCTGGCGGTTCTTCCGCAAGGTAAGTGCAACAGCTTCTTCACATCCTTAATCGGAAAACCATCGCTGTCATTAGCTATCGCAAGTTTCAAAAGCGGCGCGACTCGTTCAATTGATTGCGGAGTGGTGGCCGGGCAACCATTCTTCACTTCTGTTGGACTGGGTCTGTTGCCAGCGCTTTGTGAAGCTCTCGCAGAGCGTTCCCTGCCGCGTTTTGGAATAGGTTGGTCACGGCTAACTTCAAAAGTTGCCGCGGGAATCGAACGACACAGAACCCCGGTGCGAATTGACGCCTACCGGTTCGACCTCGAGCCGATTATGATAACTGTGAGTATTTTGCCCTATTGCCTGGGCTTGAACCTGTCGCCGACAGCTATTCCTGACGACCATAAGCTGGAAGTCACATTGGATATGGGTGAAGACAACGAGCCGCCGTCGAAATTCATTCGTGAGGTATACAAAGGGAGTCATCGTTTTGACAATGGCATCAGATTATATCGCGGGGAGGAAATAATAATTGGCTCCACCAAAGGACGCATGTTGTATCTCGATGGCGAACTAATCTCCACCCCAACCAACAATCTGGAAATCGGTATCCAAGACGAGCAAATACGTGTCTGCCATCCTGAAAAAGAAACCCGAGAATAATAGTTTGCAACTGCAAATTGCTTTAAGCAAAAAGAATCTATGAAACAGTATTTGCTAAAGAGCGGCTATTCGATTCTAGTATTCTCTCTGATAATTATTGTTCCTCAGTTCGGCAAGACTTGTTTCTCCGAAGGCCTCTCGGTCTCGGAGGCGCGGGATATGTTTATTCTTGCTGAGACTACAGATAGCTCTGAAGCGAAATCTTCCGGCAAATACGAAGGATGGACCACCCAACCGAACAAGGACAAAGGCAGGCAAAGTCCGACAACCGCAATGTTCAAATCGCTTCTGGTTCCCGGGCTCGGTCAAATCGGCAATCGCAAGTATCTAAAAGCCGCGTTAATTATCGGCGGAGAAACGTATCTCTTCCTACGTTGGCTGGACTTTCGCAATCAAACTGTAAGTGCGCGCGCCGCATTTGAGGCCGAGGACGACATAATCCTTCGCGGTGAGCTTTTCGCAAAATTCGAAAATGTTCGTGAAAGTCGAAATCTAAATGCCTGGCTAACCGGGACTGTGATTTTTGCCTCTATGATTGATGCTCTGGTAGACGCGCACCTGTCAAAATTCCCTAATCCCAAAAAAAAGCTCTCGTTCGATTTGGAGCCTACCGCAACTGAAAGCCACCCAATTTCCGGGTTCGCAGCAAAGGTGACCTGGCGCTTCTAGATTCGTATTAGTTTGAATAAAATAGTGTAATTCAGGAATCAATTTGCCAACGGTATATCTTGATAGATATAGCGCTTTACATCGATATTGGTTTCCTTGGGATCCAGGAATCGCTTGATTGTGATTCCTGAGTTTTCGGGGCTGGATAGATCAACAATAGTGACAGTGTCTTTGAGTCCGAACTTATCTCCAATAACTCTTACCACCGGAGCCGCAGGAGTTTTCGGATTGTTCTTCTCTACAATAGCAATCTGTGAATTGCTCAATAGCGTCAATGACCCCGCCGGAAAAAGTCCTACATTGTTGATGAAGATTTTCAAAATCAAATGATCGAACTTGTTACGCATGCGATACATCATCTTGCGCAGGACTTCGACCGGCGGAATCGGGTCGGTGATATATATCCGGCCTGAGGTCAGCGCGTCAAATGTGTCAGCGACTGTGATGATGCGTGTAAAGAGATTCAATTCACGGTCCTTAGTGCGCTTTGGATAGCCGGTATTATCAAGGTTGATATGATGCTCAAACGCCACCAGAGCCGCGCGTATCATCTGGGAGTCGATTGCGAATGTCGTCAATAGTGACTTAGCTCCAATAGTTGGGTGGTTGCGCATATGCACCCAATCACTTTCAGTGAAGATTCCCGGTTTCTTCACCACTTCCGCCGGGAGCTTTACCTTTCCGATATCATGAAACAGAGCCGCGAATCCCAGTTGGCTCAAT
This sequence comes from Candidatus Zixiibacteriota bacterium, assembly GCA_024280775.1. GTDB lineage: Bacteria > Zixibacteria > MSB-5A5 > GN15 > JACZUZ01 > JAJRPJ01. The sequence continues at coordinate 75,100 of JAJRPM010000012.1, read as the reverse complement.
CGGTTTCTATCGAAATTCAATCTCACCCCAATAGAAAGGGAGTAAATGCACACATTGACACTATGAGCAAAAGTATAATCATCGAAATCCTTGATAGCAGTCATTTCGATTAGAGCTGAGTCATCCTCGATGACCTGATCAACCATAGAGCGAACCACATTGCTGGTTTCTCTAAGCTGTGTTTCTCTCCCCGAGAAGGTATTCGAAGTTGTTTCATTTAGCGCCCTCAGTGACTTGAAGAACACTGTTCTGGCCTGACGACGCATTTGCAGTCGCCTTTGCTCTATCGGGTTACTGTCTTTCGCTACTTCGTCTGAGCTGAATACTCTTAGCCCATACACATCATTATCCAGGAGTAGTTTGCGGAGTTGCTCAATAGCAGTTTCTGTGTCTAATGTGCCTACAGTGTTGGCGCTTGTTGTTTTTGTTAGCGCCTCAAAGAAGCGCGCAAGGATATCTGACTCCGGTGCGTAGCGAATTTCTATTCCACCGATACCGAGTTCCTGCCAACGCGCTATGCCCTCGTCCAGCGCCGGCGTTTTTCTGGTGATTTTACACAGTGACTCATTTACAAAGAAGCGACCCTCAATCAATTTAATAGTCAGCGTCCCTTCTTCGGTAGTGATTCCTAAAAAGCGCTCCCAGAACTTCTCTAATTGACCTTTGTATGTGTCATTGTCCTTACCTACCACTTGGAGTGTCTTGGGGATACCGAAGAACAATTTTAACGCCGCCACAGAGTGTCTTGTCACTTCTGCGGTAGCGCCCCGAGATTCCTCGCGGATGGTTTGATATTCTATTTTGGCTGAAGCGTTGTTCATCACTAGTGCTCTTTCTGATTCGCTGATTGCGCTTCTAGGGCTGATTGCGTTTCCAGAGCCGCTTTCGCAAGGTTCTTGACTTCTTTACACCAGCTTTTCGAAAGCTTCAACAGGGCCGCATCAGATTCAACAGATGTATTCGTTTGCAATGCTCTAATAGCGCTCTCTCTGAAAACCTGAAATGGACTTCGTCCGATTACCCGCCAATCACCAGCTAACTTAGCCAGTTTTTCCACAGCCAAACTCTGCCCGGATCTAGAATATCCTCCGATAATTTGCGTTCCGGCAGATGTTGGAATCTCACCTGTCAAAAGCTTATCAAGGAGTGTTTGGAACAATGGAAACGCCTCACTACCTGACTGAGCCAGGGCTGTCTCGACCGCCAAATGGCTAATCTGCGAGTCTTCGTCAGTGATTGCCTCCAGCAGAATCGCAGACTTGAAGGCGCCGTCATGTTTCTTGCAGCCGCGAACCACTTCTATCCTGACCCGGGGTTCGGAGTGATGCAAAGTCTTCAACAGGTGTTTGTGGGAGCGGGAGCAATCGAAATTCGATAAGATTATTGCAGTATTGCGCGCCACAAACCAACGTTTATCGTATAAGCCGCTGGCTATTAAATCCACATGCTCTTCCTTGGCCCCTTCGAGAAAACCACAAAGCGCCATGCGATGTTCCTGGCGCTCCAGTTCGCCGAGAACTTCGACCAAAGTGGAGTAAGTCGTCCAGTCGAAAGTCGCGAGATAAGCAGAGAAATCAGCGGCGGTTATTCTGTCATTATCGTTAAGTATGCTACAAACCGCGCCCATTCGCTCACGACTAGCTATTGAGCTTAGCGCTTCAGCAATCTTTGCTTCCCATTCCGGGGCCGATTGCTTTAACTGTGCGCGGCGCTCCTGTAACTTGTGAAGTATCGCAGTAGCTCCGCTCAATGAACCCTGTTCGATAAAGAAAGAGTGCGCTTTGACGCAAGTCAGAACCGTAGTGTCAAATTCACTGACACGTTTGTCCTGTTCCAACAGGTCATCAAGAATTCCCAAAAGCTCCTTGCCGGGATTGAACATTGCGTCTTTAGCCAGCGCCATTGCAGTCTCGTGAGCATCTTTGCTGTCAAGTTCATAGACGCGCATCAGCAGATCACGAGGCTTGACTGATGCGTCCTCCTTGAGAGCCTTTGCTTTGGCTTCTTCGGTCTTGTCATCAGCTAGTGTAGCTGTCACAGCCGCGAGTTGCGCAGATTTTTCGCTGGTCATTCTAATGATACAGTTTTTGTCGTTGTCGTTGTCGTTGTCGTCCGGCTCGTCAAAGACTGATTTGTAGGAGTTGCTAGCGATATCGCTATCGTTGAGATGTCCCGAGTCAAGACCCTTTCCTTGACTATCAAAAAACTCTCTGCGTATTTCGCTGTCGAATTCCAAGTATGATTGATCTTCGATTATTTCAAAATTGAATCCCGGTATTTGTTTTCCCCACAGAGCCTCACCCAACTCCCAATCACCATCGTCTTTGTTAATCACCTTGCGGAAAATATCAAAAACCTCATCAGCGCTTTCATCGGAAAACTCCTGACCGAATTCCAATTCACTAACTCCAGCATCATAGCATATCTTTGATAGCCGATGACTATCTCCAAAGCTGGGCTCAACTGATTCATGCTCAAATGTGAAGCCTTCTTCGGCGAGTGAAAGCAGCAGATGATTATTGCTTTGCAGATATGCGCCCAGCTCGTTTGTGAATAGCAATATCGCCTTGGCGCAACTTGGGTTCGCCGGCGGATATAAGCACACTATCTTCACCGCTTTTTGGAGCAGTGAAACAATTGAAGCGACTTGCTGAAAAGTCGGCTCTGAGCTGGTTCTGGAAATCGTCGACATGGTTTCTTGAGAAAACTTCTAACGCTAGTTTTCTGATATTTTTTCCGGTATTGAGAAGCCGCTATTAGAGGTTAACCCGTTTGTTCTCTATGTATCGGCTGATTCTTCGCTCCGATTAGTGAGGACAAAAATATCCACGTTTCAACTTCAGGCAGGAGATTTCTACGATGTTTTTGTCAACGAATCTGGATATGGAGGCAATATCGTAACAGTGTAAGTTGCTGATATACAAAGGCTACGCCCGAAAACATTTCGAACGTAGCCTGAGGATGCAAATATGTTATTCAGCGCTTACAGAAGCGAGATTTTTGAACGGCCTTTTTTGACCTTGGCTGTGGCATTACGAGTGTCGAAGATAGCTTTGGAATTATCCACTACCCATTGATAATCGTAATCAGTGTGGTCGGTGAGAATAACACAACAATCGGCCTTTTGCGCCATAGCTTTGTTCAACTTCGTCGAACGATGACGAGTGTCATTCCAGGTAATCTCCGGTACATACGGATCATTGTAGACAATCTTAACTCCGGCGTCTTCCAGTAATTTGATTACATCCAAAGCCGGAGACTCACGCACATCCTGAATATTCCTCTTGTAGGCGACTCCTAGAATTAGAATGCGCGAGTTCTTTAACGATTTGGAAAAGTTGTTGAGCATCCGCGCGATACGACTAACTACATATTCAGGCATACTGGTGTTTACATCACCGGCAAGCTCAATAAAGCGAGCATAGTAGTTAAGCGATTTGAGTTTCCACGATAAGTAATGCGGGTCAATCGGAATACAATGACCGCCAAGCCCCGGACCGGGATAGAAAGGCATAAACCCGAAAGGCTTAGTAGCCGCCGCGTCAATAATTTCCCAAACATTGAGTCCGAGCCTGTCGCACATCAGCGCCACTTCATTAACCAGTCCGATATTCACCGAACGGAAAGTATTCTCCAGCAATTTCACCATCTCGGCAGACTGAGTTGAAGACACCGGATGCACACCTGAGATAATCTGCTCATAGAAAAGTTTGGCAATTTTGGTGCAATGAGGTGTCACACCTCCAACGATTCGCGGGGTATTCAAAGTGGTAAAACTCTGATTGCCTGGGTCAATTCTCTCAGGTGAAAACGCCAAATAGAAATCCTTACCGACCTTGTAACCGCTTTCCTCAAGACGAGGTAAGATGATCTCATCTGTAGTTCCGGGATAGGTTGTTGATTCAAGCACAATCAACATGTCCTTGTGCATATAGTCACGCACCCACTTGACCGCCGCGAGAATGTAGCTAATATCCGGGTCTTTGGTTTTGGATAATGGAGTCGGGACACAAATAGAAACTGTGTCAACCTTGCCGACTAGCTTCGCGTCATCGGTGGCTTTCAAGCGACCAGCCTTGACCATAGCCTTAACTCTGTCACTGGAAATATCATCAATATCAGACTTACCAGCGTTGATAAGTTTCACCTTCGGCTTGGAAATATCAAAACCGGTAACAGTGAAACCACGTTCGGCGAATTCAACCGCCAAAGGAAGTCCGACATAGCCGAGTCCGACAATACCGATGCGGGCTGTTTTGTTCTTAATCTTAGCCGCGAGTTTCTCAGCTCCGGCGGACTTCTTATTGGGAGCCAATTTCTTCATACTTTTCTTCATGTTTGTCTTCACAGCTTTTGCTTCAGTCTCAGATTCCGAATCCAGCGTGGCGTTGTTGACATTAGATACGCTAATGCGTTGCAACTTATCATTCTGTCCCGGGGATTTCTTGTTTTTAGGTTTAGTTTTTGTAATTGTCGTTCCCATGACTTGCCCTTCCTTGTAACAATTTCTTGCAACAATCTTTTACGACATTGCAGATTTAACTTATTCATCAACCCCGGTCAACGACCTTAGTCAACTATTGTTGACAATCTTCAGCGGGGTCGAACTTCCTATCTGATTCGCTCTCGCCAAAAGGCCAGCGTATCAGATAAGGTTCTCTGCAATGTATATCGGGGGGCATAGCCTAATTCTTTAACCGCTTTACTATTATCACCACGCAAAACCGGAATATCAGCCGGTCTCAAACGCGCGGGATCTACCTTAGTTACTATTTTCTTACCCGAAAGTCGAATCAATGTCTTCAGCGCGGCTTCAATTGTGACCGCTCGTCCGGAACATAGCTGATAAACCTCGCCGGGCTTTCCTTTTTCTGCGGCGAGAGCATAGCCGACCACAACATCTCGCACATCACTAAAATCCCGCTTAACCGAAAGAGCCCCGACTTTCAACTGGGGCTTCCTCCCCAACTCTATAATACCCGCAATCTGTTTTGCAAAGCCCGGCAGGGCAAAAGTTGCGCTTTGGCGAGGGCCGGTATGGTTAAACGGGCGTACAATAGTAATTGGAAGCTGATAGCGCCTGATATGATACTGAGCAAGTTGCTCCATTGCGGCTTTAGACACTCCGTAGGGCGAAATCGGTGTTAGCCGGGTTTCTTCGGTCAGGGTTTTGTTCTTGGGGGTAATAATCCCGTAAGAGTCAGCCGAGCCGATAATCACGATTTTTCTTAGGCGCTCCCTGGCTTGCTTGCTTTGGGCGGCTTCAAAAAGATTTAAGCTACCGAGAAAGTTAATCTCATAGGTCAGACGCTCATTTTCAAAGGACTGTCCCACCGAAGAGAATGCCGCCAGATGAAAAATCAAATTAGGGCGGATATTCTCAATTGCCCGACTAACCTTATTCGGATTGCGCAAGTCGAAACGAACGATATTGATCTGTCGTTTCAGGTGGGAGATATTCTCAGCGCTTTGCTTTGGCGCCAGAGCCGCATGCACCTCATATCCTTGCGCACAAAGTAAATCTGCCAAATGCGAGCCTGCGAAACCGCCTGCGCCAGTTATCAAGGCTGCACCCGGGTTGGGGCTAATTTTGATTTGTTTAGGATTTGTCATGAAGAAAGCGCTCGTTGCTGAGGCTTAGGTTTTTGAGGCGCCAGAGATTGCTTGAGGTTAATATGAAGCGCGATGACGGTCGCTGATTGTTTTCTGTTTACTTACTCGCTGAGAGCAAAGCCAGGTCTGCGTCCACCATCATCTTCACTAGTTCTTTGAAAGAAACCTTACGTTCCCAGTCGAGCTTTTCCTTGGCATAGGATGCATCACCCAGAAGCAAATCCACCTCGACGGGACGCATAAACCGCGGATCACTGACTACATAATCCTGATAATCCAAATCCACACAACCAAAAGCCTCTGCGACAAACTCGCGCACAGAATGAGTTTCACCTGTAGCTATTACATAGTTATCCGGTTGGTCCTGCTGAAGCATACGCCACATAGCGTCAACATAGTCACCGGCGAATCCCCAGTCACGACGAGCATCAAGGGTACCCAATGCCAGGTTCTTAGCGAGTCCCAGCTTTATCCGCGCAACACCGTCAGTGATCTTACGTGTGACAAATTCAAGTCCGCGTCTCGGTGATTCATGATTGAATAGTATACCTGATGAGGCGTGGATATTGTATGACTCCCGGTAATTGACAGTAATAAAATGACCATAGACTTTGGCGACACCATAGGGCGAACGAGGATAGAAAGGAGTCTTTTCACTCTGAGGAGTTTCGTACACTTTGCCAAACATCTCTGAAGAACTTGCCTGATAGAAACGAATCTTACGGTCAGTGTAGCGAATCGCTTCCAGCAACTTAGTGACACCCACAGCGTCATACTCGGCGGTCAAAGTCGGCTGATTCCAGCTAGTTGGGACAAATGACTGCGCCGCGAGATTGTAAACCTCATCCGGCTTGGTTTCTTCAATGATATTTATCAGCGAAAGTTGGTCAAGCAAGTCACCTTGCACCAATTGGATTTTATCCTGAATGTGTTCGATTCGCTGGTAGGACTCAGTAGAGCTACGACGAACCATACCTGTGACCTCATAACCCTTTTCCAACAACAACTCTGCTAAATAGGAGCCGTCCTGACCTGTAATACCTGTAATAAGCGCGCGCATGATTCTTTCTTTCTTATCCTGCTTTCGTCACAGTTTCACTCTTACTATTTGTCACGAAAGGCCTTCGAATATAGGACACTTCGCCAAGAGCGGCAAGAGGCTCAATCTTTGGGCCAGCCACCCAATCCTTGGGCCAGCCACCCAATCCTTGGGCCAGCCACCCAATCTTTGGGCCAGCCACCCAAGCTTTGGGCCAGTCGCTCAGTTCTTGTGATTGGCAATATGTTCGTCAAGCGGTAGACGGCTCGAAGTTAAGTCCGACAGCGCCAGCGATATGTTAACCAATGCGTCGCGAGTCACATTGCCATTAGGATAAAGTAAACCGCCCTGAGAATTGAAAGCCGCAATCGAGCTGTTCTTTTTTAGAATTCCGACAGGTGACTTCTTCAGTTTCGCAGATTCCGGCCAATCCCGGGTTTTGATATCCAGTGATTGAGCCAGTTTTCTCAGCGATGATAATTTGCCCTTTTCGACCATTATTGCTTTGGCGGCCTTTGAGTCCGACTTAACGATTTGACGAAGGCACATAATCTGAGTGTTCTCAATCGAGAGCGCCTTGCCCTTATTATCCACCAAAGCTATATGTGAAGCGTCCGCATCTACCAAAACACCCAGATCAGCCTTTTCCTTGCGAACCCGCTTGCCCAGCGCCGAGGCGCTTGAGGAACTGATATTGGGTGAATGAGGGAATTCAGCGCCGAGATTACAATTGATCTCAGTCACTCGCACTCCAATACAACGCAAAAACTCCGGCACAATAGCCGCCCCGCTGGCATTGGCGCAATCAACCACCACATGCAACTGAGCGCGATTGATATCCATTAGATTGATAGCCCGAATCTCGGTGATTCGCTGGATATGTCTGCCGATGCAGGAATAGTCCATTTTGAACTTACCAATTCTCGAATGTGCCACGTGTTTGAATTTACCCGAGCGATACACAGTTAAGAGTTTGCCAAATGTCGCGCCATCAAGCGCCTGGCCGGTCTTGTCGAAAAACTTCATCCCCGACCATGGCGCATCGTATGCGCCAGGTGTAATCGAAATCGCCCCGGCGCAACCGAGCTCTCTGGCGGCTACAGCCAAAGTGGCCGAAGGAATCATCCCCAAAGCATAGACCTCATGCCCGACAGAATTCAAACCCGATATTAGTGAGCGCGCATAGTGTTCGCCAGTGTCGCGGCCATCACGGCCCACAACCACAGCGCCCTTCTTAAAGAGCGTCCCGAAAGCGCATCCGAAATCAGTCACCACCCGGGCGTTGATCCCCTGTCCAATACGCGCCCTAAATCCCGGCGCATCAAAAATCATTTGTCGCAAGTTGCTCATTGTCTCTCTCTATTTCACTGCCATTCCCTTGATAGCAAAAAGTCGCTATCTCCTTGTACTACATTATCGGACAAGAGACTGAATACTGCAATTCCTTCCGCCACAATCGGAATTCTTTTCCTTTTGAATCGTTTCTCAGATAATTGAGATGTCCTCAAAACGAGCTAAGTCGTTGTTTCATAATGAAAACCTGCCTGAGGATTTTTCCGGCGCCCAAGATGCATAAGCCAGTCTTCGGAAAAGTGAAGCGCGATTTCCAAAATGTCCCGCATTCGAAATCGCATGAGTAAAGAAACTCAACACGGAAGGTTTTAGTATGAACAGGAAGTTACTTCTAGCCACGATGATCCTAGTCTTGGTTTCAATCTATTGGTTCAAACCGCTCAGCGCCCAAACGCTCCCGAGTGAAGCCCAAATTAAAGAGCTACAAAAGAATCCGCAAGCCGCTCATCTTCTATTGCAGGGCGCAAGCTCCAAACGAAACACTCGCAAATATGCCTCGCAGGAGATTTTCAGCGACAAAGAGCGTGGAGCGAAAGCTGATGAGAAAACCCGGTTGCTGGATTCATTGCGCGCCGTGCAAAACGGTGAAGAATATAGCGCTCAAACAAATGAAGATGAGTCGGCGGATAGAGAAGCTAACGAATTGAATGTGAAAGACAGGCGTGAGAGCTTACGTCCTTTTGGCTATGATCTTTTTCGACAAACATCAGAGCTAACCTCTCCAGTCGAATTGGCCAATGCCGAAGATTACGTTCTTGGTCCCGGTGATAATGTAATTATCTATCTTTGGGGACGAGTTGAACGTGAACTGAATCTAACAGTCGACCGCGAAGGCAAAGTCTTTGTCCCGCCGATTGGCGAGATGGTTGTCTGGGGTAAGACAGTCAGTGACTTTCAGACCAACCTACGCAACACTTTTTCCGAAGTGTATTCAGAATTCAAAATGAATATCACTCTCGGGAAAATCCGCTCTATTCGCGTGTATGTGGTAGGTGAGGTAAACAAACCCGGAGCCTATACTGTCAGCTCGCTGACTACACTATTCAACGCCCTCTACCAAGCCGGTGGTCCAAGTGAGCGTGGCTCTTTGCGCAAGATCAAGCTCCTGCGCGGTGGAACTCTCAAACAGGAAATAGATCTCTACGATTTTCTCGCGCGTGGGGATAACAGCATCGACGTCAGACTGAAATCCGGTGATGCGATTTTTGTGCCGATTGTGGGTGCGCAGGTTGCAATCGAAGGTGAAGTCAAACGTCCGGCGATCTATGAACTACAAGGCGAAGAAACCGGAGCAGAGATACTGGCTCTAGCCGGAGGAGCTACTGCTCAGGGGTATTTGCGTAAGGTTACCTTGCAGCGTGTTGTCGAAAAAGATGAACCAAGGTTAATGGACGTCGACTTAGATGCAACCTCGGAGGACTATGACAAAAACTTTGCGATACGCGCAGGTGACCATCTGACCGTGCAGACAATGTATGATGTGCAACGTAACTATGTCGCTGTAGCGGGAATGGTCAAGCATGAAGGAAGATTTGAACGTTCCGAAGGGCTATCACTGAAAACGCTCTTGGAGCGCGCCCAGTTACGCCCGGAGGACGTTTATCTTGAAAGACTGAACGTCTTTCGCACTTTCCCGGATAATCACAGAGAAGTTATTGCGGTAAACGCCAGTGATTTGATGAAAGACGGCGCTGATACCTCTCTTGATATCCAACTAATGGACCGTGACTCAGTGCATGTGTATGCAATAAATCAAATCGAACGAGTTAAACATGTCACCATCGACGGAGAAGTGCGTCGCCCGGGTGAGTATCTTCTATATGACGGCATGACACTCGAAGACCTGATTTTCTTAGCGGGTAATATGAACCGGGCAGCCTATTTGAGTCGCGCAGAAATAGCATGCACTGACAGCCTCGGCGGAGTCTCAATCAAATATGTAGATTTGGTGTCAGATCGCAGAAAACACACATTACTTGCCGAAGATGACATAGTCTCCATACGGCAAATCCCCGAATGGGAATTGCATCGTCGTGTCACAATCGAAGGCGAAGTCCGATTCCCCGGTGAATACACACTTGCATCTCGCGATGAAACTCTCTGGTCGGCTCTCCAGCGGACCGGAGGTTTCACCGAGGTGGCATTTCCCGCAGGGCTGGTGTTGGAACGTCAATCAATCAGTAGCTCCACCTTCAGTGAGAATCTGAATCGCCTGGTGCGCTCGAATGGAGAATTGCGTGAGGATTCTCTAGGACAGGTTCATGAAGTAGACCCGGTAAGATTCGACAAAAAGAGTTTGAATAGAATCATTCTGGATATGGCACGGCTAGTGGAGAGCGATGGCCAGGAAGGTGACTTGATACTTCAGCCAGGAGACAAGATTTTTGTACCGCAAACACCACCCGGTGTTTCTGTTCTCGGCGCTGTCGGAGCCAATGGAACTATTAGATATGAGGCTAAGAAACGACTCAGTTACTATCTAGATCGCGCCGGGGGTTATACTCGTCAAGCAGACAAAAAAGGTGTGCGTTTGGTGCGCGCCGATGGACGAGTCTTCAGTGGCGGCTCTGCTCGCAAGAAGGAGATTATGTTAGGTGATGCGATTGTAGTGCCGACCGAAATCAAGAAAGACAAGAACCTGATGCAGTCAGTAAGTTCAGTAGTGTCAATTGTCAGTGGACTCGCGACTTCAGTGTTCATCATTACCAAGTTGTAAGACATCAAAGATTCTTACCTGTGAGTGAAACTCTTCCTCACTTTTCCGGCCGCCTGTCGCCAAGAGCCCAGCTCTTGCGGCAGGCGGGTTTTTTTATCCACTCTCAATTACTAAGCCAATTACTAAGCAAAGCCCGAATCTCCCCAAAGAAATCTTTTCCCGCTCGAAGGAATAAAGCTCCGGGAAACTCAAGCCAGGCTTGCAAAAGACATCTGCACCAGGCTGGACCATGTGCGTAACTTAATGTCTCACAACACAGTACGGAATAGGGTTTCTGAATGAGACAATCGGCGCCGGAGTTGCAAGTAGTTGCACCGTAGACGTTTGAACTATCACGGAAGATAGAAAGTCTGGATCATGGGAAGACAATTACGCTTCAAAGGGAGTTCCAAAACAACTCTCTCATCACCAATCGCGGCATCGAAAACTGCATCTGAAAACCATGCGGACTCCGTCAATTTTGACATGTTCTCATTTCTGCGTCTGATGTTTCTAAATCGTCGCTGGCTAATCGGCGCAACGCTGACTGCCGGAATAGTCACAGCGGTAGCCACCTTGTTCATTCCGAACAAGTACACTTCAAATGCAACATTGCTTCCCTCCAAAAGCGGCGGAGCGCTGTCAGCTCTCAAAGGTATCACTGGAATGTCCATGCTGGATATAGCCGGTGGAATCGGTAGCGGCGGAGAAAGTTCCTCGGAGCTTTTCCCCACCACGCTTAACAGCGCACGTTTGCGAAACACAATCCTGCTAAAGCGCTTTGTCTTCAACTCTGATGGTCAGGAACATTCGCTGACCATGCAGGAGTACCTTGAGGAAGAGAATCTCGATAAAGCGCGTAAAGCTTTGGCAAAAATCGTTGGCGTAAGCGCGGAATTCAAAACCGGTGTCGTTTCTTTGAATGTAACGACAAAATACCCCGAGCTGTCGGCGCTGGTAGGTCAGGCGTTCATCGATGAACTCGACAGCTTCAATCGCACCCAACGAAAAACTCGCGCCACCGAATACGAGAATTTCCTTCGTGAAAGATTAGAAGTCAGTGAAACTGAACTAGAATCCGCCGAGAATGCGCTGGAGGAATTCCAAACAGTCAACCGTGACTGGGCGCTATCAAATGACCCGACGCTTCAAAAGGGCTTGCTGATTCACAAACGTGATTTAGAGATTAAGCTCAAAACTTTTGCTCTGTTAACCCAGCAATATGAACTGGCAAAGAGCGAGTCACGCAAAGATCTGCCGGTGGTTCAGGCTCTGGATACACCATCTGTACCGCTTGTCAAATCAGCCCCGCAAAGAACATTGACAGTCATTTTCGCGATGCTAATCGCAGGTGTCTTTGGAATCGGGTTGATAATTATTCGTGAATCGCTGAAGACCAGAATAGCCGACCCAGAGAGAGATTCCTGGCGGAAACTAAGTAACGATATCAACACCAGCTACCCGCGTCTAGCAAAAAGGTTTGCCAATGTCACGCCCGAAGCGCCGGATGCGGCAATAGCTGTTGCTCACTCACAGGAAACCTCCACCAGCTCCTGAGAAAAGGATATACAAATGAAATCATCAAGACTGTCATTAGCAGACTCCAACCGGATAAACATTCGGACCACAGAGGGAAATAACTCTACACCCAAGACAGTAATTCTAGTCGCCGGAGCTCGTCCGAATTTTGTGAAACTAGCGCCACTATACAGCGCGTTGGCCTCACGTAGTAACAAGTTCAACACCTTGATTATGCACACCGGCCAACACTACGACAGCAAGATGTCCGATATCTTTTTCACAGAACTGGGTATTCCCAACCCGCATATCCATCTAGGTGTTGGCTCTGGTTCACACGCTGAGCAAACCGCCAAGGTGATGATAGAGTGTGACAAAGTCTTCACCGAAGAGAGCCCGGATATGGTGGTAGTTTTTGGCGATATCAATTCGACTCTGGCGGCTTCAGTGACAGCGGCCAAGCGCGGTATCGCAGTGGCGCATGTAGAAGCAGGACTGCGTTCATTTGATCGCACCATGCCCGAAGAGCTAAATCGTTTGGTGACTGACTGCCTGGCTGATTTGTTACTGACTCCCTCGAAAGATGCAGATCGCAACCTCGAAAGAGAAGGCGTTCCCCGCGAGAGAATTGAATTAGTTGGAAATATCATGATTGATACTCTTGTAAAATTCCTTCCGTCAGCGGACAAATCGAACATCCTTGAAACTCTGGATCTTCAACCCCAGAAATATGCCTTGTTAACTATGCACCGTCCAGGGAATGTCGATGACCAAGCCGGGCTTGACTCAGTATTAGATATTATTGAGCAAATAGCTCAGGACTACAAAGTTGTCTTCCCGGCGCATCCGCGCACCCGAAAAAATCTAGTCGCCTGCGGTGGACGCGCCAAGCGTTTCATGGAAGGCGGTTTGGAAAATTTGGTTATGACAGAGCCGTTGGGCTATTTTGATTTCCTAAAACTCCAAAAAGAATCAGGTGTGACACTAACTGATTCAGGCGGCGTACAGGAGGAAACTAGCTTCCTTGGTGTGCCATGTTTGACACTACGTCCCAACACCGAGCGGCCTATCACCATCACTCACGGCACAAATCACCTAATCGGACTAAACGTCGCCTCAGCGGTTGAGCATGCGCGACGGTTCATGCAAGAGCCAAGAGTTGCGCATCAAGCTCCGCCGCTTTGGGATGGACACACAGCCGAGCGCATCGCAGACTCCCTGGAGAGATTCCTCTTTGGAACCGGTAGAGAGCGTGAACACAGAGCGCTGACTGTCGCCGCTCGTGAAGAAGCCCTAAAGGCGCTTACAGTTTAGTGAATTTAGAGCAGGAACAAGATTACTCAGGAATAATGCAGAGACAATGTCATATCTAACTTCAGTGTCAAAGAGAATTGCCAACGGTGCGGTTTCTCGTATCAAGAAATATGTTCGCCCCTATCTTCCTGTGGACTCAATTGATATTGAGATGTTTGATCTGATTCTCAGGTCCAACCATGTTGGTGAAATTGATTCATTCGTAGAGCAAGCGTCATCGCGCTCGCTTATCATCGCCAAGGCACATACGCAACTTATCCGCAGACGTATCAACAATGAATTCCCTGAGCATTTCCAAGCGCTACGTCAAAAAACTGACGCCGCATTGAAGAATCAATTTTCAGAATTGGGCTCAGGATATACAGATGTCGATGATGGCTTCGGCGGTGTCCGTTGGGCCGAGGATTTCAAAAGTGGTGTCACTTGGACTAATGAACATTTTCTGCGGGTTCCAATCATCAAACCGGATTCGGTTTCTGATATCAAAACGGTATGGGAGCTATCGCGCTTCCAATTTGCTGTTTCGCTGGGACAAATGGAAATCCTGACAGGAGAGCCCTCATATAGAAAGACTTTTGTAAACCTCATAGACGATTGGCAGAGAAAAAATCCGTATCCGCTGGGCCCGAATTGGACTTGCGCGATGGAGCTTGCTTTCAGAGCTATCAATATCATTACTGCTCTCGAGTTGTTCCACCAAACAAAACCGCTGGCCCCGGCCTTTCTAAAGGCGCTATATACCTCACTATATCAGCATGGCCGTCACATACGCGCCAATCTTGAAAACAGCGGTAGAGGACTCAGCTCAAATCATTACCTGGCAGATCTAATCGGCCTGCTGACTTTGGGAGCGCTCTTCGATAAACTCCCTGATGGACAGGAATGGGTTAGCTTTGCGGTAGCAGAATTGGAAATCGAAATACAGGAGCAGACAACCGATGACGGATTCTGCTATGAATCAAGCGCCAATTACCACCTGATGACGCTTGAGTTCTATCTCTATACTTTAACTTTCTGTCGCAAGAATGAAATCGCTCTGTCAGTGCCATTTGTTCGCGCGTTGCAAAAAGGGCTGGATATTACTTCTGAACTACGAGATACAACCGGAGCGCTACCGAATATCGGTGATAACGACTCCGGCCGTTTGCTAAAACTTGCAGAGCGCAAAGACCGCGATCCCGAATGGTTGCTGTTTTGGGGATTGATGGAAGGGCTAGAGCCGAATGGGTTCGACCCCGAATCTTGCGCCACCCCTGAATCACTATGGCTTTTTGGCGGACGACGCCTGCAACGTGACATCGAATCGACTAATGAAGACTGTTTCAGCGCCAAGTCACATCACGCCAGCTACTCCAAGTATTTCAAGAGCGCCGGCATTGTGAAAATGGCTCATGATGATCTCTCGTTGACAGTCAACGTATCTGATATTGGTGTCAGCGGTATCGGAGGACACAAACACAACGATCAACTAGCGCTGACTATGAGCTGGGGTGACACTCAGTGCATCATTGACTCAGGGACTCTGACCTATACTGCGAATGAATCCGAAAGAAACCGCTTGCGCTCAGTTCAAGCGCATTCGACGGTTCAAATAGATGGAGTGGAAACAAATCGGTTTCTGCCGGGATATTTGTTTGCCATACGTAAATGTGGTGTGCCTAAAGTAACCTCCTGGCTGTCAACTCGTGAATTGGACCTCCTACAGGCCGAACATAATTGTTATCAACGTCTAACAGGCGCTCCAATAATCAATCGCTCGGTCTATTTCGATAAGCTCGCGCGTTTCTGGTTAATCAAAGACACTGTTTCTTTTACCAAAGGCCAGTCGATAGGAAAACACTCCGCAAAGTGGCGCCTCTCTTCAGCCCTGATAACGGGGCCTCAAACTAGAAAGCAAACCTCCGCTCAAGTTGAATGTAGTATTGGCAGTGATTCAGACAGCGAAGCACAACGTGAATTGATAGTAAGACGCTTCAGCGCTGGTTCATCAATTGCGGTAGAGCCGTTTGTCTATGCTCCGGAATATGGCGTACCGGCCAATGGTTTCAAGACCTTGCTTTTTGCCTCCACTGGTGTAACAGAGATGATTTGGGGAATTTTCCCAAACCTGGCCGGTGAGAACAAGGAACAAAGCGAAGAACTGCTACGCGCAAAATTCGACCTGCTCGAATGGAGCAATGTAAGATTTGACTTAGACCGGGACTTGTCCCCGAATGTAGCCAACCTTTCGCGCAGTGAGGCTCCATGTCTGCGATAGTCGCCTCACCCCTACAAGACTTACAGGCAAAACTTCAGCGCGCTCTAACTGATAGAGCGGCGCTTGTTGCATTTGTATGGACTGGATTAGCGTTGACTATTGGAGCGCTGGCGGCCTATGGAGCCTTAGTCGGTGTTAGCGCCAATTTTCTTTTCTTCGCGCTAACAGCAGTCGGATTCGCAATAGCCCTTTCAACGAGCCTGCGTAACGCGACTTTTTACTCATTGATTTTCGTTTGTGTTAAACCTGCACTATGGCGTCTTGCCTACCATCTTGACACTCTAAATGCAACTCTTCCGCAAGTTGATATGTTTCGCTATTCAGCTGGACTATACCTATCAGCATTATGCTTGATTGTAATCACAAGACGTCTAATCGAAAATCGCAAATCACTGCAACACAAACTTGATTTGGCGATTGCCGTATTCATCGGTGTCTATGCCCTGTCAATATTCAATCCGCACAATTCCCCGCTAGTTGGCCTCGCAGGCTTTGAACGCAACATCTTCCCCACTGTAGCGGTGTTTTTTCTCGCCGGTGAAATAATGCGCTCCAAAGCGGACTTCATTGCATTCATGAAAGTAATTGCAATCACCGCATTGATAACGACTCTCTACGGCATGAAACACACGCTAAGTGGCCTATGGGGATTCGAAACCACAGCCTTCAATGACCTATTCGTAAGACAAGGTCTCGACGGCTGGTTGACACTTGGTATCAAAGGTATAGAGTTTCGTACATTCTCAACTTTCTTCGGGTACATGGAATTCACTTTCACTTTGGCTCTATGGGGTGTGTTGATAATCGGTGATGGATTCTCACATGCATCCAAACGCTGGAAAGCGCTTCGTCTTGCAATCGCAATCTCAGTGATAGTGTTGCTTTCACTTTCGCTGGAACGCACACCCATACTGATGATACTCGCGGGACTAATGACAGCCTGGTACATTCGTTCAGATAAAGCAAGAAGATCAAGAATAGCCCTGATAAGCGCCGCAGTAGTATTTGCTATTGTCACGGGTCTGGCGATTTTTGAACATCAACTAGAGCAAACCGGAGTAGCGAAACTAGAACGCATAGCCGAGCTGAGTGATCCCTCCAAGGCCGCATCAATTCAGGATAGAGTAGATAGAATGTGGAAACCAACCTTGCGAATAATTGCCGCGAATCCGCTAGGTGTAGGCGCAGGCTATGGCTCACAAACTGTCGCCTCCGCTCAATCAGCCGGTTCAGGTTTTCTCACCCAACCGCATAACGAGTTGATGCAAAAAGCCATGGAAGCCGGCTGGATAGGCGCGGCGCTATTTGGATTCATAATAATGATGATCTTCCGCGAGCTGAAACGTATATCGGAAACAACCACAGATAAGTATCTGAAAGTCCAAACCGCCCTGGGGTGTGGAATAGTCGTGGCCTTCGCTCTTTGCGCACAAATCAACCTGCCCTTCTCCGGATCACAAGGAATCTTCTTTTGGTTTGTAACAGGAGCCTTGATAAACATTGGGCGTATCCACCAAGAGAATAGTGCAATCCAGAAAGCCGGCGAAATATCTGGAGGGCTACGATGAGCGCAATCGATTCCCGGATAATTGACCCGGGCAAACAGACTACAAATCGTATTGTTGACCTGGAAACAAACCCGGCAGTGTCCAAAGTTTCTCGTGGAGAAGCGATTGGCGTCTTGACACTAAGACGGTCAGGTGAGAATTCCAATTCTGTGCCGGCAACAAACTCAGAAGATTCCAGTCGGGTCATTATCGTCAGCCATAACTATTCCCCTATGCTAAACCCCCGCGCATTTCGCTGGACCGCAATTGCAGAGCTATGGGCCAAGCAAGGAAGACGCATTGATGTGGTTTGCGCCTGGCAGTCGGGATTGGAGCAATATGAATGTGTAAATGGTGTTCATATTCATCGAGTCGGCAAGAGTATAGTCGAAGGCTTCCGAACGATGTTGAGAGCCAAAGAAAGAAATTTGCGTGTGACATCTAAACCTTCAGCGGTTCCAGCCACAGGAGTTGTCTCAAAGCTCAAACGAGTTCTGAAAACGCTTATTCGTTTGATACATGACCTAACCTGGAAAAAGCTCTACTGGCCGGATTATGCAACACTGTGGTCAAAACCCGCTATCAATAAAGTAACTTCATTATTGAGTGACTCAACTGAGACTACTTTGTTGACCGTCTCAGATCCATTTACCTCTCACGTAGCAGGTATGGAGCTCAAAAAACAAAGTCCGCAGTTGCAGTGGGTAGTCGATATTGGTGATCCCTTCTGCTACCGTCATGACACTCCGACCAACAATCACACTTTGTATCGAACGCACAATTATCGCTACGAAAGTAAAGTATTCACCGAATGTGACAGTGTAAGCGTTACCACCGAAGCGACTAAACGTAGGTACATCGAATTATTCCCGGAAGCCGCAGAAAAGATAACTGTGATACCTCCCTTGGTGTCATGCTCTTCCAAACCGACCACCGACATGCCCTTGGGGAACAGCCCCGCGCTAAAGGCGCTGTATACCGGCGCTCTATATCGGGACATCCGTAACCCGGAATATCTCCTGCGTCTGTTCGCCGCCTTGAAAGAAGAATTACCGACTAAAAATATTGAGCTACATTTCTTTGGCCCAACAGAGGATTGCAAAGAGACTTTTGCCGAGTATCTGCAGAAGCAGAATCTTAGCATACACATGCATGGCCTAATGCCCAAAGACATCACTATCGCGGCGATGAATCAGGCTGACTTGCTACTAAGCATCGGCAACACAAGCCCCTATCAATTGCCCAGCAAAGTTGTCGAATACGCAAGCTCTTCCAAGCCAATTCTAAATATCGCCTCTATAGCAAATGATAGCTCTGCAGAGTTCTTCCAGAGTCGACCAGGCGCATTGACTTTGAACTCCGCAAGCGCTCATTCCTTCAAAGAGAATGTTACAGCTCTCAAAACTTTCCTGGAGCAAGGCATGAGTCTAGTCCCGACTAGCTACCGTGACACAATTATCAAAAAACACAGCGCCGAAACTATTACCGCCAGCTACAGTGAATTACTAGCTGGTTGCAAGAGAACAACAGCGATAGCAGGAAAGGGCTAATGAATATGAACACTGCTACTGCCAAAAGAGATTCCGCTTCAAGCGCGAGAGTTGCGACCGAGGTGATTACTGCTTCAACCTCGCGAGACTGTCACAATCATTATCGCTCAGTAGCTGTTGAGTTGATGCAACCGGAAATAATTCGGGCTGTTCGTGAGCGCTTCAACAGTAGCTCAGAGTCTACCCATAGCAATACACACAAGTTATTACTAAAAGCCTTGTGGCGCTACACTGGCGTACCGACAGAGAACATTGCAATAGCCCCTGATGTAGCAACAATTATGGCTGGACTCATCTGTAATGCCCAGCGGGACTTTGATGCTATTACCTGCGTCGGTCCAATATCTCAGGATACGTTGAGACTCACAAGAACACCTATCAAGGTCATTCCTTCCTTGGTTGATTCCTCAAACGAGGAAATATCTGACGCGTTATCAGAGTCAACTCAGGTCCTCTACCTTGCCAGTCCAAACGTGACTAGCGGAGAAGTCTACACTGTAACACAGATTAGGCGAATTCTAAACGGCGCCGGATCGGCTCTAGTGATAGTTGATGAATCACTATTTGAATACTGCAACGCAACTTGCGCAAAACTACTTGAAGAGTTCAGCAATCTCATAATCCTACGCACCTTCGCAGAAGCATTCGGCCTAGGGAACAGTCAAGTGGCCTACGCATTAGGAGATAAGGAGCGAATCCAATCCCTTAACAATCATATCCAGCCTGAGCTTACGGAATGTGACGATTTGATAGCAGCAACCATAGCCCTTGGAAGGCAGGATGTGATGCATCGCATCGTAAACACTATCTGCGAGAATCGAATCTACTTGACTGCTCTATTGAGACGTCTTGGCGCTGAGATTATTCTCTCTCCCGCAGACTTTGTCCTTTTGAAAATATCCAACCCCGAAATGGCTTTGGAAATCCTGAGTCCACAGGGAGTAACTTTTTGTGAGTTCGAATACAAAGGGGAATCGCAAGGATTTCTCCGCATACCAGTGGGCAATGATCGCTATTGCCGAGCGATAGTTGCCGCGCTTACAAGATGTCCACGCGAATATTACCAGACAACAATTGCGTCACGCAACAAGTCCAAAACAGATTACACACACAAACATAAAGCACATCACAATAACACACAATATCAATACATTACTAATACAGAGGAAATCCAAAGGTGAAGCAGGTATTACAATATCCCAAACGCGGCGAATTACGAATTGAAGAAGTCCCGGCCCCGGCCCTAAAAACCGGTGGCGTGGTCATCAAAAACAGCGCCTCACTACTATCAGCTGGCACAGAGAAAGCCATTATCCAAATGGCCGAAAAATCAGTCCTGGGAAAAGCCAAAGAGCGTCCGGATTTGGTTCGTCAGGTAATCCAAAAAGTTAGAACCGAAGGCGCGCTCAACACCTACCGTAAAGTGAAAAGCCGTCTTGATGCCCCGGCTCCGCTGGGTTACAGTTGCGCAGGTGTTATATCGGAAGTCTCTCTCGGAGTAAATGACCTTGCAGTTGGCCAACGTGTAGCTGCCGCGGGTTTTGGATACGCCTCACATGCCGATATGGTCTTTGTGCCACGAAACCTCACCGCAGTGATTCCAGATAATGTCACCATGGAAGAAGCGTCATTTGTGACTCTCGGAGCAATCGCTCTGCAGGGAGTGCGTCAGGCCAATCCGGTTCTCGGCGAAACTATCGCTGTTATCGGCATGGGACTGCTCGGACAGTTGACTGCACAAATGCTCAAAGCCAATGGCTGTGCAGTAGTAGGCATGGACATCGACAATACAAAACTAGAACTAGCGCAAAAACTCGGTTGCACTTCAGTTATCAACAACACCGAAGCTGATCCTACTGGCCTGTGTCAGGAGCTAACCGGTGGCCGCGGAGTCGACAGAGTCATAATAACCGCCGCGAGCTCATCACCTGCGCTAATGAATATGGCCGCAGAAATCTGCCGTGAACGCGGACACATCACCGTCGTAGGCGCAGTGACAATGGATCTTGATAGACGTCCATTCTATAACAAAGAGCTGTCGATGAACCTCTCACGTTCCTATGGCCCGGGTCGTTATGACAACAAGTATGAAGAGCAGGGACATGACTACCCGGTAGCCTATGTGCGCTGGACTGAGGGCAGAAATATGGAATGCTTCCTGCAAATGATCTCCAATGGTTCGGTTAATGTGCGTGACCTTATCACCCATCGCTTCCCGATTGCAGATGCCACCACAGGCTATGACATGATCATGGGACGCTCCGAAGAAAAAGACTTCCTTGGTGTGATTCTCAATTATGACACTACAACAGCCACAACCAATACCAAGACTTTAGCGCTCAAGCCTTCAAGCGCCAGTGCAAAAACTCACATGAAACTTGGCGCTATCGGCTCTGGTGGTTTTTCAACCGGTGTGCTCTATCCGCTATTACAAAACATCAAAGAAGTGGAGCTACACACAGTAGTGACCTCAAATGGTGTGAATGCAATGAGTACCGCCAAACAATTCGGCTTTGCTAATGCCGGAACATCATTCGATGAACTTCTTGCAAACCCGGAAGTATCAGCGATGTTGATTGCCACTCCGCATAATGTGCACACTCAGCAGGTTCTTGCCTCTCTCGAGGCGGGCAAAGATGTTTTCGTCGAGAAGCCGTTAGCAACCACCAAGACTGAGTTGGAGGAAGTAGTCAAGTCCTACAACAGTAACCCTGGCAATCTGATGGTCGGGTTCAACCGGCGCTATTCACCAGCCGCGCTGACCGTAAGGAAACAGCTAGCCCAATCTGAAACACCTGCAATGTACATCTATCGCATCAACGCCGGCTTTATTCCTAAAGAGAGCCCCCTGCAGGACGATACAATTGGAAAAGGAAGACTCATCGGGGAAGCATGTCATTTCATTGACTTGATTAACTATCTCTCCTGCGCAACGCCCCAGACGGTCTTTGCTGAAGGCGTAGGTTTCACAACCAGCAAGTTCCTCACAGAGGACAATGTAAACATCACTATGAAACTATCCGACGGATCAACAGGAGTAATCATCTACACTGCTTCCGGAGGCGCTGGATTGGCCAAAGAAGCGCTGGAAGTTCATTGCGCCGGAAGCTCATACGTAATTGATGATTTCAAGAGCGCTGTGATGTACAACAATGGCAAAACTAAGAAACTGTGGTCCGGAGCGCAGGACAAGGGTCACAAGGCCGAGCTAAACACATTTGCCACACTAGCGCGTGGTTCAAATGAAGCGCAGGAAATAGCCAGTGACGCATTCTGCGCCACCGATGTGACACTTGCAGTAGTAGAATCATTGCGAACCAATCAACTTGTATCATTAAACAAGAACTAAAACCCGGCAAACGCTATAACAATGAACGCTATGACTATGATAGTAACAGAACAAGAGCGTCAGACCCCTGGCGCCACATCCCAATCGGAATCAAGTTCTCCAGCGTCGACTAGCTCGACGCTGGGGAGTTTGCTCTCCGGGGCCAAGTCCGGTTCGTTAAACATTCACTATGTGTCACATTATTTCCCACCGGAAGTGAATGCGCCGGCCATCAGAGTTTCAGAAATGGCAACAAACTGGAAGCGCCTCGGCCACACAGTGACAATCCTCACCGGATTTCCGAATCATCCAACAGGTGTCATTCCCGAGAAATATTGTGGGAAAATTAGCCAGAAAGAGAGCATTGAGGGAATTGACGTACACAGAAGCTATATCTACGCGGCCCCGAACAAGGGATTCATCAAACGCATAGCGAACTATCTATCATTCATGATCTCCAGCATTCTTTGCTCAAGTTGGAGAACCGGCCCCGCTGATATAGTAATAGGCACATCGCCCCAGTTTTTCGTTACAGTGTCAGCATGGATAATCTCTCTGACAAAGCGCGCCCAATTCGTCTTCGAAGTCCGTGATCTGTGGCCCGAAGAAATTGTCGCAGTGGGAGCAATAAAGAATCGTTTCATCATCGGGACTCTCGAAGCAATCGAAATGTTTCTATATCGTCGCGCCAGTTTGATAGTGGCTGTAGCGCAGGGCACAGTTGACACTCTTATCGAACGTGGTATCCCCAAAGAAAAAATAGCTTTGATTCCCAATGGTGTTTCTCTGGAGCGCTTTGACGAAACCGACGGCAAGAAGGTTCGCGACAAATTCAATCTCAATGGCGAATTTTTGGTGAGCTATATCGGCACCCATGGAATGGCGCACAAACTAGAAACCGTAATTGACGCCGCCGAGAAACTCAAAGAGAACAAGAAAATACGTTTCATGATGGTCGGCGAAGGCGCAGAAAAAGCCAAGCTCGTAGCAAGAGCAAAACAGAAAAATCTGGATAACATCACCTTTGCCCCCCAGGCTTCGGCCGATGAAGTGCCAAATTACTATGCCGCTTCTGATGTGTGTCTGGCGCCCTTGAAAAAAACCAACCTCTTTGAGAGAAACATCCCATCCAAGCTCTACGAAATAATGGCCGCCGAATGTCCAATCCTTCTCGGAGCAAATGGAGAATCAAAACGCTTAGTGCAAAAAGCAGAAGCCGGAGAAACATTCGAGCCGGAAAACGTTGAGTCATTAGTAGAGCGTATTGAGAGACTCTTTGGAAATCGTGAACATTCCCGAGCCCTGGGCAAACAGGGACGGAAGTACGTCACCAAGAACAATCGCCGCGAAACTCTAGCAGAGAATTACAGCGACTTATTGCAGGGACTCTGCAAAAAACAATCCTAAGCCCATTGGAGTAGCACAACTTGTAATAGCACAACAACCCGCAACAGTAAAACGGCCCGAACAAAATGGAACATGCAAGAAAACATACGACCCCGCGCCAACTAGCGCGCATGATAAGCGGCGCCCCATTGAGACTAATCTTAGCGGGAGTAGCATTGAGCCTTTCTGCCTCAATATGGTCTCAGGAGTTGAGGTTCAGCGAGCTAGTAGAAATGCTGGCGCTAACTGGCCTATTGTATGGACTAATTTATTTGCAATGCGGCCTGCGTGATCGCCTGCGCCCAGCCGATGACGCAGTCTTGTTGCTTAACAACCTCAAATCAGAAATCAAATTTGCGCTGGGTATACTTGCCTATGCGTTTATTGTAGAAACACCGCTCTCAAAATCAGAGCTGATAACTTTTCTAGTGTTCAACACCGCGCTACAAAACATACCGGTAATTCTCAGACAGTGGATAGGAAGCGCTAATAGTCGTAAGCTATCAATCGGTGACCCGGGATTCAACATCCTGCAACCTGCAAAGAGCGTCAGTCTTGCCGAACGCAAAGCTTTGGTCTATGGAGCAGGTGATAATGGCAAGCGTGTGGTTGAAACTCTGGCGGAGAATCCGCAGTCAGATATAACACCTGTTGGTTTCATTGATTGTCAGAGAAAAGGGCTCTGGAGTTATCGTGACGTGCCACTTATAGGAGGCATGGACAAATTCGAGCGCATAGTGCTTGAAAGCCAAGTTGATGTATTATTCATGGCCCCCGAACCGGAAGATTTGCAGGGAAGTCACAAAGCATTTGAGCTGGCCGAGAAAATGGGTGTGCCGGTTTGTGTTCTGCCGCATGTATATCATTCAAAGATATGTTCCTGCCACTTGGAGCATTTCAACGGTCAACCGGCCTTGGTCTACAGCTCCTCAAAACCAAAAAGCGCCGCTACCTTGCTCAAAGAAACAGTCGACAGAGTTGCCGCGGCAGTAGGCCTAATTGTGATTTCTCCATTCCTGGCGCTAACCGCGCTCGCGGTAAAGTTCACCTCCAAAGGCCCGGCGTTTTTTGCACAAACACGACTGGGACAAAATGGCGCTCCATTTCAGGTGTACAAATTTAGAACCATGACCACTGACGCCGAGGAAAAGAAAACATCCTTGCAAGGTCACAACGAAATGTCCGGCCCAATGTTCAAAATGAAAAATGACCCGCGCATAACACCGCTTGGTAAAGTATTGCGCAAATACTCAGTTGATGAACTACCGCAACTTTTCAATGTGCTAAAAGGTGATATGTCACTAGTGGGACCACGTCCGGCTCTGCCGAAAGAAGTAGCTGAATTCGCTCCCTGGCAAAGACGTAAACTCGCTGTCAAACCCGGATTAACATGCATCTGGCAGGTCAGCGGACGCAACAACATTGATTTTGAAGACTGGATGAAGCTCGACCTTGAGTATATAGATAATTGGTCACTATGGCTGGACGCCAAAATAATCGCCCGCACTGCGCCAACTGTCCTAAAAGGGACCGGTTGCTAATTGGGACACCTGTCACAGCTACTACTCATAAACAAAAGTTATTGTAGCTGTGACTCACGGCATAGGATAGCCGTCATGAAAACAGTTTTACTCAACATTGTTACCGCCTCTGCAGTTGTCTTGAGTGTCACTACTGCGCTCAACGCGCAAATCTTACCTGTGGGAGAACCCGGAACAGAGCTATTCTATCAACGCCTGCTCCACCTACGCACAGCAGGCGACAACGCAATTACCAACTATCAACTAGCGCCCTACTTAACAACAAGCGCCTCAAACAACACCCCCGGCGCATTGTCATACTGGCCGCAGTCCCAAAATGCTATGCGCGTCTATGTATCGCCCTCGCAGGGATATGACGGCGAACAACAACGACGCAGTGTCACTACGGAGCGCTTCAGAGCGGGGGTAACTGCGCATCTCTCTGATAACATATCAGCGATGAGCTCGTTTGTCCTCGACGAAGAACTAGCGCGTGACCCCACATACACCGGAAAAGTCTGGCGAGGGTTGGCAGGTGATGTAGAGACTGCTCTGGTATCCTATCAAAACAATAAACTAACAGCGCTAGCAGGTCGCTATCGGGCAAGCTGGGGCCCTCAATACACGAATCTATTACTTAGCCAAACAGCAGCGCCATTGGATGGCGCCTCATTTCGCTATCGCTTCGGAAGTAAACTAACTTTCAGTTATCAAATAGCGCGACTTGATCCGATTTCTCCCGATACTGATAGTTCTGAAGTATTCATCAATCGCTACCTCGCGGCGCACAGAGTTGATTTACGCTTTTCAGACAATGTGCGTATCGGGATTTTTGAATCAGCCCTCTTCGCAGGGCCTGGTCGCGGCATGGAATTGCAATTCCTCAATCCACTGATGTTCTTTCACGGAAATCAGCTCAACGAAGACAATAACGACAACACCTTCCTTGGGCTGGACTATGACCTGCGCCTGATGCACAATCTGAATCTCTTCGGGCAATTCCTGGTTGATGATTTCCAAATAGACAACAAAACTCAGGGTGATCAAGAGCCAAACGAAATTGGCTTCATCTTTGGCGCCCGCCTAAATGACATTCTTCCGGCCACCGACCTCAAAGTCAATTGGAGCCGCGTAACAAATCGCACCTACAATCAAAAACTACCCCGGAATCGATATCTAAACCAAAACCGCCCGCTAGGTCATCCGCTGGGTAACGATTTCGAAACCATCCAGCTGGATTTTCTACACTGGTTCGGCGCCGAAAGCCTGCTTAGACTCACCAGCATAATTCAGCGACGCGGAGTCGGAAGAATCACCGACCCCTGGAGTGAGCCCTGGCTGGCTACCAGCGGAGATTTTTCAGAGCCATTCCCTACTGGAACTGTGGAGAAATCAACTGCCTTTGAGCTAGGCTATCTCGCGAAAGTTCCTCTGCTATCCGGTAGCGGACTGGGCATCGGCAGAGAGGGACTTCTTCAAGCCACTCTCGGCTGGAGAGATTTCAAGAACGAGCGAAACCTGCAAAACTCGAATAGAAGCTCCTTTTATCTACGTATGAATTTTTCTCTCTTTTTGGCCGGCGATATCAAGCTAAACTGAATCAATAGCGCTATAATTATTTGATTGGTCATTTCCCCATACAGGGGTATAAGTGACTGGCGCCTTTCGAGCGCGCTACGAACAACGCATCACAATACATATCACAGGAAAGCGATGTGACAGTTGAAATCTAACCCAAAATCAATAAACCGCATGCGTGGGCTCGCAGAAACGGTGGCCGTGATTACTTTTCTTACCATTCTAGGCTCCAGTTCATGTTCCTCAAGTTCATCCTCTAAGAGTGACGCCGGAGAATCAGAAACCATGAACGACAATTCCATTGACAAAGAAACCACCCAGCAGGAAGTTGCAGAACAGGAGTGGTATGATCCCAGCAAGAAACTAAATCACCTAGTCGGCGAAAGTTCACCCTACCTGTTGATGCACGCCGACAACCCGGTTGACTGGTATCCCTGGGGCGAGGAAGCGCTAAAGCGCGCCCGTGATGAAAACAAACCAATCTTTCTGTCCGTCGGCTATGCCTCCTGCCATTGGTGCCATGTGATGGAGCACGAATCTTTCGTAGATGACAGTGTCGCCGCTTTCCTAAATGAACATTTCATCTCAATCAAAGTAGACCGCGAGCAACGTCCCGACATCGACCAAATCTATATGACGGCAGTGCAGGCATTCACTCGCGGCGGGGGCGGATGGCCGATGTCTGTGTTTATGACACCGGACTTGAAACCGTTCTTTGCAGGTACATACTTCCCCAGAGATGACGCCTATGGCCGTCCCGGATTTCTTTCGCTCTTGAATAACCTGAACCGTGTCTTCACAGAAAACCGCGGCGATGTAAATCTACAAGCAGACAAGCTAACCTCAATAGTAAAACGCCAATTGCAAATCTCCGCCGAAAAAATCAGTCTGGGCAAAAACATATTCGACGAGGCTATAGATCAATCTCTAGGCAGAGTTGATTTTACTTTTGGTGGATTCGGAAACGACAAAAAATTCCCACACGCCTCAGAATTAGCCGCCCTGCTTCGTTACTATGCAATAAACCGGAATGACGAAAGCGCCAAAGGCGATGCAAATCCCGCCAACAGCGAGAAAGCTGACAAAGCTGAAAAATCCTCTGCGGCAGTGACACAAACTCTCGATGCCATGATGTCACATGGAATGTATGATCACCTTGGAGGCGGATTCCATCGCTACACAGTAGACCGCAAATGGGCTGTGCCGCATTTTGAGAAAATGCTCTATGATAATTCTCTGCTGGTTCCTGTGTATCTGGATGCGTCAATAGTGTACAATTCCCCCGACTATCGCCAGGCGGCAATAGAAACATTAGACTTTATGCGCCGTGAACTATCAGACCCTGCCGGAGGATTCTATTCGGCGCTCGATGCTGATAGTGAAGGTGAGGAGGGCAAGTTCTACGCCTGGCGCAAAGCCGATGTAGACAAAATCCTCGGCTCCGATGCAGACTTTTACTATCAATACTATGTCGTAACTGACGCAGGAAATTTCGAAGACGGAACAAATGTCCTGGCGCGTAATGAAAGCGTCTTCCGCGGACTGCGTGAAGACCCTGACGAGGCCAACATCCGTGAACGCCTGAACAAATTGAACAAGAAACTTTTCGACGCCCGCGCTCCGCGTATTCGCCCGATGACTGATGACAAAGTAGTAACTGGATGGAACGGCATGGCGCTCACCGCATTCGCACGCGGCTATGAAGTAACCGGAGAAAAGCGCTTCCTGGAATCCGCGCGCCGATTGGGAAGATTTCTCAAAGAAACAATGTACGACGGAGAAGTCCTGCGACATACATACCGCAAAGGCGCTTTCTCCGAAGGACAGTTTTTGGAAGACTACGGATATGTCGCCAACGGCATGGTAGATCTGTACGAAGCCGACCATGACTACCAATGGTTGGAATTTGCCACTACTTTGACCAAAAGCGCGATGGATTTGTTCTCCGATGATTCCGGCTCTCTTTTCCTGTCACCTGCTGGAAACAGCGACCACTTAGTTCGGCCAAGTGATGTATACGATGGTTCATACTCCGCTCCGGGAAGTATCCTATTGCAAGCGGCCCAACGAGTCGCGGCGTTCACCGATGACAAAGCATTAGCCGCAAAAGTGAAAAACTCACTCGAAGCGCTGGGAACCTCAATCAAACGCTCACCTGTCGGAATGATGAGCGCCGTATTGGTCTTGCATAACGAATATATCCCCCGCGCAGAATTCGCAATAATCGGAGACCCCCAAGGTCGTGACCTGTTCTTGAAATCCATCTACGAGCGCTATTTCCCCTATAGAATAGTAGCTACCGCAGAGTCGCCAGAGGACAGAATTGCCTTACTGCGCGGCAGAACAAAGCTCAACGATTCGAACAGCGGCGCAACAGGTTATGTCTGCCAAAACTACACCTGCAAATTGCCAACCAATGACCCGAAAGAATTCGAACAACAAGTCGCAGAATTACGGCTTAACAATTAGTAGCTAAACCAAAGATTGTAAAGCACACTCAAACTTATTTGGAAAGGAAGTAATCATGTCAACCGAAGTCGGAATTCCAGTAGATAGCATTGCCTTCACCATGCAAACCGAAAAGTCATTTGAAGAAGTCTGTTCCGCGCTTGAGGAAACCAGCCCGCAGAATAATTTCCGCGTATTGGCAATTCATGACGTTCAGGAAACGCTAAAAGAAAAAGGCTTTGACCGCGAGCCGATCAGAATTATTGAAGTGTGCAACGCCGGCTTCGCCCACAAGGCGCTAAATCAGGATGCTCATGTGTCACTATTTATGCCCTGCAAATTTGTCGTAGCCGAAAACAACGGCAAAGTCTCAGTGACACTCGGCAGACCTTCGATGATAAACATGGTCCTCCCCGAAAGCGGTCTTGGTGACCTGGCGCAGGAGGTTGAGGACAAACTGATAGGCATCATGAAGCAGGTTCTATAGAGCTAAGTAGTTTCCGTTAGCGCTTACGCGCTACAAAACAAAAGCGATAGTCTTTGGCCTGTGCCGATGCAAAGCTAAAACATCGATATGCCGCCAGCGGTTCAAACCCCGCTTTTCGCAATAAACGTTTCACGCAGGCTATTGTATATGCCTTCTCGGTGTGTGTCTCATCGAATCTGCGCCAAAGACCGCTTTTGCCTGATTTTGCAAAGAATATAGTATGCGCATCAGCCATTTTCGCCTTGGCATAATACTGATTCTTCCAAATCCAGGCCACATCCTCCTGAGCATCGGCATAAGTCTGCCCGCCCCAAATAACCTTTAGCGCCTCAGCCCCATTCATATCAAAAACAAACAACCCATCGGTTCTTACCAGCTCTCCTACATTAGCGAAAGCTTTCTCCAACTCTCTCTCGCTTAGCAGATAGTTCAAGCTGTCATAAAAGGAAACTACAAAATCAAAACTCTCCGCTTTGGATAGAGCCTTGTGACTACGAAAATTCGGCAGTATTCCATGCACAAAAGTGGCTCGTTTTCTAGATGCGCCTGCAACAGAGGCGCCCTTGGCCTTGGCATGTTGCAACATTTGCTTTGAACCATCCACACCAATCATGGTGTAACCCTCTTCGGCAAAGGCCAGTGTCGCAGACCCCGTACCGCAACACAAATCAAGTCCCCTCCGGAATCCGGCGCCTGATGTCCCTCGAAAGCGTTTGAAAATGCGTAGCGCATAAGGAACCATCTCCAGCGAATGTCCATCTGCTGACATTTTGTCATACAAACCTGCAAACTCGCCATAAGTGTCTTGGTTTTTCTTCTTTGTTTTTCGCATGGCGTTTCCACTTTCTTACCAAGTTGTTTTCCCGTGAATAATTCAGGACCCCTGAATACTACGCTACTAAACCACTATGCGGAAATAAATGAATATCTCTGCGTTTGGGTAGTATTGATTATGGAGACAAGAGATAACTGTCCGAGTATCACGTAACCGAAGAGGGAAACTTTTACTGGCGAACAGTCTCTAACATTCGCATCCTGTAGGCGGAAGAAAGGAGTTGATTATGGAAACAATGTTTTGGATATGGATGGCCGCGGCCCTGCTTTTTTTGATTGTCGAAATAGGATTGCCCGGTTTGGTTTTCGCCTGTTTTGCTATTGGCGCTGTTGGAGCGGCATTCTATGCCCAGATGGCGCCAGAATCCTACTTGATGCAAACCGCCATATTTGGCGTGATTTCTATTATTCTTGTGCCGCTGACACGAAAGTTCGCCAAGAAAATTTCAAGTGACTCAGCCCAAAAGTCGAATATCGAGGCGCTCATTAACCAACCGGCGATTGTAGTAAAAGATATCGATGCGCTCGAAGGTCGCGGGCAAGTTAGGATACAGGGAGAGGTATGGAGCGCTCAGTCGGATTCTAACATCTCAAACGGAAGCAAAGTAACAGTCATCGGAATCGACGGAAATCGCTTGCAAGTGCGCCCCGGATTGCCCGAGCAAAACGCCCCAGAGTAATTTACATATTGAAAGGAAAAAAACATGTTTGACGCAAATATAGGTAGTATAGCTTTTGTTGCTGTGATTGTAGTGTTTGCCTTCGTAGTGGGTTCAATGACCATTCGCATCATCCGCCCCTTCGAAGTCGGACTAGTGGAACGTCTCGGTAAATATCAAAAAACCTTCAAACCCGGATTGAATCTTCTGATTCCCTTCATTGAAACCCTAATGAAGGTTGATATGCGTGAAGTGGTGCTTGATGTCCCATCACAACTGGTTATTACCCGCGATAATGTAAACGTAGAAGTGGACGCCATTGTCTATGCGCAAATCACCGACCCGGTGCGTTCGCGCTATGAAATCTCGAATTACATCATGGCCGCCACCAAACTAGCGCAAACCAACTTGCGTAATGTTCTAGGCGAATTGTCATTAGATGAATGTCTGTCATCACGGGACACAATCAACTCCCAGCTACGTGATGTTCTGGATCAAGCAACAGACAAATGGGGTGTCAAAGTCAATAGGGTGGAATTGCAAAGAATTGATCCGCCGATAGATATTACCGAAGCGATGAGCCGCCAAATGAAAGCCGAACGTGACAAACGCGCCCAGATTCTAGATGCCGAGGGCTCTCGTCAATCCGAAATCAATCGCGCCGAAGGAGCCAGGCAGTTTGCGATTTTGGTCGCCGAAGGCGAAGCCGAGGCTGTGCGCACTCGCGCTGACGCCGAGAAGTATCGCAAAGTCGCAGTGGCTGAAGGTGAAGCGACTGCCATCAAGAATGTCTTCAACGCTATTCATGAAGGCAAACCCAATGAGGCCCTCATCACGCTAAAATACTTAGAGATGTTACCTCGCCTTGCGGAAAACCCCGCCAACAAAATGTTCATCCCCATGGATGCAATCGGAACTATGGGAGCCCTCAGCGCCTTAGTCGAGGGCGCAGGTCTCGGCGCCGGCAATTCAAAGGCTCAAAACCCGCCATCCAATCCAGCGGCATAGTAGGTAGGCGCATATAATCGAATCATACTGCTCCAGGTTCCGCCGCGGCTTCTACTAAGGCCGGACCTGGAGCTTTTCTTTTCCCCGTACTGGCTGGTGGCCTACCATTGAGGTTTGACTATCGCTGAATCTGCCTGTAGATTCACCCGGGTTAGATAGCCAATGCGATGAGCTAAAGCCCCTTTATTGTTATCAGCCAACTTCCCAAGAGAAACAAATGACTCAACTCAACGCCAGAAAAGCCACCGCCGCCGGAACCTTGTACCCCGTGGATCCGGCAATCTTAACCCGCAGACTCTCCGAGCTATTCGCCGAGTCCAAAGGCCAGCGACTACCTATGCCGCCACTAGTAGTAATAGCCCCGCATAGTGAAATCGAACGCTCCGGAGCCGTGGCCGCTTCGGCAATTGGCCAACTGGTGGGACATCAATATGACACGGTAGTAGTCATAGCCCCAACTCATCGAGGTTTCTTCTCCGGCGCTTCAATCTATGACGGCTCTGCTTATCAAACTCCACTAGGAGATATTCCGGTAGATAGTCAACTGGCCGATGAGTTAAGCGCTATCAGTCCGCATGTAAAGAAATCCTCTTTGGGGCATGCCGGAAAAGACTATGCCGATGAGTTCTCACTAGAGGCCTTGTTGCCACATTTGCAACTTGCGCTAGGTTCATTCTCATTGGTCCCGATTGTCACCGGTGATCAGGAAATAGCAACAGCCCGGGCGCTTGGAGATTGTATTCATTCCTGTCTAAAGAAACGCAACGCGCTAATTGTAGTCTCGACTGACTTGTCGCATTACCACGATACCGATTCTTGCGACAAGCTGGACTCGCGCACACGCGATACAGTCCTGTCGATGGATGCCGAAGGACTAATCAATTTGTTCTTGGCAAAAAAAGTAGAAGCTTGTGGAATCGTCGGTTTAATAGCCGCGATGTTTTTTGCGCGCCGTATTGGTTTCGACGAAGCGCGCGAGATGGCTTACACCCGCTCAGAAGTTTCCGAGAATGAAATGATAGGCCACAGCGGTATCGTAATAACCCGCTCCTCAGTGAGAAAAGAATTCATCCCTACCCGAGCCTCTGCCACAAAAGAACTTCCCGCCACAACCGAAGAAGTAAAAGCATATTTAAGTGCGGTAGCCCGTGATGCGATTCTTGCAAAAGGTATCGCCACATCCTCCAATAGAATACCCGGCGGCGTCGACACACAACGTCAACTATTGGA
Source organism: Candidatus Zixiibacteriota bacterium (assembly GCA_024280775.1). Classification (GTDB taxonomy): domain Bacteria; phylum Zixibacteria; class MSB-5A5; order GN15; family JACZUZ01; genus JAJRPJ01. The sequence goes on along the minus strand of JAJRPM010000012.1, from coordinate 41,736 downwards.
GTCTCGCGGTGTGTTCGTATCACTATATCGTGACAACAGACTCGTAGGTCGCGCTGGATATCTGCGTTCCAAGACCTCACTTGCAGAAACAGTAGCCAAAGTCGCCAATTCAGCATTCGCTGATTCCTCACAAACCCCCGATTCAGTTGATGAAAACCTGCTAAAACAATATCAGATCTTGGTGCATTTACTGACACCCTTGAAACGCCTGCATAACCTCGATGAGTTCAACCCCGCCACGCAGGGAGCCATGGTCAAACTTGAGATGAATTCAGCATACATGTTCCCCGATGAAATAAGTCGCGCCTGCAATACCGCCGAACCCACAGTTGAGGATGCGCTAGGCGCGGTCTGTCTGAAAGCCAAATTACCTGTCAGCGCCTTCACCGAAGAAGGCGCAGAAGTCTATGTCTTCGATATCGAATCGTTCTAGTCTCCAGTAACAAAAGCATTCAAAACTAATGGCCGAATATCCCGCGATAGAGAATAAGTATCAGCGGGTCTTAGTAACCGGAGCCAATGGATTTATCGGTTCACGCCTCTGTAGTTCTCTGCTGGAAAACGGCTTCACTGTAATCGCCGGAGTCCGCAAATCCGCCAACTTAGATTTCCTGAAAGGACTCAAAGTTGAATTCGCCTACGGTGATGTCACACAACCTGAGTCATTACCAGGATTGATACAAGGCGCCGATGTCGTAATCCACAACGCCGGACTAGTCAAAGCCAAAACCAAAGCGCGACTCTTCGAAGTAAATACGCATGGCTCCGAAGCCCTAATCAAAGCCTGTGTAGAATCAGATTCAGTAAAGCGCTTCATATTTGTTTCCTCACTTGCCGCCTATGGCCCTGCGCCGTCCGGTTTGCGCTGTGAGGATGACACACCCGCGCCTATCACAACCTACGGGCGCTCAAAACTCGAAGCCGAAAAACTTCTTAGCGCCTATGCGGACAAAATAAACCTGCAATTCGCCAGACCCGTAGGAGTCTATGGTCCCGGTGACAAAGAGATATTCACCTTCTTCCAGTCAGTGGCGCGAGGTTTTCGCCCCGCAATCGGTGATACCAATAGAAAAATACAATTGATTTATGTAGAAGACCTGGTCGCAGGCATCACAAAGATGCTCAAACATGAATTACCCTCCGGTGAAGGATATTTTCTCGCCGAAAACAACGCCTCAACCTTTGCCGAATTGACACAAACAATGGCCACGGCCTTGGGCAAGCGCGCCATCCCTCTGCCGATTCCCGGATGGTTATTTAGAATATTCGGAGCGCTGTCAGAATTAGCTTGTGCGGTGACACCCTTTACGCCAATATTGACCAGAGAGAAAGCGCGAGAGATTCTCAGTCCCTGGGAAATATCAATTGAACACGCCAAAAGACATTTTGATTTCGCACCAAAAACAGACTTCATCGTAGGCGCCAAAGAAACCATCAAGTGGTACAAAGAACATAGCTGGCTATAGAGCGCGAATCCCGAACTAAGAAAACACAATGATAATTCCTCCGACACTAATGTTCTATTGCGCCCTTGCTACTATCGCCTACCTGCTGGTTGTGAGTTGGGCGCTATCGGCATTTGAACGTCGTTTGGTGGGCCAAGGTCACCTAAGCGTATCTTCAAGTGACGTCAATTCGTCACTAGCAAATAAGTTTTGGGATTTCGTCCTGCAATGGTTCCTATTCGCCGGCCTGCCGATGGGGCTATATAGCTGGCTGTACTTACTCCTACCGCTCGAAGGTCCGCGCGCAGGTATTGCGATTGCCATATGGACTGTCGTCATTGGCGCTCTTCCGTTTGCCGTAATCGTAAGCGAACGTCACAGAATCCCCTTCATAGCCGTAGCGTTCTTGATGTTCTCACAGTTAATCAAACTCATGGGAACACTAGCAATCATTGGAATCCTTTTCTCATTGTAAAATGTCTTCAGAACATCATCGCAGAAAACAGGCTCACATGACCGCGACAAACAAATCCAGCTCCATAGAAAATGTAAGAAACGAATTCGACTTTGCCGATAACGCCGTCTACCTCAATGCCGCATCAGTAGGCCCGCTACCCAAACGCACCCGCGCGGCGCTGGATGCCTACTATGACGTAACCCAGCGAATACCCTGGAAAAGCGACAATGAACTAAACGGCGCATTTCATTCAGTGCGAGAATCATCAGCAACTTTGCTACACACCGACATAGAAAATGTCACCTACGGTTACAACACCGGCTATGGAGTAAACGTAGCGGCCTTCGGTTTCCAATTGGAGCCCGGCGACGAAATAGTAATAGGCGCTAAAGAGTTTCCGGCTAATGTTTATCCCTGGATGGCCCTGAAAGATAAGGGAGTGAAAGTTCGCTTCGTGCATCATGAAGGAAGCGCGCCCACAATCGAAGACTACGCATCAGTTGTCACACCAAAGACAAAAGTAATAGCAGTGTCATTCGTACAATTCTACAACGGAGCCAAACTACCCCTAGCTAAACTCTCAGAACTTGCAAAGTCCGTTGGCGCCTACTTTGTAGTGGATGCAATTCAGGGATTGGGAGCAGAGCCGCTTGACTTCGACCAATTAGAAATCGATGTGCTAAGCGCCGGTGCGCAAAAATGGATGCTCTCGCCTTTGGGGGTTGGTTTGATAGCCGTCTCACCTCGCGCTCGCGAATCCATGCGTCCTATCATGCAAAGTTGGCTTTCTGTCGATTGGGAGGATTTCTTTGATCTCTTTCAATATGACAAGCCGGTGTTCAGCGGAGCAAGAAGATTCACAACCGGAACCGCCCCCGCCGCACACTTAATAGCCTTTGCCGAATCATTGAGGATGCTTCTGGAAATCGGAATTGAAAACATCCAACAACACACTCACTCTCTGTTGAACAACCTAATCGACAAACTACAATCCGATTCACGCTACGAAATCCTAAGCCCCCTCGCAGAAGAATCCCGCTCATCAATTCTATCTTTCACCTGCTCAAACTATCTGGAGCTTTTCAAAAACCTGCAAAAAGAAAACATAATCTGCGCACAACGTGAAGGTGGAATAAGAATAGCCCCGCATTGTTACAGCAACAGCGCAGATATAGAGCGCCTGATATCGTTTTTGTAATTCACTAGCGTTTCAGTGAATCTGCCAAAGCTTCAATAATAGCTGGATAGAGCAACTGGGCGACCAGCTTATGACCGCGCGCATTGAAATGTATCGGGTCCATCGTCACATCAGTAAACAAATCATCATGCAGATTAAACTCAGCGGCTAAATCCACCAGAGCTATATCATTCTCAAATGCTATTCCACGGATAATACGATTGTAACGATAGTGCGCATCATGCATCGGCGAACGACGATGCGGCGGATAATAAGTTTCCAGTGATGGAATCGGTGATGTAAGCAATATGGGGTAACTGCCAATCGCCTTTGCCTGCTCAATTATGCTCATCAGGTTCTCACCAAACTGTTTCAACGGCACACGAGGCCGTGAGTCCCGTTGCCCAACAGTTTCCAGTATCTCCGGCTCAATGGCCTGCAAGATTAACTGACGCAAAAGACGATAGACCCGCAGGCGATTCACAACCTTCAAAGCGCTTAACAAAAAACCTGAAGGTGTTTCTTGTTCGCTGTCAATGATATTTCCCGATGCAGCCCACTGATCATTCCAGCCAAACATAATCAGTGTCACCTTTGGATTAAGGGGGGCTAGGTATTTTTGAAAAAATAGTTTTCCCTGATAGGAGCTATATCCGGGAATCCCTCCATCAATTGCTTGAAATGATTGCTCTTCTAAACCATGATTCAAAGAATCAACCAATTGAAAAAGGTAGGTGTCATCCTCAGAGACCTGCCAGCCGAAAGTACATGAATTACCAACAGCCGCGATGTTAACCAGCGAAGTATCATAGCTGATTTCTTCCCCGCGCATACCGAGGGAATTGATAAGATACTCACCTCTATCAAAAAAACGTGACTCAATCCTCTGCGGCCCCCGCAGGCGCCAAAGCAATTCTGCGTCACGTTCAAAAACCTCCGGATAATCATAGTTGCGATTAAACACAAAGAAACGATTAGCAAAAGCAGGCTTTACCTGGAGTATTCGCAAAGCGCCCTCAGCAAATAGGAGGAACAAGAAAAACACCAAAAGCCCATACAGCGCCTTCTTACTTACAGAACTTGCGTTGGAGGAATCGGTAACTTCAGCTAGTGGACTCATAGTAGACTCAATGTGGCGCTCTAAGGTATTTATTCGAACTAAATCCTGTTTTGAGATATCCAAGGATACAGCAGAGTATAAATAATTTTCAAGAGATGTTCCAATTCCATTTCCTGGCTCAGATTTGAAGTTCGATTGACTTTGTAATGGCGGTCGCTACATTGCTGTGGGCTAGGCTGGGCGCATCGTGACTTTTCTGTAGCGCGTTCCAAAACCAAAAGTAGTTCAATTACCCAAATTATGACCTCCAATCAAAAAATACTAATAACCGGCGCGAGCGGCCTGCTGGGAAGTCAGCTAATTCACGAATACCTAAAACAAGGCATTCGCCCGATTTGCATGGTGCGCAAAACTTCCGATTGCACATTCATTGATTCCCACAATCTCGAAAAAAGATTCGCAGACCTGCGCAATCAAGAAAGCCTGACCGAAGCATTTCAGGGAATAGATTCTGTCATACACACTGCCGCGCTAGTAGATTTTCGCGGCGATAAACTGACACTCTTCACCGGCATAAACAGCTTCGGCGCCCTGTTCTGCTACCGGGCCGCAATCTCAGCCCGTGTAAGAAAATTCCTGCACGTCTCTACCATCGCCGCTATCGGCGCAACGTTACGAGATAGCAATCGCGAGTCAGCCCTTCTTACTGAAGACGCCAAATTCAATCTCGATCATCTACGAATCCCCTACATCCTCTCAAAACACCATGCCGAACAATTACTATCTCAAGCTAGCGTTCAAGAAAGTGACGATGACACTCAGGACAACGAGCATCAAAAAAGGCCGGAATTGATAACCGTCAATCCCTCAATCATAGTTGCCCCGTCACGGCATGGCGCAGACAAATCACGTATAGACAAGCTAATGTCAAAAGCCTTAATCCCGAATTTTCAAACCAAATTCAATATCGTGGATATTCGTGATGTATCCCAGGCGATTCTGTCGGCCATGGAGAAAGGGCGCGACCGCGAACGCTATTTGCTGACCGGAGACAACCTATCCCTAGCGGAAGGATTGGACATTTTCTCAATACAGACCGGCAGAAAACCTCGTCAATTCTCCCCGCCAATTTCAGCGCTAGTTACAGCGGCCCAAATAGCCTGCCGACTGCGACGCGAAAACAAAGGCGGCAAACTACGATTCTATCCCGATGTAGTTAGAATGTTGAACTATGATTGGGTTTACGACAATTCCAAAGCTCGAAGCCAGCTAGATTTCAACCCGCGTCCAGCGGCAGAAACCCTTGACGACCTGTATTCAGGGAATTTTAACGGATTCTACCTCAACAATCGTGTATCCGATTGATGACGGCAAGGGCCTTTGAGCTCATCCTTAACGAGCGGGCTGACTTCATCGCTCCGGCTACTATATATGGCTACTATATATGGCTACTATATATATAGTCCGAGATCGACCCCATGTTCTCGAACCTTCGCCCAAGTTGGTCGTTCTTAGCAGAAGACTCTTGACTTTGAGCCGTTGAGGGCTATTTTGGCCTCGCCCATTGGTTTTGGGCGAATGTCCGCAATATTGTTATATTGATTCACGGCTCTCATCGCCCCGCGATGGCCAAACCGGACAAGCATTTCAAAGCCGACCCCATCGTCCAGCGGTTAGGACACGGCCCTTTCAAGGCTGAGACACGGGTTCAATTCCCGTTGGGGTCGCCATATGTGATTCACCCTCCATCGTTGCAATTGACTCAATGGGCAATTGGAAGGATGCTATTTGGCTAAAACTTATTTACATCTGATTGTCTCTTTTGAGCTTGTCTGAGTTCCATCTCGGCCTTCAATGCTCGCATTTCAGCGCGTTCGGCAGCAAGTTGGGCTTGCAACACCTTGAGCTCGTAATGGCGCAAATCTACCCTATACACCTGATCTGATGAACCGTTTTCACGTCGTACTGTTATTGCCTCTGCCCTTGGGTTATTGCCCGGGTTGTTAGTGATGGTTGTTACTGATCCATAACCTGTGCGGAAGTATGTAGCTTGAAGCCAAGTGTTGATCGACTGAATGCTGGAGCCAACATCTCCAGTAGTTTGACTTGCCTCTAGCCGGAATGTGTGAGTTCCTGCTTCAGAAAAGAAATACACGCGCCTTGCGACACCGGACTGATATAACGGCGAAGAGGGAACGCTTGCGACTCCGGCCCAGGACGTATGTGAACCTTCCAATGATCCTCCTGCAAGTGTGTCGATTTGCATCTGTCCAGCCAGGCGACTCGCCGGGGAGTTGGCGAATCGCAATACTGTCGTGCCTTCGACTACTACGTAACCATCGTTCGGGATAGTAATAGTAACCGTCAAAATGTCCGAAAGTGTTGGGAACAGGGGCCAGGTGATGTTGCTGGGTGTGCTGTTAGCGGCGATACCCGGTTCATCCAGAATTTCAGTTTGATTGACAGCGCCGGTTCCGAGGAACACATTTACATCACGTAGGCTGTCGGTACCGGTAAATGGATTGACTCCCCTCATCGATAATGAGGGTAAGCCTGAAGTATCTCCCATGACTAGTTGCCCATGATCCGGGTTGCCTACCAAGGATACTCCTCCCGCCTGGCTCAAGCTCGACAAAACAAGCAGAGCCGCGTTCGGATTGGACAGGCTACCGCCTCCTAAGCCCCAGATACTTCCTCCGCTACCACCGTTCAATCTCAACTGTCCACCACTGATACTATCCGAACTCAATTCAGCTGATCCTGTGCCAGACTTTGATACTGAAAACCGTCTACCGAAAGAAGTGAAGTTGTATGCCAGTTCACCGTCACTGGTGCGTAGTTGCAGTGAAGTAGATAGAGTGTCTTTTCCTTGATGCAGGAATGATGTTGCGGGCTTGTCTCCGAGTGAATCGGCATTGTTTGCATCGAACGCGCGAAACGTGTAGGCGTGCGGAGTGAATTCGGTTCGCGGCGCTATTTCCGGGTCGGCTCCGACTTGCACACCCAGCCAGCGTGGCTCACCGTCAAAAAGCGAGTCGGGCAGGGTGGTTGAATCACCTAGATTGTATTGGAAAAGCCCACCGACTACTGATATCCCGAGGAAACCACTGTTCCAGAGAGACACTCCATCGGTTGGCGCATCATAGATGTTGAAACGCATCAACTGCTGTCCATCGGGAACCGGCGCTCCGTCGGGGGCGGTTACTCGACCTTGATAGTTGATTGTGTTTGGCGCTGTGTAGGCAGAGCCTGCGACGAGAGCCAGAATGATTGCAATCATCGCTGAAAGTTTGCGTGTCATTGTTCTATCTCCTGATTGAGTTTCTTTTTGTTACCAGACCATCAACTCCAGATTCCCCGATGCCCACTGGAAGTTCCCATCTACGGTCTGCTTCTCACCAGTGTCAAGATTGACAACTATTACCCTGAAGAACGTGCTTGGACCCGGCTTAAATGCTTCAGACACAGCCGCGAACCTTCCGTCTCGTGAAAGGACAAACTTTAGGATTGCGGAATTCGAGGTTGTGGGAACGGTTCGATTCGAACCATTGTCGATATTCAGTAGCAATATCCCATTTGATGCGCCCACATAAGCGACTTCCCTACTCGCTGCACGATATTGCAATTGTATGAAGTCTACAGCTGTCCTCGTATCTAGCGGAAACCTGCGCATCTGTCCCCCACCCTTAGGTATCACACCTATTGCAGGGTCATTAATTGGTCCACTAGCAAGTGAAACTATCATTTCCTGGCCATCTGACGTCCAGAACAAGTTTCTGAAGGAAGGATCGCTTCCACCTTTCTCGAAAATTGTGGTGACTACTCCAGAAGAATCTACTTTGAAGATAGAAGTATGAGACGCGATTCTGAACTCATCGGCGACTGGGGATGGAACAAAAGCCCTTGGGAAAAGGGAAAAATTGGTGTCCAAAGTCGCAAATTTTTCTACTGCAAACGACATGAAATCATAAGTATAGATTACGGTCGAACTATCGGGGCTGTTGGCAGAATTTGCTTCTTTGCCCATCACATAATACTTGCTGGGGCGGAATTCACTGAAACCTCTATTTACCGCGAGTGACATTAGCGGACCGAAATCAAATCTATCGTATGTTCCGGTTTCCCAGCGGTAACTATGAGAGCCGCTTAACAAGATATATTTCCTGTCAGTAGATGGCGTTGCAGATTTAACAAAACGCGCCTTGTCAAAAGGAGGAGGAAAATCAAATCTTGCACCACCCCTGACCCCGGGTATAGCCACCCTAAAATTCATATTGTTGATAAATTCAGTCTCGTCATTGCTCTCTCTGTAAAGTATTGGTCCGTTATCCCCAGCCGGTATCGAAGAAATAGCATCGGCTCCGATGATTGTATCTGTTGTGGCAAACGTCCCGTCAGAGCCCACGACATTATCAGTGGCGACGATGCGAATGATGACAGAGTCCTCTCCGGGGTTAGCTACAATGTCACTAGTTACCCTGCTGAAAAGACCGCCAGTGACACCTGACTGTGGCGTTGCTACTCCGCCAGTTACAAAAATGTCAATAAGAATTCCGTCTTCGTGAACAGTTTCACCGTTGGGTCCAAGATGCCCAGCGCTCACCACCAACTGAGATGCGGAATCTTCTTGGACGGTCTCAGGAAATAGAGTTGCTTCAACAAATATTTTTGCCGAAACAGTAACTCGCGTCTTATTGGAAAAAGGAACCTCTCCGGTGTCTATTACACCAAAAGTCGTACCTGTATAGACATAGGGGAGTGGTATCCCAACTCCGGGGAAAATAGCGATTCCGGATTCGCCGACTGCTCGCGCTTCAATCCAGACATCCGCAGAGCCCGGCTCAATGGCTTTCCATTCAAGTTGGCCCGGTAGAGCTTGCGCTACATTGCTGTTTGAACCGACATTGAAGTCTACTAGAGCAGTATCCTCAATTGAAGCTGTACTACGTATTTTTGGAATAGTGAAACCATTGTTGAAGTCAAGAATGTCAGGATCAAAGGCGAAGTCAGGATGGGCATTCTTGTAGGATACGAGCCCTGTTTTCAAGAAACCAAGCATCGTTTTAACGGAAGCGAGTATTCTTTCTCGTTGTGTATTAGCGCTAGGAACGAAAACCCCGGCAGTCGAGAGAAAAACCGAAATCAAATCGTTAGCGGTTATTGGGACAGGCTCATTTGAGGCGAAGATCAGTTTGACGGTTTTCGTGGTGTCACCAACTTTGAGATTGGATTCCGCGCCCGGATCAAAAATCACAACTATCGAGTCAAGCTTTGTCGGAAGCGCCGCAACGATGATTTTTGTAAGAACTATATCAAGGATGGCGTAGACCGCCCCCGCCGCTGATAGAGCTCTGGTTATTGGCCCTGCCAGAGTAAGAAGTCTATTCAAAGTGGACGAGAGCATCCCCGCCGCAGAAATGCCCGAGTTGATTAGCCCTAATGCAACATTGTTACCGTGCACAAATGACTGCGTGTATTCCTGCAGTATTCCTGCAACCTGCATTCTCTTTGAAAGTTCGACATCACCAATAATGCTACCTGACAGTCTTCTGTTTACATTACCAGGGACAGCCAGAGCCGTTGCAAGAGCTTGGAAAGCATCGGTGATAGCCGATGTAGTCTCATCGAACTCCGCTGAGGCGTAGATTGCATCCACGAGTTCAAGCGCTAGCGGTTCTGCGCTCAAAGAGTCCAGAGCGCCCTGGAAATCTTCGGAAACCAAATAGCTATCAATCGCCTGAGCGACCGCAAAGAACACCTGTTCTTCAAAACCGGGTGTAGTCGGGAATGAAGAAACCATTTCCTTGAGAGCTTGTCCGAGATCTAGGAGGTCAGTGAAAACTCTCTCTGTTGTGCCGGGAGCCTTTATCAGTGAATCGGAAATAAACGCCGCTTTTACTTCGCCTACAAGCGTGTCATTGCGGAATATCGAAACATCAAGCGCGCTGTCAGGTGGAGCGTGCCACGCTGTCACAGCATCGAAAAACAATGGCGCGACAGTGGAGACACCGCCTAGCGGACTGATAGAAATCAGGGACTGCGTTTCACCGAAGAATATCGTATAGGTGCTAGTTATTGCTGTGTCAACGATCAGACCACCTATATCAATCGAAGCCCCGGGAGCTCCATGTGATGGAGTGAGAGTTAGCGCCGAGATTGACGGCTTCGGTGGCTCGCTATCAACCGGGTTTTTCTTTGAACAACTATAACTGTAGAGTAGCGCTACGGACAGCAGTAGCGCCGCCACGCCGAATCTTAGTGTTCCACGTTTGTTGTGATGTGATGATCTTCTTGAGAATCTCAAAATATGCCTCATCGTGTTTTGTTATTATCATTTGAAAGCCAATCAATCAACTCCACTAGACTGCCAAAAAGAATCTCTTCTTTACGCGCATAAGAAATAGCTCGTCCTGTCCATTTTCCCTCCCGGCGAGCTATGTGCAAGAGGACTTTTTGTGGACGGGTGTTTTTCTCGTGTATGTTTTCTGTGCTGGCTGTATCCGCTGTGTTTTCATTGCTTTTCATACTCCAACTATAGATTCTCCACTTACTGGTGACTTACTATTTGGACTGTATTAGTCTTTTTTGATAGATTTCTTGCAAAAATCCGCGAATTCTCGTAGTTTTTGGCTGTAATGTCTTAACTCTGTAGGAGATGGTCAGTTATATGCCCCGCCTGTTGACAATCAAGAATGAAATCCCGAACCCACCGGAGATGATCTATCCAAGGAGAAGGCTCACAGATAGATTCTCTGCAAGCTCGAAGCGCAATCTTTTCGTGCTTTGGGCTCCAGCCGGTTTTGGAAAGACGGTTCTCGCGCACCAAGCGCTGAAAAATGTTCAACGGAAAAGCAAGGCATGGCTAACAATTGATGAAAACGATGCAACGATTGAGAGATTCGTTGAGCAGTTCTTGAAATCTCTAACGTCATGCAACAGGACAATGTTTGGAGAATTACTTGCCGGAGACCACTCTACTCCCAATGCAATATCTGCTCTACTCGATGAGTTGAGCTTCCTGTGCCAGGAGCACAAGGGAGCTCCTGTCTGGTTTGTCATGGACAATTGGGAGTGTGTAAACAACGAAAAGAGCATATGTGATTTTGTCAGTCGGCTACTTCGCTATTCAAACGGCAAAATCAAGTTCATACTAACCTCCCGAGTTAAACCCAAGATTAAGCTTGGCAAGCTGCTCGAAAGTGGAAACGCTGACTTATTGAAACAAGAAGATTTTGAATTCACATACAAAGAATTTGTGGGCATAGCAAACAAGAGGTTAGAGGCGTCATTCCCGGAGCTAGTCCTGAAGAACATTTGGAAACAATCCAAGGGTTGGGGAATTCAAATTGGGTTGTTGATCTCGATTCTGAAGCGCATTGACCACAATTCGACTACCGAACTCGACAAGCTCTATTCGCAGACCGCAAATGAATACATCATTGAGGAAATCCTAGATGGCTTACCGCAGGAGACAGTGGAGTTTCTCATTAAGACTTCACTCCTGAAGAACATATCCGTTGACTGTTGTAGCGCGCTCTTCAAAGACAAGAAGCATGTTCAAGAACAACTTGAGACAGTTAGAGACTCAGGAATCCCGCTGGTAAGTTCCGAAGACACAGAATCCGTCTCGCTTCACCCGCTCGTCCGAGATGCGCTTGCAGGCCAATTCGAGAAATATTTTTCTGTGAATCAAAGAAGCGAATTCACAAACGAGATGTTCAAGGACATCGTGGACTCCGGACAGATTTTGGAAGCGATAGATTTGCTGATGAGCGCTTCAGAATTCGAACGAGCGCTTGCCGAGATGAATAAACATTGGTGGGCTATCCTCAAAGTAAATGGGCACGGCGTGGTAAAGAAATGGCTGGATAGAGTGCCTCGGCCAGAGCATCATAATCCATCATACGTGAATCTGAAGTCCAACCTGTATGTTCTCTATGCTGATTACAAGACGCTCGAGCTGTTTCTCAATGAACATTTACAACCGGACAGATTTGCAAAAGGAAGTGAATCGCTTGGTAAGTTATGGGTGCAACATCAATGGTCAAGAATCTTTGTCGGCGCAGATTTGAGCTATGATTCAATTCTACAACAGTGGGACGCGCTAGTGGAGAGTCACGGGCCTTTCGATGAGGATATTATTGCGATAGCGCATTTCCCCTTGTTCTACGCCGCTTTTCTTGAGTTGGCGTTCGCACGATCCATCAAACACATGCAAGAAAGCGTTAAACTAATTCCCGAGAGCAAATTCGAAATGCGGGTAGCGGCAAATACCAACATGGCCTATGCCTATTGTATGGAGGGAGAGATCTCCAAGGGGCGAGAAATACTTGCAGAGATGAAAGATGCGTGTATTAAGTCAAAGTCTTATGCCGCGATTCATCTGCCTTACACAAATTTGATACGCTCATGTTTTTTGGAGTGCACGTTTGAAATGGTCTTCAGCGCCATAGCCGAGTTCGTCAAAGCCTCAAGCAATCACCCGCATTCCTTGGAGACAGCAAGGGCGACTATTGAATCCATTGAAGGAGCGTCTCTCTTTCAAATAGGGCAGACTAGGAAAGGGTTAAAGCTTCTGCAAAGCGCATGTGACAGATTCGAAAAGCAAAGCATTCCAGATTACATTGACACTGCCTTGGATGTGGAGTTCTACAGTCTCATTGCAGGAAAACCGATTGTTGTTCTCAATGACGATTCTCGACCGTCCAAAGGCGTTACAAATTCAAATCGACTTAAACAATTGGTCATCGAATTGTACAGCTCTATTCAGGAGTGCAATGAATCGGCGGGACTATCGCGCGTTAGGGAGCTGGAGAGCATAGCGTCCGCGAAGGGTGTTAAGCCTTGGGTCGTGACAGTTAACCTTTATGCGATGTATTACTATTTCACTTATCGAAAGTATGAACCGATGGTTTCACATCTGAAAAAAGCATTGCGGGCTTTTGGGGCTATTGATTGGCGCACATACCACTGCCCGAATGATGAAGTGTCGTCATTAGCTATTCTTATAGCTGTTGCGAAAAACATATATGTTAATCAGGCGACTAGGCTAATTTCCCATGATAAGCGAATAAATTTTGTGTCAGGATTTCAGAAACTGTTCTCTGCGGACGTGATCTCTGGTGATGAGGTTTGTAGGTTGCTAGAATTCGCAATAGCCAATCAAGTAAGAGGTCTCCGTGATGTCTTCAAGAAACTATCAGTGACAAAGAACGCTAAGATAAAGCGGTTAGTTACACAGTATTATGACGAATACAGAGAATTCAATCTTCCGCCATTAGAAATAAAAGTTCTAGGCGCTTTGGAAGTCTATGCCGACAGGAGCTTGGTGACAATTTCACGAAAGAAGTCTAGAATGATTTTAGAGATGCTTAGCCTCGTCTATCCTGCGTCCATACACGAGGAAGAGCTAATTGAGCGCCTATGGCCCAACAAAGAGAGTAAATCCGGGCGAATCAACCTGCAAACATCTGTGTCAGATTTGAGAAAGTCGCTGGACCCATACTTCGAACCGCGAGGAGTCTCTTACGTGAGACACTCAGACAACTGCTATGAGTTGGTCTTGCCGGACGAATCTAGTATTGACTACCGCAAGTTCAAGGCCAGATTGGACAAAGCGCAAGCTGAGTATGACGCAGGAGCCGGGGCGACTGCTCAGGATATTGACTCACTAGAGCGCGCCCTGAGTCTGTACGTTGATGAGCTTCTACCTGAACGGAGATACGAGTCCTACACAGTCGAGCGGCGTGAGTCTTTGAGAGAGTTGTATCTCTCTGGCGTTCTGACGCTGGCGTCAGCACATAGCTCACAGGGTGACTTCGCCCGCGCAGATACCATTCTCAATAAGGCATTGCGAATTGATCCTCTCTGGGCTGATGGCATCGAAGAATCGATCAGGGTGTTGCTGAAACAGAACATGTCTTTGAAAGCTCTTAAGCGCTTTCGAGAGTATGAGCGACTTATGAAAGAAAAGTTAAACCTGACCCCAGATTCTTCTCTACAAGATTTGTTTAAGAATATATGAACATTTAAAACTTGCTTAGTTTGTAGTCCCGAGCTGATGTTCCTTACCGCAGATTAGCCCATTTCGAAATGGGCAGAATGTAGCTTGGCCAATTACCTCCTCCAGAATACTCTGTAATATGCAGTATTCCCCAATAGCACAAAAGTTACGAAACTCGTCTAGTTGGGGGCGCCATTTCTCAAATTCTTCGTAAACGACTTATTGTCACAGTTACATTACCTGTGGCCAGGAAAGCTATTGACGGAGACTCTCAGGACTGTATCAATTACCACGCTCAACCCTTAATCAACTTTTGCAGGATTGTCTTTACCGCCTCGCCGATATTATCGAAGCTAATCTTGACATCCATCTCCTGCAAACGCTCCAAAACAAGCATTTCCAGGTGAACATCTACTCCCTGTCCCTTGACCAAATTATTCAGCGATGAATTGAAGCTAGTCTTTTGCATTACAACCAGGGGCCCCGAAGCCGCCGCTAGAAAATCATTTATTTCCCGATAAATGGCTTGAAGTTTCTTGAGTTTCTCTTTTTGCGCAAGCAACTCGTTCCATAGCTTATCGGCCTGACCTTTGAGCCCTAGTAACGCCGGATTGTTATCAGGGTCAGGGATTGATTTGTAAATCGTGAGCTTGCTCACATATTTCGCGTTAGCGCCTACATGTGCAACCACTTGCCTTCGATATCCTGCCAAAGCAGTTCTATATCTATTAAGCGCCGCAAGTTTTGCTTTGACTTTTCTCTTTGGAATGCCGCGGTAAGACCTGTAGGTTGAGTTTTTTGCTCTTATAGCTTTTTTCAATTTCACATACGCGGCGTCTTTGGTTTTCTTGGAAGTGAGAGTCGCCTGCCTGGCGCCTGCGCGAACCGATTTCAATCTCCGCTCAAGTTCATCCACAGCAGATTGCTTCTTTGCCTGAACCAAATCCGCATGTTCATACGCCTCCAAAGCCGCATCAACAACTTTCGCTCCTGCAACAGCAAAGATCTTCAATCCCTCCGAAAGCGGCGTCGCCAAAACATCACCAAAATCACTTTGCAACTCACCGTTAACCTCAAAAGATGGATTAGTCAAATTGAAAGCGCCATTGGCTCTAAAGCTGGTGGTATACAAACCGTCAATTTTAGTCTCAGTTTCAAACTTGAGACTATCACGACTCAAAGAAATATCAACCATCTTCATACTACCGAGCATGTCCACTTCACCTACAATCACAAAGTGAGACTCACCCGGTATCATCTGTATATCAAGTAAAGCATCCTCCCACGTGAGCGGTCCAACCTTGAAACTAGCAAGATGACCTTTCATCCAGATGCCTTCAACACCAACTGCGCAATCAACACCGGCAATGTTGCTCATCTCACCACCGGGTGTCATCCCAACCCAAAGATCACCCTTGATAGCCATCCCCGCCTCAACACCCAAATCAGGGTCACTCTTGGGAGCGAACTTCAACCCCATTTTCTTTATGGCGATATTCGGTAGCGCATCAATCGGGAGCATAGGAGGCTCACCGCCGCTTGCCGCCGCTACCATCTTGTTTTGCAAAGTAGCGATATCATATAACTCCAATCCTTCATCACTTTCACCGTCGAAAATTGCATTCGTCGGAACTCCAGTGTAAGCGTTGATAGCAACTGCTACCGCAGTTTTGATATCCTTTTCACCAATAACCAAATCACCGGCAAAGCCCAGGCCAATGTTTCCATAGGCGTTAACCGAAACTTTGACCACTGTCTTGTTAAGGGTTAGAAATCCAATCCCAAATGGCGCCTTCCATGGTTTCTCCGCCTCAAGCCCGCCAACTATTGCGACCGCTACCCCGGCGCCGTCACGAGCGATTTTCCCTTGCACAAAAAACGTCAGTATATCACCGTTAATATCAACTGTAATAGCCCCAAGCATTCCAACCGACGGCGCTCCTGTCACTTCTAGAGCCAATTCACCCGAAACAAACCACTTCGGAGCCCCCGGAGGTTGCATCGGCGGCAAACCGGCCTTCAGATATATATCCTTAATCAAGCTAGAGCTTCCACCTGCCTCACCACTTAACAAACCGAAAACATTACCAAAGGACCCCTGAAGCATCAACCCTTTAGAGTGCATCCCCAGATGATCCATTAGTGTAATAAGTGGATCATCAGGTTGCAGGTTATCAAACGGGATAACCGCTATCATGTTAATCCCCGGCTTCAACACCAAAGTATATTCATCACTAGCGTATATCTTGCTGTAGAATTCATGTGTGTCCGGACCCAGGTCCGACGACTCAAACCTCGCTTCCTTATTGGTGACTACAAAACCAACATTTGAGAAATCTAGATTATCAAGAACGGGATTGGAAAGCGCCGGAATAGCCTCGGTAAGTCTCCAGCTAATTGGTTTTATCCCCAAAGTAAATGAGCGCTTGCCGTAGAAATCCTTGGTGAGAGAAACCATTAGATCGGTTTCGGAATTCCTTAGTGTAGTTTTTCCGGCAAAGAAAACCTCAAGCTCCAAAGAATTGTTAATCCCAAATGAAAAATCCGAAAGATCGAAAAGTCCACTAAGGTCTCTTTCTCCGCCGCCATCCAGAAACGGATCCGGGTGGATAACCTTGACAATTTTCCAGATGTCACCGAGCGTGAAATCGTCACTAAGCGCCGCTTTGAGACGATATTTTGTTTTCCCTTTGGTCTTCGATGCGCCAACCGATTTTTCTTTGAAGGAGCTTTCGTTTTCAACGCCCTTTGAAGTGTCAGCCTTTGTGCTTTGAGTTTCGATTCCTATTAGTACGCTATCAGCAAGTTTTACCGAGCCGATACTAATCGCCCCATTGAGCGTGACGCTTGTTTTCTCTGCCTCACCTTCAAGCGCCAGAGTAACGTCATGAATATTCAGCCAATCCAAACCAAGATGAAGAGTGTCCTTCGAGCCAAACCGCACTCCGACTTTAGTTACCGTGTCACCTATCGTTTGCGATAACTCAAGTGAGCGAAAGAATGTCAACTCACGGTTATCAAAAAAGCTACCCTTTAGGGTTTCGGTCAGTTTCAAATAAGGTGTGTATTGGGCCTCGGTAGCGTCATTCTTTGCAAGAGTATCAGAGCTCTTAATTGAATCGAGCGCGCGCCTAATTCCCCCTTCAAGTTCAAACTGGCGAGACTTAAGCCAGAGCCTAAAATCCGGAGAAACAATTGCAGGAAGTTGAGCTGATAGTGACAGCTCAAAATCCTTAGCGGTTTTCTTGGTCAGTAAATTCCTAACCGGCCCACCATAACCCTTGAGAATCACCTGATTGTCTTCCACTCCCGCAAAACTTACGAATCGCTGGAACCAGGGTGTCCGGTCTATGCTAATCACTCCATGAAAATTCATCCCCGGCTTAAGTTCAACTTCCTGATCTTCAAAAAAATCAGCAAACTCCCCGGGGAAAAACGCCGCCGAGAGTTTTTCATTCCTATTGGAAAATCCAATGAGAGAGAAATCTAAAGCCAACTCTTCAAATCTCCCTAATGAAGCAAATTCAACGAAAGCTCCGCCAAATGAAAAAGTAGGGAGTTTGATGCAAATTGTAGCGGCAGACTTGAGACCCTTCCAGCGCAATGTGAGAAGAACATCAGCGGCGGGCTCATTGAAACGCTCTGTCCGGCCACGAAATGAAATCATCTTCAAAGTGTCATTGATAGCCACTTGTACATTGGGAACATTGAATCTTTCAAAATCACCCATACCCGGAATAGGAATAGTGACAGCCTCACCTGACTTGAAAGAATTCCATTTGTCACGAACTTCCTCGAAAGTGGAATTATCCAGACTCGGTAGTGACAGACCAGAGACAGATCCGCCAGCCGGAGCTATTTCAATGGAGCGGGCGTCTGTTGATTGAGGAGTCTCGATGTCACTACTTGAATAAATGAAAGTCCAGATTTCACTGTAACCATTATTACTTGATGCAGGCTGGTCACTCTCGCCGAGCGCACGCACCTGCCACACATACTTATGTCCGGCCTCCAGTTCAATAGCGTCAATCGGGTATAGTAAATTGCTTTCAATCACCGATGAGCTGTGGTAATGCGCGATGTTCGCCGCCAGAGCTTGTGCTGGAACCTGACCGTCAAGGATTTCAACAATCTTTACATCGTATTTAACTGGAAATGATGCCGGAGCCTGAACCGGTGTCCATTGGAAACTTGGGAACTGACCCTCAACTATTTCTTCGTCGAATGGAAACAATAGTGAAGGCGGAGTAGGGTCGACTATAAAGAAACTAGCGCACACATTAGATAGAAGCGCGCCTCCAAACTCATCTTCAAAGTCCAGACAGAATTCATACTCTCCCTCAGGAAGACGGCCAGTCTGGATAATTTGATTCTCAATAGAATTGGCATAGGAATACGATTCGTAACCAGTCAACTCACCAGTGGAAAACCTCGCAAAATCTCCCGGGGGCACAGATATCAATTGACTTTGGGCAGTGGCGATTACACCAGACCGCTCTCTAACAACACGCACAGACACCCGCAAAGTCAGATTCGTATCTGTCGTGTTGGTAAGGCTTGCCTCACCAAACGACGAACTGGTTTCCCAGTCACTAATATAAGGGGACGGATAGGGATTGATAGAAAGTGTAGCTCGAAGAGCGTCAGTTTGTGCCAGCGCACGGTTATACGTCAAAGTCGATCCGAGGATTATGAAACTAACGATTACTATTGGGCCGAAAAATGGTAGATTAGATATTGCTTTCGCGAAGCGAGGGCAGGTGAGGTTCATGGGCAATCTCTCTTGGTATAGAATGTGACGCCTAAGCGTATTTTGTGTAGATTCAGTAAAACTAGGCAAACTTAGCCTATCTTTGTTTCGCAGTCAAGGTGATAGCTCCGCGCGGAGCTTTTCAGCTCCGTTCAAGAACTCTGGCCAAAGGGACTCCAAGAACGCAACATCGCTTGACATAGGCCAATCAAGCCCACATTTTGCCCAAGCCAATTTAGGCGCTAATCATACCGATCCGAGACTTAGCTCGATTGAATATCAATTTCAAGGCGGGAGTTTGCTTACACGTGAGCGCATCTGTTTTCTCTTTTCAAATACGCAGTAGCAGAGCTACTGTGTTTTCATCTCTGATTATTGCCACTCTGGTAGGTATTCTGTCTTTCCTGGCGGGCGCAACTGTAGTCAAGGCCCAAACCGGAGTCTCAGCTAGTATATTCATAGACCCGTTCCCATCTCCCTATCTATCAGACTGGGAATCCAATCCCTCGATAGGTTCAATTTCTGTCACCAACGACAGTAACGTAATCATACAAGCGCGGTTTTTCATCACCATAACCGAGAGCCGTCGCGGAGTTCTTGCTTCTGGAAACAGTGACATATTTCCCTTTCCGCCCGGAAGTTTTCAAAACATCGCCTCAACGGACATGTTGGACTACGGTTCGATAGACTACGATGCAAGTATCGAAGATATCGCTGTCCGAACCGGGCGCTTGCCTGAAGGCGTTTACACTATTTGTTTGGAGCTACGAGACCAAAATGACGTAGTAATTCTCACAAACATCTGCGCAACTTTCACCATTGTCTTTCCCGACCCGCCCTATCTTATTTTCCCCAATGACGAAGACACTGTAATTGGCCTATTCCCTACTTTCCAGTGGACACCTGTACAAGCGCCGGTTGGTTTCGGAGTGCATTACTCATTGCGCATAGTCGAAGTTTTCGCCGGACAAGCGCCATTGCAAGCATTGAGCGCCAATGTGCCACAACATGAAGAGCTAGCAGTTACAGGTATAAGCATACAGTATCCCATTTATGCGCTTCCGCTGATAAAGAGCAAACGTTATGTCTGGCAGGTTCAGGTTCTCGATGATAATGGTTATCCTCCAGCCACAAACAATGGCAAAAGTGAAATCTGGACTTTCGTTTATGATGCAGACACCACCACTCCGCCAGAGCCAGCCTCGCTAAGCGGAATAGTCCGTGACAGCGCCAGTGGCGCTCCGGTAGCCAACGCAAGAATAGCCTATCGTGAAATCGAATTGGAAGTCTCCGGCACAGATACAACCTGGAAACGCTCAGCCACACCCACATTCACAAAGTCTCTATCCACCGGAGCATTCACATTCACCGATCTCAAAGACGAATCCTTCTACGAACTAATAATCAGCGCATCCGGGCGAGATACCCGCAAGTTCATTGGGGCAAGATATTACTTAGCTGGAGATATAAGTGGCGAAGAATTCAGATTGCCGCGCACCCCGCCAGGCCATCAGCGCCTAGCCGGAGTGGTGCGTGACCTGCTAACCAATGAGCCGGTTCCAAATGTTACCATCACCTATCAGGCCCGTTCCTTAAGAATCCGAACAAGAACCGGACGCTACGGAGTCCCGCGAATCACGAGAATATGGAGACCAATCGGCCCGTCGCTTGAAACTGTGGCTGATGATCAGGGAAGATTCGAATTCACCAACGCCGCGGACTCGGCATATTTTCTACTTACAGTTCCCGCAAACGACAAATATTTTGCCACAGCAGAAAGAAACGCACAGGCATTTCAAAAAGGTGACATCGACGATTTCGTATTGCTGCTAAAACCAAAAACCGCATCGATAAACGGAAATCTGGTAACCTCAGTCCTCGGCGGCGGTCAAATACCGGTGGAAGGCGCAATCGTGGCTCTCACAGCCACTACCGATGTGACTGTCCGCACTTCCTTCGAGGTCAAGATCGGTAGGCGTTGGATTCATCAAAGTCACAAAGATCGGACGGTGACGGTTGCAGGCGCTAACTTGCAATCTGTTTACTCTGGCGCTGACGGCCAATTCCAGTTCAATGATGTTTCAACTAAGGCTGATATCAACCTGGATTTGAGTACTGTGAGAGTCGGCTTCGTTCGTAGTCGCGAAGCAATAGTGTCAACAGGGGCTCCTACCATCCGCCTTACTATCAATGACAGAAGATTCCTCTCCTATGCGTCAAAAGAACTCACAATCGCTCCCGGCGCTCTCACAGAATCCGGAGAACATACCCTAAGCGCCAAGACCGCAACAATCGCCGGTGTTATCACAAGCGACGATACACCAGTAGTCGGCGCCCGCGTTGCGCTATACAGTTGGACCACAAAACTCGGAAGCGCAGATTCATCAACTAGTGACACATCGGCTGTGCCCGCAGACTCCGGCGCCTGGGGTGGAGAGTCAGATGCAATCTATGGTGAACCGCTGGATGTAGCAGTAACCGGACCCAACGGCGCCTACACCATGCCGAATATCCCCGTCAATGACAGCCAACAGGAAGCCGAACACTATATTTTGCGTGTTACTTCTGAATACTATTACGGCGCAATGGGCGAGGCGCGAATCACCAATCACGGTCAGCGGAAGCAAGTAGATTTCGAACTCACCCCGCGAGGTGGTTTTGTACATGGAATTATCTCCGGGCAGGATGGTTCGGGAACTCCGATGGTTAAAGTCGCTCTATGGAAATGGCAAATATCACCCTTCGGAAGCGGTGATACTATCATGTACCCCGTAGAAGTAGCCGAAACCGGCGGCGATGGCGCCTATGGATTCGACGAGGTGACGCCGGGCATGTACTTAATTACCGCCCTCACTCCCAGCAAGCGGCTAATTCGCGGTACACAATTTGAAGTAATCAACGGCCAACGAGTAACAGTGTCACTACTCGAGCCAAAAGGTAAGGGGTACGTCACTGGCGTAATCAAATCATCCAATGGTGACCCGCTACCAAACGCCTACATCAAATCCGATGACCTTCCAATATTTGTCACTACTAACAACGACGGCTCATTCGTAATAGCTGATCTCCCCATTGGTGAACTATCCTTGTTCTTCTCTGCATTTCATCATCAAGATGACACAACGTCTGTAATTGTGCGCAACGATGACACAACCGAAGTGAGCATAAGCCTCGAAAAGTTCACCGGTCGCTACCGTGTACGTGTAATAGACAAGTCAACCGACAAAGCCCTGCCGAGCATGACTGTAAAGCTAGGCAAAGACCTCTCCAAAACCACTGACTTCAACGGAAGAGTTGTCTTTGACGCAGTAGATATTGGTCACCATACACTCACAGTTTCAGCCCCCGAGTCTGGAACCTTCGACAAAGATTTTGTCCCCTATTCAACTTCTGTAACAGTCAAGCGCAGCGTAGGTACAGCAGAGCTAGTAGTGGAGATGGTTCCTGGCGCTCGTCTCAGTGGAACAGTAAAGAGCGCCGATAGCGCCAAACCTATCGCCGGAGTCGCTATCACTGTCGAGGGAACAACAAACCTGAAAGCCACAACCGATAAGGCCGGGAAATTCACGCTAAAGAATATCCCCGCCGGAGAGCCATTAACCCTGGTGGCAATCAAGCCCGGTTACAAAGTTGGACGTCTGAGCAAGAACTGGTCGATAACCGCCGGTGACCACATCCAAAATGTCAAAATCACATTAGAGTCCTCACCCCTGGATTCACTGTTCGGATTCCCGATTGTGCTGGATTCATTATGGTCTGTGGGAAGCGCCAAGTATGTTACCGGCTCAATAGTAAATCTCAAAAGCACATTCGGACTCTCGCCAATGGATCCAAATGCGCAACTTCGTTTCGAAAAACTACAGCTCGGTTCAGACCTTAAGCCAACAAAAGCAAAGATACAACTGGCAACCAATCAATTTGAAGTCAAACTCTTCAACTTTCGCGGTGTGATGAGTGACTCAAATGGCCTGGAGCTAGAATGGATTGACTCTCTCGGTGTCGGACGACTAAACAGCTCTGTCACTCTCTGGGATCAAACAACAATGCTCTTTCCGGAGACCTTCCTCTCGGATATGACTATCCCGAAAAAGAAAGCCCCGTCATTCTGGTCTGATGGTGTAAATCGCGGATTGCAAAAATATGGCATAACTGCTACTGACACAGAAGTGCGAGCAACTTTCAAAGGTGTGACACTGGCGATCGACTACACCAAGAGCGCCATCGACACAGCCGGATTCCACTTCTATGGCTCACTAATGTTCGGCGAGAAATTCAAACTGGGCATGGAAAACATGCTAATCGGTAATGACGAGAACGGCAACTTAGCCCTCAAGGCCATAACGATTCTCACCGAACCTGCAGTAAAAATACCCATGTATGCGTTCACCGTTTATGACAGCGCCACCACCTGGGACAACACCGGCATCTGGGCGCGAGGCTCAATAGAGATGACACGTCTCGGCGGCAGAGAGTTTGGCCTAAAAGACTTGCATATCTCAGCGCAGGGTGATTTCCTCTCGGTGACTGTCACCGCCGAGGGCGACAATGCAAACGTAGAACTCTATGGACAAAGTTTCGATATCGAATCAATCGCATTCGGAACAGACAACTGGGATAATGACGCTGTTGCAAATGTCCGCTACTTCGCCTTCACAGGAAAGCTAAACCTGACAGCGCTCGATAAACCTGTCACCTTCCAAAACCTAAAGTACACCGAGAAGGACGAAGTCTATGGCGTAATTGGTTTCAATCAAACCATGACCATGAAAAATGTCTTCGCCCTCTCCCTCGAAGAATTAGTCTTCGATACCAGCGAGGTCGGCGACAAATTCGTAGGCATAACCGGTGGAATCCGACTAGGCGCTATCAAAGGCCTAAACGCTCAAGCTGGTAACTTACGCTTCTACTACGATGGCAAAGTAACAGTTGATGAAATCGGTTTCGGATTTTTCGCCGGCCCAACCGAAGCGCAGTTTAGAATACGCTGGTCAGATACTCTCTTCGAAGGCGAAGGACTGCTAAACGTACGTCCCGCATTCAGCGCCGGAGCAGAATTCCGCTATGGCGGAAGCGAAAACTGGTGGATAAAAGTCACCAGCGGAACCCGCATCCCGCTAGGCGCCGTGGCCGTGTTGGTCAACGCCTCCGGTGGTGTAGGACGTGACGGTGACACCTGGCGCTTCTCGCTCGGTGGAACATTCGCCCCGGCAACCTCAGAGAAAAGTGTCGCGCTTGATATTCTCGTTGATGTATACCGAACGCCCGAAGGAATCATAATCTACGGCGAAGGTGACGCAACAGTAGGCGGCGGAGTTATCGCCCTGGGCCATGCATGGTTCAAACTCGACCTGCCAAAGTCACGCTTCGATGGATCAATTGTAATGGCCTACGAAAAAGCATCCCTGGTAGTCAATGGACAAATCGATATAGGAGCGAAATTCGGTAAATATTGGTTCGTGCACGGACGCGCCAATGCGAACTTCCTGCAATTCTTCACCGCCAACGGACTGATAGTCTTCGCCGAAAACTGGGACTTTTTCTATCGCGGCGAGTCACGAACAATAAACGGATACATAGTAGATCTACAGCGAAACCTGTCCTTCGACGGCGAATGGGCAAATGTCGGTTGGGGAATCTCTCTTAATCAGCATGGCTACCTAATAGGCGGTTGGGACGGAACAATCGCCGGAGGAGTTGGTGTCAGCGCCAGCGCCTATGGATATGTAGATTTCAATGTATTTGGCGAATTACGAGCCACCGGCGGATTCTCGCTTAACGCAAACCTCGCAAAAGACTCCTATGGATTCCGCGCCAGTGGAACAGCGCGCGCCAATCTCGAAGCCAAAGTCGGCGGGTGTAACGCCAGCTGCTGGAGTGTATGCACCTACTGCTCCAAAAAGAAATGGGGAATCTGTTATTGGGGAGGTATTGGCGGAAAAGTATGTCTAAACCTGAATGCGTCAGTAAAATACTCAAGCTCAACCGGCACATCTGTCAGCGCAAGTTTCTAACAGAACACATACTGTGTAACACACTATTAAGTGAATATAAGAATCATGAATAAGTACAATACAAATATCAAAAAAATATCACGAACAATCGGCGCAACCTTGCTTGTACTGTCACTAATCATCGGCGTCACATCCAACAAGAGCCTGGCGCAATCAAGCGATGACTTTAGAGTCTATGCACAATCAGCTCCCAAAGGAGTCATGTTAGTCATTGAAGGCCCGGCGCTGCACAAGTCGAGCGCATCGCAAACCAATGGCTGGACTGGATACAATATATACCGCCACAAGAAAGGTGACTCTCTCCAGGAGCTGGTGACAGAATCTCCTCTAAGTAGGATAGGATCATTCTCCGAACTAAGAGCCATAGGCAAAGAAGGTGTCGATGGCATGGTGACCTTCATCGGCGCCACTGACACCACCGACTTATGGAATATGATAGTCACCAGTGACGAACGTATCCAATCATTAGAGTTCTTACTCAAACCCTTCAGAAAACTGATGGGACATCTATTGGTAGATACGCTTGTGTCACTTGATTCAACCTATGTGTACTATTGCGCCCAAGTTGATAGCGCCGGAAAAGAATCAGCGCCATCAGATACAGTTGAGGTTACCGTTGGAGTTCCGATGTTTCCACTCCTTGGCCCAAACCTGGTTGAAGTAGAAACCGGCGACAAACAAGTAACGCTGAAGTGGACAGCCAATCCCGACGACTCCGGAGCATTCAGCTTCAATGTTTACCGTAGCGCCGATAGCGCAAGTTTCTACCAACGTCTAAACCGCGAGGAGATTCTGGCATTAAGATTTGGAGATGATGACACTCAGGCGCCGGAAATGAAATTCATCGATTCAACAGTCTTCAACCAGCGCACCTACTACTACGCAGTCGTTTCAGCAGACTATGCAGGCAATGAAAGCGAGCGTCAGGTAATTCTAGCCCGCGCGCATGACAATAGCCCCCCTGCAAAGCCGGAAAATGTACTCGCAATCGGTGAACGTGAAGGAATCCGCATCACCTGGGAAAAATCTCCTGACAATGATGTCATCGGCTACAATATCTTCCGTAGCATAGACGCAGACTCACAATTCACCCAGGTAAACACAGCCCCAACACCCAACGACAGCGCCTACTACATTGACTATTCCGCCACGCTCCACCGTGACTACTACTATAGAGTCACTGCGTTAGATAAAGCCGGCAATGAATCCGACCGCTCCGCGCAGGCAATAGCAATGTTCCACACCCCGGTGCGTCCGCTCCCGCCAAACGGACTAAAAACTGAGCCAGACTCAAGCGCAGTAAAACTTTCATGGCAAATAATCCCGGATACTTTGGTGCGCGGCTACTATATCTACCGCGCCAGAAGTTGGGGAAGCGACTTCACCCAAGTCTCAGCGCTAATCATCAGAGACGATTCCACCTGGACAGATACAACCTACGGCCTCTCACCGCGTGGAACTTACATGTATGCCATGCGTTCGGTAACCTATAGCGATCAATACAGCCCCTACACAGAAGCAGTCTCAGGTTCACCGCTTGCCAAGCCCGATGAAGCCCCGCAAGCGCCACAATCATTCTTTGGGCATGCTGATATAGACGGCAATCGCCTGTTCTGGACTCCATCGTCAGATAACTCTGTCTTCGGTTACAATATATATCGAGCGCCTGCGAGTGATAACACTAACGCTGTTAGACTCAACGCCCTGCCTGTCATGGCGATGACTGGACACTTCACCGACACAACAGCAACCAGCGCCGCAACTTCATTCACCTACTGGCTCCGTTCGGTAACATCAGATAACCGTGAGGGACAGCCGTCACATCCAGTGACAATCAGCAGAGCAATCGGAGCCCTACTCCCACCCGGAGGTATTCGCTGTCTCAATTACGGTGACAGCATTCGCGTAGTATGGAACATCACCAATCAAGACAATGTCGATGGCTATAGACTATATCGCAGATCTGCCGTCGGCGCCGCAAAGCTAATCTCCGGCTCTATCATTGCCAAAGATAAATCAGCGTTCCCGGATAAAGATGTTCGCTCTGGAATAAGATATTACTACTCACTCTCAGCAGTCGGCGCCAATGGTTCCGAGGGAATTCGCTCACGTGAAATTGAAGTCCTCACAAAATAACAAGCGTTCACTTACATTTTGCACCCTCGGTCTGCAAGCGCTTGTGGCGCTAGCTTTGTTATCTTCGGTGTCGACCGCAATTGCCCAAACACCGACGAATGACACGACCAACACAACCCCGGCCAACTCAAACTCTGGTCCGAAGCCAATCACAGTCCATGGCTCGCTAAACTTCTTCGGAGAACTATACAGCATCGACGGCCGCGAAAGGCGCAGACCCGCCTCAACCGCACGACTGTCTTTCTCTCCAACTGTGTCACTATACAATGCTATGGACCTTAGATTCAACTTCCTAATCTCCACTGAAAATGAGACCGGAAGACAGCAGTTGAATCAAGGAGGCGTAAATCCCAAATGGTCCTGGGGCGAAGCGCATGCAGGTGACTTCACCGAAAACTACACACCACTAACTCTAAACGGCATCAAAATACGAGGCGCCTCCATAGCGCTCTCACCCAAAGTAGTGACCCTAAAAGCAATTGGTGGCATAACCAATCGAGCGGTAGCGACCACAGATAATAATCGCTCTTATGAAAGACGAGTCTACGGAGTCTCTCTTGGTTTCGGCTCCCAAAGGGGAACTAACTTCACCTTCATCGCCCTCAACGCCCGCGATCAACTTGGTTCAATAAATGACGCGCCTTTACCTGCCAATGGAGACTCTGCGATAGTTAGTGACACTACAACCGACACAACTTTGAATCCACTAGCGGTAACCCCACAAGAGAATCTCGTCCTGGCAACAGTGTTTAACCTTTCTGCTTTCTCCGGCAAGCTCAGCTGGAAATCGGAACTCGCAGGAAGCGCCAACACGCGAGACAGGCGATCCTCAACACTAAACGCTGATGAAGTCCCTGATGCAGTTGACAATCTACTGACACCAACGGTAAGCACATCATTCGACTACAGCTACACAACCGATGTCAAAATCAGGCCCACGAAGAAAATCACCCTAAGCGGCGGGTACAGTTATCTGGGCCCCGGATACGTGTCACTAGCGGCCGCGTCACTACCAGTGGACTACCGTCAAGTTAGATTTGGCGCGATATTTCGCGGTCGCTCAACGCAAGTGCGCCTAAATGGTTCGTTGCAGGAAGACAACCTAATAGACCAAAAAAGATTTACCACCAAACGCAATCGTTTTACTCTGGCTCTCACCAACAGACCCACCTCCCGCTGGAACATCACAACCAGTGTAGCGCTAGTTAGCCTCGACAATGACGCCACCGACTCACTAGCGCTATTAGATAACAACAATTGGATAGTGCGAAACGCCCACACCATCTCATTCCGTTCCGGGCCCTTTAGAAACATAGGCATTGACTACACTTACCAAGCATCTCAGGAAAACAACACGTTACGCAAACAGTCAGAATTCGAATCACATACCACCACTCTCCGCTCCGCGATTGCAATAGGTAATAACGTAACTGTTTCCCCAAACATAAACACAGTATTGAGCCGTCGCGGTGGGGGGGCTTGGAGAACTACTAGAACCTATGGCGGCTCGGCGCGACATAGAGCCTTAAAAAACCTCCTGGTCTCCAGCGCATCAGTTAATATTTCTAATGATAGCGAAAATACTTCACTACGTCTAAGTCTCAGAAGCTCATACCCCATAAAAAAAGTCGGTAACCTCACCCTTGGGATAAATCACACTCGCTTCACCAGCGACAACCCCGCCTCGAATGAATTCAACGAAACCAGTGGTAGCATCGCGCTCCGAAGATCCTTCTAAGTAGCCTTTGTTTCAATGAACAAATAGATCCGCTTGTTTCGTCATGACCGTTGCAATTCGTTGCACAGTCACCTCTGCGTAATTGTAACTAAACTTACGGCGATTGAAAATTTGCGTCAAATGAACCATTGAGGATTCATATAGTGAATTGAACAATTCTGAGCTACGCGCTCCCCTGATTTACGCTCTACCCGCGAACAAAAAACTTCCGCATCATGAAAAGTTTTTCACCATTGTTTTATTGACTTTCCCACCTAAGATAGTGTATCACCCAATGTAAGTTTTGGCCCAACTGGCGCCGATTACCTACCTAAGAGAAGCTTACCTAACCATAAGAAGTGTTACTTGCAGGAACAAGCGCCAGTGACGGTCGTTCCTGCGGAACACTTTTGCGACGCTCCTCACGAGTATATAAGATATAGAATGTCCCAATAGTCCAGGTAGAGGTTATAGATTAATGTCAATCGAACAAATGATTTACTCCCTGGCCCTGCCACTCTGCGCATTGGTGGTGTGGTCATATTGGAAAAAGCATTTCACCAACGCGCAGGTGGCGCAAAACAAACTTGCAAAAGCTGTCACTGATGGATTGACAGAACCAGTATCACTTCATCCAGAAATAGACTCCCAAAGATGTATCTGCGCCGGCGCGTGTTTGGATGCCTGCCCTGAGGGAGATATAATCGGAATTGTCGATGGAAAAGCGGAATTGGTCTCCCCTACAAAATGTATCGGTCATGGAGCCTGCCTCGATGCCTGCCCGGTTGGCGCCATAGGGTTAGTGTTCGGCACCTCGCGGAGAGGTGTGGATATTCCTATGGTCAAAGAAACATTCGAAACCAATGTCCCGGGAATATACATAGCCGGTGAGCTCGGCGGCATGGGACTAATACGTAACGCCGTGACACAAGGTTGTCAGGCAATGGAGTATATTGTCAAAGCCGAAAGACGCTCAGAGAATGGAATACATGACGTACTAATTGTCGGCGCAGGTCCCGCAGGAATCGCCGCAACATTGCAGGCGAAAAAGCTGGGTTTGAACTACATAACCATAGAGCAAGAAGGCGTAGGTGGCGCGGCGTTGAGCTATCCGCGGCAGAAATTGGTCATGACACAACCCATGGAAATCCCACTGTATGGAAAAGTGAAGTTCAAGGAAATTATCAAAGAGGATTTGCTCGAACTATGGGAAAAGGTAATAACCGAAGCAGAAATCAAAGTTCATATCGATGAAAAAGTCGAGGACATCAAACGCAGTAACGGACATTTTGAAATAATAACCAGTAAATCGACGCATCAAGCGAAGAATGTGCTGTTGGCAATCGGACGACGTGGCACACCAAGAAAACTCGGAGTCAGTGGAGAGCGTTCATCAAAGGTTGCCTACAAACTAATAGAGCCTGAACAATACAAGGGCATGAAACTGCTCGTAGTCGGGGGAGGCAACAGCGCCGCCGAGGGAGCGTTGGCTCTGGGTGAGCAAGAGGGTACAGAAGTCACTCTCGCCTGCAGAGGAAAAGCGTTGGAGGCGGCTAATGCAGAAAACCGCGAAAAAGTTCAGCGCGCAATAGATGCAGGCTGGCTAAGGTTTATTCCAGAATGTGGCGGGAAAGAGATACAGGAAGAAATCGTTATACTGGAGAAACTCGATGATTCCAAAGAGATAATTGCGATAGAAAACCAATTCATCTTCGCCTTTATCGGAGGAATCTTGCCGACAGGCTTTCTAAATCAAATAGGCGTTGAGGTGGCGACCAAATATGGCGAACGGTAAGCGCAACTATTTTGGGCCGACGCTCATGATACTCTATGCAGTGTCACTAACGCTAATTCTCGTTGCGTTCGTCTCCGGCTGGGTCTACTACAGCGCTCCTCTGGCAGAGCGTCCGCATCTTGAGATGCACACTATGCTCAAACCCGGTGGACTAATCGGGCATGGGTATGGAATAGTCGGAAGCGCCATGATACTGCTACTGTTTCTATATTCATTGCGCAAACGACAAAAATTTGGCATTCGCTGGGGTAAAACCAGCAGATGGCTAAGTGTGCACATTCTATTTGGAATCATCGGACCGCTATTAGTGACGTTACACACAGCATTCAAGTTCAATGGAATTGTCTCAATAGGCTACTTCTCGATGCTCGCTGTGATGTTCAGTGGAATCTTTGGCCGTTACATATACATCCAAATCCCGCGAGGCTCGCAGGGAGCGGAAATGGAGTTGGGCGATATACAGTCAGCCGGTGAAACACTAGAGCTAATACTGAAAGAAACCTACGGACTAACAGACAAAGCGCTGGCGATGATAAGCTCATTCTCAGAGACAGGTTCAGCCGGCAAAAACACCGGTGTGAAAGCAATGTTTGCCATAGCGCTAAACGATATTAAGCGACCTTTTCGCTTTTACAACCTCAAGAAGCAAATACTATCGGATACCCCCGATATACCGCCGAAGGCCATCGCCGAGGCTATGAAGCTTGCGCAAAGAAAAGCGCTCCTGGAAAGACGAAGGGCATACCTTGATACTTTTGTAAAACTGTTTCACTACTGGCATGTAATACACAAACCATTTGCCTACATAATGGTAGCAGTGATGATTATTCATGTTTTCGTAGCAGTCCTATTTGGTTATCGCTGGATATTCTAATCATGGCTCATCGGGAAACTACATAAGACAGATGTTAGAGAAGGGTGAAAAATCAGCGCCAAGGTCAGTGATTGGGACATTGATACTATCCCTGGCGATATGTATTGGTTTATTTCAGGTTATCACTCCCACATCTGCACAAGCGCAACTATCACCCGGAGACTTAGCCGCGCCACATGAAGGATTGGAAGGTCTTACAAACTGTACCGAGTGTCATGAATTTGGAAAAGGACCCAGCGCCAAGAAGTGTTTGCAGTGTCATACAGGCGTAAGCGCTGCCATCAAGTCCGAAAAAGGGTATCATTACCTAGTAGTGACCAAAGAAAAGAAAGCCTGCTTTTCATGTCATAGTGACCATTCTGGTAAAGATTTTCAGTTGATTCACTGGGAAAATGAAATGAACAAGTTCAATCACAAATTGACAGGTTTAGAGCTTTCGGGCAAGCACGAGACTCTAGTGTGCAGAGATTGCCATAAACCGGATTTTCTGCAAACCGACTTTCTAAAAAAGCATCAACAGGTAAACTTCAGTTCAACATTTCTTGGTCTGACTGAGGACTGCTTAGGATGTCATCGTGACGAACACCGGAATCAATTAGGAGCAGATTGTACCAAGTGCCACGCAACAGACCATTGGATACCAGCGCGAGGATTCGATCACAACAAGACAAAGTTTGTGCTAGCTGGAAAACACGCAGACACTCAATGCAAAAAATGTCACCCGACTCAGCAAAGCAAGATTATCATTTCCCCGCAGGGAAAACCAGATAGCGCCTTTGCAAAATTCACCGGACTGGATTTCAAAAACTGCGCACCCTGCCATACAGATCCGCACGTAGGAAAACTCGGCGAGGACTGCCAAAAGTGTCACACCCAAAAAGCCTGGTCGCCAGCCTCTGGTTTTGATCATGCCTCTACGCGCTTTCCACTAACCGGTAAACACAGGAAAGCCAAATGCGAAAGCTGCCACAAGAACAGTACGGCCAATGTAGCAAAGAGCGGGAAAAATGATAAATCTTCCGACGTATTCGCCGCATACAAAGGGCTGGACTTTGCAACCTGCCAGTCATGTCACAAAGATGTCCACAACGCCAAGCTAGGACCAGACTGCAAAAGCTGTCACCAGACCAATGACTGGAAATCAGTGAAGAAAGGTAGTTTCGATCATTCACGAACCGAATACCCATTGCTCGGCAAACACCTGAAAGTGAAATGTCAGGCCTGTCATAAGAACGGTGTCAAAGACGCCAGGAAACTGAAATCAGAATTCTGCGCAGACTGTCACGCCGACACCCACAACGGCCAATTCAGCGACAGAAAAGACGGCGGCCTGTGCGAAAGCTGTCACAGTGAATCGGGTTTCAAGCCATCTATGTTCACCACCAAGAGACACAATGCAGAAAGCGCATTCATATTGACCGGAGCGCACCTGGCACAACCATGCCCTATTTGCCATGTAACAAAAAAGAACTCCAAGGGCAAAAAGGAAATGCGTTTCACATTCGAGAAGACCAATTGCGAGTCCTGTCACAAAGATATTCATCACGGACAGTTTACCAAATCCAAGCCCGAAAAAACTTGTGACAATTGCCATATCACAGATGCATGGGACAAACTCGCGTTCGATCATAATCGCGACGCATCATACAGATTAGAAGGCGCACATGCCCGCACGCAGTGCCAAAACTGCCATAAGACCGAAAAGAAAGGCAAAAAGGCCTTCGTTCGCTATCGTCCATTAGATAGCGCCTGCAAGAGTTGCCATTCGCTAAAAACATTGGAGTTACTAGGGAAGCCATAATTGAACATGGTCGGATAGGATACAAAATATGAAGAAGAATCTATTGTCAATAGGCCTGCCGTTAGTGGTGGTATCTTTGGTGGCTTTCATGGTCGCGCACGCAGCCACACCGAAAAACCCTCACAAGAAACTGAAGTTTGACTGTGAGAAATGTCACAGCGCTGCGTCGTTCACCGACATTCGCTTTGACCACAACCTAACTGGCTACCAGCTCGATGATAATCACTCCCAGGCCGATTGCCTCGGATGTCACTCCGTCGAGGATTTCAGCCGCGCCAAAGCTGATTGCGCAGTTTGCCATGAAGACATTCACGAATCAAGAATGGGCTCCGACTGTGAAAAATGCCATTCTTCGACTCGCGGCTGGAATATTATGGATGTCCAAACTATCCACATGGAGTCAAATTTCCCCGCAATGGGCAGGCACGCTCTCATTGATTGCCAAAACTGCCACCCCGGACTACCCAAGGAAGATCTGTCGTTCAACACAACTCGTTGCGTCGAGTGTCACCAGCAGGATTTCTTGAATGTGTCATCTCCAAATCATGTCTCTGGAGGATTCTCCACCGAATGTCAGGACTGTCACCAGATGAACACCTGGCGTCCAGCCGGACTTGTGGAGCATGAACCGTTTTTCCCGATCTATTCAGGAGCGCACCGAGGTCAATGGGATCAATGCGCAACGTGCCATGTAAACCCCGACAACAATGCCGACTTCAGTTGCTTTAATTGTCACGGGCATCCGCAAACTGATACAGACAATGACCATCGCGGGATTTCAGGTTATGTATATAATAGTCAGGACTGCTACCTTTGCCATCCAACAGGTGAATCTGGTTCATTCGGCGACCATGACGCCCAGTTCTTCCCCATTTTTACCGGGTCGCATGCAAACACCTGGAGCGATTGTGTCGAGTGCCATAGCGACCCCAATGATAGAAAAGTATTCGACTGTCTAACCTGTCACCCAAATCCAAAATCAGATAATATCCATCAAGGGATAAGCGGATATAGTTTCGATAGTCCATCTTGCCTAAGCTGTCATCCGGACGGCAAGAAAGGGAATTTTGCCAATCATGACGCAGAGTTCTTCCCCATCTTCTCTGGAACTCATGCGAATCAATGGAACGATTGCATTGAGTGCCACGATAATCCAAACGATAGAAAAGTTTTCGATTGTCTAACCTGTCATCCTAATCCCGGAACTGACAATACCCACCAGGGAATGCCAGGTTACAGCTTTAACAGTTCTAACTGTTATGGCTGTCATCCAGATGGGAAAAAAGGAAAATTCACCGACCATGACGCCACTTTCTTCCCAATTTTCTCTGGAAAGCATAGAGGCAAATGGGACGCCTGCGCCGACTGTCACACCAAACCCCAGCAAAGATCATTCTTCACCTGTTTGGAAGGCTGTCACAAACACAGTCTTTCTAAGATGAACAAAAAACACAAGGGAAGAAACGGCTATTCACCAGACGGCCCCTCTTGTATTAACTGCCACCCCGATGGCAGAGAGTAACGGACGGAGGAAGCACATGCAAAAAAACTGTATAAATTGGTCAATAACGATTGCGCTATCGTTAGCCGCAGTCTTGGGCGCTACTGCGATAGCCTCAGCTACTCTTAAGGCAAAGATAACCTATATCGCCTCAGAGGCAATTTACATCAATGCCGGAACAAAGTCCGGTATCGCAATTGGTGACACTCTAGCGGTAACCAAGAAGTCAGACACTTTGGCGCTTATTGCGGTCACTAACGTCTCTGGCTCATCAGCAGCTTGTAAACTAGTTGATTCGCGAAAGAAGTTAAGAGTAGGTGATCGATTACAACTAGCAAAATTTACCAAGTCACCCGAAACGCTGATGTCATACAAAGGTAAGGCTGGATCGAACACCCCGAAGGGCAGCAACAGAATATCACGAAGGGCGCGCGATGCAAAAAATGTGTTATCTGGTGAAGTTTCACTGGAAAACTTATACCGTAAAGACCAAACCGGCGCCAAACTATCATCAAATCAAGCAGGACTGCGAAGTCGCATAAGAGTCAAAAACATCAGCGGCAGTGGCATACAATTCGAAATGCGACATCGCTCAAGGCTATATCATCGCTCGCGCTCCTTACGCACGTCCAACTTTGGGAATTCAACCGACGATTGGTCACATCATCTCTACACATTTGGAGTAAGCTACGGTGATGACAACTCCTCTGTCGCATGGGGTGTAGGACGTATGCTCGCGCCGCATGTGCGCGGGATGGGATACATCGACGGAGGTTATGTAATACGCCGAATCAATGAGCAATTACATGTCGGTGTCGCAGCAGGGTCCACCCCGAACTCCCAAACTTCTGCAATTCAACTTAACCGGCGAAAACTCGGGGCCTATGCGCGATATGTAGCAGGTGATGCCAAGCAACAAGTGTCAGTGACAGCTTCGCTAACTTCGGTAATAGAATCTTTCACTGTCAGCCGGGATTTCCTGTATTTGCAAAGCTCCTACTCAAGAGGTCGTTGGCTATCTCTAAGTCAGTCATTTGAGGTGGACCTCAACAGAAGCTGGAGATATGCAGTCACCGGCAAAAGGTTCGACATCAATAATTACTATGGAACAGCAAACATCAATGTACTGACTGGCGCCAGTGTTTACTTCACCTATGACGCCAGAAAAAACATCCGGCGTTACGACAACGCTGAAACACCTGATAGTCTCTTCGATGGTTCAACACATCGCGGATTCCGTGGCGGCTTCAGGCTAAACGCCATAAAGAACCTCCGCCTCTATGGAAACCTCGGAGTGCGTATGAGACAAAGCGCATTCGGCAACAATACCTTCGGCTCAATCGGCGCGCGCATCAACCGCTTGCCAAAGCGCGGACATTCCTTAGCGCTCAACATATCATATGTAAAAACACAATTCACTACCGGCTATCGACCCAACATCACCTATCGTTTCCCGGTCGGACGTCAAACCAGACTCAATGTCACAGCATCGGCCTATACCTACAACACAGCATCGACAACCGTAACAAACTTCTACTTGGACATCGGAGCCTCACGCCCGCTAGGCAAGCGCTACTTTTTCACCGGAAGCTACCGCCAATACTTCGATAGCAACCTACAGTCCGCCGAACTATACACCGAAATCGGCCTAAGACTATAAATCGTTTTCCCGCAGTGGTCTAAAAGATCATACGACCGTACTAAGACTCAAAACGCACTATTCCCAGGGTCCTTCTCTGGTAACCTGGACGAACGATTTTCCATCATAGCGAAAAAGTCCCAACCAACCACCGCACCAAAGCCGTCCTTCTTTATCTTCAAAGACGCACTGTATCGCATGGCTGTATAGGCCTTCTTGATTGTGAAAATTGGCAAAGGATTTTCCGTCGTAGCGATACACACCAAATCCTTCAGAGGGGAACCAGATGTTCCCACTTCTATCTTCATAGATACTCCAGACCTCATCACCGCTAACAACTCCATCTTCGGTAAAGTTGGTAAACGACTTTCCATCATAGCGGCTTACACCTCCGAAATGTGTCGCGAACCACATATTCCCTTGGTTATCTTCCCAAAGGGAATTCACCGAATTATCAGGAAGTCCGTCTTTCTCTGAAAAATTGGTTAATGTTTTTCCATCATAGCGATACGCCCCACCCTCAGAGCCAAACCACATATTGCCCGCCCGATCTTCAGTTATCGCGTGAACTATCTTTAAGCTTGTCACACCTCTAAATGGATTCAACTTCGGAGCCGGGGGAAGCGGAAAAGATTTGAACTCGCCAGATGATGCATCGAAAAGACAAGCGCCACCAAATGTGCCGACCCAAATGCTCCCTGCTCTATCAACATAAATGCTCCAAACATCATTATCGCTCAATCCGTCTTTCATTGTAAAAGTCCTGAAAGACTTTCCGTCATACCTAGATACACCGCCATTAGTGGCAAACCACAAGTAACCGTCTTTGTCTTCAACGATGCCTCGCACAGCATTTCCACTTAATCCTTCCTTGGTAGAAAAGAAAGTGAGAGAATCTCCATCGTAACGACACACGCCATCTCCATTGGTGCCGAACCAAAGATTTCCTTTCTTATCTTCAAATATCCTGCGCACGAACCTGCTTATCTGCAATGCGGGATTGTGACCAGGCGGAATCTCTGACGGCTTCATGGACTCGATAACGGTTTGGCGTTCTTGTGATTCTGTCTCTTTAGGGGCCGTTCCCGTTTCAGCTCCGCTGTCGTTTCGAATGTTAGTTTTGTCTTGTCCGTATCCTGGAGAAACTAATACCAGCGCCACTAACATGGAGTAGAGTTGATTACGCACTAAACGCCCCTTAAATACGAGTTCATTTTCCACTTAATAAATCTTGGCCAATTGCACTATGTAACTGTTTCGTAGCCACTAAATGATACAAGGTTCCTGCTGATTCGTTCAAATAATCCTGCCCGCTCAGATATCAATCCAGAATACATTTCCTTTCATTCTTCAACGATTATTGTTACTGTACGCGATAGGAGCGTCTGTATACAGATGTTAAGCTTAAACGAGAATTCACTTTTTGAGAGGAACCTCCTGATGTATAGATTACTGATTACAGCTCTAGTCCTGTTTGCGTTAGGATGTAGCGCATCTGAGAAACCCGAGAACACAAAACAAGAAACGCCAACCAATGCCATCCAGGCTGAAATGCAGGATGCCGCCCAAATGCTTGTCTCTGGTTTCATGAAAGACTTAAAGTCTGAGTTAATGAGCGCAATGAAAAAAGGCGGACCAGTAAATGCAATCAGCGCCTGTCAAATAAAAGCGCCAGAAATCGCCGCTGGATTCTCTGCAAAACAATGGTCTATCAAGCGAGTAACAGAAAAGCCAAGAAACCAACTCAACAAAGCTGATACTCACCAACAAGAAATCCTAGCGCTATTTGCTGATACTCTCAAGCAACTCAAGTTCTTCGACGAGTGGGCGAACCCTGATAACAAGATAGGCTATACTTATTATCAGCCAATCAAAATCGGTAAGTTTTGTCTGAAGTGTCACGGCGACAGCAAGAAGGTAGGCGAAAAAGTAACATTGGCCCTAAAAGACAAATACCCCGATGACCAAGCAACCGGCTATAAATCCGGAGATCTCCGCGGAATGTTTGTGGTAGTAATCGAGAACGGAGATGACGTCAGTCAACTACAGCGAGCGCTTCGGGATAGTTTGTAATTCATGTGCCACCAGGATGCATAAATACGACTACTCGTTATTGTAAATCACTGGCATCTGCCCCTGCCACTTGTTCCAAATATCATCCTCGGTAATCAGGTCGGCCATAAAGTGTCCAACATTAATACGGCTGGTCGACCCAGAGTCAAAGATTGCGCTTCTTGTAGGCGAAGGACAGACATCATAGCCGGTAACTACATCTTCATCAGATAGATTATCAGGACGAACCGCTACCCATTCGATTTCATTATCGCGCTGTCCGATACCCGTTCTGAGAAAGTCAGCCGCCTCCTCGTTATCCACATGTGGAGGCAACAACAATCGAAGAGCTCCAATGACGAGTTTTTGTCCGAAAGAGATCTGCTCTTGCAGGTCACGGTTGCTATTGCCAGTTGTGTTCATCAACACAAACTTGACCGCCTGCGCGGCATTGTTACTTCTGATAGCGGCGCATAACCGTTTCGTAGTCTCGGTAACCAGTCTGCGAGGCTGACCATACATACCCTTGAAACTCAAATTGTGCCCCAAACATGAAGCCACAGCGCCGCACTCTTTTACATGCCGGGACAATTCATCAGCACTAAGGTCAAGAACACTAGCCTCAATGACCGACACATTCTGATGCCTGCGAATGGACTCCGGTATTCTATCAAGAGCCCTGATAATCACTTTGATATTCTCTCCGCGATTGACCAACTCTTCAACCAACAAGCGACCAGTAGCGCCGCTAGCCCCAACTACCAATGTCGTCATCCTATTTCCTCATTTGCGTGACCAATAGATTTCGTCGCCTACAGCTTGCTGTGGGAATGTACAGATTTTTGTTCCTCATAATCGAGCCGAGTAGGTCGGGAGCCCTGCGCTCCCGACTTTTTATTATCAAGTATTATCTTTGAACCGAAGAGTTTGGCAGTTCAGTCGGTCGAAGCAACTCACAACACAAGCCTACAACAATTGCGTTTGACATACAACCAATTGGGAGATAGCTTTTATCAGCAAATGATTGAAGATTCTCGCTTACACATTTCCGTGTTCAAAAACACTTATGAAAGTACTGGAAACCACAAATGGTAGGAATAATAGTGATCTTGGCTGTTTCCTGGCTTTTGCTCTTTCTCTTTGAGAAGAAAAGCCTTTTGGCCTTAGGTTTTACTCCTAAGAACAAGAGGATTAGAGAATTCATATATGGATTCCTCTTTTCGGCGATACTGTTTGTACTTTTGCAGTCATTCGATGTCGCATTGAAATCTCTACAATGGGGCGTCAACAAAGAAATCAGCGCCAGTCTTTTTCTAAATTCAATATGGTGGGATGTAAAATCTGTTCTTACCGAAGAGCTACTCTTTAGAGGAGCGCTTCTCTACATTCTAATAAGAAAAATCGGTATCCGAAGAAGTGTCCTTATCTCAAGCTTGGCATTTGGTGTTTATCATTTGTTCTCGTATGGCGTGATAGGAAATCTAGTCCCCATGATAGTGATTCTCTTAGGAACCGGAATCATGGGATATGCGTGGGCCTTGGCTTTTTCAAAAACCGAATCGATATTTTTGCCATTCGGACTCCACTTAGGTTGGAACGTCATTCATAATAGTGTTTTTTCAAAAGGACCCCTTGGAGCAACTGTGTTAATCTCCTCAGGTGGCGATGAACTCTCAGGCATTCTATCCCTGGTAAGTTTCATCACCCCGATGATCCTGGCCCCTCTAATCACACTCTGGTATGTAAGAAAATTTATCCCCAACAACCAAAAAGTATTCACCAGCATATGACCTTAGAGCAACAGCGCGGTTGCCCAGAGCACAAGACGCTTGAAACGAAACCTCCGCAAACGCCTCATTCAAACTGGACCAAAGATGGGGGCTAGTCCGGTAGGTCTAAACCTTTACGGTGTCGTTCTCTTTCGCGCAAAGCAACTCTCCCCAAGTAACCTCGAAACCGCAAGGGTTCCGGGATACGTTCCTGCAAGTATTCCTCAATTCATCAGTGTCCCTTATGGGTGAATTCCGTTATCGTTTTCCCATCATAACGATACAAGACGCCATACCGACCTCCGAACCAAACGTTATTTGCTTTATCCTCTACAAAGAATCTTATATCGCCTAAGGCTAAGTCCTCATCTGCAGGAAGAAATGGCGTAAACACTTTTCCTTCTGGACTGTGTGAACCCGATGGGTCATAAATACAAATGCCACTTCCAGTGCCAATCCAAAGTTTATTGGTTCTATCTTCAAAGAAGCTCATGACAAAATTGTCACAGAGACCGTCTTCTTTTGTGAAATTAGTAAAACTTTTTCCGTCATAGCGGTATAAGCCACCGCCTTTACTCTGGATACATCCGAACCAAATGTTTCCTGTATGGTCTAGAATGCTGGCAAAAACCATATCATCATTTAGTCCGTCCTTTGCTGTAAAATGAGTAAGAGATTCACCATCGTAGCGGCTTACCCCCCCGTGGGTCAGAGAAGTGAACCAAATGTTCCCGGCGGTATCTTCTAGCATACTCTTTACGACATTATGATGGAGACCATCAGATTGTATTTGACCTGTAGCCGATAGGAAACTGATGAAGGTTTTTCCATCATAGCGATAAGCTCCCCCGCCGCATGTGCCTAGCCAGTAGAATCCGTTCTTATCCTGCAGCATAGATGTAACCTGATTAGGATTGCACAATTTGCCCCAAAGATCGTTTTCGCCGTCCCAAGGAAGGGGCACATGGGTAAAAGTCTTCCCGTCATAGCTACAGAGCCCATCGGCAGTTCCAAACCAAATGATGCCATCTGTATCTTCTAGCATAGACCAAACTTCATTACTACACAAACCCTCGCGCTCAGTAAAGTTGGCAAAAGACTTACCATCGTACCGATAGACGCCCTCAGTTGTAGTGCCGAACCATAAGTTTCCTGTCCTATCCAGCAACCCGCTTGTAACGATGTCACCTGCTCCGTAGGTAATCGCTTCTTTTGCGCCCTCCATATTTACTGATTGTTTCGGAGGAGTAGTACTGGGTTCACCCTCATTGTTTTTCGGAGAGTGTGTTTGATCTTGCCCCTTGCAGGGAGCTATGGTAGCTAGAACAAAAAGCAATGTACAAATAAATGAATATGAATTGGCTTTAGGCACTCTCAGAATCTCTTTCTTAGCAAAGTGTAGTAGTGTAGTAGATACCGTCTTGTTGGTCAAGCGTAATTTGGGTTAAATGGTTGTTGTTTTTTGATAATTGCCTGTATTATCAGCAGTAGTTTTCTCATACAAGCCACCACCGCCACCATCTTCGGTTTTCCAGCTTCGCACAATCTT
>JAJRPM010000011.1 GCA_024280775.1 Candidatus Zixiibacteriota bacterium | reverse complement strand
GTGGGACAATAAAACAATACCCCCGACAGGATTCGAACCTGTGACCCTCTGCTTAGAAGGCAGATGCTCTATCCAGCTGAGCTACGGGAGCATGATATATGCTTGTGTGTGGCGGGGCGCTCTGCCCAGCGCGAACATAAGTGGACTCGGTGTCTGTGGCAAGTCACAAATGGCTATTGTGGTGGTAGTTTCAGCAGTTTTTGCCTAGCGCCTTGTCGATTGACCAGCGGCAGTCGCTGGAGTTGTTTAGGCCGAAGAATACGAATATCAGGTAGATCAGGTTGCGGCTGATTAGTTCGTAGTCGCCCTGGATGGCCAGCCCTAGAGTTAGCACCGCAAGCAAAACCCCCGCGGCTATCAGGCCGTAGCGATAGAAAAATCCCAATAGAAGCGAAATCCCGATTAGGGCTTCCCAGAATGGTATTGCGTAGGCTACCGGGGTTACTATTGATAGTGGTAGCCAGGTATTTGCGAATCCGGCGCGTAACATATCGACGGTATCGACCAGGCGCGCGAGCTTGGAGCCGCCGTAGACGAGGAATAGCGGGCCTAAGGTTAGTCGAATCAGGGCCGTGATGATGGCTTTGGTGTTTGCGCTGTTGGTTTGATCTGGCTGA
This sequence comes from Candidatus Zixiibacteriota bacterium, assembly GCA_024280775.1. Lineage (GTDB taxonomy): Bacteria > Zixibacteria > MSB-5A5 > GN15 > JACZUZ01 > JAJRPJ01. The sequence goes on along the minus strand of JAJRPM010000011.1, from coordinate 75,818 downwards.
TTTGGGTTGTTCATTTTTTTGCTCATTTGGCTCTGAGAATTTCAGAGTTGTTTCTGGTTCTTACTATACGAATCCGGGGGGGGATATGCTAGATTGTGGTTTGGGATTTTCTGGGTTTGGGGTGTAATCGCTGGCCGATCTGGAGGCGGGCTGGATAATCGGCGGGATTGCCGCGTCGCTTCGCTCCTCGCAATGACTGCTAAGGCGATGACTGGTGGAGCGGTGGCTGGTGGGATTGGAGGTGGGCTGCATGGTCATCGGGATTGCCGCGTCGCTTTGCTCCTCGCAATGACTGCTGAAGCGATGACTGCTAGGGCGGTGGTTGTTGGGGATTGAAATGGGTTCGTTTTGTGATATTTGGGGGGTGGGGTAGAGTTCTTGTAGTGTTTTTGTTTTTTGTTGGGATTGGAGGTTTTGGAGGAGTTTGTAGGCGCGGTTTAGTTGGAGGTCCAGGCGCATTTCGTAGCGGATTAGGGTTAGCATGAAGTCGCCGCGGGGGATTGAGCGCTCGGCTGCGAGGTTTTGTAGTTCTGTATCTGTATTGGTATCTGAATCTGAGGCGCTTGAGTTGGCGCATCTTAGTTGTAGTGAATCTGTGGATAGTTGACGGTTTAGGTGGGCGGTTTCGGCGCGGGTTGCTCGTCTGGCGCGCCAGAGGCAGTTGGCGATTCTGTGGACCAGTTGGGTTTGGAAGGCGCCGTCGGGGTTTAGTTCTTCGATTAGCGAGAGGGTCAGGGCGGCGAATTCGGTTTGGCTTTCCTGGAGGTGGGGGGAGGTTATGATGTTGTCGCGGGCGTGGAGTCCGTGGGTTATGGCGTTACGCGATGCGGCGAGTTTGCCAGATTTTGTGCGCGGTCCGGTTGATTTTTTGGCGTTGTTTTGATTGGCGATTAGTTGCTTTTGGGAGACGGTCATGGCTGGGCCTTTTACTATAGGCGGCGGGGGGAAATCTGCGGTGGGGTTGTAGTGAATTTGTGAGTGTTAGGTGGTTTGGGTTGCTATTGGTTAGACTGGTTTGTAGATTTGGGTATTGAAACTGCTCCCACTGTAAGCGGATGGGGCGCCCATGCGAAAGTCTGGAAGAGGCATGATTGTAAGACCAAGACTAAATGACTATCACAAGTTGCCCTTCACTCAGGAGAGTGTGGACTTTGCGATACCCTTTATAGATGAGGACATTCCATTATATCTAGACCCATTTCTGCTTTGGAAGAGTCCATCCCAGATGGACAACTCCCTTCATACCACAATAACAAACTCGTTTAACGCCCTAGGAGAGATATTCGTTCAGGATGAAGAGAAAGCACTGGCTATCCTAAAAGAACTATCGGAGTGCAATCAAGTTGGCTTGGGTAATTCGAAAACCAAGCAAGGGAAAAGATTGGTAATAAACTCGCAGAATCAGTTTTAACCACATTCAAGATCGTCCCACAGATTAAGAAGGACGGGGTTACGAACTTTGAGACGTTGCAACTATTGGTCGATGGTTTTTCTAAAGACCGAGTTAGTGACATTGCATGTAATCTTATCAAATCGTTCTTGATTGACTTTACGTTTCAAGAGTCTGAGAAATGCGGCATCCCAATGGATTCTGTGGAAATACAAGTTTTTGATTCCAAGAAATGCGAATTGAAATTGGAAACAGTAGAATTACCTGTAAACCCTACAACAAGAGCGCCTATCCTTTTGATTCCAAAGAGATGGTTGCGTTTTGTGCCGTGGATAAATTTTGAGGACTACTTCAATCATTATCTGTCGACTGCTCAGAAACTCCTTAGAGGTCAGCCAATTAGTAGAGTGAGAGTGCTGGAATACAACAGAAATAACTATGACCAGGTACAGACATATATTCGTAGAAAAGCACTTGGTCAGAAGGACTGCAAGAATGATCCGCTATTTACTCAGATCCCGATATTATCTTCGAGGAGAAAGTTAAACACTCTACTGAAGCTCCCAACGGGAAAAACAGATAATGCAGACAAAGAGTATGAAAATAATCTATGTCCACTATTAGCGTCTATGCTCTATCCTGAATTGGACTTTGCTCAGCCGCAAAGCAGGACAGATTCTGGTGTGTTGATTAGAGACTTAATATTCTACAATAATATTTCCTCACCTTTACTTGAAGAGATTCATAATAATTATGAAAGCAGGCAGCTTGTATTTGAATTAAAGAATGTAAAAAAGCTGGAGACGGTACACGTCAATCAATTGAATCGTTATTTGAACAGTGAGTTTGGTAGGTTCGGCATACTCTTCACGAGAAACCGACCGCCAGCAAATGTAATTAAGAACACAATTGACCTATGGTCTGGGCAACGAAAATGCATTATTATTTTGGATGATGAGGATTTGAAATTGATGGCTCAACTGTTTGAAAGTAAGCAAAGAAAACCAATAGATGTGATTAACAAGAAATATCGAGAATTTGTTAGGGCTTGCCCGTCCTAATGTTGGGAGCAAGAGCAAATGAATGAGGAAGATGTAGTGGATTTCTTGGAGATACGATCGCAACTCAAGAGTGCATATGACGAGATAAGCCTCTTGTCTAAGAAAAAGCCTTCGGATGTGTTGAATAAGTTCAAAATCAAGTTCATTAACAGTATTCTGATGCGTGCAAATGAATTGCTGGAAGACTCTTATATGCCCTTCCCAGATGAGTTTTCTAGATTCGATGAAGATGATTTACCAAACAACGGAGATGCAGTTTTTATGCTCTCTCATTATTTGACATCGTTGGAACAACTAAGATGTGACAATATTAGATATGTGGATTATAATTATTTCTGGGTAATAGACAATAAACGTTCTAACATAAAAACTACATCCCCAACCAATAAATGAGGCCGGGCACCGCACTGGCTTGCGGTGCGACAAGTTGGTCTGTTTGTATTGTTGCCCTAGTTGCGTCTATCCTCAATGACGTGTCGATTGCTTTACTTCTTGTGATTGATACGTATCAGGTACATTTGATTCAAGAATATCTACTATTGTTTTTTCGAGGTGTGCTATTCGCGGCGCGAGTGGTGTGGTGGCTGGCGGTTGGTTGATATGTCGGGGCGTTTGGGCTGTGGCTGGCTTGCCTGGATACCCGCCTTCGGGCTTGTTGATTAACCCGAATTCTGTTGTGTCGGGTCTTGCGACGGCGTTTTTTGCCGTCGTGTGACCCGACGCTTTCTCTATGAAAAAGTGTGAGGTCACAATTTTCAAAAAGCGAAAATCAAGACCTCACACAACTAATATGGACTTTATCAACAAGCCCCTTCGCGGGTATGACGGGTGGGGGCGGGTATGATGGATAGTGGCGGGTACGAAGGATAAGGCGGGTATTGCTGGGTGAGGTTGTGTGTGCTGGGTTAGGTTGGGAGTGGCGGATTACTCTGTGGCGGGGGGATTGCCGCGTCGCTTTGCTCCTCGCAATGACTGCTTGATTCGGATTTGACCTTGTATCTACTGATGTTGCGTCTATCCTCAATGACGTGTCGATTGCTTTGCTTCTTGTGATTGATACGTATCTGGTACATTTGATTCAAGAACATCTACTATTGGTTTTTTTTGAGGTGTGCTATCCACAGCGCGAGCGGTGTGGCGCTCGGCAACGTGAACTCGTCGGACCTTACGTAACAAAGAATCAAAGAGTTTCGTGTTACGAACTGCGCATTGTATGCACCGTTCAGGCAATCATGGGCAAAACTATCTCAAATACCATAACGCCCAAAGTATGCAGAGTCAAATTGTAGCGATGAAAATTGGTTGGCAGGGTAAATCAGGAGAATTGAAGAAATCGTAGGGGGAACAACAAAAAAATCGGGGTGAGAGGATTCGAACCTCCGACCCCCTGCTCCCAAAGCAGGTGCGCTACCAAGCTGCGCCACACCCCGAGGTCGTGTAGATTTGGCGATGTAGAAATTCCGCCGAACTGCGGCAAGAAGTAACAAGATTTATCGCTTCTAGTCAACTGTTCTAGTCAGCCGATGTTGGATTAACTTTCGCGCTTTTTCGAGGGCGACACCGCGGTGGCTGACACGGTTTTTCTCTTCCCGGGACATTTCGGCGAATGTTTTGGCGGCGGGGGGATAGTAGAAAATCGGGTCATAGCCGAAACCGGAGGCGCCTTTGAACTCTTCGGTGATTAGTCCTTCGACTGTTCCATGAGTTGTTTCGACCGAATCGGATGTCGGCCCCCAGGCGATAGCTATCACACAGCGAAATCTGGCGTTTCGGCTTTGATGAGCGGACTTTTCCAGCTCAGTCAAAATCTTGCAACAGTTAGATTCGTAGGTTGAATCAGGCCCTGAATACCTCGCCGAGAAGACGCCGGGCGCGCCATTGAGTGCGTCAACTTCAAGACCGCTGTCGTCTGCCAAGGCTGGAATTCCGAATTCAGCGTAAATCCCACGGGCTTTCAGAATTGCATTTTCCAGCAAGGTCGTTCCGGTTTCTTCGATATCCGGAAATGATTTGAAATCTCGTCGGGTCTTGAGCGTTATATCCAGTCCGGCTAACAAAGAATTCATCTCGCGAATCTTGTCGTCATTGTTTGTAGCGAGGATAATGTCCATAAACAGTTGTGACTTCTCGACAGGTGTATGGCCGAAGGTCAGGTTTTAGTAGTTGAGGTGGGTTTTGGAGCGCTACTAGAGGCTAAGCCGGCGATTTCAGCTTCCTTGATTGATAACGATTCGACGCCGAGAAACTCCTGCGCCATATCACGGAAGACTTCCATGTGATTCATGACTTTGGTGGATGTGACATAGTATTCTCTTGAGCCTTCAGGCACTCTGTTGTTCAAATCTGTTTTCTGTGGATCTTCTACCAGGCCACCGGATTCCCTTAGCGCTTCTTCTATTGCTTCAGCGGTAGCGAGGCCCGAATCAATTAGTCGAACTTCCTCGCCGCATACCGCGCGAAAGATATTCCTCACTAACGGGTAGTGAGTGCAACCGAGAATGAGAGTGTCAATTTCCTGCATCGGTAGGCGCGCGAGGCAATCTCTAATGACACTAACATAGGCGCTGGCGCCGGGGATTCCCTTTTCTATCATCGGGGCCAGTTGAGGGCAGTCGGCTTGAAATATGCGGAGGTTTATGTCCAAAGTTTTTAGCTCTAGCTCGTAGGCTCCGGAGTTGATTGTGGCGGTGGTGCCTATTACTCCAATTGAGCGGCTTTTGCTATGTAATGCGGCCATTTTGGCGCCTGGAGAAATTACATCAAATACCTGGAAGGATGCCTCGCTCAACAGGTCCGCCATCGCTACTGACGAAGCGCTATTGCAGGCAACGATTAGAGCTTTTATGTCGTGTTGCGCGAGGAAGCGGAGTCCTTCGACAGCAAACTCGCGAATCTCGCCGGAAGTTCTGGCGCCATAGGGGGTGCGAGCGAGGTCTCCGAGATAGACTGTTGATTCAGCAGGGAGATTATCGACCAGTGGTCCGAGGACGGTAAGTCCTCCCAGGCCGCTGTCGAAGATGCCTATTGGCCTATTATTTCGATTTATGTGTGGCATAATCTTGTTGTCGTCATCACTAGTGGGGAAGACAGGTATTAGGGCTATTTCTTTTCGTATTTTCTCTTGAAGCGCTTCAGCGCGGTATAAATCGATTTTGCTACTTTCTTGCGGAATGATTTGCTTCGCAAAAGTTGTTCTTCTTTGGAATTAGAAACAAATGCGACTTCGATTAAGGCTGAGGGCATATAGACCTGGTTAAGCACGACAAACCCCGCCTGGTCAACACCTCTAGACGGAATTCCCAATGTCCTGTCAAATTCACTTTGCACAATTGTACTCAAGTCCGCTGACACTTCTTCATAGGAGTTTTGAATCATGTCATTTACAATGATGGCCAGGTCATCATTGGAATCAAGTTCAATCTCATTCTTGTGTGTCAGGAAACTTGCATTCTCCGCCTGGGCCAGAGCTCTACTGGCGTCGGTTTTCGCCGGGGCCAGGAAGAACACCTGAGAGCCGCGCGCGTGTTTGTTTACGCTAGCGTTCATGTGAATAGAAATGAATAGATCTGCGTGAGCCTCATTTGCGATTCTGGCGCGCTCCTCAAGCGGTACATATACATCTTTGTCGCGAGTGAGTATCACACGAAAGAGTTTGTCCTTTCTAATTAGCTTGGCAAGCTCCAAAGAGATTTTTAGAGAGATGTCTTTCTCTTTTGTGTAGCGTCTGCCTATTGCGCCATTGTCGGCTCCACCGTGACCGGCGTCAATGACTATCAAGTCAACTGTATTGTCCGGGCCGATTTGCCCGGCGTGTGGTGGTTTGTCTTTGGGTTTGTAGTTAGGGTTGCGAATTGCCAGTTGAATTTTGCCTGTTTCCGGATTGTATTTCGCGTTGTATGCATGAGGTTTTTTGCGCAAACGAATAGAGACTTGAGCGGAGTGGTCGAATTGGAATGCGTTGATGTCACGGATTTCTCTCGCGGTGCGTCGCGATTCAATCAAACTACGATTGACGAGGCCGTTGGGGATATTGAAATTTATCCAGTTGCCCTCAGACTCGGTTACTTCAAAGTCCAGTTCCTCGGTAAGTTGAATCTCTATGAGAAGACCATTGGCTTTTTTGCTTACTAGTAAATTGGTGATGTTGAAGGCGCCGCTTTGCACATAGAGACGGCGGCGGTTGGAATCCCAAAGGAAGCGCTCGGTGCGGGCTTGATTAATAATTGGCACGAAAGTTTCAGCCGGGAGGAAAAGCGCTCCATCGCGTAATTCAGCGGGGTAAATGAGATTGCGGACACTGTCATTGAGCGTCAGGTACTGTGATTCTATGAAGAACCGCATTCGGTTGTTTCCGGTGCGATACTCCACTGACACTCCCGGAATATCCCAACTTAATCGTTCACCATAGAGAGCGGTTAGTTCAGAGAGGGAAAAGTACTCGACACCCGCCCGCCGAAAGGATGAGACAGACTCTGACGCCCCAGAGATGACAACCTCAATCTCCGCTTTGGAGTTTGAGGCGCAAAATATCGCAGATAGCAAAACAAATAGCATAACCCATAGCTTTTGTCTTGGTGGTGTCAGTAGTGTTTTATTCATTGTCTAATCTAATGCGCCAATAGGATATTAAGTCTTACTGGTCATTCTTGGTGGCTCGACGCAAGTCTCTGTCGGATTCGCGCTTTGCCTGCGCCTCACGTTTGTCATACTTCTTACGCCCGCGGGCTACTGCGAGTTCTATTTTAACTTTACCGTTCTTGAAATACACAGAGAGGGGAACCAAGGTAAGTCCCCGCTCTTCGGTGGCTTTTGTTAGTTTGCGGATTTCCTTTTTGTGCAAGAGCAAACGACGAGAGCGCATTGGTTCATGAGCGTTGACAGTGGCCATTTCATAAGGCGAAATATGCAGATTCCTTAATGTGACTTGTCCTTTGAAAACCGTTGCGTGCGCATCGGATATATTAACTTTCCCCAGTCGCAAAGATTTGACTTCACTGCCCCACAACGAGACCCCGGCTTCGTAACTTTCCAGAATGTCATAGTCATGTCTGGCTTTGCGATTGCGCGCCACATATTGAATATGAGCGTCTTTCTCTTGCTTATCTTTCTGTGGTCCTTGTGCCATTACTTATCTATGTGATTCCTCTGGGGCTGATTTGCTCCCTGCAAGAGAATAAGGGACTCTTAGGCCACAGGCAAAGAAAACCGAGATTGATTTGAAGTCTGATGACTCTAGTTTCGTTTCACCTTAGGACATTTCTCTAGTCTTCTGCGATTATTGTACTGACGATATGAAACTAAGACTATCAAGCGAAGATTGTTAATCTTACAAACCAGCTTCAATAGGCTATGTAAGGCTAAGTGGAGAGAGAGTTCTGCCGATAACAATCGTAGGCAATAGCAGATAACCCTGTGTTTTCTCTTATAAGGGAGCACATTATTGTAATCCAAGTGGAATTACCGTCAGGGGCAGGGTTGCTAAGTATTGCTAAGAGAGAGGCTTTGATGTCTAAAGGAAAAGTTCTCATTGTGGATGATGAGCCGCTGATAACTTCACTTATTAGCGCGGTTCTCGCAGATGAGGGGTATGAAATCTCCACCAGTAACTCACCCGAAGAGGGTTTAGAGTTGGTAGTCAATGATAACCCAGACTTGTTGTTGCTGGATATTGGAATGCCGAAGATTGACGGCTATGAATTCTGTCGTCGTTTGAAGGCGCAGGGTAAACTTGATAGCCTAACTGTGGTATTCCTTTCCGGTAAGACCGCCGAAGAGGATGCGGGTCGTTCTTTTGAAATGGGCGCCGCTTCATATATTCGTAAGCCTTTTTCGAATAATAGCTTAAAGGAAATAGTTAATTTAACTATGTTAACCCTGGGACACGGTTGAGATAGTGTTGTTTAGATAGGATTCAGATTCAGCCTGTAAGTTTGCCTCTTTTGGCAATCAAGGGCTGAGAACTAATCGGAGTAGAGAAAATGACTGACTCAAAGCGCGCTGACGCAAAAATACTTGTCATCGATGACGAGCCGGATATTACGGATATTGTCCGCGAATTTCTGGAGAAAGAGAATTACGAAGTCGTTTGTCTCAATTCCACACAGTTTTGGTTTGAGCAGTTTTCTGCATTTCAGCCTGATATGATCCTGCTTGATATATCTATGCCGGGCGAGGACGGATACGCTGTCTGTAGCCAGTTGAAAGCCGATCCCTCCTCTGCTGATGTGCCGGTGGTATTCCTCACTGGTAAGGATAAGGAAGAGGATCAGGGGCGGTCATTCAAAGCCGGGGCTGATATGTTCATCAAGAAGCCATTTTCCGGAGATCGCTTGCTGGGGATTGTGCAGATAGTTCTTGCTTCGAGCAAAGCTCGTCCCAATCGTATTTAGATTTTTACTTACCGGGCAAATTATCTGAGGCGATGATTGTCTCTCCTTTTTTACGCTCTTTTTCTATGTCCTTTTCCTACGTTCTTTTCCTAAGTCCCTTTCTGCCACCTTTTCTATTATCCATATTCTACAACTTATTTGAGGAATTTCTTCTGTAGGCATTTGCGGGGCGTTCACAATACTTCTTGACTTTATAGTGCGCCGCACTATATTTCCGTTAGGGGGCTTGTTGTTTGGCCGCGGAGGTCGATAGAAAGGGTAGTAGAGGTTGAGTCGATGAAAGAGAGCAAGCGTATAATAAAGCGTTATAGTAATCGGCGACTATATGATATGACCGGCAAAAGGACCATTACGCATAAGGACTTGAAGAAAATCATAGCAGGCGGTGATACAATACAAATAATTGATAATAAGAGCGGCCGGGACGTCACGGTAGAGTCGCTTTCACGAATGCTCGCCGGTGAAAGCTCCAATTGGGGAACAGGTGAGAATCAACTGAAGAATTTATGTGAGTTAATCACAGAAGGAGGCACAGCATCTATGAGTATCCTAAGAAACACGGTTCTAGCGTCAATTGGCGCTTTCAATTTGACCAAGAAAAAAGCCGAACAGGTTGTTGACCAGCTAATCAATTCCGGCGACCTCACAAAGTCTCAACGTAAAGAGGCGGTGATGGAGTTATTGGAGAAAGCCGATAAATCCACCGAAGAGTTTCGTGCGAAGGTTACTCGACAGGCTAGCAAGGTCGGGAATGAAGTTCAGGCGGCTGTTGAAAAGCTCAAAGTAGCCAAGAAGAACGATTTGGACGCGCTCAACAAGAAAGTGGACAAATTGATGAGGGCTGTTAATAAGCTCGACAAGAAAATCAGCAAGATGGTGTAGTCCGTATTCTATTCGGTTTGGGAGTAAAAACGCAACCAGGCTATTCTCAATAATAGGGGCTTAAATCAGGATATCGATAAATCCTTTTTGGAGCCCCTTTGCGTTTAGTGGAGGGCCGGTCAATTTCGGAAAGCTCCAGTCGAGGCTCACTACCTCTTTTGCGGCTTTGGTGTACTTATGATCTCGGCCCTCACGCACAGCTCGTCCTATGGTTTCCATGGAAGTGGGCATCGATACAGCTTGTGCGGCGCTTAGTTTCATGATATATGTATCGGCCTTCGGGATGCGTTTATCGCCCCTGCGGCGTCTTTGGGCAGATATTGAGCATGGACCGGGAGTCGCGATTCCCACATGATTCCCTATGCCCCCAAGTTATACTTGAATTTACTCGGTAAATCACTATGTTCCGCCAATGAGTAATCCGGCAAAATCAACTACTGAGATATTGGGTCTTTCCAAGAGCGAGCTAGAGGACCTAATTCGCTCCCGTAAGCTTCCGGCTTTCTATGGCCGGCAAATTTATACCTGGCTCTATGGGAGGCAATGCCACGAGTTTTCGGAGATGACCGATTTGCCGCTGGCTTTGCGCGACCAACTGCAAGAGGATTGTCGCATTACTCCTCTGGTGGAATTGGAGTTCGCCAAGAGTACTGATACTACCGAAAAGTATCTCTTTGGCTTATCCGATGGGGCAGAAATAGAAACAGTTCTAATCCCCGACAGAAAAACTACTACCGCCTGTGTTTCCTCGCAGGTCGGTTGCGCTCTTGCCTGCAGGTTTTGTGCCACCGGGACACTGAATCTGACGCGTGACCTCACTGCCGGAGAAATTGTAGCCCAGCTACTCTTCTTGAGAGAGAAAAAAGGCGAACGCGCATTTAGCAACATTGTATTCATGGGGATGGGTGAGCCGCTCAATAACTATGACGCTCTAGTAAAGGCTCTTGAAATCATAACCGACCCGGCAGGAATGGCCCTTTCCAAGCGAAGAATTACGGTGTCAACATCGGGGGTTACTCCGAAGATACGGCGTTTGGCTGAGTCGGGGTTGGGCGTTAATCTGGCGATTTCTTTGCATGCGGCGACACAGAGTAAGCGCGAGAAGATTATGCCGGTTGCGCAAACATTTGCATTGGACAAACTGATTTCCGCGGCAAGATTTTATGCCGATACAGTTGGTAAGCGTATAACATTCGAGTATGTGTTGTTGAAAGGATTCAATGATACACGTGAGGATGCAATGGCGCTTAGCGCATTAACTAGAAAGCTGGATTGCAAGGTGAATCTGTTGCCCTACAACCCAGTTCCAGGATTAGATTTCGACAGGCCCGAGAAGGATGAAGTAAATCGTTTTGCGGCGACTTTGGCGAATAAGGGAGTTGTTGTGACAGTTCGCACCAGTAGGGGGCGAGATGTGGCGGCGGCCTGCGGGCAATTGGCGGCAAAGAGGCAGAAAGGTAACTCTTGAGATAGTCCAATGCGCGAGATACTGTCGTGGAAGGTATGAGGGTTACACTGTAAATTTCGGAACTTTGAGTATTCTTGAACCATAAGAGAAGAATTTATCATGAAGACACGCAAACAAGGGTTATGTTCAACAATCATGTTATCGAAGGACAGTAACGCTCTAACGGCAGAGACTGCTACTATGCGGTTTGTCGGTGTGAGAACGTTTTTGGTCGTTGCCATGCTGACTTTCCTTACGATAGCGGGCGCCAAATCAGTCAAGGCACAGATTTTTACTGAAGACTGGGCGATTAGCGAGCCTGACCTCAGCGGCCTGGTCTGGGGACCACAGGAAATATCCGTAGATGTGCGCAATAATAGTGGCGACTACAAATTCTTCGTTGTTAGGACTGAAACTAGATCGCCTTTGCGAAGGTTCGGTGGGGTTCGGCATTTTACGAGCAATTACATATTTGTGCCTGATGAGGAAAAATCGGTTAAGTTCACTGTTGATGTTCCGGAGAATCTGACTTACTACACGCTACAGCTTGGATTCTTTGCGGTTGTTGATACCCTTGATGATCTTGCATTGGGCAAAGAAATCTACGATCACATATATACTCTTACGCCACCTACACCCGCAGGGTTGGTGGACTATGAGAAGTCCCTCCCGAAAGCCGGAAGTGTGTTGAAATACAACGCCTCGTTGAAAACAGACCTTGCTCTGCTTATCCACAAGTCACTGCAACAGCGAAGTTCTATTGGCGCGCTTTCCAAAAAACTCGGTGTTCCTTTTGCAGTTCTCTCACGTATTATCAGATCAATGGAGGAGTTCGGAATAGTCAAAGCCAACGGTGATAATACATATCAAAGCGCTTTGACCACTATTGAGGGGCTTCCCGCCGACGAAATTAATTCCCTTATTGACACATTTGCCGACAGTTTTGCCGAAGCTATCGGAAAAGCAATGCCGAAGTTTATTGAGAAGCGGCAGAAGATGATGGACGCTGGGTTGATAACTCAGGGGAAAAAGGAGACACTAGAAGGCACTGGCATGATGCACCATCTGTTTCCTTTAGTTGGCGGTATTGTTATGTGGGAAGAAGTCGGTTCGGAGTTCCTTATTCGAGGCGAAGGGCCGCCGCAGATTATCAGTCTTGATGCGCCATGCGATATGGTTACCGAGGGCTATGGGTATATTCTGCTAGATAGTAGTTTGCGTGATGGTGGCGAATTCTACTACTACGACCCATCTTCAAGGCGTCGAGTTTTTGGCGATCATGTCCCGGCGGTGATGTGCACCAGGCGTATCCCGACGGCCAATATGGCCCCCAATTACTTTCTGCCGTCCAAAGAGACGGCGCTGATGTATACGCATGACATTGACCGTGTCGAGGATGCAGTGAAATTACTTACTAAACCTCTGATACCGATTCGAAAGAAGTTTAGCTCGAAGGTTGAGTCTATCTTCAAGAAGAGCGGGGTTGAGTTACTGCCAGCGCATCGATTCTGGCTTTGGAATAGATTGGTGACAATCACTGTGCGACGGCTAGTGGATGCAAAAGTTTTGGATAAAGAATGGGGCAGGTTTTTTACCTGGAGAGAGCGGGCGCCAAAATGATAAATCGGGCAAATTTTGTGAGCAAACCAAAGGGATTGGTATCCTTGCTGATGCCTGCGTTTGCTGTGGGGCTAATTACTCTCACCGGGTGCGTGGATCGTCCGCCCAAACGTGATGAGATTCCGCATATTAAGGAACAGTTGGGGAAGTTGGAAAAGTTCTATCGCGGAGAATATGATCGTTCGCTTGATAGTCTTCTTACCGGAAGATTCTATGCCGAAATGGGTAAGCAGGGACAATGGGGAGCGTTGAATGTTGACGGTGTCGCCTGGCCGTTTCATGGTTTTGCGAATCGGTCATTCTTCTACACCAAGAAAATAGCAGAAGTGGATTTGAAGATGCGCTATCGCAGTCCTGACTCGACAACTGATAGTCTGTTGCCGGTGAAGATTCGTTTGAACCACGAAAAGGGACAATGGTTAGTTGAGAAAATTACACCTCAAGAGCCGATTGGTTTTTGAGGTGAAGACTTATGAGAGTGTAAAAGGCTAAGAGAAATTTGAGAAAAGCGCTAAGAACATCTCATAAAAAGCATAACAGAATAGGGTCGTCGGAGTTTAATCCGTCGGCCCTATTTGTTTTTGGAGTGTTGTTTTGGAGTGTTGCTATGGAGTATTGAGTCTTACTCGCTGGATTTCGCTTTCGACTCGACTTGCGCTCTGTCAGCGCCTTCGGTAAGGATTCGTGAGAATTCTTTGGGCGAGGCGATGATATTCGCCGCTTGCTTAATCGCCGGGTCGATTTTCAGGAAGAAGTTCGCATATCGCGCTTTCTCGCCACCGATATGTGAGACAAACTCGCGTTTGATTCCCATCTTGATGTCATCCAGCGCTTTCTCAAAATCGTCCTGCTTGCCGGATGCTATCAGTTTTTCCATTGAGGCGATTTAGTCTTTGAAAGCATCCTCTTGCTCTTCTTCGGTGACGGTTTTCTTGAAATCTTCGAATGAAACCTACAGGGCTGTTTTGTAGTCGAAGTCACGTGACTTGATAAACTCTCTGAATTCAGAAACTATATCGTCAGTGATTTCATCGTCAAGTTTCACTTCTGGATGCTCGGCCAAATATGCTGAGGCAAAATCAAAGAAGAGTGTCTTGCGGCGCATATTGCTGGTTATTGGTTTCCAAAATTCGCGCTTGGCCTCCACATCCGGTACAATTCCGCCTCCGCCGTAGACGACACGTCCGTTGTCAGTGTGGAAAACTTCACGATCAGCCAGTGTCAGGCTATCAGACTGAATCTCTGACTCATGCTCGTTCTTTTCTTTGGTCTTCCACTGTCTATCGAGGCGCTGGATACAACGGCCTGACGGGACATAGTAACGCGCAGTGGTGAGTTTCAAATGCGTATCAGGGTCACCGTCTATACTATATACCTGCTGGACAAGTCCTTTGCCAAAGGTAGTGGCGCCGAGAACAATTGCGCGGTCATGATCCTGCAGAGCGCCCGAGACAATCTCAGAAGCTGATGCAGTGCCTTCATCGACCAGGACAATCAAAGGTTTGTCCGGGAAAATCGGCTCGCGGCGTGAGTAGAGGGAACGTCTTGATGATTCGTCACGTCCCTGAGTGTACACAATCGAACTGTTCTTGGGCAGGAAGAGCTCTGAGATAGAGACGGCCTGGTCCAGCAATCCGCCACCGTTTGAGCGAAGGTCGAAAACTATTCCATCGACATTCTTAGCTTTTAGTTCTTCAATAGCGGTTTTTAGCTCTGATTTGCTATTGGAGGCAAAAGTAGAGAGCCTCATGTAGCCAACATTGGTACCGGGAATAACTCCCGAATAGTTCACTGAGTGTAAGGTGATAAAGTCACGCTTGATAGTGAAGTCCAGCAAGTCGGGGATACCTTGTCTTGCAATCGAAACTTTGATTTCGGTGCCCGCGTTGCCACGCATCAACTTGGATGCCGCGGAGGTTTTCATTTTGTAGGTGCTCTTGTCTTCGATTTTTTTGATTACATCGCCGGCGCGCAGGCCAAGTTTTTCGGACGGGCCGCCTTCAAGCGGCGCTACTACTACTATATAGTCATTGCGTGAGTCTATTTGCATTCCGACACCCTGATACCTGCCGGAAGTATGCTCCATAAGGTTGTCATAGGACTCGCGTTTCATCAGAATCGAATAACGATCCAGATTTTTCAACATTCCCTGGATGCCTGCTTCTACCAGCTCGTCGATATCTACTTCATCCATGTAGCGGTTGCGGATGTCCATTATGACATTGGTGAGTTTCCGCGCGCTGGTATAGGGATTGCTTTTTTTCTTCTTTATTTCATCTTTACCGACTTTGGCATTGTGACCGTTTTGCTCGTCGATATTTATTTGCAGTGTTTCCGCCGCAAAAATGTCCGCTTGAGAGTATAGAGCAGGGCCGCTGGCTTGGGCGTTTGTCTGTATTGCTTCGCCCTCGCCAGCAAACCATATTAGGCCAATTGCGAATGTAGTAATCGTGGTGAGTTGGAGCATAAATCGTTTCATAAGATTCCTATCTCTTGGCGGACATCAATTGAGTTGAAAGTCAGCTTCGTGGTCAGCGTTCCTTCCATTTGTAAAGAGACAAGTTTGAATTGGTCTCTCCGGAACGCGCTTTCATATACTAATACACTTATTTCCTGATAATGGTTTCACTTGCATACGTTAATCTAATATAATTCATTGCTTTACAGTGTTCAAGCATTGAAATGCTTGGCGCAAGCGCTGTTCAGCAATCAAGTATAGAGCAAATACATCGCCAATTTAGCTTCAATTAAGTAGTTATAGTCTGGCAGGATTCGCCTTTCTCGTTGTGGCAGTTGAGAATGCGTCTATTTAGTTAATCGGTGGTTTTGCGGTTGTCATTCAGAAAAATATGCAGAAAAATGTGCAGAAATATGTGAACTGGAGAGCAGGATAATTGCAAGATAAGCCAATTCCCCCCGCGAGTTCTTTGGAGAGTTTTGACTCCATAAAGACAGTGATTTTTGACCTTGATGGTGTTTTGATAGATTCCAGTGACGGGATTATTGATGCAACCAATTATGTTTTGAGGAATATCAATTGCCCTGAACGTAGTCCCGACGAAATAAAAATCCATATAGGTCGTCCGCTTCCCAAGATGTTCGCTGATTTTTCTCCGGGTGTTGATTACGAACGGATTCGCCCGCTTTTCAAAGAGCGGGCGAAAGAGGTGATTGTGCAAACAACTGAGCTATTGCCTTATGTGGTGGAAACTTTGGTGCGTTTGAAGTCTGCTGGATATCGAATGGCGATTGGCTCAACGAAAGTACGCGCTCATATTGTGGGAGTTGTGGAGAAGTTTTCTCTGGAGGAGTATTTTGAGGCCTTGGTGGGCGGGGATGAGGCAGAGCCGAAACCTTCGCCGGATATATTTCTGCTGGCTCTCGATAGACTTGGCGCCGCTAAGGAATCGACAATGATTATAGGTGATACAATCAGCGATGTACTTGCCGCTGAGGCCGCAGGAATTCCGATTGTTACAGTCGCTAGTGATTTCGGGAAACCGGGTGAATTGGATTCATATCCGCTACTGAGGCAATTGAATAATTTGCGCGAGGTAGCGGAGTTTCTATGTGAGGCAAATACTCGTAAATCACAAGGGCTGGCCTAGCAGCTTTATGTCTCATGTCAGTAAAACAAGATAAACAAGATGTAGTGTCAGAGACGCTCGCTAGTGGCGCTTGCGAGGTGGCTCCTCAGGCGCCCTATGATCTGTCGATGGCCGCGAGAATTTTTGCTCAACGCAGTCCGGTTGGAGAGCTTGATGCGCTTCCGCTTGGTTGCGCAGGCTTGCGTCGCGCTGTTTGTAGCGCTTACAATCTTGGCGATGCGCCGTCCGATGATAAGATTACTGAATTAGCTGAGCCGTTTCGGCCTTATCGCTCTTTATACACGTTTTATTTGTGGCAGGGATTTGCCTGAGGTCTATGGTTAATGGCTAATATGTGATTGACATAGGAGTCGAGTCATGCTAATGTTTCTTATCATTATGGAAATGGGCCAAACCAAAGGAACATATCTTGAAGAAGAACGATACTAAGGGCCGTGCAGGGGATTCCGAGATTATTTGGATGCACTCATTTTCTTCACCAATGGGGAAAATTGAGTTATTGTCCAGCTCCAAAGGGGTTTGTCAGATTTCTCTGCCGGGTAAGAAAGTCAATGTCGAAGATATTGTTCAGCTAAGTCGCAATGCAGTCACAGTGCGGATTGGCGGGGAAGAAAACCGTAAGGCATCAAAGCAATTGCTGGAATATTTTAGGGGAAAACGTAAGAGTTTTGACTTCAAGATTGATTTAAGAAAGACCGGATTCTATCGCAAAGCGCTGTTGCAGGGAGTCTCAAAGATTCCTTATGGAGAAACGCGTTCTTATGGAGATATTGCGAAGAAAGTCGGCTCCCCGCGCGCGGCGCGCGCAGTTGGTACAGCGAATTCGACCAATCCGTTACCGTTTGTTATCCCTTGTCACCGAGTCGTTGCCAGCAATGGACTGGGCGGCTATGGTGGTGGATTACCAATGAAGCGGAAGCTGCTTCGATTGGAAAGCGAACGAATCGAGAAGTAACGATTTCTTTGGAGAATTCTGCGGGGCGGGCATCTCTGAGGAGTCAGGTTGACGTGTCATTGCGGGCGAAGCGGGGCAATCCCGCAGGTTCATAGAGCTAACTTGGAACCTGCGAGATTGCCGCGTCGTCTCGCGCTTTGCGCGTGACTCCTCGCAATGACGGTTCCGGAGGCGGTAGGCTCGTGATCCTATGGAGACGGTGGCGCGGGGCCGCCTCGGAATATGTATTCTATCAAATACAACACATCATCAATTCTTATATCAAAGTCTGCGTTCGCGTCGCCGGATTGAACAGTGACAGGACCGGGCCCGCCTGCAAAAATCCATGCAACCACGTAAGTGACATCGGCGATGTTGATTACTCCGGTATTGTCTGCATCTCCTCGTAAAACGAATTTGGTTGAGATAGCTCCTGAGATAAATTGAGGCGGATAACTTGCAACTGGCGCGGTTAGCTGTAGTGGGGAACCGCTAATAGTGGCGCTGTCGACTGTGGCGGTTGCGCCACCAAAAGCCAGCGGGTCAAGAGTGAAATACAATTTCATTACCTCGCCGGCGCCGGGATCAAGTGGCGCTCCGGCGCTGGTGATGCGATATGCTGCGGTACTGTTAAGTGGATTAACCGCCGTTTGCTGTGGCGCAAGGAATGTCGTTGTGCGTGCTCCGGCGGTGGCAGAATCCAGGGATGCAATTAGCGGATCGGCGTAGGAAATTGGTATTTCGATGCTTTGCAGTGGTTGTGAATTTGTCAGGAGTACTGAAACCGCAAATGAATTGCCTGCGTATCCTGAATCAGATGCGAGCTGAATTGTATCAGCGGTAACTAGCACCATTCCTGAGCTAGTTTTTGAAAAGGCGCCAAAGGCGCTTTGGATTGTGAGTGATACATCATACAGTCCGGTCGTGTCATAGTTGTGTACCGGAGAGGAATTGCCTGAATCGCTTTGCGAATCCCCAAAATCCCATGACCAATCCGAGGCGGTAATATCCGAGACATCGTTGAAAGTGACAGTTGCTGGCGAGTTAGAAAAGATTATGCTGGTGCGAGAGCCGTCTGCCGTGAAATTGACTCCCCACTCGAGCGCCGCCTCTACATCGATGATTCCCCAACCGATGTTGTTGTCAGGGGCTTGCGCCTGCGATGCGGTTTCTTTCATCGCTTGTATTATCAGAACTGGTGGGAATGTCGGTTTTGCCGAAATAATCTGTGCTACTGCTCCGGCTACTAGAGGTGTTGATAGCGATGTGCCGCTGGCGCTGGTGAATGCCGCGTCACTATTGGAACTTGCGCTCCAGGTTGACACTCCTCGCGCGCTGACATCTGGTTTGATTCGTCCGTCTGCTGTCGGGCCGCGTGAGGAAAAACTAGCCACGTTTCCTGCGACATCGACCGCGCCGACGGAAAGTATATCATGTGCGTCAGCTGGAGCTATCAAAGTGCTGGCTGACGGTCCTGAATTACCCATGGCGTCACACACCACAATGCCCATAGCCGCGGCGATATTCGCCTCAACTGTTGTCACTGCTGTGGCGCCGTCTAAATCCGCAAATGTGTACCAGTCGATATATCCCAGCGAGCTGGAGACTACATCGGCGCCCAGCGAATCCGCCCATTCCACAGCTGACACCCAGTCGAATTCCTCTTGAATTGTTTCCTGTGTCACATTTTCAGTTTTGGCTAACAAGAAATTGGCGCCATAGGCCGGGCCGTAAATAGTTCCGTCCAATTGGCCGCCGGCGGTTGACCAGGTTAGGGTGCCGTGACTCCATTGACTTCCTGCGTCACCTACTTCGTTGGCTGTGTTGTTGTCGTTGTTTATGAAATCATATTCAGCAAGGACCCGGCCTTCAATGAAAGCGATTGCAAATGCCTGATGGCTCTTACGGTAACCAGTGTCCAGCATGGCGATTGTGACACCTTGCCCTTTGAATCCTTTTTGGTGTCCGACATCAGATTTGATCTGTGTGATTTGAGCAAATGAGGAGCCGTAGTTCAATTGGCCTGCGGAACGGTAAAGGGATGATTCGTTGGGGCCTTGAAAGTCTTGTCCGCTTTGGCCGAGTTTTTGCGGGTCTTGTTTGCGGGAGAAAGCAAGAGCTGGTTTTATTTCGATAACAAAGGGAAGTGAGGCTAATCTGTCAAGAAATTGTGCCAGAGTTGTGTTGGATTTGGATGACATTGAAAATACAGTAGCGTTGAGCCAGCGGGAATTGCGGATGGCGACTGCGCCCAGGGCCTCGATTCTCGCGACGTAATTTTGCTCCACAGGTAAATCGGCGAATACAATCTTATCCATTCCTACTTTGGCTCGGCGTTTGAGAGACTTTCTCAAAACCGCGAAGTCTTGCGGAGCGCCTGCTAGCATGGATGCCGCAGAGGCGCCTTTATCTGAATAGAAAACCCAGAATTTGGCTACTCCTCTGGACGCCTCAGACTTTTCCAAGTAATCAATAGCCTTGGGTGTAACAACAACCTCTGCTTTGTCCAAGACTACAGGAGTTGACGTTAAGTATTTTGAGGAGAACTCGCTTAGTCTGCTGGCGCTCGTAGCGTCGTAGAGGTTCTTATTGTTGTTCGCGCCGATAGATGGCTGAGCGTCTGTTAATGCGGGAGTAATAATGGACGCCATCAAGGCGCCAGTTAGAGCCAGACCTGCCAGAGTCGATGAGTTTTTGAGGCGTTCCATGTGAGTTCCTATCCTATTGGTGTCACGCTCGGATGATAACGAAGCGGGCGTTTCTATCAACTGTTATATACTGTCGTCTTACCAGGTTATTTCTTGCGCATCCCTGTCAGTGCAACAAGACACAGAGACATATTCCTATTGGTGAAGTGTCATCAATTATGAGGGATGAAACAACAGGGACGCAGAGTAAGGGCAAAGCAGAGACTTTTCTGTCTCTCTGACAATATAGCCGATAATTCATGAATAACCCAACGAAAAATTGGGGTTTGGACTGCCCAGGGTTATCCAAGAGCGACAAATGTCCCGCCTTGAAACACCGAGAAGGGCAAAATACTTGGCCGCTGACCATAACTATGGCCTGTCTCCCATAACTGCTTAGTAAATCCAGGTGTTCCGGGATCCAATTGGGAGACTTGTTGTGGCTGTGGTTTTGTGTGAGGAGTCGTAATGTGTTGTTAGGCAAGAGGGTGGCTTTTGGCCGGACCAATCATTGATCCAACCATTGATGAAGACGCTTGAGGGCACAGTTTATGCGACAGGTAATTTGTAGCCCGAACCACTCGTAGGGGATTTACGAGATGAGGCTCGTGGCGTCAACGGAAGCGCAATAATAGCCGCCTGTAAGAAAGGTCAAAGATATGTTCAAAGCATACAAACGAAGATTTCGCGAAGTTTTCTCCTTGCAGATGAAGTCGCCAAGTCGGCCGGTGGGCAAACTGGCGAATAATCAGCGCGGGGTGACATTGATAGAGCTGATGACCACAGTTGTAATCATAGGTGTTGTCTCGGCAATGGCTGGTCCTCGTTTTGCCCACGAGATGCAAAAAATGGAATTCCGGGGCTCTGCCAGGGATATAGTTTCTAAAATGCGTCAAGCGCGTTCTTTGGCGATTAGTGAGAAAGCGCTCTATGGAGTTGCATTTGATAACACTAATTCAACTTTCACCCTTTTCAAGGACATCGTAGCCTCGACCCCCCCCGGTTTCCAAACCGGTGATTCTGCTTTAAGTGTGGACACTCTGCCGGGGGAATTCGCCACAATCACCTCAACCTTTAGTGGCGCCGTGCTATTTAGAGCCAATGGTTCAGCTTCAGAATCGGGGAGCGTAACTCCGATTTCTTATGGGTCTGAGGCAGGATCGGCTACCAGCTATGCGACCATAAGTGTTTTGAGCTCCACAGGACGTGTTCGTATGGATGATATGCAAAACTACTAAGTGCGTCAGATCAGAGATCGCAATAACGAATAAGCGTGTCACCATTCTGTGGTGACGCGCTTTTCTTGTTTGGGATTGCTTGTTTGCTAGTGATGACTCTGAAATTTGTTTCATTTGGGAAAACACTACCTTGATGCGCAACTGTTGCACAGCAAAGTAGCATTTTGTAGATAACTGGATTGCTTGTGACACTCAAGCGAGCGTCGCTAGCGCCGATACTTTGTGAGTACATTCCATCCCCATCGATCGGGACTAGGTTAACCAAGTGTTCACCAAATGTTCACCGAGTATGGTAGTACTAATAATCAGTTAAGTGGCGGCAAGTGACGGTCGATAAAGGAATATGATGAACACGGACTTTAAGAGGATCGGGTAACAAATGTTTGGAAGTAATAACAAGTCATTAGTTGGGCTCGATGTCGGCGCTAACTCAATCAAGCTGATAAAGCTCGACCATACCAAAACCGGGTACTTTGTTTCTGGCATGGGTGTACGTGAACTCCCGGCTGAGGCGATTGTCTCTGATGAGATTCGTGACCGCGACGCGGTTATTTTCAATATTCAAGCGTTAGTTGACCAGGTTGATCCCAAAATTAAAGAAGTCAATGTCTCTATTTCGGGGCATGGCATTATCACCGATAAATTTACCATCGACAAAAAGACTGGCGCCGAGGCAGAGCAGGCGATTATTTTTGAAACCGAGCAAAGAGCTCCGTTCGATATCGATGATGTAACACTGGATTACCATATCAGTGAGAGTTCAGTTGATGATAACAAAATGGATGTCCTGATGGTCGCCGCTCGTAATGAGTTTCTGGACGCCTATCTAGACCTTATCGAAGAGTGCGAATTAAAACCGGTTTTGGTTGATATTGACGCTTTTGCGACGCTCAACGCTTATGAATACAACTACGATGTGGATCCTGAGAGAATCACGGCGATTGTGAATATCGGTCAGGATGTGACTAATGTCAGCTACTTGGTGGATGGCGCTTTGCATTCGACTCGCGATGTGTCCTCTGGTGTCAGAGAGATATTCAACTCTATCCAAAAAGAGTTCAGGCTCAATTTGGAATTGGCCACCAAGGCTATGAAAGGTGAGTTGGGAGAGTCGATTGATCAGGATATGCTGAAAGCAACAATCGTCTCAAGCGCTGATGAGTTAGTGACTGGAGTTGAGCAGGCGTTCTCATGGTTCAAATCCCAAGCTAAGACCAAGAAAGTTGACTGGATTGTTCTCGCTGGTGGAGGCGCTTTGGTTCCTTATCTTGCAGAGCATGTGCAGGCCAAGCTGGCAACCCCTATCGAGATTTTTAATCCATTGAGAAACATTGAATATGACCCTGAGATGTTTGAATATCTTCAGCCGGAAAAAATTGCTCCGTTACTAGCGGTGCCGATTGGTCTGGCCATGAGAAAGGCGAAGAAGAAGAAATGATGGTTCAAATAAATCTTCTGCCGAAGAGGTACCGCAAACAAGACGGCCGCTTCAAAATTGGCAAAGTGGAAATGATAGCATTTTCCGTTGCCGCGGTTACTGTCTTGGCTATGGTCGGTTTATCTTTTCAGCAGGACAAAGACATCTCTAATCTAAACGCTGATATAGCTGAAGCGCAAAGACGCACCGTTCAGCTACAACAGGATATCCAATTGGTTGATGGCTTGATGGATATGAAACAAAAGATTGCCGAGCGCATGCAAGCTGTCGAAAAGCTCGATCGTCATCGTAGTTCTTGGGTCAGAATCCTGGAAGACATGAATCGTAGAATTCCGGATTTTGTGTGGCTTTCCTCATTTGCCGAGGTTGACCCAATCAAGTCCACATCGCGAGTTGATAAACCTGAGATTGACGAAGCTAATACGACAATCGATGGGCTTCCGATTCGCCCGATAGAAATTGAAGGGTATTCGTTTACTCTGAATGCCTTGGCGGCTTTCATGATTAAGATGATGCGTTCGAATTTCTTTGACGAAGTGGATTTAGTCTATGCCAAGGAATTGACGATAGAGAGCAAGCGAGCGTTTACTTTCAAAGTGCAGGGACGTTTGCATTATTTATCAGACGATGAACTCCGCACGCTGTTAGCGGCCGAAAAGGAATTGAAACTACTGGCAAGAAAGTAGCGCCAGCGCAATTAGCCTAACACAGGCCTAACGCAGACCTAGCACAGAGAGCGAATACGTCACGTCAGCAGGAAGCAACACGAACACCGCAACGTTGAATATCACGAACAGAGAGCGAATCGCAGGAAATATTCTATGGATTTCAAGGACCCCAAAATACAGAAGATTGCGCTAATAGCGCTGTCACTGGTCGTTATCGGATACTTCTGGAATGCCCGTGTCTACGCCCCCAAGGCGGCGACTATTCAAGGCAAAATAGTTGAACGTGAACGACTGGTTACCAAGCTCAAGAATGTGGAAATCAAGGCGCGCTCTCTTGAGGATTTGAAGAAAGAGTATGGCGATTTGTTGAAGCGCTATCACGAGATAGAAGCGCTTCTACCAGAAGTCAAACAAATCCCGTCATTTTTGGTGCAACTACACACTGCGTCATCATTGTCAGGTTCAAAGATAACGATCATTGATTCTCAAAAGGTTGAGACTGCCTCGTTCTACGATAGGGTGTCATTCAATGTAGAGTTGACCGGAAACTATCACAATTTCGGGCAGTTTATTAGCTATATAGCAAACTTCCCGTTTATCACCAACGTCTCGGATATGGACATCAAGTCTCCTCTAGTCGGAGGTGGCCGCGTTCCGCCATCGAGTCCCAAAGAAAACGGCAAGGACAAAGTCGAGACGGTCGTAGCAAAGTTTAAGTTATCAATATATTACATACGTCCCGAAGGACGCCTTAAGGAGCTTGCGCTTGCAACGGAGGAAGACAATGACTAAGAGAGTTTCCATTATAGATAGTCTCAAGTGGATAGGGATTCTCACGCTAGCTATTTGCTTCTTTGTAAGTGACGCTTCCGCCGGTTTGAATCAAGCAGGCCCCGAGAAGTCATCGACAGTCGTTAAAACTGGTCCTTCCTCTTTGAAGGCTCCGGTTGCTAAGGTTGGGAATCTTGAATTGATTTACGCCGACGGTGGAGTGCGCGTTCGTGTGCACACTGGTTCGCGCATTGAATTCTCACATCAAATTGAGCCGGCCAAAAACGGTAAACCGTACCGCATCATACTAGATTGCTTGAACTCCAATCATAATCTTGGCGCTCAGCAGTTTCGCGCTTTGCCGGTTTCGGTTATTAAACGTATTCGCACGAGTCAGTTTGCAGTTAAGCCTCAGCCTATTACTAGAATAGTATTGGATCTGGGCAAAGAAGCGTTCTATAGAGTTGAGCAAAAGGCTGATTACATTGACCTTTTCGTCACCGACCGCAAAGCTAAGCGCTTCACTTCATGGAGTAGCGCAGGCTGGTTGGCGTCACAATCTAAGAAAAGTTCTCAGAAGACAATGCTAGCGGAGACGCCGACTAAGAAGTCAGCGCCAGCAAAGTCAATTGAGAAGAAGTCATCTACCAAAAGCGCTCTTGCTTCAAAGGACAGCGCTCCGAAAATTGTAGCGCCTGCGCCGAAAGTCACTCCGGTAAAATTGGCTTCGCATCCTAAAGCTGAGATCAAGGTTGTTGCCAAAGCGTCCACCAAGAAAGCGCCAGCCAAGAAAGCAACGCAAAAGAAGAGCGTTAGTGCATCTAAGATGGCGCAAGTCAAAACAGCGTTACCGGTCAAGGCGAAAAGAAATATCGCCAAAACTCAGGCACAGCCGGAAATCGTAATAGCTAAAGCCTCGCCGAAAAGCGAAGCTAAGAAAGCTGTCAAAAAGCCAGTAATCGCTAAGGTCTCAGCGCCGAAGACGAATCTTGCTATTAAGACATCCCAGAAGAAGAAACCTGTTGCGAAGCAGACAGTAGTCGCGGCAAAAAAGACTGTCGAAAAGCCAGCAATGGCCAAGGCCTCTACGCCGAAAACTATGCTTGCGGCAAAGAAACCTGCTAAGAAGATGTCTGTAGTGAAACCGTCAATTAGGAAGGCGGCTCCGAAACTAACATCTCCGAGTCTTACAGTTGCGAAATCCAGTGTTTCCACGCCGGCAACTGTTTCCAAGCCGGCAACGAAGAAGAAGGCTTTGGCGGTCGTAACCAAGAAGGCTGATCCGGTGAAGAAGGTTGCGCCTAAGAAACAAGTTGTTGTGAAGAAGAGTGTTGTAAAAACTCCTGCGATGACTGTAGCTAAGGTAGAGACGAAGAAACCGGTTGTTGCTAAGAAGAAGCAAACCGCGAAGAGCGCGAAAGCTAAATCAACACCGTCAACTTCAGGTATGCTTGCCTCAAGCGCCAAGTCTCTTAAGGCCAAATCCTCACCAGCAAAAAAGGACAAGGCTCTTGCATCAGTGAAGGTAGCGAAGAAGCAAGTTGCTAAGAAAGAGTCTTCGAAAGGCAAAGAGTCTTCGAAAGACAAAGCGAATAAGAAGAAAGCCGCAAAGAAACCCAGCTCTCTTTTTGCAACTGTCGCCAACGCGGCGTCTGCGGATCAGGATGCGACGGCCAAAGCGGCCAAAGAACGTCAGTATAAGGCGCAGTATCGCCGGTCAATGGATCAGCGCAGGATTAAGCTAAAAGGCGCTCAAGTGGCGGAATTCCCGAAGCGCTTAACTATCAAGTACAAAACGCATGGCACTCGCGATCCGTTTGGAACACTTTTGGCTGAGTCATCCAATCGAAACGATGGCATGATGAACGAATTGCCTAACGTTGAAGCGCTAACTATGGTCGGTATTCTGCGCGATACTAACGGCAAAACGCGTGGCCTCTTTGAAGATATTGATGGCAGAGGATACATCCTCTCTAAGGGCGATAAAGTACGCAACGGAACAGTGCTGAAAGTTACGAAACACAAGGCATACTTCCAGATATTTGAATATGGCTGGAGTCGCACTGTTGCGCTCTCCCTTGAAGGATAACAAGTAGAAAGGCGGAGATAGCATGTTGAGTACAATTAACAATCACAGGTTAGGCCAAAAGATTTGGGCGTTGGCGGTTGTGGCTTGCCTGAGTTTTGCGACAGGCGCACAAGCGCAGTCCGCCGATGTACAAGCGCCGGGCACACCAATTGAGAAGTTGGAATTTCAGGGCGCTGATATTCGCACTGTTATCTATTTCCTGGCTGACTACGGTGATGTCAATGTTGTAGTGGCTCCTGATGTTAAGGGCTCAGTTACGATTTCGGTAAAGAACGTTACCTGGAAACAGGGTTTGGAGATTATTGGTCGCACCTATGAGTTGGCGATTGTTTATGAAGAGAGTGGCTACATTCGCGTGTTGCCGGCTTCAGTATATCGTCAGGAAACCACTGATATCGAAAAGCATAAGCTCGATAAGCAGACATTAACACCTTTGCAGACTATGATTATTCGTATCAATAATTCCACGTCTGAGGATGTGGTCAATGCTGTTGAAGGGTTATTGACGATACGCGGAAAAGCTATTTCCGATCCTCGCACTAACTCTATAATTCTGCGTGACGTGCCAGATAACATCCCGGAAATGCAGCGTTTTATCGCCGAGTTGGATCAACCGCCGCGTCAGATTAAGATTTCAACCCAGCTTCTTGAGGTCAACTCCAAGTACCTACTTGAGCTTGGCGCCGAGTTGGCGTTTTCCACAACCGGAACAAGTGGCGCTACCGCTATTAGTAACACGGGCGCCACAACGGGTGTCACAGACAGGGTTGCCGACGAGTTTGGCAGATACAAAGTCGGAGCAATCAATCCCGACTGGACACTAGATGCGTTGGTTGCCACAATCGTTAGTGACGGTAAAGGTAGGATTGTCGCTCATCCTGAGATTACGACCATTGAGAACAAAGAAGCGCGTATTCAGATGGGCCAGAAAGTTCCTATCAAGCAGTTTGACCGGTCGGGAAATGTGACTACTATCTTTGAGGAAGTCGGAACGATTTTGCGAGTGACTCCGCATATTACTGCTGATGATCATGTATTGATGCAGTTGTCCCCTGAGCGTAGTTTTGCGGAGATTTCAGCCGCTGGCGTCATTATCAGCACCAACAACGCTTCCACGAATATCATTGTTCGTGACGGCCAGACAGCGGTAATCGGTGGTCTTACCACAGAAGATTCGAATGAATTGGAAGTCGGTATTCCTATTATTAAGGATATTCCAATCTTGGGCAATTTGTTCAAGTATACCAAAAAGACCAAAGAGTCACGCGACCTTATCATCCTGGTCACACCGACAATTGTTCAGCAGGACTTGGCCTCAAATACTGCAGGCTCTAGCCTTGAGTAGTTGAGTTAGCTCATTCATGTGAGATGTTTCTTTTTGAAACTCCAGCGCAAGCGCTTTGCAACGCTTCGCTGGAGTTTTTTTGTGGGATTTAGTTTCTCGAAGCGGTTAATGTTTGGTGATTGAAAAGTGGAATGATGCGGGATTTGGAGCGCCGAAAAAAATGATAGCGGTCGGTAAATATCGACATCAAAAGCGCAAAAGTTCTACTATTTGTGGCCGATAACTCATAGAGAACAACCCGATTTGTCGGAAGTTGAGGGTGAGGCAGGGAAGGACCTGGTAAACCCAAGATTAGACAGATTTCAAAAAAGATAAACAATCTACCATATACCTTTCAGACAGGAGCAATTCATGCGTTCCCCAAAATCACTTTCTTACTCAGCTTCATTATCGAAGTCACTTAAGGCGCTTACCGCCTTGGGGCTCATCGCTTCTCTGACAGTCTTTAGTGGCTGTACCGGTTCAGACAGTAGCACAACTACTGGTGGATTACAGGTTAGCTCACTGACTGCAACTCCGGGAACAGTAGATGATGGTTCAACAACAGTCGTGGAGGGAACTGTCACCAACAATGGCACAGTTACCGCCAACAAGCTGGTTACGTTTTCTGTTTCCCCTTCAACTGCAGGTTCATTTAGCCCGGCAAGCGCGACTTCAGACGCCAACGGATTAGTGGCAACAGTGTTCACTGCCACTTCTGTAGGTTCTGCTACAATCACGGCTTCGGTTGAAGGCGGCGGCGCAAGCACAACTCCGGTAACGATTCAAAGCTCTCAATCATCCGGTAGCGGCAACATCAGTGTAAATGTCAGCACATCTCTTTTGCTTGCAAATGGTTCGACGAACGCTACAGTTACCGTCACGGTCCGTGACGCGCTCAGCAATCCGGCCCCAGATGGCACAGTTATTCGCTTGGTTGCTGGTGAAAAGTTTGTAGATGTTGACGGTAACGGATATTGGTCAGTTGGTATCGACTCCTTGGTATTTGATGTAAACGGCAATGGAACATGGGATGCCAACGGTTCAATCGCCGCTACAGCAGTTGTCGCTGGCGGCGCCGGAGCCGCGGTTATCACCTATACTTCAGGTACAACCGCATCAACGGTGTATATTCATGCGAGTGTTGATGATGGCGCTTTTACCGGTGATATGGAAGCCTCGATTCAGTTGACTCCGGATGCGGCAGTCAACTCCATTTATTTAGATGCAGACTCTATCCATTTGGCTGTAAAGCAGACAGGTGGTTTTGAGACAACCAGACTTAACGCCTGGTGTTATGATCTCAATGGTAATCCAGTTCCTGAGGGTATCACCGTATTGTTTGTCATTACTGACGGACCCGGTGGCGGTGAGAATATCGCCAACCTTGGTAATGGCCCTTATAGCGCTGTAACAAATTCACAGGGCATGGTCAGCGCTCCGATTTCCTCCGGTACAATTTCCGGAACGATGCGCATCCGCGCCTCTTCAGATACCGTACTTTCCAACACTACTCAGATGGTTATCGACGCGGGTCCGCCTGCTCAGCTGGATATAGGTGTTGACACTTGTAATATCCGCTATTGGGCAGTTGTAAATGGTGAAGTCGGAGCTACCGTCGTGGTCGGTGATATCTATGACAATCCGGTGTCTGATTCTACCGCAGTGTATTTCACAACCGATGAGAGTATTGTAATGGCCCATCAGATTGCCACCCAAGACCACAAAGGTGTCGCTAAGACTACCTGGATTTCTGCGGGCAACGATGTTGGTGATGATGGAATTGTCTGGATTATCGTTGAGACAAACGGCGGGACCTTGAAGGACTCTGTGTTCTTCTACAATTCATACTTCCTGGATTCAATCAACGCAATCGGATGGCCGAGTAGTCTTGTCGTCGATGGCGAGGACAATGCTGACTTCTCATTGTTACTCTATGACCTCAATAATAATCCGGTAATCAATGGTCTTGAAATCAAACACAACGAGAGATTCCTGACGGTAAGCCTTGAGAGATCTGAGAATCAATGCGCAGGTTCATTTGCAACCGGCACTGTGACTCGTAGCGGGCCGTTGAATCGCGACTATGTAATGAGCGCGGGTATTGATGACGGTATTGGGGCTGTTGATAATGTTACGTTCTTCCTCGAATATGGTTCGCAGACTAAAGTTTGTACTTTGTTCACCGGTTCAAGCTATTCGAAAAACTCATCATTGGATGAGCTAGTTGGTTCGTTGACTGGTGGCCAAACTGCTCCGTTTGGCGCGACTGTGAAAGATCGCTTCGGCAATCCTCTTGGTTCGCATACTTTGGTCGCCTCCGCATCAGCCGGAACTATTTCAACAGGAACGCAATCCACGAATCTTTATGGTGAAGCCTCCGGGTTCCAATTCACCGCTCCTCTGGATACACTCATAAAAGAGGCGGTTATTATCGTAACTGACACAGATCCTCGTGGTAACGGAATGAAGATTACGAAGAAAGTAGTCATTGTTCACTAAGAAAGTAGACTAGTAAAATTTGCATCCTCTTCTTTTGAGAGCCAACTAAAGAGCGTTTCAATCCAGCTATTTAGTCTCACGAAGCCGTCCTCGTTCCGGGGGCGGCTTTTTGTATGCCATCCAGTAGGGTTTGCTCACAGCCTGCCAATTCGTATATTGGCCAAGTATGACGCGCAAACACAACCAAGAGGCGAGACTGTGACCCGGTTAGAATTCTCCAAATCTGTTCCGGCGACATTTCTCGCTGTTGCCCAGCGACAGCCAGAACATGTTGCTATAGTGGCCTCGGAGGGAGGCGAGTTATCCTATGGCCTGCTTGCCAGACGCGTTGAGGCAGTCGCAGGAGGGCTGAAAGGACTTGGTATAAAGCAACGTGACAGGATTGCAATACTCTCTGAAAACCGTCCTGAGTGGGCTATTTCGTATTTGGCGATTCAAGCCGCCGGAGCGACTGTATTGCCTCTGGATGTGCTACTAAAGCCTGAAGAACACCAGACTCTGTTAAGCGTCGGGAAACCGTCTGCGTTCTTTATCTCAAAGAGATTCTATCCGTCTCTAAGAGAAACATTATCCTCGACCTTTCCGGATATTAGGATTATCCTTTTGGATGATGATAACAGTGATGACGAACAGGTATTCATAGAGTCTCTCTATGACAGTGAGCCATACTTGTGCGAAACTATCGATCCAGGCCAACCCGCATCATTGATATTCACCTCAGGCACGACGGGAACTCCCAAGGCTGTGATACTTACCCATAGAAATCTGCAGGCCAATATCAAAGGCATCTTCGCCGGTTTGAATTTCCATGAGCAGGACCGGTTCTTGTCTTTACTGCCGCTCTCGCATGTATATGAATGCACCACTGGTTTCCTGACGCCGTTGATTGCCGGGGCCACAATAATATATGCCCGGTCACTAGCGGCTAATCAGGTAGTAGAGGATTTGAGAAATCACAGAATAACGATTCTGATTGGTGTGCCGCTACTATTTGAGAAGATGGTGCGCGGGATGAAACGAAATCTCCAACGCGCGCCGAAATCTAAACAGAATCTATTCAATACATTCTATTCAATAAGCTCACTAGGCAGAAAACTAGGAGCTTCACCGGGCAAAGTACTCTTTAAGTCATTACGCGCTAAAGCGGGGATGAGAACTTTGCGCATGATGGTCTCCGGCGGAGCGCCGCTTGATCCGGCGATTGCCGAGTTCTATGCCACACTTGGTTTTGATTTCTTACAGGGGTATGGCATGACTGAATGCTCTCCGGTGATTAGTGTGAACTTTCCTGACAAAAATCGCATTGGCTCAGTCGGACCGGCGTTAGAAGGGATTGAGATTCGTATTGACAATCCCAACGCGCAGGGTATAGGTGAGATTCTAGTTGCCGGCGAGTCGGTTACTCCGGGCTATCTGGATGATGACGAGAAAACACGTAGCGTTATCCGCGATGGCTGGCTTTGCACTGGTGATTTGGGCAGACTCGATAGAGGCTTCTTGTACATTTGCGGTCGCGCCAAGAACCTGATTGTCTCGGCCGGAGGTAAGAACATTTATCCCGAGGAAATCGAAATCGGCCTGCTGGAAAATGATTTCATCGCCGAGGCGCTAATCCTTGGACGTCCGCTGGCAGACAAACAGGGCGAGAAAGTCTGCGCTTTGATTTACCCTGACCTTGAGTGTATTTGTGAGGCGCATCCTGAATGTGAGAGCGCTAAGCCCGATAGTGATTCAGTTAGAAAACTTGTGGCGGAAGTAGTTAGTGATGTTAATCAACGCATGGCTGATTATAAGAAAATAGTTGATTGGGAAATAGTACCCGAAGAGTTCGAAAAAACCTCCTCAAAAAAAATCAAGCGCACGCTATACAAATAGCAAAAGCGCTTATAACACAATCATTCGGAACTACCAGTCATTGCGAGCGAAGCGCGGCAATCTCGTAGATTCATAGAGCTAGCAATTATCAACGAGATTGCCACGTCATAAGGCGCTTTGCGCCTTACTCCTCGCAATGACCTGATAAACGTGATTGAGATTATCGTGCAGTGAAGAAGCGCTTCTTGGAGCCGTTGGGACTTAGCAGGATTTCCATTCGTGCGCCGCATTTTGGGCAGAAACCCCAGACCACTGACTTGCCCGGCGGCAAATACACCCGGCCATATACTTTGCAACAGGCATAGGTAACCCCGACAAATGAGAGTTTTGTGCGCGGGGAACGGTTTTGTGGATTTGTACCAGCCATGAATAATGTATCGGCGTCACCGCAAGTTGGTTGAGCGCGGCGCTTCTAGGTGTAGTGGCGTCCCTTGGGGCGCCTTGCATCGAATCAAACGCCAAAAACCGAGGCTTCCAGCTTATGCTGGCAAGGCGGGGCAAGCCCCGCCACTACACTCCTGCCACTACACCTTTGCCAAGCGATGGGCGTGTTCGCGCATGATAGTCACGCTGGCTGAGGAGCCTAGTCTGTCTGCGCCTAGCGCGATGAATTCCTCAGCTTGCGCCAAAGTTCGCACTCCGCCGGAAGCTTTGACCTTTATCTGGCCGGCGTTTGCCTCGACGACGGCTTTGAGAGTCTCTGAAGTAGTTCCTCCAAAGAAACCCGTGGCGGTTTTGACAAATTGCGCTCCGGCGTTGATCACTGCCGTAGTGGCGGCGTGGATTTGTTGTGCTGTTAGCAGAGGGGTTTCGATGATTACTTTCAGAGGGACTGCATCGGGCAGGGCATTGCGAATCTCACGGATTTCAGTTTCAGCATAATGCAAATCTCCGGCGACGATGCGTCCGATATTTGCCACCATATCGACTTCGCTAGCGCCAAGTTTGGCGGCTTCAACCGCCTCGGAGGTTTTCGAATGAGTTGTAGTCGCTCCTAACGGGAATCCCGCCACACCGACTACAGCCACGTCGCTGTCTTTCAATTCTGCTGCAATTAGTCCTGTCCAGCAGGGATTCACCGCCAACCCAAAAAAATGCCCGTCACGAGCCTCGGCGCATGCCGCGAAAACTTGCGCTTCGGTAGTGTCACTCTTGAGAATTGCGTGGTCGAAATAGCGATTGAGCGGTTGGGCTAAGTTACTCATTTGTTTCCCTTGGTTGTGTCACTTGTCGCGCTTGTATCTTTTGATGAATCCAAAGAGTCAGGCACAGTTGACGAATCAGGTTGAGGGGTGTTTTTCTTCGTTGAATCAGACACTGTTGAATCAGGCGCTGTTGATTCAGGATCCGCCGAATCAGATACTGTCGAATCAGGACTTGAAACCGAATCAGAGAGTGAATCAGGTTTGGGGATTGTGTCTGTCTTTGGAATGCTTGTATCGGGAACAGTGGAATCAGATACAGCCCCAGGAGTTGTAGCCGTTTTGGTTGGTGCGCTAGCGCCTGTCAGGCGGAATTTCAATCTATACGTAAACCACATATCAGCTGGTCTGCCTGCGGCAAAGCCTGGTCTAAATTCTGATTGTTCTCCTGCTTTCTTGGCGCTTATCTCGAAGCCGAGTTTATTTTTGTCCGAGCGCTTGCGAATCATTGTCTGTCTTGCTTTACCAGTGGAATCAACACGGAGCATTATTTCGACTGTCCCTTCGGCCTGTTCTGCTAACGCCTTCGGGGGATATATTGGTTCAACGAATTTGCTGAATTCGGGCATTTGGTCAATCGGCGTTGAGTCGGCAGGATTCACAAGTTTCGCTGAGACTATTTCATAGGATACGTTACCGCTGGCCAGTTGTGGCTGAGTTTGCATTCTCAGTAGGTCCGCCAATCGAATATCACCGCCGGGAGCTTGAGGACGAGGGGGCGCTGTGGGTCTTGATTTGGCGCTATCAGATGTTGAATCAGCGGGAACATCAGTAAGTAAACCTGCTAAGGCTGATGTATCGGTCGTTGTTGTCGTTGTAGTATCTTCATTACTCGGGAGGTCTTCATAGGTTACCAGCTGTTCGCTCTCATCTATCAACAAGCCGTCTCCAAAATACTTTATCCGCCAGCGAGAAACCTCGACGCCGTCACGCAGGCAACAGGTGAAAGTTGTCTCGGTGGTGTCACCCTTGGTGACAGACTTGAACGGATAGTAGTCCTCACCGATTTTCTCATCGAGATCTATTTCATGGTACATAGTATCAGGAGAGCTGAGAATATCGAATGAACCATATCCGGCATACGAGAGAAGGGTCAGCAGAAAATCTCTCCGGCCTTGCTCAGTGTCGATGTTGTCCTCGGTGATATCGAGTATTCGTTCAAAGAGAGGGAAGCCGGCGGAGTCGATAACTACCCAGCGTTTGTCATCACGGTTGATTGCATACGTTTCTCGTAGAGAGTAGCGTCCATCGAAAGTGGAAATAGCCACTTCAATGAAATCGAGGTCTTTGGCGAAAAGTGAAGAGCGCCAGATTGAGCGTCGTTGCGAGAGAACCGAGTCGCTTTGGTAGTATCCCCGATACGGCTCTTGGGTCAGCGCTGACAAATAAGGTGTGGCATCGGCGCCCCAGACTTTTTGCATTCGTTGACGGATAATCTCGGTGATATCGCGCTCTTGAGCGTCGAGCAATTTCAAATAGATTCGATTCTCAGGTTGATAGTAGTATTGACGTGGCGGGTCAAGTTGCGAGCCGAGAAGAGGCAGAGTTTGGAAAAGAGCCATAGCCAGCAATGCCGCGAGTAGGGCCATAGCAGGACGGAGTTGCCTCAAGCGGATTGTTGATGTTGTAGTCGGTTTGGTAGTCATAGAGAGCGTGTTTCTTAGCGTGCTGTGTCCCAGCTGTCAATGGCCCGGCATTACGTGAGCTGGGCGCCCCTCAATATATTGCGGTTTGACGACTAATCCAAGAATCACCTTTCCTTTGGATGTTGTCGTCCTAATCGCCCGCATAGCTTATACAATTCATTACGCTCCGAGTCAGTTCAGGGTTGACTTGTTTGACTTCAGGCGTATATTCACGAAATCGGCATCTGAGGGTAAGACCCGAAGAATCAGAGCCGATAAAGGCAAATAGGATACGATATATTTTCAGAGCCGCTAGGGCGGTTACGGGGCCATAGCTCAGTTGGGAGAGCGCTTGACTGGCAGTCAAGAGGTCAGGGGTTCGACCCCCCTTGGCTCCAATAGATACTAATCCCGCCGTTGGAGTTCCTTTCCAGACGGCGGGATTTTTTTTATTTGAGCGAAGTGGGAGGAATCCACCCTGTAAATGTCCCTTACTTGGACAAGGTAAAGAAAATCAAGATATGAAGACTCTAGGAAACGTAATCTGGTTTATTTTCGGCGGGCTTGAGATGGGGCTGGCCTGGTTGTTTATCGGGATATTGGCTTACATTTCGATAATCGGTATCCCATGGGCAAGGGCCTGTTTTACGATCGGTATCTTCGCGTTTTTCCCTTTTGGCCAAACTATCGTGGCGCGTGACGATCTAACTGGCAGAGAAGACATAGGCACCGGGGCATTCGGGACCTTGGGAAACATCATCTGGTTTATCTTCGCCGGGTTGTGGCTGGCAATCGGACATCTTATCTCAGCCTTGCTGTGCTTCGTCACCATAATTGGCATACCCTTCGGATTGCAACATTTGAAACTAGCGCAACTTGCGGTGGCGCCGATAGGCAAGACGATAGTTCCTCTCGCTCACTAATATCAGCTTGGGTCTCAAAGGAGAACTGATTGATGAAAACACTATACGTAGATATGGACAACGTCTTGGTGGATTTTCAGTCCGGGATTGACAGGCTGGATGCGTCAATACAAAAGGAATTCGAAGGACGTTTGGATGAAGTTCCGGGGATATTCGCTTTGATGGACCCGGTTGCAGGGGCTATTTCGGCCTATGAGATTCTCTCCGGTAAGTATGACACTTACATTCTCTCGACAGCCCCCTGGGGGAATCCTTCAGCCTGGAGGGATAAGATTGAATGGGTTCACAAGCACATGGGCGAGCTGGCTTACAAGCGACTAATATTGACA
Source organism: Candidatus Zixiibacteriota bacterium (assembly GCA_024280775.1). Lineage (GTDB taxonomy): Bacteria > Zixibacteria > MSB-5A5 > GN15 > JACZUZ01 > JAJRPJ01. Next base: position 39,816 of record JAJRPM010000011.1, on the reverse strand, counting down.
CATCACAAGAATCTCAACAAGGGCGACTACCTAATCGACGACCGCACAAAAAACGGAGCCGCCGAATTCGCAGGCGAGCACATCCACTTTCTGACGGACAAGTTTCCCGATTGGGACTCTGTCATTGAATACCTATGCTAACAGAATAGGTAGGTCGGGTTCCGGGGTCCCATTCATGGGGCGTAGCAACCCGACATTTTCTTTTGTGCAAGCATGTCGGGTTTCTTTGTTCGCTGAAGCGAACGCCGGAACCCGACCTACGTCACTAGAAGCTTTTAACGATACTTACCAGCCATATGACAATCTCAGAAAATGCTATCGCCATGAGCGCATAGAGGATTGGCAAAAATGCTCGTCCTGTTGGGTCACCTGCGTCATAGAGTTCTGCCGGTTTTTTCCAGTTTAGTGTAAGGTAAGACACTACCAACCCCACTGCTGTGCTTCCGAACAACAAGATTGACCATGCAGCATGGAAGAGAGGCAAATGCAGGAAATCCAGCCACTGAGGCAATTCAGTGAGGTCTCTTCGCATCCCAATATATGCGGCGTACATAGCAAACCCATACGGGATGTACATCTTTCCAACGATTCGCTCACGGAGCTTAATATCCATGATCTTATGACACTTGTCTGGTTAGTTAGTAGGTCGGGTTCCGGAGTTCCATTTATGGGACGTAGAAACCCGACATTTTCGTTTGTGCAGGCATGTCGGGTTTCTTTGTTCGCTGAAGCGAACGCCGGAACCCGACCTACGTCATTTATCTGGCCAATAACCTCACTTAACAACAACCGCAGTGCCGTACACCAGCAACTCAGCGGCGTTTTGCATCATTGAGCTGGTGGAGAAGCGGGTCATTATTACGGCATTAGCGCCTAGCGCGGCGGCTTCTTCGCGCATTCTATCTAGCGCCTGCTCGCGGGATTCGGCTAGCATTTTAGTGTATTCGGTGATTTCACCGCCTACGATATTTTTGAATACGGCGCCGATGTCTTTGCCGATGTGACGTGAGCGAATTGTGTTACCGCGCACTAAGCCCTTTACTTCTACAATCTCTTTTCCAGCAATGTTCTCACTAGTGACAACCATGATATCTCTTGCGTTCATTTCATTACCTTTCTGTATCTGTCACGCTTACGCATGAAAAATGTCTCACGAAGTTTGGAAACCAAAATGATAACCGAGCCGCCCATCGCCGCGCCGGCGCCGACTCTTCCAAGCAAAGGCACAGAAGGGTCTCTGAAGAAATCAGACCACATGGCGAAACCGCCAAAGAGTATCGTAATTACCGCCCCCAAAGAAAGCAGAATCCAACCGAGGGCGCTTTCGGCTTTGCGATACCATGAGGCGCCATACGCCTCCCAAAGTGGATCGGGAAGTTCTTCGAATCGCACTTGCGAGGTGAGATTGTTGATTTTCTCGAAGGCTGTCACATCCGCACGCAGTTCAGGATGTTCCTCCATCATCGTCTCAAACTCCTCTCTTTCCTCAGGCGTCAGCTCATTATCAACATAGCCAGCCGCCATTTCCCGGAATTTATCTGCCGAGCTCATATTGCCCCCGTGTGTTTTGAATTGCTACTGTCACTAGCATTCATATGTTCCGCCAAGCGCTTGCGCGCGTAGTACAAGCGCGACATCACAGTGCCGCGTGGAATCTTCAAAGTCTTGGCAATTTGATCATAGCTGAATTCGTGGAAGGTCTTGAGTGTAATTATCTCACGATCTTCAAATGAAAGGGCGCTGAGCGCCTCGCGCAGATGTTGTAAGCGCTCTTTCATCAGCATTTCAGTCTCAGGGTTGTTGGTGGCTTTGGCGGATAATTGCAAAGTTTCGAAATCGACTTCACGAGAAGCGGCCTTACCGCGACGGCTCAATGAGGTGCGACACAAATTCGAGAGAATAGTATAGAACCACGGGAAAAACTCGCGTTTGCGGTCGAATGTATCGAATGACTTCTGGATGCGGATGAACGTCTCCTGAGTGACATCCAGGGCGTCGTCCCGATTTCCGACAATTCCCAGCGCTATGCCATAGGCTTTGCGGTAATATGTCCGGGCAAGTAAATCCATGCCGCTCTTACGGTTTTCCATCAGTGTCCTCAATATTCGCCCATCAAGGTCCTTGCTGGCGGATTGTTTGTCCGTCACAATTTGGACTTCTTCTGGCGCTCTCATAGGGGATACTCTGGGTTTTGGGATCTATTCATGAAAAAGATACTTTTTTCGACCTCTATCCAACCGTCTCCAAATCGACCATTTTCATTTGCTCGCGCCCGGATTCGGATTTGTCCAATGGGCGGATTGAGACGTGGTTTTTGCCTTTGGTCGGAGTCTTTTCTACCAGCAGATGATTGTCCGCCTGCTCGACAACCTGCCGCAAATGGGTAACCACAATCGTTTGATTTTGCGTCGATAGCTCTTTGAGTTTTTTGCCCATAGCAGTTGCTGTGGCGCCACTGACACCGGTGTCGATTTCATCGAATACAGCAACAGGTGCGACCAGTGCGGACGGTGCGGACGGTGCGTTCGGGGAGAGACTCTTTTTCGCCGCGCTTTTTCTGGTGGCAATCTTCAGGGCCAACAGCACGCGAGAAAGCTCACCGCCGGATGCAACTCGCGCTAGTGGTCTGGGCGACTCGCCGGGGTTTGCCGAGAAGAAGAAAGATCCGTTTTCGAGTCCGTGACGTTGGGCTTTGAGCGTTAGTTGCTTGTCGCCATCTATTATTTCGAGTTCCGGGGAGCCATGCTCTTCTTCAAGTACAAACTCAATTTGCGCTTTCTCCAGCGCAAGATGTGAAAACTCTTTGCGTGTTACTTTTGCTAAAGACGCAGCGGCTTTCTTGCGAGTCTCACGGATTTTCAGCGCCAGTTTAGTGTAAGCCTTACAAGCTTTGGATTCATTGGATTGTAACCCCGTAATTGCCAGCGCAGGGTCGGGCAGGTCGTTTAGTCGTTGACGTATTCGTCCAAGTTCCTCGATAGCATTTGCGACTGTTCCACCGTACTTGTTCTTTAGTTGGTAAATATCTGATAATCTTTGGTTGAGTTCCTCAAGACGCTCTGCATCGAATTGCAAAGCGCTACTGAATGTCGCAACACTACGTCTGACTTCTTCGAGTTGAATCAACGATGAATCAAAAAGTTCGTGCTGTTCGGAAAAGCGCTCATCAATTGCATTGACCTCAGCAAAGGCGCCGCGTAGCGCTTGCAAGCTTTCCAGCGGGGAACCGTCGTTCTCCAGAGTAGAGAGAATCAAATCACAGGTTTGGCTCAAACGCTCAAAGTCATCAAGACGTTTCTTCTCGGCGCTTAGATTATCTTCTTCCTCAAGGGACAGTTCAGCGCTTTCGAGTTCGCTTTGCTGAAACTGCAACAATTCGCGTTCAACTTTGAGAGCCTCGCGATTCTTTTCCAGCTTGCGCAAGTCAGCGCGGACTGCCATCCAGTTGTCATACAAAGCGCCTAGAGTAGCAACATCCTTGGATAACCCTGCATAGTCATCAAGGAGAGCCAGTTGCCGCATGGAATCTCTAAGGGCGATACTAGATGATTGACCGGAAATCTCACACAAGGCCGTCGAAATATCCGCGAGATCACTCAGGCGAATCAGCTGGTCATTGACGAAACAACGTGACCTGCCGTTTGCAGTTAGCTCACGTCTGAGAGTCACTCGTGTATCGTCACTATCAGCGGAGTCAATAGTAACATCAAGTTTGCTCAGAATCGAGAGCAAGTGAGGCGCAAGCGCAAATTCCGTCTCAATCACTGTCGTGGAGCTGAATGAACCGCAATCATCTTTGTCAGCCCGCGCTCCAAGCGCCAAAGCCAGGGCGCGAATCAGAAGAGATTTTCCGGCGCCGCTTTCGCCGGTGATTACAGTCAAACCTTTTTGGAAAGTCACACTGGCGTTTTCAACAACAGCTAGATTCTGAATGTGTAGGGAATAGAGCATAGGCGCAGACTATCGTTTCCTAACTTCTTCAAATTCGCGCAAAATAGCTTGTGTCTGTTCCTTGTCACCTGCCGCTTCGGCGGCTTTCAGGCGCTCGGATAGCTCTTTGATAGAAGTGCGATGTTCAGGTTGTGTGGATAGTGAGACTACAAAATCTTTGAGCGCTACCGGAGCGGTTTCTGAATTCCAACGGTCGGAGCTGGTAGTTAGGAATGTCGCAGTTGTGAGAAGGCTGTCATCATCGAGAGAGCCGATAAACGAGGCGGTGTCAGTTACGCCTCCGGTAGCGACTGCTGTGAGTATTCTCTGATAGAGATTGCGTAATTTAATATTAGCAAGACGCTTCGGGGCTATCGATTCGGTGGCGGCGCCTATTAGGTGGGGGTGAGCTAGAAGCAGTGAGACAAACTCAGCCTCAATAGTGGCCTGACTGCGTTTGCCCCAATCGTCGCCGGTTCTTTTCGGCGCCGATGGAACTCTTTTGGGCGCTTCGGCGGACTTGGATGGTTGAAACAATGCCCTATCAACTTGCAGAATCTCTGCGGCCTCATTGACGAATCATGATTTTAGTGAGTCATCACCAATACGCGCAGAGATTTCCTTCAGCTCGCCGATAAGTTTATTGCGTTCAACTAACCCCGAGCCGGCGCGGTCGAATGCGCGAAAGCGAAACTGCAAATATCTCTCGGCGCTCTTTATCAACTCCTTGATTGTCTCAGCGCCACGTCGCGCCATTGAGTCCGGGTCTTCGCCGGTCGGAGCGCTGATAACTTTTACCTCGACACCTGCATTGTACAATGAATCCACCGAACGAATCGCCGCCTTAATACCTGCCGAGTCTGCATCGAAAAACAAGTATGCCGTATCGGCATAACGCGCCAGTAAACGCCCTTGTTGCAAAGTAAAGGCTGTTCCTGAACTTGCGACAACATTTTTGATACCCACTTGCCACAGTGATATCAAATCAAAATATCCCTCGACAACAATAGCGCAGTTTTCTTTGCGAATTGCATCGCGATTTAGATTTAATCCGTAGAGAGTCGAACCTTTGGAGTATAGAGGCGTCTCCGGCGAGTTGATGTATTTCGCCTGCTCGTCTTTTTTCAGCGCTCTGCCGCCAAAGGCAATCACTTTGTCGCTTAGATTCTGAATCGGAATCATCAACCGGTGATGGAAACGGTCGAAGTGTGTGTTCCGTTTACTGGAGTATGACGCTAATCCCGCTTTGGCCAGAGTGGTCGGAGCGATTCCTTTTTTCTGCGCAAGTTTCACCAAATCCTCAAAGCTAGTTCCGGCGACACCCAAGCTGAAATGCTCAATGGTTTCAGGCGCAAGTCCGCGAGATTTCTGCAAATAGTCTACATACACTGAGCGATAGCGCTCGTGTTTAAGGTTTGCCTGAAACATCTCCAGCGCTAGGTTGTGCGCATAGTAGAGCGCTTCCATTTCATCGGGATTGCGACCACTGCCAGCGGCCTCTGGAATTGTGATTCCAGCCTTGTCGGCCAAAAATCGTGCGGCTTCGGGGAATGACATACGCTCATGTTCCATCAGGAAGCGATACGCATTGCCGCCCTGTCCGCAACCGAAGCAGTGGAAGATTTGCTTTTCCTGAGACACTGTAAACGAGGGTGTTTTTTCGTCATGAAAAGGGCAGAGGCCGATAAAATTCACACCCCGGCGCTTGAGCTTCACATAACCGTCCACCAATTGAACAATGTCAGTCGCAGTGAGAACTTGCTCGACTATATCTTCCGGTATGTATCCGCTGTTCTTGGCGCTCATTTCATTTGCACCACAGTTACACCGGCGCCGCCCTGATTCCAGTCGCCGATTTGTACTGACTTCACTACCGGATGGGACTTGAGAAATGCGGTCAATGATTTTCGCAAAGTCCCTGAACCCTTGCCATGTATCACATAGATCTGACTCATCTCTGAAAGAACCGCTCTATCGAGAAATTTGTCAAGTTTCTCTTTGGCTTCTTCGACTGTCAGGCCGCGCAAATGAATCTCCGGCGCCGCGGCGGTTTCAGCGCGCAGTCCGATGGGGTCACGGCGCGGCTTTGCGCCCGGTGTTGCAACATCGGCGCGAAGCACATCCTCACGTTTTACCAAATTGAGAATATTGCCCACACGCACTCGCACTCTGTCTTTGCCTACAAGTTCGGCGATTTCGCCGGATATGCGTAAGGAGTTTATCCAAACTTGATCGCCCGGCTGAAGAACCTCACTACGTTTGGTTCCCGCCGGTTTCTTAGATTTGTTTGCTCGAGCGCTTTCGAGTTTGCTGGTTTGTTCTTTAAGTGAGCGATGCGCCTCTTTGACTTTGCTTTTCTCGGCGTCGCTTTCGCGAATCTCTTTGACCAGTCGTTCAATTTCCTGTCGGGTTTCATTGAGCAATTCGTCAGTTTCCGCCAGCGCGGATTCTCGCTGGTCGCTTAGTTCTTTCTCATGATTCTCAAGGCGCTCTTTTAGGCTTCGCTCCATTGCTTCGCTGGCTTCGAGTTTCTCGGTCAAAGTTGCGCTGTCGGATCGCATTTGTTTCAGCTGGGACTCCATAGTGGAGATAAGCTCAGCCAAAGAGCGTTCATTGCTATCAAGACCAGCCGAGGCTCGTTCGATGACTCGCTTGGGCATCCCCAGTCTAGCGGCGATTTCTATTGCATACGATGAACCCGGTAGACCAAGAAGTAGTCTATAGGTTGGTTGCAGGGACTCACGGTCGAATTCAAGCGAGCAATTCTCAAGTTCCGCATGTTCCAGTGGCAGAGTTTTCAATTGCGAGTAGTGAGTTGTGGCAATCATTCGCGCTCCGGCGGCGAGAGCTTCAAGAATAATCGCCTCAGCGAGCGCCGCTCCTTCAGCCGGGTCGGTGCCAGCGCCGATTTCATCAAATAATAACAAGCTACGCTCATCGGCGGCCTTGATTGCCTCTATCACACGAGTGATATGCGAACTGAAAGTCGATAGTGATAGCTCCAATGATTGCTCATCACCAATATCGGCGAATATGTCATTGAATATTCCAACTGTCGAACGTTCCTCGGCAGGTATTAGCAAGCCGCTTTGAGTCATTGCGGTGAGTAGGCCGATTGTTTTCAGCGCAACAGTTTTTCCGCCGGTGTTAGGTCCGGTTATCAGGATTCCCTGATGTGAATCATCGAGAGTAAGATCGAGAGGGATAATGCTGTCCTTATCGTCAGTATAGAAAAGCAACAATGGATGGCGCGCTTTTACTAAGTCTATTGTTGCTTCGTCGATTACGCGAGGGGCAATTGAGTCTGTCTTAACAGCGAACTGCGCCTGTGCGTGCAGTGAATCCAATACACCGATGGTCTTCAATGTCTCCTGCAGAGCGCCACTGACATTACGCACCAGAGTAGTTAGCTCTATTAGAATACGATCAATTTCAAGCCGTTCATTTTTTAGCGCAAGAGTGAGCTGGTTGTTTAGTTCCACCGCGAATGGCGGTTCAAAATAGACTGTGGCGCCGGATTGTGAGTGGTCTACTAGAATTCCATCTGAGGCGCGATACAAGTTCGCCTGCGCAGGAATCACATAGCGATTGTTGCGTTGTGTCACTACATCATCTTGCCAGCCGTCGGATTTTGTGCGCGAGCGTAAAGATTTTTCGAGTTTGTTGATTACTCGCTGTCTGGTGTCAGTAATATCGTTACGGATTTTGCGTAACGCAGGCGATGCTGTATCGCGGATTTCGCCATACTTGTCGAATGTCCGCTCAATCGCATCTTTGAGTTCAGTAAAGGTCCCCAGCGCCTCTAGATGTACCGCGAGGTCTGGCATATTATCGCGTTCGCCTTTGTTGAAGGCTTTCAGCTTTGCAGTGACGGCGAGGGTAAGTTGTATTCTGCGGAATTCATCAGCGTCAATCCGTGAACCCTCAACACTAGCTCGTTTCAAAGCTTCCCGAATATCATCGAGTCGCTCAAGCGGGAAGGGCGCCCCAAAAAGCGCTATATCCCGCATCTGCTGAGCCTCAGCAAGACGGGCGCGGATGGCGTCAAGCGAATGAAGTGGCTCTATCCGATGGGTATGTTCAGAGCCGTAGGGTGTCAGTGACTGCCCGATTATGGCGTTGATTATTTTCGGAAACTCTAGCGCTTCCAGTGTCTTGGTGTTCATAGATATTGGCTTACTACATGAAAATACTTGAATTATCGATACTTTGATATTGGCTGTTTGTGGAGAAACTCAAATGCGTTTCAGCTACCGGGTGAATATAGCTCGAAACGTTAAGGCTACCAACTTAGTCTGACAATGAAATTGCGTATGAATCAGCAAACCAAGCGGTTGCCGATGCTCACAAGGAGGCTTTTGGAGGGAAACGAGTTTCTTGTTCAGTGAGATAATCTAGCGACCAAGATATACAGAGTCCATTTTGTATATCTTACGATAGACTTCACGGCGGCTCTTGCGCAGGTCTGCGATTTCTTCCACTGAGAGTTTGCTCTTATCGACACGCATCAGTAGCATATTCTCGACTTTATTGGAGAAGTTTTCATCAGAGGAATGCAATGGTGTAGCGGTATCGTAGAGTAGAGGAAGAGTCCGGGCCACTGTCTGGCCCAATACCGAGGATTTAAACTCACGGTAATATCCATCCGGAAGCGGAGCCAAAAATGTGAGGAAGATTAGCAAACTAAGAGCCAGCCAGCCGCGCAAAGCGCCGACCAAAGCCCCACCGAAACGGTCTTTGGGTCCCAACGCCTGCAAATGCGCCACGCGGTAGAACACGATTCCGAGCAATTTGAAAGCGGCGTATGCTATTCCCATCACAATCAAAAATGAAAGCAGAGCAGATCCCAATCCTGCGAGGCCCATCTCCTCCTGGACTTTGATTGCAACCTGGTCAATATATCGAATCGAGACTATCAGGGCCGCCGCAAAAATGAAAAACGCCATCAATTCGCGCACCAGTCCCTTGCGAGACCCCACGACTACCATGCTGACCAAGAGAATCAGCAAGCCCATATCAACCCAATTCAGATCCATCAAAAACTCTCCTTATGGCGTACTATGACGTACTTTGCGCCGATGGCCGCCACAATCCTTTGTAGCTCTTTTCAACGTCTTCTGCATTACTTTCTACGTTCGAAAAGGGCATAAAGCAAGAAAAAAATAACTTTTACCCGCTAAAGCTACTCCTCAGATGAAAAGGGCTAAAGCAACTTAGGAGTTCGGGTTCGCCCCGCTGAGAATCTCTCTGGCGATAGTGTTGATAACTTTTCCGTCAGCCTTGCCTTTTAGTTGGGGCATAAGGGCCTGCATCAGTTTCCCGACCTCTTTCATCGAGCCAATTCCCAGCTCCGCAATGGTCGCTGAGACAATCTCGCGGACTTTCTCCTCCGACATTTGCTCTGGCAGAAATCGTTGGATTATCTCCAGTTCTTTGGTCTCCTTGTCAGCGAGGTCCTGGCGGTCTCCGGCGCTGAATTGCTCGATTGAGTCGCGACGACGTTTAGCCGCCGAGCTCAGAGCCTTGATAGCGTCCTGGTCGGAGAGCTCTTGGTCTCTGGTCCCGCTGGCGATTTGCAGATTCTTCATATCTGACTTGAGGCCTCGTAACACAGTCAGGGTAAAACTATCGCGAGCTTTCATGGCTACGACAAGATCATCTTCAACTCTTTTCATCAAGCTCATATTTGTTCGTCCTTCTCAAAAGGTTAGAATCACATAGTCACTGGAAGCCCGAAAGGAGTGGAGGGAGCCACACTATAAGGATGATGCCAACCCCACAAGAGGCTATTTTGGTTTACGCTTCTGTTAAAAGCATATCTCCCTCCACAAGGGATAGTGTATGCCGGCCCAAAGGTATGCAAGAAAAAAGCCCGCCTCAAAATGAAGCGAGCTAATAACTTGCCATAAATCGTGTTACAATGCGGCCTAGTACTCACGCATCCTAACCACGCGCCTATTACGGCGTTTCGCAGCATTTAGCTTGCGTTTGCGACGGTCAGACGGCTTCTCAAAGCGAGAATGCTTCTTCATATCCGATAGTAAACCGGTTTTTTCGCAAAATTTGTTAAATCTACGCAACGCTTTTTCAAATGATTCATCGTCGCGAACTCTGACACCTGTCAAAAAAAATCACCTCTTTCAAACATATCAAAAATATGAGGGAGGTATCCAAAGACACCTAAAAACCCGATGGATAGACTTTCCCCACCGACCATATGAAGTATATCGGATAAAAGCCGCAAGTCAATAGAAATATCCTGTTTGTTGAGAAAAACCAATTGCTGGGCGCTGTTTCGAGTGTCGGACAAAAACAAGTGGGGAGCATGCAACAGTTTCGTGCGCATACTCCCCGATATGAATGGGCTCTTTTCGTAGAATACCAAGGCTGAACCCTAAAGTTTAATCTGTAGCTTGGTATGCAACATATCGATTCGGGTCAGCGCCTTGGCCATCAGTGGCGCGGCTTCCTTTTGGAATCTCTTGTTTGAATTGAGGACCTGAAAGTCCTCCGATTTGTCCCATTCTACAATACCGGCCATATGCGGCGCATACGAGAAGTCGCCCTTGGGGGCGTTTTTCACTAATGCAAAATTGACCTTGAATTCAGGATACGGGCGACCATAGGTGCGCTTGATAGGCTCTGAAACCTCAAAATACTTGGGGAGAAATGTCTCGGCCTCAGGAGTCAGCCAGGCTCCGAAAAACTCATACGACTTGTCGTCTCGGAAAACGACTTCCACATCCTCCGCGACTTCATAGAATGCAACCTTAATGAAGCTTAGTGAGGCGTCTCGCAGGGGGACTATCTTCTTGTAGCGTTTGTCTTTTTCAAATCTCTCCTTCACCGCAAGACTCGGCCACTCAAAAATAGCCACCATTTGCGGGCTGATATCTCCGGCGGTGACATCAGTCACACCAAAAGACGCCAACATACTCACGCCATAATCCTTACCGATACGCAGCGCCTGCGGGAAATAGTCTTCGTTCAATTGTTTCTCTTTACCGGACTTTACCGAGAAATAGGCGATGTCGTAGATCATCCCTTTTTTGAATGAAACGGTTTGAGTCTTGTTACCAGACTTCTCACCAGTCTTGCCGGCGCTCCATCCGGTGGTTGCATCGGTGCCAAGGCTGATGGTGATTATTGCGGCGAGAATCGCAATTTTTTTTGCAGGTCTTCTTACGGGTCTTTTTACAAGTTTTGATGATGTGCTCTTAAACATGTTACCTCCTTTTGCATGACGATATGTCATACGATTTGTATTCGGTTGTTTCCTACAAAGTGTTCTTTAGTAAGACTTGATGAATCCAATGGTCAGCAGGGGATCCCTCTCTCGGGTCTGCTGTGGTCATCTGTTTTTGTCTCCTTTTCCCTTATTTGTTAATCTGTCAGTTCTTCTGTCTTATGCGCTCTTCAATTTTCCTGGTGTCCTCTGGCCAACTAGAACTTGAGATTAGTCCAATTCAGTGACTATCGTCCGTTCGTTATGCATATACGCGCAAAATAGAAGAAAGATAATGGGGTATTCGCTTGATTCTATGTCCATTCGTCTTTGTTAGGTAGCTTGGGAGCTGGTTTGAGTGTATATAGGGTGGTAGTTGGTTGCATCAGATTAGCTTGAGAGGAAATGCTTGATGGATGTACTTGCAAATGTGATAGCGGCGACGAGAATAGGTAATGCGATACTTTGTGGAGCGGAATTCCGGCCGCCATGGGGTATCCGATTTGATACTGAGAATAGGGCCCATTTCCATATAATCAGCCGCGGGAATTGTTGGCTCAGGCTTAATGAGGATGCGAAGCCGTTACAGTTATTTCAGGGCGATGTAGTTCTAGCTCCCTTTGGAGGCGGGCATATTCTCTCCGATTCACCTGACACTCCAGCTCTACCAATGGCAGAAGCGCTGGAAAACTGTTCCCGTAGTCTGCATTGCAGGACCAGCGACGAAACCCTCTCGGGTACAGGCGCCAGTTCGACAGCCCTGATTTGCGGTGGATACAGCTTTGACCATCAAGAGAGAAATCCGCTACTATCGCTTCTGCCACCGATAATCCATATCCCCGCGGATAGGATGGAAGAAGGAGGAGGACTGCAGACGGTTTTTCGTCTGTTGCGAAATGAGGTATATGAGAAATCCTCCGGCGCTGAGACAGTTATCTCAAGGTTGGTGGATGTTCTATTCGTTTACGTCCTGCGCTACTGGGTGGCGAACGAGCCAACAACCTCCGCGAGCTGGCTAACTGCTCTCGAAGACCCGCAAATCGGAAAGACACTTGCATTGATGCATGAAAATCCCGGGAAACCCTGGACAGTTGATTCTCTGGCAAGTGAATCACTAATGTCACGAGCGGTGTTCGCCAAGAGGTTCAGCGCCTTGGTGGGAGAGCCGCCGCATTCGTATTTGACTCGCTGGCGAATAGGAATCGCCGCGCGCAGTATTCGAGAGTCGGGTAAGTCTCTTAGTGAGATTTCTCGCGAGATTGGTTATGAATCCGAGTTTTCGTTTAGTAAAGCATTCAGGAGGATAATGGGTCTCCCACCCGGTGAGTACCGGACAAGAGAGAAGATGCGCCAACAAAACTCCGAAGACCTAATTCCGACGCATTAGGGGAGCGTAAATTTTCTTCTAGGCAAACACTTCATCAAATGCTATGTTGTGGTAATTGAGACACAATTCGTCTCCTTTCACCGTTTCATACCGGCATTGCGCGTCTTGCGGCCTGGAAATCAAGTCGTGCAACGTTGGCCAATCTCCGGGCAGTCATTCTCTCTCCGTCCTTTTCTCCCTCTCACGGACCTCTCAATGAGAATATCGCTCTCTTGTTTTTTGAATGGAGTAAAGTGTATGAGGCTCTCTAATGATGTGTCAAAGCGTGATATTATCTCAAACTTCTTAGTCCGCAGATTTAGCGTCTTTGTTGTTTCTTGCGTTTTCGGAGTCCTTGCGCTCCATAGTCAGACAATGGCAAAAGTGGCGGACTCTACGATTTTCGCTATCACACTCGATGGGGGGCAGACAAACTCCTGCGCCGGTAATGGCAGTGACAGAACTGGATTTGCTATATGTGTGCTCAATTCTGATTCTACCCAACTGTCCATCCATGTCGAGCATGACATCAACCTGGCGAATCTTATTGGCGGCCACATTCACTTCGGGGCTGAATGCACTAGCGGCCCGATTGCTTTCGGGTTCGGAGCTCTGACAAGTCCCATTGACATCAATTGGGCGATTGATCCAACCAACCTGCAAAGACTTCTCAACGGCGAGCTCTATATTAACTTTCACACTTCTGCGAACCCTGCTGAAGAGATTCGCGGTCAGATAGTTCAAGCGCCGCGGAAATTCAATTTTACTCTCGATGAATCACAAACGCTGACGACTTTGACACCCCGGTCTTTCTCGCATAACAATGGAGTTGCCCTTTGCGAGTTGAACGCAACTGCGGATTCTTTGCGTATCCGCCTCTGTCACGATGTAAAGCCGCCCTTTTTCAGTGGGCTGCATGTCCATCGCGGTCCGGTCGGAATTAAGGGCCCGGTGATATTCTTCATCCTCGATCCCGTTAGTCCGGTGGACACCAGTTGGAATATCACAAAGGAAGATCTCGTTGACTTGTTTACCTCGAATTTGTATTTGAATCAGCATTCAAATTTGCATTTTGATGGTGAGATACGTGGTCAAATAGTACAAGAGGAACTACGCTTTGTTTTTGGATTGAATGGCGCGCAAGCCAATGGAGGAAGCGGGAGCGCAAATAAGGGATTTGGAATACTGACACTTAGCGGTGATGGTTCGGAAGTTTCTGTTTATATGGAACATGATATACCGTTCGATAGCGCCAGCGCCGGGCATATCCATCTTGGACTTCCGGGTAACAATGGCGCGGCGCTACATTCTTTTGCCTCCGCGGCTAGTCCTATTACTGATACCTGGCCAATAACTGACGTTGAATTCGAGCAACTTGTTTCAGGCCAAATCTATGTGGATATTGTCACGCCCAACAATCCCTCTGGCGAAATCAGAGGACAGGCTCCTGGAGTGACAGATACATTACTGACCAGCGCCTACCCCTCTTGTGATGTGACAATTGATGCAGAGCAAGCCGCCGCTTGCGCAGGTTCTGGAAGTTCAAATACCGCTAGTGGATTTGTGGAGCTCAAGAAGGGCGGACGGCAGTTAAATGTCTCTATCAATCATGATTTCCCGCCGGATAGCGCATTTGCCGGACATCTACACAGAGGACCTGAATGCACGGTCGGTCCGGTAGTATTTCAGTTTACCCAATTTACCAGTCCTATCAAGGAAATATGGTATTTGTCTCATACGGACATTATCGATTTGATGCGCGACGAATTGTATATCAACTTACACACACCACTCTTTCCGGCAGGAGCCGGAGAATTGCGCGGACAGATTCTAAAGAATCAAGGCTGTTGCATAATTCCAGGAGATGCAGACTCTAGTGGCTCCTTTAACATCGGTGATGTAACTTTCGGAATCGCGCGAATTTTCAGCGGCGGCCCCGCGCCCGCCTGCCAGGATGAAGCTGATGCCAATGGTGATAATATGTACAATATCGCAGATGTAACTTACGGTATAGCTCGAATCTTCAGCGGCGGCCCGGCCCCGATTTGTGGTTCCACTGGTAAGTAGCTCCAGTTCAGCAGGGTCAGCGATTATTTTGAAGCCAAGACGGGGCTAGTGTCTCTTAGAAGATAGGAGACACTAGCGCTTTTTGTGTTCAAGTTTCTACCACGCAGGAAATCACCCCTTGGCAATTTCTGATTATACCGTATATTGTTAAGACATCCATTAGGCAAATGCCATCCGGCGCGATTTGTAATTGCAATAGACTGCCAATTTCCAGTTGGGATTCTGAGACAAGTATCATATACGAGAGGTAAGCATGAATCATACTTACTCAAACAGGTTCAGGAAGCTATGGGGCTTGCTAGTTGCAAGCATGTGTTTGTTGATTTCAACAGCTCAAGCGGAGTATACAAGTAAGCTTGTCGTATTATCTGGAACATCCGCTCCAGGTATTCCAGGAGCGCTTTTCTCTAGTTCATTTGGGTTAAATGGAATATCGCTGAGTGATGGCGGCAAGGCGGTCTTTTCAGCAAGACTTGAAATGGGCGTAGGCGGGATAACGGCAGACAACAATGAAGGAATTTGGGTTTTTGAGGGTGACACTCTGCGCCTACTTGTACAGAAAGGTGGCTCTGTGCCTCGTTTTACCGGCGTGATACTCTTGAAGGACGGACTTCCACAGGTTTTCATGGGCCCGGACGGGCAGATAGGGATGGCCGCCTCGTATTCACAAGATGGAACTTTCAACGGCGTCGTGCATGCTTTCTTTGCCGAAGAAAATGGAGTAATGGTTCAGAAGTTTACCTCCACGAATCTGTTGCCTTCCGGCGACACTTTGTTCGCGGCTTCTCTCGTTGCTTTCAACGCCGGGAGATTCTTGTTCACCGGCGCAGTAAGAGGGCCTACGGTATTTGGGAGCTCAGATATAGTCATTGGGGAGTATGGACCTCAAGGATTCAATATCCTCAGTCAGTCAGAGCATTCAATTCCAAATATCCCGGGAGGCTGGCTGTTCTCTCGTTCGGAGTCACAAAAAATTGTTACGTCGGCGGGAAAGACGATTTTTTCGGTACAGGCGGGGAGAATAGCTGATAACAATGGGATCGGAGTAGTGTATTCCTGGGATCCGGTTAATGGGCATGTGCCTCTGAGGGTTAGCGGTTTAGACAGTACTTTCGCGGTATTTGGGAATTACCAGCTAAACACTCAAGGCAATAATGTGCACAAGAGTTGGAAGGAAATAGGGTTATCCTACAGCCTCTTCAACACAGATGAGATTCCAATCGTATCTGATGGTGACTTAGCTGACGGCGCAAACGGAGCGACTTTTCGCGCCGCCAATGCATTCATCAATTTCGGTCTGTATGATAACGACTCGGTTGTATTTCAAGGGGCAACCTCCGATGGCAAATTGGGTATTTGGGGAGGTGACGCCAGCGGGATAAAGAAAATCGCAATGGTTGGCGATCCTGCTCCCGGCAGGCCCGGTAATTTCGTTTTCTGGCGTGTCAACAATATGGACATAAACCGCAATGGTTTGGTGGCCTTCAGCGACTTGGCGGTAGATACGGTGACAGATTCCGGTTATGTAGGAGTTTGGATAGGAAGGACAGGGAGAGGGTTGCAGTTAGCTGTGCAGTCCGGTGACATCGTCGAGGATCCTTCGGCTGGTACGCTGATTGTGGATGACGCTTTTATTATCAATGACGCCATTCCTAGCACTGGAGCCGACGGTCAGCCTACCGGTCTTAATGACAATGGAGATATTCTACTTTTCGCTAATTTCCAAGGAGGCCAATTCGGCCTGATATTAGCGACGCCCGGCGGGATGATAGTCAATTCAAATGGTGACGCTCCAGACATTGATACTACAGATGGGATTTGCGACACAGGCAATGAGCTACCCAATGGTGAGATAGAATGCACCTTACGAGCGGCGATAATGGAAGCCAACGCTCAGGGCGGTCTGAAGAACATTGATTTCGATATAAAGGGCAATACCACTATTTCTCCTCTATCAGCGCTTCCTGCAATTACCTCTGCCGTCACAATCGATGGAAACACACAACCGGACGGCAGGCCAATTGTGCTCGATGGAGTAAACACAGGAGCTGGAGTCAACGGACTCGAGATTACTGGCAGTGGCAGGACTATTGCAGGGCTGGAAATCGGACGTTTTGGCGGCGCGGGAATCAAGCTCACAGGCGACGCTGATGAAACTGTCGATGGAGTCAGTATAATAGACTGTTACATTGGACTCAGAAGTGATTCACAGATGGACTTTGGTAACCTTGGCGATGGAATCAATGTCGCTTTTGGTCGCAGAAATTTTCTAGGAAGTCGCGACTTTTTTGTTACAACTCCCGGCGGCTCGTCGGCGGATAGGAGTTACAGCGGATGGAATTATATAGCCGGAAACCGTAGAGATGGAATTCGCATCGCGTCGAATTCAACCGACAATTCTGTCCATCACAATGTCATAGGCTTGCGTAAAGACGGAACCAAACTTCCCAACCATGTCTCGGGTGTCACAATCCTCGATTCGGACAGGAATATTGTTGGCGGTGTTGAGGACCAGGAGAGAAACATTATCTCTGGCAATACCGGAGCTGGAGTAACCATCAGTGTTACTTCTACATCGCTGAGAGCAGGGAATAACTCTGGCGCTGCCGGACTTGCTGGTTCAGCAAACATCATCCTCAATAACTTCATTGGCCTAACCGAGGAAGGCGCCGCCGCAGGCAATGGTGGTTTTGGAGTGGAGATCTTTACCGATTCGTGCCTAGTGGGTGGAACTAATGATAGCGGAAATGTTATCTCCGACAATGGCGCTGGAGGGATATCGATAAGAGGTGTAGTGGGTGGCCGAATCAGCGGAAACTATATTGGCGTCGACACTTTGGGCCTTAGCGCTAATGGGAATCGGGGAGTGGGAATCGAACTTAACTCTACCAGCGACATAATAATCGGCGGGTCCAACACTGTTAACGGCGAGCTCGATGAAGGCAACCTGATTTCGGCCAATGATGGCATTGGTATTGATGTTGTCAGCTCCCCCTTTGTTCCGGCTATTGGAGGCGTCAGGGTTTATGGAAACTTTGTTGGCGTAGGGATAGACAATGCAACAGCGTTACCCAACTTGACCGGCATCAGGGTTCTTGAGTCATCGGGAACAAATATCGGAATTTCCATTGGTGAAAACTCTCGACTAGGGAATCAGGTAAGAGAGAATAAACAGTCAGGTATTCTTCTGTTTTCCAATGAGTGTAGTGTTGCAAGCAACCGAATTGAACGCAATGGTTTTGTGGCTGTCCCCGGTATGGGACCTGCCGCAGGTGATGGTCTAGTCATTGACGGATTCGGGAACACTATTAACAATTCTTTTTTTCCTTCTACCCAAATCATCGCCAGGAACAATGGTGTCGGCATACGAGTCATTGATAGTCCGGATAACAGCACAAGTTTCAACACTCTGAATTTCAACAGTATATTCGCCAATGTCAAAGGCGGGATAGACCTAGATCCAGTCGGGCCAAACAGTAGAGACCCTCTTGATGCTGACGGCGGGGCCAATGATGGCCAAAACTCACCCCGACTCTTCTCGGTGTTTGTCAGTGAATCAAATGAAGCTACAATTGTTGGAATTCTCAATAGTAAACCGAATGAAGAATACTCAATTGTCGCCTATGCAAATGACGCCTGTGATCCATTGGGGTTGGGGCAGGGGCAGTTGTGGATTGGCAATGCATCAGTCACCACCGATGCATCTGGAGCCGCTCGCATAAACTTTACAACATTGCCTTTAACTGTTGCTCCGGCGAATGTGACACTAACTGCAACTGACAGATTCGGTAGCACCTCAGAATTCTCGAACTGCAGTAGTGTCTTCGATAAACGGGTGGACTTAGTCGTCAGCAAATCCGACGATGCAGATAGCGCTTCAGTAAATAATACTATCCGCTATGAAATCACCGTTGCAAATCACGGGATTGATTCGGCAACTAGTGTAACACTAATCGACACCCTGCCGCCTCAGATTAGTTATGTTTCACATACATCCGATCACGGACCCTGTGTATTCCTCGACGGGCGCCTCACCTGCGATTTGGGCACATTGCCACCGGGAGATAGCGCTACTGTGATACTGGTTGCAACTGTGAACAGTTTGGGTTTGATAGAAAACAGAGCTGTGGCATTCGCAAACGAAGATGACATAAACCCGCTTGATAATGTTGGTGTCGATTCCTCATTCGCCCGGGATATCCAGACAGGAATTGGAGACGAGGATGTATCCGCATTACCGAGAGAATTCTCCCTCTCGCAGAATCACCCAAACCCATTCAACCCGACGACTGTAATATCCTACGCATTGCCAAAGAGGGCGGACGTTACTATCACCATCTATAATATCCTAGGACGCAGGGTGCGAACGATAAATCAAGGTACGCAGTCAGCAGGCAGATACAGTGTCACCTGGAACGCCGACAATGAGTACGGAGATGCGGTTTCAAGCGGAATGTACTTCTACAAACTTGTAGCCGGAGATTTCACGGCCTCTAAGAAGATGGTTCTGTTGAAGTAGTTCTATAGAATTCCTTTCCTGCCCTTGAAATGGGTTCGTTTGGTTAGATAAGATGTGCGCGGTATGAATGTTGTAGTGTTTTTGTTGGCTGTTTGTGTATGGCTCCTACTAATGGAGTGACGTAAAATGTGCAGTGAGTTGATGGTGAAAATGCGGGAAGCGGGTAACTGTTGACATTTTCTTTTGGAGGAGAGTCTCGAAACCGCAAGGGTTTCAACCTACGGAACTGATGATTATATAAGCAATTATAAAAAAACAACAACCGTTTAACCCAAATATTGCTTGACGGACAAGACGGTATCTACTGGATTTTCCCGCTAATGAAATTGTAATGGCAAGTTTCAGAATCTTCTTTATTCGGTCATAGCTAATGCCTCGTCAACTGACTCTATGTCGCGGCTTAGCAAATGAATATGCAAATGAAAAACCTCCTGGCCGGAGCTTTCGCCGTTGTTGATTTGTAGGGTGTAATTGTCTGCGATGCCTAATTGGGTGGCTAGAGTTTGGATTACCTTGGTGGCTCCGGCGATTACGTCTGGCTTGGTTTGTTGGAAGTTGTCGGTGTGCTCTATTGGGCATACTAGTATGTGTAGCGGCGCTTTGGGGTTTACATCGAGGAAGGCGACGTACTGTTCATCACGATAGACTATTTTGCCGGGGATATCACCGGCTATTATTTTGCAGAAAATACAATTGTCTTTTGTTTCGGCGCTCATTGTCAGAGGTCTCCTTGCAATGAATTGAATGTGTCGAACCTTTACGGGCACACAGCAGGCGGGCCACCGCTAAAGACGTGACCTATTAGGCGTGTGATATCTACGATGTTGAATGTTCCGTCACCGTCGGCGTCCATTTCGTCTGCGCAAGTTGCATTCGGGCCGCCTTGGAATAGATGGCTTATCATGAAAGTTATATCGACGATATTTGCTGTACCGTCACCATTGGTGTCGCCGCCGAGTCTGCAGCAACCTGATGTGTCATCATAGATAGAAAAGTCATCCAGCGCCGCTTCGATAAGTACATTGTTGCAATTATCAGTCGCCACGAATTTGAACATCATACGGTTAGTGAGTTGAATGTGGTCACGAAGTCGAAAGTCTTGCATGGTCCATGACGCGGCGGCTGTGGTAGTGTTCTCCAGTGTCACCCAGGTGACACCGGAGTCATTGGAAACCCTCGTGACCCAGGGGTCAGCGCCGGAGTTGACGCTTTGGTCATTGCTGAACCAGCGCCAGTAGTTGACATGCGGGTTGATGTAGGCGCTGAGATCAAGCAGGGGTGAGAAGAGAGTAGTCGAGCCTCGGTTGACATCATTCAAAGATACCGAAGCCCCCGGAGAAGAGGCGCCGGTTATCCAGCAAAGACGGTCACCGTTGGCGCCATGATCGAAATCCGGTTGGACAAGATTGCCTCCGAAAAACGTTCCAAATGGAATGGCGCGCTCCCAGGCGCCGCTGGCGCTGGATTGCTCTCCGACTGTCCAGCCGAGATCCCATTCGAAATCGTCACTATAGCCCGGCTCCATGACTAAGGTAATATCTATTGGTTGGCTTTGTGCGTCTACTATAGTGTCTACCGGAATGTACCCCCAGCGATAGGCGGTTATTTGTTCTGTTCCGCTACGGAGCGCGCCTAGTTCAAAGGAGCCGTCGGTTGCCGGGATGATTGGTCCGGTAAAGTGTGCGCTGACACCAAAGCGAATTGAGGTGTCTACCGAGAGAGCGCCGTTGTTATCACTCACAAATACTGCCCCGGATACAACAGCTCCGCTTTGCGCGGTTATCACGGGGTTGAAGGTTGTGGTCATTGCTTGTGACATTACTACCTGCGCAAATAGAATGTCATAACCTGAGCGGAACACAGTGACGAATTCAGTTTGATTCGGAGCCGGTAGTCTATATGAGCCATCAGCGGCGCTGTAGGTTTCGTAGGCGGTATTGTCGATGCTGACTCGCGCTCCGGGGACCGGCAGGCCGTTTTGATCTCTTACAGTACCGGCTAACCAGCCGTGATCGACTTCATTGAGCGAAAGAAGAAAGAGTCCGTTACTTCTGTCAGAGGCCGCGATTACACCTGAGGCAAAATAAGGATAAACTCCCCAACAGCCATTGAATCCGGTTCCGGTTCCTTGCGGGTAGGTGTCATAGGAGGCTACTTCGACGGGCATTGTCGGATCGACTATGTTGAGGACTTTTACTCCTTCACCGTAGTAGGAGATAAACATCAGTGTGTCACGCGCGAAGACATTGTGAATAATTGTGCTGGTGGCGGCCTGATAGGAGCCGACTTGGTGAATGCGATTCTTGTCACGCACATCAAAGACGCGCATGTGTCCATTGGGGACTTCGTCAGTGGTGAAAATATAGTTTCTATCAGCGCTGGGCCAGACGCTATGAGTGAAGTTTGCAGGGTAGCGGTGGATTTGGATGAATGCCGGATTGTTTTTGTCGGTTACATCTACTACTAGTATACCCGAATTAAGTGAGGCATAGTAGCAGGTGTCACCTTCGCACCACATATCATGTGTGTCATCAAAGCCCACCGGACAAAACGTGAAGGCCTGATTGATTGACCCGGCGGCGGCGGGGTTTACCGGGTCAGACAAATCCAGAATACGAACGTCACGTTGGCCGGCGCCGTTCATTGCCAGATATCCGAATCCGGTGAGAGTGTCTATATATATGTTATGTGAGCCGGTGATGTTCGGAGCGGTGAAGGCTCCGACTGTCATGGCGCTATCAGGTAGAAATTGCAGGTCGATTACTTGAATTGGGCCGCCCTGTTCGGCTCCGTATGCGTAGTGTTGATAGGTCTTGACGTCTATGAGGTTGGAGCCTAGCGCATTGACTGTTGAGACGAGAATAGGATTAGTCGGAACACTAATGTCGTAGATTTCCAATCCGCTTCCCACACATAACAGGACATATTCTTTGCCGTCAACCGGGTTTGTCCACCCCCAAATGTCCTCTGCGGCTCCGCTGGAGACCTGTCGATTTGCAAGCAAGCTAAGATTGTAGTTCGGAGCCGAGAAAATCTCCTCTTCTTCAGCGCTAGCGTCCAGGGTGGTGGCAAGTAGCAGAATCAGAGCCAAAAGTACTTTGAGAAGTGTGCGAGTTTGGAGATTGTCTTTCATGGGATAACTCAAGGCTACTTCCTTTGTGTATGCGGATTCTCTATTTGGCATAAGGGCCTGCGTGAGGAAGTAGAGGCCAGGCCTTCTCGGGGTAACATAGTTTATGCCCATGCAAGTTCCAAGTTTTGTATGGCGCAGTTTCTAGTTGTCCAGTTTCTAATTGTCGATGGCCGAATTGCCAAGAGTCGTTGTTCTACTTATCTTTGCGCCTGTATCGGTTTCTATGGTTACCGAGCTTGGCAGATAATTTGGCAATGGTTCTGAAATCTATTCTAGCAATATATTATTAGGAGGATGTCGTGTCCGGTCACAGTAAATGGTCGACGATTAAGCGCAAAAAGGGTAAGGCGGATGCCGCTCGTGGTAAGATATTCACCAAGCTTATCAAAGAAATCACAGTAGCGGCGCGTAATGGCGGCGGCGATGAGGCCGCGAATCCGAGATTACGCACTGCAGTGTTGAGCGCCAAGGCGCAGAATATGCCAGCTGATAATATCAAGCGTGGTATTCAAAAGGGAACTGGTGAGATTCCGGGTGTGGTCTATGAAGAGACCACCTATGAAGGCTATGGGCCCGGCGGAGTGGCGCTATTTGTAGAATGTCTCACCGACAACAAGCAACGGACAGTTGCTGATGTTCGGCACATTCTTTCGAAATATGGCGGCAATCTTGGTGAGAACGGCTGTGTGGGATACCTTTTCCAACGTCAGGGACAGATTCAAATCCTCAGCGAGGGAGTTGACGAAGAGGCCTTGATGGAGTTGGCTCTCGATAAGGGCGCTGAAAACTTTGAGAATGAGGGCGATGTCTTTGTCATAACCACTATCGCGGCGGATTTGAACTCTATTCGTGATGCGCTCGATGGAGCCGGATTCAAAATCGAATCCGCTGAAACTGTGCTGACACCGGCGACTACAGTTACGCTGGATGAAGACACGGCAATCAAATTCCTCAAGCTCTATGACGCTCTAGATGACAACGAGGATGTTCAGAAGGCCTGGGCGAATTTTGATATTCCTGATGATGTACTAGCGAAAATCTCCGCTGAATAAATGTGGGATAAATAAATGTGAGACTGGCTGGTTAGTTTTGCTTGTCCTGGCCTCGGTTTTCAAGCAGATTCACTTCTGTGGGAGAGGTCATAAGACATGCAGAGTGAGAATCTAGTCATATTGGGAATTGATCCCGGGTTGAACAACACTGGTTACGGTGTGATTTCAGTCGTTACGAATGATTCCAGTGAAGTCAAGCTAGTTGAAGCGGGAGTAGTGCGAACTAATCCACGCGAAGAGCTTGCCTCGCGTCTCAACGAAATATATTGCGGTCTGGGCGGGGTGATTCGGGAGTTTCGTCCCGACCTGATGGCGGTCGAGGATTTGTATTCACATTATGGTCATCCTAAGACGGCGATAATCATGGGTCATGCGCGAGCGATGGTATTTCTGCAGTCGGCGCAGGAGGGTGTGCCAATTGAGACTTATGCCGCCACTAAGGTCAAATCAGCGCTAACCGGGAATGGCCGGGCCTCGAAAGAGCAAATGCAATTGATGGTTAAGTCCCGCTTGGGATTGGATATGGTACCAAAACCTGCGGACGCCGCTGATGCATTAGCGGTTGCGCTTTGTCACTGGCATACGCATTGCCAATTGCAGAAGGCCGCAATGTTCTAGGCCCCGGGTTCTAAGTTTTAGGTAATAAAATTATGATATCTCGTATTTCCGGAAAACTTGTTGGGCTGGCTAATGACACTGCGACTTTGCAGGTGGGTGGGATATGCTATAACCTATATGTGCCATCAGGGTTGGTTGAGACACTCAAGTCGTATCTTAATGAAGATAAGACAATCAGCTTGCATACTATCTATTATATAGAAGCAGGCGATATGAAGTCATCTCATTATCCGCGTCTAGTCGGCTTCACAGATGTAGTTGATATGGCGTTTTTTCAGCTTTTTATCTCAGTTCCCGGTTTAGGAGTCAAGAAAGCTCTCAAGTCATTGATATTACCGATTAGCGAAATTGCGCGGTATATTGAGGAAAAGGATCCGGCGGGATTATCACGTCTCCCGGGCGTTGGTCCTCGTTTGGCTGAAAAAATCGTAGCCTCGCTGGCCGGCAAGACTGCGAAATATGCCCTTGCGCAGGGCGGAAGACCGCTGGCTCCTGAAGATAGGAGCGGACGAGATTCAATTGCCGATGAGGCGCTTGATGTACTACTGCAACTGCAATACAACCGCGCCGAAGCCACCGAGATGATACGTCTGGCGCTGGCGGATTCACCCAAGATCAAATCCTCCGACAAACTAATAGCCCAGATATTCGCCAGCCAAAAAACTCCGGTTTAGAGTAAATTGTTTTGCAAGATTCTACCTCGGGTAGCGAAACATTTTCAATAAATAACTGTATACTGTATACAGTAGGACGTACGGAAAGGCTAAGATGAAACGTAGAAATCTAAGTGAGGAATTGGGGGATGTGATTCGTAAGATGATCTTCGAGGGCAGTCTGGCCGCTGGAGAGCGTATAAATGAGGTACACCTAGCAGAGAGACTTGGGGTGAGTCGAACCCCGCTAAGAGAATGTTTGGCTGCTTTGGTTGTGGAAGGAGCGTTGGAGATTGAGCCCCGAAAGGGTTTCTTTGTCCGCGCTTTGACCGCTCAAGAGGCCAGGGCGATTTACTCTATCCGCGCTATTCTTGATCCTGAAGCATTACTTCTATCAGGAATCCCAAGCCCAGATCAAATCAAGGAAGTCACAAAGATCAACAAGGCGCTTCATTTGGCGACGAAGGCAGAAGAAGCAATCGCGTTGGATGATAAGTGGCACTTAAGTCTCTATTCAAACTGCCCCAATCCTGAATTACTCAATCTTATTAGGCAGTATATGGTCAAAACCAGACGCTATGAATTTGCGTCGATGAGGGAGCGCAGCTCTTTGGATTCTTCATTCTCCTCAAAGCGAGAGATTGTGGAGCATTTGAAACGAGGTGAATTGAAGAAGGCTTGCTCCAGGCTGAAGAAGAGCCTTAGCTCCGGAGTAATTCCAGTTATCGAGTGGCTCGGCAGGAAAGATAGTGACAAACAGTCACAATAACCAAATCAGAATGAGAGAGGTAAATGAGATATAAAGGAAGAATATTCAGCTGGAAGAGCACAGTCGCGCTGGTAGCGCTATTTTCACAACTCGCATTTGCGATAGGCTACTCACAAGCGCCGGGAACGTCAAAGAGTAAAGGGGCGCAGAAGTTGTTGGGGGTGTGGAAGGCTCAGCGTGAGTTCCCGCCCGAAGCTAGTGGCTCTCTTGTGGTCCAGCGCAAAGGAAGCGTATGGAAAGCGCGGATCGCAGGGTATACAGCGGCTGTTACATTCACCGATGGAGTGTTGTCACTTGAATTGCCGGGAAGTAAAGGAGAGTTCAGAGCCAGGATTAGCGATGAGGCTGACACTGTTACCGGTCATTGGGTTCAACCGCCTGTGGTTTCGATGAATGTCAAGTTCGCGACACCTGTGAAACTAACCCGGGATTCGCTAGGAAGATGGCTCGGTATAGTCGAGCCTATGCGCGACTATGTAACATTTTTCTTAAAGATAAGGACTGACAGCAGCGGGAGAATTTCAGCGCTGTTACGCAACCCTCAATTCAATGTTGGTAGATTCTTCAATATCACCAATGTGACGATTAAAGGTGATGACATCGAGTTTCTGGAAGAGGGAAGAGAGGGAACACGACTGCCGGGGAAATACTATGAAGGTCAGGAAATGTTTTCGATTATGATCCCGGACGCTGGGGGTACCTATGATTTTTGGAGAGTAGACGAGTCTCTGAGTGACTTCTATCCTCGCTCAAAATCAAATCCAGAGTACATCTACAGCCAACCAGTTGAATCAAACGACGGATGGGAGGTTGCATCACTTAAAGATGTCGGAATGGACACCGAGCCCATTGAAGAGCTAGTGAGACACATTGCCTCTGCGGGCATTGATTCAATCAACTCACAATACATTCAAGCGCTTCTGATAAGCAGAAAAGGAAAGTTGGTAGTTGAAGAGTACTTTCACGGATATAATGGCCAAGAGCCACATGACACAAGATCGGCGTCCAAGAGCATAACTACGACTTTAGTCGGAGCGGCTATCAACTCCGGATATCCGTTGGATGGTTCAACAAACATCAGCGAAGTGTTTTACACTCCCAAAGAGCGCAAGTTGCTGGATTCACGAATGAAGAAAATGACTTTGGAGCATCTGATGACTATGACCTCGGGGTTTGCATGCTATGACGGCGACAGAGACTCGCCGGGAAATGAGGATGTAATGCAAAGCCAGTCTGAGCAGGCTGATTGGGCTAGGTTTACTTTGGATTTACCAATGGAACATGAACCGGGGGAACATGCCGCGTATTGCAGCGGGGGAATGAACCTGGTGGGCGCGGTTGTAAGTAAGGTTACGGGCCTTTGGCTCCCCGACTTTTTCCAGAGGCGCTACGCTGAACCACTGCAATTAGGATTGTATCATATGAATCTGACACCTTCAGGAGAGGGATATGGCGGCGGAGGTTTAAGGCTAACGGGGAGAGACTTTCTTAAGCTCGGCTATCTCTATTCGAATGACGGGATGTGGAACGGTAGGAGAGTTTTGAGCTCCGATTGGGTAAGAAACGCATTGTCGAAACATTCGCATATGTGGAATGAGGACTATGGCTACGGTTTTTGGCTGATAGACTACCAGTACAAAGGCCGGAAAGTGAAAGCATTCTATGCCGGCGGCAATGGCGGGCAGTATGTGATAGGTGTGCCTGAATTGGACCTTCTGGTTACATTCTTGGCGGCCAACTACGGTCAAAAAGTGATGCATGTGACCAAACGTGAGTATGTGCCTCAGTATATTCTGCGCGCGATTAGGTAACTTGTAGTGAAACATTAGAGGATTTGAGAAATTCTATTTGCTAATAGAAACGTAAGAAGGAATAGTCTTGCTGTAGCGGCGCGGTACGTGAAACAGGGATCGATCATACCAATGATGTGGAGCATAGGTATTCCTTAGTTTTGCGTTGGCCAAAGAGTAACCCAGCCGGGACTCATGTTTGGAGGGTCAATGTCGATTATATTGTTTACTGTATTAGAAGACAAATCTAGTATCAGAATACTATAGCCACCGAGATTTGGAGGGACACCGACGAGCCATCGTCCATCAGTGGTTACTATGCATTCCGATACAAAGACCCCATGTGGATATCTCGGAAGCGCATCAGCAGTTTCAATCGAATCCAATATCGCATTTTTTGCGATGCTATAGACGCGGATTTTAGTGTCGCCTGGAGAAAAGAAAGTACCGGGTGAAGAGAAGTAGACACGGTCTTCAAACATTGTTAAGGCCATAGCGCCTGCGCCATTGAAACTATTCAAGGGTATATTGAGCAAGACATCACCTGTAAACCCGTTTAGTACTACGAATCGGGACGAGCTGGAAGTGTAGACAAAAATTTTGCTTCCGTCAGAGGTACCGGTGATTCTCCATGGCCAACCCAGGTCGAATGGAATTGTGCGCTCCAATGTGACTGTCGCTCCTATGCCAAAAACTCTGATTGACCTGTCCCACGGTAACGTGTCAATCTTTTTGGTTTGTGCGAAGAGTAGTTTGCCGTTCGGTGAGAACCCGAAAGCCCCAACTTTGACGGTGTCGTGATATAGAACGCTGTAGTCCGCTGTGCTAAGAATATACAGTTCTCTAGACTCAGAGAAGATAGAGTCACGGTCGAGAATTGCGAAGATGCTCCCATCCGGTGATTCGGCTACACCTTCATTGGATCCGGGCAACGTGTTGTAAGGCAGGGTATTGATTAGTGTGCGACCGGGTAAAGCAAAAACTCTGGCTGAATCTCTGCCGGGGAGGTACAGTCTCTTACCATCGCGGGAAACTATTGGTCCATTGCCGTCGAAAGGCAGGGTAAAAGTATCGACAAATGCCTTCTGATTGATGTCGAGTACAAAATAACGGCCGTTTTCTTCGGCCGCTTTTATTAAGACTCGTGAGTCAACCTGAATCGGCGGGGGAGGATCTGTTGCCTGCTCGCAGGAAAGTGAGAACAGCACAATCGCGGCGAGAGCCGAAGCCACTGCCCCCGTAGCGACATTGTAGTATTTCATAACTCCTCCACTGAATTGTGATATGATGAAACGTGATATGAAGTTGTTTCGCCAAGGCTTTCGAGCCTGTTTATAAGGGGAAATATGGGTAGTTATATGAATATGTCAACCATGTTTTCATCCTTTCCGGTGAATCCGCCTGGATTCGATTGTCGAATATTCACCGCGCCTTTAGGTAACTAGTTACGAAATAGTTGATATTTGACGCAACCTGAATCGTTTGATATGTGTCTGTATTATTGGTAGTATCAGCAACCAATGGCGAAAGCGGGGAGATCAATCAAGAGCCGCTCACAGCTCTCGTCAGAGCGTATTCATAAGGTTAAAGTCAAAATGAGAATATCTAGAGTTTCATGTATCGCCATAACGAGCTTTTTTCTCTTCATTCTGCAAACTGGTTTGCTCGGGGCTTCGCCCACAATCAAGGACAAAGTAGTGGACTCAGAAAAAGGCCGGGAGATTGATACATATTTGTCGCGACTAAACAAGTATGGTTTTCACGGTTCGGTGTTGGTTGCCCAAAGGGGAAAGGTGATTCTGCACAACGCTTATGGGCTTTCGCAACCGGAGAACGGTGTCAAGTGGACTACTGCAACGCCTGCAAGTATCGGTTCAGTTACCAAGCAGTTTACTGCCGCGGCAATAATGAAACTTGAGTCCGCGGGCAAACTTTCAACAGCGGATTTGATTGGCAAATATTTCCAGCGTGTTCCAGCGGATAAGAAGGGAATCACAATACATCAATTGTTGACACATACTGCGGGATTGCCCGATGCCATCGGTGATGATTTTGACGCAATTGACAAGGACGAATATCTAAGGGAAACGTTGGCGTCTGAACTTATAGCGCCTCCCGGTGAAGTATATGAGTATTCAAATGTCGGATATTCTCTTCTGGCTATGATAGTTGAACAAGTTAGCGGTATGGGCTATGAAGAGTTCCTGCGGGAATCATTCTTCGCGCCGCTCGGGATGGAGAATACCGGTTGGAGAATCCCCAAATGGGATAAGGCGGAAGTAGCGGTTGCACATGAATCATTCGATGATCACAACTCAATTCTTGATATGCCTGCAGATAGATGGAATGTGGAAGGCAACGGAGGGCTGTTCTCGACTCCATCAGATATGTATCGCTGGTATTTGTCCTTGCAAGAGGACAGGATTCTCACTAAGGCCGCGAAGGCAAAAATGTTCACACGCTTTGTTCCGGAAAATGAAGAGGGTAGTTCTTACTACGGTTATGGTTGGGTAATTCAGGACACGCGCCGTGGCGGAGATGTGATTTGGCATAACGGCGGTGGCGCCTCCGGTGGTTTCGCTATTTATCAATACGTTAAAGACTCGGCTGTCTTCATTGTCTTTACTAACAAGCGACTAAATGGCGGGTACCCGATGGACGCGGTCGCAATTACATGTTCTCAAATTCTGTTCGGGGATGACTATGCAATGCCGACAGAAGTCATTGATGTTGCTTCTGCGAAACTAAACTCAAGATCAGGTAGATACCTGATGGGCGACGGTTCAGCGTTAGTTGTCACAGCTAGTGACGGCGCTCTTGAGATAGGCGCTGATGGTCAATCGGCAATGAATGCGCTTTTCCCCTCACCGATGGCCCCGATGTTGGTCAAGTATAACAGTAAGACTGTAGAATTATTGCAGAGTATGGGAGATGGTGATTTCTCATCAGCGGCGGGAGCCTTTGCGTCTCAGGCGCCGTTAGAGGAAATTGCTTCTATGCTTAAATCAAGTTGGGCCACACATGATTCGCTAGGGCCGCTAGTTAGTGTTGTTCCGCACGGTGTTCGTATGGGTGAAGTTGCTGAAGCTTTTGTGTCTGTTAATTTTGCCAATGGTAGTGTTGAATATCGATGTGATTGGATGATGGGTGAGTGTTTGGGTTTCCTGACCGAAGTGGATTTGCCAAAGCGAAGAATGTTGCCAACTTCCGAGAATTCGTTTGCATCTTTCTCGCCTCAAAGCGGAACAACTCTTGTTCGTTTTGACGGTGCTGGCTCTTTAGTCTTAGAGGGACCTGAGGGTGAGACCACATTCAAGCGCCAGAACAACTGATCCCTCACGGCGTTGAATCATACTTGCGCCTGCTGAGGATGTAGCATCGCGCTACATCCTCAGCAGGTGTGCTGTGACTACTTCTAGTATCTCAATATCTCTCCGTAGTCACCATTGACTTGCAGAGTGACAGTCATGGTTTTTGCGGTTCGGTTTCTCCAAAACCAGCCGTGATTACCGTCAAAAGCCGCTTCGAGAACCCCTTTGCTTTTCTGAAGTTTGCCTTTCTGGTAACTGTGGTAGTCTATTTGGAGTTCTTTGGAGTCGGCATGTGCGTCAAAGCTCGCTTTTCCTCCATCGGTTCGCCATGAATACTCAACCTTGGCGCCTTTGGTCATTGTGAGTTTGATTTCCTTGCCTTCATTGGGTTCAAGATTCACTGTTACTACGTCATGCTTTGAACCTGAGTTGGTATTTGCTTTCTCCTCGGGAATGGAAGTGGTATCCGCTTGTATCTGAGTTTGGTGTTCGCTAGTGGCTTCCTCGGCGAGAGAAGTTTTTATCTCACCCATTTTTAGCAGTCCGATTGCATTGCCAATACCAGTTGGGTCGATTCCATATTCGGCGGGGAGCACGACAGTCATTAAAACCACACCGGCAATGCAGACTGCCAGTATGGTCGATTTGATTAGTTTGGCTAGTGACGGAAGTTCTGTTGTTGATGGAGAATTGTTATTCATGAAGTTGTCCTTTTATTTGTTTATGAAATACCCGGTCATTTGGTAGCCGACGAAGATGAACCCGCCTACCATTAGAGCTACGTTGGTGGTATACGCATGGCGAATGAATCCACCAGTGCGTCGCCAATAGCCTATCAGAATGAGTATGATCGACAGCCCCATAATCTGACCTAATTCAACTCCTACGTTAAAGGCGAGCAGATTGGGGATTAGGCCATCGGGTGAGATGTTGTAGTCGAGAATCTTGGTGGCTAAGCCGAGCCCGTGAAAGAGTCCAAATACCAAGGTGGCAATCTTTGTACTCGGTTGAAACCCAAACCATCGTTGGAAAGCCTGCATGTTATCCAGGGCTTTGTAGACAATTGAGAATCCGATGATAGCGTCAATGATATAGGCGTTGACACCAATGTCAAAGATGACACCAGAGAGAAGAGTCACCGAGTGTCCCACGGCAAACAGCGTTACATAAATGCCTACATCCTTCAATCGATACAAAAAGAAGATGACACCTAGCAGGAATAGTAGGTGGTCATACCCGGTCACCATGTGTTTGGCTCCGAGGTAGATGAACGGTATGATCATCCTGCCAGAGCTTTCCTGAATATAGCCTTTGTCACCATCGGTGACTCCATGCGCGCCGACTTCAGTAATCAAGGCTAAACCGACTGCCAAAGCACCGAAGACTAACAGTAGATTCTTTAGACTTAGAGTTTGTTTGAAATAATCAATCATTGGTTACCCTTTTTGAGTTCCATATCAGATTAAAAAACAGATATCTCGCCTTTGAGAAGCCGCAAACATCCAGCTTCGTTTTCGGGCGTTAAATGAGTTTCGTGAATTGAACTAGACTGAAAGAAAAACCGAAAAGGCGGGAGGGCCGCGAATGATTGATGTGCGCTCGTAGTATTCTTCCGCGAATCCCACGGGTTTAAGAACCGCATAAGATAGCTTTCTGTAAGACGGGAGAATGGATATACTGGAAGGCGCTGAAAATTGCTCGGTCGATATTGTTCTGGTTCGTTCTATTCTTAATGTATGCCAGTCGAAATGGTTGTCGAAGGTGTGATGGTGGTCATTGGGGCGCGGAGTATCTCCATCATGCTCATGGTTCGGCAAATTCTTATGGTCATGACTACTGACATGAGAACTGATTCCAGAATCTGAAAGACTGTCTTGGTGGGAATGATGAGAGTGGAAGAACGGAGTTATCTGACTGAAATACACCAATACGAATAGTGCGACGTATCTCAGCTGGGTGGAGGTGATGATATTCCTCTGATTGATTATCTGACCATTTTCCATCGCCCACAAAAAACGCTTTGACGCAGTGAAAGTCAATCAAAAGGTATTGCGTTACGTTTTACTACCATTCATAATGGGGGCCGTAGTTTGTGTATGGCCGAAATCAGCGGAGTATCTGGACAAAAAAGTCGAGATTGCTTGTATTGAGAGCTCATTCATGATTTTTCAGATAATCGTTAGATAAAGCTATATAAAGAAATGGTTGTCATGGCTGTAATTGGTTGACACGGCGCGGGCATTAGACGATTATGTAGCGCGATGAGCCAGAACGACTACATACCCCCGCATAAATTCCACATACCGGTAATGGGAACCGGATTCAGTATCGACACTCCCCTGAAAGTAGCCAGATATGGCATTTCTTCGGTTGTCTCGGTTATGGATGATGAATTGGCCGAGCAAATGCGCGGGGTCTATTGTCGTAAGAATGATTTGGAGTACATCGAAATACCTGAGGATTCCGAGGATAAGCGGGCTCGTCGAATTACCGCTTACTTGAACCTGTTGGATATTCTGGTTGCTGAGCAAGTTTCCGCATTACAGAAATCTGCTTTTGAAAAAGGAAGCGAAATTACGCGTTATTTCGAAATGCTGCCTGATTCACCCCTCAGGAGTGACTATACCGCTATGCTGGCTCAGGACTCCGAACAAGAAAAGCTGGCGATGCAGGACTCGTTGCGGAAGCAGGCGATTCCGGGCAGTATTGATGTCAATATCATGACCAAGCTTGATAGCGACAACTACGATAAGAATAAGAACAAACTGGCTCCGGAGTTTGCCGATGCCATGGCGGCTCTACGTGGTTTCGCAAATAGCACATTGCGTTCTTCGATTATCTTTTCGGCGGGGCTCAATCGCCGGCTATATGCCTACTTGACCACGTTTGAAGATTTCTTTCCCGATAGCAATGGCAAGTTACGCAAAACGATTACGCTGAAAGTCAGCGATTACCGTTCCGCAGTTATTCAAGGGAAGTACCTCGCCAAGCGAGGCCTGTGGGTTTCTGAGTACCGGATTGAATCGGGACTTAATTGTGGCGGTCATGCCTTCCCGACCGACGGGCATTTGCTTGGGCCTATCATGGAAGAGTTTGCGCAGAAACGAAGTGAAATGGTGGAAATGCTTCATGTGTTTTACAACAAAGCCCTAGAATCTAACGACCGAACTCCGATAAGCTCTCCCCATGAGATGCTGGTGACAGTGCAGGGAGGCATCGGTAATAGCGAAGAGCAGGAATTGATGTTTGAGCGTTATGATATTGATTGCGTTGGTTGGGCTACGCCGTTTCTGCTGGTGCCGGAAGTTACCAATGTCGATGAGGCGCATCTTGCCAAGCTCATTGAAGCTACCGAGGATGATGTTTCTCTCAGCAATCATTCACCGCTCGGAGCTCCGTTTTGGAGTTTGGAAACCTCCGCAAGTGAAGAGAATCGTTTGGCGCGAATTGAGCGCAACCGTCCCGGTAGTCCCTGCCCGAAAGGGTTTTTGGTTTCTAACACTGAATTTACCGATGTGCCGATTTGCTCAGCCTCACGAAATTTCCAGCGCAGGAAAATGAAGCAATTAGGCGACGCCGCTGATTCATGCGACGAGATGGCGGATGTTCGCGAGAAGGCGCTTCGCAAGTCTTGCCTTTGCTTAGACCTCACCGGAGGGGCCACTCTCAAGTATGACATTGACCCCAAAGCGACACCGGCTGTATGTTGCGGGCCTAACATTGTGAATTTCTCCAAGATTGCCACGCTCGAAGAGATGATTGATCACATCTATGGCAGACTGTGTCTGATTACCAATGCTGACAGGCCGCATGTTTTCATCAAAGAGCTGTCACTATATGTGGATTATTTCCGTGAAGAGTTTCAGGTGGCCAGCGATGAGTTTACCGAAAAAACTGCCAAAAGATTCCTTGAATTCAAGGGCAATCTTAACGTCGGGATTGAGCATTATCGAGAACTAGGTGAAAGATTCAATCAAGAGCAAAAGGAGCGTTTCCACTCTGCGCTTGATTCATTGTTTGAGGAAATTGACAGTATCCACGCCAAGATCGAAAGCGCCACTACTTTGTCGCTTCTAGCGCGCTTGGCCTAGCGTTTTATCCGCATACACATTCACAAAAACTACACCACCAAATCTAGTAGCTCCCCAAGCTCGTTTGCTGAGTCAAACTTCTTTCCCAATTCAGATTTCTCTTCACCGTCAGCGGTATTCGAGAATGCGTCGGACTGTTTGCTTTTCAGCTTTTCAGTGCGAGCTTCATTGGCCATTTTTCCGGCCTGAGCCGCTACAGATTTATCCTGCGAAGACGGCTCTGAGGGAGCCAGCGCGGCGCGGCGAATTGTGTCGGCTTTACGGATGGTAGCGTCGGGGTCGCCTGGAACTGGTGAGGTATCGATTGAGACTTCGCCGCCTACAGCATAGAGTCGGCCATCAGGTCCTTTGGTGAAGTTGAAGCTCGCCCCGCCCTTTGCCAGACCTCCAGCGGCTCCGAGATGCGCCTGCTCATGCGCGCGTGTTTGTCGGTCGGATTTCTGAAGCTCGGCGACTTGCGCCTTTTCTTCATCGGTAAGGTTGCTGGCGCTAGGTTCTTTTGACTCGCCGGATTTGTCAGCCTTGCCGGAGCGCTCTAACTCTCTGGCTTTGGCTCGGCCAGCCTTCGATATTTCTACAGTCGATTTCTCTAAGGCGCCTGCGGGTTTCTTAGAATTCGCGGCAGAAGATTGCTCGTCGGCGGAACCAGGGTTCTGCGCTGAATTGGGTATGGATTCTGAGCGAGGGATACCGGTTGAGACAAACGAACTGGCATTCAGGACCCGATTAAGAGAAATCGCGTTCATACCTCTATAAACGGCTAATTAGCCCCACGACTATAGACAATCACCATACGCCTGTGCGCTTTTTCAACAACTCGGCGCGTATCCCTTATTCGATTAGCGTTCCGTCTTGGAACGTAAGTTACAAAGGCGAAATGTTTAGGGCTTTTTATGAGTCGGCTTCTGTTGGATGTGGCGAAGTCCGGGCCCGATCTTAAGTGGCTTCATGAGTTTCCTGATCTCTTCATCTCCCACTCTAATGACTTTGACCGTGACTTGCTGTACAGACAGGACCTTCCCGGACCTATCGTATAATGTGTCGAGAGGTTTGGTTCCAGTAGAGTCGAACGGAACAAACCCGGCTAGAGTAGAATCCATCACCGTTTTATGCCTATGCCAGTAATTACCTGTGCTATCGACTGTTACTTCGGTTATATATCCTAGCGGAATAGATCGCTTGCCAGGAAAGAAAACCAGCGTGCCAAGGACTTGAATGCCGTATCGTGAGGATGTTACGAAATAGACTTGGGATTCTAACGGAGAATTAAGCTGAATGGTAACGGTAAAAATATATTCTTGACCCGGATCAATGCTCCCTCCCCAGCTAGCGGCGGAGACAATGTCGATTCCCCCAACTGTTCTGATGTGAACACTATCTGGCCGCCCAATGTCTCGCCTGAGATACGTGTCCGCGGGGTGCACCAGAGAAGCCTGTTTTAGAGAATCGAGGTAAACTGCTCCAATCGCGTCGGTTGGTATCGAGAATCTACAAGTGACCTCTAGAATTGCTCCCTGCTCAGGAGTGCCAGAGTATGTAACTTCAGAAACAAAGCCGGGGTCGGGTCCTCTGGTAATCTTACTTCCTTCGCCGGTTCTTACTCCAGCAAGGAACAGAATAGCTGTTAGCATCAGAACACTTACTGTGCCTCGTTTCTTCATCTTGAATCTCCTTTCACTCTATAATGCCTTGAAGCGGTTTAAGTTTTTGTTCACGCCTAGAAAATATCATTTGCCTTCTCTCTATATGGATTCCGCTGTACATGTTTTATCCCGGGCTGAATTCCATGTGGCAGGAATTTACTATTGCTTGGATCAAGTACCTGCAAGATAAGCAGTACCTTCCCTGTTTTGTCAAAAGACGTGTCAGGGGGGACGCCCTTTTTGGCGCCAAATGGAACGAACCCGTTTAGAGTCGAATCCGCTACCGTCTCATGTTTGTGCCAGTAGTTTCCTAGACTATCGACTATGACTTTGGTTACGTATCCAATAGGCTCTGGGGGCCTCTCAGTGAAAAAGGCCAGCCCTCTTATGAGTTGCCTGCCGTAGCGTGTTAATAAGCCGAAAGAAATCTGCGAAGGTGTTTTTCCTGACTTGAGGCGGATTGTAGTGGTAAAGACGTATTCTAGTCCAGGTTGTATTTGACCGCCCCATCCTGCCGCGCCAATTACCTCAATGTTCGTACTCGCAGACAATAGTAAACTATCCGGTCCCTCGATTTCTGGTCTAAAGCCTGCTTTCTCTTGGCGCTTGAGGGATTCTTTTTTCAACGAATCAAGGTACACCACTCCAAGAGCATCTGTAGGAATCATGAAGCTACAGGTCACCTCTAACACAGCGCCGGGCGCAGGAATACCAGTATACGTTGCCTGTGCAACAAACCCCGGTTCCGGCCCCCACGATGGGGGAGTAGCCCCAGCCGTAGACCAACTGGCAGGAATCAATACAGCAGTGACAACTGAAGTAGCCATTCTAGTTCGTCTCTTCATCTCGAATCTCCTTTCGCTCCATTCTCTTATACATTCATTATTGGGCGCCGTCTGACCTTTGGGATGCAATCGAAGAACGGGCTTGCCAATAGCTTGTGTTGGCATACAAACATACAGAGGCGCGGATGTAAAGCTGTTTCTTGGGGCTTTGATAGGGTTTGTTTGGAAATCTATGGGCGAGGAGAATTTCTTATGCAAATTCTTCACGTTTTTCCTTTGATTTTTCTTGCGCTTGGGTATAGCTTCAGGCCTTCATACAGTGGGCGGAGTTTCCGCCCGATTGCTTTTCAAAGATATTGCTTTTGAGAGATATTGCTTTTGAGAGATATAGTTTTCTCAGGATGTATACCGAATAGTATAAGTATAACAGTATTGCGACAGTCGGGAATCTCTAATTCGACTATCGAGAGGGTTTCATATTTCATTGATAAATATCACTAAGCGGGAGTAATAAGAATGAGTGCAACAACCAACAGCGCCGCCACCAGAATCGGCGGGGTTATTTCAGAATCTCAGCGTAAGGCCAAGCGCACCAAAGAAGACATTATGGCCCAAATTGATGAAGCCGGAGTGCATTTTGTCCGCATATTTTTCACCGATGTGCTGGGTCGCCTCAAGGGCATGAGCATCACGCGATCGGAAATCGAGGATGTGCTGGAACAGGGGCAGGGTTTTGACGGCTCTTCGATTGAAGGATTTGTGCGCATCGAAGAATCAGACCTGATGGCGATTCCGGATTTCCGCACTTTCAGGATTCTGCCCTGGGAGATCGGTGGCGAGAAAGTCGCTATGATGATTGCTGATATTCAGAAACCCGATGGCACACCATATGACGGTGACCCGCGTTATGTCTTGCGCAGAGTTATCGACCGTCTCGAAGCCAAAGGCTGGACTGGTTATCTCGGACCGGAGATTGAGTATTTTTGCTTCGGGTCTGACAAACATCCTGAGGCGGTGGATAATGATGGTTACTTCGATTTCGGCCATGATGACATTGGAACCGAGGCGCGTAAGAAAACTGTTAACACGCTTGAGCTGATGGGAATTCCTGTTGAGTGTTCGCATCATGAAGTTGCGGCGTCGCAACATGAGATTGATTTGAAATATCAGGAAGCATTTGTAATGGCTGACTTTGCTCAGATTTACAAATATGTGGTCAAAGAGATTAGTCGTCAGAATGGGTTGTACGCCACTTTTATGCCCAAGCCAATGTTTGGGGTTAATGGTAGCGGGATGCATGTTCACATGTCACTGTTTGAGAATGAGAGCAATTTGTTTTTTGATAAGAGTGATGAATACCATCTTTCTGAAAAGGCGCGTCAGTTTATCGCGGGGATTCTAAAACATGTTTCTGCTATTACATTGGTTGCCAATCAGTGGGTTAATTCCTATAAACGACTGGTTCCCGGGTATGAGGCTCCTGTCTATGTGAGTTGGGGACGGCGCAATCGTTCGTCGATGGTTCGGGTTCCTATGTATCGGGTGGGTAAGGAAAAGGCGACGCGAGTTGAGCTTCGCTCACCTGATCCCGCTTGTAATCCTTATTTGGCTTTTGCATTGATGCTTGAAGCTGGTCTCGACGGAATTGAGAACAAGATGGTTTTGCCGGATGCTATTGAGCAAAACATTTATGGAATGAGCGCCGATGAGCGCAAGGAGCTCGGGATTACTGCGATACCTGGTTCATTGGATAGCGCTATTGTCGCCTTCGAAAATTCCGAATTCTGCAAAAGAGTCCTAGGCGACCACATCTTCAACAAACTAATAGAAAACAAACGATTGGAATGGGACGAATACCGCACCCATGTCTCAACATTTGAGAATGATAAGTATTTGCGGATGTTGTAGGCGACGTTGTCGCCAATTACATTTACGAAGCTGGGTGTTTTGTGCATACATTCTGTTTGCTATTGTAGAAATAATATGAAACGCGATAGCTCATGAATGAATATATCAACAGTCACCATTGGGCGGCATCTTTGTTTTTTGGTTCTATGGTTCTGATTGCTGGCCTGGGATTCAAGTGGCGAATTAGGGCTCGCTTGTCCGGATGGCTCTACAAGGGAGCGTATCAAAAGATTGAGAATCCGATGGGAAAATTCAATGTGAAAATCGCGAACATCTCCAAGGAGATAGTTATCTTTTTGGGCCGGATTTTCATAGCGACAGGGACTGTCATAATAATCTATGGGTTTGTCTTGTTTTTCTGGCCCGAGCTTTGGGTAGGGCGCTAAGTATGAATGTCTTGAAGCAAGATTCGTTGTACAGCCGGGTAGATACCGTCTTGTCCGTCAAGCGTAATTTGGGTTAAATGGCTGTTGTTTTTTGATAATTGCCTGTATTATCAGCAGTCTCGTAGGTCGGGTTCCGTAGCGTCGTAGACGCGAAGAAACCCGACACCTCCACCGATTACCAAAATGTCGGGTTCGCTCCAATGTCACACCAAGAAATACCACACCACAATTTCACAACAAAACCACACCAAAAATCCACCCAATACCATATTAGGGCGCTTGCGCCCAAAACACGAATGTCGCCGACAAAATCACTACAACATTCCAAGCCCAGCGCCTGTATATGGCAAACGAACCCATTTTCTCGAAGATTCGTAGGCCATTGGGCCAACGAATAAGATGATCCCGGTTTGTTGGGCGGTTTAGTCCGGTAGATACCGTCTTGTTGGTCAAGCGTAATTTGGGTTAAATGGTTGTTGTTTTTTGATAATTGCCTGTATTATCAGCAGTAGTTTTCTCATACAAGCC
The DNA here is from genome assembly GCA_024280775.1 of Candidatus Zixiibacteriota bacterium. Classification (GTDB taxonomy): domain Bacteria; phylum Zixibacteria; class MSB-5A5; order GN15; family JACZUZ01; genus JAJRPJ01. Next base: position 42 of record JAJRPM010000011.1, on the reverse strand, counting down.
ACCACCGCCACCATCTTCGGTTTTCCAGCTTCGCACAATCTT
>JAJRPM010000010.1 GCA_024280775.1 Candidatus Zixiibacteriota bacterium | reverse complement strand
GATACCGTCCGGCTTTTGGCGCTCGTTGTAATGGGCTGGGAGAACTAATCTACGTTTCAGGCTCAAAGGCCTCAGGTCGAAAACAGCCTCTCCCAGTCCCTTACTATATAACTCCAATTCCAAGATACAAGGTCGGGAGCCGTGCGCTCCCGACGTTTTGTCTCATCGAGACGATGCCCTGAAGTTGTTATGTTTTCTCGGGGGTAGTAGCTCCCACATTCCATCAATTATCCGCTCTTGACATTACGTAGACTTTTCCTATCTTGTTTTGGTGTTTCTATACCATTAAATTTGTCAGATTCAACGCATACAGAAGCTGTCACACTTTCACAATAAACTGTTTTGGGCGGGGTATCTCATGTGGCTATCATCAATTCTTTCTCGTAGCATGTTAGTAAGGCTAATTCAACTGTCTATTGGGCTTCTTGTTATCAGCTGCTCCGGCAATCCTGTGGATGATAACACCAAGCCAACCGGCCCAGCGTTGCTTAGTGTCATTCCCGCCAATGCGCCCCCCGGGGCTACTCTTGCGATTTCCGGGGCTACAGTTGATACCTCAGCATTGGCGTCTTATCGGCTACTAATCGGTGGGCAACAGACGGCTTTGCTTACTGATACATTGGGTCGTGTGTTGGGAATAGCGCCGGCTTTCTTCAAAGATACGACAGCTATCTGGCCTTCACCTTCAGCAACACCCCTGGATATCGAGCTATTCAAGGATACGGTATTAGTTGGTCGTGGAGTGGGGATATTCACCAGTGATTCTCTTATTCAGGTACCGGGTTCGACACTAAAGCTGGTCAACAATACAATTGCGACAGTTGAGTCCTACAAATCGATTCTTGCGGCGTTACCTACTGAGCCGGGTATTCAGGAGCAGTTGACCTTTGCAATGACTGCGGCTTTGGATAGTCTGATGTATGGTCGAGGTGACTCTTCATTGACTGCGCTTCTGACGGAACTTCAAGCCAACAATCCTGAAGCTTTGGCTCTACTGGACGCTACTTATGGTTCCGACGGTTCCGCAGAGCGGTCTCAGGAAATCGCCGATGCAATGGCGGCTATTGCGGCTTCGCTCAACTCAGGAGTTCTTCGAAGAGGTCAGGCGATCCCCGCTGATGTGCGTCTTGCGGCTCAAATGCAATTGAGTTCATTGCTCAAACTCTTTGGTGATTCTTTCATACATGGCGCAGCGAGTACATCGTCTGATATTGCCTTTGGGGCTAGTTGGGCCGCATTCTCTGGGGCCGCGGCTGTACCAGGCGCGCAGGTGGTAATTCTTTTCGCGAGTGTTACTTCTACTGTGCTTTCGATGGTGGATTTGATTTTCAATAAGATATTGGTAGCATCCATGCCGACAGTGATTGATTCATTTACAATTACTTTCAATATTGATACTATCGCTGTTGGTGACACAACGGTGTCATCGTTGAAAGTTTATGCGCGCAACAGTCCGCCGCAGATTACACTTGGCGACCTGTTGAGTCAGTTTCAGGGAATTATGGGTCTGGTCGCTCCAGGAGGAGGCGCTACCATGTTGCAACAACTGGAAGGAACGCTCAATTATCTTCTTGGTCAGCTCAACAACGCGCTACAAGCCTATGCCACCGCCAACCCAGATTTTAGCTATGAACCGATATTTTTTGATATTGCCGGTGTGCCGATTATTCATTGGGAGGCCGTAATAACCGATCCGCGCCTGTTGAAATTGAATAAACAGACACCTCGCATTGCAGTTATTGATTCACTACTTGAATGGCGCTCAACAGGTGACCCCGGCTCAGCTTCTGTTACTATATCGCCGTCATTCGGCGCTGATGCAACGCTGATACCGATTCCGTCATTTCTTGGTTATTCGGGTAGCTCGTTTGGAGTTTTGAGTGATTCTTCGGCTCTAGTGTCTGAGACACAACCAATTACAATCAAAAAAGAGCTGGTCTTGTTTGTGGATTTTGCACCAATTATCTCGCAGAACGGCGCGAATGGTCTGGGAGTCAAAGCCGGAGAAATCGGAGTGACTGGTGACACGCTCTACCGAGGTGGACTTGATGTCACACTCACTGTCATCGGTGGAGGAGCTGATCCGTCAACCGGGACTACCGACACTTTGGGTGAATTCGTGTCATTGATCACGCTAGATCCGTTTTCGGATTCAGTAGAGGTGATTGTCAGAGTTACTCGAATCACTGGTGAGTATGCCGCAGAGACGGTTAGAGCGAACGTAGATAATCAACATCGGTCACAGTTCACGGTTGCCGTACCAGGAGCTATTCTGGGTGTGTCTCTTGATGGTTTGCAAATCGATACTCTAATAGCGAATCCTTTGATAGGTCGTAGACACTATATATGGTCACCGGATGGTTCCAAAATCGTGACTCAAGACGGATATGTGTTTACAGTTGGCGGCGGAGTGCAACAATTGGCGGAACCCAATATTGCGGCTTGGTCGCCCGATGGCTCTACGGTATATAGATCTATCATAAGGAATCGGGGCCAACCCAATGATAGTGTATTGATACTGTCAGTACCGGTTGATGGTTCGGCTTCGCGAGTCATATACCGGGAGAAAAGGAACAGTGATACTTACGTAGACCCTAATAATAGTGACTCGCTTATCACTTATGGCGCGCTAACTGTTTCGCCTAACGGGGGGCGAATTGCGTTCCCGAGGATGGCTATAAAACCAGACGCAAATTCGAGAGGTGTTAGGACTATTCAAACAATCGATGCCAATGGTGGGGCTCGTGTCGAGTTGGTCAGGCAGGTCGTTAATCCACAAGGTGGTGTCTATTCGGCTCTGAGGTGGGCACCGGACGATAGTAAGCTTGCATTCCAAGCTTTTGTACACGACGCCGTTCAAGGCACAACCCTGCATGAGGTTAGGGTCCTTGATTTCGGAACCAATCAAATGGTGAAGATTACTCCGGCTCAGCCGGAAGGCGGTGAACGTTTCAACTACTTTCCTATTGGAGTGTTTCCTACTAGCTTGGATGTTTTGACCTCTCGCCGTCCGTCATCTTCCACTACCAACTCGATTACACAGTATGTGGTATTTGACCCGACGACTGCTACAGCTAAAGCCACAATTTTCTCGGGAGTGGGAACCAGTTTTGTATCTTCCCCCGCGATTTCAGGTGATGGTTTGTCGGTGGCTGCTATAGTTAGCGGTAGCTTGATTATCAAAGACGCCCTTGGTAGCACTGTTGGTCAAACCGCTGGTACTCTAAATATGGTAGTTCCTCGATGGAGACCGTGACAAATAGCAGTTACCACACAGATTCTATCAATTTCAGCAATTCGCGTAGGTAGCAATTGCAATGGTTGCGAGTCTAACAGTAGACCTGTATCCAAAAATGTTGTACTTTCGACGGACTCTCAGGAATGGGAGTCCGTTTAGTATTGAGAATTACTCTTAAAGAAAATACGATGATAGACTCACAAAAATATAAGACGTTGACAGTGGCGCAGATTCGCGCTGGATTGCTTGAGAAGGAATTCACGGCGGTTGAGCTGGCTCAGATGGGTTTGGAATTGGCTGAGTCTGAGGGCAAGGCGCTGAATTGCTTTATTACGCTCTGCACCGAGAAGGCTTTGGGGCAGGCCAAGGCGGTGGATGCGAAGATTGCCGCAGGAGTGGAGTTAGGGAAGCTTGCCGGAGTTCCGGTGGCGCTTAAGGACAATATGTCCTATCGGGATTACCCGACTACCTGCGCCTCGCATATTCTTGACGGTTATATCCCGCCCTATGATGCTACGGTAGTTGAGAAACTTATTGCCGCCGATGCGGTGATTATTGGTAAGACTAATATGGATGAGTTCGCTATGGGCTCCTCCAATGAGAATTCATACTATGGCCCGGCGGTGAATCCGGTAAACAATACTTGCGCTACCGGTGGTTCATCCGGCGGCTCAGCGGCGGCGGTTGCCGCTGGTATAACTCCGCTTGCGTTAGGTTCAGACACCGGTGGTTCGGTGCGTCAGCCTGCGGCGTTTTGTGGTGTGCAGGGGATGAAGCCTACTTATGGCGCGGTTTCTCGTTATGGGTTGATCGCGTTTGCCTCCTCGCTGGATCAGATTGGGCCGTTTGCTCGAAACAGTGTTGACCTAGCGGAATTACTTACGGTAATCAGTGGCCGCGACAAACATGATTCCACTTCGATAGATTTTGAACATCCTGACTATGCCGAAGGTATTGACGAGTCTCCGGATTTAATGCGTATTGGCTGGCCTGGCGAATGTTTCGGCGAAGGTGTTGATCATGAGGTTCTTGAGTCAATTGGGGAGCTACGGAAAAACCTTGAGGAGGTGGGGCACACTTTTGTTGATGTCTCATTGTCACAGTTGAACGCCGGAATTGCCTGCTACTATGTGGTTGCCACTGCTGAGGCTTCGTCGAATCTGGCGCGTTTCGATGGTGTAAAATATGGCATTCGCGAGGGTGATGACAGCGACTTGCTTGAGATGTATCGCAAGACTCGCGGCAAAGGTTTTGGGGCTGAAGTGAAACGTCGCATAATGCTCGGAACCTACGTCCTTTCAGCGGGTTACTATGACGCATACTACCTCAAAGGTATGAAAGTCCGGCAGGTGATTACCAAAGAACTTGATGATGTCTTCAGTAAAGTGGATGTGTTGATGACGCCGACAACTCCGACTCCGGCGTTTTGTATGGGTGACAAATTGCAAGACCCGCTGGCGATGTATCTTTCGGATGTCTTTACAGTGATTGCGAATCTTGCCGGAACCCCGGGTATTTCAATTCCAGCGGGTAGGACCCATTCTGGCCTACCGGTCGGGGCGCAGTTTCTGGGTAAGCGCTTTGATGATGCGCGGTTGTTGAAACTGGCGCACCAGGCACAGAAGCTGATACAGTAATCTAGCTGAGGATTTGAAGCGCATTATGCCTTTTGCAATCAATCGCAATAACCTTGATAATAGCGGAGCCCCTAGTAACGAAGAACTTCGTATACACTATGAAACCGCTGGGGACTTAGACGGCGCCAAAGGCGTTTTGGTTTTTGCGCATGGATTCACATTGGATTACCGGTTGTGGCGGGAGCAGTTGAAGTACTTTGCGCCGGAATATTTTGCGGTGGCATTTGACTCTCGTGGTCATGGACTCTCTGATGCTCCGGTAACTGGTTACTCTCGTGATCACAGGCTGACAGATTTGCTAGCGGTGGTTAATGAACTGAAGTTGAAGAAGTTTCACTTGATTGGACTATCAATGGGCGGCGCCACTTCTATAGGGTTTGCAATCGATCATCCCGAATGTTTGGAGTCGCTGACTTTGGTTTCATCGGGCGTTACCGCCTACAACCCGACTCGTCATCAGGATGCGCTTACCAAACTTGCGCGTGAAAAGGGAGTAGAGGCGGCGCGTGAGCGTTGGATTAAGTCTACTTTACGTTATTACAATGACAAACCGGGCGACGCGCAGGAATTATTAGAGACTATGATGAAAGAGCATTCTGCGGCTCCCTGGCAGGATCCGAATCGAGGGAATTATCAGCATCGCAATGACCTTGAGTTGTTGCAGGACATGAAGGTCCGTACTTTGATTTTAGTTGGAGCTAAGGATTTGAATTTTATCCCGATGGGTGAACGCCTCAATGCGGCAATACCTGATTCAAAGCTGGAAGTTATACCGGATGTGGGGCATATTATTAACCTCGAAATCCCTGAGCGTTTTAATGAGCGCCTGAAGAGTTGGATTGAGAACGCGGCATAACGCTAGATTAGAATAATAAGAGATGTCACAAACAGAGAACAAAAATATAATAGATGGTTTCGAGCCGGTTATCGGGCTTGAGGTGCATGCGCAACTTGTAACTAAGACAAAAATCTTTTGTGCGTGTGAGAACAAGTATGGGGCTGAGCCGAATACTCTGACCTGTCCGGTGTGTCTTGGTTTGCCGGGGGCTTTGCCTGTGTTGAATATGCAGGCGGTTGAATACGCTATCAAGATGATACTCGCTATTGGCGGTGAGGTTCGTCAGCGGTCGATATTTGCTCGCAAGAATTATTTCTACCCTGATTTGCCCAAGGGGTATCAGATTTCGCAATTCGACTTACCTATTGGCGAAGGTGGTGTGATAACTATCAGCGCTGATGGAAGCGAAAAGCAACTTGGTGTGACGCGGATTCATTTAGAGGATGACGCAGGGAAGTCGTTACATCCTGAAGGTTCAGGTGACACTTATTCGCGTATTGACCTGAATCGGTGCGGAGCGCCGCTCATTGAAATCGTTTCGGAGCCGGATATGCGCTCGCCGCAGGAGGCCTATGCTTACTTGAGTAAGATTAAGCAGATTCTGCAATATGTGGGGGTGTGCACCGGCGATATGGAGAAGGGGCATCTTCGTTGTGACGCCAATATCTCGGTACGTCCGGAGGGGCAGGAGAAGTTCGGCACTAAGACCGAGTTGAAGAATATGAATTCTTTCAAGGGTGTTGAGCGAGCTTTGAATTTTGAGATTGCCCGTCAGATTCAAACTATCAAGGATGGCGGTTCGATTTCTCAGCAGACATTGCTTTGGAATGAGAAAAAGCAAGTTGCCGAAGCGATGCGGAGTAAGGAAGAGGCTAATGACTATCGTTATTTCCCTGAGCCTGATTTGACTCCGCTTCATGTTTCAGAGAGTTGGCTTGAGGAGATTCGTGAGTCATTGCCGGAGTTACCCGATGCGCGTTCGGCGCGATTTGTTAAGGAGTATGGAATACCTGAATATGACGCAGGTGTTCTGACTGATACGCATACCTTGGCGGACTATTTTGAAGCAGTGGCTAAGAAAATTAATGATGGCAAGCTCGCATCAAATTGGGTTATGGGTGAGCTGTCGCGTTATGCCAATGAGGGCGCATTTGATTTTGCTGAGCCACATGTTGCGCCGGAGGACATTTCGCGTGTTATCTCTGAGGTAAAGGCGCTAAAAATCTCTGCGTCATTCGGCAAGCAGGCGGTGAAGGAATTGGTGGTTGAGAAAAAGCCGCTTTCCGAGATTGATTTCGGCGGTAATCAGATGATATCTGATACGGGTGAGCTTGAAGCCTTGATTGAGAATGTTCTAAGTTCAAATGAAGAGAATGTTGTGCGGTATTTGGCCGGGGCTGAGAAGTTGATCGGGTTTTTCGTGGGGCAGTTGATGAAAGAAACCAAGGGCAAGGCGGACCCGGCATTGGTGAACAAATTGTTGAAAGAGAAACTCGAAAGCCGCCGGAGTTGAGCGCTCCCTGCGATGTGTAGTTCTTGCTAGACGAGTTTCATATGTGTTTCTGAGTGAGTAGTGGGTGTGGCGGAAGATTCAGAAAATAAGACCAATCTCGCGGTTTTTGTCTCCGGTCGCGGTAGCAACCTTGAGTCGATAATAGACTCCTGTAGCGCCGGACTGCTTGAACCGCTTGCCCGAGTTGCGCTTGTGGTCTCCAGCAAGGCTAGCAGTGGGGCTTGCAGAATTGCTGAGTCTGCTGGCATTGACAGATTCATTTATTCCAAAGATATTCCCCTTGAGGACCTTCTCGCGACCCTGAGAGACAAGGCGATAAGTTTTATCGCATTGGCGGGGTATTTGAGAAGAATAGAAAACGAGATATTGCAACGCTATAGCGGCAAGATTCTCAATGTACATCCGGCCTTGCTACCTAAGTTTGGGGGCAAGGGCATGTACGGAATGCGAGTGCATCAGGCGGTGATTGAGGCTGGCGAAAAGCTCAGTGGAGCGACTGTGCATTATGTCACTGAAGATTATGACGCTGGAGCGATATTGGCTCAGGAAACAGTTGAAATAGGTTCAAATGAAACTGCCGATTCATTGGCGGATAAAGTATTGACACTAGAACACAGACTTTACCCCGAGGCGATTGCCAAGGCTCTTACAGCCTAGCGGCACCCGGGAATTGTTGTAGGTCTGAAACAATATTGAATATCAGTGAGGAATTACTCGTGACATCATCTACTATGCCTAAGGCGCTATTAGAAACCAAAATTGACACAGTTCCACTGCTTGCTAAGGGCAAGGTGCGTGATATTTTTGATCTGGATGACAAGTTGTTGTTTGTCGCTAGCGACAGAGTGTCAGCTTTCGATGTGGTGTTACCTAATGGAATACCTGACAAAGGCAAGTTACTTACTCAGATTTCGGTGTTTTGGTTTGAATTCCTGAAAGACTTGATGCCGACACATTTTATTACCGCCGATGTAAATGAGTTTCCTGAGAATCTCAAGCCATATGCAGATCAGCTCGAAGGTCGTTCGATGATTGTTCGTAAGGCCGAGCGGGTGGATGTTGAATGTGTGGTGCGTGGCTATATTTCCGGTTCGCTTTGGAAAGAGTTGAAAGAGGCGCGTGCGGCAGGTAGTAATAGTCTGCTGGGTTTTGATTTCCCTGAGACATTGCAGGAGTCAGAGAAATTCCCTGAGCCGATTTTCACACCGGCTACCAAGAATGACGTTGGTCATGATGAGAACATTTCGTTCGCCCAAATGGTAGATGCAGTTGGTAAGGAGACTGCTGAGCTGTGTCGGGATAAGTCGATGGAGATTTACACTAAGGCTTCGGACTATGCGCGTGAGCGCGGGATTATTCTTGCAGATACGAAGTTTGAGTTTGGATTTATTGATGGTGAGCTGGCGTTGATTGATGAGGTGCTTACACCGGATTCATCACGATTCTGGCCTGCTGACAAGTATGCAATTGGCAAAGGACAGCCGTCATACGACAAGCAATTTGTACGTGATTACCTGCTGACACTCGACTGGGATAAGACCGCTCCCGGGCCGGAACTGCCGCAGGAAATCATTGAGCGCACGGTTGAGAAATATCGTGAAATAATTCAGAAACTTAGCGCCTGATTTTAGAGGCGTAAGCGCTTGCCGCGAAGGCGGCGAAGGAAATGGAGAGCGCGTTGGCATCAGAAGATACAGCGTCAAAGAAAGATACAGCTATTGCATCTGCAGTTGAGGGATTACGTCCGATTCGACGGGCGATAATATCGGTCTCAGATAAAACCGGGTTGGTGGATTTTGCCCGCGGGCTTAATGAGTGCGGTGTGGAGATTATCTCTACAGGTGGCACGATGGCGGCTTTGAAGAAAGCCGGTGTGCAGGTGGTGCCGGTGTCGAGTTTTACCGGGTCGCCGGAGATTCTTGACGGTCGGGTTAAAACACTTCACCCGCGGATACATGCGGGGATTCTATTCCGTCGTGACAGTCAGGAACATTGTGACGAGATTGCATCGCATGAATTCAAGCCAATTGATATGGTGGTAGTCAATCTGTATCCGTTCGAGCAGACTGTGGCGAATCCGGATTCCAGCGAAGAAGAAATCGTAGAGAATATAGATATTGGCGGGCCGTCACTTATTCGCGCCGGTTCGAAAAACTTTGAGGGTGTTGCGGTTGTCACTTCAGCTTCTCAATATGCAAATATTCTCGCTGAGCTACAGGAGCAAGACGGCGCTCTGTCTCTCGCATCACGTAAGCGTTTGGCCGCGGCGGCATTTGCGCTTACCGGGGCCTATGACAATGCCATAGATAACTTCTTTGCGAGTAGACTTGGCGGGGCGACTGAGAATGGGACCGAGGCTGATGGCGCCGCGCAAGAGTCAGAGAAGGTCTTGCGCTATCGATTGAAATCGGGTCTGCGTTATGGTGAGAATCCGCATCAAATCGCATCTGTGTACTCTGCGGAAGCAGGCGGAGCGCCGTCATTGTTGACGGCTGAGATTCTTGGTGGCAAAGAGCTGTCTTTCAATAATTACGCTGATCTTGACGCATGCTTGGAGATGTTGCTGGATTTCTGTGAGCCATTTGCCTGTGTGCTGAAACATGCGAATCCCTGTGGCGCCGCTGAAGGAGCGACATTGGCGAAAGCCTATGAGCAGGCGCTGGCCTGTGATCCACTCTCGGCATTTGGCTCGATAATCGGGCTGAACAAACGTGTTGACCTGGCGACTGCTGAGTTACTTGGCGCTACTCAATTTGTGGAGTGTATTCTTGCGCCGGGCTATGATGATGATGCGCTGGCGCTGTTACTTAAGAAAAAGAATAGACGCATCCTGCAGTTGCCGGATATCGAAAATGGAAGACCGGCAGGTGAGAAGTATGGTAAGTTCTTGCGCGGTGGTTTGCTTTGGCAAAGCGCTGATGACAAGATTATCACCGCTGATGATTTGAAAGTAGTGACAAAGATTGCTCCTACAGATGAGCAAATAAAGGCCTTGTTATTTACCTGGAAAGTTGTCAAGCACACTAAGTCCAATGCAATAGTGATTTCACAAGACACCGCGACTGTCGGAATTGGAATGGGTCAAACCTCGCGAGTGGATTCGTCTTTTCTGGCAATCAAACGCGCAGGTGAGCGCACCAAGGGCGCTGTTTTGGCTTCGGATGCTTTTTTCCCGATGCCTGACGGACTTGAAATGCCAGCGGCCGCAGGTGTTAAGGCTTTTATTCAACCGGGTGGTTCGAAGAAAGATCCGGATGTAATCGCCGCCGCTGATAAGGCAAAAGTGGCGATGGTGTTTACCGGTACTCGCTGTTTTTGGCACTAGGCTTTCCTAGGCTCAGACAAGTCAAGTAGTTTAATTGCTAAGGGCGCAAAGAGTTGCGCCCTTAGCAATTGTTGTTTACTCTAGCGCCGTCATCCCAAGCAACATAGCTCCCAACATTTACATGTCGCATTTTTCAAGTTGCTTGGCTTACACTCTTGCAACCTAATCCTTGATGTCGTACATTTGCATTAGCAAGTCAGTGGGGACTTGATAGTAAATCTGAGTAGTCTCCGTTGTATAAAAGGATGTCATATCGAGTGCGAAAAGAAATATGAACGAACGAGTGCTTGAAATTGTGGTGTTTATGGTCTCCCGCCTGCGAGGCGCAGTGGGAGAGGTTGCGCATTACAATGAACTGGCTATTGACTTGCAATCTCGCGGGTTCACCGAGCGTGAAATAACTCTGGCCTGCAGTTGGATGTTTGACCGTTACGGTAATGATGTGACTACTTCGAGCAAGTCGTCACGCGCCTGGGAATCTTCAGTGCGGATTCTGTCGCCTCGCGAACGAATCGCGCTTTCCTCACGCGCTGTGGGTTACCTGATTCAGCTAGTGAAGTTGGGTATTCTGCGCGCTACTGATTTTGAGGAAGTGGTTGAGGCTTGCGCACAGTCCGGACGTCACGCCATGTGTATCGATGAAATGAAGTCAATTGTTTCCGGCGCACTTTTTAGTGAGCAACGCGCTACTTTGAATCATCACGGGATGAATTCCCACGGTGACGATTCCTCATTTGCGAATTGAGCGCCGCTCACTAGTCTCACTGTTAAAGATTAGCAGTTCCAATTATGAATACAATCGAGAAATCATCCACTTCGCTTCAGGGAGTCAGGATAGCTTTGGGGATTTCGGGTGGCATAGCCGCTTACAAAGCTCCTTTGATTATTCGATTGCTGGTAAAGGCCGGCGCTGAGGTTCGGGTGTTGGCAACTGCTAACGCTCTGCAATTCACGACGCGAGCCACACTTGAGACGCTCTCTGAAAACCCGCTCGAATCGGCGCTTTTCTCTTCTGATAAACCTATTGGAACTCAGCACATTGATACAGCTCTTTGGGCCGATGTGTTTCTGCTGGCGCCGACTACGGCTAATTTGATTGGCAAGATTGCGTCAGGTATATCTGATGATGTTCTCACTTCGACTTTATGCGCCTTTAGCGGGCCTGTGATGTTGGCTCCGTCAATGAATACAAACATGTATGAGAACCCGGTAACGAAGAAGAATCTAAAGTTTCTACGCTCTATTGGATTTACTATAATTGAACCGGACATTGGCGAGATGGCGTGTCATACACATGGTGTTGGTCGGATGGCTGAACCGGAGAGGATTGTTGCCGAAGTGTGTGACTTCTTCGCCAGCCGGAAACTTGGTGAATCAAAGGTCGCGAAGAACTTAGCGGGGAGTGGCTCTTTTGCGGGGCAGAAGGTGGTTGTTACCGCCGGTCCTTGCCGCGAGCCGATCGATCCGGTGCGCTATATATCTAACTACAGCTCTGGCAAAATGGGCTATGCGCTCGCTGTCGCCGCGCGAGAGATGGGGGCTGATGTGACACTTATCAGCGGTCCTACGAATCTGGCGCCTCCTGATGATGTTGCTTTCGTCGCGGTGGAAACTACCTCGCAAATGCAGTCCGCAACTCTTGCGGCAGTAAGGGAAGCGGATTTGTTGCTGATGGCCGCGGCTCCAGTCGATTTTGCGCCGACTACTATGTCCACGAGCAAAATCAAGAAAACTTCCAGTGAGCTAGAAATGAAACTCAGCGCCAGTCCTGATATTTTGCTTTCTGTTGCGAAAGCAAAATCTTCCCGTTTGGTTGTGGTGGGGTTTGCTCTTGAAACCGATGATATGCTTGAGAATGCGACGGGGAAACTTCGCGCAAAAGATTTGGATATGATAGTGGCGAATCCGGCGGGTGTCAGTGATGCAGGACCCAATAGTGACACCAATCGCGCTACGTTGATTATGTGTGATGGTGACGTCGAAGAAACACAGCTGTTGAGCAAGCGCGAATTAGCCAGGTTGATATTGGGACGAGTACAAAGATTGCAGGATCTTAGAGCCTCGCGAAGCGTATCTGAGGGGAATTGATGGTCTCCGATGGCGATGCAGGTGATGCGATTGAAATGTTGCGGCGCGCATCACGTACCGGAACACAGCTTTCTGGAGGGCTCATAATTGATCGCGAGCGTGTTTCTGAATTGACAAATGATTTGATAGTGAGTCAACGCAATAATATCGAAAGCTCCAAAGGTAGCGACAACGAAAGTGCGAGAGCAGAGGGAGTTGCTGAAAAGAATATGTCCGAGCAGACTACAGCCGAATCTAAACGCGAATCTAAACACGAATCAAAGATTGAATCAACGCTTGGCCCGGAGATAACTGGCATTCAAATCGGCTCGGGCCAGGCGGCGCAATGCGCCTCACTGGATGAACATCGCGCCCAAATCTGCGAGTGTCAGAAATGCCCTCTTGGCGCCACGCGCACCAAATTTGTGTATGGTGTTGGCTCTCCTACTGCGGATTTGATGTTTGTTGGAGAGGCCCCGGGCAAGAATGAGGACTTGCAGGGTGAGCCATTTGTTGGACGGGGTGGGCAGTTGCTCGATAAGATTTTGGGAGCAATAAAGCTCACTCGTTCGGAGGTTTATATTGCCAATATCCTGAAATGCCGTCCGCCGGGGAATCGTGATCCTCAGCCTGAGGAGATGGAGCATTGTTTTCCGTATTTGAAAGAGCAAATTGCAATTGTTAAGCCGAAACTTATTTGCTCTTTGGGGAGAATCTCGGCGCAAGCTCTGCTTCAGACTAAGCTTCCTTTGGGCAAAATGCGGAATCAATGGCATTTCTATCAGGGAATCCCGCTAAGGGTTACCTATCATCCCGCGGCGCTTTTACGAAATCCCAATTTCAAACGCGGCTGTTGGGAGGATATGCAGGTTGTTGAGGCCGAGTATAAGCGTCTGACGAGCTGATTGTGCTCCATCACGGTGGATTACTTGTTAGTAACGAAAACTACCTGTTCATAACTTCAGTCACTTGCTTTTTACCCTTTCGGCATGCTTGTGACTGTCTTATACTGAGTTCATGGATGATACTCGGGAACATACTTCGCGATTCAAGGGGTTTGGAGTTAGTGACACTCCGGCTGAGAGGCTGAGGGTTTTGCCGCATTCGATTGAGGCTGAACAGGCGATTCTTGGTTCGATTCTTCGCGACCATCGGGTTCTTCCTGAGGCGATGGAGTTGGTGTCCAATTCTGAGAGTTTCTATTCTACTAAACATCAGAGCATATTTCAGGCATTCTTGAATCTGTTTCAGAAGTCCGAGCCGATTGATGTGACTACGGTCACCGATGAGCTTGAGCGACTTGGAGCGCTTAAGAATGTTGGCGGTAGTGTGTACTTGATTGAGCTGGTTGAGGGGATTGCTACCACAGCCAATGCGGTTTATTACGCGGATATTGTCGCTAAGAAGGCGGCTTCGCGTATGCTTATTGATGTATCTACTGAAATTGTTAGGCGCTGTCATACTCAGGATATGGCGGTTGAGGAATTGCTGGACTATGCCGAGAGTAAGGTTTTTGCGATTTCCGAATCTCGCCTGAAGAAGGGTTTTTCTTCTATGGCGGATTTGGTGCCTCATACTTTTAAGGAAATTGAGCTGTTTCAGGAGTCTGATGGCGGGCTATCCGGGGTTAAGAGCGGGTTTGATTCTATTGATGAGAAGACCGGTGGTTTTCATGCGGGAGAGTTTATTGTGATTGCCGGTCGTCCGTCGATGGGGAAGTCTGCTCTTGCGCTTAACATTGCCGAGAACGCCGCTTTGGACGGCGTTGGTGTGGGTGTTTTCTCACTTGAGATGTCCAAGGAGTCATTGGCCTTGCGTATGATTTGCGGACGAGCTCGGATTTCTCAACATCGCTTGCGTTCACATAAACTGCGTGACACTGATTGGTCAAAACTTGGCAATGCGGCGGGGCCGTTGCATGAGGCTCCGATTTATATTGATGACACTGGCACAATGACTGCGCTTGAGATGCGGGCTAAAGCTCGTCGTTTGAAGTCTCAGCGGGATATTGGCATGATTGTTATTGACTATATGCAAATGATGTCTGGTCCGGCGCGCTCTGAGAATCGCCAGCAGGAGATGTCGCAGATTTCGCGTTCAATGAAGGGGCTCGCCAAGGAACTCAACATTCCGGTTATCGCCTGTAGCCAGCTTTCGCGCATGGTTGAACAGCGGGGGAGTGATAAACGACCACAGCTATCTGATTTGCGTGAGTCTGGCGCAATTGAGCAGGACGCTGATGTGGTTATGTTTGTGTATCGTGAGGAATACTATGTTCGTCATGATGATCCGAAGTATGCTGAAGTTGAAGGGCAGGCGGATATTATTATTGCCAAGCAGCGTAATGGTCCGGTTGGAACCTGTAAACTCAGTTTTGTCAAAGACTATGTGCGTTTCGAAAACGCCGCGCCGTCATATCGCATGCCCGATGAAGTTCCTTCCGGGGATATGCCTCCTGATTCAGGCGATTTCTCACCGTTCTAACCTATTTGACATTCCAGACAATCTAGTATCGTGACTATCTTTGTGTTGTGAGCGCTGCTTTGCCTAGCTCTTTGCGAGCCGCTTTTTCATGGGTAGATACTCTCTTCCCTCGGCACGACAGGACGGAACGGGCCTGCCGCCTGTGGGGATTTGCAGGAGGTCGGACCAGCGGGTCGTGTAGCAGGGGGAGCGGTAGTTGGAGCGCATGCGCCAGGGTTTGTCTATGCCGGTGACGGCGTAGCGGATGGTTCCGGCTCCGTGGGTGTTGTTGACGGAATCCAATAGGTGGCTGAGGTTTGTGGCGCCGGTGGTTTGTAGTGGTGTGAATAGGTCGGTTTGGGTTTCGCCGGCGGGGGTGAGGTCTGTTAGTGTGACACCGGCTTTGTGGTAGCGGTATTCGGGACGGTAGATTCTTTCGAATCCAGCCAGCGCCAGTTGGATTAGAGTGTGGTCATTGTCACTTGGGGGGCTGACTGTCAACAGCGCTGATTTTGAGTACTGTGGTTCAGTTGAGAAACGGTTGGTCATCAGGAAGACTGTCAGAGCTCCGGCGGTTGAGCGGTCACGGCGAAGTTTCTCGCCGGCGCGCGAAGCATAGGAGGCTACGGCTTCGCGTAGTTGATTGCGGTTGCGGGTGCGTTTTCCGAAGGAGCGAGAGCAGGTGATGCCTTTGCGAGTGGGGATGACCATCGTTAGTGGCAGGCAGGAGCGACCACGCAGTTCCCATACTGTACGCAATCCGGTGACTCCGGCGCGACGACGGATTAGAGTGTCGTCGATAGCGCGTAATTGTAGCGCGGTTTTGACACCTTGGGTTTTCAGCCAGGTTCCGTGGCGTTTGCCAATTCCCCAAATCTTGGTTACAGGTGTTTCAGATAGCAGGTGGTCGCGGTCGGTGCGTTCGATTAGATTGCAGATGCCGTTGTTGGTTTTGGCGATTTTGCTGGCTATTTTGGCGAGGGTTTTGGTTTCGGCGATGCCGATTGATACGGGAATGCCAGTCCAGCGCAGGACTCGTTGACGGATAGTTGTCGCCTCGCTGGTTGCTGTGTGCAGAGTGGAGAGCCGCAGGAAGGCTTCGTCGATGGAGTACATTTCTATCTCTGGAGAGAACTGCTCCAAAACGCGTTTCACGCGGCTGGACATATCGCCGTAGAGCGCGTAGTTCGATGAGCGTACCGCTACATTGGCTGATTTGATGAGAGGCGTTACATGATGCAGAGGCGCGCCCATCTTAATCTCCAGCGCCTTGGCTTCGGCGGAGCGTGAGATTATACAGCCGTCATTGTTGGAGAGAACCACCACTGGCCGGTTTCTTAACTCCGGGGCGAAAACGCGCTCACAGGAAACATAGAAATTGTCGCAATCCACCAAGGCGAATGGATGTAACGCCTGCGAATCACTACCGGAAGAACTAGTCGTTGAATTCGTGTATGACACAGGTTACAACTCCCCAGATTTCATGGGAGTCGCCAGGCGATTGAGTTTCGGGTTTCAGCGTTGAAAAGCGACGTAACTGAAGTTCGCCATTGACTAGCGCGATGACAATTGAGCTGGAGGTTACCTCACGCGCTCTGTCGATAATCAACAGGTCATGATTTGCGATACCGGTGTCACGGAGGTGGTTTCCGCTGGCGCGCATGAAGAAGGTGGCCGCCGGGCGTTTGATTAGCAGGCGGTTTAGATCGAGCGGGCGCTCTACGTAGTCGTCTGCTGGTGAGGGGAATCCGGCTGTTGAGCGGGCTCCGGGGCGGCTGTCATTGGGTGGAGGTTGGATTGGTGTTGAATTCACTGTCATAGTTGTCGATTGTTCCTGATGGTTCCTGATGGTTCTTGCATTGGCGCATTCTGGGCAATATCGAGAGTGAGAATGGGCTGAGCTATCACTTTTGTGTCACTTCCGCTTCTAGATGCTTTGAGGAGTGAGGATGGGACAATTTGGTTGCGTGGGATAGTGAAAGGGCGTACCTTGCAGGTAAGCGTATGGCAATCAGGAACAAGCGGGGGCGGTATGTGGTTACGTGTGCGAGAGCATGCTTTGGATTGAAACTAGCATCAGGAATACAAAGAGGTAAATGTGAGCAAAAGTACAGTATTGGCCAGCGTGGTCTGTTTCGCCATGTTGGGGGCTTGCAGTGGACAGAAATCAGACGGCGATGCGGCATTGGACAAGGGTGATGGCAGTCTGCAAAAGGGAGTGGCAATGAACGTAGGGAATGATACCAAGAACTCGTTGGAGATAGGTTTCAACACTATTGAAGGACAGCCGAGTAAATTGGCTGATTTTTCTGGTGATGTGGTTTTGGTGGTGAATGTGGCGAGCGAATGTGGCTATACGCCTCAATATGAAGATTTGCAGAAACTCTATTTGAAGTATCATGAGCGTGGATTGACGGTTATCGGGTTTCCGGCGAATAATTTTGGTGGACAAGAGCCGGGCAGTGACGAAGAGATTATGAAATTCTGCCAGTCAAAGTTTTCGGTGACATTTCCGATGATGAGTAAGGTGAGTGTTAAGGGTGACGATCAGCATCCGTTGTTTGCCTATTTGACCACGCACAGCGATCCTGCTGGAGATATTTCCTGGAACTTCCATAAGTTTTTGTTGGATCGTGAAGGAAATATCATTGGTCGTTTTGAGTCCGGCGTTGAGCCGCTTTCAGATGAGCTAACTTCTAAGATAGAGAGTTTGCTTTAGAGTCTGCGAGATGGTGTTAAGCGAGTGAGAGAAATATGCGAATTACTTTAGCGCAACTCAATCCGATAGTTGGTGATGTGGAAGGAAATACACGTCGCGCTATTGAGACATTTCGGAAGGTTGCGTCCGAAACAGATTTAGTTGTGTTTTCAGAGATGTTCCTTACTGGTTATCCGCCGCAGGATCTGCTTGAGCGACCTCGGGTGATACGCAGAGTGGAGGAAGCGCTGCGTTTACTTTGCAAGATCAGCGCTGAGATTCCAGGAGTAGGGATTCTTATCGGTGCGCCGGAGCTGAATCCAAAGTCGGGCGGTAGAAGGTTGCACAACGCGGCCTTTCTTATTGTTGACGGACGAATTGTATACACACAAGTTAAGTCGCTGTTGCCAACCTATGATGTCTTTGACGAGGCGCGCTATTTTCAACCTGCTGATAAGATTGATGTGGTTCAATTTAAGGGTGAGACGCTCGGTATTAGTATCTGCGAGGACGCATGGACTGACACCTCACTGGGTTTGACAGCGCGAAACTATGACACTGACCCTATAGGCTCTCTGGCCAATAAGGGCGCAAGCATAATATTGAATCTTTCGGCCTCTCCTTTCAATGTCTACAAAATCAAAACCCGTTTCAAACTTCTTTCAGACCACTCTCGCAAACATGGGATTCCCTTGGTATTTGTTAATCAGGTGGGGGCCAATGACGAGCTGATTTTTGATGGGCATAGTTTGAGTTTTGATAAGTGTGGTGTACCGAATGCGGTATTGTCGGGGTTTGTTGAGGAAGTTGTCACTATCGATTCTGAAAAGACGGGGCAGGCGAGTTTGTTTCAGGCGCGGACGGAAATCGCTACGGTTCATGACGCGCTTGTGCTTGGGCTTCGCGATTATGCGCATAAGTGCGGATTTACCAAAGCTATTCTTGGACTCTCCGGTGGGATTGACTCGGCGGTGACATTGGCTCTGGCAGTTGAAGCGCTGGGCGCTGAGAACATGCTGGGGATTTGTATGCCGTCGCTGTATTCATCTGAGGGGAGTATAACTGATTCAAGGAAGCTGGCTGAGAATTATGGTGTGACTATGAAGACTATTCCGATTGAGAATGTTTATGAGTCATATTTGGATACCTTAAGCCCTGATATGGAACCGACAGAAATTGGAATAACTCAGGAGAATCTGCAGGCGCGGGTCCGCGGGAATATTCTGATGGCCTATGCCAACAAGTTTGGCTATCTGACTCTTTCGACCGGTAATAAGAGCGAGATGGCGGTGGGATATTGCACACTTTATGGGGATATGAGCGGTGGTCTGAGCGTTCTCTCTGATGTGCCTAAGACCGAGGTTTACAATCTTGCTAAGTATATTAATTGTTCCAGTGAAAAAATACCGCAGGAAATAATTGATAAACCGCCATCGGCTGAGTTACGTCCGAATCAGGCGGATCAGGACACTTTGCCATCTTATGAGGTTCTCGATAGAATCCTTCATTGTTATGTTGAGGACCGTTGTTCGGCTGAAGACCTGGTTTCCGATGAAGTTCCTCCTGAGGTGATTCGTTGGGTAGTGGAGGCTGTTGATAGAAATGAGTATAAACGCCGCCAGGCGCCGCCGGGATTGCGGGTCACTTCAAAGTCTTTCGGTAGTGGGCGGCGTATGCCGATTGCGGCTAAATACAATCAATTTGGTCAGTATTGGCAATTTGGAGAGTGTAGCGTTGATAGCGAACCAAGCGGCAGTCCTATGAAAGATACTATCGATGAGTGAGTTACTTGATTACCGCAATCGGTTTGATTCATTGCATGGTTGTCACTATTTGATAGCCAATTCTTTGGGGGCGATGCCCAATAGCGCCCGTGAATATAGCCAGCGGTATTCTGATGTTTGGGCCGAGAGAGGTGTTCGGGCCTGGAGTGAGGAATGGTGGATGTTGCCGCGCGAGGTTGGTGACAAGATCGGGGCGCTCGTAGGAGCGCCGGAGAATAGTGTGTCAATGCACGCGAATGTCACTAGCGCTGAAGAGACTATCATCTCCTGTTTTGATAAGACTAATATTCCGGCTGGGCGCAATAAGATAGTGATGGTCGATATGGAGTTTCCGTCGATTCAATATCTCTATCATGCGCATGCCAGGGATAAATTTGAAATAGAGATTGTGCCTTGCCCGGATGGGATTAGCGCTCCACTTGATGCCTTACTTGAGGCTATTGACGAGCGAACGTTGTTGGTTCCTATTTCGCATGTTTTGTTTCGCTCTTCATATATTGTTGACGCCAAGGCTATTATTGAAAAGGCGCATAGTGTTGGGGCGATGGTGGTGTTGGATATTTTTCAATCTGTTGGTGTAGTTCCGGTGAATTTGTCTGAACTGAAAGTAGATTTCGCGGTTGGCGGGCTTCTCAAGTGGATGTGTGGTGGGCCGGGGGCTTGTTTTCTTTATGTTCGACCTGATCTTGCTGAAACGTTGAGTCCGAAGTTTACCGGTTGGCTGGCGCATGAGAATCCATTTGGATTTGAAAGAGGAGCAAGCAAGCATACAGAAGGCGCATACAAATTTCAAAGCGGGACGCCGGTGATACCGGCTCTCTATACCTGTCAGGGCGGTTTGGATTTGATTACAGAAATCGGAGTAGAGAGTATTCGTGAGCGCTCTAAGGAAATGAGCGCGATGATATTGAATCTTGCGCAAGAGCGGAACTGGAAAACTACGACACATGATGATCCTGAAAAACGAGCTGGAACAGTCGCGTTGGACTTACCGGATGGGTTGGAACTTTGCGCCACGCTAAACGAACGCAACTTTCTAGTGGATTACCGTCCAAGTTGCGGGATACGTGTGTCACCGCATTTTTACAATACCGATGATGAGATTCGTGATTTGTTTGCAGAGATAGATAGAATTACAGTAGAGAATCAGAGCAAGCCATCGAGCGCTGCACATGCCGGGTAAAATAATTGATATCTCGCAACCTTTATCGCCGGATACTGCAGTTTGGCCAGGTGATACGGAGTTTGAAAACCGATGGGTGATGCGAATTGCCACAGGTGATTCAGTGAATGTGGGCACGGTGACAATGAGTTTGCATACCGGGACACATGCTGATGCGCCGTTGCATGTTGCTGAGGGCGCCAAATCGATTGATGATTGTTCACTCGAACCGTATATCGGTGAGGCGCTGGTAATTGATGCGACTAATTCTGAAACAATCAAAGAGCGGCACGTTGCATCTGCCGATATCAGCGGTACAGAGAGAATACTGTTCAAGACCTTGACGGCCAGTAGCGCTGGCTTTGTAGATACGTTCAGTTATTTCAGCCAGGAGGCTGCGCGAGCTTTGGTGAGTTTGGGCGTTTCTCTGGTTGGGATTGACACGCCTTCGGTAGATCGCTTTGACTCCAAAACTCTTGATTCACATCACATCTTTCGCAATGGGGAAGTTGCGATTTTGGAGAATCTGTGCTTGGATGAAGTTAAGCCGGGGCGCTATGAATTGATTGCTGTTCCGTTGAAAATTGTAGGAATGGACGCCTCACCGGTTCGCGCGTTACTACGAGAACTCTAAAGGGGGCGTTTACGCAGTGAGAATCTCTGCGAGCTCCGCTAGTGAGCTGACTTCCAAATTCGGCGTAGCGGTAGCCGGTGGAGTGGCGCCTGTTCCGGTTAGCCCCTTGCGACGATTCACCCACACACTTCGAATCCCCAATTCGTTTGCCGGAGCTATGTCATGGAATATGCTTTGCGCTACGTGGAGTACTTGATTTCGCTTCAGATTCGTTGCTTTGAATACGTGATGGAAGACTGACAACGCTGGCTTGTAGGCTCGGGCGCTCTGCGCTGTAATTACCCAATTAAATTCCACTTCCAAGCGCTTTATAGACAGATGTATCATAGCATTATCGATGTTTGAGAAGATAGCTAGTTTGCGGATGCGCTTTAGTTTTTTGAGAGCTTCGATTGAATCTGGAAACGCTGGCCAATCGCCAACTGAGTCTGCCAATCTGACCAGTTCTGCGGCGGTTGGTTGAAAGTCAAAGCGTTTTGCGAAACCTTTGACGACTTCAATTAGAACTTGGTGATAGGGGATGTATTTGGCGCTTTGAATTTTGGGCTCAAGTTCGCTATGTATTGTTAGCAGGCTATCGCGGTCTAAGTTTACTCCGTGGTTGGTAAGGACAGGTGTTAGGGCGTCATGGATGCCGGTTTCCCAGTCAATTAAGGTTCCGTAACAATCGAAGCTGATTACTTCTATGTTAGTGAGGTCTATAGATGCTTTACTATCGTTTGGAACCGGAGTGTGATTCATCGCTGGATTCTTCTGAGAGGAGTTGGTTGATTATCATTGATGCGCCTCGCGCATCAATATGAAAGGTCTTTAGACTATTGAGTGGTTTCATTATTAGATCCCCTAAAGATATTATACTCAGTTCAAACATGTTTTGCAGTTTGTTGTCCTGCGTCTACGAAGATAAACACTGCGCAATAGGAAATGTTCTGGGGAATCGTTGTTGGGAATTGACCTTAGGGTTTTAATAGACGATTCTGACGCTGAAAGAAGAAGGCGACAACGAAGGGAATTCTCAATGTCCGAAAAACAGTCTACCAAACAATACGATGGAATAGTTATAGGTACCGGTCAGGGTGGAAAGCCATTGGCGGCCAACTTTGCTCGCGCCGGGTGGAATATGGCGATTGTTGAGTGCGGGGCTATTGGCGGTACGTGTGTGAATGTTGGCTGTACGCCGACCAAGACAATGGTTGCCAGCGCCAGGGTTGCATATTTGGCTTCACGCGGGGCTGAATATGGGGTAGGGCTTGGCAAGTTTACGATGGATATGTCTGTGGTGCGTGAGCGAAAGCGCAAGATTGTTCATTCTTTTAGCTCCGGTAGCGAGAAGGGGCTGGAGCGGATAGAGACTCTTGATTTGATACGCGGTATGGCGAAGTTTGTCGATGCGCTTACATTGGAGGTGGCGCTTAATGATGGCGGGACACGGACTATTTCATCAGATAAGATATTTATCAATGTCGGGGCGCGTCCGACCATACTTAAGATTCCAGGAATAGACGGAGTTGATGCGCTTACCTCATCGTCGATAATGGAGTTGGATTCTGTCCCGGAGCATTTGATAGTTATTGGCGGCGGGTATATTGGTCTTGAGTTTGGACAGATGTTTCGACGGTTTGGTTCGCAGGTCACAGTTGTGAATCGCGGCGCGAAACTGGTGGGACGTGAGGACGATGACGTAGCCGATGCGGTAGCGGAAATCCTGACTGGTGAAGGTATGACAATTGAACTGAATTGTTCCCCGACCAAAGCGCACAAGGATTCGGACGGCTCTGTTGTTCTGACAGTTAGCCAAGGCGGCGAAGAGAGAGAGATTCGAGGTTCGCATGTTCTGATGGCCGCAGGACGTACTTCGAATGCTGATAGATTGAATCTTTCGGCGGCTGGAATAGATTGTGACAAGCGTGGTTACATTCCGGTGAACGGGAAACTGGAGACAAATATCTCGGGAGTGTATGCGTTAGGTGATATCAATGGCGGCCCGGCTTTTACGCATATTGCTTATGATGATTTTCGGATATTGCGTACGAACTTATTGGAGAATGGTTCGGCATCTACCGAGGGGCGTATGGTTCCTTATACGATGTTTATTGATCCGCAATTGGCTCGGGTGGGGCTGAGCGAGCGTGAGGCGAAAGAGGCGGGGATTGAAGTTCGAGTTGCGAAGATTCCTATGACTCATGTGGCAAGGGCGCTGGAGATGGATGAAACTCGTGGGTTCATGAAGGCGCTGGTTGATCCTAAGACTGATTTGATTCTTGGCGCTATGGTGTTGGGCGTTGAGGGTGGTGAGGTTATGTCAGTGTTGCAGATGGCGATGATGGGCGCTGTGCCTTACACTAAGATACGTGACGGTGTTTTTGCGCATCCTACGCTCGCTGAATCTTTGAATAACCTGTTTATGAGTCTTGGATGATGTTATAGAGATTGTAACGTTTCTAGAGAGTTTGATACAAATGAAAACAGGCCAGTCACAACTGTGACTGGCCTGCATTCATGCTAATTACTTTTCTACTATTTGACTTCCATCGTCATCCAAACACCATTCATCTCGTGCCATTTGTAGCGAGGAGTGTCGGCCTTCTTATGGACCTTTACTTCGGTTACCATCAGATTGTCATCGACGCTTTTCATGAAGAAATCCAAGTCATACATTGTTCCGCCGACCTCTTTGAAATCAGAGCAAGCGAAGTACAGATTTTCGCCAACCTTTGAAAGTCTGTCTTTGTGCACTTTGGTTAAGGTCAGCGCTAGAGGTTTCTTATCCACTGAATCATACAACATGAAAAATCCACCTTTGAGCTTGGTGTCTTTGTTCACATAGTTGGTTATGGCTATAGCTAATGCTTCTTTGTCTACACTAGAAGTAGCTTCATCACCGTCCATAGGATGTTCCATTCCACCCGAAGGATGTTCCATTCCACCTGAAGGATGTTCCATTCCCCCGCGAGTCTCTGTGCTATCGCCAGCGCTTGCGACGGTGGCCGCCACAAAAACGAATGACACGATGAAACCAAGTACTGATAATTTTCTAAACATACTCTTCCCCTAAGCTCAGGTTATTAAAACCATTCTAGTTATTTTTCTGATTCCGTTCTTTTGTAGCGTATATATACGCAGAAAGAATATGAATGATGAAGCGCTGATTAGCAAGGTCAAAAAAGGCCCTGAAATTATTATATCTCAAACGAATCGAAAGCAGAGTTTGCTACTGATTGATGCTTTATGAGGCGGATACACTGAAATGTCGCTCGACATTTTCAACGCGCACTCCGTCGATGAAGACCTGGGCGTAAATGAGATAGTTGAAAGATTGCTCGCCAAAGCTAGTTGGGGTGACTATATCTCGACCGATTGTGAAGCCTATTCGGTTGGGGTCCAGGCGTCCGAAATAGTATTCCTTTAGCTTCGGGCGTTTGATGGCCTCGGAAATATCTACCGGAATCCATCCGATATCAGCGATGTAGAATTCTGCCCAGCAATGGTATCCGGTGATTGTTGCTTTATCGATTGAGAGCTCTTCGGGGAGCGGGAAGCCGATTCTGAACCTGGCTGGAATTCCCTGGGAGCGGGCCATGCCGATGAAGAGAGAGTGGATGTCGGTGCAATTGCCTCGTCGAACATCGCAGGCATAGAGAGCGTCTCCATTGCCCCATCCCACGCCGCTTTTGTCATATTTCATGGTTTCGAAGAGATGGTTGTAGAGTATATGGGCTTTCTCCAGTGGGGATAGGTCTTCGCTCATCAATGAATCAGCCTCGCGTTGAATTTGACCATCGATAGGCACCAGTGTATTGGCAAGTAGGTATTTTTCAAGAGAATCCGGAATAGTGTTGTTGGAGGCAGGGTTGGGATTGTCCGTTGCGACTGAGTCGAGTGGAGCTCGTTGTTTGCGCGTGGCGTCAAAGGTCATGGTAATTTCTATGTTGTCCGGGATGCTGTCTGTTGAGTTGAATAGTAGGATATTGTTGCCATATTCAGGGTCAAAGTATTGCGAGTCAGGCAGGTTCGAAGAAATGCGGAAATTGCGGATAATCTGTTTGTCGTCGGATGGGGGAGAGGGGAGAATAACTTCAATTGACTTGGATCCGGGGGGGACATCCGGCACAGAGATTTGGTAGGAGAATTTGAAGGATTCCATGCCCGCTCTATTTGCGGAAAGCGAGCTCTTTTTCGCTGTAAGCTGATTGCAAGATCCAACAGTCAGCGCAATTAGGATGAATGACAAGAGTCTTAGCGCATTGTGTTTCATGATTTTCTCCGTTGGTAAGGCTCCGTTGGGCCGATGTGATATATAGTATGCCCCTGGAACTCGTTCAAGGCATTGGTTCGGACAATCTAGACTGCCAGGGTCCATTGTCAATCATCCCCGGTATAATACGGCCAAGAGTGACAGCGGGTTCCAAAAGATGCTTGGGATGCTTTACTTATCCTTTATTTCCTAACGCCCTATCCAGGTTGAAGGCTGAACTTATTAGCCCTAAATGAGTAAAGGCCTGGGGGAAATTTCCTAGCGCTTCGCCAGAATGTCCGGTTTCTTCAGCGTAAAGACCAAGATGATTGGCATAGCCCAGCATCTTTTCAAACATCAGACGCGCTTCATCCAATTGGCCGGCTCTGGTTAGGGCCTCAACCAGCCAGAAGGTACAGATATTAAATGTTCCTTCTTCTCCTGAAAGACCATCGTCAGATTTTTTTGAATTGTAGCGGTGAACCAGAGAGTTCGATACTAAGCCGCCTTTGTTCGGGGAGCGGTTGATGGCCTTTAGTGTTTTTAGCATGCGCGGGTCGGTTGGGGCCACGAAAAACACTAGCGGCATCATCAGATTTGCGGCATCCAGGGATTCGCTTTCATAACTTTGGGTGAAAGCTTCAATATCGTCACACCATCCATTATCCATTATGTCTTCATATATTTCATCTCTAACTTTTCTCCATTCAGGAATATGGCCTGGAAAAGAACGCTTGGTCGCTAGACGTATGCCTCTGTCGAGCGCGACCCAGCACATTAGTTTTGAATAGACAAAATGTTGTTGTCCGCTACGAACTTCCCATATCCCCTCATCGGGTCGTCGCCAGTTATCGCAAACATACTGAATGAGACGACGCAGTGAGAGCCAAATGTCATAGGAAATTGGGGCGCCATGTTTGTTGAAAAGGTATACGGCATCGAGTAGTTCGCCGTAAATATCCAACTGTAACTGGTTGTAGGCCGCATTTCCCACACGCACAGGTTTTGAGCCACGATAGCCGTCGAGATGGGGCAAGGTTTCCTCAGTTATCTTGTGTTTGCCGTCAATGCTATACATGATTTGTAGTGACCCATCGGGGTTCAGTTCCTGACAGCGCGCCTCGAGCCAATGCATGAAAGCCGCGGCTTCCTCTGTAAATCCGATTCGCAACAGGGCATAGGTGGTGAAAGCTGCATCTCGAATCCAAGTGTAGCGGTAGTCCCAATTGCGTTCACCACCTATATCTTCCGGTAAGGAGCAAGTGGGGGCGGCAACAATGGCTCCGGTGGGTTCGTAGGTTAGGAGCTTCAGGGTTAAAGCAGAGCGATTGACCATCTCACGCCAGCGACCGGTGTAGGTGCATTTCGAGAGCCAACGACGCCAGTAGCTGACGGTGCGAGTGAACATATCGAATGATTGCGCTTCAGTGATTGCCGCGCCTTCATCATTCGTCGCCAAACAATCGTCGATAGCGAAGATTATTTCTTCGCCTTCATGCAAGGTAAATTCTGCCTCTGCGGCATTGCCTACTATTTTAATAGGAATGGTGGCTGATAAATGAATTGACATGGCCTCTGATTCAAAACGCACACCGTTTTGAGTGACGCTTACAGTGTGTTTATCACGCGCAAAATTGAAAGCCGGGAGACATTGCATGCGGAAACACATTGAGCCTCGCACCACAGAGACTCTGCGGACTAGCTGATGGCGCTTAGTTGACTTAGTGCGTTCGCCCATGGGCATAAAATCGGTGATTTCACCTACACCTTCGACACTCAGGAAACGTGACACCAAAACATTGGTGTCGGGCCAGTAGAGTTGTTTGAAAGTCACGTCGGTGGCCTGGGGGGCTATTTTGAAACTTCCGCCCTTTTCGCTATCGAGAATAGCCGCAAAAACAGCGGGTGAGTCGAAATGGGGAAAGCATAGCCAGTCGATTGAACCGTTCATACCGATTAGGGCAATTGTGTGCAAGTCACCGATGATTCCGTAGTTTTCTATGGGTTGGTAAGGCAATCTATTCAACTCCTGATGGGTTTACTTGTGTAGAGAATTGGTTTAATTGAGAGTTTGCGAGCAATAGTTCGTGAAGGGAGTTCAATCTATTTAAGCCGCAAGTCGAGTTCTTCAATTCTATCTGCCTGTTCGGCTAGAGTCGTATTCTCGAAAAGCTCTTTGATTTGCTTTTGGGCCAAAGCCCACTGGGAATGCAACGGACAAGGTCGCTCATGACCGCATCCGGGCAATCCCATAATACATTCATCGAACATTGTAGGGCCATCGATAGCATTGAGCAATTCATCGAGACGAATCTCACTGGCCGGCTTTGCCAAGGTAACTCCGCCATTAGGACCGCGGAACGATTGCAGAATCCCATGTTGAGTTAGAGATTGGAGAATTTTGGCCAGGAAATGAAAAGAGATACCCAATTCCTCGGATATGTGTCTGACAGTAACGTATTCGCCGCTTTTGAGAGAGGCAATATACAATGCAGCTCTCAGGCCGTATATCGCGCTTTTTGATAATAGCATGCTATGGTAACTCCGCTTTTCGAAATGTGCCCGTCGGACCAGTGCAATCAACGTTCAACGCTTACCCTTGGGCGATTGAAGATTGCTCTAAGTAGCCCAATGAGCAACAAAAATACGCCAGGTTAGCGGTTAGTCTTAGTGATTAGTCCAGAAAAGTTGCGATTTCGTCCAATTGTTTCTTTGAAATCTCTGGAACTTGGGCATCCTTGGCCGGGTACCCTACAGCAAGTATCAGAACCGGCGTTTCATGCTTTGGACGGCCCAATACTTCTCGAAGGAAGCTCATGGGTTTTGGAGTGTGAGTTAGTGAAGCCAGGCCTGCGTTGTGAATCGCGGTGATTAGGAAACCTAATGCAATGCCGACTGATTCGGAAATATAGTAATTGTGCAAACGCTTACCATCTTCTGTTACTGTATGCTGTTTCGAGAAGATAACGATAAGATACGGCGCCTCTTCAAGGTGTGGTTTGCTTTCATCGGTTCCTAGCGGCCCGAGGGCGTCAAGCCAATAGTCCGGGGCTTTATTCTCATAGAATTCGCGTTCCACTTCTTCTGCGGCCTGACGAATTTTCGCTTTTATTTCAGGTGACGAAACCACGACAAATTGCCAGGGTTGCATATTGGCTCCGCTTGGCGCTGTGCCGGCCGTTAGTAAACAGCGCTCGATGATTTCACGGGGAACAGGTCGATTAGCGAAATCCCGCACAGTGCGTCTTCTACGCATGAGTTGGTAAAAGTCATCCGAGCGAGATTTCATTTCCTCGTTTGAAAGCTCTTTGTAGCCAGATAAAGGAATTAGTTTTCCATGACTCAAGGTTTTGCCCCCTTTGGGTAGTTATGGTGTTGATGATGTTGATCCAGACCGTACGACTTTATTTACATTATCAATATAGGCGCAATGCTTACAATAGCTTGATGGTTCGGGGATTCTTTCGCTTTGCAAGCAAGAGTGGGCCTCGAGCAGTTTGCCACCGACCCAGCCAGACTGCCCTTGGTATGCAAGTAGTGTCAGGTCGAATTCTAAACGACTATTGAATGCTGATTTGTTCTTGAGGCCATTGGCATAGACTAAGTAGGCGGTGTCGGATACTGAGAAACCATTCTGCCGAAAAAGCCACTGATAGATTTCCAGTTGCCTGCAATAGGCAGAATGAAGATGTGTTTCGGCGGTCACGCCGTCTTTGACACTTGTGGCCTTGTAGTCAACTATTATCAATTCACCCTTCGAGTTTATCCATATATCATCTACCGCTCCGGTTACCAGAAAGCCTGATGGAGTGTGGGGAACTTGTATGCCCTTGCGCACATTGCGCCAGTCGTCCATTGAGTCATGTGCGAAGGGAATTGAGTCTGTGTTGAATTGGGTTTGCAGAGGGTGAGGGAGTCCTTGCGAACGAAAGGAATCGAACTCATTCTTAAGTAAGGAATCCACTGCCGAGTTTAGAGTGTATCCAGGTGTCGCAGGACGGTCCACACCTAGTCTGCGATCAATATGGAAACAACGAGCGCATTGAATGAAACTATCGAGCCGAGAGCGACTGAGTTTGTAGAGCTCTGAACTCTCAGGGTCGTATAGATTTCTTTGTCGTATTTTCTTTCGGAATTCCACCACACATCCTCATACTTCAAATGAAACAACAAATCATGCTTCAAAGAACAAGTTGGTAAAGAGCAAGTTGTAAAGAGCAAAAAGAAAGCGGACGACATTTGCATGTCGTCCGCATGATAACACTATATCGCTGTATCAGCAATCAGGCTATGTGCCAGTTGTGCCGCAAACTGCAGGTCCTCCACCAGAGAAGATGCGTGCGATACCAGCGGTGACATCGGCGATGTTGAAGGCATTGTCGCTGTTAAAGTCGGCTTCGTCCTGACAGAATGGCGGGGGGCCACCAGAGAAGATGCGTGCGATACCGGCGGTGACATCAGCGATGTTGAATGCGCCATCGTGGCTGAAATCGCCAGGGACGACACAGCAACCTGTAGTGGTCGGATCTCCCAATCCGGCGGCCGAGTCAACACATGCAAGAAACTCAGTCTGTGTACCGATGCCTGTGACCATCTTGAACCATAGGTAAAGAGTGTCATCGGCGTCAATACGGTAGGAGCCACCGTTCAGCATGGTAAAGAGATCCACCTCTTGAGAGTCGGGGGCGGCGCTGGAGAACTTGGAGAAACCGGTTACATTGTGCAATAGAGAATCTACTGCAGGATGATCCCAATCCGAGCCTACAAACTCGCTATTGTTTCTAGTGAAAAGTCCCTGGAACCCAACGCCCATTATGCCGGAGCCTAAGTCAGTGTAGCTTGGCAGACTTACATCTGATGGCGGTACATAGATGGTACCAGCGAATCTTTGGTCATTGGGTTGACATGCTGTGTTACCAGTGTCTTGACCGAATTCAGCTCCTTGTTGGTAGATCAAGGCTCTTGCGGGGTCAAAGGTTGAGGTGTTTCGTGAACCAGAGTCCGACGGCACATCCCAGTCCCAGGCGAAGGCGCAGAAGACGCTATCAATTGGAGTAGAGGTCAGATTGTAGTAACAGACGCGTCCGATTACAACTTTCCACGATCCAGGTGGTGCAATCGCCGGAACAGGAGTCCAATAGTCGACTGTCAGGCCGATTGTTGAGTCCTGTGTGGTGAAGTTACCGGAGTTCGCATGTAGGTAATCCGGGTCGCCAGCGGGATTGTTGTCGGTGGTTGGCATTGTCAAAGGTCTGAATTGGAACGTATCGACAATGTTGAATTCAAACATACCTGAAACTACTTGTCCGGCATTGTATGAAATAACCGGGGAACCATCGAAGAGGTAACTATTGGCATTACCAGTTGTGTCACATTCGGCAATGTCACCGACGAAATCCATGTTCAACATACCATTGCCATTGCCGGCAACTGTAGGTCGGGCATTGTTCTCTGCGCCGATGTTACCGTTGTTGCTGAAGACCAGGCAGTTGTTCAACGAATCAAAGGTGAGCAGTTCTACATCACCAATAGTGTAGCTGACAAAGAAAGTATCCGGTGATGAAACGAAGTTACCTGTTGCAATAATTGTCGCTGATGCGCTCTGAACTGTAGTTTCCAAAGAGGCATTCAAGATTACATCCAGAGTGTCAATTTGTGAAACACCAGTAAGAATGTTACCCGAAGTTGGATTGACTTGCAGGTTATTTGGCGGATTCTGATCGATTACTGTAAGGCTATAGGTCAGGTCCTTGTTTCCAAAGTTCACGAGACTCCAGGGCAGAATCTGCGTTTGTCCTGGAAGCGCAAATGCCGGGTCAGAAATGGCCTGTCCACTTTGTAATGACGAACCCAGGACAGCTTCAAGAATCGGCTCCACGCAACCGAAACGGAAGACCCGAACCGGATTCAGTGTCCAGCCACCTTCAGGTCGAACAGCTCCACCCGGGTCAGCGTCATTGATGTACTGAACAAAAAGGAAACTATCGGCGATATAGGCGGCGTCAATATTTGCCGTCAAGTTGGGAATACCGTCAAAGTCATCAAAGGCGGCGTCTACACCGTAACGTGTGGTAGTGTGCCAGGCATCAGAGTCACAATCCGGCTGAAGACCACCGGGGATGGTGTCACAATTAGGAGTGTAGGTGCTGGTCAAGTTACGCGGTCTGTCCCATGAGAGTCCATTGTTGTCTGAAACCGAGACAAAGATTTCTGCGTTGGCGGCTCCAAGTATGTCTGTTGCGCCAGCGGCGAACCCACGTTCGGAGCAGTCATCTTCGACACCGTTAGGAATGTCATTGAATTGAGAGAAAGTGACATATAGTTTGGAGTTACACTCACTGAGCTGTGGATTGGAAGTGTTTAGATTAAACACACCGGCTGTACAACGAGTCGGATCCCAGCTTGCGTCATAGACAGTGGTAATAGCATCACTGACGATATCATAATGGAATAGGCGAGAGCGTTGCAAAACAAATCCGGTGGCGTCGTTGAATCCGGCATTCCAGACTATGTGCAAATTTTCTGCAGAATCCCAGAGTGCGGTCAGTTTTGCATGAGGATAGAAACCTATGCTATCAACTGCCGGGAATTGATTTTGGGTAACGTTGGTCAATGGTCCCCATGTCGCTCCCCCGTCGGCGGATGTCATATAGTACATGTCATTGTCAATTTGACCGGAGAGAAAAGTGTCATAACGCGAAATTGGCGCTCCGAACTTAGTTCCGTCTCCTCTTGCAAAGGAAGCGGCGATTGCAACATTTGCTGAGTTTCTCGATGCGGTGATTACAGGACTGGTATTGAAACCACCCAGGCCAACGGAAAACGCCGATGACCAGGTTCCACCGAGCCCGGACCCGACTTTTCTTAGATAAACTACATCACCGTCGCCATCGGTGCGGGTTGAATGAATCAAAAGGTGAGTTACATCATTGACTCCGTCTGTGCCATGCGCAATAGCTGGCCATAAATAGAGAGTTGCGTCTCCTGTTAGAAAAGGAGTCCAAATTGCGTCTGGAATTGCTGTAGCTGAAGCGAAATCGCTCAAGCTGGGCGTGTTGTTGAGAAAAGCATGCGGTCGTGTGCCGGCTCCTGCAGGCGCATTCCAATGGTGTGCGTTGGCCGCTAATTCAGATGATGTCACATCCATGGTAACGAATCCTGAACGACCTGTCGTACCGTCAACATTGGCGCTCACATCAACACCGCCGGTTCCATCACTCAAACTTCCTGCTCCTGGATCCCATGCGTCAGAAGCTACGTTTCTAGCGCCGCCAAAAGTGGCGTTGAGTTTGTTCATCCATGTGAAGTAGACAATGTGTGATGGCTCTGTGATGCCTATTTGGCGATTCATGGAGTTGTTTTTTTGATAATCATAAGTTGTGCAACCTACGGTTATGCCTCGGACGAGGTCAATTGACCCTGAAACGCAGGTCAGGTTAGAAAACCTTGAGGATGCGCCCATATATTGGCCGGCATCATTGCTGTTTGAGGATGTCTGGCTGTTCAGGTCCTCTAATCCGCTGGGCAACGCCAGGCGTTGTGTGTAGCGAGCAAGTTTTAGTTTCTGCGAGTTGATTCGGTGTTCAAGGTCACCCGCTGATGCGTTGGGTGAGAATGTCATCAGCAGCAACGCTGCAAATAACATGAGAACTCCTGTAGCTCGCGCTCCAGACAAATCCTTTGACAGGACACTTTTGTGGTTCATTGTGGTTTTCCTTCCTGGTTAAAATATTATCCTGCAATTGCCATTTTGTTTTTCGGGATGAATTTTCTAGCTTTTGCTAGAACTAAACGATAAATCGAACCGCGAGAGAATACACCAAAAAAAAGGGGACATGACTAGTAAAGAGTCGCTTTGACTTTGTTTGAAACGACAAAAGGGGTTGGGCAAAGCTCTGAAACAATGCATGAACAACAATGTACATTAACTAACAATCTGCATGAACTTTTGTGAGGAACGAGGGAGAGGCAATCAGACTGTTTGGCGTTACGTGATAAATGCGCGGCCATTAGACTTTCTAATGGAAAATACGCAATTCCATTGTCTTTTGTCAAGAGAAAAGTTTTGTTCGCCTTTGACAGGTTAGGATGTAAGTCTTGCCAATCGGTCCTTCGCTTCCCTAATAATCTTGATTTCTATATCGGGTGCGCCCCAATACGTTAGCATTTCTTTGTATGCTTCAACTGCTTGGTCGTTTTGCCTGAGTCCTTGGTGTGCGCGGCCCTTTATGTAGAGCAGGTTCAATGTGCTGTAGCCGCCGGTAGAGACAAATTTGTCGGAAGTTGCGGTCTCGATATTTTTCAGCGCTTCTTCGAACCGCCCGTAATGCATCTGCATTTCCGCCAGCTCACGCAGATTTCCGCCACCGACATACTTGGGGTTTTCACAGATCGACTCCAGGCCGCTGAGGGCAAGTGAGGTGTCATAGTTATAGGCTCCGGTATAGATATTTCGCAGGGCCTCAACCAATGACCACATTCCTTGGGGAACCTGAGATTGAAAGACAGTTGCGAGGCTGTCAAAGACGCTCTTCAATTCCATGCCTTTACTGTGGTCAAACGAAATGACAGTCAAGGGGTAACTGATGGCGTTGAATACCGATGGCGTTAGATCAAATGCCACATCTGCATAAGCTAAGGCGCTGTCTTTTTGACCAATGACAAAGAAAGTTAACGCTAAGGCGCGGTAGCTACTCGATAACTGTTGGTTATCGTCTGAAAGCGTCGCTTCTTTTATTCGCCCTCGAATAGCTTTGATTGCCCCCTTGAATTGGCCTTTCCATGTTGCAAGATTTCCCTGGTAGCGGTAGTAGCTTATCATCGCAAAATGGTCAGTTGTGTCAAACGCTTTGTATAGTTCTGAGTAGTACGCGGCGCTGTCGAACTGGCGTAGTCGCAAATGCAGGTTCACCATTGTAGAAAGCGCCGATCTGCGTTCGGGGAAACGAGTTCTCAACTGGTCGGTCATCTCGATGGCTTTGTCCAAATTGCCTTGGGAAATATGGATGGCAGTCAGGTTTGAATAAGCGGCGGGAGATTCGGGATGAAAGCGCAGGAGCTGCTCAAACACATTCATGGCTCGTTCGAAATTATCGTATTTTAGTAGAGTTGCTCCATAAGTCGAGAGCGCGAATTGATAGGTTGGGTCTTGCGCGAGAGCCGTGTCGAATTGGGCGAATGCGACGGCCGTGTCCTGCTGGGTCAAGGTGAGGATGGATCCGTAGAATGTGCGCGCTTCCTTGTCGGTAGGATAGTTCTTCACATACGACGCCATTTTTGTGAATCCATCCACATAGTTTTGGGTTAGGAATAGATCAACATAAGCATCCAACAAGCTTCTGCTACGCACAGGTAGCTTATTTTCGAAAGTTTTCGCCTTCTGCAGAATCTCCTGGCCTTTTTGATTGTGCCCGGAGAAAATGTGGGACATCCCCAAGCGCAAGTAGGCCATCCCGAATGAAGAGTCTATTTCAATAGCCTGTTGAAAAAGGTTCTGGGCTTCTTTACTTCTTTCGGAGAGCATTAATTCGACACCTTCAAGATAAAGGCGGTATGCTTGAGGTGACGATGTCATCACATCGGCAATCTGTTGATCGCTGGGCGCCAGGTCGGCGACGTTTAGAGATTGGACAATTTTGTCGGTTAGGCTATCAACGAGTGAGAAGAGGTCTTCACCTATTACTTTTTCGCTCCAAATCACTTCACCTGATGAGGTTTCTTCAAAGCGAGCATCGATTCGAATCTTATCGCCAATCTTGTAGTAGGAACCAGAGATAATCGATGCCGCGCCGATAGCCGCGCAGGCCTCACGCATTTCCTCCGCTGATACATTGGAGGCGGCAGAGTTACTTTTGGCTTTTAAGTGGTCTAGTATTCGACCTCTTGATATGACACTTAGGGCTTGGTTTTCTGTCAAGTCGGTTAGCAGTATTTCCGGCAGGCCGGATTCAAGCCATTGCAGATCCGGGTCGTTGGTTTTGTTGGCAAAATCGAGTATCGCAATGCTATTTTCGGCCGCTATAACCTGTTGACCTGAGCCCTCAGTATCGGATCCAAATGGTGAGAACACATAGGTAGCTATCAGGGCTAGGACAGCTATTGCTCCGAAGCCAATCACTTTGGTTTTGGACGATGATGTCTTTACGGGCGCCATGGAAGGTGAACTTATCGACGAAATACTGTCACTGACGCCACTGTCAAATTGCTTGCGCAGACTACGCAGGTCAAGGACCAAATCCCGAGTGTTCTGATATCTATCCGCCGGGGATTTCTGAAGACATTTAGTAATTATCCGTTCAAGTTCTGGGGGGATGGCGTTGTTTTTGGCGCTTGGAGGATCCTGGGTTGCTTCCAGTATTTTTGCGAGAGTTGAAACTTGGGTCGGGCCGGTGAAAGGGAATTCTCCGGCGGCCATGCGGTATAGTAAGACACCGAATGAAAAAATATCTGAACGTGTGTCGATTTCCTCACCGCGAGCCTGTTCCGGAGACATATAGGTTACAGTGCCTACGATTTTCCCGGCCTGGGTTAGTTCGCGAGAAATTGTATCGCCGTCTTCGTCATCGATGTTGCTCTCAGGCTTGTTGGAGTCTTGCAGTATGGCTCCGTCGGCGAATTTTGCCAGTCCGAAGTCAAGTATTTTGGGTTCGCCATCTTCATTGATTAGAATGTTGTCGGCTTTAATATCGCGATGAACTATTCCTAATTTGTGGGCGGCAGAGAGTCCTGAACCTATTTTCTCCGCCATACGAAGAATTTCTGAGAGGTCTGTCTTTGAGTTTGCTAGCCGGTGTTTTAGGGATTCGCCGCTGACATGCTCCATTACGATGTATAGAGACTCTTCATCTGAATCGGGAGATTTGAAGGTTCCCAAATCATAGATGGCAGTGACATTGGGATGAGAGATTTGAGCTGCGGTTTTGGCTTCGCGCTGGAAGCGGCCTAGCCGTTCGGAGTCAGTGAAAAAGTCACTGGAAAGAAATTTTAGGGCGACTTTGCGACCTAGTTTGGTGTCTTCGGCGAGAAATACATCGCCCATGCCCCCGGATCCGAGTTTTTCGAGAATCTTGAAATGGTCTATGTTTTGCCCTGAACTAATCATCTATTTTTTCTCTCTACCTATTCTTGCTCTTTATGACGAGAGTTGTAATGTCATCTGACTGGGGAGCCTCTCCTACAAATATACGGAGGCGATCGAGTATGGTTTCTGTGATTTCTGCCGGGCTGCACGTAGCGCAAGCTTTGAGGTCCTCAATAAGACGCTCTTCACTATATTGTTCTTCTGTAGAATCTTCCGCTTCGGTAACTCCGTCGGTGAAGATAATAAGTAAGTCGCCGGGATGAAACTCAATTGTTTGCTCTTCCCAAGCGCTAAAATCGAAGGCGCCTATCATGGTGCCTGACGCCGGGAGTTCCTCAATCGTTCCATTGGTTCGTAGCACATAAGGAGGGTTGTGACCGGCATTTACAAAGGTTATGGATTTGCCGTCGGCAGAGATAGTTCCGGCAAACAGGGTGGCGAAATCAATCGGGTCGCTTGCGGCGTATAGCTGACGTGAGACCCGGGTTACGGTATCGAGAAGGTTGAACTCTCCGGCGGTCTTTAGCACTCTAAATGAGGTAAGAATGCTGGTCATTAGTAGCGCGGCGCCAATTCCTTTACCGCTGACGTCGGCAACCATGAAGAATAGGCGCCCGTCAGGCAGGAGTGAAATATCATAGAGGTCACCACCAACTTGCCGAGAGGGTTGGAGGAAGGGATGAATCTCGCAATGATCCGGCTGTGGGAATTTGGTCGTCAGCAGATTGCGCTGAATTGTTTCAGCGCGATGCATCTCAGCTTCCATAGTTTCTTTGAGCTGTCTCTCTAGCAGAAGGGCGTTGTTCAGCATTTTTGCAGCGATGATGTTGCCGAAGGTAGCTAGAAGACGTAGATGTTCATTACTATAACTATGAAGCAGATTTGTGGTGTCCACATAGAGAATCCCCAGCGCCTTGCCCTCGTCAAAGAGAGGGGCGGCCATTGCTGAGGCAATATTTGAGCTAATTAGGGATTCCTGCTGTGCGAAGCGAGGATCATCTTTAACGTTGCCAATCAGCACGGCGGTCTTATCTCTGAAGATGCTCTCCACAATCCGCCGCGAAATATGAAAAGCGCCGGGGTCTTTACCAGAGGTTACTCTTAGAGCGGCTGTATACACTTCACTGCTTTCCGGGTCGGACTCGGAGTCTTCTGAAGCTTTGGGTCGCAATAGGACAGCGGCTCTTTCAGATGGGATAACACGGGTGATAAGCTCCAGCGAAGTTTCAAGCATCATATCCTGAGTTTCAGGTGACGAAAGTTTGCGGGCTAGCTCGAATAGGGTTGGAAGCAAATCTGGAAGGTCGGCGGCACGTTTGGGTAAGGGGGCGAGAGCCTCATTGATTGAGAGCACTACAGATTTCTCAGGATCAAAGTCCGCTAGAATTGTTGTCGCGCCGACTGAGGCGGTTGGATTTGTTCTGGTGGGGAATACTTCAATTCCATTGGCTGGAATGAGCTTACATTCCACCTCACCGAACATGAACTCATCTCCGGGTTTGACTATTTCCTTGCCGGTGATTCGTTGTCCATTTATTGATATGCCGTTGTGACTACCGAGGTCCTCAACATATATGAACGATTCATCCTCCACTACCTGTATTGTTGCGTGACGACGAGAAATCGTCTTGTTGGCAATTACGAAGTCACAATCCTTGCCTCGTCCTAGGTCATGGTCTCCTGTGGGTAATTCCCATGAATATGTGCGCGCTCCATCGGTGGCAAGCAGTTTGAACATCGTTCTTATAGTCCCCAATGTTGATTAAATGTCGGCTTTGTGGAGCCAGTGAGTCTCCTGATGAAAGATACAAAAAACGCATAGAACTGCAAGGATTGTGGTTTTGCGCGATGTAACCTCCGGAAAATCGTTTCATAAGGGGCGCTGAAAGGTCTCGTTTGAGTTTTGTCAGAGATTATGTGCGAACGAGGTACAACCTGATCCCTAAAGAAAGAATATCCTTGAGCGATAACTCAAGTACTGGACTTAGCCATTGCCTAAAACTCGAACGCATCAGGAAAAGTATGTCAATTCAGTCCTTTATACGCCACTCAAGGCCTCTGCTACTGACACCATTTGTATTCTTCAATCAGCCAGTAGTTGCTTCGGAACATGATTCGGCGCCTACTACTGTTGTTATACCTCACGACTTGAAGTTGACTGGCTTTTTTGACGTATTAGGTCAGTATGATAGAGCTCAAACAGACAGAAACAGTTTCACGTTACACCAAACAGAATTAGACTTGGAAACTGAGGTTTCGAATCGTGCGTCCGCATCAATAGCCATCGCTTACAATAGTGAAGCAGGGATATTTGAAGTCGGAGCGGCAGAGATGTTTTTTGACTTGAAACAGGAATCAGCTACGAGCTCTCTTGCACTATCGCTATCAGTGGGTCAGTTCGATGTGCCCTTTGGAATAGACTATCGCTTCTACGCGGCGCCAGACAGAAGGCTCGTGAGCGCCCCATGGTTTGTGGATACTCATGGAGATGGATGGCGCGGTTGGAATGATTTCGGAATTAGAATTCAAACAGACTACAAGCGGCTCTCTCTGTCTCCATATTGGGTAAATGGATTTCAATCTTCTGCGGTGGTAATTGAGAGAATTGCAGATTTAGCTACCGGACTCAGCTCTAATATTGAGCGCGAGATAAATACTTCACCGGCGGACGCTTTTGGATCTAGATTTTCAGTGTCGATATTATCAGGGCTCGAAATCGGCT
This sequence comes from Candidatus Zixiibacteriota bacterium, assembly GCA_024280775.1. Lineage (GTDB taxonomy): Bacteria > Zixibacteria > MSB-5A5 > GN15 > JACZUZ01 > JAJRPJ01. The sequence goes on along the minus strand of JAJRPM010000010.1, from coordinate 155,991 downwards.
CCTCATTCGCAATTGGACTCAACGAAGCCTCGAAAACAGAAATGCTACTCTCGGGTGTGGACGCTGAATGGATAGCGCGGTCGTTCTCTTTTCGCGGAGAATATGTTCACCATTCGGTGAATCGCTCAATAGCTCAGGAAAGTCATCAAGGATATTATTTGCAATCAACGTATACGCATGACAAGACTTTTGGTACGGTGAGAATTAGTTCGTTCCAGCCTGACGGTCGGCCATGGACCTCCATGATTTCAGTTGGTGTTGGTAGGGCGATTAGCGAGGACATTCAACTACGAATAGAGAATTCACTGAAAACTAGTTCGGATGCCGACAAGCTTACTGCACAGTTGGTGACATCATTTTAATGTAAGACACAATCCGCGAGTTTGGCTGCTTGTAGCAATGAATAGATATTAAGATATAGGTAATCACGGAAGTATTTAAGAAGGGGAGGCAGGAATGATTAAGAACCTAAGGATTTCATCCAAGCTCTATGCTGGATTCGGAATAGTGATTCTTCTGGCTATGTTAATGGCGGGAATGAATTACTACAGCTACGAACATATTAGCGATGAGACACAGGCTACCAGCAGCAAGCTGTATCCAGTGATGAAAGCGGCCAACAATATATACATACACACTCTTCAGGTGCAGCAGTGGGTAACGGATATATCGGCGACTCGCGGAAAAGACGGATACGATGACGGTCTCACTAAGGCGAAAGAACACGCAGATGGATTCAAGCGCGGGATAGATGAACTAATAGTTTTGGATCCTGCTGGCGCCGATGGTCTGCGCGCTATGCTAGAACCATTTGACGAGTACTACACCACGGGCGTCCGTTTGGCGAATGCTTACATAAATGGTGGCCCGGAATCGGGCAACAAGCTTATGGATGAGTTCGATAGCGATGCTGAAGCTATTCTCACAAAAGTGACAGAATACTACAGCAATGCTGAAGCTCAGTTTGAAGCTGGGTTGGTCTCTATCGATGATAAAGCGACACAAGCAACACAACTTGGAATCATCCTTACTGTAATCGTTCTGTGCATGGGTGTGTTCGTCGCTTTCTATATTGCGCGTCTCATAGCGACACCTCTAAAGAACATGGCCGAAGTGGCTGAAGCTCTGGCGCTGGGTGACCTAAGCAAGAAAGTGAACGTCGAATCCACGGACGAAGTTGGGATGTTAGCGGCGTCATTTATGAATATGATTGAGTATATGAAAAGCCTGGCATCTGCCGCCGAGAAGATTGCTAATAATGATTTACGTGTCAGAATAGAGGCGAAATCAGAGCGAGATGAATTGGGCAACTCATTTGACAAGATGGTTTCCAACCTCACAACCATGATTAAGCAACTAAAGGGTAACTCCACCGAGTTAGCTTCCGCATCAACTGAGGTATCTTCGTCATCGGAGCAAATGTCGGCTGGCGCAAGTAATCAGGCTCAGCAAACTTCGCAAGTGTCGGTTGCGGTTGAAGAGATGACGGCCACAATTGTTGAGGCCTCCAAGAACGCCAGTGATGCAAGCCAACTGGCCAGTAGCGCATCGAGCTTAGCTGAAAACGGTCGCGGTGTAGTAGCTGAAACAATTGATGGTCTTCGGGAAATAGGTGACTCATCTAAAAAATCCGGGGCTATCATGAACGAACTAGCGACTGCTTCTGATAAGATAGGAGAAATCATCTCGGTTATCGATGATATCGCAGATCAAACGAATTTGCTGGCATTGAATGCGGCTATAGAAGCGGCGCGCGCAGGCGAACAAGGTCGCGGGTTCGCTGTCGTGGCTGATGAGGTTCGTAAGCTCGCTGAGCGCACTACAGTCGCAACTGGTGAGATAGCGGCCATGATTAAGGGGATACAAAACGATTCCAAACGCGCAGTGAGTTCGATGGAAGACGCGGAGGTTTTGGTTACTAAAGGTCAGGAACTGGCGGACAAAGCAGGGAATACCTTGACTGAAATCAATGATCAGTCTCGACAGTTGATGGATATGATTGCGCAAATCGCATCGGCAACAGAGCAACAGTCAGCGGCCGCAGAGCAGATTTCTCGAAATATTGAAAGCATAAGCTCTGTAACGAAGGAAACGGCGGCCGGCGCTGAGCAGTCAGCGACTGCCGCTGAAGAGATGAGTCGTCAGGCGGAAGGTCTCCAATCAATGGTGGGGGCTTTTAGCTTGACTGAATGAATTGCAGGTGGCTCGTCGCGCGAAGCTACTTTTCTATCCGAAAAGGTTTAGACTTTTCGGCGATGAAGGACGCCTATCAGCATAGTCTGATAGGCGTCCTTTTCTTACCGAATCCAATTTATTTTCTATGGTATAAGAGCCGAGGGAATTGGTAATTGGCGCTTTTGGGTTATGTAAGTTGTTACCCACAACAACATTATCTGAGCTAGTATATACGCTATTAGTTGAGTGGAGAGTCATCAAGCATAGCCGCTCTTTTCCGATATATATGATATGGGTCGGACTCTCTCTTTCTGAAATTGGAGTTTAGTTTAGGCTGAGCCTCATGAGACTAAGAAGAGAATCACAATGTATCTATAGTGAAGCATCTCAGTTATAATACGAGAAGAAAACTACTCAAATATGACAAGCTATCGTTCATCCAAGATCACCAAAGGTTCCCTAGCCAGGAGCCTGTTTCTCAAGCTGGCGCTTGGGGCTCTTCTACTTGTTGGAGGAGGAACTCTAGCATTCTATAGTGTAGAAAAGGATTACGAAATAAGGCAATTCAAGGTCACAGATTCCCAGCGAGTCAAAGTGCAGGTTGAGGCAATCTATACGCAGATTGGCCATAATGCAGCGGATGTTATACTAGCGGCGGATTTTGTCAATGAGATTTTAGTAGAGGAAGATAGGGACTTAGAGGGACTGAATAGAAAGTTCTCCAGCCTCCTTTGGAGTGTCAGAAACTTCGAACAGTTACGCTTGATAGGATCTGACGGCTTTGAAATCGTGCGGGTCGATAGAGGCCCTAGAGGCCCAATTCTTCACTCACGTCCTAACCTTCAGAACAAAAGCCATCGTCCGTATTTTCTGGAAGCCATTGGTATGGAGCCGGGAGAGATTTATGTTTCGCACTTGGATCTAAACCGGGAAAACGGGAAGCTACAGACTCCACTGAGCCCGGTTCTGCGAATTGCTACACCAGTGTTCTTGGATGCGGCCAAGAGCATGAAAGCTATCGTAGTGGCCAATTGTAGCATTGAGAAACTACTTAAACTTGATCGGACTATTAGCAATAGGTATAGCGGCAAGATGTTGATGATGAACTCTGGTGGTTACTGGATTCATGGCCTAGAGGAAGCCGATGAATGGGGATATTTGCTCCCGGATAGAGATGACAAAACTGTAGAACATACGTTCCCAGAAGACTGGCCTATATTGAGGAACTCATTGAGAGGACAGTTTGTTGGAACCAATGGTCTTTTTACTTTTGAATCGGTTACACCATCAAAAATTAGCATTGGAGAAGGACGCAGTGAAATCCTCAAGCACTCAGAGTTACACAACATCGATGGCGGAGGAGCGTTGTGCTGGAAGATAATCTCTTACGTTTCCAATGAAGAGTTGGGAGCTGAGATTGCGGCCGCAACGAAAGCCACTTTCTTAGTAGCTTTGGGGATTCTAGCGTTCTTGTTAGTCGGTTGTTGGTATGTTTCTCAATCGGTTTCATATCGTAAGCGAGCATTAGAAGAGCTTGAGAGGAACGAGGCTATTAGCAGTTCTATCATCAAGACGGCAATGGACGGTATCATCATAATCAACGAACATGGCATCATGCAGTCTTTCAATGAGACCGCTAGCAGAATGTTTGGATATGAAGCAGAACAAGCAGTTGGACACAATGTGACGATGCTAATGCCGGATGCTTATGCTCAAGGTCACGACCAAAAAGTCAGGGCGGCCGCTAGAGGTGCGAGTCTTTCGAACAGAAAAGTGATTGGAGTAGCAAGGGAGGTGCAAGGATGCAGATCCGACGGCACATTGTTTCCCTTGGAGTTATCTGTCAGCTCTTTTGAGGTGCAGGGTCAGAGGATGTTCACTGGTGTGGTTCGTGATATAACCAAACGAAGAGAATCCGCGGCCGAGATTGAACTGCTGGCTCTTTTCCCGAAGCACAATCCAAACCCGCTGGCGAGATTTGATGCGAACGGTTCTATTCTGAATGCCAACCCGGCGGCCAAAAACCTTTGGGGTTTAGAGGATTCTAATCCCAGATACTTGCCAGAGATAATCACAGATATTAGCGCTGCTGAACTCAAATTGTGCGTTGAAAGCGGGCGCGTTTTCACTCGTGATATCATTGTCCAAAACCGCCATTTCATAGTACTGCTCAAGGGTATTCCGACGTTAAATGTCGGACAGCTTTATGCGTTTGATGTTCAGGAACAGAGAGAAGGAGAAATGGCCTCCGCGGAGCTAGGTAGAATCCTTGATAACTCCGTTAATGAAGTTTACTTGACCGACCTGCAAGAGATGACATTTGTTATGGTCAACAGAAATGCGTGTACGAATCTGGGGTATGAGCTAGATGAGTTACTGAAAATGTCGCCGATGGATATTAAGCCCGCGCAACTTCATAGCGCCACTTTTGAGTCATTGGTAGAGCCACTCCTGTCTGCAGAAAAAGACGTAATACTGTATTGCACCAAGCATAGCCGCAAAGACGGCTCCACTTATGATGTGGAGCTTACGATACAGCTCTCGACATTCAAGGCTAAACCGGTATTTGTTACCTTTGCTGTTGATATCTCTGCAAGAGTTGCGGCTGAACAGGAAAGGATCATGATTGAGAAAGCCTACAAGGCAGAAGAGATTCGAAGACGAGACTTAATTAACAATCTTTTTGAACGAGTATCGAGAAAGACAGGCGACGCCCTATTCCACGAATTGACATCTCAACTTTCTGATAAATTAGAAATGGACTACGCCCTTGTCGGAGAATTCACAGGAAATGACAACCAAAGGGTTCAGGCGCACTCTCTCTTTGCTAACGGAGGAACGTCAACTGATTATAGCTATGATCTGATAGGAACACCATGCGGTGACACAGTGTCAAAGGGATTCTGCTCATGTGCGGCGGGAGCTCAAGAGTTGTATCCCGAGGATAGCGCTCTTGTTGACCTGGATGTGGAAGGTTATATCGGGGCACAACTTTCGACAAGTGACGGTAGACCTATTGGTATACTATTGGTGATGAGCTCATCTCCAATTGAATACCTTGAATTCAAGGAATCAGTAGTAAAGATTTTCGCGGCCCGTGCCGCTTCCGAGTTGCAACGTATTCAGGATGACCGTCATGTAAGGCGACTTGCGCGAGCGGTAGAAGGCGCCTCTGACATAGTAATTATCACAGATAGTGACGCAAAGATAACCTATGTCAATCCGGCATTCGAGCGAATAACCGGTTATTCAAGCCAAGAGGCAATCGGTGAGAAGCCAAGACTTCTAAGAAGTGGTAAACAAGACGATAAGTTCTATGAGAATGTTTGGAGTGATATTAGGACCGAAGGTTCTTGGAACGGTTCCATCGTAAATAAGAAAAAGGACGGCGCGCTTTATACAGCCGAAGTTAGTATTACCGCTATTAAGGACGACAATGGTAAACTTACAAGTTTTGTGGCCCTACAAAGGGACGTGACGGCGCAACGAGAAAGTGAACGCAGGCTTAGGCAAGCACAAAAGATGGGTGCTGTGGGAGCTTTGGCCGGTGGTATTGCTCATGATTTCAATAATATCTTGATGGGAATCACAGGGTTTACTGAAATGGTTTGCGATGAGCTTCCTAAGGACAGTCCTCTTGTTGACGATTTGAAAGAGGCCCTGGCGGCTGGCTCTCGCGCCAAAGAACTAGTACAACAGATATTGAGATTCTCACGTCGTAGCGAGAAAACGCATAGTCCTTTGAAAATGTACCAGGTTGTCGAGGAAGCGCTTAAGCTAATAGAGGCTACGCTTCCTGGCAATGTCACACTTGAGAAAAATATTTCGAATAACAGTGGGTTGATCATGGCCGATTCTATGGAGATCCATCAAATAGTCATGAACCTCTGCACGAACGCCTCACATGCAATTGGCGATAAGCGAGGCTCTCTTTCTGTCTCTCTTGAACAGGTAGCGCTAGGTGATACACAAGAATATGACGTGGCAAGTCTTCCGAGCGGAGAGTATTTGAGGCTCACTGTCTCCGATACGGGGTGCGGAATAGACGCAGATACAAAAGCTAGAATGTTTGAGCCGTTCTTCACTACCAAGAAGGCTGGCGCGGGAACTGGTATGGGGCTATCGACAGTTTATGGAATCGTGCAGGAATGTGACGGTGATATTGTGGTTGAAAGTGAAGAGGGTAGAGGCAGTTCGTTCGATGTGTATTTCCCGTTATACTCTGGAAGTGATATCGCGGACAGCAAGAGAGTGAGTGTTGAGTTCAAGGGTAATGAGCGTATTTTGATTGCCGAGGATAACGAGCCATCATTGCGAGTTACTTGCAGGATGCTTAAAAAGCTAGGATATAATGTAACAGGCAAGCTTGATCCCGTGGAAGCGGTCGCAACGTTTCGTATGAATCCGTCAGAATTTGATTTGATAATTACCGACAAGTCCATGCCCGAAATGTCAGGGATGGAGCTTGCACAAAAGATTCGCGAGGTTCGCTCTGATATTCCAGTGTTACTGTTAACTGCCTATGCTGAATCTCTCACCAGGGAAAGCGCAGAGGGTTTGGGATTCGCGGCTCTTTTGCTGAAGCCGGTGGACGCTTATACATTGGGGGCAGAGATTCAAAAAGCGCTCAAAAACAAGCTATCAAACGCTACAGCCAATCTAGCTTAGAGGCATCGCGTTGGTTTGGTGTTTAGGCAATGCTAATTGCCGATATGACTGTGGCAACTTGATCTTTTAATCTGTCAATCAGGAAATCGGGGTTTCGTCCGTAGCTTTTGGCGCCGATGATGAAGAAGTTTGGCTCGGGATTAACGAGAGTTTCGCCGTCAGTTTCAATTGCCAGGCAGTCTGCGCCCTGTTGGGAGAGAAGCGAGGACGCTAGTTTCATCGGTCCTGATGTCGCCCAGCATTCATGCACTTGTAGCTCCTCATAGATTCGCCTATCTGGCACATAACCAACCATAGCGAAAATCCTTTGCGCAATTAGCGGTGTAGTTGTTTGATCTGTCAGGCTACGCAATGTAATACCGGCGGAGTTGTCATTGGGTTCGGTATTTTTGATTTCAATAATCTCATAGCCGGGTTTGTAGTTTAGCCAGTCCGGTGGGTTCTCCGCCAAATCGTTGGCCATCTTTGAGAGCCTTGAGCGATAGGGCAACGGATCATTCTCCACTTCACTTACAGGCTTGACATTAGGTATTGATGTCACCCAGCTAATGTTAAGTAACTTGCCTGACTCATTTATTGCTTTGGCTGATTCTAGCAAAGTGCAGGCTGAGAAGCCTGAGCCGACAATGGCAAAATGTAGCTGGCGCTCTGCCCTTTCTACGAAAGGGGCGATGTCCGCGATTTCGTAGCTGATGTATTTTCGGTTTGCTCTTTCGCCGATACACGGTATGCCACCCGAGCCTAGCCAGCGATGATTGCCGTAGACACCGGATGCGTCAATCACCGCTCGCGCTGAATATGCGAATTCAGACCATTGGCCGTCTTCTGATAGTTTCTCTGCAAGAATCGTGAAGGGCAATTCGGCGCGGGCGGGGTTGCCGATGAGCGTACTTTTGAAAGCCCCGGCCCTGCCTATTCGGATTACATTGACTCCCAGAGAGATATGGTTCTGTAGGTCAGCGTGTTGCGCCAAGGGTTTCAAGTATTGCTCTATGTAGTTGGAGCCGGTCGGGAATGATTCAACATCTACTTCTTCAAGTCCAAGGCGCTCTTTGCCTGCAGGAGAGACGTTCATGCGCCAGGGTGAGAACATAGAGACGAATCCCCAGCGTCGCATGTTTTCAGCTATACGCCCGCGCTCAAGGATGACAAAGTCTAAACCAGCTGAGGCCGCCGCAAGTCCGGCCTCGATTCCAGCCGGGCCGGCTCCGATTATGATTAGGTCGTGGGTGGAGGAAATTGGGTTCTCCGTCATTATTTATCCAGTTTTGCGCCGCAGTGTGGGCAGTGGGAGTTCTTGTTTCTTTGGGCTTGTATCTCTTCCATGAATCCTGAACCGATTATACCGGTAGGGAGGGCGAAAATGCCGATGGATAAGAGTGCAATAGTAGCTCCCATCACTTTTCCGTAGGGAGTTATGGGAAAGACGTCACCGTAGCCCACAGTTGTAAGAGTTTCGATTCCCCACCAGAGTGTGGCCGGGATACTTGAGAATGCTTCGGGCTGAGCGTCATGTTCTAAGAAATACATGAAACTTGAGGCGATTATTAGAAGAACGCTAACCATGAAAAGGGTAATAGCGAGCTCCTCCTTCTTGCTTCTAATGACCCTGCCAAGAGTAGACAGCGCACTTGAATACCTACCTAATCTAAGGATTCGGAAGATTCTGATGAGCCGCAAGGCCCGAAGCATCCGCAGGTCTAGACTAACCAATTTGGGCAAATAAAACGGGAAGATTGCTACTAGGTCTATTAGCGCCAAAGGTGTCAGGACAAATCTCAGTCTGCCTGAGATCGGATCACGGTAATCTTGATTCTCTACACAACACCAGATTCTCAGGCAGTACTCAACTGTGAACATGATGACAGAAAAGAGCTCGAAGAGCTGGAGAGCTTCGCCATGAGCCGATTGAAATGTTGCTACTGTTTCGAGAAGGACAGCGACAACATTAAGTGCGATTAACACAGCGAGGAATATGGAGAAAGCGCTGGAGACTCTGTCGGACTCTATACTTCCGTTTAGTATTTCGAATACTCTACGCCGCATCTAATGTTACTTCGGTTTATGCGAATTTGACGCTAGCAACACCCGCCACCGTCGTAGAAGAAAGTCGACGGGGTGACCATGATGTCTTTGCGGTTGAGGGATTCTAGCTTGGCTGCGGTTTTATCGCACACAGATAACGGCATGTCGCGTTGCATCAGGTGTCCTGCGCCGTCGTCGAAATTCTCATTCTCGCCAAAGTAGATAGCCGCTTTGCCGGTGAACACACAGGCGCCATCGGGTAATACAGGGTCTTTGATGGCCGCGACTTCTAATGACTCAAGTAACACTGGATGCGGCAACTCGGCATAGCGTTTCGGATCGAGCAGACGATAGGGCCGCTTTGCGCGAATCTCGATAGTTCCAAAGCCTGCTTCAACTAACGCGCCAATGTAACTGTCATAGGTTTGCGTTCCTGAGACACACATCGCGCGCAGGGTTTCGTCGTCCTTCAGTGAATCAGGCAGTATCTCAGGTGTGACGGGGTCCGACATGACCAGACGGCCATGCGGCTTCAGGACTCGATACATCTCTGATAGCGCTGATTTGAGGTCGTCGAGTTTGAAGATGTTGAACAAGCAATTCTGTGCGGCCACATCCACCGATTCGTCTTCGATAGGCAGGTTTAGCGCATCGCCCTCGACTAGCCGGACATACTCATTGCGGAACCAGTCATTGGTTTTCTCGGCCTCGATGAAATTCTCGCGCGAAGCGCTTAGCATCTCGGGTACTGTGTCGACTCCGATTACTCCACCTGGTTTGCGGGAGAAGTATGAGAATTGTAGTAGTTCCATCCCGCCGCCTACTCCTACGTAGAGGACGGTAGGGTTGTTGGTGAGATCGCGATGATGTACAGTGGCTCCACAGCCGTAGTTCATCTCCAGCATTTTCTTGGGGATGTTTAGTCCGGGGAATAGCCATACCGGGGAAGTCGTACAGCAAAGACCGACATCGGGTGTCTCTGCGGCTTTCTTGTAGAAGTCGTTGGTGGTTTTGAGGTAACTCATATTTGGCGATCCATTGGGTTTTGTTGTCAAAACTGAAATCTGCAAAACTTCGGGACATTCCCGAGCCAGGCCTAACCAGCAAGCCTCAGGCGGAAGGTAGTTTACCCGCCGAGCAAATACAACCGCCAGTAGCGACAGTCTGTTCCATTATGCCCGGTTTTCTTCAGCATCGCCCAGTTGCCGGAGAGAATTGTTTCTGTTACCTTTAGATTGTGGGAGAAAAGAGGACAATAATGAGAGCGCTTTGGCGAGGGGCCGTCTTGGCTGAAAGTTCTGAGACTATTGTGATTGATGGTAATCACTATTTCCCGCCCGATTCGGTTAGGCGAGAGTTTTTGCGCGAGTCAAAGACACATACTTTTTGTGGTTGGAAAGGTGACGCTAGTTATTATGACATCCTTGTCGATGGTGAAGTCAATGCAGATGCCGCATGGCGCTATATCGAGCCGATGGAAGCCGCTCAGGAGATCAAGAATTACATCGCCTTTTGGAAAGGCGTGGATATTGTAGAGGTTGCAGAACAAGGTAAATGATTAACACACAGTTTTATTCAAAAGGAGGGCGGGAATGCCTGCTAAGACAATCAATAAATTCAAGTTGGCTCTGGGAGGAGCGTTTCTACTACTTATGACAGTTCAATGCTCAACATCAGGTGACGCAAGTAGCGTCAGTACCCCACCGGTTGCAAAAGTTGTACCGCACGAATTGGAGAATCTCGGCGATGTGCGTACAGACAATTATTACTGGTTGCGGGATCGGGAAAACCCCGAAGTCATCGAGTATCTAAAGGCTGAGAATGAATACACCGCTTCGGTGATGGCTGACGCCAAGCCTCTTGAGGATAAGCTCTTTGAAGAGATGAAGGGACGCATCAAAGAGGATGACGAATCTGTTCCGTATCGGGAGAATGGCTATTTCTACTACACTCGTTTCGAAGAGGGAAGCGAATACGCGATTTATTGCCGTAAGAAAGGTTCGCTGGACGCCAAAGAGGAAGTTATGCTCGACGGCAACGTACTTGCCAAGGGACATGAATATTTCGCAGTGCGCGGACAGGAAATCAGTTCCGGCAATGATATCGTAGCTTATGCGGTGGATACTACCGGTCGGCGAATCTACACGGTGCATTTCCGTAACCTCACCACCGGCGAGGACTATGCCGATGTATTGCCGGAAGTAACCGGTAATATGGCCTGGGCCAATGACAATAAGACTTTGTTCTACACCAAGCAGGATTTGGAGACTTTGCGCTGGGATAAGGTTTATCGTCACACACTCGGCGGTGACCCATCGAAGGATGTGTTAGTCTTTGAGGAAAAGGATGACATTTTCAATTGTGGTGTGGGTAAAACCAAATCGCGGAAATACATCATTATTGAATCCTCGCAGACTCTCAGCTCTGAGCAGCGCTTTTTGGATGCGGATAATCCCACTGGCAAGTTCAAGGTGTTCCTGCCACGTGAACGCGACCATGAGTATTCAATCGAAGATTTTGGGAACAACTTCTATATCCGCACGAACTACAAGGCTAAGAATTTCCGTCTAATGAAGACGCCTATCAACAAGACCTCAAAGGAGCATTGGACCGATGTAATTGGGCATCGTGATGATGTGCTTTTTGAGGGTTTTGATATTTTCAAGAAATATCTGGTGATTGAGGAGCGTAAAGAGGGATTGGTGCAATTGCGGGTGCGTGATTGGAAATCCGGTGAGGAAAAGTATATCGACTTTGGTGAGCCGGCCTATTTTGCTTACACTACCGACAATCGGGAGTTTAACACCAACGAATTGCGTTATGGCTATATGTCTATGACCACGCCACGGACTATTATTGATTTCAATATGGACAACGGTAAGAAGACTATCCTCAAAGAGGATGAGGTGCTTGGAGGGTTTGATAAGAACAATTATGTAACCGAGCGTCAGTTTGCGACGGCTCGTGACGGCGCGAAGGTTCCGATTTCGATTGTTTATCGTAAGGGGCTGAAAAAGGACGGGACTAATCCGCTCCTGCTTTATGCATACGGATCTTATGGATATAGCATGGACGCATACTTTAGCTCGACTCGGCTCAGTTTGCTTGACAGAGGATTTGTTTTTGCTATCGCGCATATACGCGGCGGTCAGGAGATGGGTCGGTACTGGTATGAGGATGGCAAACTTCTGAATAAGAAAAACACTTTCAAGGATTTCATTGATTGTGCTGAGTATATGATTGCTGAAAAGTACACTGAGAAAGATAAGCTTTTCGCGATGGGCGGTAGCGCAGGTGGTTTGTTGATGGGCGCGATAATCAATATGCGGCCGGACCTTTTCAAAGGTGTGGTTGCGGCGGTGCCTTTTGTGGATGTTATCACTACCATGCTTGATCCGGATATTCCATTGACCACCGGTGAGTATGACGAGTGGGGCAATCCGAATGTGAAAGAATACTATGACTATATTCTTTCGTATTCGCCCTATGACAATGTTGAAGCCAAAGCTTATCCGAATTTGCTGGTGACTACCGGTTTACATGATTCGCAAGTGCAATACTGGGAGCCTGCCAAATGGGTAGCGAAACTGCGCACACTGAGCACAAGTAACAACCGCCTGCTCCTAAAGACCAACATGGGCGCCGGTCACGGCGGAGCCTCCGGCAGATTCAAACGCCTGCATGAGACGGCGTTTGAGTATGCGTTTATTTTGGATGTGTTGGGGTATAGAGAGGCTTCTTGATTTCGCAAGTAACAACGGTAGGTCAGGAGCCATGTGCTCCTGACATGTTGGAAAGCAAACGGATTCTACAATTCGTGATTGCCGCATGAATGAACGAATGTCGGGAGCACATGGCTCCCGACCTACCGGGCTGAAAGGAGAGTGGTTTTCCCTGAACGCTAATGATGTCAAAGCATTCAAGAAGTGGAAACGTATCTGCTAGCCGAGTAGGGCTGGTGGCCAGTCCGCTCTGCGGCGGGTTTCTAGTATGAAGCGACTTTCAATACAATAGTTAAGACATGACTCTAAACTATATCTCTGGAAACCTGCCCCAGAGGGGCAGGCCACAGGAATCAGGTTTATCCGTTGCGTCGGTTCCTTAGAACCGACGAGTGGCAGGTTTGAGGATTTGACAGAACTGGTAATCTGGAAAGCTAGGCAGAAACCGTATTGGGGGGAAGTAATCGCTTGAGTTTAGCGCGAACTCAAATAGGGTGAATCGGATGGAGATCACAATTCACGATCCACGTGAAAAAGGAAAGCGACGTCCACGCACGGATAAGGCTAGTGCAGATGGTATTGCTAATGAAATAGATAAACTGGCTGATAGAGGGTTTGGTTTGTTCTTGAGGTCGTCATCAGTAGAACATGAGCACAGAAGAAAACTGGTTAGAAATCTGTTGTGCGCATTTCCGTACCCCTTGTTGTGTTTTTCCGTAAAATATCAAAATGACGTTTTGAACGATATGGTCATCAATCAGTTGGCCAAGAATTTCAAAGTAATTTGCTCTCCACAGGATAATGAAGTGATCTCAATTATCTGCGAACACTCGAACGAAAACGTAGATATTCTGTTTGAATTATACGACCGCGATCCAGCCTGGTATCTATGGACTTTCAGTGTTGCTTTCGAATCGAGTTACCCAGAGCTTTTGATGCTGGCACAGTCAACAGGCATTCTTAATCTTTGGGGACGAGTGGAGGAAGTGGATGATGGAATGAGAGAGCTTATGCCTTATTACATTATTTGCGATGAAGATTGGAATACGATCCAAGTTCGTTGCATGGATAACGAACTCTACGACCCGTTCGTAGAATATGCAGAAGGGCTGATCAGTCGGTAGGTCAGGAGCCATGTGCTCCTGACATGACAGTTAATAGACAATGCTACAATTCAAACACACTGCTCGAAAAGAAGATGTCGTGAGCGCACGGCTCCCAACCTACCGAACTTCATAGGATTTTTGGGATGCCTATAGACGAACATGAAAGGAAGTTCATAGAAGCCTTCGCGGCGCCTCACAAGAGAGACAGGTATCTCTGCTTGCTTGGCTCAAAAGGAGGGCGAAGGAGATTCTTAGACTGCCTTTATCACGACTTTGAGTTTGACAGTGAATTTGCATCTCTTTACAAGTATAGAAAGGGTGAAGCTACCTTAGAGACTCGGCTTAGGTCATTAGGCGCTCCTGATGAGTGTCACGTAATTTGTATGGCCTCGGATTATGATGGCAAAACACTCAGCCTGAATGAAGCGCTTACTGACGCGATTTACCATAGCGCTGGCGCCGCTATCATCTCGTGTCTACCTGGGAAGCTCGCGTATTTTGAGGGTGAGGATGTCGGATGTAGCTACATCCTTCAAAGGTGACTAATTGTCCGTTACGTCGATTCTTCAGAACCGACGAGTGGCAGGTCTGAGGACCTGACACAACAAGAAAGGCGGGGCAAGCCCCGCCACTACGGGGTATGCGGATTTCGGGCCGGCAGAATAGGAGAATGAATATATGCTGAAGACTGTTTGCATTGATCATATTAATATGGTTGTTAAGGACCTTGATGAGAGTGTGAGGTTTTATTCGGAGTTGTTTGGGTTTGTGGTGATGAAGGAACAGCCTGAGCAGGATTCGGTTATTATTGGTGACGAGAATGTTAAGCTTTGTATTTATGAAGGCGACTCGGCAGGGGATAGGAATGGGATTTCGCATTTTGGGATTCATGTTAGCAATTTCGATGAGGTTCTGGAAATCTGCAAGCGGTTGTCTGTTCCGGTGATGTATGACGGTGTTTTGGATTGGGAGAAGTCGCGCTCGATATATATTCAAGACCCTAATGGGTATGAGATAGAGTTGAGTGAAGTTGAGGGCGGTGGGTTGTAGGTGGGTCGGGCTAGCAAGTTCCCAGACAGTTAATAGACAATGCTACAATTCAAGAAAACTGCTCGAAATGAAGATGTCTCGCTTGCAGTCGTAGTGGCGTCCCTTGGGGCGCCTTGGTTGCTTGGGCTGAGCGATTGCGCATAACCTGACAAGGCGGGGCAAGCCCCGCCACTACGGGGGTTGTGAATGAAATGGTTAGGCGGAATTGTTCATGTACAGTAATCGAAAGACTATATGAAACGAATTGATACAATCATGCTGTTGGGCGCGGGAGAGTTGGGTAAGGAAGTTACTATTGCTTTGAAGCGTCTGGGGAAGACGGTTATTGCGGTTGATAGGTATGCCGGGGCTCCGGCTATGCAGGTGGCGGATGATTTTGCGGTTATCAATATGTTGGATGCTGATGAGTTAGAACGTGTCGTTGCAAAGTTTTCGCCGGATATGATTGTGCCGGAGATTGAGGCGATTCGCACTACCAAGCTGGCGGAGTTTGAACAGCGTGGTGTAATTGTAATCCCGACAGCCGAGGCTACTTATTTGACAATGAACCGTACGGCGATTCGTGAAGTGGCGAGCGTTGAGCTTGGGTTGCGCACTGCAAAGTATATGTATGCGTCGTCACTTGAAGAGATGCAAGATGTTTGTGCGGACATTGGGTTTCCATGTGTGGTGAAACCGGTTATGTCTTCCTCTGGCAAGGGGCAGTCTAAGGTTGAAAGCGCCGATGGTGTATCTGATGCGTGGGATTATGCCTGCGCGGGAATGCGTGGTGATGAACAGCAGGTTCTTATTGAGGAGTTTATCAACTTTGATTTGGAAATCACTTTACTAACTGTGAAACAACGAGGTGCAGAGACTTTGTTTGTCGCTCCGATTGGGCACAGGCAGGAGCGGGGAGATTATCAGGAGTCGTGGCTTCCCGCGGCGATATCAGATGAGCATTTGCGCACAGCGCAAGAGATGGCTAAGAAGGTTACTGATCGCTTGGGAGGCGCAGGAGTTTTCGGGGTGGAGTTTTTTGTGACTGACAAAGAGGTGATGTTCTCGGAGCTTTCGCCGCGTCCGCATGACACTGGGATGGTGACAATGATTTCGCAAGATCTCAGCGAATTCGATTTGCATGCGCGTGCAATTCTTGGTTTACCGATTCCGATTATAAATTACTATGGCCCATCAGCGTCGGCTGTGATACTGGCTGATAGAGAGTCGGATTCGTTTAGGTTCAAGGGGCTGGAGAATGCCATCTCTACGGTAAACACAGATATCAGAATCTTCGGGAAACCGACTACTAGAAAATATCGTAGGATGGGTGTAGGGTTAGCTCGTGGGGATTCAACCGATGTTGCTCGGGCTACCGCTAAGAAAGTGGCTGATTCGGTAGAAATTGTCTATGAGAATTCATTGTAGACAGTGGAGGCTTAGGCCCACTCTTTGGTCATGAACTCACCTTGGTGACCGTCTGCGTCGAAGAAGTATAAGCTTCGCTGGCCATCGCGCCAGGTGTGTTCTAATACCTCAACGTCTAGCTTTTGCAGTTTCTCTTTGAAGAAGTCGTATTCATCAGGAGTAATCTGAAAAGCAAAGTGTAGATGCTCGGCAGGCAAACCATTTAGTAGGCCGTGATATCCAGCTTCCCATATTCCAAAAGCTGTACCGTCTTCGAGGACTATGAAGACTTGTTTGTTTTCATCGTCTTCGATTACTCGTTTGTGTGGTAACAATTCGCGATAGAAGGCGAGCGCTTTTTGGATATCTTTGACACCAATGTGCATTTCCAACATTCGCATGACTAGTTCCTCTACTTTGAACGCAAGTGGTCTTCGCGTTTGCCGCTGAACATTTGATATTCAAGTAGGCGACATTCGAGCGGGCCATTGTATAGCTTCACTTTGCGAGTGGCTTTCAAGCCAATGGCTTTCATTCCGTCGAGGTTGGCAGTGATTATGTAAACTGTCGAGTCTACATACTTGGCTTTTAGGGTGTTGCCGATACGCTTGTAGAACTCCCGGACATCATCGAGGCCGAGACGTTTGTCATAGGGCGGGTTGAGAATCACGACACTATCGCAAATAGAATAGTCATCCTCGAAGAAATCTTTCTTACCAAAGCGAGCCGAGGCGCCGACCCCTGCTCGAGCGGCATTGGCCTGCGCGTAACGAAGCTGACGGCTATCACTGTCATAGCCATACACCGCGGCTTTCTCAGCGTTTTCGCTACTGGTTGTTGGTGATTTGTTTTCGTCTTTGAGTTTGAGATAGAGCTCCTCATCATAATCTAGCCAACGCATGAAAGCGTAATCTCTGCCCAACGCTCCAGGGATCATTTTCTGCTGGCGCATGGCGGCTTCAATAACAAATGTGCCAGAGCCGCACATCGGGTCAACCAGTGGTTTCTCTCCGTTCCAGCCGATAATATCCAGGATTCCCGCGGCCAGAACCTCGCCAATTGGGGCCTGACCTGATTCAGTGCGATAGCCACGGCGACTCAATGGTGTCCCGGTAGAATCCAGCGAGATGGTGGCGTCGTTTTCATGAATGTGCAGATTGATGCGCAGGTCGGGGTTTTGAATATCTACTGTGGGCCGCTCCCCGGTTCTTTTGCGGAATTGGTCGACAATGGCGTCCTTGGCGCGTTGGGCTACGAACATTGAATTGGTGAAAGAGGAGTGGCTAACGACGGTGTCGATGGCCAGAGTGTGTTTTTCAGAGAGGTATAGCTCCCAATTGATTCGTTTGACGTTTTGATACAGCGAGTCCGCATCGGAGGTTTTGAATTGATAGATTGGTTTGAGTATCCGTGTTGCAAGACGGCAGGAGATATTTGCGCGATAGAGAAGAGTTTTATTGCCGCTGAACTCCACAGCTCTATTGAAAGTCTTGATGTTTGTTGCGCCGAATGACTCTAATTCCTTGGCTAGGTTGTCTTCCAGGCCATAGAGAGTCTTGGCTAACATTCGGAAGGTTTTGGATTCAGTCGCCATAAGCAGAGCATACCACACTAAGACGCCAGTCGGCAACCCTCTGACGCAAAGAAGGGGATTATTCCTCACATTGACGTTGCCACAAGTAGCTAGTTAGACTAAGTTAGCGCTCTGAGCGCAGGTTGGAATTGTCTTGTCAGGCCTGCGTCAAGAATCGCTGGTGGATTGTGTCACCTGTTTAGCTATAAACCTTTGGATAATGCATCGTATAATGGATTTTGAAGCGACAGATATTGCAGCGCTCTTACCTGCAGATTTTACTTATGTGGATACCGCATCTGTTTTCTCGGAAATGGTTGGCGCTTTGCAGTCTGAAGACCGAATAGCTGTTGACACTGAAGCCGATAGTTTGCATCACTATTTTCAGAAAGTTTGTCTGATTCAGATTACAGCTAACCGCAAAAACTGGCTGGTGGACCCTTTAGCGATTGTCAATCTTACGCCCTTGGTAGAATTGTTTTCAGTGCGTAAGTTGATTTTTCATGGATGCGATTATGACCTAAGAATGTTGCGGAGTTTCAATGGTTTTTCACCGCAGAAGCCGGTTTTTGACACTATGATTGCATCACAATTATTGGGGTATTCACATGTAGGATTGGCGGCTTTAGTAGAGAAATTCGCTGATGTGGTGTTGAGCAAAAAGGGACAGAAATCAGATTGGTCTCGCCGCCCTCTCACTCCAGAGCAGTTGACCTATGCGGTAGAGGACACTCGGTATTTGGAGATGATAGCCGATTTGTTAGAGCAAGAGCTTTTGGGCCTTGGGCGTTTGGATTGGCATAAGGAGTCATGCGCATCGGTGGTGAGCGCCACTGTGCATACCCGGGAAATTGATTCAGACAAGCGCTGGCGGATAAAAGGGTTAAAGGATTTTACCCGCAGGCAACTGGCGTATGTGCGCGAGTTTTGGCATTGGCGAGAGGGGATAGCGCAAAAGGCCGATATCCCATCATTCAAGATTATTACCAATCAAAAAATACTGGATCTTTCGTTGTGGGCAGACAGTAGTGGAGACAGGTCATTGACTGATAGCTCAGCTCCGCGATTGCCAAGGACTTTTACAGAGCGGCGCAGAGCGGCATTAGCTGAGATAATCTTGCGGGTTAGGCAAATGAGTGATGATGAGTGTCCGGAGTTTCCAAAGCGGATGCCACCTCCGCCGGATAAGAAAAAAGAGATTGATATGTTACGCGCCGGTTGCGCCAAGGTGGCCGCTGGGCTGGAGCTGGAGCCGTTTATTGTGGCTCCAAGAGCGGCGTTGGAGTCGATAGCGCGTAACCTGCCGAAGAATGTTACTGAGGTAGTGGAGTCTGGTTATCTTTTGCGCTGGCAAACAGAGCTTTTGGTTGAAGTTATCGCTAAGGTTTTGCCGGGGTTTTCGCGAGACTAGGGCGAGACTAAGACTGATCAGTTCCTTCTGCAACATCTCGCTTTGGCTCACTCTGCTCTGATTTGCTTTTGACGCTGGCGTCTCGGAATCTCTCGCTTTGTTCAATTGAATCCATAATCTGGGCCAAAATGTCCTGCGCCGAATCGTCGTAATCTATCTTCAACGGTTCTTTGAACCTGACGCTAATATCCACACCGGTTTTCTTAATCTTTACACTCTTACGGTGAAACGCTTCATTGACTCCGTTAATGACAACAGGAATCACTGTCGGCTTGAACTTCTTTATCAGATGCGCTGTGCCGCGCCTTCCGGGCACAAATGGGGTAGTGGTGCCTTGCGGGAAAGTGATGACCCAGCCGCTTTTGAGGGCGTTTCCGATTGAGCTGATTTCGGTGAGTTTGACTTGCTTTTTTACATCCTCACCGGCCTGGCGCCACGTGCGTTCTATTGAGACTGAACCGGCCATCTCCAATAAGCGCGCCACTAATCCTGAGCGCATTGTCTCTTGCGCGGCGACATAGTAGATATTTGCGCTGGGACGGAAAATGTAGCCGGGACCATTGAGAGGACAACTAGATGCTGTACCTCGGCTGATAACCGCCGTATATAACACCATAACATCAATGAAGTACGTTTGATGATTAGATACGAAAAGTATATTGGTTAGTGGACCTTTGGGGATGTGGTTTTGGCCTTCGAACTTTGTATTATTTAGCCATTTGAGAATGGGATAGGTTGCCACCCCTATGAAGAAGATCATAAGTTTCTTGACGAAAACGAGGGTTCCGGTTATGTCTCTCTTAAACATTATCTATTTCTACCACACATATACATCACGAATACATATTGGGCCGTTACGCTGGTAAGGTTTGGCCGACAGGAAACAATAGTAGTATTGAGACTGGAAGATGGCAAGTCAGCAGAGTATTTATCCTTGCTGACCGGAGGAAATCATTGGGAGAGGCTGTCCAACATGGCTTTGGCTTTGTTGCGCACAAAAGCGTAGTTGAGTCTCAGGACTGAATTAAACTCGACGACGTTTTTTAGCTCTGTTTTGGCGTTTTCGATGTCACCTGAGCCTTGATATGCGAGAGCTTTGCGATAGATATTGTATGGATCGCGCGGATTAGATAGCGCTAACTCGTTCAACGCTCTTGAGAAATCTTTTTCCTTCAGTGCGATCATGGCTTTGAGCTGATGGGCTAGACCTGATAGAACGACACTGGGAATCAATGCTGATTGCTCGTCATACAACTGGCTTAGCGAATCAGCTTCATCTAGTTTACCAGCCACTATCTTTACACCGGCAATAGCGAAGAGATGGAATCTCTCAGTATTAGCTTTTGTAACTTCATCAGCGTCAGAAGTTCTAATCAACCACGCGGCGCTATCGTAGTAAATCTGCGCTTGATGTGTATCCTCCTGCTCTAAAGCCAATGCGCCCAAGGCTCCATAGTCGGATGAAACCGCACGGACATCTTCTATTTGTTCGGCGATTTTCTTAGCACGAAGAATCACGGCCTTAGAGCTATCATACAGGCCTTGGTTCGTAAATGACGCCGCAATACTGTATAACGCCTGGCGTCGTTGGCCGTCGTTTCTCGCGACAGCATATAGCCGTTGTAATTGGTCACGCGCTTCCTGATGTTGTTCCTGATAGCAAAGGCTGGAAGCTATTCCAATGTACGAGGCGACAAAACCTGGGTCCAGCGCCAGGGCTCGGCGATAGGTCTCTATTGCAGATTCATATTCACCTTTCTTGAGCAGTAGCTCGGCGTATGAATCGTGCGGGTTTGGATCATCGGGGATTAGGTCAGCGTACTTCTTGAAAGTTTCAGCCGCTTTTTCGAGTTCACCAATGAATCTATATGAATACCCAAGTTGGTTGTAGGGTGAGGAGAAATCCGGGTCAATTTGTATTGCCGCTTGAAAATTCTTGATGGCCAATGGGTAACGCTGTTGAGTGAAGAAAAGCTGTCCCAGGAGATTGTGCGCTCGAGCAGAGCCGGAGTATAAGGAGATCAACTTCCTGAGATTATCCTCTTGAGCCGCTTGATCGCCGCGAATACCGGCGTCGGTTGTCATTATCAGAAGTCTTTCTCCCTCGCTGACACTATCCATTAGTTCTTTTGCTCTGGCGAAACTTTCGAAGAATTCTCTGGCGCTCGGCTGAACACTCGCAAGGCTAAGGTGGGCCAAGGCAAAAAGAGAATCCTCTGCCAGCGCTTTTTTGAATAACTCGTTGGCCTCAACGCGTCGAAGACGTTCGGCATAGTCGCGTCCTTGAAGATAATAGTCCCGGGCTTTGGGTGAGGAGGTAGTAATCGGAATAGCGCCTTCGTCGATAGATGAGCATCCGGCATTGATTAGGAAAGCCAGTACCAGCAAAAATGACAGGCGTCCCAAAGACGCTATCAAATTCTGTCTTCTTGATGATGCGTATTCGGTATTTGTCGTGTCTTCTAGCATGATTCTACATATTCAATATGTGCCACTCTTATACAAGTATACGTCAGAAAGAGTTAACAGTTGCGAGTTGGTTAAACCTGCATTTGGGAGCTAATGGTCAGATTCCGATTGCGCGATGGATTTTCCAGCTTTTGTCTTCCAGGCGCCAGATAAGAGTGTAATGACCTTTTACCGTATTTTTTCGTTTGGCCCCAGCGCTTGTCGGGACAAACGTATAGGAGCCTGTTTCATACGCGGCGCCGTCTACCATACTCATCGATTTCCGAACAGTATTTAGAGCTCCGGTTTCTCCGGTGAGCATAACCATCTTGGCCGCCATTCTGATTTTAATCCGACCGGAGACAGTGTAACCATTGGGGGTGATTATTGCTCCATCGGAGGTAAAGAGGGAAGCGAGCAGGCCGCTATCTTTTGAATCAATAGCTTTCTTGAGAGTTGTTCGGGCTTTGTTGCTGGCTTTTGTGGCATTGGATAGGTCGCCGGCGAACGCTTGAGATGACATACAAGTAACTAAGAGTGCGGCGACCAATAAGCGCAGGCAATCACTTAAGCGGTTCCTATTACCAATACTAGCTACTTCTCTTGATGATATGAGTTGTTTCATTTGACCTCTTATATTCATTTTCTTAACTACAGGATATCCACAAGCTTGATATTATCAGGTTGAACGAGAAAGACCCCCATCAACCAGAATGCTCTGCCCGGTAATATAGCTTGCTTTATCCGATAACAAAAATGATACAACTTCGGCTACTTCCTGGACATCGCCTTGTCTTCCAAGTGGCGTTTTCTCAATTACACCCGCTGGCGCCTCGTAGCTGTTGATGAATCCCGGCAGGACATTATTCATGCGAATGTTCTTGGCGCCATACTTATCGGAATAGAGCTTTGTGAAAGCGCCGGTGGCGGCTCTTAGAGTTGAAGAGAGTGGAAAGTTTGAATCAGGTTCTCTGGCTCCCAGAGTTGTGATGTTTACAAAGGAGCCACCTCCGGCGTTGAGCATTGCAGGAGTAACCAGGCGGGCCATTCGCACGACATTTAGGACTACAAGGTCAAGCGCGCTGAGCCATTGTTCGTCGCTTAACTCCAGTAGTTCGCCTCTATCAGGGTGACCGGTGTTGTTGACGACAGCGTCAATGGCGCCATATTTGTCGAGGGTCAGGGTTACGAATTCTTGCAAGTCTGAGACATTTGACACAGAGCCGTTAAAGGTCAAGATGTCCTTCGCGTCCAGCGAGTCAGCAAGTTTTTGGAGTTCGCTGGAACGAGACATCAAAGCCAGTCGATATCCGTTTCTTGTTAGTTCCCTCGCGCAAGCGGCTCCTATGCCTTGGCTGGCGGCTGTTATGATTGCGACTTTTTCTTTCACGAGCTTAGGCATTACTTGAAGCAGCTAATGTCGGCGGAAGACCTCGTCTTAATTGAGAGGTTCCAACAGAATAGTAAGTCATAAATGTAAGAGTAAGCATAAAAAACGGGAGGAATTTCTTCCTCCCGTTCTAATCAGTTTGCGCTCTTTCCTGCCATTTGTCAGGAAAGAATCGAATTGCTCTTATCGTGCAGTTGTTCCGCATGATGGCGCAACGCCTCCGGCGAAAATTCTCTCTATACCGTAAGTAATATCTGCGATGTTGAAAGTGTTATTTCCGTCTGCGTCGGCCTCACCTTGACACCCCGGAGTAGCTCCGCCGCTGAAAATCCAAGCGATACCAAAGGAGACATCTGAGATATTGAAAATCCCATCGCCGTTGGCGTCGCCGGGGTTGGTGCAACATCCTCCAAGAAAGAGATAGGCTCGGCCAGCTTGCATGCCACCGGCGTCATTAGTCGGAGCGCCTATGATGAAATCTGAATAACCGTCATTGTTAATATCTGTTGCTCCTGAGACGGATGCTCCGAATTGGTCACCAGAGGCTTCACCACTGAGTGTATACATTGGTAAGCCTGTTAAGCCGGAGAAAACATAGGTGCTACCGGATTGTGCACCGTTGTTGTCATTGCCAGACGCTCCCACAAAGATATCGGCAAAACCGTCATTGTTCACATCACCAACTCCGGATACCGAAACTCCGAAATGGTCATCGGGGGACTCGCCATTGAGAGTGATGAGCAGGGCGCCGGTTTGACCTGAATACACTGATGCTCGACCCATAGCTGCTACGCTACCGGTACTACCGGGAGAACCGATAATCACATCGTCAAATCCATCACTATCTACATCGCCTGCGCCGGAAACAGAAGCTCCGAGATAGTAATTTTGTTGACCGGTAAAGGTATAAAGTATTCCACCGGTTTGTCCGGAGAAGACGTAAGCTCGGCCAGCCTGCGAACCCCCGGCCTTGTTGTATTTAGCGCCTACGATAATATCCGCAAAGCCGTCATTGTTTACATCGCCTGCGCGTGAGACTGCGAGGCCGAACCCGAAATCACTGGTTCCGTTGTTGAGCGTGTATAGCAACGCGCCGGTCTTTCCGGAATACACATACGCGCTTCCAGCTGATTGATTCACAGCGGACAAATAGTATTCTCCTACAACAAGATCATCGAAGCCGTCGTTGTTTACATCTCCGGCGCCTGAAACGGCTTTGCCGAACCTACCATTTGCCGTGGAACCGGTAAATGTGTATAGCAATGCCTGGGTCTTGCCGGAATAAACGTATGCGCGTCCAGCGTCCATGCCTCCAGCGTCACTACCCCATGCCCCGATGATTATGTCATCAAAACCATCGGCATCTACATCACCGGCTGAGGAGAGGGCTGCTCCGAAGTAGTCAAAATCCGTCTCACCGGTAAAAGTAAATAGCCCTTGTCTGGATTTGCCGGAGTATACATAAACTCTACCAGCGCCCAAACCGCCGAAATCATTTCCAGATGCGCCTACCATGATATCGGGGAACCCGTCGTTATCAACATCTCCGGCGTTTGATACAGTTCCGAAGGCGTCTGCTATTTGTGCCCCTGTATAGGTTTCAATCGATGGGACTTGAGTTGCGTGGGCTTTAGAGGAGATTCCTGTCAGGGAGCCACTTGCGATTAGTAGCGCCGCACAAAGACCGACTTTTGTCTTGGGAACCATAGAGATACCGCCCCTTCAAGGTTTTGCCAAAAGCAAATTGTTTCGGCGTGTTCGAAATCGCGAATCTAGACTTCTTGTCATTAAATACCACAACTAATTGGTATTATACCTAATGGCCCGGGTTGAGTCAATAGAAATATTGCGGTTTGGATTGTATCGGGAATTGTACTATTCTCCCTGCATGGAAACTTTATACAAAGAATTACTTGAGAACATAGGCGAAAACCCGAATCGTGAGGGCCTACTCAAAACCCCTGAGCGTGCGGCGAAGGCTATGAAGTACCTGACTCGCGGTTATCAGCAAACTGCCGAGAGTGTTGTCAACGGCGCGCTATTTGAGTCTGATACTGATGAATTAGTGTTGGTTAAGGAAATTGAGTTGTATTCGCTATGTGAGCATCACTTGTTGCCGTTCATTGGTAAGTGTCATGTGGGGTATATTCCTGACGGTAAGGTTTTGGGATTGTCGAAAATAGCGCGTTTGGTGGATATGTATGCGCGGCGCTTGCAGATTCAGGAACGACTGACCAAACAGATAGCTGAGACTGTTCAATCACTAACTGGCGCGCTGGGTGTGGCGGTGGTGATTGAGGCGCGGCATTTGTGTATGATGATGCGCGGTGTTGAAAAACAGAATTCGATTATGACTACTTCATGTTTGCTTGGCGCTTTTCGTGAAGAGCCTTCAGCTCGGGCGGAATTCTTGAGCTTAGTGCGAGGGGGAGATAGATTCTGAGATTAGAATCTGTCCATTGCTAAACAAATCAACGAGCGCCGGAAGCCATCTTTCTTGATTCGGGAAGTTTGCGCAGGCGTATCATGCTGACGATTCCGAAGATCGGTCCGGGCGCCAGTGCGATGAACACATAGCGCCACCCCATGATGTCCATTAGCGGCGGTACAATCCCGATTGACACTATAGTAATCAGAAAACCGATTCCGGTTTGTAGTGTCAGCGCCGAGCCGACATAGTTGGGGTCGGCTAGCTCGCTGACGGCGGCGCTGAATTGTGCGCTATCAGCCACTACTGCAATTCCCCATATCAAGGCGATTCCAGTTAAGACCGCAGGAGAGCCGAATGCGAAACCTGCGGTTACCGAACAAATCCCAGATAGAGCCAAGCTGACGATACAAATTCGAGTTCGTCCGAATTTATCGGCAAAGTATCCCGCAAGTAAGCAACCGACCGCGCCTATCGCGACCACGGCAAATCCGGCAAGCCTAGCGCTTTGCAGATTCCATCCGGCGGCTTTGTAGGAGGCAATCAATGCTATCGGCGCCCAGGTCCACATGGCGTAGACTTCCCACATGTGACCGAAGTAACCAAAATTAGCAAGTCTGGTCGGCTTGTCAGTTAGCGCCTCAAGGGCTTTGCGCCAGGTGAAGGTCATGGCTTTTCCTGTTAGTGGGCCGTCTTTGATGAAAAGGAGTGTGATTGCCGCTCCAATGAGAGCGAAGCCTGAGGCAATGTGCATCACTGTCCGCCAGGGCGGGAGACCGTCGCTGGCGCCCGGAGAAAGAGCGTTGAGCAAATGCGGGGCCGCAGAGCCGACTGTCAATGCTCCCACCAAGGCTCCTATCAGGAGACCGCGATCTTTTCTACTCCAACTGGCCATGACTTTCATTCCAGGTGGATAGACACCGGCAAGAGCGGCGCCGGTCAGGAAACGGAGGAAGACTACTATGGCAAAAGATGGTGTCACTAGGGCTATTGAAGAATTGAATACCGCTCCGGCGATGGTGGTTACTGCAATTAGGGTCTTAGCGGGAACTCTATCTGAGACGGAGAATAACGCGCTAAGTAAGGCTCCGAATACAAAGCCTAGTTGCACACTCATAGTCAACCAGGCCTGCTGAGAGCCGGTCAATGACCACTCTGAAACTAACTGAGGAACGACAGAAGAGGCCGAGAACCACAGAGCCATAGCCAGCAGTTCGGCCACAGAAAGAGCGGCGATAACTTTCCACTTGCCGGAAAAAGAGCTATCGGAAAGGGAATTGGCGGCGGGGATGTTCAATGTTTGAATTGTTCCCAGTCGATGTCTTCCGGTCCTTTTACTGTCGGTGGTGAGGTAAACTCCGCGACTGGGTATTTTTGCGCGGCGCCTGTGTTGAAGATAACTACGCGCTCCTGCTTTTTGATCCAACCTGAGGCTGACAGACTTTCAAGCGCCCCGATACAGGCGGCTGTTTCGGGACATAGCGCCACACCGCTTGCGCGTGAGCCGCGCTCCTGCCAATTACGGATTTCGCCTTCAGCTACGGCAATAGCAGTTCCTTCACTGGCGCGAATTGCATCTAGTATCATGAAGTCGCCGACTGCTCCCGGGACACGTATGCCACTGGCGATTGTCTTAGCCTCTGCGAATGGCTCGGCGAAGCGCTCGCCTGCTTCAAAAGCTCTGACAATTGGGCAACAGCCATCGGATTGAACCGAAACCATACGTGGCATCGTTGAGCCAGTTAGCCAGCCTAGTTCAAGTAATTCATTAAAGGCTTTCCACATGCCAATTAGTCCGGTTCCGCCGCCGGTGGGGTAGAGGATGACATCCGGCAGGCGCCAGTTGAATTGTTCAGCCAGTTCCAATCCCATGGTTTTCTTGCCTTCAATTCGGTATGGCTCTTTGAGAGTGGACATATCGAACCAACCGACTTGCTCTTTTCCGGCTTTGACTATTGCACCGCAAACATTGATTAGGCCGTCAACTAGAGTGAGGTTAGCGCCATAGAGTTGGCATTCCTCCTGATTGATTCGCGATGTATCAGCGGGCATAAAAACATTCGCCTGCATTCCGGCTCTCGCCGCATAGGCCGCCAGCGCTCCGCCAGCATTACCGGCTGTCGGAATAGCAACTTGTTTGACTCCGAACTTGTGCGCCATTGTGACTGCCATCGCAAGTCCGCGAGATTTGAAACTGCCGGTTGGTAGTTGTGATTCGTCTTTTATCCATAAGTCATTTAGACCGAAACTTTCTGCCAACTTAGAGCAGGGCAGAAGCGGCGACATACCTTCGCCTAAGGTAATCAATGTATCTGACGGCGCAGGGGGGAGTAGTTCACGATAGCGCCACATGCTTGTATCACGCCCCAGAAAATCTGAGGGCTTGCATGCAGCGCCAATAGCTTCCAAATCGTAGCGAACCCATATAGGCCGGTCATTATGTACAGTTTGAATTCTATCGGAGGGCAATTTCTCGCCATCGATAGCGCCTTCGAGGTGGCTTACGAATGATTTCGCGGCGCGCGGGGGGGATTTCGTTTCTTGTGTCATGACGGCGAATATAGGCGCTAATCCCCGCTGGCGCCAGTAGGGGACATTACGCGAGAATCCATCGCCAAAGGCCACGCCGGATTTATCTTCTTGCCATTTCCCGACTGGTATGTATACTGCTATTAGCCATTCCTGCGACTTCTCTCCTCGCCGGGACACTTTCGACAAAGGTATATTGGACGAAGGGTATATTGATGTTACCTTCTTGTCTTACTAAATCGACCATACTTGCAATGGTTATTCTCTTGGGTTCAAGCAGTGTTACACATGCCGACTGGGTCAAAGGGATATTCTCTTCTCGGGCGCATATTGATTCGCTCAATCGGTTTCTTGTGGTCTCTGATACACAAACTGTGCGGCCTTTGGGTTGGAGTATTGTTCCGCTTGGGGATATAAACTCAGATCAGACTACCGATGTTCTGCTTACTCGAAATCTATCTGATCCCTTTGTGGACAATCCTGCTTATTTGGTCTATGGCGGTACTCCTCCTGATGACCAATTGGATGATTTGTTTATGCAGTTCATGCCCAGCATTTGGGCAATTGGTGATATAAACGGAGATGGATTTACAGACCTCTCCGCGCGTTTGGTTGATAGTTTGACGGCCGATGTAGACTTGGCCATTTACTTTGGCGGTCCCGAATTAGATGATGTACCGGACTTCATATTTCCTCGGCGCTTTTCATGGGTGACCGAGGCTGCAGACATAGATGGCGATGGAGCCCTCGACCTCGCAACGATAAGCGTATTTCACAATGATTCCTATGTGTACATTTACAGAGTTGACAGTTTGCGGGACACTATCCCGGAATACATCATCCCGGATACATCTAATGGATTCGGAGATAATATTATTACAGGTGATTTCAACGGGGACAATTTCCCGGACCTCGCCATAGCGGCTTTTCTTCCTCGTGACTCCTGTTTCGTAAAATTCTACTGGGGTGGTCCTGATTTCGATACTATCCCTGATTATGAGATATACAGTTTTTCACCATGGTTCGGGTTGGAAATGGTGTATATCCCCGATTTCAATGGAGATGGATATGGTGATATACTCATAAGCGGAGGAGCTGACGATCCCTACGGAATATATTTCGGTGGGCCTGCGTTAGACAACAAAGTTGATGTCGTTGTCAATACGGCTCGCCTTGGCGGGGGATTTGAGCCACCTTCTTCTGTCGCATATGCTGGAGACATCAACTCAGATGGTTTTTCTGATATAGTTTGGGGATATATCAATCCGAATGCCTTCATAAATGAATTCCACTTACATTTGGGTGGAACTGACTTGGACTCTGTCATGTTAGCTGACGCCTACTTTGAAAACCTAATGATTCCAGGTGGACAGAATTTTCTGGGTCAGAAACTTGCCGGTATAGGAGATTTTAACGGTGATGGTCTCGATGATTTTGCTGTTCGCTCTCAAACTGCAAACTCCGGCCCTAACTGGATTGGTGAAGTAAACTTCTTTGCCGGTTGGCGTGACATTGTAACTGATGTAGATATTGAACATGAGCCGACTCTGCCGGAGTCTTTTCAATTGAATCAGAATTACCCGAACCCGTTTAACCCCGTAACTACGATTGAGTTTTCGCTGACACAACGCTGTGAAGTTCGGCTAGTCATCTACAATACTCTGGGCCAACGCGTCAATACTATTCTTGACGGAACCTATTCGGCTGGAGAATACCGAATCCGTTGGGACGGAACTGATGACAATGGTAGACAACTAGCCAGCGGAATGTACTTCTACAAATTGCAAACACCGGAGACTGCAGAATCGCGGAAGATGATCATGCTTAAGTAGTGGTTCGGGTAGTGGGGATAGTGGGACATTGCGGATTTGGTATTGTCTCAGGCGCTAGTCATCAAGGACCATGCGGTAGCCTATGCCTCTGACAGTTTCTATGTGTCTGCCGGCAGCGCCTAGTTTGCGTCGCAGGTTTAGGATTTGGACATCAATGGCTCTTCCGTTGACTACTTTTCCGGCATTATGAATTGAGTTGATAATCTGACTTCTGGAATACGCCCATCCTGGGTTCTTCATCATCAGGGTAAGAATACTAAACTCTGTGCGGGTTAGGTCAACGCGTTCGCCATTTACTTTCAACTCATGTTTACCCAAATGCAGCGCAAAACCATTTAGCTGAATCATCTCATTGATATTGGGAAGCGGCTTGCTCGATAGCCGCAGTGTAGCCCTTATCATGGAGATCAGAGACTTCAAGCTAAACGGCTTGGTGATGTAATTCACAGCCCCCATCTCCAGACCATCAGCGATATCAGCGTCCTCAGATTTGGCGCTGAGAAATATGACTGCCATAGGCTCGGTGGCGGGGTCAGCTTTTAGTCGCCGACACAGCTCAATTCCATCAATCCCGGGTAACATCACATCAAGTAGCGCAAGGTCAAAGCGCATGTTCTCGACGGCGTAGAGAGCCTGCTCGCCTGACTGGTATGCGGAAACGAAAAAGCCCTCTCTCTCGAGGCCATGTCGAATCAGATCTTGAATCTGCGGTTCGTCTTCAACTATAAGTATGTTTTGTTTCATAACGTTTCCCGGCGCAGTTTGCGCGTCCACTATAATCGACGCGGATTGTTTGCAAAGCGCTAAGGAGCAGTTAATTCTTTATGCGTATTTCGGTAATTGCATTGACATAATTCACGCGAAACTCATAAACACTTTGCATCCCGTAAACACTGCATGCCGACTTTCATCGCCGAACCGTAGGACTCAATGCCTGCAAGTCTGAGGTTCCGGCAATGAAACTAAGCGCAGGTGAAGCGGAGGAAGAGTGAGATTTCAAGTTAAGTCACAGGTTGAAAGCAGGAAGCTAATGAGCCTGAGTTTCCTGGGGATGTTGTCGTTGCTTTTGGCGTTGATGTCACTAGGGATTGTTAGGTCAGTTGTTGCACAGCAATTCGGTACGATTAGCGGTATGGTCACTGACAGTCAAACAAAAGAGGCGTTGGTTGGAGCTACCGCTGTAGTGGTTGGCACACAGTTAGGAGCTTTTTGCGATGTTGATGGTAGATTTAGTATCCGGCAGGTACCTGTCGGTGTTCATATTGTCAGATTCTCCACTATTGGATATAAGACTATAGTGTGGGACAGCGTTGTTGTTACATCACGAGGAGTGGCAACTATAGACGCTCAACTTGAGTCCGAAACAATTCAATATACGAATGAGACAATTACGGTTGAAGTCCGCAAGGTTGAGAACACTGATGCGGCGCTGTTGACCGATCGTCGTAAAGCCGCGGGAGTTACTAACGCAATTAGCGCGGAGATGATAAGTCGCAATGGTAGTTCTGACGCCGCCGGAGCGATGACGCATGTGACCGGAGTAACAATCGCAGACGGCAAACACATAATTGTACGTGGGCTTGGCGACCGTTACACAAATTCATCGCTCAATGGAATGGCCTTGCCTAGCGCAGACCCGGATAGACAATCTGCTCCGCTGGACTTAATCAGCGCGGGTATGCTGGATAATATAGTGGTGTTAAAAACCTTCACACCCGATCAACCGGGAAACTTCACTGGTGGAAGTGTTGAGCTAAATCTAAAGAAATATCCTGAACAGGGCGCATTCTCTTTCGGAACATCAAGCTCTTACAATTCTCAGGCGTCATTCTCGGATAAATTCCTAAGCTACTCTGGTGGCTCTACTGACTGGTTGGGGATTGATGACGGAGGCAGAGATATTCCCGCATTGGTTTCCAGGCAAGGGAGTGATATACCAAGTGTTGGCTCTGCTTTTGTGAATCCTGATTCCTCAATCGCGCTCGATAAAGCGTCACGCGCCTTCAACACTCAAATGAGTCCCACCGTTGGTTCCGCTCCTACCAATCAGTCCTATACGCTAAACTACGGAAACAAATACTCAATTGGGAATCGTCCCCTTGGCATGATGGCCAGCCTTAACTACAAGCGAAACATATCGTTTTATGAAAATGGTAAGGTTGGGCGTTGGAATAACCCCGGTAACGTGAATACTGTCAATGAGCTAAGCAAGGATTACCTCTTGAACGACACAAAGTCGACTGACGAAGTGTCATGGGGCGGTTTGGTTAGCTTGACACACAGTCTAGGCGTCGATCAATCAGTTCGCGCAAACCTCATGTACAATCGTAGCGCTGAGACATCATCACGTTATCTATTCGGAGAATTGCCACGTGATTTGGGTGAAGATGAGGTTTTCGAAACTCGGGCGCTGGGATATACCGAGCGTCAGTTGAGTAGTTTTCAGGCAAAAGGAACACACAAGTTTGACTTTGTCAAGAGAGTAGAACTCGACTGGCAGGCAGGGTTTGCGAATACCCAACAAAACAATCCTGACCTTCGTTTTTTCTCAGATGACTATCGTTATATAGCCAGGCGAGATACAACTGTTTACAGCATCAGTCCATCGAAATATCCATCACCAACACACTATTTCCGTAATTTGGATGAGAACACGCGAGACCTCAAGGTCAATTTGGTTATGCCCTTTACGCGAAACGATATTCGCGGAGAGGTTAAGTTTGGAGTCGCCGCCTTGTCGAAGTCCAGAACTTTTCGTGAGAAGCAATATGATTACAAATCACTTGGCTCCTCGTGGGGCTACACTGGTGATCCGAATTCATATTTCGCCAATAACGTAGGGAATAGTAACGTCAATTCTTCCTGGTCTGGCTTGTATGTCTCTGATGTTACCGACTTGAGAAACAGCTACAATGGTGATCAAACGATTCTTGGAACCTATGCAATGCTTTCATACCCGATTTCGAGGAAAGTAACTGTTATCACCGGCGCCCGTTTCGAGACTACCAAGATGACAACACTTAGCCTTGACCCAACTGAAGACGTAGGGTCACTTAGTGAAAATGACATTCTGCCATCTTTGAATGTGGTGTACAAAACCTCACAGTATATCAACATACGCGCCGCCTACGGCAGGACTTTGGCCCGGCCGACATTGAGGGAGATGGCTCCATTCCCATCGTTTGAGTTCATCAATGATTACATTCTCAGTGGGAATCCGAATCTACAAAGGACCTTAGTAGACAATTACGATTTACGTTGGGAGTGGTTTGCCAGACCCGGGGAAGTTATGGCGGTGAGCGTGTACCTCAAGAACTTCTCGAATCCGATTGAACGAACAATTGTAGATGCAAATGGCTCGGTTCAGTTTGTCAATGTTGAGAGTGGTCAGGTTTATGGATTGGAATTTGAATTGCGTAAGAGACTCGACCAACTTGGTTCAAGGTTCTCAAACGTTTTCATAGCTGGAAACCTGACTTTAGTAGATTCGAAAGTCGATATCGGCGAAACCGAGTTGACAATTATCCGGGCATTTGACCCCAACGCGTCATCCACCCGACCGATGCAGGGGCAGTCAGGATACATACTTAATGCCGAGTTAACTTATGAAAATGCACAACGAGGCACAGTAATCAGCGGTATGTTCAATGTCTTTGGGGAGCGTTTAGCCACAGTGTCACTTGGCGGCACTCCTGATGTCTATGAGCAGCCGCGACCTGAATTTGACCTGACGTTTTCACAGAGGCTACTAGGGTCTTTGAAACTCAAAGCGGCGGGGAAGAACATATTGAATTCAAAGTACAAAAAGACACATCAATATAAGGGACAGGAATATATCTTCCAGGAATACTCCAGCGGATCAACTTTCTCACTTGGTCTGACATACTCACCATGAGACGCTTCGACCTCCGAGGCCCCCTAAGGCGCTGAAGCAAAGGCTAAGAATTATGAGCTTCTTTCTGTCCCAATAGTTTGCCTTCGTTTTCATTGCCACCCCGGAAAGACCGCAATAGACAATATGTCCTTGCGGTCTTTCTTTTGGGATGTTTCAATTGTTTTCAATTGCGTTCCATTTCGTTCCAATGTCCTGCGTGATTAACTAAACATTAACTCACATCTCATCAGGAATAACTTTCCATCGCCAATATTCTCACTGTCTGCTGGAAGTAGGCGCGCTGTAGCCACAACAGCTCTATTTCCAGTTGAAGAAGTAAAGAGAGTGTGTGTTACACAATCACTAGTATCATCGAGCCAGTAACGACAGTAAGTAGTATTTAGCGCTAAAGCGAAAAGGAGCGGGAGAGAACAAAAACTGAAGGTAGTAATCTGAGTCATCTTGTCCGAATGAAAAGTCTATTGAAATCAACCAACTCATACCTATCAAAACGAATTGTGTGGAGAGAACAAAACATGTCTATCTTGAGAGCAGTAATCATCCTGCTTCTTGTCCCGACTCTCAGTTGGGGACAGAACTGCATAACAGAAGCCGGCAAACCGATTGTAAACGTAACCGACGCCGACATAGTCGGCGCTACCACTTGGTCAGCGTCGAACATTTATGTTCTAAATGGCTTTGTATTCGTCGAATCTGGCGAGACATTGACCATTGACCCTGGGACAATCGTAAAGGCCATGCCGGGCGCAGGCGCATCTGCGAGCGCCTTGATAGTGGCTCGCGGCGGAAAGATTTTCGCCAATGGCGAGGCGAATTGCCCCATTATTTTCACTGGTGTATCTGATAATGTCGATGACCCTAACGACATTCCAATCGGAACCAACGGTCTTTGGGGTGGCGTCATTATTTTGGGCAACGCTCAGATAAACACAGCTCTGGGAGTTGGACAGATTGAGGGTATCCCACCTGCGGAAGTTCGCGGGGCATATGGCGGAAGCGACGACGCCGATAATTCAGGCGTTTTCAAATACGTCTCAATTCGTCACGGTGGCACACAAATCGGCGCGGGAAATGAAATCAACGGACTCACTATGGGAGCTGTGGGCTCAGGAACTGAAATACATCACGTTGAGGTTTTCAATAATCTCGATGACGGTTTTGAGTTTTTCGGTGGTACAGTCAACACTTCGTACATGGTTTCTGCCTTCAATGGTGATGATAGTTTTGATTATGACGAAGGTTTCCGTGGCAATGGGCAATTCTGGTTTAGTCTTAACGCCGCGACATTTGGCGATCGAGCAGGAGAGCATGACGGCGGAACAGTTCCCGAGGATGGAACTCCGCTCGCGATTCCTCACATCAAGAACGCTACTTATATCGGTTCCGGCGTAAATGCGCTCACCGCCAATCGCGGTTTTGCTATTAGAGACAACGCTGGCGGCAAGTACTTCAACAGCATTTTCACCGACTTTGCCGACCGCGCTTTGACGGTCGAAGACCTAGTCAGTGGCGCAGACAGCAGACAGCGCCTTGAGACAGGTGACTTGGACTTCCGTGGCAATCTTTGGTGGGGCTTCGGCGCCGCCGTTGATCAGGTCGGCTTCACCGATACCGCTAGCTATGTAACAGATACATACGTACTCGACATCCTCTTCCGTGATTCAGCAAAATACAACTTGACACGCAATCCGGGAATAGTTGGTATCAGTCGTTCACGTGACGGCGGACTCGACCCGCGCGCTCGTTTCTGTCCTACATGGACCGACAATCTCGCAGCCTGGGGCAATTTTTCCGATCCCTTCTTCGTAGATTCCAAATGGGTTGGCGCCTTCAACCCCAAAGACTCTCTTTGGACCGACAACTGGACCTATCTCTGGGAGCTGGGCTATACTTCAAACGCCCCTGTCCCGGGCGTTCTCTGGGATGAAAACAATGGTAAGCCTACTGTCACAGTGACAGACGCTGATATTGTTGGAACACGCACCTTGACGCAGGATACTGTCTACATTCTCAGTGGGTTTGTGTTCGTAGAAAATGGTGAGACTCTCAATATCGAGGGCGGAACAATAATCAAGGCTCTCCCTGGAGCTGGAGCATCCGCCAGCGCACTTATCGTCGCGCAAGGCGGCACAATCAACGCAGTTGGAAAGCCCTGGTGGCCGATTGTATTCACCAGTGTTACCGACAATGTACCTGACCCGAATGACATTCCACTAGGCACCAACGGTCTTTGGGGCGGTGTGATTATTCTAGGCAATGCGCAAATAAACACAGCCTTGGGTGTCGGTCAAATCGAAGGTATTCCGCCATCAGAAATTCGCGGCGCCTACGGTGGAACCAATGACGCTGACAACTCAGGTGTTTTCAAGTACGTCTCGATTCGTCATGGCGGCACACAAATCGGAGCCGGCAATGAAATCAACGGCCTTACTTTGGGCGCTGTTGGCTCCGGCACTGAAATCAACCACGTCGAAGTGTTTAACAACCTTGATGATGGCTTTGAGTTCTTCGGTGGCACAGTCAACACCTCATACATGGTTTCTGCTTTCAACGGTGATGACAGTTTTGATTATGACGAAGGATTCCGCGGTAAAGGTCAGTTCTGGTTCAGTCTTAACGACGCGGCCTTTGGCGACCGGGCAGGTGAGCATGACGGCGGCACCGTTCCTGAAGATGGAACCCCGTTGGCTATCCCGGTTATCAAGAACGCTACTTACATTGGCTCAGGCGTCAATGCGCTAACCGCCAATCGTGGTTTTGCCATCAGAGACAATGCAGGCGGGAAGTACTTCAATAGCATCTTCACTGATTTTGCCGACCGCGCATTGACTGTTGAGGACTTGGTAAGCGGAGCTGACAGTCGTGAGCGACTAGAAGTGGGTGACCTTGAGTTTGAATGTAACATTTGGTGGGGCTTTGGCGCCGCAGTTGATCAAGTGGCGTTTACAGACACTGCCAGCTACGTCACTGACTCATACGTACTCGATATACTCTTCCGGGATGCGAGTAAGAATAACTTTGTTACAAATCCCTCGTTGGTTGGTATCTCACGCACACCGGACAATGGATTGGACCCTCGTTCTACAATTTGTCCGAACTGGACTACCAGCAATCCGGACGCCAGTAACGCATTCTTCACTGACGTGTTGTTTACAGGGGCCTTCAGTCCTGATTCAGCGCTATGGACTGATGATTGGACGCATCTATGGCAACGTGAATTCACATCTCACGCCGCCGCTCCAGGGTTTGATGGCGGCGTTTGTACACCGGCGGGATGTTGCCTTGTCCCCGGTGACTTTAACGATGACGCATCATTCAATATCGCTGATGTAACCTCTGGAATCGCGCGCATATTTTCAGGCGGCCCGGCTCCAATTTGTCAGGACCAAGCTGACTCCAACGGTGACAACACATTCAATATTGCAGATGTAACCTACGGTATCGCTCGTATATTCTCAGGCGGAGCGGCCCCGATTTGTGGTAACACTGGCTCATGATTGTCGTAAGCGTTATCTCCCTGGGCTAAGCGCCTCGTTTCTTTTAGGCGCTGGAGCAGGAAGAATAGAGATATCTAAAGTAGAAGAGGTCGATTTGATTTATTCAAATCGACCTCTTTTATTTGAGGGAGCCGATATTGCGCTGACACAAGTTTGCGCATATAAAAAAACCTTCGAGCGAGTAGAACGAAAGGATACCAAATAGATCAAAACGGAGAGACAGGGATTCGAACCCTGGGAATCTTGCGATTCAATGATTTTCGAGACCATCCCGTTCGACCACTCCGGCATCTCTCCGGGGTCGAATGTAGGACTTTCTTAAATTGATGTAAAGCGTCGCTTAGCCGAAAAGTCCGCCTGATTTCCAAAACCTACCGGCGGAGACATGCTCTTGCTGACTGACGATGGCTTTCTCTATCAAGGGGCCGCGGAAACGGAGTATTTGAAAAGCAATGACTGATAAAACTGCAAAAAGCAACGCCACATCGATTTCAGCGCCCATGAAGAACAATACGAGTCCGTATATTGCAATGGAGTTGTGGAAGGACGCCAGTATGATGTTGGTTTTCTTTATCGAATCTTGGAAGTCTACGGCAAATGTTGACTCTGTCTTTACGCATGGCTTTGAGAGAAGGTTGCGACGAAAGTAGAAGGCTATGAGAACTTGAATTACACCTATAGCGACTAAAATCCAGAAAAACATGTCTATATCCGCAGGTGAAATAGGTGGAGTTCGGTTGCTATTTATGAAATATGCAACAGCAACTATTGCCCCGGGATATACAACTCCCAAGATCATTCCCATCATCGTTGCCTTGAATTGAACCTTGATAAGGTCAATTCCGTATTTACTTGCCACGGCGTCGGCTTGTTCGCTGATCATGCTTTCGCTCATAATATCCTCACAATTCATTAGCGACCGTAACAGTAAACAATCACTAGAACAAATCACTAGTTCTGACTGAACTTTCCTTGTCTGAGGCTTTGAAAGAACTCTTGCATCAATGCCGCTGATTCATTGGCGAGAATACCGCCTTCAATTTTGCATTGATGATTGAGCCGAGTATCTTGCGGAACCTGAAATAGACTCCCACAGCCGCCGAATTTCGGCTCTGTGGCCCCGAAATATATCTTGCGCACTCGCGCCAGCACAGAGGCCCCAGCGCACATTACACACGGTTCGATTGTGCAATACAAATCGCAGTCCACCAAACGCCAATCTCCGAGTGTTTCGGAGGCTGAGGTCAGGGCTATCATCTCTGCGTGAGCGGTAGGGTCGGACAGGGCAATAGTTCGATTATGCCCGCGCCCTACTATGTGCCCCTGATGAACTACAACTGCTCCAATTGGAGTTTCTCGTTCCTCGAAAGCCTGCCGGGCTTCACGTAAGGCCTCGGCCATAAACTTTTCAGGGTTAGCGTTGGTTTCACCAACTCCCAAAAGGCTTCCGTGAAGTAGGCTGTGGCCTTTGGGTGTTTTTTCGTCATTCATAGCAAGGCATAAGTAGTGCGGTCATTTGAATTTTGGTTTCTTTAGCACACGATACTCCAGCGCCGTCACAACCCGGCCCTGTCGGCAGGGTGATTGTTTGTCTGGCTCTGGCATGGCGATGACTTTAGCGGTGATTCCTACAGTTCGCAGTTTCCCCAAATCGGCTCCGAAGAAATTGAAACGTTCGCCAGTTCTGGCGTTGAGAATCCAGCAATTAGATCCTGGGCCGCGAGCTACAGTTCCGGTGATGTAGATTTCACCGGGGCGAAGCGCGCGCAAATGCGCCCTTTGATAGAACCAGTAGCCGACCAGAAGAAGAGCGACGAAAACTAAGTAGGCGCCGCCATGACCCGGGCGTTTTGCGCCACGGCGGTCACGCTCGTTTTTTCTGGAATCAGGCAGTTTTTTCTTAGCCATGTAATGCGCCGAATTAGAAAGCGCCCTTTAGAGCAACCTTGCAAACGAATCAGACAGGTCCGCGCCGATTTCCTGCGGGTGACGACCCTCGATTTGGTGCCGCTCCAAGGCGAAAACCGGCTCTTTGCCTTTGAAGAGCACAATCATTGGTGAAGAAGGCGCATATCCTGTGATGTATTCGCGCATCTTGGCGGTGGCTTCGGTGTCTTGTCCTGCAAAAACTGTTACCAACTTCGCGGGCTTCTTTTCGGCCTCCAAAGCAAACTTGACCGCGGGGCGACATCCGCCTGCGCTACATCCGCAAATCGAGTTGATAACTACCAAAGTAGATTCCGGCGCATCCTCAAAAAGAGAGTCTACATCAGCGGCGGTAAGCATTTCTGAAAAACCAATCTGTGTCAATTCGCCGCGCATCGGCGCAACCATTTCCGGTGGGTACATCATTGTTCTGCTCCTTGTTTGTATTAACTGGATGTTGTATTAGCCCCAACTGGAGGATTCTAATATCCTCTCAGTCTCATTATCAATATCTATATTTCAATGACTAAATGCAACCGCTTGCATTCTCTTGAAACGTCTGTATTTTGCGCGGGACTGTAGCATGTTAAGTTCCCAGGGCACACGACAACTTCATAGAGAATAGATAATCTGAATGAATAAAGTTACCGAACCTGAGTTATCAATTGAACAGAAGAATGAAATTGAGAGAGTGATTGCCGGAATTCCGCTGGTCAAATCGTTGAAGATTCAACTTGACGGACTGGCGCCGGGGGAGTGCCGGATGAGCATGGTTCGTGACGGCTTATTGGATGGCATTTTTGTGTCACTCCATGGCGGGATTCTGATGGCTCTCGCTGACACCGCGGCCTGTTTTGCTATTCAGACTCTTATCGGCGTGGAAGACACACTGACTACAACCGATATGAACATCCGCTTCCTGGCTCCGGCGCTGGATAAGGTTGTAGCAAAGGCAACTGTTATCAAACCTGGCCGAACTCTTTGTCCTTGTGAGATTAGTCTGAGTGATGCAAATGGCAAATTGCTGGCGGTCGCTCAAGTGACCTACATGCGTCTGAAGAAGCCACTGGAGAGATAGGCTCTACAACCAAACGCCGACAATCAAATACGTGGCTATCAAAGCCAGAACAATTTGGTAGGCGAGAGTGAACGCTTCCTTGGAAAACTTGCCGAGAATCTTTTTCCCCAACAAAGTCCCGACAATTACTGCTACTGACATACCAACAAGTAGCGAAATATGGGGTTGATAGTTGAACCCCAAACTCAGGAACGCCGGGATCTTCAGTACGTGCCCCCAGGTTTGGCAGGCGGCCTTGGTGGCGATTACCTGCTCTTTGTTCATATCATCACGCAAGAAAAATGGAGCTATCAACGGGCCGGTGGCGCCGACATAAATCGTCAAAAAGCCAACTACAGCTCCGAGTGGAGCGAACGACCAAAGCGGCAGGTTGCGCAGGTGTTGGACATATTTTCGCGATAGCAGAAATAGTAAAATGAAAGCGCCTATGAATGGCTTGAACCACCCCAGTTGTTCCGTCCAAACCTCGGTTCCTAGCCATATTCCGATAGTCAAAGGGAGTATGTAACTCAAGAAAATTCTCCAGCGAACCTGTTTGATAAACACTACAGTGCGGGTGGAGTTTGAGATTAGCTGGATGATACCATGCAGGGGAACTACCTGACTTGCCGGAAGCAGGGCGCTCATAATCCCCAAGAGAGTTACACCGCCGGCCATGCCGACGATTCCTGAGATTATCGCGCCCAGCAATGCGGCCAGTATTAGAGCTATGGCGTCCATGATGTTATCTCTGCAATCTAAAGCATAACATTAGCGCGCCGGACATGGATCAATGTGTTTGGTCTTGCCAGTTTCAGCGCCGATTATCTACGACATTATACTTAGACTTGCAGCGCCATACAAACTCAAGGGACAGCATCTGGTCTGACTTGTCTTTTGGGGTGTTCAGCAATACTTTCGGCGTAGAAACGGAGAGGTATTATGACTAAACTAACAGACAAAATCGTTTTGATAACCGGCGCTTCAGCCGGAATAGGTGAAGCTACTGCGCGGGCATTTGCGCGTGAGGGAGCAAAGCTCATTCTAGTTGCCAGAAGAGAAGAGAAGCTTGCGACACTGGCCAAAGAGCTTGAAGAGAAACACCAGACTGAAACGCTGGTGATACCCTTGAATCTGAGAGAGTTTAAGCAAGTGGAGGTCTCGCTTAAGAATCTACCTGTGGATTGGCGCGAGGTGGATATCCTGGTGAACAACGCCGGGTTGGTGAGAGGACTGCAAAAGCTCTACACAATGGATTCCGAGGACTGGCATGAGGTTATTGATGTAAACGTCAAGGCCCTGATTGCGGTGACTAATTCTATTGTTCCCGGGATGGTTGAGCGTGGAGAGGGGCATATCATCAACCTGGGTTCAATAGCCGGACGGGAATCCTATCCTAACGGGGCTGTGTATTGCGCCACTAAATTCGCAGTGCGGGCAATTTCGCGCGGTCTGAAGATGGACTTGAACGAAACACCTATTAGAGTTACTTCTATTGACCCGGGTTTGGTTGAAACTGAGTTCAGCGTGGTGCGTTTCAAGGGAGATAAAGAAAAGGCGAAAGCGCCCTATCAAGGAATAACTGCGCTTAGGGGAGAGGACATCGCAGATGCGATTGTTTGGTCAGCGAGTAGACCCGCGCATGTGAATATCAGCGAGATGCTAATTTTCCCGACTGCGCAGGCTTCAAGTACGCAGGTACATAGGGAGTAATAGCAAACCTGCTATCCGGCGGATTAGATGTTCTTGAGCGGAGTATTCTTGTTGGCGTTTGCCAGAGTGATTATTTCTTTAGAATCAATGAGCTTGAGGAAATCGCGCAGTAGAGGACGCATTGATATATCGCGGACGAGGCAAGGTTGTATGCTCTCCGCTGTAGATTTTGCTAGACCGATTCCAATCAAAAATTCGCGCATTGCTTTGACATCAGCGAATTCGCTTTGCTTCAGCATTGTATCGTGAATCTTCCCGGCAACGAGTGACTCTAACTTTCCTGTGGAGTCGCCTAAAGTCATTGGCTTGCGAAATTGAACGGCTTGATATGCCGCCAACGCTTCAAGGGCTACAATCGTCTTTACATTCTTAACAATTTGCGCGAGTTTTCGTGATGCAAGAGTAGACATGCTGTTGTGATCTTCGCAAGACTCACCGGTGGGGATAGAGTCTACGCTTGCAGGTGTCGCCAGGGTTTTGTTTTCTGTGACAATGGATGCGGCGGTGTATTGGGTGAGCATCAGTCCACTATTTAGTCCGGCCTGCCAAATCAAATATGAGGGGAGACCTTTTGAATGGTCGCTATCGAGCAGAACAGCCAAGCGACGCTCTGAGATATTACCAGCCTCGGCCATTGCTATCGCTAAATAGTCGGCGGCTATTCCTATTGGCTCGCCGTGAAAATTCGCCGCTGATTTAACCTGA
The DNA here is from genome assembly GCA_024280775.1 of Candidatus Zixiibacteriota bacterium. Lineage (GTDB taxonomy): Bacteria > Zixibacteria > MSB-5A5 > GN15 > JACZUZ01 > JAJRPJ01. The sequence goes on along the minus strand of JAJRPM010000010.1, from coordinate 113,455 downwards.
GCAATTGCAACCTGCCAGTTATCACTGAGCCATTTTTTGAAATTTCCTAAAGTCGGTGATTCGTGATAGGAGCCATCTTTGGTGTCAGCATGATAACTCTCAAGAATCGTATCGAGTAGAATAATCGGATTGTCAGTGACTGAGTTGATTTCAGTCGTAATAGTTTCAAGTGTATGCTCTAGCGCCTGGCGAGCCGAGCCTAATACTGTTGGTGTGGCGCGGAAAGAATAATTGTCCTGCAAATCAGGGTCGCCGAGTGGGCGCAGTATTGCGCGAATATGTTGGGAATAAATTTGCGCCAGCGCTTCAATGGTAGCAACAGGCAAAGATTGAGCGCAGTTTGATTGTTCGCTCCATCCGAGAGCAGTTCGCCAGTTCTCTACGATTGGCTGTAACAGTGTTTCGCATGACTCGGTGTCACTATGACTCGCGCTTATCCCCGGTTGAGCGCTTTCCATCTGTTTATGCAGGTCTGTTAATTGGGGGATATCTTTCCCCAATCTATGCAACTTCATCATCGCGCAATTGTAATGAGCCATATTCAGCGAAGCCGGTTTGTCGCCCGGAACTAGTTGCGAATCGGTTAGAGCTGAGCGGATGTTCTTAGCGCTTTCGAGATGTCCGGGATGTGGCCGAGTCTGCGCCAGAGTTGGTTGGAGGCAATCGGGCACAGCTTGCAGGGCCTCAAAGCTAAGGGCTGAAACAAGCTCCTCAACAGCCAGAAGATTCTCTGAATCGAATGCCGCAAGGGCTGTTACTACTGCGCTGAAGACTGCGCCGTTGTTTGAGCCTAGTCCTTCTTTGGCTTGCAAGGTGATTGGTGAGAAAGGCAAAGTTTTGTCACCTAACTCACTCAATTCGATGAAATCTGTTTCTCGCGATGATGTTACATAGGAGTCTTCGTCGGTATTACTTTCGCGGTGATACACCATAGCATCAGGTTCACCGATGGCAACCAGAAACAAGTGTGACAGAGGCGCCAAATCACCGGAGCTTCCGACTGAGCCTTGTTGCGGTACGAAAGGGTAGACGTGCGCATTTAGCATATCCAGCAGGACTTGAATCAAGTCTACCCGCACTCCTGAACAGCCGCGCGCCAAAGTTTGAGCGCGAACCAACATGGCGCCGCGCACTACATCTTCATCGAAAGGTGCGCCAACGCCTGTGGCATGACTTTTTATCAGGTTTGTCGAGAGCTGGCCTGCATCTGAGGCGTCAATTCGTTGGTCGCGAAGTGATGCAAAACCGGTAGTGATTCCATAAACTTTGGCGTCATGTATCAGAATCTCCTCTACTACAGCGCGTGATAATTCAACGCGCGCCTTTGCCTCAGCTCCTAGTGTAACAGGGCGAAAGCCTCTGGCGACAGAGACCAGGTCCTCGATAGATAGACTTCTATCACCGAGAACGAGCGGGTCGATGAGGCGCTTCTTTGAATGATTTGATTTTGCCATCTTAGTCAGCGCATTACTTAGCGCGATAGTCCGCCAATAATTCTTTGAGCTTGCTCATTAGCTCATCGGCTTTGACAGACTGCTGTGAGGGACGGCCTTTGAGCCATTCGTCACGGTCTTCGATATCCGCCGCCAAACGCCTGCCTAATTCCAGGTCTTTGATTTGATACTCGCCGTTGCTGAATTCATCGCTTCCGGCTATTAGCGCCAAAGGGATGCCGCGTCTGTCCGCGTATTGTAATTGCTTACCGATTGAACCATTGCCGACAAACACTTCTGAGTTGATTCCGGCGGCGCGTACTTTTTGCACTAGTTGCAGATAGTCAGTAAGGCGTGATTTGTCCATGATGGTGATTAGGACTTCGGTTGTGCATGAATTGTGAGCTTTCTTTTTATCAAGCAAGAGCATAGCCGCTAGGAGTCTGTCGACTCCCACCGATCCGCCGGTGGCAGGGGTTTTCTGGCCGGTGAAACGCTGGACGAGAGTGTCATAACGTCCGCCGCCGAATATTGAACCGAAACTACGTTTCTTGCCTTTTTCGTCGACTATCTCTTTGGTGATTATTCCTTCAAAAACCGGGCCGGTGTAATAGCCTAAACCACGAACAACAGTCGGCTCAAATCGCACGCGATCTGCGCTGTATCCCAGGTCGGTGAGGTGACTGTCAATTTGACGTAACTCCTCGACTCCTTCACATCCGATTTTTGAATCAGCAACCAGCTTACCCAAACTATCGCAAACTTCGGTGCGGGAATCACTGCGTGCATCAAGATAGGCGTGGATTATGTCAATCTGTTTAGTGTCGAGACCTGCGCCTTCGGTGTAATCACCGGAGGTGTCTTTGCGTCCTTTGCCGAGCAACTCTGTGACACCATCACGACCTACGCGGTCTAGTTTATCGATTGCCCGCAGGGCCACGCCGACTTGTGAGTTTTCGTCGGTGATGTCGCTCTCGGTTAGTCCGGCGCATTCTAGCGCTCCTTGGAGCGCTTTGCGGTCGTTGACCTGGATAATGTAATCACCACGCGCAAAGCCGAGGGCTTCGAGCATATCACACACCATCGCGCAGGATTCAGCATCGGCTATCATTGATGCGGCGCCCACGCTGTCGAAATCAAATTGATAGAATTCACGAAAACGTCCCGGGCCGGGTTTTTCATAGCGCCAGACCTGGCCTAGTTGATAGCGCCGGAAAGGTTTTGGCAAATCCTGATATTGCGCCACCACTCGCGCCAGTGGCGCGGTTAGGTCATAGCGCATTCCCAGCCACCAATCGGGATGATCCTCGCGTGTGCCGCTCGATAAATCCGGATTCTTGAATGAAAAAATTCCGCCCTCGGGGGTGTGTTCTTCGGGAAGGAATTTGCCCAGCGAGTCTACATATTCCAGCGCCGGAGTTTCCAGAGGACTGAATCCATAGCGCTCGCAAATCTCGCGAATAGTCTCAATCATCTTCCGGCGAAGAAGAATATCCTCAGAGAAAGTATCGCGGAATCCTTTGTAATTACGAGCTTTGGGACGTTTGATTTTTTCAGCCATATTCAGTTCTACATTAGTTTAAGTCCGCCAACATCAGCGGCTCAGTATGCGGACTTCAATATGGGCTGTCAAGGAGAGGAGAAAATTGTTAGCAATTAGGCTCAGAAAGGATTATTGATATCGAAGGTAGATCTAACGGTATGAGGTTAGGTTCGAATTGTTGAACAAGGGAGTCCGAATATGTTCCGAGTTGTCATCGCATGCTTGATCTTCATAGTTTCATTTGTTGATAACTACATCTTTGATAAAGTCCCCTATTTCAAAGACAATCGAATTGCGAGAGTAGTAGCTGGACTTGTACTCATGATATCTGGCTCTACTCTTGTCATCTTCGAGTATAGAGACAAAAGGACTGACATTACAAAGCTGAATGCAGAGATAATTCTGCTACGAAATGAAATCGTAGCCCAAAATGTTTCTGATAGTACTTGGAATCACACGATGCTTTCATTGTTGAGTGACAACTATGAGTTGACAAACAGGACAAAACTTGCAGCTACTTTCCCACTTGGATATTCTGTGTTTAGTGTTGACCTAATTCGTAAGCGCATTACAACTAGTAAACCGCTAAAGAGCATACGGGTAGGAAACTGGACGATTGCTCTCCCAGCGCTTTCGCTTCTTCGTGCATCTGACACTCTCATAGTTTTTCGCGGCCCAGATAGATTTGACAAATCTACAGGAAGCAGAATCACGAACATGACTACTAGCATACTCATTAACGACCGTTCGAAAGGTGCCGTTCCATACCCTGTTGTACACGGCGAAGAACCTTTTGAAATGAATTGGGAAATAGTGAATGTTACTAAATTTGGCATCGTTGTAGTATTCGGAGTTTCAGCACGGGACTTGGAATTACACGAGTATTGATATTCGTAGTTCGATAGATTTAGGGACTTGAGCACGCGACATGCTATCAACTGAATTCGCTCCCACTACTTGAAAACAGACCGTCGGGAGCTCAGGGCTCCCAACTTACTTGGTTTTGACTTGTTTTGTTTGCGAATATAGGCTCCGATGATTAGGCGCCTTGAGGGTTTCTCTATTAGGTAATACGCAATCGTTGCCAGTCCGATAACCAGTCCTAGTTCAGCGCTTAGTATCAACCAGCCGTCGCTGATTGAATAGATTCTTGAGGTGTCTTTGAGTATTGCGTCGCCGATGATTTGGCCTAGGGGGTGTAGCATGTAGATTGAGTATGAAATCTCTCCAAGGAACACGGTCGTGTGATTTGAGAAGATTCGCTCACCGATTCCGTTTCCGTGGTAGAGTCTTAGCAGGATTAAGGCTATCAGCGGCAGTAGTAAGAACTCGAAGTTTGAGCTGAGTTGACTAAGAATCAATATTCCGAGAACACCGACAGGCAATGACCAGCGGGGAAGAGCGCTTCCAAAGCCTCGTTTGGCCATGCGATAGAGAACACAACCTGCTAGGAACTCGACGAAGATTCGAGGCAGGGCGAATTCGGTAAAATAGTCTACGCTCTCACCATTGAGCGCGGTGAACATACACAGCGCCAGCCAGCTGTACACTACCAAACGAATCCCGACTTTTTCGCTTTTTCTGGCCAACACATAGACATACAGCGCGAACACCGCCAGATAGGCGAACCACTCAGCGCTGATTGACCATGACGGATAATTCCAGCTCAGTGAATCAGTGACACCCCAGCCGTGTATCATCAGGAGATTCGGAAGCAACGCCCCCCAACTACATCGTTGTGATGAGACAAATTCCTCGCCTAGTTGAGCGCCTAGGAATAACAAACCAGCGAATATGGCTATCGAAAAGACATGAAGCGGGTAGAGCCTCGCAAAGCGTTTGACTAGAAAAAGCTTGTACGAGCTCCAGGCCGTTTTTTTTGACGAGCTAGCATTGCTAAGACTCTCAAAATAAGTGTGAGTGAGAATAAATCCCGAAAGCACAAAGAAGAAATCAACACCCCAATATCCTTGTGAAGCCAGCCAGTCAAAGTTTATTACTTCATGGACTCCGATATTGGCGCGAAAATGCAGCGCAACAACCCAAAGAGCCGCGAAAGCGCGGACACCGGTAAGCGAGGGGATATGTAGCGGATTGCGAGACATATTACTGTATCGGGAGTTATGCCATCGCGCTGGATGGATAAGGGGAAATCGGCTTAACCGGGTGAGGATTCGCAGATAATTGCACACTTTTGGAGCGATTAGGGAGCTGAATTGGGGCAATCAATCCTTGCTAAGATGCGATAAAGCCTTATCTTAGAAGCGCATGGCCTCCCAAGTAGATCCGAGCCGTAGCGAATCAGGGGAGGGGCGCAGTTTGGAAACTCACACTTGCGCTAATCGTAGCGGTGTCCTCACCTAATTCCCGTTCGCGACCAAATGCGATTTCACCTTGGTAGAGAAAAACACAACCCAATCGAGTGGTAATTTAAGGAACAGGCTTTGCGATGATATCTAATGAGATGCAATCTATGATTTTGACAATTACAAAAAGCACAAAAAGAAGTTTGCTGCAAAAAACTCAAGTCTTCACGGCCATTGTGATATCAGCATCTCTTGTGATGTCCAACTCGGCGTTTTCTGTTCCGACATTTCGCAAGAACATCACCGACCCGGCCCCAACAGTTTTGCCATCGGGTCCAGTAGGCGAACAATCTCCGACTTCTACATTCCGCGTTAGTAGCGCCGCAGCAACTGTCCCGGCCGGCGAGAACATCTATCGTTTTTGTCTGGATACCATAATACAGTTTCCTTCCTCGGCAGGCTCAGATATTTGGGGGTATACATCTCCGTCAAATGTTGACTATGCCATATTTGGAACTGGTGTCTCAATCGCCTTTGTCAATGCGACTACAGGGGTAGTAGTTGATGAGGTTCCGACACCGGGTTGTAGCTGGCAGGACATCAAGACTTTCGGTCAGTATTGCTACGTAGTGACCGAATGTGGTAGCAATATTCAGGTTATCGATATGCAATTCCTTCCTGATAGTGTCAGTTGGGTGAATACTGTTCAAGTAAGTCCGGCCTCGGCGGGAGTGACCATCACCAGTTCGCATAATCTTAGCATTGACACCATATCCGGCTTCTTATATGCCGAAGGGTTCGGCGCATCAGGTTGGACTAATAGAAACATTTTCGTGCATCATCTAACGAACCCGGCAACACCTTCATACCTGACAGGATTCGGTAGTATTACACAAAGTATTCACGACATGGTCGCCAATAACGACACCGTGTTTGTGGCCGACGGAGCGGTGCATTCATTCTCGGTTTGGGATCTCACCGACAAGAGCGCCCCTCAACTACTTTCGTCATGGATTCCGCCGGGTGGAGGCTACGCGCACAATATCTGGCCTAACCGTGACAACACTATCGCGGTGACTACTGAGGAAACGTCATTCAAGACGGTAAAATTCTGGGATATACAGGACCTGAACAATGTGCAACTGTTAGGGCAGTATTTGGCGCCGGGCGGTTTGGCGCATAATGCACAGGTGAAGGGTGATACTGTATATTTGTCCCATTATGAATCCGGAATGCGAGTAGTTGATTTTTCGGATCCTACCAATCCCAAGGAAATCGGAGTTCTTGACACCTGGCCTACAGAGTTCCCGGGGTTTAATGGCTGTTGGGGGATGTATCCATATTCGCCGAATGGCTTTATCTACGGCTCAAATATGGACGGCAAACTATACATACTGCACGAAGAAACTGTTGGAGCATTTGATACTCTCATAGTGGAGAATGTCAGCGCGCCTGCAGGCTCACAAGTTAGAGTAGATATTTACGGGACCAACTCACATCCTATTCATAGATTTCAAATACCAATCTTCTATGATGGCCCAGCGAATTTGACACTCGATAGCGTTTCCAAGGCGGGATTGCGCTCTGAGTCAATGGAGAAGATTGATACGCTCAGCGTCAATCCTCTTTCGCGCGAACTGGCCGTAGCCCTTATAGCCTCAACTACTGATGTCAACGCCGCGCTTGACGCAGGCTCTGGTCCGATTTTGAGTTTGTATTTTTCTGTCTCCGGTGGAGCGCCAGACGGACCAAATGCAGTAGTAATCCAGGACATAAATGGGGTATTGCCCAGCTATTCTGATCCCTGTGCGTTGGTCGTAACTCCATCGGTATCCGCCGGGGCGGTGGAGGTTACACCTCAGGGATGTTGCTTTATTCCTGGTGATGCAAACTTTGACTTCGCAACCAATATCGCTGATGTTACATTTGAAATAGCTCGTATTTTCTCAGGCGGACCTCCGCCGGTTTGTACCGACCAAGCAGACGCTAATGGTGATAACACCTTCAATATCGCCGATGTGACTTACTTGATTTCCCGGATTTTTTCGGGCGGGCCAGCGCCAATTTGCGGTACTACCGGTTCGTAGTGATTGCAAAGCGCTTCTGGATGAGTTTTGTAGCCAACTCTATTGCTTTAAGATAACTCACCGCTAGCGCGTGGCGTCAGACCGGAAATCGAGGATGCAATCGCGGCCATATGTTCGGGAGTAGTTCCACAGCAACCGCCAACAATGTTCACTAAACCGCAACGTGCAAAGCCGCGTAGGATGTTTGCCATCTGCGTTGGCGTTTCCTGATAATCGACGGCTTTGTTCGGCAAACCGGCGTTTGGATACACAGCTATCAAACTATCTGCAATTTTGGATAACGCCTTAAGGTGCGGCAGAAGCGCTTCAGATCCAAGAGAGCAATTGAATCCAACACAAAACGGTTTCGCTGGGCTGATAGATTGCCAATAGTCCTCCACAGTTTGGCCAGCGAGTGTGTGTTCGCCATCACTTGAGACAGCGCTGGATATCCAAAGCGGAACATTTGTGCCGCGCTTCTTAAGAACATTTGTCACCGCGACAAGAGCCGCTTTTGCGTTGGCAGTATCAAATATCGTTTCCAGAAGAAGTATATCTACATCACCGTCAAGTAACCCTTGTGTTGCCTGTTCATAGGCTAAGCAAAGTTGTTCACAATCAACTCCTCGTTTCCCAGGGCCCAGTACTCCGGCGACAAAACGTGGTTTGTCGAAGGCCTCACGGGAGAATTGATCTGCCACTACACGCGCTAGTCTTGCTGATTTGAGATTCAACTCATAGGTCAGCGCTTCTGTTTGATAATCTGATTGCGAGATTGAGGTTGCGCAAAATGTATTTGTCGAGATTATATCGGCCCCAGCTGACAGGTAGGCATGGTGTATATCGGCGATCAACTGCGGCTGAGTAAGGGAGAGGATATCAAGATTCCCTAGTAGATTGCAATGATGATTCTCAAACCGCTCGCCGCGAAAATCTTTTTCGCTGAGCGCGTGAGATTGAATCATAGTCCCCATTGCCCCATCAAGAACCAAAACGCGCCGTTTCAGAACATCGGTAAGCGCTTTGTATCTATTATCAGTCACACAACAATATTACGCTAATATCTCGATAATGTCTACCAACAATCGCATAGCAACATGATGGTGAAGCGCAATTACTTCAAGAGAACCATTTTCCGTGAGGCAGTGAAATCTCCAGCAGTGATCTTGTAGAAGTACATCCCACTGGCGACACTCACACCGGATTTGTCAGTAGAACTCCAGGTGACACTGTATTCGCCTGCAGACTGTTGTCCTTGTGAAAAGAGCGCAATCTGCTGACCGAGGACATTGTATATTCCGATTGTCACTTCGGATTTGGTGGGTATGCTGTACGAAATCACTGTTGACGGGTTGAATGGATTTGGATAGTTCTGATTGAGACTGAAGTTGAAAGGCAACGGCTTGTCGTCATCTCCGATTCCAGTGACTATCGGTAGATTGACAGTCTCGATATTTGAATAGGTTATATCTGCAAACCCCGGTGTCCGAATAGTGGAGCCATCATCGACTGATTGAGCGCTCGCCGGAGCGATGTTCAGGACATCTGTTCCGCTTCCTCCGTCAAAATGTCGAGGAACACCAGCTAGAGGGGCGAGAGTAATCTCATCATTTGAGGCGCTTCCTCTTACAACTTCAAACATTCCATCCAGAACAATCTGCGTACCTGAGGTGTCGATGGTTTGCGCAGTTTGTTGCGCTTCCAAATCCAAAGTGACGCCCATGCCATAATTGGCAAAGTTCAAGGTGTCCACACCTCCTGAATCAACTACTGTGACTGGAGCTACCGCATATCGCGCGGCGCCTGGGTTTGCTGGTGTCGGAGATAATTGTTGGGAGTTGGATTGACTGAGGAAGGTATACATATCACTTCCAAGTCCACCATTGATTATGGCGTTGACATAACTAATCCATAACGCAACATAGATTTGGTCAACTCCGGCGCCTGCGTTTACCAATAAGTTGATGTTATTTAATACAGTCGCAAATACCAAGTCCGAGCCACCGCCGGTGACGATGGCAACAAGAGTCAAATTCGTAAAATACTCAACCATCATACCGCTTAAGTCGACTTCCTCATCGCCATCGGAACCCTTAATATTTACCTCAACGACTTCTTCGGTAGGAACACCTGTGTTTTCGCCGTTGACTGTGGTATTTCCGTCTTGCTGAGCGCCAAGAGCTAGAATTCCATCACCGAAATCGTAGTCCAAGTTTAGCGCAGAGTTATTGAACGCGGCTATCCATAGACCCTTGCTAATCAACCTGCTCAAGGCGCTACCAGCCAAACTTGGAGACGAACCCAAAGACAGATTATTTGCGTTGCCGGTGGCAGAAGAGGTTGCCGGAGAAGCGGCGAAGAACACATTCGCGAAGGCCATGTATTCTCCAAATAAATACGCGCTGTTGACCTTGTGCCCAGGAGCCGCAAATGCGAAATGGACACTCAAAGCGCTGTCAATTGACTTTACATAAACTCTGGTCGAATCACCCCATGAACCCACAGGATATGCAACTGCGCGACCATGAACTCCAACCGCGGCAAATGCGTCGAATCCGGGCGAATTGGTCCGCACTGAATAGACAGGTTGTCCAACCTTGTTCAAGCTGATAAGAACGCCGTCGGAAGTGTCTGCTTCCGGCGCGGAAAGGCCGTTTATGACCGGGAAGTTCGATGAGCTTGTTCCGCCTGAGACGTATACTTCGCCATTTATGCCACTGGCAATATCGGTTGCCCAATCCTGAATGGCGCCACCGATATATGTCGAATAAATAAGACCGGTTCCAGAGCTGTTTAACTTGGTGACTGTAATGTCCCCGATTCCCCATTTAATGCCGCCTAGTGTATCCTGATAAGCGTTCATCATCGGAAAATCTGATGAGAGCGTGTTTCCAGCGACAGTCACTTGACCTGAGCTATTGGCAGTTAGCCCCTGAAACCTGTCATCTCCTGAGCCACCAAGATAAGTGGCGTATACCAGGTCTCCTTGCGCGGTGAATTTCGCCACAAAGTTATCAGCCGGAAATGCCGAGCCGCGAGAGCCTCCCTGAAAGGTCGACTGGAATCCAGCTGTGGTGGGGAAATCGTCAGATTCGGTGCTACCTCCGATATATACGTTGCCGGAATCATCCAAAGTGATTCCTTCACCCCAGTCTCGCAATGTTCCCCCAATATATGTGCTGTAGGTAAGTGCGCCGGTCGCATCCAGTATAGTCATGAATGCATCCTCTGCGCCGGCCAATGTGTCTTGAAGAGCATTCAGAACCGGGAAGTCGCTAGACTTGGTTAGTCCGGTAAGGTATAGATTGCCTGAGGGATCGATGGCAAGTTCATTGAAGTAATCCAATCTGGAGCCTCCAAACAAGGCAGAATAGATCACAGCTCCAGTAGTGCCATCTAGCTTCACAAGTAAACCATCGCTACTAGAGCCGCCAACATGGTTTGAACCGGCGATAGAATCGGCGGCAGGAAAGAAACGATTAGCGCCGCCTGAAAGTATGACATTATTGTCATTATCAATAACCACATCACCAGCCCATTCACCGCCGCCCGGCCCACCAGGGATTGTCGAGAGAAAAACCAGTTCAGGGTCAATCACCAACGGCCGCTCATGATCATAGCCACCTAGTTCGAAACCAACCGATGCATCGGCAAGTAACACATACTCAGCATCAATTTCTTTTCTTGCTCCATCAACATTCTGATAGGCAAACGGACGTCTCTCAATTAGCTCACCAATTTCAGTTGTGAGCGCCAAGGCGCCGTCATCTCGGATGGTAATTGCTTTGACACCATTGTAGCTTATTCGGATTTGACGGAAATCAACTCCCGGAGAGACATAGAACTCGCTCTCAAGTTTGCCATCGTTTCCGATGTAGGCCATGTCTATGCCAGGATACAATTCCGAATATATCACAGATTCGTATGTAGGTACATTGGTGTGCCATTGTTCTGGATTTTGACCTTTGTAAAAATGAGCTACACCGGGAAGTTTCTCGCGCCCTGAAACTTCCGGATTTTGATTTGCTCCATTGAATTGCAGGACAATCTCATTCTTCGCGCCAACCGCTTCATCTCTACGTAGCACAACTTTATCCTCATGGAACAGAACAGTATGCCCGGCTCCTTGAACATGGTATTTTGCCGAGAGTCCGGCCTGGCCCTGGTTTTCCACAAATCGAAGCTGTTGTGTTGCGGCAAGATTCGCCGATGACAAATTGCTTGCCTTTTCTACATCAGAGTTGACACTACCTGTCAGGTCCTCCTGCTGAAATCGTTCACTAACTACCCAAAGAGCCAGGCTAGAGCTGATTAAGATTAGCGCTAGAGACTTAATTGCAGATTTGTTGGAAATTGTTTGCATTTGACGGCCCTTCGATGTGTGTTGACGCTGTGAGAATATTCTATATGTGTATGTTTCCTATTGAGCGACATGAAAGTGAATCATTGTCGATTGATAGATATTTGCTGGCAAGCTAACCTATAGGGAAGAGCCCTATTTGTCCTTTGTACTGATGGACAATACAATATAGCCCCATATTAGGAAATGGCAAGCCATTTATGGATGCAAGGTTGGCGAGAAAGGTGGATAAATCTCAACAAAGAACTGAAAGCTTCAATTAAACTTTGTAGGTCGGAGCATGGTATTTATGAACAAAAATGCCGAAGGTCGGAATCTACATACATTACTCACAATAACAAATAAACAATTGACCAATAAAGAATTATAGTGGTTTTGGTTTGGCGTCTAAGATTTCCAATTCTGGCTGAATAGGTTTCCTATATTCCCAAGACATAAACTTGTAGGGAGGCCCACTGAAAGTTTTGTCTAGTTTATTTTGTCGATTAGAAATATCAATTATTTTGGCTTTTTAAGTCTCAGGAACGGTTGGTCTAAAACGTCGTTTTGATGACTTTTATACATTGCTATGAGCTTTTTTTGCTTCTCAGTATTTTTACAATACGACTATATACTATCTCTGATAAATTCCAATTGTATCCATCAAAATCAGTTGTATTCATAAATTGGATAACAACTGCGTCAATGTCATTGTGGTATTTTGCGATACTCTGATAGCCTGTAATCAGACCTGTATGTTCGTAAACATAAACTGAGGAATAGATTTCCTGTTCTCCTTCATCAAACAAAGAGCAATCGTTTAGCGCACGCAAGAATATGCCCACATCCTCTGCCGTAGCTAACATTCCTTGATCCTCACTCTTCAGGTCGGCTTCAATGCCTACATAATAGCCACTCATAACATCATCTATATCCACTTCACTAAGCGTACCGAAAGTATTGTTCAGCCCAAGTGGTAGCAGAATTTCCTCCTTGATAAATTGGTGACGACTATAACCCACCACCTTATCAATGATTCTGGAAAGCAACAAATAATTTGTATTTGAATAACCATATTCTTCATCTGGTTCAAAGTTAGCCGGCAAATCAAGCGCGTATTCAAGCGTTTCTTTACTGCTCTTTTCATCCCAAAAATCAGGGTTGTAGATATAATCGGGAATGCCACTCCTGTGTTGCACCATCAATCTCAAGGTGATTTTTTCTACATTTTCAATTCTTCCGACAAGTTCAGGAAAGTAATCAGCGAGCGTATTATCTAAAGACAAACGTTTGTCATTGGCTAATTTGGTGATAGCAACAGCAACATATAACTTGCTGATGCTGGCAATCTTGAATAAGGCTTGCGGGTAGGCGGGTATTTTGTTCTTCCGGTCATGCCAACCAGCGGCATAAAACGCTGGTGGTTTGCCTGCTTCGTCCACATAAACAATAATTCCATCAAATCCATGATAGATTGCTTCATTTACTTGCTCTTGGACCGTATCAGGTAGTGGTAATATCCAAGCCCATACCAAAATCCATGGTACAAAGAACATGGAGGTTATCGTTCCAATAAGCAGTACTACTCTAACTATTCGAGTCGCTTTTTTCTTTGTCATGCGATTTCAGATGATGCGTTCTTTCCAAATTGACTTTGGAAGAACTATATGTGGAAAAAATGCCGGAGGTCGGAATCGAACCGACACGATGTTGCCATCGGGGGATTTTGAGTCCCCTGCGTCTACCAATTTCACCACTCCGGCGTAAGGGAGGGAAGCGCAGGAACCTGTTGTGAATGATCTTGCGAATCATCGTCGGATTCCTGCGCCGATATTTTACTGCGTGACTTGAACTATGTCAAGAGCCAATGAAGGCCATCATTCCAAGAGGCGTTTCCGCTGGATTAGATTCCGTAGAGCGGGCCATACTTATCGCGCAGATATTTCATTTCCGCTTTGTGCGATAGTTTCTGCCCGGTTACAACTTCCACCAGTTTCTCAGCGGGGTAACGCTGGCCATGTGAATGAATATTCTCATTGAGCCAGCTCTTGAGTTCGCCGAATTCACCTTTTTCGAAATTGGCGTACATATTCGGCAAATCCTCCATGGCCTTGGCAAAGAACTGAGCCGCATACAAATTCCCAAGCGCATAAGTAGGGAAGTAGCCCATCAGGCCGGCGGACCAATGCACATCCTGCATACAACCCATCGAATCATCCGGCGGGGTAATACCAAAGAAACTGGTGAATTTCTCGTTCCAAACCGCCGGAACATCAGCGGCTGAAATTTCCTCATTTATCATGGCTCGCTCCATTTCAAAGCGCAGGATGATATGCAAATTATATGTCACTTCATCAGCTTCGACACGGATGAATGAAGAGCGCACATCATTGACAGCCCAGTAGAAATCATCGAGCGCCACATCTTTGAGAGCGCCCGGGAATGCCTTTTGGGCGTCGCCATAGAACCTCTTCCAGAAAGGCTTACTCCGACCCACCAGATTCTCCCACATCCGTGACTGTGACTCATGAATTCCCAGCGACACAGCCTGACCAATCGGAAGACCAAAGTATTTGGTATTGAGGCCCTGCTCATAAATGCCGTGGCCCGCTTCATGTAAGGTTCCGAAGAATGCATCGGGGAAGTGGTTCGGGTTGTATCGAGTGGTGATACGAGTATCACCGGGCCCGATACCGCTACAGAAAGGATGAGTAGTTACATCCAACCGCCCGGCGGAAAAGTCGAATCCTATAGCTTTAGCGCATTCCGAGGCGAATTTCTCTTGGGCGTCAACAGGGAAGTCGCGCTCGATAATCTTGCTCTTGGGTTGATTGCCCGAATCCTGAATTGCTTTGAAAAACGGCGCTAACTCATCGCGGAAATCTGCAAAGACTTTGCCGATTGATTCAAATGTCGCACCTGGCTCGTAATCATCAATGAGCGCATCATAACGGTCTTTTTCGTAGCCATAGGTTTCGGCCTGCTTGATTTTCAGAGCGATAACCTTTTCCAGGTAGGGAAGGAATATGCTGAAATCTTTTTTCTCGCGCGCCTCTTTCCAGGCATGCTGTCCCTGGCTGGTTACCAGAGTCATTTCCTCGACAAACTCACGTGAGAGTTTCTTGCTCTTGTTGTATTCGCGTGAGACCTCGCGAATGTTGACCGCCTCAGGCGAATCACTTTTCTGAGTCAGCTCTGAGCTACGTAGTTCGCTTAGCATATCTCCAATTTCCGCTGAGGTGGAACTCTCATGCACCATCCCGGCTATCATTGACAACTGCTCAGAGCGAAATTCAGCGCCTTTGCTGGGCATTAGTGTTTGCTCGTCCCAGGAGAGAAGAGCGCCGCAGGCTCCCAAAGTTTGGTAATTGCGAATCTTCTTAGTCAGTTTTTCGTAAGTGGCGCTTGAGCCATTTGATCCATTAGATGACATTGTTGTGCCTCATATAATTAGGTGTTCTTTTCTCTGGTCAAAACTTTTTTATACAGAAATAAAAGGTCCCGATTTGAATCTACTGACAACTTGAATTTCGCGTAGGTGATAAGTTAGCAAAGACCCAAGTGGCCTCAATTCTCAGATAATACATAACCCAAGTCACTTGCGCAACGCTCAGAATCGAAACGGGAAAGCGGGCAGTCATGCCTAGAAAGAACTTACTTCGTCGCTACTTTCGTTAAGGGCGCGATCGCTTCGATTGTAATCGTATTTTGCAATTCCGGGGTACAACTCAGGCGAGGGGTGCATCGGGCATATATCAATTGGAATTGTCCGTGAGGTAAACACCTCATAGCGGACATCACGACACAGATTAGTCGCAAGCGCGCCGGATTCAAGACATACATTGGTGAACATTATATCATCGGGAATAGCAAAGTCCACTACCGGCAAAGTATCATGCGCCTTCTTCATATAATTAGCCCAAACCGGCAGAGCATTGGTAGAGCCATATTGGCGACGTCCCAATGAAGTCTTATCATCAAAACCAATCCAAACACCGGCTGAAATCTGCGGAGTGTAGCCTACAAACCAGTTATCTGTGTAGTTGTTGGTGGTTCCGGTTTTGCCTCCCGCTGGACGTTTGAAACCCCTGCGGCGAACGCCTTTACCGGTGCCATGATCTATGACCGTCTTCATCATATCCACCATGATATACGCCGATTCCGCCGAGAGAGCCTCTTCTTTGACAGGCGTAGTGTTTACCTCCATCACATTGCCATATCGGTCAACAATTTTGGTAATCATTTTGGGGCGAATTCGTATCCCGCCATTTGGGAAAACCGTATAGGCTGAAACAATATCCAGCAAATGCACTTCATTGGCGCCAATCGCTATTGAAGGCACATTGGGAATAGGTGTGGTTATGCCAAAACGCTTTGCGTAGAATATCACTTGCTTCGCTGTGACCTTTTGTAGCAAACCAACCGCCACCAAGTTTCTTGAGAGTCGCAAACCGTCACGAATAGTAAGCGGTCCCAGGAACTTGAGGTCGAAATTCGACGGACGCCATTGTTTGGAGCCGGGTATATCCAATACAATAGGGTTATCATACACTATGTCCATTGGTCTGTAACCGTTGTCAATTGCCGCGGTGTAAACAAAAGGTTTGAATGCGGAGCCGGGCTGGCGAAGCGCCTGTGTGGCGCGGTTGAATTTCGAGTGAGCGAAATCTCGGCCGCCGACCATGCTGATTATATCTCCGGTGGCATTGTCTATTGCAACTAGCGCTCCCTGTACTTTCTTGTATTCAAAGACCGGCCTGCCCATCGCATCTGTGGAATCCGGTATTTGAATTGTGTATTTCTCATCGGTTAGTTTCTTAGTGCGGGCAACGCGAGCCCTTAACGAATCAATTCTTTCATCGAGCGCCGATTCCGCTGCTTGCTGTAATTTCCAGTCTAGAGTAGTGAAGACTTTCAATCCACCAGTATAGAGCGCATCATCACCGTATTTTTTCTGAATGTATTGACGAACTGCTTCGGTAAAGTATGGCGCTCTGCCGATACGATCTTTCGGTGGCGTTAAGTCAAGCTCAGTCAGCAATAGGCTATCGAGAGTCGGCTTGTCTATCTTGCCAAAGCTATAGTAAGAGCGCAAGGCCCGGTCTCGCACCTTTTTGCCGAGCTTTGGAATAGAACCATAGCGGCTGGGGGCTTTGAGAATTCCGACTAGAAAAGCGCAGTCCTTGATTGTAAGCTCCGAGACATTCTTGTCGAAATAGGTGCGTGACGCGGCGCTGATTCCATAGGCGCCTTTTCCGAAATAGTACTGATTGAGATACATCTGCAGTATCTCTTCTTTGGAGTAAGTGCGCTCAAGTTTGATGGCTGTCAGGGCCTCACGAATTTTTCTGCCTATCGACCTTTGACGGCCTACAAACAGCAAACGAGATAATTGCTGAGTCACAGTAGATACCGCGCCGATTTTACCAGCGCCGAATACTCCGAATGTCACGACCCTGATTGTGCGCGGTAGATTGATTCCCCAATGGTTAAAGAAGTCTCGATCTTCAACCGCTAAGAGCATATTGATAAGCTCCGGGGGAATGTCATTGTAAGATGTTAGGGCGCGATTCTCGTTGAAGTATTCCTGCAATAATTCGCCGTTGCGCGCATAGATTTTTGTCTTAAGGCTCGGTTCAATATTGTGTAGCTGTGCGAAAGAGGGAAGCTCACGTTCATAAATCTCGTATGTACGAATAGCTCCGTAAATCAGCGCAATGAATGCCACAACGCCAACGGCCAGGAAGATTTTCTTGTTCTTAGACATTTCTTGAAATCGTAATCTCGTTATGTGTTTGTACTACTTTTATCAATCTCTGAGAGTCTGTGCGAATGCGTGTTTCGCACAAAGTGTCATCACCCACAGCTCTTCAGACCAGAGCACAGACATTATACGCGAGCAAGGGCCGGTTATCGCCTAAAATCATTAGTTGTAGTGACCTCAAAGCCACAAAACTTTTTACGCCTCGCATGGAGACTTGCTCGCCGGTAAGAAAAGTGTGACCTTGTGTTGAGGGGAGAGATTGTTTATCCTTGCGGTTGACTGCTATCCCTTTGTCCGGCAGTCGGTTCTAGAGCGCAGAGACAGCGTCATGACTAATGCGCTATCTGAATGTCAATTTGAAATCGAGGAAGTAAGTGACGGAATTTGAAAAACAATATGCAATTCTCACCCGGGGAGTTGCCGAAATAGCGCCTGAAGATGAGTTCAAGGATAGGCTTAAGGAATCAATAGAAAAGAAAGTCCCGCTGAGAGTTAAGCAAGGCTTTGACCCAACAGCTCCAGATATTCATCTGGGCCATTCGGTCGGTATACGCAAGCTCAAACAGTTTCAGGACCTCGGGCACAAGGTGGTCTTGATAGTAGGAGACTATACTGCGCTGGTTGGTGATCCATCCGGTCGCTCCTCCGCGCGCCCCAGGTTGACTCATGAAGAGATTCTCGAAAACGCTAAGACATATCAGGAGCAGTTCTTTCACATCTTGGATGTAGAGAAAACTGAAGTCCATTACAATGGTTCATGGTTCGAAAAAATGGGTGTCAAAGACCTCATAGAACTAGCCTCAAAATATACAGTCGCCAGAATGCTGGAGCGTGACGATTTCGAGAAACGCTACAAAGGCGGCATTCCTATTTCTATTCATGAATTCCTGTATCCATTGATGCAGGGCTATGACTCGGTGGAAATCAAGGCTGATATCGAAATCGGCGCAACCGAACAAAAGTTCAATCTGCTGGTTGGACGAGATATACAGCCCGACTACGGGGTGCGGCAACAAGTGATTCTGACCATGCCGATTCTTGTTGGGTTGGACGGCAAAATGAAGATGTCCAAGTCCAGCGGGAACTATGTGGCAATTGATGACTCCGAGAATGAGATGTTTGGCAAGCTGATGTCGATCCCGGATGATTTGATTGTCTCCTATGGGGAGTTGGCTTCGGATTTGCCCGCCGAGCGCCTCACTGAGTTTAGGGAACTGTTGGACGGTGGAAGCGTAAACCCAATGGAGCTCAAGAAAGAGCTTGCCTGCGCAATTACAGATATGTACAACGGCGCAGGAGCCGGGCTACGCGCTCGCGCGGAATTCGAGAAGGTATTTTCGCGTGGTGGTTTGCCGGATGAAATTGAGGATTACGATTGCGGCGCCCAACCAGTATGGATTGTCAAACTTCTCACTGAGAGCGGTATGACAAAGTCTAATGGTGAAGCGCGAAGAATGATTGACGCTGGAGCTGTATCACTAGACGGAGAGCGGGTCAGTGATTCCGATACGCATATTGAGGTCACCGAACCAGTGATATTGAAAGTCGGAAAACGTCGCTATCGCCGCTTGGTGAAATCGTCGAATTAGAATTCAGGACAATAGGGGAATCATGCAAAAACGAATCATGGGGATATCGACTGGCGCATTGGTATTGATGTTAGCCACAATGATTGCGGCTCCTTCAGTACATTCGATTGACAGGCGCTCGGGAAGAAATCAAAAGCCTCAAGCCCCGCGTGGCAAGTACGACACTCCAAGAGAAGCCCGCGAAAAGGCGGCAATTGAATACTACTACCGCGGCATGGAGCTGGAAGAAAACCAAGACTGGTTAGGCGCTTTGGCCAATTATGACACCGCCATGTTCTATGACTCAGAGTCATACACTATCCGAATGTCGTATATCAAGACCGCCGCAAAAGTGGGGAAGTTTCAGGAAGCGCGCGACCAAGCCGGTAAACTCGACCTTGAAGACGCCGAAGCCTTGCGACTGATAGTTGACTTGTACCGTCAGGCGCAAATGACCGATTCTGTTCTCTACTACCTGGACCTGCTCGCCCAAGTTGACACAAACGATCTTACTCCGCTGAAATCTTTGGCGTCATACTATGAACAGCTTGGCAATCTGGCGGCCTCGATTCCATACCGCGAGAAGATTGCCCAAAGGAGTAATGATTATCAGGCATACAATGAGCTGGGAGCGCTTCAGTTTCTCACAGAGAATTATGACGGCGCCATCAGTTCATTCAAGAAGTCTATCGAAATTGAACCGGGGGGCGGTAATATACCCAGTTATTCCGGGCTTGCTGATGCGTTAAGTGAGAAGGGCGACAATGTACGACAGAGAAGTGTGTTGGGTGAGCTATTAGAGTTGGATTCCACACATGTGCCGACACATCGACGTTTTATCGACTATTACTCAAGACAAAGATTCTTTGACAGCGCCTTGATTCATTCGAAAATCGAAGTAGAACTAACGCCGCAGGACAAGTCCGCAATTAGACGACTGGGTATCATCGCCTATAGCGCCGATAGTCTTGACCTCGCTGAAGACCAATTCAACGAACTAATCGGAATCGGCCAAATGGACTTCACCAACTACTTTTTTCTGGGAAGGATATTCTTCGAAAAAGAAAACTACTCCTATGCCATGATAAACTTCAGAACCGCAACCCGCTCTAATGACAGCATCTCCGATGGGTGGTTGGGGATTGGGCAGACCTATCAGGCAATGGATTCTCTCAAGCAAGCCGCTAGCGCTTACCGCGAAGGGCTTTCACATGTGAAAGATGAACGTGACAGGATTCGCCTGCTTTTCTCTCTAGGCGCCACACGTGAGCAAATCGGCGAAATGGAACTCTCAGAAAAAGCTTTCAATCAGGTATTAGAGCTAGATTCAATGAATGCGCCTGCTTTGAACTACCTGGGATACATGTTAGTTGATCGGGATGATAGAGTTCCTTACGCCAAGGAGCTGATAAGAAGAGCGCTCGAAATCAACCC
Source organism: Candidatus Zixiibacteriota bacterium (assembly GCA_024280775.1). Taxonomy (GTDB): domain Bacteria; phylum Zixibacteria; class MSB-5A5; order GN15; family JACZUZ01; genus JAJRPJ01. The sequence continues at coordinate 93,002 of JAJRPM010000010.1, read as the reverse complement.
TAACAGCGGGGCATATATCGATTCCTACGCCTGGGCGCTATTCAAAGAGGGAGACTACCAACAGGCGAAAGACTCATTGCATCGCGCATTGGATTTAATCCAGGCCGATCCTACTGTCTTCGATCATTTGGGTGATGTATATCAAAAGCTGGGCGTCTCGGATTCCGCGGCTGTGTATTGGCGTCGGGCTTTGGAAAAGGATAGTGACAACGAGACTATTAAGGCCAAGTTGCAAGCGCTGCCAACCGAGTCAAAAGCAAAGTCAGGCAAATAGCCTGTTCTGCGCAAATAACGCCGATGAATCCTCACCTCTCAAGCATTACTAGTGACGCCGCTTCAGCTACACGAAGCAAGAGCGCCATATCAGGTTTCTTAATTCTGATACTGGCTCTGTTGAGCGCAACCTGCGCCAAAGTTGTTGCGCCTCCCGGTGGACCGGAGGATAAGACTCCGCCTACTGTGCTCTCTGCAACTCCACATTCGCATCAAACCAAGGTTCCACCTGGGAATTCGTTTGTTGTTTCCTTTTCCGAAAATATCGACCCTAGAAGTGTGAACAAGCAATTCTTTGTTAGCCCGCGGCAGGTTAAGCCGCCGAAAATCAAGATTCATGGCGCCGAGCTAGAGGCTGTTTTTGTAGATAGTTTTTCATTGGATCAAACCTATGTGATTACTCTCGGTTCTGGCATTCGGGATATGCGCGGCAATCAACTAGAGGACAGTAAGAGTTTTGCCTTCACTCGCGGCGAGGAAATTGACACTAGCTTCGTATCTGGAACTGTAACTAGCGGAGACTCACCCGCTTCGGGAGTTGCGGTGGCTCTCTTTCGGAATTTCACGCCGTCAGCTATGGGTGAGATGGACTCACTCTACCCTGACTATTTCACTATGAGCGGCTCGGATGGAAGTTTCGAATTAGCGTTCCTTCCGGTTGATGACTATTTCATCCTCGCCTTCAAGGACAAGGACAACAATCAATTGTTCCAATACGGCGCCGAGGATTTCGGCGTGACAACCCGAGAGCTCCACATAGGTAGTGACGAATATGACAATCTGGAATTACGCATGCAGGAAGTTGACACTTCCGAAACCACAATTATCACAGCGCTGTTTAACACTGACAAAGCTTTGAAAGTGAATCTCTCACGTAAATTAAGCCCGAGCTTGTTTTCAGGTGGTTTGGAGCATGTTCGCTTGCTAAGCGCCGCTGACAGTTCATTAGTATCCACACCCACAGCGCTAAAAAACCCTACTGGCGAGAAGACGAAACGATTCGAGTTCTATTTCAATGATTTACCCGCCGGAGATTATCTGTTCTCGTTGGGATTTGACTCGCTGTATTCTGACGGGCGCGATGCTCAAGAACAGATAATTGAAGTCAGCTATTCAGACGCCGCTGACACCCGAACTCCCTCGATTGAAGGGCGAGTAGTACCAGAGATAATCGCCCCCTGGGAGACACCACAGTGGACATATATTTTTAGCGAACCGGTTTCAATAGATACAAATCAGGACAGCTCAATTGTTTTGACGAACAGCCGGCAGGGCAGAGCCAACTATGTAGTGTCACAACCAGTGGCCCCCAACGAACTTGTCATCATCGCATCTATCCGACCAGTTAAGGGCGAACGGTATACCCTAACCATTGACACTGCGAGTATCAGGGATTTCTCCGGCAATGCCATCTCAGATTCGGTCTTATTTGATAGTATTTCCGTATGGTCGACTGATTCACTCGGCTTGCTAACACTCAACATCGACAATAGGTTTGACAGTCTCTACGATGGGAGTTACTTCCTGAGAATCAGCCGACTGAAGGGCAGAGACTATTGGATAGCCGCAACTAAGCCGGACTCTATCTCGATGGAGCTTCCCGCTGGAGACTACATTATCGAAGCGCTAACCGACACCAGTCGTAATTCGGTAGGCTCATTATATCCTTTGCGTTTTGCTAAACCTCGTTCGTTCTATCCTGATACGGTTAATGTTCGTCCGCGCTTTGACACCGAGGGAATCACAATTATACTTGAGTAGTATATACAATCCTTAATGATGGAAACTTGATAATGGAAGATATACGATGATTGAAGATCTGCTTTCCAAAATAGGCGTCAATGGCGGCCCGTCCGATATTCTATCGGTGCTGATTATTCTAATAGTGACTTTTGTCCTGGCGCATTTGGCCAAGGCTTTGTTTTCGGGAGTATTTGCTCGCCTGAGCGGTCTCACCAAAACAGATCTGGACGATAATGTTGTCCACTTATCTAAACCGCTGATTGTCAAACTCGTATACCTGGCCGGTATGGGGGCGCTTAGCAATCACCTGGAAGGTAAATACGACTGGTATAGCGGCCTACGAGTTGAAGTGGTCAGCGGCATACTCTTTAGTCTACTAGTTGTCTTGATTGCCATATATCTAATTAAGCTGGTAACAACTCTCACTGATTGGTACACCAAGTCTATTGCAGTGCGAACCGAATCCACTTTCGATGACGAATTAATGCCTCTGCTCAAGCGCGTTGGCAGAATCACTATTGGTGTTGTCGCGGCAATGATTATACTTGATCACTTTAGTGTGGACATCAAGGGACTGGTTGCAGTACTCGGAGTTGGCTCTTTGGCTATAGCTTTAGCGGCCCAGGAAACACTCTCGAATATGATAGCCGGTTTTGTGGTCATGGTTGACAGGCCGTTTCGTAAGGGAGACAGGGTGATTCTTGGTGATGGCACGAAGTGTGACGTTTATGAAATCGGGATGCGTTCCACAAAATTTCTGACATTCGAGAATACTTTGGTCATAGTTCCGAACGCCGAGCTTATCAAGATGACAATCAATAACCTGACCTATCCCGAACCCAGAATACGGGTTAAGGTAGATGTAGGCGTGGCTTACGGTTCAGATATTGACGAAGTAGAGAAGATACTTCTAGACATAGCCGAGGCGCATCCACTGATTCTCTCAGATCCACCGCCGTCAGTGTTTTTCACCGAGATGGCCGATTCCTCATTGAATTTCTCCATAGTAGGGCGTGTGCAAGAAGTCGCCGACCAATGGCCAACCACCTTGCAAGTCCGTGCCCAAATCTATAAGCGCTTCAACACCGACGGAATAGAGATTCCATTCCCGCAGAGAGTAGTGCATCATGTGTACCCTGAGAAAGAAGAACTTCCAAAGGTAGAGTAGGAGCACAGCGCGCTGTGCCTGTTGGAACTAACGCACAATCTCACGAATTCGTAGGGGCGTCGTTTCGGCGCCCTTGCCCTGAAGCGATCTAGAGCGTGCATGAATCGAGATAGGGCGGGGAAACCCCGCCCCTACGGGCCTATTGTCACTGCTTAATAGCCCCGGCCGTTATCCCCGATACAATTCGTTTTTGGAAAATCAGAAACACCACTAGAGCCGGTATCACAGCAACTGTCGAACCGGCCATTAGATGTTGCCAGTCTATCGCCTGATGGCCTTGCATTAGAGCCAAAGCCACCGGCAAAGTACGCAGGTCGGTTGAGTTGGTGAGAATGAACGGGAAGAGGAAGCTATTCCAGTTCACTAAGAACGTTTGAATTGCCAGCACTGCCAGAATCGGCTTACAAACCGGAGCCACCACAGAGAATAGTGTACGCCACTCGCTGGCTCCATCAAGACGCGCGGCTTCCTCCAGAGAAACAGGAATAGTTTCTACATACTGCTTGACCATGAAAATCCCAATCGGTGTCACCAAAAACGGTAAAATCAGCGCCCAATAGGAATCAAACATCCCCAGTTTTGTAAGCAATAGAAACAGCGGCACAATCAAAATATGCGCAGGGACCATCAGAATAAGTAGTGTCAGTATAAAAAGTACTTTGCGCCCCAAGAAGGACTTTCGCGCTAGAGCATACCCGGACATGAAACAAAACAGCACATTGCCTGCTGTCACAATCAACCCCACTGCCAGTGAATTTAGCGCAGGACGCTGAATGCCTCCGGCGGAAAACAGATTCGTAAATGCATCGAAGGAGAACTCAGCGCTGGTAAGCGCGCTCACTGACAGCTCTGAGCCAATCGGAGCAAGCGCCACACGTAACATCCAAATCAGCGGACCAATCATCACAACAGTCAGGAGCGATAGGGTAGCATAGCGCCAGACTGAGACCCCGCTTTTGTTGCGCTGATATCCCATCAGAGCGCAACCTTGCGCTTACGCATCAACCAGAATTGCAACGCCGAGAACATCGCGATGATGAGAAATAAAATGTATGCCGCCGCAGAAGCCTCACCGAATGCAAATCGCTCCAGACCTCGCGTGTAGACATCGTACACGCCGGTAGAAGTTGCATACTTGCCTTTGGTCATTACAAATATCTCAACGAACACTTGCAAAGACTTGATGCCATTGATAACCAGTGAGAAAAGGATGATGGGGCGAAGCAAGGGAAGAGTGATACTGACAAACTGCCGCCAACGGCCTGCGCCATTTATTTCAGCGGCTTCATACAGCTCATCAGGAATAGACTTCAGCCCCGCAAGCGCCAATAACATATAGTAGCCGCTGGCCATCCATATATCCATCGCCATAATCGAGTACAGCGCGGTAGATGAATCAAGCAGAAAACCATTCTCCGGCGGGTTAAGGCCCGCAAGTTGAGCCAGGGCCAACACATAGCCGCCTCTGCCGTACAAATTGGTAAACACCAGTGCGACCACCACCATTGATGTAACCGAGGGCACAAAAAAAGCGCTACGGAAAAAACTGCGACCGCGAAAGTTGGCGCTAATCAATAATGCTAAACCAATGGCCACTACTTGTGTGACTGGAATTGTGCCGACAGTGAAGATGAAAGTATTTTTCAACGCCTGAAGGAATGCCGGGTCATTCAATAAGGTAGAATAATTCTGCCAGCCAATCCATGATGTTTCACGAGCCAGTAAATGGCTATCGGTAAAGCTGAGAACCAGCGAGTAACCCAATGGAAACAGCCAGAACAATAGAAGCGTTATCAACCAGGGTGAAGCGAGGGTCAATCCGCTTTTGTTTTGAGAGTTCAATCAGGCGCCTAATTGCTTTTGTCGTTATTACGACTAATTCGCTGAATCTTCGCTCGGGCGATACTCAGTGACTCGAACGGGCCCATGCCCTCAAATAGCGTTCTTTCGATTGCCTGCTCGAATTCGTCTTCGATGTAAACCCATTTGGGTTCAAACGGTGGCGCCTTGGCGAGCCTTAGCTGTTTGACAAAAGTCATGAGATTCGGGTCCTCAGTGAAAAACGCATCTTTAGCGGCCTCGATACTCGACGGATTCGCGGAAAAGTTCGCGCGGCAGAATTTGATTTGGTTTTCCGCATTCGAGAGGAACTTCATAAACTTCAACGCTGCCCCTTTGTTCTTACTGTCCTCATTGACAACCAGATATTCTCCGCCCAGAAATGACTTTCCTGCTCCTTTCTGTCCAGGGAACAAACCTGTGATGAAGTTCAAGTCAGGCTTCTCTTTCTTGATACGCTTCAACAACCAATCACCGGATAACACGGCCCCGATTTTACCCGCCAGGAAAGCATCCTCCAAGCGACGTTGCGTATCGATCATCGCACAACTGTCGTTTAGCTGTTTGTAAAAGGTCAATGCCTTGCCAGATTCCATTGAAGAGATAATGCTATACTCATTATTCTGTGAATAGAAAGTCGCGCCAAATGTCCAGAAGAATGGTAGGAATTTCTTGTAAAGACGATGCTTTTCCGCTGAATTCGAACCCCATCCGTAAATGTCATCACCCAGGGAGTCAACTCTTACGGTAGCTTGCATGAGTTGTGTCAGGTCGATGGGAATATAATGACTCTTGAAACCGGCCTTCGTGAGCAAATCGCGATTGTAGAACATCACTCTGGTACCCAATATCCAGGGCATTCCGTACAGAGTTCCGTTATGACGAACCGGCCCCCAACCTGTGTACTCAGAATAGACACCCTTCAAATTGGCTGTTACATCGGTAATGCGACCGGCGGCCACAAATTCAGGAATCCAATCTGAGCCAAGCTCCAGCAAATCAGGCCCGGAATTCGAGCCCAGAGCAATAGCGATTTTTTCATGGCCATTATTCCAGGTCAACTCAGTCTGCTGTATCTTGATTTTCGGGTTCTGCTTTTCGAAATCAGCTACGATTTGGTCAATAGTTGGTTTGATAGAAGGGTCGGTCCAAAAGTGCCACCAATTGACGGTGACGGCCCCTGTTACATCCTCATCAATCAGAGGTGCAGTGGAGGTCAAGGCGCTGGAAGTATCAGACTTGCTGAAACCTATCTTTTTTGAATTGCTCTTACTGCCATCATCATTGGAAGAACAACCGCCCGATAGACTGGCTATCGAGATAAGCAAGAATGTGATTGCCAGAAGCTGTATAACCGTCTTAGTTTTGGCAGAGTGCAAAGTGTGACTGAACATCATAGATTTTCCTTATTACTTCATTTCTTTTATCATTGCTGGTAGCTTGGGGGAATGACCCATAGCTGAACATAAATAGAACACTCCAATACCATCTGAAGTCAACTATTATAATACTATTATGACTTGTCCGCGGTGCAAAAACCCGATGAAGGAAGAGAAACGAAGTTTCCACAAGAACCGCAAATGGATTTGTCCCAAGTGCGGCAAGATTCGCTTTCAGCCTACCAAACCCAAAGGATCCAGCAATAAGCGGGACAGAGGAGAATGAATATCTCCGATACCTCACAGACCTGCGATATCCGCATAGGAACCTCCGGCTTCAGTTTTGAGGACTGGCGAGGGCCGTTCTATCCGCAAGATTTGCCCAAAAACAAACTTCTGGAATACTACGCGCAGTCTTTTGGAACGGTAGAAATCAACTCAACCTACTACGGCATTCCACGCCCAAGTGTAGCCGAAAGCATGGTTTCTCGCACACCTTCGACTTTTGATTATATGGTCAAAACTCACGCTAGTTTCACACATTCAAGGGATGCATCACAAAGCCAGCTTGCCGCGTTCTTCGCGGCAGTTCAACCATTTGCCGAAGCAGGTAGACTTGCAGGCATTCTCGCCCAGTTTCCATATTCTTTCAAATACAACGATACAAACATGGATTACTTGTTGCGCGCCAGCGAGACTATCACTCAATCAAAACTCTACATTGAGTTCCGTCATGACAGCTGGTATCAAAGGCCAATTTATTACCGCCTCAAAGAGGTAAATACTAACTGGGTGTCGGTAGACCTGCCAAAGCTGTCCCACATGCCAATGCCGCATGCTCTCTGTACCGATGACACCGCCTACATTCGCCTCCACGGACGAAACAGCGAGAAATGGTATGGCGGCGGAGATCGGCGTTATGATTATGGTTACTCTTCTGAAGAACTAGAAGAATGGCGACAAAAAATCGACAAATTGAAGCCGCGCGCCAAGAAAATCTATGTCTTTTTCAATAACTGTTATCGAGGTCAGGCAGTCAAGAACGCGAAAGAGTTGATAGATTTGTTCCAAATGTGAAACTTTCCCGCCCCTAGTACAGTAGGTATATTTCGGGAGGAGTTTTCTAATTCCGAAAATAAATTGAATACTTTGCCGTCTAACAAGTATGTATGTTGTCTGTCGTTGTATGGCTGTAATTGATGTGGTTAATTGGACAACAACAATTGAGACGAACTTGTTGGCCTAAACATGTAATCATAAAACTGAGAAACATTTCCTTACAGACGTATTCCTCACAAGTTATGGGGATTCGACGAGAAAAGTAGGACCTATGAATAAAAACTTCCTAGAACTGAGGAATATCAGCAAGAGTTATGGTGAGAAACAGGCTGTCAAGGACTTTTCCATGACAGTCCCCGAGGGTTCCATTTATGGGATGATTGGCCCCAACGGAGCAGGGAAGACCACTACAATCCGGATGATAATGGACATCATAGCGCCGGACACAGGGCAAATCCTGCTACGCGGGACCCAGGTTGACGAGAGCTTCAAGAACCGTGTCGGCTATTTGCCAGAAGAGCGTGGCCTTCACAAGAAAATGAAAATCAAGGATGTAATTCGTTTCCTGGCTGAATTGAAAGAGTACAAGACACAAGCCTGGGATGAGGAAATCGATTTCTGGTTAGATAAGATGTCTCTCAATGATTGCCGCGATAAGAAAGTTGAAGAACTTTCCAAGGGTATGCAACAAAAGCTACAGTTCATTACTACTGTATTTCACAAGCCTGAGATTGTCATCCTCGATGAACTCTTTTCCGGACTCGACCCTTTGAACATTGAATTGGTCAAGAATTCGATTTTCGACTTGCGCGCTGGCGGGGCCACAATCCTGTTTTCCACCCACGTAATGGAGCAGGCTGAGAAAATGTGTGACCATATTGTTATGATAAACGAAGGTCAGAAGATGCTCGATGGAGAACTAGCAACTGTCAAAGCCCAATTCGGAAAGAACACAGTGCAGATTGTCTTTGACGGCGACCCCGGTTTTGTAGAAAAGCATTCTACTGTTGCTAGAGTGCTGACTTTTCCAAGTTACATTGAGGCCAAACTCAATGACGGCGCCGATCATATGCAATTATTACGTGACCTGGTTGCCAACAACTCAGTGTCCAAATACGAACTCGTTGAACCCTCACTATACAACATATTCATCGAAACAGCAGGCATTGCCCCCAATAGTGAGCAGTCTGAGATACTGAAGGAGGGAGCGCTCAATGTCTAAGATAAATACAATTATAAAACACGAGTACCTGGAAATCGTCCAAAAGAAATCATTCCTGCTGGGTATTCTTGCAATACCGCTTCTAATGGCTGTTTCTATTTTTCTTCCAGCTTTGATAATGGAGAATACTTCTTCACCCACACAAAAATACACCTTTGTTGACTTCGAAAACGGAGACCTGGCGGACGAAATTAAAGATGAATTGCTTAGGTTGCAAACTTCCGATAGTGTGCCGCAATTCGATTTTGGTTCGATTGAGAGATTCTCGCAGGATGACGTGACGAATTGGGAAAGACGCAAGAGTGAACTCAATGATTTGGTCCAGAACGGAGAAATCGATGGGGTTATGATACTCTATCCAGATATTGCCCGGGCGGAATCACTGATAGTAATCTCCAAGAAATTTGACATTAAGGTACTTAGACGAGCCGAAAGAAGGATCACAACAGTTCTCAGCGCAGAGCGCCTAAGACTGGCTAATGTGAATCTTCCCTCTGATTCCCTGGCCAGCCTGACTCGTAGAGTGGATATCGAAGTAGTTTCTCCGGCAGGGAAGAGCAAAAGCTTTGAGACAGCATTTTTCGGAATGTTTATATATGCAATGATAATGTTCATGTTGATTTTTAACTATGGGCAAGTGCTGATGCGCTCGGTTATTGAAGAGAAAACTACGCGCATAATGGAGGTCATGGTGTCGTCGGTCTCGCCATTCCAGCTGATGATGGGCAAAATCATTGGCCTGAGTCTAGCCGCTTATACTCAAGTAGCAATTTGGGGAATCATTGGGGGCGCTATCAGGTATTCAGTTGGCGGAACCATCAACGCCACAATACTAAACTCGATAGACAACTTGTTGAATCCTGTCGTACTAGTATTCTTTCTGTTCTTCCTGGTCATCGGTTTCTTCTTGTTTTCAACGTTATTCGCAGCTGTCGGTTCAATCGTCAACAGCGACAAGGAATCTCAAAACTTCATGATGCCCATTGTAATGGTGTTTGTCATACCATTTATGCTGGCTCCGGTTTTGACGTCTGCATCAGAGGCTAGTTGGGCAATCGCACTGTCATTGTTTCCATTTACAGCGCCATCAATTATGACCATGCGCCTGGCGCTGGCGGCCCCGGAGTCATTCAATCTAGCGGACCCCGTCATTATTCAGGCTCTTATTAGTTTGGTCATCATGACGGTCACCACCGTCGGGATGAGCTGGTTGACAGCTAGAATTTTCCGTATCGGAGTGCTGATGTATGGCAAACGTCCGACTCTTCCAGAAATCTTTCGCTGGGTGCGTAAAACATAATCTGTGGTTTTGATGAATTTAATCTTGACCGTCGCTTGTGGAAGGCGCTTACTCATAGCCGAAGAGGTGATTGCAGTTTAGTCGCCACAACAGTATATCTGAAGTAACAGTTATTATTGTAACATAGAATATAGCCGTGAGCTTATGACATTTCGCCACAGATTGACACCTCGCTTCGTAGTGATTCTTATTGCGCCATTGATCCTGCTAACTCTTATAGCGGGAAGGACACTTCGAATCGACGATGCCCCCTCATTTATTGAGGGAAAATCTGCCTACGCCGCGTCCAGGCCTGATGCTCGCGGAGCGTTATTACCTGCGAGCTTCCCGGACCAACGCCGCGAAATCTTCGTCAATCTCAAGGCGGCTTTGGTTATTGATAACAATTCCGGCGCTCCACTATATGCCTATAGCGCCGATAGTGTTCGCCCTGTAGCCTCAATTAGCAAACTCGTCTCTGCTATTACACTATTGGACATGGATTTCCCGCGTGATAGCATCGTAACTATCACTCGCGAGGACGCCAGACGTAGCTCTAAGTCAAATCTCTATATAGGTGATAGAGTAGAGGCTGGAGATTTACTATACGTAGCGCTTATTGGCTCTGATAACCGCGCAATCCGTGCGCTAGGGAGGACATTTGGTGGCTCTCACGGAGAATTTGCCGCGCTTATGAACAAAACTTGCCGCAAGATTGGTATGAGACATACCAAGATGGTCGAGCCTAGCGGATTGAACAAGGAAAACGTATCCAATGCCACCGACTGCGCTTTGTTGGTGAATTATGGCTTGAAATACAAAGAAATCGTACGCGCCTCAAGCAAGAAATCATATCGATTCCCCGTTACCAATAGACGCGGCAAACATCTGTATCGCAAAGTCATAACTACCAATCGACTTGTATATTCTCGCTACAAAACCCTGGTAGGGAAGACCGGTTTTATTCTCGCGGCCGACTACTGCCTTGCAACAATACTTGAGGATAGGAATGGTCAAAGGCTGACAGTTGTTGCTTTGGGGGCCCCCAGATCAAGCATACGTTTCAAAGAGGCTCGCAGGCTAGCTGACTTTGGCTTTAGAAAGCTCCGCAAAGCCGCCCGAGCCTCCAAGTCTTAGATTTATCGCTATACCTTCATACCGTTACTACGCACTCCAAACTTATTTCTCGCTAAAATAGAACGCCCGCCTCATCAGTATAGATGATAAGACGGGCGTCAATTGTTACACACTACTTGATATCAGGCGCTTTTAGATCATGAGAAAATCAGGCGCGCGGGGAATCTCGATAGCGTTCTTGATTGACTGCCTCAGGCTCTTGGTAGCCAATACGCTTTGCACGACTCTCTCGAATCCGATCCCGCAACCTGAGGACTGATGATTGTCCTCAGACTTCGCCAGAACCTCGAAATACCAGTCAAACTGACCCGGATCAACACCACGCTCAAGCATGTGTTTGTACATGATTGAGTCCTCGAATTGCTTCTTACAGATCGTTGCGCTACCCTCACGAACCGCGCTTCCAACCGCCTCGCCGACTTCCGGCAAAAGCAAATCAGCACAAATTGTCTCGTTCTTGGCAATGTCACGTTTCATGGAGAAGAACTTGATAACCTGGCCCTCTTTTTCCGGCATCAGAATAGCAGGGTAGTGGGTTACGAAAGTTGGCAGTCCACCAAGCAATTCACAAAGCTTAGTCTCCTCGTCATGACCAAGGTCATCACCATCCTCAACTGGATTTCCCGAATTGTTCAGCAATACGATAGCGTCGGCATACTTAATATGGTTAAACGGCTGATTTATCCACTTGGAAACCACTGCGGGGTCACCAAAATCAGAGGCAGCCTCAAGCATCGCTTTAACTACGCCCTCAATATTCTCCAACAGACCCGGGAGCTCAAAATCGCGACCTTCCAGCTCAATCAGGGTGAATTCCGAGAGGTGTCTGGTAGTGGCTTTGCGCTCCTGGCGGAAGCTCGGGCCGATAGTGTAGACCCGGTTGTGCGCCTGAGTGAATCCCTCAAGATACAACTGCGCCGTTTGACGAAGGAACATGTCCTTTTCGGTTCCGTCGGTTTCGAACATGGTAACCGGCATAGCATTCGGGAACCATTCACAGCTACCGGTAGCTCCGGTGATATGTGGGCAGGGGACTTCGGTGAAATTGTACTCGTCGAACCAATTGCGCGCCGCACGTAGCATTGCGGCTCTCATGGTGGTTAGTTTTACGAATTTTCCGTCCGTGACTTCCAGATGTCTCATGATGCCTCCGTTAAGTGAAAAGGGTTTGGTGAAACAATTCTATTACGTCTCATAATATATCTTATGTTACTCTGCGGCTGGTAAGCGCGCGTCAAGGGCTCACGGTCACGATGAAATCGCAGTGAGTGTCTCAATAGACAAACGTCTTTAGTGGGCCTAAGAAAGCTCAGCCGCTGAATGGTATCAAACGAATGTAGACTACTGTTATGATAGCGATAAGAGAAATCTGTAACGGAGTTGATGAAGAAACGGAAGATTGGAAAAAATGTCTTTGGTAAGACTATACTACAACTCACGCGCGTGTCCTCTCTGTGACATATCACCGCAAGTCCTGCTGGGCAGATTACGGCGCACTGTGTTAGTTGATACTGAGCTTAAAGAACCTGCAAATACATCTACCGGGAGAAGATAATCCCCTTCGGTCTTCTAAAATCCGATTCTAGCGCTTCTGAATCCGTAAAGCAAGCTCTAAATCTAAGAATATGAAAAAAACCTAACTATCGCTACGAATCACTACTTTACCACGATATTGAGAATCTTGCCAGGGATATAGATTTCTTTCACAACAGTCTTCCCGTCAAGGTGACGCACCACCGATTCAGAAGCTTTGGCCGCGCTCAAGGCGGTAGCTGAGTCAGCATCAGGAGCGATATCTATTTGACCGCGAACTTTTCCATTGATTTGAACAGCCATAGTAATAGTCTGTGACACCAAAGCCGAATCATCAACTTTGGGCCACTGCGACTTGAAGATTGACTCCTTGAATCCCAGTGTCTGCCAAATCTCCTCAGCCACGTGCGGAATCAACGGAGCCAGAACTTGAATCAATACTCGAACCGAGTAATTCCGAAGCGCAGGAGTAATATCTGTTGCGCGTTCAATCTCACGAGATAGCTCCATTGATGCGGCGATGACTGTATTAAACTGCAGTTTCTCAGAATCATCTGTAATGCGCTTGAGCTGTTGGTTAAGGACAGTGTAGAAATCCCAATCAGCGGAACTCAAGTCGGCTTGCTTGAAGTGAGACTTTAAGTCACTGCATGAAGCGTCATACAATGCTGGCAGGCCAATTACTTTGTTCAAGAGGAATTTCTCAACTCCCACTAAGGCCGCATCCGACCAAAGGACTTCTTTGTCCGACGGCGCGGTGAAATACATCGCCAAACGAGTGACATCCACTCCCCTTTGTTCCATCAACTCTATTGGACTGACTACATTACCGCGAGATTTGGACATCACTTGTCCTGAACTGTCACTAACCATCCCGTGGTTAAACAATTCCTTTGCCGGTTCTTCGAAATCAATCAATTTCAAATCATGCAAGAATTTCGTAATAAAACGGAAATACAACAAGTGACCGGTTGCATGTGTTATGCCCCCGATATATTTATCGACAGGTAGCCATGAATTGGCTTTGTCGGTCTCGAATGGCGCCGAGCCATTGTTCGGATCAGCATAGCGCAAATGATACCATGAGGAACACACAAACGTATCCATAGTATCGGCGTCACGCTTTGCGTCTCCCCCGCATGTTGGACACTTGACATTGATAAACTCATCGACGTCGGCCAGCGGTGAACGACCTTTGGGCAGATAGTCACTAATAATAGGTAACTCAATAGGCAACGAACTCTCCGGAACCGGAACCTGGCCGCATTTATCGCAGTGAATAATAGGAATAGGAGTTCCCCAGTACCGCTGACGAGAAATCAACCAGTCATGCAATTTGAATTGCTTGGTTTTCTTGCCGAATTTCCCTTCTTCAGCAAAGGCGGCCATGCTGTCAATCGCCTCTTTTGAAGACATATCGCTAAAACGACCGGAGTTAACCGTCACACCATTAGCAATAGATATGACTTCCCCCTCCTTAACCTCGCTTCCATCAGCGGTAGTTAGAATCTGCTGAATAGGTAAATCATACTTCTCAGCAAAAGCCTTATCACGCATATCATTGAAAGGCACACCCATAACAGCCCCGGTTCCATACTGCGCCAGCACATAGTCGGCAATCCATATAGGTACACGAGCGCCGCTGAATGGATTCGTAGCATACAGCCCGCTGAAAACTCCTGTTTTCTCTACAGTGTCATTGCCGCGATCAATATCATTCTTTAGCATCGCCGCGCTCTTGTAAGCGTCAATTTCGGTGCGCTTTTCATCGCTTACATTCAGACGCTCCGCGAGCTTCGACTCTGGGGCTATAGCAATAAAAGTTACACCATAGATAGTATCCAGACGTGTGGTATAAACAGGTATGCTCCAATCAGCTTCCTCCACTTGAAAGCGCGCCTCTGCGCCATAGGAACGACCAATCCATTCGCGCTGGATAGTCTTAACACTGTCAGGCCAGCCGGGCAGTTTGTCGAGGTCGTCGACTAGACGATCGGCGTAGTCGGTAATCTTGAAATACCATTGCTTGAGCTCTTTCTTTTCGACCTCTGAATCACATCTTTCACAGCAACAGCTCACAACTTGCTCATTGGCCAACACTGTCATACAGTCGGGGCACCAATTGACCAAGCCCTCTTTCAAATAGGCAAGACCCTTTCAAAGAGGCGCAGGAAAAGCCACTGGGACCAGCGATAATAATCTTTGCGACAAGTGACAACTTCGCGCGACCAATCAAAAGATATTCCGACTTTTTGCAAAGTGGTGCGAGATATCTTAATATTTGATTCAGTCCATTCAGCGGGATTAAGCTTTCGTTGAATAGCGGCGCGTTCAGCGGGCAAACCAAATGCATCCCAGCCAAAAGGGTGCAACACCTCTTTGCCAAGCATCATTTGCCTGCGAGCTACTGCATCACCTATAATGTAATTCCGAAAGTGTCCCATATGAATGTCACCAGACGGGTAGGCGAACATGACGAGCATGTAGAACTTCTCTTTGTCGGTGGCGACAATCTCATCGGCGCAAAACAGGCCGCTTTCCTCCCATTGTTTTTGCCAGCGGAGCTCGACTTCCTTGAAGTCATATTTCTTGGAGGCGCTATCAGCGCTTGTAATAGTCTCTGTCTTATCCATAGATACTCGAACTTTATATTAACCTATTTGTTAGCAAGTGACACCCTTGGAACCATCCGATGCAATGAAAGTATGGGCCATAGCTTCTCAATGATAATTCACTCAGTCCAAAAAGCAAAACGCGCCGCTTTGGCCATTGAGCTGGTTGCCTGCAGTTTCAGCTTCTCCAATTTGGCTCCAGGAGAACCTGGATTCATCTTCGACCAAACGGTAAGCGGAGTATCGAAGCTATACACTCCCCAGCGCCCAAATGTAAAAGGGCCATTATCAACAGGATTCATGCTCCAGCCTCTCTGATAACCCACATCACGCGCGACATGTTCCACCTTGGAATTGTACAATCCGAAAGGGTAACAGAGTTCCGATACTTCATTCCCGAGGATGTCTTCAAGATTACGCTTTGAATCGGAGAGTTCTCTATTCAGGTCGGTAGTAGATAGCGCTCGAAGATCTCTGTGCGTATGCGTGTGTGACTCAATCCGATGTCCATGACTGGCCGCTACTCGCAATTCCGAACCTGTCATATGTGGTGACGGCGCCAGGATTGACGAATAGTCCCAACTGTTGCGCTTGCCAAGGTAACCGGTTACGGCAAATATCGTGGCTGTCAAATTTCGATCAGTTAGTAGCGAATCTGCATGATTCAGAAAAGACTGATAGCCATCGTCAAAAGTGAGCGAAACTGTCTTATCGTTTCGAGGTTCAGTAAATATGGCAATAGAGTCCAGTAAGCGCCCGAATCTCCGCGGCGAATAATTCGTCACACCCCAAGTCAATCTCGGTTCAACTTTGTGGAAAGCTAAGACCATCTTGATAATCTCACTATTAACACTATTAAGTTGGCGATACCAATGCGTGCTACGCGAAACTCTGGAACTCAAACCGACAATGAATCACCCAAGTCACTCTTGGTGACCGGCCCCAAAGATACAGCGACTAAACGCTTCTCATTGAATATAAATTGAGCCGCCTCCTGCAAATCTTTGGGTGACATTGCATCTACATAGCCTATAGACCTGCTCAATGACGTACTCTTCCCCAACATCAACTCATGGCGCGCCAAACGATTCATGCGTCCTGAGGCGCTCTCCATTGAGAAAATTAGCGAAGCTTTGATTTGCGCTTTTATTTTATCAAGCGTAGTAGTAGCGATCGGTTTCTTTTTCAAGAGTCGAAACTGTTTGAGAATAATATCCAGAGCTTTTGGAAGTCCTTTTCCATCTGTAGATAAGTAGACACCGAAGACGCCTGAATCACGATAGAAATCCTGAAATGTGTATACAGTGTAGGCCAAACCACGTTTTTCACGAATTTCCTGAAACAGAGCTGATGACATACCGCCACCCAAATAGAAGTTCAACCCCAAAGCTGCAAATTTCCGTCTATCGGAAAAGTCTATGCTCGGTAAGCCAAGCACAAAGTGATTCTGCGCAATATCTTTTTGGACAAAATGAACTGCGCTACTCACCGGCGCAACAGCCGCTTCGGCTTTCGGACTCTCTATGCGAGAGAACTTGAATTTCTTTTTGACAAGTTTGACTAATTCGTCATGTGACAAATTGCCAGCCGCGGCAATTACAACATTACCGGCAGTGTAGTTCGCTTTGACATAGTCAAGTATTCGTTTGCGGGGCATATTTTTGACCGAATCGGGATCGCCGAGAATTGAACGGCCCAGCGGGTGATCCACCCAAAACTTCTCAGCGAATATATCATGCACCAATTCCGCTGGAGAGTCGCAGGTTTCTTTGATCTCTTCAAGAACTACCTGTTTTTCGCGACGAAGGTTGTGCGGTGTGAAGGTCGAGTTCATAAGCATATCAGATAGAACATCAACCGCTTGCGGCAAATGTTCGTCAAGCGCTCTAATATAGAAGCACGTTTGCTCACGTGTTGTGAATGCGTTGATAGCGCCACCGAGTTGCTCAATTGAATTGGCAATCTCCTTGGCGTCGCGCGCTTTCGTGCCTTTGAAAAACATGTGCTCTATAAGGTGTGAAATTCCGGTTTCAGATGCGCGTTCATTTCGCGAGCCAACATTAACCCACACACCAATAGCAACAGAGCGTATCGAGGTGATACGCTCCGTGATAATACGCAGGCCGTCAGGTAATACTGTTTTCTTAACAGCCACTTATCCCCACTCTCAATTCCAAAATCCAACGCATTGTTCTGCGTTGTTATAGTTTAGATGCAGCGCCCTCACTTTGAGGGCGCTGCCGTTTCTGAATACTATTTGATAACTCAGCAACTGCTTCAGCTTAGGCGTCGGCAGGTTCCGCGCGATCCATCAAAGCCTTGCGGGAAAGACGAATCTTTCCTTCCGGGTCTATAT
Source organism: Candidatus Zixiibacteriota bacterium (assembly GCA_024280775.1). Classification (GTDB taxonomy): domain Bacteria; phylum Zixibacteria; class MSB-5A5; order GN15; family JACZUZ01; genus JAJRPJ01. Next base: position 75,402 of record JAJRPM010000010.1, on the reverse strand, counting down.
TGATGACCTTTACGCGAACTGAATCACCAACGGTGAGAACATCCTCAACTTTGGCGATACGCTCATGCGCAATCTCTGAGATATGCACTAAGCCGTCTGTGCCAGGCAGAATCTCGACGAAAGCTCCAAAGGCGGCGGTGCGACGGACTGTTCCGTCATACTCTTTGCCTATTTCGGCAGACTCGGTCAGCGCCTGAACTCTTGCGAGAGCTTTCTCACTGGCGGTTGAGTCGACTGAAGCAATCATCACTGTGCCATCGTCTTCGATGTCAATCTTGGCTCCTGTCTGTTCGACAATCGCGCGGATGTTTTTGCCGCCCGGACCAATCAAATCACCGATTTTGTTAATCGGAATCTTGACGGTGATAATTCTCGGGGCGAACTCTGAAATCGACTTGCGATGTGACGGCATCGCCTCTTCCATCGCCTTGAGAATGCTCAAACGAGCATTGCGCGCATTGTCCATCGCCTTGGCCATAGTGCCAATGTCGATTCCGTCAATCTTGATATCCATTTGCAAAGCTGTGATTCCCTCAGCGGTTCCACAGACCTTGAAATCCATATCACCGAAATGATCTTCATCACCCAAGATGTCAGTAAGAATAGCGAAGTCATCGCCCTCTTTGATGAGACCCATCGCAATACCGGCGACGTGACACTTAATCGGCACTCCGCCGTCCATCATCGCAATAGAACCACCACAAACCGAGGCCATCGAAGATGAACCGTTTGACTCAAGAATATCTGAAACCAAACGGATTGTGTACGGGAATGAATCATCAGCCGGGATTACCGGCTCCAAAGCGCGCTCGGCCAACATTCCATGACCGATTTCGCGACGCCCCACGCCACGAATCGGGCGAACTTCGCCGACTGAGGACGGAGGGAAATTGTAATGGAGCATATAGCTCTTAGTGTGATCACCCTGCAGGTCGTCGATACGCTGTTCGTCAACCTTGGTTCCAAGTGTCAATACAACCAACGCCTGAGTTTGGCCACGTGTGAACAACGCTGAGCCATGAGTGCGAGGTAGCACAGATGATTCAATTGTAATCTGTCTGATATCTTCGTGACCGCGACCATCAATACGCCTCTTGTCTTTGACAATAAGGATTCTATTGATTTCACTGTCGAGATCGTGAATAGCAGTCTTGATGAAGCCTTCCTGATCAGGGAATTCTTCGATGAGTGTGCTGACGATGTCTGACTTGATCTCACTCTTGGCGGTGTTCCGCTGTTCTTTATCGCCTATCATGCAGGCTTCGCGAATGCGGCTTTCTCCTAGTTCACGCACACGGGCAATCATATCTGCAGGCGGAAGCACAGCAGTGAACTCTGCTTTGGGCTTGCCGGCCAGCTGACGCAACTCCTCGATTACCGTGGTGATTTTCTTGATATTCTCGTGAGCAAACTCCAGCGCCTCAAGCATTTCCTTCTCAGGAACTTCAAGCGCTCCACCTTCGACCATAGCAATCGAATCCGGGGTGCCAGCGACAAAAATATTGATGTCAGACTCTTCGAGTTGCGCAAATGTCGGATTGACAATCAGCTGACCATTAACGCGGCCAACACGCACACCAGCTACCGGAGTGCTGAAAGGTATATCAGAGATATACAATGAAGCGGTAACTCCGAGTAGCGCTATCATATCCGTATCGTTTTCACGATCAGCGCTTATCGCATTTACCAAACACTGCACTTCATGCAGGTATCCATCCGGGAACAATGGTCGAATCGGTCTATCGATAATACGACTGACTAATGTCTCTTTGGAACCGGGACGACCTTCGCGTTTGAAAAATCCACCCGGGATCTTTCCTGCGGCATAAGTGCGCTCGCGATAATCAACTGTCAATGGGAAGAATCCGCGACCCAATAGGGGCTCTGATGAGGCGCAGGATGTGGCGAGGATTACTGAGTCGCCATATTGGACAAGGCATGCGCCATTGGCCTGCTTCGCCATTCTACCGGTTTCAATTGAGAGCGTGCGCCCTCCGAGTTCTAACTTCACTACGTGTTTCATTCTGTCTCTTTTCCTTAACTCCGCTTGAAATAGCGCCCTCTTGCGCTATTTCAGTATGTATGTAACATCGCTTCACGGTGAGGTGTTTTTGTTTTGCCCCACCCTCTGTCTTACTCGGCCTCTTAGCCCACGATGTTATGCGTCACTACTGTTAGACTAGCGCTAACGTTAGCGACGTAATTCTAGTTGCGCAACCAATGCGCGATAACTGTCAATATCCTTGGCTTTTAGATAGTCAAGAATTCTACGTCTTTGCCCTACTAGTTTCAGCAGGCCTCGGCGCGTGTGAAAGTCCTTCTTGTGATACTTCAAGTGCTCAGTGAGGTGTAAAATCCTCTCCGTCAAAAGCGCGGTTTGCACCTCTGGTGAGCCGGTGTCATTATCGTGAAGACGGTATTCGTTTATTACTTTTTCCTTCCGCCCTTTCACTTGTTCATTTCTTACAGGCACGTTCTGTCTCCTTTTGTTCTAATATTTCCTGAATTACTATTTTATCTTTATCTATTTGCTCTACCAACTCTTCTTTGCTCTCCATACGCCGGTTTGCTCGCACAAATATCAACGGTCTAAATGTTACTACTTCACCATAAATATCCTCGTCAAATTCCAGGATATTTGCCTCTACAGAGTATGCGTCATCCGGGTTGAGATAATTCTTTCCTATGAACATCATCCCCCCATAGCTAATTCCTTTGACAATAACCTCCGCGGCATAAACACCCTCTTTGGGCAAAGCCTTGCGCTCTTGATAATGCAAATTCGCAGTTGGATAACCCAATTTGCGCCCCAGTCCCATGCCACGAATCACTTCACCACTTATGCTATATGGCTGTGACAACGACGCATTAGCAGCTTCCATTTCTCCTGCGGCAATCGATTTACGAATAGCGCTGGAGGAAAGCTTTTGTCCATCAATCACTACATGCGGAACAATTACAAAATCGTAGTTAAGTTCGTTCGCCAAGTGTGTCAATCGTTGTTGATCGCCGCATCTGTCTTTGCCGATAGTATTGTTCTCGCCGGATACCATAGCTTTCATTGACAGCTTCTTAATTAGGATATCTGAGATAAACTCAATCGCGGTCATGTTGCGAATGTCCTCAGTGAAAGGCATAAACAGCACGTCACCCGAATACGCATCCCGTAGCGCCTGCCGTTCTTCACCAGGTAAGAATATCAACTTGGGAGCCTGGTCCGGGTTGATGACTTCCCGCGGATGTGGCTCAAAGGTAATAATCAAAGGCTCTGCGCCACGTTTGTCGGCTTCATTGCAGAGGGTCTTAATAATAGCGAGATGTCCCAAATGGATTCCATCGAAATTGCCAACTGTAATAGCTCGTCCGGCGCACTTTGGTAAATCGGATATTTTGTTGTAGAAGTTACCCATCACATTACTCGCAAATGTCTGTAAATGGGACGTTTTGTAGTCACAGAAATCTCGCTTGAATCCACTTCAGAGATTCCCACCGCCAGCAAAGCGCTATCTGTATTCATCAGTGAAACATATTCTCCCGCAAGGAATTCGCCTTTAACTAACTCTATATCCGCCGGATCAGGGCGGAAACCGTTGATGATTCTGCTGGCGAATGTGTCACTGACCACCAATGCGGGTAATTCTAAGGCTCGCTCGGGCGAAATAATACGATTATCTAGTTCGCCTTTTGCCACTAGCTCTTCGGCTTCCTCTAGCGTGATAGCATCCTCGAGTGAAAGCTTTCCAATAGAAGTTCGACACAGTTTAGAAAGATAGGCGCCACACCCCAAAGTCTCACCAATATCATTAGCCAGCGAGCGAATATAGGTCCCCTTGCCACATTCAACGGTGAAGTCCAAATATGGCGCTTCGAAATTGTCTATAGTGATGCTTTGTACTGTCACCGTACGCACTGGCGCCTCAACGTCTTCACCTTTTCTAGCCGCCTTGTATAATGGCTGGCCGTCCACTTTGATAGCCGAATAAACGGGAGCTCGTTGCTCAATAGTCCCTAAAAAGTTCTTGATGGCGCCGCTTAATTCGTCGCGCGTGACACTTGGACTAGGAGCGCTTTCAAGTTGTTCGGGGCTGACACCTTCTGCATCATAGGTCTTTGAGATAATCCCCAATCGCAACTGCGCTTTGTACGTCTTGTCGTAGTCAGTAAGAAAGCGCGCTATCTTGCCACCCTTACCGAGACATAGAGCCAACAAACCTGTTGCAAGCGGATCAAGAGTCCCGACATGCCCGACCTGTTTTTGTCTGGTTATGCGTCGCACTCTTTGCACCACGTCATGGCTTGTCATTCCCAGCGGTTTGTCCACCAAGAGCAGTCCGTGATACGTAGCTGGTTTCTTGGCGCTCATACACTGACCTTCGTTGTAGCGCTTGATTCCAGCAGAGCTGTTAGCTTCGCAACTACCATCTCCGCCGCCTCATGAGCTGGAACATCGAGCTTGCAACCAGCGGCGCCCGCATGTCCCCCACCGCCGAATTGCGCGGCAATCTCTGATATATCATAATTCCCACGCGAGCGCAGTGAAACCTTGGATTGCGTATCGTCAAAACTCCTCACCAAAGCTCCCACTTCAGAGCCTGCGGTCATTAGTGTATATTCGACAATTCCCTCACACTCAATCGGGCTGGAATTAGCGCTGTCAAAATCGTCTTTTTGCAAAGTGATTAGAGAACCGCGACCTGCGGCGAACATTTTCATATTTGAAAGCGCCGAGCCGAGTAATCGCAATGACGAATACGAACGATGATGGTAGATTGAGTCAGCAATGTCTCTAATGTTAATATCCCTCTTGAGTAATTCCGCAACTACTTCAAATGTTTTCGAAGTTGCGCTGGGATATTGAAACCGTCCGGTGTCTGTTAGAATTGCGGTGTAGAGAGCCTCGGCGGTTTTGGCGCCAAAAGGAAATTCCACAGCCGCGAAATATTCAGCCCACAATTCGCCAACTGAACTAGCGCCGGCATCCAACCAAACGGCATCGCCATACTCTGTATTATCCTGATGATGATCGACGTTGATAATCTTTGTGTTCTCTGACTTCAGGCTCCAAACAGTTCCCATGCGCTCGGGATTGGGACATTCCAGTACAATCATCAAATCAAATGGCGCAGAGCTCTTCAGTGCGTCCATTCTCGCGGGTAAACGAACGTTGTTAAGCCGCGTTGAATCATTAAGAAATCTAAGAGAATCCGGTAATTCGCTGTCATGCGCCGCCACCGCAGTCTTCCCTAGCCAGGCCAAATAGTCCAGCACAGCCAACTGCGTCCCGATAGAATCACCGTCGCCATCCATGTGAGATGTCACAAGGACTGACTCGGAAGATTCTATCAACTGACGAATTGCGGTGATTTTACTATCTACTGACATAATTCGGCTTATGAGAGAAAGGGGTTCGCTGTAGCGTTAAATATTCAGCGCTTAGAATTCCAAACAGAGGGTGATTCATTGCGGAGAGCTATCGGAAGTTGGATTTGAGTCTGTTTGGTCTTCCTTGGCGTGTATCTCGGTGAGAATCGCCTCGATTTTCATACCTCGCTCGACTGACGCATCATATCCGAAGGATATCTCCGGCATGTACTTTATTGTCAGGCGCGTTGCCAACTGCGCACGGAAAGACTTACAAGAATCTTTGAGATAATTCAATAACTCTTCCCGGGTATCCTCAGTTGACAACGACGACACAAAAATCTTGGCGTATTTCAGATCCTTGCTCAAAGTTACTTCTGTTACACTAACAAGTCCAAATCTCTGATCTTCGAGAAAAGCATCTAGCAAGATGCTGGCTTCCCGAAGGATCTGGTCCGATACTCGACGCGAACGTGGGTACGACTTCATAAACTATAACCTTGCAAATACCGAAATTGACACAAACGACTATAACATTTCTGTGGTATAGTCTACCAATATCATATCCGGCTCGCCTTTAACCATTGTGACTACACTGTTGAGCACAGAGCTAACAGATGCCTGTTCATTGGCCACTGTGGCAATACCGATAATACCTGAACGATATATATCGTCACGACCAACTTCGGCTATTGACACATTGAAGCTATTGCCGATTCTAAAGAGCAACGGTTTCAAACGTGTCTGTTTTTCCTTGTTTGAAGTAATCTTCGGGAGAGAAACCTCGATTGTTAAGCTTCCTATAACCATAATTGCGCTATCATCCTTCCTGTAGTGTGCGCGCGACTTCGATAATCTCGAAAGTCTCAATTGTATCACCGACTTTGACATCGTTGAAGTTTTCTATATGAATACCACATTCAAAACCACTTTGTACTTCTTTCACATCATCCTTGAAACGACGCAATGAATCAATCGGTCCGGTAAAGACCATTTTCCCATCACGCATCAAATGCACTTTATTAGTTCGCTTGATGATACCATCCTTGACATGACAACCTGCAATCATACCCACCTTCGGGGCTTTGAAAACATCACGCACCTCAGCGAGCCCAACATGACGTTCCTCAAATGCTGGAGCGAGCAGACCTTCAAGAGCCTTACGAACACTGTCCTCTACTTCGTAAATAACCGAGTAGCGACGAATATCAACTTGTTCGCGCGCCGCGATCTCACGAGCGCGTGGGGTTGGTCCGACATGGAAACCAATAATGATAGCTCCTGATGTCGACGCCAACAGAACATCGGATTCAGTTATGCCGCCGACTCCCTTATGAACTATTCTGACTCGAACCTCGTCATGCTCTATAGCTGAAAGCGTCTCTGCTAACACCTCGACCGAGCCATCAACGTCACCCTTAATAACGAGCGGCAACTCCTTGATCTTTTCATCCTGAATACGACTGAAGATATTCTCAAGCGTGGCATGACCGCGCGGACGTCGGTAATCATACTCACGTTTAATCTGCTGACGTTTGCCGGTAATTTCACGCGCAGAACTTTCGCTAGGAACGACCAGGAATGAATCACCTGCTTGAGGAGCTCCATTCAATCCAGTTATCTGCCCTGGATCACCAGGTTTCAAACCCGCCAATTGCTTGCCGCCATCGTCGATAATAGTTCGCACTCGACCCTGATTAACACCGGCAACAATAATATCACCAACCGCAACCGAGCCGCAGGTCACCAAAACTGTGGCCACCGGACCACGTCCCTTTTCCAGGCGCGACTCAATGATTGTACCCTGAGCGCGAATGCAAGGATCAGCTTTTAGCTCCAACAAATCAGCTGTCAAAACTACAATCTCCAACAGCTTATCTATTCCCTCGCCAGTCTTCGCCGAAATTGGAACCATCGGAGTGTCACCACCCCAGTCTTCAGGTGAAAGCCCATGAGTAGCGAGCCCTTGACGGACTTTCTCTACATTGGCTTCCGGCTTGTCGATTTTGTTAATCGCCACCACAATCGGAGCCTTGGCGGCCTTGGCGTGATCTATCGCCTCGATTGTCTGAGGCATTACGTTGTCATCTGCGGCGACAACAAGAATTACTACGTCTGTAACCTGTGCCCCGCGAGCGCGCATTGCCGTAAAAGCTTCATGACCGGGAGTATCGAGAAATGTTACAACATCACCTGAGGATGTCTTGACTTGATAGGCGCCTATATGCTGCGTAATTGCTCCTGATTCTCCGGAGACAACATTGGCGTCACGGATATAGTCTAACAACGACGTCTTTCCATGATCAACATGCCCCATAACAGTGACAACCGGCGGTCTCTTGACTTGCTCACCTTCGGCTTGAATCTCTTTGATATGCTCGCCAATTTCGGTTTCCTGCTCAATACCGAAATTATACTCAAGACAGAGCATCTCAATAGTGTCAATATCCAGTCGATGGTTGATAGTCGCCATCTGACCAAGCTCGATAATCTTCTTTATCAATTCACCAGGGCTAAGCTCCAATGTCTTGGCCAGCTCGCCCACTGTCATGAACTCAGTTACCTTGACAATGTTCTGTACTTCGATGAACTCATCTGCGGTTGCGCCACGACGACGATACTTCTTTGTTTTCTGCGAACCGCTGATTTGAGCCATCGTGGAGCGGAAACTCTTGCTCACCTCAGCTCTGTCAACGGACCTGCCTTTACGTTTTCTCTTACGTGGGCCACCTTGGGGTCGAAAACCACCACCGCCGCCTGGACGAAATCCACCGCCTCCTCCTGAACGAGCGCTACCACCTCCGCCACCCGGTCGAAAACCACCGCCTCCTCCAGAAGGCTTCTTCAAAGGAAACTTTGTGCCTGAGCTGGCAGGCGCCTTGGTTGTCCCAGTGGCCGCCTTTGAGTCGGATTTCACAAAATCTCCAAGAGAACCACCAGCCCCCGAGGGACTAGTGCGCTTGGCTGCCGCTGCGCGGGCCTGATCGCGCTTCATTTTTTTCTTATGTTCGATATCTTTCTTGGCGTTAGCCTTCTCGATATCGAACTTGCGCGTCACAGCCGCAATCATCTCTTCAGTCGCAACGCTCATATGTGACTTAGGCGTAAACCTCAGCTCACGCACAATCTTAACGAAGGCTTCCGAAGAAATGCCGAACGTTCGCGCAACTTCATATATCCGTTTATTAGCCACGTATTACTTTCTCACTCCTGCAATGTTGAATAGCCGATTATCGAAAATCCAATAATCAGTCAGCAGAGGTAATCTCCTCTTCACTCGCACCCGACTCTTCTGTTTCATTAGCGTCGGTGGAACCTTCATCACTATCGTCATCCGCTGACGCGGCAAGTTCCGCATCACTTACAAACAAAGCGTCAATGCCCTTCTTGGGCTTGCCACCCGGTTGGGCCTCAGCCTCGGCATCCGCTTCCGCCTTTTCTTGACGAATCTTCGCCAAATACTCGCGTTGGATACGATTGGAAATACCGCGAGCCCCTTCAAGCAAGGTCTCGGCGGTTTTTTCGCCGATACCCTCTACATCCGTCAATTCTTCAAGCGTCATATCAGCCAACATCTGAACCGACACAATACCCATTTCAATAAGCCGATCTTCCATCTTCGGCCCAACACCCTCAAGACCGCCGATAGGCATCGCCATTTCCACTTGCTGGCGTTTAATCAGACTATACTCAGTGTCAGAAAGAATATTTATCTTCCAACCTGTGAGTTTCGACGCCAGCCTAGCGTTCTGACCGCCACGACCAATCGCCAATGAAAGCTTTTCGTCTTCCACTGCCGCAGTCATAGATTGACGGTCGGAATACACATCCAACGCGGTAACTTTGGCCGGAGCCAATGAACGAGTCACAAATAGCTCTGAATTAGAACTAAATAGCACTATGTCGATGCGCTCATTGTTCAACTCGCGAACAACAGCCTGCACACGCACACCCTTGACACCCACACAGGCGCCAATCGGGTCGATTCTGTCATCGATTGAAGTAACCGCAATCTTGGCGCGCTCACCAGCGTCACGAGCGATAGCCTTTATCTCAATAACTCTCTCATAAATCTCCGGAACCTCAACTGCAAATAACGCCCGAAGGAAATCATCAGAGACACGTGAAAGTGTGACTTGTGGACCACGAGTTACTTGCTCCACGCTGGTGATAATCGCGCGTAGACGCTCACCCTGGCGATACTTCTCGCGCGGAATCAGTTCACGCATAGGCAGAATCGCCTCAGCGTCACCGAGATTAACCAGCAAACCGGTCTTATCAATCTGTGTAACAACGCCAGAGACCATCTTGCCGACTTTGTCCTCATACTCCTCAAAGACTCTCATGCGCTCAGCTTCACGCACACGTTGAATCAGTATTTGCTTAGCAGAGGCAACCGCATTGCGACCGAATTCTTCATGATCAAGATAGATATCCATCTCATCACCAACCTGCGCGGTCTTATCCAACCGAACTGCGTCTTCGAGTGAAATCTCCAAAATCGGATCTGTCACTTCCTCGACAACCGTCTTAACAGCCATCATAGTGATTTCGCCGTCGCTTTTGCTGAAGCTAAACGAGATGTTACTCGCTTCAGGGTATTTCTTTCTTGCCGCGGCAAGAAGCCCGGCCTCAAGAGTGTCTACCACGACCTCGAAATCTATATTCTTTTGTCTGGCGATTTGCGTCATCGCCTCAACGATGTCATAGCCCATCGTTCACTGTTCTCCAATTCTTTACAATCTAATACTATCTATATGCATACACAAGCGGCAAGACTCCAGAGTCCGTTTTGGTGAAAAAAATACAAGACCAAATTCACCAAGCCCAAACCATGGCATATACCGAAGGTCGCGCGAGGGGAGAATCGCTCTCGTAAATTACCGCCTGTGCTTTATTTCTATCTCTAATTCACCGTGCGTTAAGTGCGCACAAACACATATTACAATCGCATCTCGAAAGAATTCCTAAGATGACAACCACTAATATAGCGACGAAATTGTAATTTGATGAATCCCCTTATTCCCTCTCAACTGTCGTAGCCTGCAACTTGCAGGCTAAATATATTCCCGAGCTTCTGCTATCTCATCCAAAACAGCTACCTGCGCTTCGGACTTCTTCGGCTCAACCTTTATCGTTCCGTCCCCAACTTCGCGTAAAACTCCCCGAAGTTGCTTTCGGCCTTCATCCACAAAATCAACGGCAATAGTCCGTCCCAGCTTCCGACGGAATTCTTTCTCCGTCTTGAGCGGCCTGTCAATGCCCGGTGATGAAACCTCTATTGTGTAAGCCCCCTCAAACAACTCTCGCGCTTCAAGTTCCCCGTCAATCGCCCGAGACAACCTAACGCAATCGGCAAGCGTGACTCCGTTGTCAGAATCCACAAAAACCTGCAAACGAGCAGATTTCCCGTGCCTGACTACAACTAGTTCAACTAGATCATGAGTGGCTTCGCGCTCCAAAACTTCGCCTACCACGCTCTCAACCAGGCTATTCTCATCTTCAATCATATGCCCGGTCTAACCTACTCACCTACTGTATACAAGTCACGACACAACAATGTTTGCAAAAAACATGTGTGCAAAAAGCATATCAATTTTGCGCTCATCAATCAAAAAAAGCGGGCTAAGGCCCACTTCAGAACGCGAGGCTAATATATTGGCCCCTAACGCAAAAGGCAACAGATTTTTTCTCTAATTACAAGCCACAGAGAGAATCAGCCCTAACCGGACCACAATAAGAGACAAATCAGCTCTTGTCAGCCCTTGAAATGTGGAAACAGGCTGGATAGCAACAGGTAAACCATACGAAGGTCAACCTGAATGTGAGCTATTTGAGGGTTTTCAGAGTCTTTTCGATCTCAGCAACTATACCCTCAACTGCCACTAGATGAACCTCGGAACTGTTTCGGGCCTTTAGCTCTACTTTTCCCTCGTCCAACGACTTGGCGCCGATAGCGATCCTAACCGGACAGCCTATCAAATCAGCGTCGTTGAGCTTAACTCCCGCTCTTTCGGGGCGATCATCCAACAATACATCTACCCCGGCTTCGCTTAGCTTGGCATAGATGCTGTCCGCGGCTTCACGGATATTGTCCTGTTTGTAATTGAGTGGGACAACTTCCACAGAATATGGAGCAATATCCTTGGGCCAGATAATTCCGCCATCGTCATGATAACGCTCAACTGCCGCCTGCGGTGTGCGGGTAATACCTATTCCATAGGAGCCCATCACGAACGGCATCGCTTTGCCGTTGGAATTCAGGAACTTAGCGTCCATTGAGTCTGAGTATTTCGTTCCCAGCATAAAGGTATTGCCAACCTCAATACCCTTCTTGCATACCAAACGGCCATCACAATTCGGGCAGGCGTCACCTTCGCTGGCGGTAGTCAAATCACCAGTTTCGGTCACTTCAAAGTCTCGCCCGATATTTGCATTTAGATAATGCGTATCAGCCTCATTGGCCCCGACTATCACATTCTTGAGAGCCATGACCTCATGGTCCGCATAAATAGTAATTTCTTTGTTCTTCAAACCAACCGGCCCGGCAAATCCAACCGGAGCGCCTGTTACTTCGCACACAAAATCTTCGTCAGCCATCTCCAATTCAACCGCCTTGACTAAATTGTTGAGCTTGACCTCATTTAGCTCGCGATCGCCACGAACAAGGGCCACTATCGGCGTGGCATTATCTTTGTCGTCGATTGCCTTGTAAATCAAAGTCTTCACCAGGCGATTCGCATCGACCTTCAAGAACGCAGTGACTTCCTCAATTGTCGCGGCTCCCGGTGTCGGAACTTTTTCCAGCTCCTTCTCTTCGCTATCGATAATCGGCGGGTTCTCATCACGAAAAGTCGCCTTCTCACGATTGGCGGCATAATCACATTTATCGCAAAACAGCAAATACTCCTCACCTGCCGATGTGTCCACAATCACCATAAATTCATGCGCCGACTCGCCGCCCATTGCTCCGGTGTCAGACTCAACCATGCGAGAATCCAGCCCGGCGCGTTCGAATATCTTGAAGTAGGCGTCGACCATTTTCTGATAGCTCACCCTATGTGATTCGACATCGGCGTCGAAACTATAAGCGTCTTTCATGATAAACTCACGGCCGCGCATCAAACCAAAACGCGGACGAATCTCATCACGAAACTTTATCTGAATCTGATACATATTCAACGGCAATTGTTTGTAGCTCTTCAACTCACCGGAAACCAGTGAGGTTATCACTTCCTCGTGGGTGCCGTTGAGCACATAATCGCGTCCGTGACGATCTTTCAGACGCATTTGCTCTCGCCCGGCGGTTTCATAACGCCCAGATTTTTGCCACACCTCAGCCGGAGCCAAAGCGGACATCGTAACTTCCACCGCGCCGGCGGCGTTCATCTCGTCACGTACAATTTGTGAGAACTTCTGAATCACTCTTTGCATCAAAGGCAAATAGAGATAAATCCCCGAAGCCAGCTTGCGAATATAGCCTGCGCGTACAAGCAATTTATGAGAAATCAACTCCGCCTCTGCGGGAGCCTCGCGTAATGTCGGTATGTAAGTCTGTGTCCAGCGCATATGTCTCTAATCTAGTTATTTGTCTTCATCGAATTTACCTACGTAGGCTTCATTAACTACTTCATTTTGTAACTAATTGTTATTCATACCCCCATCAGGAATCGAACCTGAATCTGCGGCTTCGGAGGCCAACGTGTTATCCGTTACACCATGGGGGCAAGGTTTGCTTCTTTGTACCCTTTTTTGAATCAACTCGACCCGCCATAACGGCAAAGGCTGGCAGATATAAACCCGAATCCTGCGCGCTTGTCAACATTCTCAGACCTCTACTCCCAATACACTGCCGAATAAGTAGGGGCACAGCGCGCTGTGCCTGTCAAGATACAAAAACAACTCTCAACCTTGTAGGGGCGGGGTTTCCCCGCCTTTGTTGCAATTCATGATATTTGTCAAGTCCAGAAAAGGGCGCCGAAACGACGCCCCTACGGCATCTGTGTTTTGTCTTTGAATCTGGAAGGCACAGCGCGCTGCGCCCCTACTGTTGGTGTTAATATCATTTGTTCGATAGACTAGTGCATAATGGTTACCACAAAACCGCCCCAAAGAATAATCAAAGACAACGCCATCATAGCCCGCTCTTTACAAAGACCAATTATCATAGCCGTCGAAAGCAACACCAACCCCAGTCGCGCTTGCATTTTCCACATCAGGAATGCCTCCAACGATTGACCGACCAACATGAAACCGGCCACAAACAACGCTAGATATAGTCCGCCGAGTTTGTGTTTTGGCTTCAGCGTTTCGGTCTTGCCGGGCTTGCTTTCTACATCAGTCTTTGCCATGAGTATTTCCTCAATTCTCCTCAAAACCTTATTGGGAAACTGTAAGATTGTAATCTTTGAGAAACTCTTCAATACCCTGCGCGATAGCGTGCGCGACCCTTTGCCTATAGCTTTTGGTCTTCAACCAACTCTCTTGTTCAGGTAGAATCATAAAACCGCATTCAATCAGCGCTGACGGCCTCTCTGTCGGACGTAACACCGCAAGATTGCCGTGATAGAAACCATGATCTTTTTGATTCGGCAAGGCAATCATTTTTTTGTGAATCGCTTTGGCTAGAGACTGAGAATGAGTGTGATAAAAATAGCTAGAGACTCCGTAATTCACAAATGGATTGGTTCCATCCGGCAAGGCGTTATTGTGAATAGAGACAAATAAATCCGCCCCTACACTGTCTGCAACCTTGGGACGGTCATACAATTCTAACCCCTCTTCGCCTTCGCGCGTCATTATCACTTGCGCTCCATTGCGAACCAACTCATCACGTAAGACCAGCGCAATTGCCAAATTTGCCTCAGCCTCGGTCAAGCCAGTGGGACCAATCGAGCCAGGGTCCGGCTTATGACCCGGGTCAATGACTATAACTTTGCCGCGCAGTGAATGAACATTAGCAGGCGGATGCATAATTGTCAGTTCGAAAGTATTCCCTCTGTATTCCGCGCTATACCCCCAAATCGGGGTCGAAAACCGAAGCTCCAAACGAAACAAGTCCGGCTCTGGCTGGGTCCAGGTTGCCGCAGTTAGCAGTTTGTCCTGATAGTCGAAACGGAACCAGTCTGTGTCCATAGTGACACCGAACAACTCAACTATCATCGTTCGCTCATCAGGTTCGCTAATAGAAAACGGATGCTTAGCCCCTAGTTGAGCGCTGATTACTAGTTCACGCTCCCCTGACTCACAACGGAAACTCGACAGCCGACTGCGCGGCGGCAAAATGCCAACCGGAAGAGCCTCGGCGCGAGACATCTCAACATATCCGACTCGGGTTTCCGAAAGTTGCAATCGGAACCAATCACCTTCAAAGCCAACCGCCAAAGCGCGAACTCCGGCTGGTTGAAAGATTCCGAGATAGCCGCGCGCCGGCGCTACCCGCAGGCGCTGAGTAGTGTCAGTGAACTCAATCGTGCGAGGGAATTCGTTTGGGTTGAATGTTAGCGCAATTGTTGCAGTGTCACTCACAACGCTGTCGGTATACTTTGCCAGCCGCCAGTCGACCTCTCGTAGAGCATCAATATCAACGCCAAGCAACCTCTTGTGTGGATGTCCATCGGTTTCGTCACTAAGTCTCGGGGTCAAATCCGGCGCCGTCATATGATAAACTAACTTCGTTGAATCTATGACCGTAGCGGAAATGAAATTGTACATCCCCTGATACACGCCCGGAACTGTCAGTGAACTATCGATTTCTTCTGATTCACCATCGAATACATCTCCGGCATGATATGGTTGCGGAATAGTTTTGGCCTCGGACATTGGAATCGAATCCACCACACCGACAATCTCCCCCCACGCGCGACACCCTGGTGTGCCACGGAATTGAATCCGTAGCATATCACCTGTCACCGCCGAACGTGAAGTAGCAGGCAAACGGTAATCCTCGAAAACCACCAACGAGTCCATTTCGTTTACAATCAACGTCCCCGGAACTTCAACTGGCCATTCTATTGACGCAGTATCTTTACCCTTAACAGCCACAATATCAAAAACGAACTCACCTGCCTGCAAAGGCAGAAAAGCAATCCATCCGCCATCCTTGTGTACAGGAGTGGCGTAGCCGTTGACTGAAATCTCCCAGCCGGGATTCACTGAACCGAATATGAAAGTTGAATCAATAGCGCCTATACGCTGATTGAGTTTGGGATAGACAACCTGAATGTTCGAGTCATCTCTAGCGCCAGCGTGGGCTGTCAATGCAACACAGAATAAGCAAACCACTGCCGCACTAGCCAGGTATAGTTTGTTGGTGTAGGTAAGCATCTCACACTCAGACCAAGCGACGGGCGAATTGAAACCCTTCATCGAGGTCTTTTCGGTAGCTTGGTTTATCAGGCGAGTAAGAGCTGACTGTCACTCCTCCCTCTCTTTGCGATGCGTGCAGTACCAGGTCCTCGCCCATATAGATAACCACATGTCCTTCGGAAAACACCAAATCTCCCGGTAACAAATCATCACGCGCCACCTCTTTGCCGCAGTTTCGCTGATCGGCGCTGTCACGAGGTAATTCCACGCTATTGAGTGAGCACACCAATTGCGTCAGCCCGCTACAATCCAACCCCAATGACGAACGGCCTCCCCAAAGGTAGGGAACACCGAGAAACTGCAGTCCAGCCAACAGGACATTGTCGCTGAACACCGCCAAATCCGTGGGTCTCTGTGGAACAGGAGTTACATCTTCGGAGCGTATCCAACGCTTGAGACTATCTGGAGAGGCAATCTCAATTCGCTCTGCGGCCTTGCTGTCTTGCTCGTCCGCGGGGGCGGGATATACAATTGAACCATAGCTAAGAAAATATGGCGGAACCGGCGCATCTGAATCGGTGAATACCTCAGCAACCGGACTGCAAACTCGCAGGGTGAATGCCTCATCGAGCCTTTTCCAGTCAGACTCGCTTATCTCGCAAAGCGCCAAAGTCGGCGCCCAGCCGCGATAACCGTCGACTTGCTCGATCTCAGAATAACCCTCACGTTCAGCGTGAATACTGACTCGCTCGCCAAAGAGGAGCTGGGATTTGCGCTCAGCATGGAAACGCGGCTCTGCGTTGAGATCGACTATATTTCGTATGACCAGCGCCCGTTTCATAGGGGCTTGATACGTCAGCGGACTATCAACTTCAAGGTATTTCTGAGAATACTGCGATGAGGCGTCTACAGCAGGGGCGCGATGCGTCTCTTCCAGAGACTATCGACTTTCGCCTCCAAATCAGCGGCGCTGGAGTTGTTGGAGATTTCGACATCCGAGATTTCACGATATCGTTTCAAGGAACTCTGACGACTCATACGGGCTTTGGCATCGGAGGCCTGCATACCGCGCTGAACAAGCCGTTTGAGTCGAACCTCACGAGTTGCTGAGACCAGGATTATCAAGTCCATCTTCGCGGAAATATCCCAGTCAGGCAAAAGCGCCGCATCCAATACTACTGGAACCACGGTTTTGCGGCTCATCATAAGCTTTTCAGCGAGGCGCAATTCCCTAGAAACAGCCTTACCCAGCGGGGCGCGTATTATTGCGTTGAATCGCTCCAGCTCTTTTCCACTTGGGTCGTTGAAAACCAGCTCCGCAAGTCTTGAAGGACGCAACTTTCCGGACCTGGTGAGAATCGAGTCATCCCAAGTCGAAACCAGTTTTCTCAGCACAGCTGCAGAGCCGGTGACCTGCTTGCCGATTTTATCAGCATCGACAATAGTCGCTCCCTTCTTGGCCAATAGATTAGCCACCGAGCTTTTGCCTGCCCCGATTTGTCCCGTTACACCCAACAACATTATTTAGCATCCAGCCAATTCTCGCCAACACCGATATCCACCACCAACGGAACCTTTAGTTCCAAAGCCGACTGCATTTCGTGACGAACCAATTCAGTTAGCGCTTCTACCTCAGACTTGTGAGCGTCAACCACCAATTCATCATGCACCTGAAGAACCATTGCCGATTTCATATCCTGCATCCGTTCATGCACCTTCAACATCGCAATCTTAATCATATCAGCGGCGGCGCCTTGAATGGGAGTATTCACCGCGATTCGTTCTGCGAATTGACGTATCTGAAAATTCTTGGCATTGATATCAGGAATGTAACGTCGGCGACCTGTGAGAGTTTCCACATAACCTTTCTCCTGAGCAAAAGCGATAGTCTCATCCATATAGGTTTTGATACCGGGATAGCGCTCAAAATAGGTTTCGATAAATCGCTTGGCCTCACTTACATCCATTTCGCTTTGTTGCGAGAGCCCATAGGCCGACACTCCATAAATCACCGCGAAATTCGCAGTCTTGGCGACACGTCTTTGCTCGGAGGTAACTTCATCAAGCGCCACTCCAAATACCTCAGCGGCAGTGCGCCGATGTATGTCCTGCTCCTTCTTGAAAGCGTCTATCAAACCTGCGTCCTCACATACATGAGCAAGAATACGAAGTTCAATCTGTGAATAATCCGCAGTCATCAGGCAATGGTCATTGTCACGCGGAACAAACGCTCTGCGAATCCGACTACCGATTTCAGTGCGAATCGGGATGTTTTGCAAATTTGGATCAGTTGACGACAACCTGCCGGTGGCCGCTATTGTTTGATTGAACGTAGTATGCACCCGGCCAGTTTTCTCGTTCACCAAAGTTGGCAGAGAATCGACATAGGTGTTCTTAAGTTTGGTCAATTGACGATACTCGAGTATCATCTGAGGAGCCGGATGAATAGCCGCGAGCTCCTCCAACACACGCACATCTGTGGAGTAACCGGTTTTCTTTGCGGTCTTGCCTTTGGGAGGAAGTTTCAAATCCTCGAAGAGCGCTTTGGCAAGTTGCTGTGGTGAATTAAGGTTGAATTCACTGCCGACTTCCCGATAAATATCAAGCTTGAGATCGGCGATACTCTTCTCTAGTTCTTCTGACATCTCAGCTAGAAAGTCAGTGTCAATACGCACTCCCTCTCGCTCCATAGCACACAACACCGGAATCAGAGGCATTTCTATTTCAAAGAAGAGTTTGCTAAGATTCAGCCGGTTAATCTCTGGCTCAAGAATACCACGCAGGCGATATGTCAGGTCAGCGTCCTCAGCGGCGTACTGCGTTGCGGCGTCAACCGGAGTCTGGGCAAATGATATTTGCTTTTTCCCGCTACCAATCAAATCTGAAATCGGTTGCATACGATAGTTGAATCTATCCATCGCCTGATCATCCAGTGAGTAACGTCTCTGTGATGGATTGATAACATAGGCCGCCAGCATAGTGTCAAAGCCAACATTGACAACCTCCAGCCCGGCGTTGAGCAATACATGAAGATCATACTTGATGTTCTGCCCCGTTTTTTCCACATTCGGAGCTAGCAACAGACGGGATAATTCAGCAAGAGCCTTATCCTTCGGCAGATTGTCCTTTGGCTCAAGGGTATGCCCCACAGGGATGTAATAGGCCTCTTTCGAAGTTAGGCACAACGACACTCCCACTAGTTCAGCGGTAAGTTGATTCAACGAAGTTGTCTCGGTGTCAATTGCCACATCGGTTAGCGCCAGCGCTCTATCAACTAGAGCCTTAAGCTCGTCAATTGATTTCACACATATATAATCAACTTGCGCCTGCTCTTGTGAAGAGGTAGTTGCGCCTGGCTCTGCGCCATTGTTCCCCGCAAAGAGATTCTTCAAAATCCCGCTGAATTCCAACTCAGTGAAAAGCTTCCTGGTCTCTTCTTCATCGGGTTCTTTGCGTTTCAATTCTTCCAGTGAAAACTCAACCGGTGTCTCGGTTTTGATAGTCACTAGTTCCTTACTCAGGAGCGCATTTTCTTTTCCGGCGAGCACCTTCGCGCGAAGTCCCTTAGCGGAAATCTCTTCAGCATGGTCTAGCACATCCTCGAGCGTCCCATATTCTCCCAGTAACTTCACAGCCGTCTTAGGCCCAACTCCGGCAATGCCGGGCACATTGTCCGAGCTATCACCCATCAGCGCCAGCAAGTCAATTATCCGCTCGGGATAAACACCCATCTTTTCCTTTACGCCCTCACTATCCAATCTTTGTGGCGGCTCGGAAGCTTTCTTGGAATTGTAAATATGCACTTTGTCGCTAACTAGCTGACAGAAATCTTTATCACCGCTAACAATCCAGACCTTCAACCCGGACTTAGCGCCTTCGGTTGCAAAGGCTCCAATTATGTCATCAGCTTCAAATCCCTCAAGCTCATAGGCCGGAATATTTAATGCGGCAACTATCTCTCTGATTCGAGGCAATTGGTCCACCAACTCCTCTGGCATCTTCGCCCTAGTCGATTTATACTCTTTGTACATCTCATGACGAAATGTCGGAGCCTTGGTGTCAAAAATCACCGCCACATGATCCGGCGCTTCCTCTTTGAGAATCTTCAACAACGAGCTGGCGAATCCGAACGAAGCAGAAGTGTTCTCGCCCCGTGAGTTTATCAATGGATTACGAATAAATGCGAAGAACGCCCTGTATATCAAAGCCGAGCCGTCGATTAGATAGAGTGTTTGTTCGCCACCAGAGTTAGAGTCAGTCTTAGCTTTTGCATTCATTGATACAACCTATGTTCTTTTATATAGCGATAAACATCGGGGTGGATGTTTTCTGTGTTTGTTTTGGAGTTTGTTTCGGAATTCGTCTTTCGGTCTGCTCGCAATCTCGCGCGCAAAGTTGATGAAGATATGTCAATCAGCGGAGATTGTACAATTCGCACCCGTCCCGCAAGCGCTTCCGGGATAATATCGCCAACACCCACAGCGCCCTTCTGAGCCTCCTCCGGACGAGAGCCGACAATCATTGTAGCCATGCGCAGGAGGCCTTCAATCCTACTCCAGGACGCTAGAATCCGTAAGTTGTCCGCCCCGACCAAAACTGAGAAAGACACTTCGGGGAATTTGTTAGCGAGTTCCCCGATTACCTCAACTGTGTATCCAGGTGTAGGAAGATGACTCTCAATATCACAAACCACAAATCCTTTCTCCGACGAACAAGCCAGCTCACACATTGCCACTCTATCAGCGAAACTCGCTTCGGGAGCCGCTTTATGCGGCGGATGAAACGATGGCGCGATAATTACACCGTCCAGTTTCTCAGCTTCGCTGAGAGCTTTGGCCAAAGCAAAATGTCCCTTATGCGGTGGATCAAAAGCTCCGCCAAAGAATCCCCAATGGGAGCCATCTTTCAGGTGTGGTTGCAGTTTTTGCAAAGTTTCAGCTTGGGCCGTCATTCTATGAGTATACGGCGCTGAATGTGAGGCTGGCAATGATTAGGCAAATGAATAAGGTAGTAGTCAGAGAGCGCTTACTTGGAATCAACCGTGTTAATTTTGTAGCCAGTCTCATTGGAAGTAGCCGGGACCAGGGAGTCACCGGGAGCTTCAGGCTCACTGGCGGTGTTAACCGGCGCCACTTCAGCAAGCTTCTTTTCCACTTTCTTTAGCTCTTCACGAGCCTTCTTGATTAGCTTATGACTTGGATACTTTGCTATGAATGTATTCAGCGTTTGCGCCGCATCTTCCAGCTCATTCAGATTATACTGAGCTTTGCCTTTTTCAAGCAAAGCCAGGGGCGCAAACTCGGTCTCTGGAAAATCATCCAGGACAATCTGAAAATAGATCAACGCTGAAGTGAATACTCTACTGTGCACATAGACCATTGCGCTCTTGAAATTCTTCTTAGCCAGACGAGTATGCGCTTCAAGCAGGGCTTTCTTAGCCTCTGGAACCATCTTAGATTCCGGATAATCGATTATGAAATCATTCATAATCTCGATTGCTTCCAGCAACTCGGTCTGATCCAAACCATAATGCCTTGGCGCTCCCAGATACCGGGCATAACCGGCTAGAAATCTACTATCAGGTCCGAAATCCGAGCGAGGATAGTTCTTAATCAAACGCTCGAATTCAACTGCTGCCAAAGAATATTGTTTATCCTCAAGATACGAATTCGCCAAATAGTACTGCGCGGTATCAATTATATTAGAACCCGGATAATTGTAAATTACCTTTTGAAACTCTTCAGCGGACTCAAAATACTTTTTCTTTTCGTAATATTTTTTGGCCTTCGCGAATTGATCCTCAACCGAGAGCGCCCTGTGTTCTGATGTCGCGCCACAACCGCCGATTGTAATCGATGATGCACAAATCAGAACACCTGCGGCAATAAGCTTGATTGCAGATAATCTATATCGGTTTGGCGGAGAGAATAGCTTTTGATATGAATGCATTACAGCGGAGTCTGTCATCTCGGAGTGTCAATCTGTTTGCTAATTGTGGATCTGCCGTGTCCCGGCTCAGGACATATCGTCGTACTTCTCTTTGAGCTCTTGGTACTTGGCAATAACTTTTTTCAAATACGCTTTGGGCAATGGCTTATTCTGCCGAATCTTTCGCCTAAGCGATGTCTCACCCTGATTATACGATATTATGCCTCTATCGACAGACTTGAACTGAAGAATCTGCCTAAATAGATGCAAGCTCCCAAGTTTGATATTTGACTCAAAATCAAAGAGCGTCTCACCCTCTTCCCAGGCCATCCCGCTACCACGAGCCAAAGTCCGCCCCACCGGCGGCATTACCTGCATCAACCCCTGAGCCCCCATATGGCTAATCTGCCCCCGCTTGAATGACGATTCGGTGATAATCAACCCCATCAGGAACAGCGGATCGTAGCCATATCTATCGCACTCCGATATAATCACATTCGCCAAGCGACCTTTTTCTTCATCGGTGAAACCGATTTGATAGTCATCGATAACTTTGAATATCTTCAGCTTCTCTTCCAACTCGGTTATCTGGGTTTGCTGGAATTGAATCTGATTTTCCAATTCATACTTGTCATGAATCAAGAACATCAGCAACCCAGATTGGGCCAAATATATCAATACCAATACATAGGTAATCGGTTTCGATAGATATATACCTGCTTTTTCAAGATGTATCATAACACTCTCAACACTACTTTAGTTTACCGCTATCTCTGCCACCAGGTCCACACCAACTGTGTCACAAACCTCAGCATCGCAAAATGAGTTGTGCAATCGATCCTTCAACTTCGTTCCATCTTCGATACCGCCGGATGATTCTCTACTGGCAACCAAATAAACCAAGTGGTCAATATCCGGGCAATCACCCATTGTCCTGCCAACTGCAATAACCTTGCGACCGTCCGGCGCATTGGCGTCCACCAAATCCATGTCCTGACCAACCGAATCAATCAGAACTCTTTCGCGACGCCCAATTAACCCTGCATTCTTGTTTTGGGCAATAGTTGTTTGCAACTCATTAAGCGCCACAACGCGCTCCTCTTTGAGAGCCTCCGGAATCTGGTCGGGCATCAAAGCTGACGACGAACCGTCCTCTTTCGAATATGCAAAGGCGCCCATCCGGTCAAATTCAAACTCGGAGGCAAAATCCATCAACTCACCGAAGTCCTCCTCGGTCTCACCCGGGAAGCCCACGATAAAAGTTGTGCGAATAATTGCATTCGAGCTCTTCTCCTGTATTTCGGCTAAGACCCTCTCTATCTTTGCCCTGCGAACCTGCCTGCGCATTCGTGAAAGCATCGAATCGGAAATATGCTGGAGCGGTAAGTCGTAGTATGGCAACACCTTACTGCCATTACTTAAATAGTCTATTAAATCACTGCCCAAAGCCTGAGGGTGCAAATACAATAATCTTATCCATTCTATGCCAGAAACACCCTCCAATTCCTGCAAAAGCTCCAGAATCTGAGTTTTTCCGGTCTCACAGCCAAAGAGCGTAGCCTCCTGCGAAACTAGAATCAGCTCCTTCTTCCCCGCCTCAGCTAGTTGCTCGGCCTCGGTAACGATATCTTCTATTGAACGCGAACGAAAACTGCCACGCATCTTGGGAATCACGCAATAGCTACACTTTCTATCGCAACCATCAGATATTTTCAAGTAGGCATACGGTACATTGCTGTCGATGAACCTCTTGCTACCCGCCAAATACGAAAGATTTCGAGTTTCAACCACAGATCGTTTGGGAGTCGTTGCGCCGTTTCCATCAACTGCGCCAGGTCCCAAAGCGGCGGAGAGAGCATCCAATTCTCCTAGTCCACAGGCAAGATCGATTTCGGGTATTCCCTCAAGTAAGTCAGCGCCGTGACGCTGACTCAGGCACCCCGCCGCAATCAAGCGCTTTAGCTGCCCGTCCTTGCGCATCTCGCCGAAACGCAAAAGCTCACCAATAGACTCCTGCTTTGCCGGTAGAATAAACCCGCAGGTATTAACTATAACCGCTGAGGCATCATCTGCTGAGTCTACCTGCTGGTGTCCGTCATCAATCAGGCGACCGGCAATATAGTCGGCGTCAACGTCATTCTTTGGACAACCGAGTCTTTCAATATAGAATTTCATATAGGTTCCGTTTCTAGTGGCCATGTTTCAGCCGCTTCCCAATCAGGAAACTTTGAACCGAAACAATAGTCACGTAATGAGAATCAATATAAGAAGAAATCAGGAAAGATGTTACGACCTTAGCAGTTTATCCAGGTATTTCGATGATTTCAGTGGAATCCGGGAAATTAGGCAGGAAAAGCAGGCTATCGACTGTGTTTACTTTGATTTCGTCTCCAAGAAGGATGGTGTTTAGCTCCTCATTTATATCGTAATAATCCATGGAGATGATTCGACTATCTGCCGGGCTTAGGGTAACGGTCATAGAATCCGGAGCTTTACCTTTGAAATCCTTCAGAATCGAAAGCTGATAAACTGAGTCCGGTAGCACAGCTTTGACCTGGTAATATCCGTTGAAATGCCTGAAAAACAGAAAGCTATCGTCAAGGCGCTGTCCGGGTTTCAGGCAGTTTCGTGAGGCTTGCGAGTACAACTTGCTATACTCCCACAAACACGAACCGTCAAAGAGATACACATCAGGGCCAAGCTCAGTGACATAGCGCCCATCGGCGGCGAAGACTATTGAGCCGGCAACAGTATCGGCGGTCTCGAAAAAATCTGAGCGGACAATGTGCTGAAATACAATTGTAGTTTGAGGAGAACTATTGTAATCCTCAGCCAGTCTCTCAAAGAGTGAGGCTTTTTCTTTTGCCTGCAATTGGTTGCTCACTAGAAATGCGGAGAAGAACGCCAGACAAACAAGCGATAGAACAATTGGAATTCGAGTATTATGAATTAGCGGAGAATGTTTCATAGTAATATTTCTACAATTCAGGCGCCAGTCTGGTTGAGTTTGGCGGACTTCGCTTTGGCGAAAGAAATTAGCTGGCCATCGATTCAGGCGTCTGGCTGCTTGCGCCTTGTAGTTCAGCGAGATAAGCCTGGTCGACAAGAACTGGACGAGCCTTGCTCCCGTCGTAGGGGCCAATGATGCGGTTTTCTTCCATCCTGTCAATCAATCTGGCGGCGCGTTGATAGCCAATTCCAAGACGACGCTGGAGCAATGAAACCGATGCCTGCTTGTGGTGCAATACAATCTCGATTGCTTCTAAGTAAATCGGATCCACCTTTTCCTTCTGAGCCGAGGTGGAAACCTCCTCGTCACTGATTTCGCGCGAGACAGTTTCGATGCGAGGCACTTCAACTTTTTGTGACCGTATTCGTGCGACAATCTTATCGGTTTCTTCACCGGTTATGTAAGCTCCGTGCAAACGGAACACTTCGGGCTGTCCCGCCCATTGGAATAACATATCACCCTGTCCCAGCAATTTCTCTGCGCCGTTTGCATCTAGAATTGTGCGCGAGTCGGTTTTTGAAGGTACATGAAAAGCAATACGCGACGGGAAATTCGCCTTTATCAACCCAGTGATAACATCCACCGAGGGCCGCTGGGTCGCAAGAATCAAATGAATACCCACCGCGCGAGCCATTTGCGCTAATCGGGTAATCATCAACTCGGTCTTTGCCGAAGTCTGGGCCATCATCAAGTCCGCCAGCTCATCGATGATAATCACCAAATACGGCAGACGTTTGGTCACATCCTCCATCTTGGCGTTGAAATCTACAATCCTCCGCACACCATGAATCGCCAGTTTCTTGTAACGGTTCTCCATCTCAATAACCGCATCAGCCAGCACGCGCTCAGCCTTGCGAGGATTAGTTACAACCGGTCTCTCCAAGTGCGGGATACCAGCATAAACTGACAGCTCAAGCATCTTGGGATCAATAAAGATGAACCGCAGGTCAGCCGGAGTCATGCGATAAAGCAAACTGGTTATGATTGCATTGATACAGACTGACTTTCCCGAACCGGTAGAACCGGCAATCAACAGATGAGGCATCTTGGCCAAATCCGCCACATACGGCTCACCGGAGACAGTTTTACCCAAAGCCACCGGTAATCTCGTATCAACGGAAGTATATGAACGTGACTTCAGGACATCTTTCAGAAATACAATGTCACGACGCCTGTTCGGCACCTCAATTCCCACAGCGGCTTTACCAGGAATCGGGGCCACAATTCGAATGCGCTTGGCGCGCAAAGCCAACGCCAAGTCATCAGCGAGGTTCAATATCTGATTTACCTTAACACCCAGAGCCGGACGGAACTCAAAACGCGAAACCACCGGCCCGGGCATCATACGCACTTCGCCATTTATTTTGACTCCGAAAGTGGCCAAAGTCTCACGCAATTCTGTGGCGGTAGCCGCCATTTCAGAGTGACTCTCACTTGGTGGTCGCCGTGTGGCGCTGTTAAGCAAATCCAGCTCAGGAAGTTTGTAATCATCCAATGGCAAAGTTGTTTGCTCAGCGGTCTCATCTTCATCATCGCTGTCTTCCACTGGTTTATTAGCGCTCCGGTTCACTCGCGATAGAGCTTCCAGCGCAGTGACATCACTATCTGTAGTATTCGATTCGAAACCAGTGGCGGCCACCAAATCATCGCCGCCGGACTCAAAGGCATCTGAACTGGAGTGACCAAGGTTATCGCTGAGCGCTTTTTTGAGACGACTCTCGAACTCACCCTCTGACACCGATTCGGTGTCCTCTTCCTCACCTTGAACAAAAGACACCGCTGATTCAAGCGAGCTATATTCCCGTTTGCGTTTCCAATTGGATATGCCTTCGCTAATTCTTCCCAAGAGACCGCCAGCGGTTTTCCCAGCCGCTCGACCGGTCATTTTGACTGGCTCTGGAATTGTCTCAAGCTTTACAGATTTCGGGAGCGCCAATAAAAGTACAATTACAGCGGACGCGCCGAATGTCAAAGTTGAGCCTACCCCACCCAAAAACTTGAGCGCCACATAATTCACTTTCAGAGACACACCTCCTCCGAAACTCTGAAGAATATCCAAAGCCGAACGGTTCTCAGTTAGCGCCAATGAAGAAAAATCTCCCAGATTATCAGCCAGCAACAGGCCTACTCCAAACAGGCAGGCATATAGGAAAACAGGGCGAGTGTATGAGGCCCAAAACTTTTGATTCCACAGCCAGAAACCGGAAATTATCAGCGCCAATGGAGCAATAAAGGCGCCCCAGCCCACTAGAAAATAAAGGGCCATAGCCAAATAGGCCCCAACTACTCCACCGCGATTATCCACCATTTGTGAGCTATCACTTATAGAAAGCAGGGCTACCTTGCCGTCAAGAATCATCCGGTCATCGATAATCCGGTGACTAACCAACGAGACTATCAGCAATACACCAATAAACAGAGCCAGTGAGGCGACTATCTTGCGGCGACGCTCTATAGGTAGCGTTGTCTTACGTTTTCTTTTCTTGAATTTGCGCGCCATATCACAGCTAGAATAGCCCCGGCTACTCCCTCTTAGCAACATTCAAATCATACCATGTATTTCATGGCAATGAAATTACACTATCAATTCTGAATCAGCTGTCTTCCGAGGCTGGAGGTCAGTGATTTCTCGAATTTGATGTCCGGAAGATCGATAACATTTATCCGGAAACTGAAACCACTATTGGAGCCTGAAGGAGTCCAGTCAAAAACTCCCTCCCAGCGATGCAGAATGCGGTATATCCTCAAATGCCTGTTGACCGTGCTCTTGTTGAAGATATCGTAAGACTGGTTATATGAAACAGACATATTCGGAGTCAATTGAAGCTGGGCGCTGAATGTCATGAAATTGCGCTTTAGCGGACTGCCTTTGATTTGGGAATAAGTATGGCTCGCCCTAAAACTCCAAGTCCGACTCTTGGCCGGGCTTCCTAGTAGCGAACCTCCACCACCGGAAGGAACAGTGTTGCCAGTTGAGAGCCCGTTCAATTCAGGTCCAAAACTTCTAAACTCTCCGAAGTTTCCGCCGGTAGAGAATGATGTATTGACCTGGAATCTCTGTAATCCTCCGTCGGCATAGAAAGAGTGAACCATACTACCGGACATCGTCACCCGCCTGATAAACGACGACTGAAAACTGGTGTTCATCGATGACCAGCGTCTGTCAATGGCCTCTGGGTTGTAGCTCAAAGAAGAATTCATAGTCAACAACGTAATCTTCTTTGATGACTCCTCAGAGCCAACCTTTACCTCAAAGACATTTCGTAAACCAAAGTTTATCGACTGTGAACGATTAGTGGTACTCCTGGCCCCCACAAATCTGGCGGCCTCAAGTGTCTCCTGATCAAATCGTATGTTAGGCGTATAGCTATAGGACGCAGAAGGATTCATCTCATGCCTAATCCCGCGCAAACCGAATAGATTCGGTTTGACTGTTCCATATAAGTGGGTCGAGATTCCTGCTGATGCCGATGCGGTGTATGTACGAAAGAAACGATCGGTGTTAATCCCCGCGTCAAACGATTGGTTGGTCTCATTAACTTTGAACCAGGTTTCGTTATAGCGCAGAGCGAACGAAACCGGGAAATACTTGAGAATAGTAAAATTCGGGCCAACACTTGTGCCATGAGTGTAAGTCGTAATTGAGCGCTCTGTCCTAAAAAACGTCGAATCTAGCGCCACTACTGAAATACTAGAGCTGGTGTCAATGGTAGTGTCAACGCCTATTGAATCCGGCGGACTCACTGTTGAATCCAGGATATTAGTAAGAACGGTGTCGATAGTAACTGTTGTATCGGCCAAAGCTACCGTGGTGGAGTCATCATCCCGTCCCTCGGATGTGTGACGCAAAGTAGACGAATAACCCATGCGGATTGAATGATACCATTTCTTGTCCTCACCGGGAGCCGCAGACCCGAAAATCTGCACCGCCGGCATACTGAAAGAGAGATTTGGAAATGTTTCAGTCTTGCGCTTATCACCGTCTAGGTTTTCGTCAAATACATAGCTGCCACTAAGTGACGAACGTCCCAAGCGCTTGCTGAAATTCACCTGACTACGAAGTGTGCGATTCAAACGGTCATTTAGATTGTCCGTAAAATCCGTAAAATATCTCGAATCAGAGAGAAAGTTACCAGAGGCGTTTAGGCTGAACGTAGGGCTGATTGTCTGGCGATGATTGAAATTGATTCGCCAGCGCTTTGACTTTGTCTCCTGGAAAGTACTGCGGTCAAAATTACTGGTATAAGCCACCGAGGCGCCGAAATTACCGCTGAATGAATAGCGCTTGTTGTAGCGCAACTGCGTTGAGAACGAAGGTCCGCTAGTCTCATAGTAATCCATCCAGCTCTGAATATCCCAATACTCACTCGCCGCCCAATAGTAACCCAGATTGGCAAGAAAACGCCCGCCCTGATTGAAATTTCCAAAACGGAAATTGAGAATACCCGACCTGCGTCCCTGCTCAAGTGGGAATACATAAAACGGCAACGCAAATATCGGTATCTTCTCAATGAAGAACACCACCGGCTTGGCTATCATTTTGTTACCGCGAATCATTTTCATATGCTTCGACCAGAAATGAAAATGTGGAGATTCATAATCGCAAGTGGTATAAGTTCCGCCATCGACCAGAAACACATCATCCTCTACCCGATACAATTCCGACCCTGTGTAATATGCTCCTTCATACTCGGAATTGGATTGGATAATCAACCCCTTACGCGTAACCATAGAGAATTCTATATACTCGCCATCAACATCCTGCGAGCCATCCTTCAAAGTTACCGTTCCTAGATAAGGGTCGTCGATAGCAAACGCCTCAAAGTCCTCATTCAATGTATCCACCGAAGTTGAGTCAACAGAGTCACTGTTAGCTGCATCCGTATATGGCTCGTTGGCAACAACACTATCGACTGGCGTGTCTTCAAGCTCAAGCGCATAAGCCTTAACAAGTCTCTCTGCTGTGCTATATAGAATGCTATCTGCCGAGAGTGACATAGGTCCCTGAATCACCCCCGCAAAACCTGTAAGAGTGATAATTGAATCCTGCAGATTAAATGATACTCTTTCGCCATTGTATTTGATTGTATCGACAGTAGCAGCTTTCGATGTGCTAGCCGGACCTCTTTTTGCAGAACGATCTTCTATATAATCCCCTACTACCGAGCCGAATGCCTTAACGGCGCTTAGCTGGTTATCCGCAACATACAGTTGAATACTATCCCCGGAGGCGGTGTTGGTGATTTTGGATTCGCCCGGCAATGGTGTCGGAGTGTAATAAGAATACGCCTGACCGAAAGCATCTGCCCTATGCAACAATCCGTCAACGAACATGAACGCCAAATGCGCGCCGGTGATTTTGCTGGTGATTCTCTTGCCGGGAATCTCAAAACCAGTAGAATTGATTGTAGTGTCAGGTAGTAGCGTGAGAAGCGATGAATCCGACGAAAGCGTATCCATCTCGTCACTCTCCACATAATCAGCAGTATCAACAGAGTAAGCAGTGTCAACAGGGTAAACAGAATCAACAAGAGCAATAGTTTCACTATCGGCAATAGCGCTATCTAAGCGCTGACCGTCGGCAAGCAAGAGGCTATCAGATATGCTCAGGGAGTCATCAAGCATACCAACTTCAGATTCCGAAACAGTATCAACTTCAGTAAAGAGCGCTACACCATCACCGTAGACATCAATGCGCTCAGGCTTTCCCAGAAAAGAACGAATCGAAATAAATTCACCACTAACAAAGTTCCCCAACCAATCCAGCGTGGCTCCTTCATATAGACGCACCCTGGCGGAATTGCGTTCAATAATCGCGCAAGCGCCGGTTGCTTTGCTGTCACCTTCAAGCAGGACAACATCCTCCTGAGCCACCGCAATAGCAGAGTCGTACTCGTATCGTATATACAGCGCCGAGAGCGAACGAGTCACAGTAGTGTCCGGGTATCCAAAAACCACTCGCGCATCAGTAAGCAATTCTAGCCGACCGCTGGCCCTGTCTATGAACGCCTCTTTCCCCACTGCCCACATTGAGTCTGTAACCGAAGTGATTATTACGCTGTCTCCAGTGACATAGAGCGTCGAGTCAGCTACAACATATTTCAAAGAATCACCGAGAATGTCACTTTGATCTTCTTTGAGAACCACATGACCGGTGGCATACATTATTGAATCCACTAAATCATAGATTAACGTGTCAGAGAACAAACTTCGGGAGCCCTCGCGATAGTTTACATTACCCCACATCAGCAATTGCTTACCAACTATCCAGATTGAGCTGTCACATGAAAGATGCGCGTCTCCTTGATTAAACCGCACATTGCCGATGTTAATAATTGTATCAGTAACTCCGCCGCGAAGGATTTCAAGTTCGTCAGAGTTCTTGAGCTTAATAGGCGCCGCCGAAGAGTTACCTACCCAAAACAAAAAACAGCAAAAAGCCGACGCTAACACCACCAGCGTCTTATATAAACCCGGCTTAGCCATTATGGTTAAACTGAAACTCCGCATAGCGCCTTAAACACTTTGACTGACTGGAAGTATGCAATAGATTCTTTGAATCTTCATGGACAAATTCAAAAGCGCGAACATCCTGCTCGCTTACTCAGCGCTCTCTGTGCGAACGTCATTCACCAATGCGCCAATTCCCTGAATACGAACCTCAATTTGATCGCCATCTTGCAACTGGCCAACTCCCGCAGGAGCACCCGTGAGAATCACATCGCCGGCTTCAAGAGTCATAATTGTAGAAATATAGCTAACCAGCTCATCAGGCGAAAACAGCATTTCATCGCTCACTCCACGTTGGCGGAGATTCATATTCAAGTATGATTCAATTTCGATACGGTCATAGGAGCCGTCAGTACAAACCCAAGGCCCGACCGGGCAAAAAGTATCGAATCCCTTGGCTCTGGTCCACTGCTTGTCAGAGCGCTGGAAATCACGCGCGGTTACATCATTCGCGCAGGTAATCCCCAGGATGTACTCCCCAGCCTCAGCCAGTGGAATATTCTTGCCCCGGTTGCTAATCACCAAAGCCAACTCGCCTTCATAGTCTACCTGTTGCGATGCGCGAGGCAAGATTATTGGCGCCCCTGGCCCAATAATTGATGAAGGTGGTTTAAGAAAGATAAATGGCTCTTTGGGAGCCTCACTTGCCGTGTCAGATTCCTCCACATGCGCCGCATAGTTCAATCCTACACATATTATTTTCGTCGGCAAAACAGGAGCCAATAGCTGGATAGCGCCGTGCTGATACTGCTGAGTATCCATTCTGAAACTTCCAAATGGGTTCCCAATCAACGGCGTTATTCCATCGGGCTGAAACTCACCCCAGAAAATTCCATGCTCTGATTTGAATCTTACTAATCGCATTATTGGTCCCTCTCAGTCTACCCCAAAAGACGCCATCCCAACCTGTATCTCTCAAGAGAACGTCAATAAGAAGTTACGCACACCTGAGCCTGTTTGTCAGGGTTAAACTTCCTGGCTAGGCTCAATCTCAATTCATCAATGCACAACCTTATTTCTCCACCCGCCGCGACGAAACCAATACACCAGTAGTCCGGCCTTGAGAACCGTAGTCACAGAAATCGCCAACCAAACCCCGCTGACTCCCATATCCAAAGTCAAAGCAAAAAAGTAAGCCAGTGGAATCCGAGCCAATGAGCCGGGTATTGAAATCATCATCGGTGGCACCGTATCCCCTGCACCGGAAAAGGCGCCGTCGATAACAATTTCTATACCCATGAACAACTGCGAGAGCCCCACAATTATCAAATATCCCCGCGCTATTTCGATGACTTTTGGATCGTCTGTGAAAACCGAAGTAAGTTGATCTGGCAGAAAAATGAAAAACAGCGAAAGAAACAATGCGAAGCCCGCTCCAAGACCGGTTGAAATCCAGGCTACTTTCATTGCCCGCTCCGGTTTTCCGGCCCCAAGATTCTGCCCCACCAAAGCGCTGGTGGCAATCGATA
Source organism: Candidatus Zixiibacteriota bacterium (assembly GCA_024280775.1). GTDB lineage: Bacteria > Zixibacteria > MSB-5A5 > GN15 > JACZUZ01 > JAJRPJ01. Next base: position 42,816 of record JAJRPM010000010.1, on the reverse strand, counting down.
TTGCTGTCACTACCAAATAGTTTATTGATTCAAGCCGATTGCCAATTCCCATAGCCGCCCCGGCCACGAATCCGAAACGATGCACTATTTGTATCAAAATCGAATACACACTCACAAAAACCAAATGCTGAACAGAAATGGGCAATCCGAGTTTGGTTATTAGCTTGCAGGTTGCAATATCAAACTTTCCCTTGATGACACCCGCCAATGAAAACGGCAATACGTTACGACGAAGAAAGAAGAGATAAATCAAGACATCCACAAACAGCGATATGAACGTACCCCAAGCCGCGCCAGCTATGCCAAGCTCTGGAGCTCCAAGCCAACCGAAAATCAAAATCGGATCGAGAATGATGTTCAGCCCGACACCTGTCAGGCCAACAATCATCGGACGTTTGGTGTCTCCTGAAGCGCGAAAAATCGCTCCTAGTGTTTCAACAAACAGGAGCGCCGGAACTGCCAAAAAGAAGACCCGCAAGTAGGCAACACCGAATTCTGCCACTTCGGAATCAGCCCCCATGAAATGCAGGATATCAGGCGAAAACACAACTCCAAGCGCCGCAAGAAGGACTCCGCCAAGCAGTGACAGCTTGAGTCCCTGCGAGCCTACAAAACCTGCGCGAGTAAAGTCCTGAGCCCCTACATTACGCGCAACAATTGCATTGACTCCAATTGTGACTACACTCACCAGAGAGAACATAGTCCAGACCACAATCATAGAACTGGTAATTGCGTCCTGTTGCTGTGAGCCAAGCCAACCAATCCAGTAGAAGTCAGTTATACCCAGCGCAAATTCCAGAAATAGCGCCGCGGCAGTAGGCCAGGCCAGCGCAATAACTCCGCGCAAAACCGGGCCCTCGGTAAGTGAGGGTTTTGGATTCGCTCGAATCACTGGTGATTCGTTATCAGGTGTCTTGTCGTCGAAACTCATATTCTCTGAAACAGTCTCTGTAATATGCAGGGAAAATACTAGGCGTAACGCCATCGGCGGTTAAAGACAACTACTTGGCCTGAGAGCCAACCGCGAATCTATCCAGGAAGTATTTCGAATCCAATCTCTCACCTGTTCCCAGAAGAACCAAATCCGACCAGTCTATCCGGGAGCCCGAAGCAAAATAGGCATTCTGAAGATAGGAGCCAAATTGAGGATTATTGGCCAATGCTCCATATTCTCGCAACGCAGTAGAATAGATTTGCGCCACTATTAGTTGTGAGTAAAGCCGCGCAAAATGCCTCGCAGGCTCAAGTAACAATTCACGTCGACTGGTCCAGTATTGAAATTGCTTGTCAGGTTTCACCAGCAAAACTTCGCTTACCAACTTGTGATACACTTCCGTTAAGTCACGATTAGGATTGTCATATAGCTCCAACTCAAGACGCACCATCAGCAACAATCTTCTCAGGCGTAATAAACGTACATCTCCGACACTTGCTTCATATTGATCGAATTGTCCCTCAGGAATTCGCGCATACTTCCTCTGCAATCCTCTTCTATTCAACAGTGAAACAAACAGCTCGCCGCTACACCTGCTCCAAAGCGGCTCGGCAGGCTCGCGCAATAAATAGGATTCACTCTCCGATGAAAGCAATTGAACACTTTGTCCAAGTTTCAGCAACAACTCAGGTATTTCATAAGAACCAACCTTCAGCGCCCCATCTTCAACTCTCGTCTTGTATAACACACGAATGTCATCAGGAGGATGCGGAGCCACCAACAACGGCGCTCCCGCCAAACCAGCTCCCGAGTCGACAAACACCGACCTGTAACGTATATCTATACCCAAATCGCTGATTGTCTTCAACGCAAAGTCCAACGCTTTGGACCTTGAGAAATCCCGCCTGTATCTACTCGCTATTTTGTATTCGTAAAAGTACAGGTCCGCCTCTTCGAGACTGCGGTGAGACAGAGTATCTGCGATGCGTTTCAACAGCCCCTTGTACCGGCCGACTGTTGTAGAGTCGATTTCCGCCAAAGTCTGATTCAGATCATCTTTCGTTAAACCGCTCAGCTCAAGATTCAAATCCAATAATGAATTGTAACCCAGCTTTTGGCAACTCTGATTTCTTAAGCGAGCGAGTCTGGTTATCGCTGATGAAAAGTCACGTCTTGCGCCAACGAGTTGATGGTAGACCTCTCTACGGCGATACAGAAGTGGTATAGTGTCAGTTGCCAAAACTGAAAATGACGCCGGAGGAGTCGCAACTTCAACTAGCGCCTCTCTCCTCAGGCTATCAGTAATCAGAGAGATATCTGGATCGTTCTCAAGCAAAGCCCCGAGAATTCTCTTGCGTGAAACCTGTAGCCGTTGAATCGTCAGAGAGTCCTTGGATACTCTTTGATATTTGTCTATTCGTCCCAAAGCGCCCATGCTGTTTAGACGCTCGTACCAAACTTGCCGCGCTAAGCGTAGCGATTCTAAGCTTGAACCATCTCGAAGATTCCGCCAAAGGGATACGCCTATACTAGCATTTGCTGATTCAAATTCCGCCTCGAGACTATCACAAAAACTTGAAGCCGCGGCCTCGGTTTGCGCAGGCTGATTGCAGGAGGACGTAACGACACAGGTTACACAAACCAATAGGAGCAACCTCGCAGAACTACGGATATCTATTCGGCGGATAAGAAGAACAAACTTTTGAAATAGCGGCAATGGGGCCATGACGCTACTTCATTGAGGCAAAATGATCCAACGCATATAAGTACCCGGAAAGACCCAGGCCACTTATTTGACCTAGCGCAATATCAGCAATAACCGACTTCGCCCGGAATTCCTCCCGCGCATAGATATTGGAAATATGCACCTCAATAACTGGGAGTTTCAACGCCAACAAAGTGTCACGCAGGGATACGCTGTAATGAGTCAGTCCACCAGGGTTGATGATAATTCCATCACATTTCCCCGAAGCTGATTGAAGTTTATCAATTATCTCGCCTTCGGAATTCGACTGAAATAACTCAATCTCTACTCCAAGCTCAGCGCCCCGAGCTATGATTCGTTCTTCGAGATCCTTCAGCCCCTCTGATCCATATATCTCCGGCTCACGAGAACCCAGCAAGTTCAGATTAGGCCCATTAACAACTAGAATTCGTTTCATAATAATCTCTCTCAATCGACAAGAGCGCCTATTGACAAGTCCACCGTCTGTCTCAATTCTCGGCTATTTGGCGCCGGACTAAGATATGGCTTGCCAATCTCTTTGAGAAGCACAAACATCAGTTTACCACGTTTTCGCTTCTTATCATTTTGCAATGCCGTAAGCGCCTCACTCAACTCTATTGTTACTTTCCGACCCGAGGCAAGCTCAATGCAATACTCCTGAAGTTCAACAACAGCCGGAGAGAGTTTCAGCCCCTGCTTCAACGAGAGGGAAATGGCCCCAACCATTCCGGCGGCCACTGCTCGTCCGTGCGAAATGTAGCGATACGAACCACAGAATTCCAGAGCATGCCCAATCGTATGGCCGAAATTCAAAAATGCGCGCACACCGCTCTCACGCTCATCGGCCCTTACAATTCCGGCCTTAATGCGAACGCACTGTCCGATAATCTTCATCGAAAGCTCTGAGTCATGCTCAGGGAAACCTTTCTGTAATAGCTTAAGGTCCTTCAACGAGGGCTTTCTTTGAATAGCAAAATATTTTACCGCCTCAGCAATACTATCCTTGAACTCTCCACGTGGCTGAGTGCGAATGAAATCCGGTGAGACAATCACCGCTTGGGGAGGCCAAAATGTTCCTATCAGATTCTTGCCTAGTTCGGAATTAACTCCGGTCTTACCGCCAATTGCCGCATCGACCATGCCCAGAAATGTAGTGGGAATTGCAATCCACTTTACCCCACGCAAAAGCATTGACGCGAGACATCCTGCAATGTCAGTGGTCACGCCGCCCCCAAAGGCGACTATTGTCGCTGAGCGATCAACTCCCAGCGCTATTACTGACTCGAGTAATCCAAGCAGGTGTTTGCCATTCTTATGGCGCTCACCGCTGGGAATGGTTATAAGCTTAGCGCGCTTTCCGATCTTGGAGAGAACCTTGGCAATAAGTTTTTGGTATAGCGCATGCGCCGTAGCATCAGCAATAATTATCACTGACTGGGATGATGCTGTAAGGGCGCTTACAGATTCGGGAATACACTTGCCTTCGGTGAACAACACGGGGTATTGTCTCTTACCGCTTCCTACAAGGATTGATTCGCTCTTTTTCATCTGTTCACACTCTTCGAAAGCCTTCTATAGCGCCAAAGACTCAACATAACTGCGGATATTCTCGCAAGTAGTGACAATCGAATTTGTACCGCTATTGACCACAAAATCTGCTTGAGAGAAACCTTCACTTCTATCCTCTAACAACCTTGCAAGCCGATCGCTAAGCTTTTCAACAGATAACAACTTTCCCTTATCATCGAGCGCCAGCGGCCTGTCATAGAGTCCCTGCAATCTTTCAGCGGCAACTGAGCAACTAACTTCTAGCAGAGCCAGCAGTCCCGCCTTTTTGACACAGGCGACGTTCTCCTGGGACATCAAAGCGCCGCCTCCAAGAGCTACGACATATTTGTTTGCATCCTCTGCAGTACAATTCTCGACAATCTCCTGAATCACTTGTGTTTCGATCTCTCGAAAGCGCCTCTCTCCTTGAGTCTCAAATATCTCTCGAATCGACCTGTTCTCTCGCTCGGTAATGCGCTCGTCGGTATCAATACACTCTCTTTTCATTACGTGCGCTAACTCAACAGAGATAGTGGATTTGCCGCACCCGGAAAGACCCGTCAGAAAAACTATCCGTGTACGGTCATAGTCAGATGAATCGCCAACCTGTATGTCACTTTGCTTCATCATTGGAAATCCGGGCGTTCACATCGTCGAAGCTAATACTACTTCCGGTCCATAGATAGTAACTTCGCAGAGCCTGATGTATCAACATTGGCAGACCGTCCAACGCAACCCGGCAATGTTTCTCCGCGGCGGCCTTCATCGAATCATCGCCGTTGTAATTCAAATCGTAGAAAATCTCTCCGCCGCTAAATCCTTCAAACAAATCACAGACGCTTGGCATAGGAACATTCGGTCCACCCAGCGGAGTTGCATTTACTACAATTCCGACTTTCGAATCAATGGAAAGTCTACTCGTTGGCTCCCATACTCTTGTGCTAATCTGAAGCCGGGGAAATATCTCCGTCAACATAGAAGCGCTCTTCTCCAAACGCGCAGCGCTTCGACTGCAAAATTCTATGGAGCCAATCTCAGAATCCAACGCCAAACTATAAGCCACCGAACGAGCGGCCCCGCCCGCGCCAAGCACCAAAGCTAATTTGCCCTTTAGCTCACTTGCATAGGGTAGCAACGGTTGAGCGAATCCGTAAGAATCAGTGTTAAGCCCGCAGGCGCCAGTGTCGGTGAGTTTCACCGAGTTTACCGAACGTAACGCCCTCGCGATTTTGTCTGTCTTCTGCAGGAATGGAACAATTGCTTCTTTGTGTGGTATCGTCACACTAAGCGCATCGAAGCCTTTACCTCGTAACTCTTCCAGTTGACTTTTCAAATCCTCGATGCGGCAATTGATAATTTCAAACGAGCCACAAACATTATCTACTGCAAAAATACTTTGGAAGATCTCGGGGGAACGTGAATAATCAACCTGTTCACCAAGCAACCCAAAAGTATATCTCTTGTTGGTCGTGTCTTTGGAATCAATCATTGGGAGAACTTGTACATTGGTTGCCATGCGATTATCGTCACTCATCTCGCTCTAGCTAAGACGTTTCTTAATGTTTAATAGAATCCAACATTTCATAAAATCGGGGACAGCTAACAGCCACACATTCCGCATTGTCTATTGTAGACTCACCTGCCAAAAACAACGACGCAATCGACAAGGCCATCGCAATTCTGTGGTCATCGTGTGAAACAAAGTCTGCCGGTTGCATCTCGCCTTTGGCTTCAATTACAATTCCGTCCTCTTCAACAGAACCGACCTTAGCGCCTATCAAGCGAAGATTCTCAATCAACGCCTCAAGCCTGTCACACTCTTTGACACGTAACTCTGCGACATCGCGAATGAGTGTAGCTCCTTCGGCAAAACAGGCCATCACCGCTACTATTGGAATTTCATCAATCAATTGCGCCGCCAAGGCTCCGGAGATTTTCCGTCCCTTGAGTTTGCCCCCCTTGACAGTAACTGTGCCGCGAGGCTCTTCAGAAATCGTTACCCGGTTCTCAACATGCACTTCACAACCAATAGCCTTGAGATGGTCCAGAAAAGCTGTGCGGGTTGGATTCAAACCAAGGTTTTCAATTGTCACCTCGCCTTTGCCAATTGCCGCCGCGGCAAAGAAAAATGCGGCTGTAGAAATATCACCTGGAATATCCACATCGCCACCTGAGAGCTTGCCGTTACCTTTTACGACAATGCGCAACTTCCAATCATCGAGCACAGTGCGTGTCTTCTTACGCGGGTCTCTTTCATCTTCTTTTAACTCAACACGCGGATGCTGTGTTTCAATCGTGGCGCCAAAGTGTTGTAGCATTCGCTCACTATGATCGCGCGTGCGCACATCTTCAATTATCGCCGCCTGACCACCACCGGCGCAAGCCGCGAAAAGAATCGCGGATTTGACCTGAGCCGAGGCGACTGGCATTCGATATTCAATGTCACCATGCGCCCCACCGAGAATAGCCAAGGGCAATGAAGAGGGTTCTTTATCAGACTCACCGTCTGCCACACTTTTGAATCTGGCGCCTAACTCGCGCAAAGGCTCCACGATTCGCTTCATCGGTCTTTGGCTTAGAGATTCATCGCCGCTGATTTCCGCTGTAATATCCAAGCCTGATAATATACCGGCCAGCAATCTCGCAGTTGTGCCGGAATTACCGCAATCAATTTTCGCGGTCTCAGTAGTCAAAGTTTCCGCCGGCAGGATAAGCAAAGTGTTAGCTCCGTCCTGCTCTACCTTGCATCCAAGCGCTTCAACAGCCTTAAGCGAGGACGCACAGTCCGCGCCATCTGAATAGTTATGCGTCCTAACCGGCTCCCCGCACATAAGCGCAAGCAACGCAGCGCGGTGGGAAATCGACTTGTCCCCAGGCAGTGAAAGTGAACCCTGTATTTTTCTATGTGGTTTAAGTGTCTTCATAAATAGCTATAGTTTTCGTCCCATGATGTGCGCAATCTCTGCAGATTCTTTCGCAACAGAGCTGAACTCTTCTGTAGTGATAGTCTGGAACGCATCAGAGAGCGCTTTGTCAGGTTGAATGTGAGTCTCAAGAATCAATCCATCAGCGCCAACGGCAATAGAGGCGCGCGAAAGCGCCGCAACCATCTCCCTGACACCTGTGCCATGACTAGGATCTGCAATTATCGGCAGATGACTCCTGGCTTTGACATATGGTATTGCCGACAGGTCCAAAGTATTACGTGTATGCGCCGCAAAAGTCCTGACCCCACGCTCACACAATATCACTCGCTCATTACCGCCAGCCAGCACATACTCAGCGGCCATCAGCAACTCATCAACAGTGCTGGACATACCACGTTTTATCATCACCGCCTTATCAGACTTACCGGCGGCCTTTAACAAAGAAAAATTCTGCATATTACGCGCGCCAATCTGAATAATATCTGTGTACTCCGCAACCAATTTGAGATTCTCAGGGTCAATCGCCTCAGTGATTATCTTCAGCCCCGTCTCCTGACGCACTTGGGCCAATATCTTGAGCCCCTCTTCTCCCAAGCCCTGGAAAGAATACGGCGAAGTTCGCGGTTTGAATGCGCCGCCGCGAAATACTTTACCACCGGCGTTCTTCACAGCTTTGGCTATCTCTAGTGTAATCTCCAAGGGTTCAACCGAACAGGGTCCGCCCATTAACACTATTTCTTTGCCGCCGATTACTACATCGTCGATTACAACTTCACTGCTCTGCGGATGGAAATCCCTACCGACCAACTTGTATGGCGCAGTAACATGCACCAAGTCTTCAACTCCAGCCAAAGCTCGTAGTTGGGAGTCATTGACTTGCGCCTTGTTGCCAGTGATTCCAATCGCGGTGCGATTGGCCCCGGGAATCGGATGCGCCTTGAGGCCCATATCGGCAACAGCCTTAACTACCGCATCAACCATTTCAACAGATGCGCTGGATTTCATTACCACAAGCATGAATAACCCCTTTTGGCTTTCTTAAAACTATCCTGCAATGATTCGCCAGCTTGAATTCTTTCACGCGCAAGAGACAAATCGCTAATCAAAACATCCAGACGCTCGCACAGGCGCTCGCTGTTTTCCTCAAAGACATCCCGCCAGTTACTGTATGGCGAGCCACCAAGACGAATCATTGATTGCAAACCTGTGCCGGCCAAGTGGATCGTCTGTTTATCATAGTGACTTACAAAGCCCCCCATGATTGTCGAGAGCAACTGAGGTATGTGTGAAATGTCCGTCATTACTTCGTCATGCGCCTGATTGTCAACGTACATCGTGAATGAACCAAGCGCTCCGGTAAACCAATCCAGAATTGTTCTTTGCTGTGAGTTCAGAGCAACAGACCTGTCAAAGAAAAACGGATGCTCTTCGAAAAGATTCTGTAGCCTGCTCTCTATTCCCTGTATTTCTCTACCGGCCATCGGGTGCCCTGCGACAAAACACGCCTGATTGTTCCACTTTAGTGAATCAGCCAACTCTGCAATCCCGCTTTGGGTAGAACCTGTATCGATTATCAATGGAGCCGATTCGGTTTTGCGCCTACTTAGAGCGCGGAGTATAGTCTGGTTAGTCGACGGGTTCGCCGATAGAACTATCAAATCGCAATCACCTAACATTTCAATTGGAGTTGCAACACTATCAATTACCTTTTGCGAAAGAGCGGTTCTAAGAACAGGCTTTCTATCATGTCCAACAATCTTCAAAGCTGAACACTTGCTTTTCAGGCGCTCAGCAATAGAGCCACCAATCAGCCCGACCCCGCAAATACCAATAGACCGAACACTAGCTTGACGCAAAGAAACTTTACGCTTCCTCACTAGGGCCTTACTGCTTCCGCCGGTTAGTCCAGTTCCTTTGGTAGATTTAACGTATCTCGCCATCAGCTACATTTCTTCCGGGGCTTCAACACCCAACAAATCCAGTCCCGAGGCAATAGTCGTCTTGGTCATACTTACCACAGCCATTAGCGCATCTGTCAAAGCAACGTCATCAGAAAGTATCTTAACTATTCTGCCATCATCGTCACGACGCTGATAGAATGAATTGAACAATGACGTCAACTCCAGCAGATATGACGAAATCAAGAACGGCTCATACTCTTTCGCGGCAAGCTCAACTACAGATGGAAATCTTGAAAGTGTCACTACCAACTGATGTGTCACCGAATCCTCAAGCACACCAAAGTCCAGCGAAGCGACGTCCGGCAACTCACGACCGTACTTGCGCAACAATGAGCTAAGTCGCGCATGCGTATATTGCAAATACGGCCCGGTTTCGCCCTCGAAACTAAGAGCGCCTTCCCAAGTAAAGTTCACATCTTTTTGCTTACGCACCGAAAGTTGGCTAAAGACAATTGCTCCAACTCCAATTCGGTTGGCCACTTTCTCAAGCTCCGGCAATTCAGAGTTCTTTTCACGAATCTTCTCTTCGGCCAGCGCAATTGCTTTTTGTAAAACATCATCGAGATAAATCACATGACCGGCGCGAGTCTTCAATGCCTGATCTTCAAACTTTACCCAACCAAAAGGAATGTGCTTAACTTTGCCAGTCATTCGCTCATCAGGAGCTGTCTTTTCTGCGTCCTCAAGTAATTCAATCACCTTGAACACCTGCTTGAAATGATCCGCCTGTGCAGAACCTACAACATATAGTGACTCCTGAAAATGATAAGTCTCCCAGCGGTACATCAAACCTGCAATATCACGAGTAGCATACAAAGTCGCGCCATCCTGTTTTCGCAACAAACATGGCGGCAAATTGAACTCCTCCAAATCGACAACCAAAGCTCCTCGTGACTCTGATGTAAGCCCCGCGGCTTCTAAACGCGCAATCGCAGAATCCATTTTGTCATTCAGGAATGACTCACCGGTAATCAAGTCAAAATCTATCCCCAGTATGTCATACACCCGCTTAAACTCGGCCCAGGAAACATCCTTGAACATCTCCCAAAGCTTGACCATCTCGGCGTCGCCGTCTTCAAGCTTTTTGAAAGCCAGACGAGCCGCCTCTGATAGTGACGGGTCAGTCTCTTCCTCTTTATGAAAACGCACATATAGCGCCAAGGCGCCTTTGATAGCGTTTTCCTTAAGCGCATTCTCTCCGTCCCATTTCTGGTACGCCACAATCATCTTACCAAACTGCGTACCCCAGTCACCGAGGTAGTTGATGCTAGTAGTGTCATATCCCAGGAACCCGAAGATGCGATTCAAACTCGCCCCGATAACCGTAGTACGCAAATGACCGATTCCAAAAGGCTTCGCGATGTTGGGAGAAGAGAATTCAACTAAGACTCGCTTACCGGCGCCAATCGTAGATTGTCCGAATCGTTGCGGGGCAGAAAGAACTTCCTTGGCAAGAGCTTGCGCCACTCCATGAGAACTCAGTTTGATATTGAGATAGCCACCAGCGAATGTCACCTCGCCAACTTCAGCAGATAGCTCCATCCCCGACTTAATATCATCAAATACAGCTTTCGGCGCTTTTTTTACGAGTTTTACATAAGGAAACAAAGGAAACGCCAAATCGCCAAACTCCGACTTTTTGGGTCGCTCAATCTGCGAGACTACATGCTCAAATGACAGCAACTCAGCTTCCAATGCAACAGCGCTTGACTCTCCATAGGCCTTTTGCAATGCGCCCGAAACAGCTTCAGCAAACTCGGATTGAAATCTGGCAAATGTTGTTGCCTCTGTATTCTCTGAAATCGATTTGGTCATGGTACTCATTAGCTCACATTAATCCGCTCTGGCTCAGGCGCTATCGTCCGATTCACCGCTTTGGAAATAATTCGCAACTGCTCCACTAATTCTTGCAACTGATCAGGATATAGTGACTGCGCTCCGTCAGATAGCGCATGGTCCGGGTCCTGATGGGCCTCAATCAGTAGACCATCGGCTCCGGCGGCCACCGAGGCGCGAGCCATCGGCGTCACCTTATCACGAATACCGGTGCCATGACTTGGGTCGGCAATCACCGGCAAATGTGACAGACTCTTGAGAATCGGAATAGCCGAAATATCCATCGTGTTTCTCGTGTAACTTTCGAATGTCCGAATTCCACGCTCGCATAGTATCACCTCGTGATTCCCGCCAGCCATAATATATTCCGCGGACATTAAAAGCTCCTTAATTGTTGCCGACATCCCGCGTTTCAGCAAAACCGGCTTGGGCATATTCCCCAATTCGCGCAACAAAGTGTAATTCTGCATATTCCGCGCGCCCACCTGAATGATATCGATATACTTCATCGCCGTAGGCAAATCCATCCGATCCATGATTTCAGAAATAACCAACAATCCGTTTTCATCGGCGGCCTCACGCATATACTTAAGCCCCTCAACACCCAGGCCTTGAAATGAATACGGAGAGCTTCGCGGCTTGAATGCCCCGCCGCGCAAAACCTTGGCCCCGGATCGCTTAACAAATTTCGCCGCCTCGCGAATCCCGCTACGAGACTCAACCGAACAAGGCCCGGCCATCAGAACTATTTCATTCCCGCCGATCTTTACACCGCGAATATCGATGACAGTGTCTTCTTTTCTGAACAATCTTCCAGCGAGCTTGTATGGCTCGCTAATACGAACAACTTCGCCGACTCCGTCCAGCAATTCGTAATTCCGAGGATCCACAGCCCCAGCGCCACCTACCACGCCCAAAACTGTATGGGTGGCGCCTGTGGATTTATGTATATCAAAACCCTGTTCAGTTAGTCGCTCGACAACCGCCTGAATATTCTCAGTCGTCGCTGTGGCGTTCATTACTATTATCATAGTGGCCGTAACCTCATCACTCTCATTACTTCAAATCGTTCTTGTCATAGACCTCGGTTCGCTCCACTCGGCGAGATTCATCTATGATTCTTTCAAACAGTCGCAGAACCGCCTCATTTGCAAGCGGTCCTCCATTTATTTCTACCAATCGTCGCAAAACCCGCTCTTCACGTTTCGGGTCGAACAACCGTTGGCCATGTTTCTTCTTCACAATTCCAACATCAATCGCACATTGAGCCCGCTCATTCAGAGCCGCTAGAATCCGCTCATCAAGCTCATCAATCCTATCCCGAAACTTCTGACGAAGTTCTTCGAACTCAGGGAGTTCATCGGGATTATTGGGATTATTGGGATTATCGGGTTTGTCGTTTCTATTTGAATCTGACTTGCTCATCGTCTGTTTCCAAGCCCCACTCAACCTAATCAAGCTATGGTCGGGCTCGCCCAAGAGTATCAACTATTCCTACCAGAATCCAGTGAATCTATCGATTTCCTAATCTCCTCAACCAAGGCGCCAACTCTAGCCCTGGCCGTTGCCCGAGTGTTCTTGCGCATCAAATCAATAAACGCCGAACCCACCACAACTCCATCAACCCGGAGCGCCATCTTTTTCGCCGTGACTCCATCCGATATCCCGAAACCGGCAACCAACGGCTTGGATATCGCCTTTCGAACTGAGCGTAAATAGTCATCGGTTCGAGTAGCGAAAGTGGTTCTTGCGCCTGTAACACCCGCGACCGTAACCGCATAGACAAACGCAGAGGAGGCCTTCGCTATAGTCGCATAGCGCTTTTCGCCAGTAGTAGGCGCCACCAAAAACGAAAGTCCCATTTGCGCGTCGCGGGCAATATCACGCAATTCGCCAGCTTCTTCAGGGGGCAGGTCCGGGATAATCAACCCGCTAACCCCGGCAGATTTCGCCGAGCGTACAAATTTCGAAATTCCCTGAGCCAATATCGGATTGTAATAACCCATCAACGCAATAGGCGTTCCAGTCTTGCCTGCGATACGTTCGACCAAAGAAAAAGTATCCTTCATCTTCAATCCCGACTTCAGGGCTTCAAAACTGGAAACCTGTATTGCCGGACCGTCCGCTAGAGGATCGCTAAATGGCATCCCAATCTCAAGTACATCAGCGCCAGCAGAAACAGCGGTCAACGCCAGCTTCTCAGTTTCCGCCAATGACGGATAACCCGCGGTGAAAAACGGGATTAGCGCCTTACGACCAGACGTTTTCAATAACTTGAACTTGTGCGCAATTGAAATAGTCATATCCTCAAACCTTCCCCTGCGCATCTTCAACTATGTCCATATCCTTATCGCCCCGACCCGAAAGACATAGTATCACACTAGGCCGCTTCTTCCCGGCCTTGTTTTTGTCTCGGCTCTTGAACTCTTTGCCGACCATCAAATATGCGAGAGCGTGCGAGCTCTCCAGCGCCGGAATGATTCCCTCGCATAACGAAAGAGCCTTGAATGCCGTCAGCGCCTGTTTATCGGTCACCGAGCGATAAACAACCCGGCCAGTATCCCGAAGATGCGAATGCTCCGGCCCGACTCCCGGATAATCCAGCCCCGCTGAAATAGAATGCGGCAATATTACCTGTCCCTCATTATCAAAGAGAAGGTAGCTATAAGAGCCGTGCAAAACTCCCGGCCTGCCTTTAGTCAATGAGGCGCTATGCATACCACTAGAGAGTCCATATCCTCCAGCCTCAACTCCTATCAGTTCCACTTTCGTATCACGCAAGAAAGCGTTCATAATACCGATAGCATTTGAACCGCCTCCAACACAAGCAACCACATAATCCGGCAGTGTCCCCAAACGCCCCAGAGCTTGTCGGCGCGCTTCTTTGCCGATGATACTTTGAAAATCACGAACCATCATCGGATACGGGTGCGGCCCGACAGCAGAGCCAATGATGTAAAATGTCGTCTCAATATTCGTCACCCAGTCACGCATCGCCTCATTGGTTGCGTCCTTAAGAGTCTGAGCGCCGCTCGTAACCGGGACAACCTTGGCTCCAAGGAATTCAATCTTACGCACATTCGGCGCCTGCCTCTGAACATCTTTCGCCCCCATATAAATCACACACTCAAGCCCGAACAACGCACAAACAGTGGCGGTAGCCAGCCCATGTTGCCCCGCTCCGGTTTCAGCGATAATCCGCTTTTTGCCCATGCGCATCGCAAGCAACGCCTGCCCCAGGCAATTGTTAATCTTATGCGCTCCAGTGTGATTCAAATCCTCGCGCTTCAGATACACATCAGCGCCAACTTTATCAGAGAATCGCTGTGCAAAGTATAACGGCGAGGGACGACCTACATAGTCCCGGAGCAAATCCGAAAACCGCTTCTTGAATTCTTTTTCGCCGCGAGCAACCTTGTAGGCTCTCGTCAATTCCTCCAAAGCGAAAACGACAGTTTCAGGAACAAACCTTCCACCATACTCCCCGAAGCGACCATCTCTATCCGGCTGTGATTTATTCGCCACTTAGTCGTCTCCATTTCTTTTACGCTGAAAAAAGCCTCTTGAGTTTAAGCGCAGACTTAATCCCCGGCGAAGACTCCACACCGGAATTGAAATCCAAAACCAACGGCTGAACAAGTTCGACGGCCTTCTTGAAATTTGCCGCCGACAAGCCACCTGCAAGAATCAAGTTGCGCGGCCTGTTCGTCGGCCGCTTCAACAATTCCCAGTCAAAAGACATACCTGTGCCGCCATGAACGTCGTTATCACTAGTGTCTCTTGTATCAAGCAACACAAAATCAGCCCGGGACGATCTCGCTTTTGCCAAATCCGTCACTGCGTCAATCTGAAGCACGCCAATCTGAAAGGCGCAAATAACCCGAAGTCCCGCCTTCTGAATCCGCGAAACATCACCGGCGGTGTATTTGCCATGTAATTGAACTATCGAACACCTCAACCGTCTCGCACGTGAGATCACAGCATCTACACTTTCATTTACGAACACCAAAACAAACTGAACAGTAGGTGGGGTTGATTCAATAATGTTCTTAGCGAGGTTCAACGTCACTACTCTTGGGGACTTCCTGTAGGTAATCAACCCCAAAAAGTCCGCGCCAAGCTTTGCCGCTAGTTGAGCGTCACGCACACGCGTTATCCCGCATATTTTTGTTCTAGGAAAGGTCATCACTCAGCGTTCCCGCGCAATTCTTTCAACGCATTAACCTTGTCATCAGCCCTCATTAGAGAGCTACCCACCAGAAACGTGTCATACCCGGACTTTCTAAGTCTCATCACATCACTATTGGTCTTAATACCTGATTCAGAAATAGCAAGCGTCGAATCAGGTATGTAACTCTTCAGGCGCTCTGACACATCAAGGCTCACCTCAAATGTATCTAAGTCGCGGTTGTTAACTCCTATCATATTAGCCCCCAAAACCAACGCCCGCTCAACATCGTCCTCATCATGAGTCTCAACCAATACATCAAGACCATCCTCCGAGCAGGCGGTGTAAATCTCCTGAGCTTGAGAGTCTGAAAGAACACGCATTATCAACAACACCGCATCAGCCCCCAGCCTTTTCGCCCATGACACCTGCCTGGGGTCGATAAAGAAATCCTTACACAACACCGGCAACCCGCTAGCGCCCTTCGCGAGAGCTACATACTCAGGAGCCCCTTGAAAAAAACGAACATCCGTCAAAACCGAAAGCGCCGTCGCGCCTCCCGCTTGGTAAGACTGCGCTATTTTCTTAGGTTCAAAGTTTTCGCAAATCACTCCCTCAGAAGGGGACGCCTTTTTGATCTCACAAATAAACGCAGGCGAGTTTGTGTTAACCAAAGAGCTCCGAAATGGAATTGAAGCCAGCGGAACTTCAGGCGCCACAGACTCCCCTAGGATGTTAAGTAAATCACCGCGCTTCGCCTCAATTATTTCACGTAACAGTCGGTTCATGAATTCAACCCGCTAAAATTTACCACATAGAGACCATTCTCTTTCGTTTCGGCCTTACGGAAAAAGATGTAGTACAAGACTGAAGCCAAAACATACAATGCAATTGTTATCAGCATTGGCAACTCATAGCCATGCTTTTCAATAAGTGTTCCACCAAAACTGGTTGAAAAAGTCCAACTACCAGTCCAGGCCAACATCATAAGCGCATTAACTAAACCCTGTTCTTTCTCAGTGACCACTTCCATAGAGAAGTTCGTCGAAACCGGTTGACCCATATTCATAAAAGCCGCACGCAACAAAAACGCCGCCACCGCCCATTCAATACTTGCAGTATAGGCCAATATCAACATGAACGGAATTGACAACAATTCGGTAACAACTACAGTCTTGATTTTCCCCAATTTGTGAACAATAGCCGGAGCAGCCATAGTCCCCAAAAACGTTGCCACTGACACAGCGAAATAGTATACACCTATTTCGTCTGTGGTTTGATGGAATCTGTCGCGGAAATAGATATTCAAGAATGGAATTATGAATCCAGCTCCCAGTCCCACCAGGAAATACGGAATGAACAATTTCAAGTAAACGCCAAGACGTCCACGCACTCTATCCCATGAAAGAACTGACTCTCGCTCCTTACGACTCGGCTTCTTAGAAACAATAAACGAGAATGGAATTGTCGCAAACACACCGGCGCTCACTCCAACATACAATGCATAGCGATGCGCCAAAACGGATTCGAATCCGCCGATATCCTGAAACACTGTCACCAAGTAACCTGCCCCCAGAGATCCCACAGCGCCTGAGAGTGTCATCATCCCAAAGCCCAACGAAAACAACATCGGACGCTCAGTCGGCGTTGAGTTACGCATATAAAAAGGCGCGGCGGCAACCCGGTAAAACGTAAATGCCATACCACCAACCATAGCAAACATCCACAGCGACTCCACACTTTCCCACATCGCCATCAATCCCACAGAAACACTGAAAACCAATGAAGAAGCAATCAATACCGGCTTGAGCTTGCTCCGTAACAGTAGAAACCCCGCAGGTAGCGCCATCAACGCCGCGCCAGTCGCCCGCGAAGAAAGTATGCTTCCGATGATCGACTCTGTGACGTCTCGCTCGCGAAGATACAAATTGAAGAGCAATTGGATATTCGCTTGCGTAATACCAAGTAAGAACGCTCCTATAAGATAGCGCTTAGCATTGGCGCTCAACAACCGCAGTGACACTGCATAGCGCTGCGACCAACTCAGTCCGTCACCAACCTTATCAGGCGCCGATGTCGTCTTTGAGCCTCCTGACGGCTCTATGTCACAATCAATATTCTTATTCATTCAATAGTCCAGTTCGACAAATCCTCACCAGTCAATCTCAAAGATTTAACCACTCACTCAACACTTCACGAGCGGCTCCCGAATCTACAGCCTCTCTTGCCAATGTTACGCCCTCTGCGATACTCTCAGAGAGACCTGACAAGTATATCACCGCGCCCGCATTCGCAAGTGTCGCAGGACGCGCGCCAGTTTGGCGACCATTGAGCAAACTTCTCAGCAATGCCTGATTAGCCTTTGCGTCTCCGCCAGCTATTTCGGATATATCAACCTTAGTGACTCCAAGCGATTCCGGTGTCACTGTGTAAGACTTCGTGTAAGACTCTAGTTTACCATCACATATTTCAAGCACATCGGTTGGCGCCGAAGCTGATATTTCATCAAGACCATCATGTGAATGCACAACCAACGCTCTTCGCGTTCCCAATTCCTGCAATGTCTCAGCAAATAGCGGCATAACTTCTTTGTTGTAAACTCCCAGCAACTGTCTTGTCACACGAGCAGGATTCAACAACGGCCCGAGCATATTGAATATCGTACGCACACCCAAAGCCTTGCGGGCAGGCATCACCATTTTAATTCCCGGATGAAAACGCGGAGCAAACATGAAACAAATTCCCAGCTTTTCATAACACTCACGAACCGCATCAATCCCCGGATCGATTTTGACACCGCAATACTCCAGCAAATCTGCAGAACCGCACTTGGAGGACACCGAACGATTCCCATGCTTAGCGACTTTGGCCCCGGCTCCTGCGGCAACTATCGCCGCTGCAGTAGAGATATTGAAACTTCCCGAACCATCTCCTCCAGTTCCACAGCAATCAACTGCTCCGTCATCAACTAAAGCAATCTTGTTTGCGCAAATAAGCAATGCATCCGCAAAGCCTGCAATTTCCTGAGCAGTCTCACCTTTGGTTTTCAGCGCCATAAGCATCCCGGCGATTTGCAAATCATCATAAGCATTACCAATTATGCCCATCATCAATTCGCTGGACTCTCGGCGCGACATGTCACTGCCGGCGCCTAACATTTCGAGAATCATCTTCATGCCCTAGCTCTACCTCCTACAACTCGCAGGAAATTGCGCAGGATGCCCTTGCCGCAGGGGGTCATAATTGACTCCGGATGAAACTGAACTCCATAAATTCGCAACGCATCACTTTCAAGAGCCATTACCACACCGTCCTCAGTCTGCGCAGTTACTTCAAACTCATCAGGAACAGTATCCGGCTTTACCACCAATGAATGATAACGGGTAGCAACAAACGGATTCTCGATTCCACTAAACAAGGTTGAATCAGTATGTGTCACCTGTGAAACTTTCCCATGCATCAAAGTCGGCGCATAATCAATAGTACCGCCGAATACCTGAGCGATTGATTGATGCCCCAAACACACGCCAAGCAACGGTGTTTTACCAGCTACTCTCTGAATCAACTCCATACATACACCGGCTCCTTCAGGCCGCCCCGGACCGGGTGATACAACGATGCCTTCAGGATGCAAAGCAATTAGCTCCTCAGAAGTCTTCTCATCATTGCGCACCACAAGTAAGTCAGCCCCTATTTCAGCTAAGTACTGAACCAGATTGTAAGTGAACGAGTCGTAGTTATCAATCATCAAAATCATATTGTCACTCTTAGCTGTTAAGCGCTGCAAAAAGCGCCTCTACCTTATGCGCTGTCTCATCAAACTCACGCGCCGGAACCGAATCAGCGACAATTCCAGCGCCAGCCTGCAAATACAGGGCATCGCCTTGCTTGACTATAGTTCGAATCGCAATACATGAATCCAGGTTCCCCCAAAAATCCAAATATGCAATAGCCCCGGCATAGACTCCCCGGCGCGATTCTTCAAGTTCCGAAATTATCTCCATCGCCCTAATCTTAGGCGCTCCGCTTACGGTTCCCGCCGGGAAACAACTAAACATACCATCCAAGGCAGGCAGACCCGGAGTCAAATCACCCTCAACAGCAGAAACCATATGCATCACATGTGAATAGCGCTCGATTTCCATCTGCCTAATAACACGCACCGAACCTGACTTGGACACACGACCAATATCATTCCTGCCTAGATCAAGTAGCATTGTATGCTCGGCTAGCTCTTTTTCGTCATGTAACAAAGATTCCTCGTTGCGACGATCCTGCGCTTCATTCGCGCCTCGTGGCCTGGTGCCCGCTATAGGATGTGTAACAATTGTTTCATTTTCAATTCGCGCCAACATCTCAGGCGATGAGCCAATGACAGCGGCATCCCCAAATTGCAATAGAAACATATACGGAGACGGATTGATACGGCGTAGCTTGCGGTAAATTTCTATCGACGGCAAATCAGACTTGGTTTTCCAGCGCCTTGACAGCACAACCTGAAATATGTCACCCTCTTTGATATACGCTTTCGCTTTGCGAACTATACGTTCAAATTCTTTTCGTGATGTCAACGACTTCAACTTCGGCTTGCGCTTTCGTTTTTCGGAATCCGACGTTCGCCTCACCGCTGCTGATTGTAGTTTTTGCTGGGTATCCACTAGCCATTGTTTTGCATACGTGTATTTGGCGCTAAGTGACTGCGCTTTCCCGCTGTTTTCTTCATCAACGAGTATGTTCGAGATAAGAATAATCTCTTGCTTGAGATGATCAAAGACAACCACAGACTGGTAGAACCCCAAGATACAATCGGGCATATTTATTTCATCCGAGTTTACATCCGGAAACTTGTCCACCCAACCGGCAGTGTCATAAGCGAAATACCCCACCGCCCCACCGGAAAAACGAGGAATCCCCTCAATGTTAACCGGCCGAAAGCGGTTTAGAATTTCATTAACGACCACCAATGGTTCTGCGACAACGCGTTCACGTTTACGACCTCGAACAACCTCAACTATACGCTCTCTTGAGTTGCTACTCTTCTCCTCGGGAGGAAACACCTTAACTCGCATGAACGGATCAAAAGCGATAAACGAATAGCGCGCCAATTTCTCGCCACCTTCAATTGACTCAAGCAAGAACGAGTAGCGCTTCCCTTTGGCCAAACGCAGAAATGTCGAAACCGGAGTGTCCAAATCCGCCGGAACACGTACATACAGAGGTATCACATTTCCCTCGCGTGCAAGTTCACGAACTCTTGCTTGTGAGAACATCATAGCGCCACCTGTAGTGTAAATAGCTCTTTGACTGGCCCTTTGACACATACCGGCTCGTCCAGTCCAATCCAACTTACATCGAGTCTTTGCTTTGTCGATTGCAAGTCGATAGAATCAACAGCTACATTTCCTGATACCTTCCCTAGAACTTTCATAGCGGCAACAGAGGCGCTGGCGCCTGTGCCGGAAGAACTGGTCGGGCCTACTCCTCTTTCGAAGATTCGTATCTCTACTCTGCGGCGGTTCACAACTTTGACAAACTCAACATTTACACCTTCGCTAAAGCGCCGGTTAACTGCAACGCGCCTGCCTATTTCAACCCAGTCTTTTGGAAACGCTCTTACTGGAATTACCGCATGCGGGTTTCCAATTGTCACTGGCAAGTATTTGATGCTTTTGGATCCTGCTACTAGTTCGCTGAGTTTCGCAGATTCAATTTCGGGATAGCCAACCTCAGTAGAAACCTGCCAGACGCACGGAGAAGTTTTCTTCAATACCGATGCAGTAATCACAGAGCCGCCGCACGAGATTCTCCAGCTCTTTTGCCTTGAGATTTCATTCTGTGCAAACACAGCGGCGGCGCGCAAACCATTGCCTGAACGCTCAGCCCAACTCCCATCGGCATTGAATACATCAAGTGTAAAATCGGCTCCTCTAGCCGGACTCAACACCAAAACTCCATCAGCTCCGGCTCCTGTCAAAGGAGCGCAAATCTTCTGCGCAAGAGAGCTATACACAGCCTTTCGTATCTCCGATGACAATGACGAGTTTGAACGACAAAGCAAAAAGACATTTCCTGTTGCGTCATATTTAGTGAATGTGTATTTCAATGCAATCTCGTTCTTCTTGTCAAATCTTATTCTTCAGCCTAATCCGTATCACTTCCGCGCTGTTTGCTGGGCGCCCAATTGGGCCTACCGAGTATAGCAATTAGGAGTAACCCCTAAAACAAAAAAGCCCGCACTAGGCGGGCAAAATCCAAATTCAGTACAATGTAAAAGATAGCCGCCTGCCTATATGGATATACTCCACCAGTAATAGCGGACAAACTCAAAACCTGTGGTTTCAAATTTTGCACTTGCGGCGTTTATGGTCTCGGCGTACTTCATCTCAGTGGGACTATACCATATTACAGAAAAAAGGCAAGGACTTTCCTTGCTCTACACACCGGGCTCTCTGATCAACTTGGCAGACGCTTGGCGAACATCCGTCCTAAGCGTTTGATACCCTCAACGATAGTCTCATGATTCGCATTCGAAAAATTCAGACGGAATGTATTCTTTCCACCGCCATCGGGATGGAAAGCCTGACCGATTACATAGGTGACTTTTTCCTCGACGGCATACTCAAGTAACTTGTGTGCATCAGAGCCTTCAGGCAATTCGCACCACAAAAACAGGCCACCCTCTGGATGGGTAATGGTTATTGAAGATGGGAAATGTTCTTCAATAGCCTTAATCATCAGGTCGCGTTTCGCTGAATAATCGGCGCGAATATCATCAATGTGCCCTTCCAGCAATCCGCGATCGAGATAATCATAAATCATATACTGCGCAAAAGTATTGGCATGCAGATCACTAACCTGTTTGACACGCTCAAAAAGTGGCATAACCTCTTTGGGACCATTTATCCAACCAATCCGCAAGCCCGGAGCCAAAAGTTTTGAAAACGTCCCCAGTGTGATAACAATATCGCCACCTAGAGCCTTGAGTGAAGTAATCGGTTCACCATTGAATCGCAACTCGCTATATGGATCATCATCGACAATCGGAATATTATAGCGCGTTGCAATCTCAACCAACTTATGCCTGCGCTCCAATGACATCGTCTTGCCACTCGGGTTCTGATAGGTGGAGACTACATAAATCAATTTCGGATGTGATTGTTTGATTTTCTCTTCTAACAAATCCACCCGCATTCCATCATCATCGAGCGGCACGAATTCATATTTGGCGCGATGATAATTGAACGCCTGAATAGCGCCTACATAAGTAGGATACTCAGTAATAATCACATCACCCGGATCGATAAATGCCCGGGCAATCATTTCCAGCGCCTGTTGGGCTCCTGATGTTATCAGAATATTATCCGCTGAAGAAATTATCCCGCGCTTATTAGAGCGCTCGGCTATTGCCTCACGCAAAGGCGCAATACCCATCGACAACGAGTATTGCATCGAATTAGCGCCATACTTATCAATAATCGAATCGCAAGACGCTTTCAAATCCTCCAGAGGAAACATCTCCGGAGCAGGCAATCCACCGGCAAAGGAAATTATCCCCGGCATCCGCGAATACTTCAGCATCTCGCGTATAATCGAAGCTTTCAACGTCGCTACATGCTCAGTAATTCCCCATTTACTGGGGTCGATATTCTTTGAGTCGGAATTGCTCGAAGCAACTCCCGGCTTGTTATCCATAGCTTCTTTTGTGGTAGCTTCTTTTGTTTGTGTATGCGTGGTATCCATCGAAATCTTTATCAAATACTTATCTTAATAATTGAACTATTGGTGGCCAATTATTGGGCCAATCCATCGATTTATTGATACGACTCTCAGAGGAGAAAAGCAAGTTTGAGTCGTAGCGACTCAATGACAACAATTTCAAATCGGGCAGAACACTGACTGATTTAGTCTCTGATAATATCCGTTATATCACGAAGTTGCGTATATGTTACTCAGGCGGACGCTCAACCAAAGACGCCTTTTTCAATGCGCTCTCACCATATTTATCCTGCACATAATCAATTGCCGAGATTAGCTCTGTACGTTTCCTGGCGCCTTTTTCACTATCTTCCGTATTCGAATCAAAGAGACTAAGTTGAACTTCACAGCCCTGCTTAATCAAATTCCCTGCTTTTACTCCTAACAACCTGACAGCTACATCAGTTCCATATTCAGCAGGTAATAATTTTCTTGCAGTAGAATAAATCATCTTTGCATCAGAACTAGGCGTAGCCAATGTTTTGTCACGTGTAATAGTTTTGAATGATTTGGAGCGAACCTTAATAGAAACTGTACGCGCTAGAAAACCACCTTTACGTAAACGACGAGCGACTCTTTCGCTCAGTGATAACAAAGCTCTCTTCAAATATGCTTTATCTAATGAATCATGCGGAAATGTGGTTTCATGAGAAATTGATTTCTCATCAGCAAGACTTTCTAAACTTAACACCTCGCTGTCATCAATACCCTTTGCGAGAGCTAAAGCGCGAATCCCGAATCTCCCCAACGATGAAGTAAGAGCCTGAGGATTCGCACTCACCAAATCATTGACAGTTTCAATACCCAGCTTGCGAATACCCTCGGCAGACTTCTCACCAATTCCCCACAAAACCGAAACCGGCTTGGGACCAAAGCGCTCAGCGTACAATTTTGAATCAAGTACTGTCAGTCCATCGGGCTTTTGAAGTTTGGAAGCCATCTTTGACATTATCTTATTCTCAGATATTCCTATGGAGCAAGTCAACTCTAATTCATCTGCTATAGTTTTCTTGAGCGCTTTGGCAAGCTGAACCGGTGAACCGTGCAGGCGCATCGAGCCAGTTACATCTAGAAAAGCCTCATCCACCGAAAATGGCTCAACCTGGGATGTAAATTTTGTAAGCAGATTCATCAACTGAGACGAGACATAGCCATATTGCTTCAAACTGCCGCTAATGACTACCGCATCAGGACAGCGCGAGAGCGCCTGACGAATCGGCATACCCGAATGAACGCCAAAAGGACGAGTTTCATAAGAGCATGCTGCAACCACTCCTCGCGAATCAATCGGCCCGCCAACTATAACCGGCTTACCACGCAACTCAGGATTATTGCGAATCTCAATCGAGGCAAAAAACGCATCCATATCCACATGGAATATCACTCGTTTCCACAAAGCCCAATCGACTTGAGTTTCTGCGCTCTGCTCTGTTTGTTCTTGCCTCATCACTCTATAATATTCAGCAAAATATAATCTGTAATAATACTCTACAGCGAAAAATCTTCCTGCAATATCCGTGTTAATGTCCAACCGTTTTTGGATAAGTCATAACACAGTTGAAAGTAATTCTCTGCTGTATCAACTGCAGTGAAGCGCTTTTGAATGTAAATTCCCCGGCGCGTTTGCCAATTAGCAGTCACTTCCTTAATACGGTAAATTCTCCCATTCCACCGAAACCGCAGGGGCTTAATTTTCGACCCTTCAAAAAATACCAGTGTGTCAATCGATTCGTTAATTTTCTGATACATATATACAACGCCAAGCCTACAATGAATAATCCACTAAAGCCGTAAGCCAACCTGATATATCCAGTGGCACAATCACAATTATTACCACCCCCAGCGCTATTGACACACGAAGCGCCCGGCGAATACGTCCACTGCTTTTACTATGGTTTTTAGTATTATTCAGGTTTCTAATATTACTTTGCCTTCTAGTTATACTCTGTCTTCTGTTTCGAATCATCCTAATTCCTTTTTATTAATCTTTCGCAATTATTCTAGCAAAAACACCCTCAATTAAACCGTCGCATAAGACCCACAATTTTCCCAGCGATATAGAATTCCACCTCACTCGGGTCGACCATAATTGGCGTGTAAGCGTCATTCTCCGGTTGCAATCGAATTCCGCCATCCTTCTCATAATAGATTCGCTTAACCGTAGCCTCATTATCTATTACCGCAACCACAATTTCGCCGGCATTAGCGTCATCCTGCTTCTGCACCACAACTATATCACCGTCATGAATGCCCGCATCATGCATCGAGTCACCTGTAATACGCAAAGTAAACGCCTCAGCGGAAGGCAGAAAACTCTTATCAACAGCAATTTCGCCTTCATAATTCTCAATAGCAGTAAGCGGATAACCAGCAGGAGCTGAACCTACAAGCGGCAAACTGCCTACCTGACGGCTAACGTCCTCAACCAAACGAATACCCCGAGAGAGCATATTGTCCTTTTCAAGATACCCTTTAGTAACCAAAGCTTTGATATGATCACGAATCCCATTAGTAGAGCGAATTTCAAATCGCTCACACATCTCGCGAATAGTCGGCGCCCGACCGTCATTGACAATACAGTCACGAATAAACGACAAAATCGCCTGCTGTCTATTGGTTAATCTGTCACCCATATGAAATCCTCATATATCCCTCAATGATATTTTTCCAATCTTCATCAACTTTATCAAAGGTTGTCACTCTGAGTGGAGCAAAGAGTCTTCTCACTAATCATACTGCTAACATCTCCTGGATACTTCCCTTCGCCCAGCATGACATGCTTCCTGCTCAAGGCAAGAAAGGACTCAGCAATCCCCTCACATTACAATTACTGCTCATTCGGGCAGATGTCAATATCTTTTTCATTAAAACATCTCACAAATATATTCAACTCTTCCAGTTTGCAGGTTTACTCTCTAAAGGTGATATTGTGCCGCAGGCGCAAACCTGCGATAGGCTAGAAACAGGACTTTAACTGAATGTCTTTAACCACAGAACTGATAAAATCTTACAGTAAAGAATGCGGCTTCGATCTATGTGGTATTACCACCCCAGAAGCCCCGGAGCGTGATGTATCTCGCTATCAAAAATGGCTGGCCAAGGGCCTGCATGCCGATATGCAATACATGGCCGACAAAGTAGACCGTCGCTGTGACCCGTCTCTCAATCTGCCTGAAGTAAAATCAATCATCATGCTCGGCCTGAATTACTATCAGCCTAATTCCAACCAACCCGAACCTGACTCCGGCCAAGTGGCGCGCTATGCCCGCGGGCGCGATTATCACAAAATCTTTGAAACCAAAATCCGAGCCTTATTGCGATTGATAAATGACAAGTTTCCAGAACTGGACACTCGTAAGGAATTCAAATATTTCGTGGATTACGGCCCCTTCCTTGAGCGCGCCTACGCCGAAAAAGCCGGGCTGGGCTACATTGGCAAAAACTCAATGTTAATCACCGAAGAATACGGCTCATGGGTAATGCTCGCTGAAGTACTCACCACCGTCGAACTCAAACCAGATAAGCCCAACCAAAACCGCCATGGCCACTGCGGCAATTGCCAACGATGTATTATCCACTGCCCCACCGGAGCAATAATTGCCCCGGGAGTAGTAGACGCCAGCAAATGTATTTCATATTTGACAATAGAAAAACGCAGTGAAATCGAACCAACTCTACGAGCCAAAATCGGCAACCGCATCTTCGGTTGTGACATCTGCCAGGAAGTCTGCCCGCACAATCACCCTCTGCAACGCTCAACACCGACAACTAACAAAGAGTTTCTCCCCGAGTCTGGCGTAGGTGAATTCGTTAACCTGAAACAAGCGCTAGCGCTAGAGTCACAGGAACAATTTCTGGACTTAACTGCAGGTACAGCCCTGACACGTCCCAAACTAGAAGGCCTTAAACGCAATGCTCAAACTTGCGTAAATAACATCCCCAAAAGTGACTAGACAAAGCAGGTGGCACAATCACACTTGGCGCCGGATGAAGACTCTCACCTATTCAGCATCCAGCGTCTCGAGCTCTTCGGCGCTGGGCGAAGTCTCAAAATCTACAACCCGCGGAGTAAGTACAATTATGGTTTCGATATCTGTGTAGCTAGTAATTTTGCGAGAGAAAAGAAACGGCAACAAGCTACCTAGCAACGGCACCTTGCGGTTTGTCACCGACTCAACATTACGAGAGAAACCTCCCAGCAACGCTGATTCTCCATCACGAACAATCACCGTATTCTCAATTATCTGCCCGGTCTTTATTGGGCTGCCAGAGATGCCACCACTCATATTGGTGAACTCAGTCGTCAACTCAAGCGTAATGTATCCACTTTCACCTATCGAAGGCGTGACTTTGATAATCAAACCAGCGTCCATAGAATCGGTTTCAAAGAGATTAGTGTAACTGGAATAACGTGTCACATAGGTGACACGCTGACCGTCAATAATAGTAGCGGCGCGATTGTTAAGAGTCAGAATTCGTGGAGCAACTCGCACCGAACCAAAACCATTCTCTTGCAAAATATGCAACGAGCTCAGCAATTCAGTATTAGTGCGAGTTGAAAATTGACGACTGGTTCTGTCGGTTTCCAGCAATTGACTACTAACGCCTCCCGATGGACCACCGGATGATGTTGATTGTTTACGCGAGTCAGCGTCATCATTCTCGCTATAATTCCAATCAACTCTAACTTGACTACGGTTAAGCAAATCCGTCCAGTCTATTCCTAGATTCTCAGCCTTATCAGCATTGACCTCAACAATCCGAACCTCAATCTCAATTTGCCGAGGAGCAACATCTGAGATCGTGATAATCTCCATCGCCCGCTTGATAAGTCTCTCTGAACCATTGAACAAAACCAAATTCGCGGCTGGATTCAAGCGGATATTCATTTCACCTGAATTCTCATCATCTATCCAGCGCCAGAAATCACCCTCGCCCATTTTGACTGCCCCTAATAATTGGACAACAGCCAACGGAGAAAGAAACTGCGGCTGATAAGTCTTGAGAATCAGAGGTTCATCAGACTCAGAAGATATCTCCTGGGCGCCAGTTATCAGCGGTATTAGGCATACAATTGACAGCGCCATAAAGTAGACAAACGCGGTTGTCGCAAATCTTTTGTTCCGGTTCGACATAGGGGAATATCCTCAATTTGGGTTTACAGAGTTTAGCTGACAATATGTCATTGACAGTAACCTACATCTTAGCCCCCATCAGGTCAAGTCGAGTCGTGATCCACAAAAAAGAAGGCGCAGTCAAGACTGCGCCCTCGCAAATACATCTGAAAAGCAAATCGTTATTGATTTTTGGCTATGACATCTCCAAAACCCCGCTTAGTACGATCGACCTTCTTTGGCTTACCATAATATATCACATCGCCAAAACCAGTAGCGGTGGCGTCAATTTTCTCTGTGGCGTGCACAATCACATCTCCCATGCCGCTGGCTGTGGCAAACACCACCTTGGCGATAAGATCTCTGAGATCCGCCTCACCTACACCCGATAACCGAACATCAAGCTCGTCTACCTCGCCGCTGACATTCACATCGGCCACACCCTTGAGGTCAAGCTCAAGCAAGTCCCCTTTGAACTCGCGAATTTCTACATCACCAATACCCTTGACTGTAACCTCAAGCTCTGTCCCTTCGAACCCATCGACCAGAACCGAGCCTATCCCCTTTACATCCAGACGAGTAAGCTTCGGCATAGTGATACGCACGAGCAACGGATAATCCTTGTCAGAATCCCAATTCAAATCACTCAAATCCCAATTGTAATCCTCAATCCCGACAATTAATGTTCTGCCGGAGACATATGTTTCCAAATACTCAATAAGCTCTTCATCGGCCTCAACCTCGACCTTGAACTCTGAGCCAAAAGATATCTCCACATCGGCGATACCCTTAATCTTGACTCTGCTAAAGTTCTCAGCCTCGCGGACTTGAGTCACGATTTCGGTGGAGTGCGAGCGCCTACGTTTACTACGATCTCGATCTTTCCGATTCGCATCAGCGCTAACCGGCGCCAAAAGCCATACAAACGCCAAGAAACCCACTAGCAGGAATCTCGGAGCCGCACCTTGAAGCCCTTGCAAGCTACAATGAATCTTTCTCATCCTACTCCTCCATCCAATCTAGAAAGTGATTTGGCCTAACAGCCCGCATTGTTTGAGAGCCGACTATCATGTGTTCCCACAGACTGCCTCTCCCTAATTGACGAAAACAGGAACTAAATGTTTCGTTTTTTTGAATAACAAATACCCACTCTGAACACCTATAGACGAGATCTCTATTGCTTCGGTGTTTTTCCTTGGTCCTAAATATACGAATCCTCGAGAACAAATGGGTTCGTTCGACATATACAGGCGCCCTGCTTGGAATGTTGTAGTATTTTTGTAAGAGTACCACAAGGAATCACATCGTAATTTCGTCGGCAAATCTCCTTTATTGAGCGCCTGCGCTCTAAAATGGTAGGCGATGAAACAACTGGTGTGGTTTTGTAGTAAAATTGTGGTGGTATTGATTGACGATTGCAGGAGCGTAGCGCTTCTTCTCGCTATGGCTGGTCAATACGCATTGACAGCCAGTTGTTTTGCCGTTACCTGTGTATCCGGCCTCCAATAGGCTCCATATAACAGCATATACACTACAACTCTCTGATAGAGTTATGTCAGCAACCTTTTGTATGTTGGGAAAAGATCATGAACCGTATCGGAATCACTGTATTGTTGCTCCTCTGTAGTAATGTTTTTATGACTTTCGCATGGTATGGTCACCTGCATAATCTTTCAAAAAAGCCTTGGGTAATCGCCGCATTGATAAGTTGGGGAATTGCTTTATTTGAGTATATGTTTCAGGTTCCCGCAAACCGCATCGGGCATCGCATTATGTCAGTTGGACAACTCAAACTTCTGCAAGAAGTAATCACCCTGATTGTATTTGTTCCATTTTCGCTTTTCTATCTCAAAGAGAAAATGTCACTTGACTACCTTTGGGCCGGGTTATGTATTCTAGGGGCTCTGTTCTTCCTGTTCCGCACGAAACTCTTCGGTGGATGAGTCCCGAAGCCCGGTATGTCAAGAGCCATGCGCTCCTGACATGTTCGCAAAAACACAAAAGCTACAATTCAACCATTCAGATTGATAACAAAACTATTTCTAACGCCGCAGTTGAGCGCTGCAAGCATCTCCCATTCCTGATGTATACAAATGATACAGCATCGGTTGTCGGCAAATCGAACTCTCGTAACAATTCCGTACCGACATCAGATTGCAAAGAAGCGAATTTGAACTTTGCCTCAGGGTCATTTCTGATAGTCAACTGCACAAAATAGTTGCAAAGGTTACACACACCATCAAAGAGAATTACATGATCATGACTTCTCATCGCGCAGAATATCCTTCAACGCAGAACTCAATTCAGGATAATTAAAAGTGTACCCTGCTTTCAGCAGTTTTTCAGGAACTACCCAGCGACTTTTCAGAATTAGCTCAGTTTCAGTTCTGATAAAAACTGCTCCAATCTCCAGCAGCCATGCAGGCGCGGGTAGTCCAAACGGGACATTTAGAGTTTGTCGCAAGGTCTTCATAAAGTTTGCGTTCTCAACTGGGTTTGGCGCAGAACAATTATACACACCTTGCAATTCTTCCTTTGAACGCAGGAATAAGACAATTCGGAACAAGTCCTCAATATATTGAGCAGCCTGCTGCGCATACACTGGCCCGGTCGGCCTGTCCAACAACAGTTAGAATCGAAAGGCCGTGATTCTTGACGTGCCCTCAATTATGTACAAAACTGATAGAGCCTCACTGAAAGTGTAATACACATAATCCTCATAAATAAACCCGCTATTTACAACTTCTCCATCACTAAACCTTACACGGATTATACCTGGTCGTTTTTGAGATCCATGCCTTACATTCGTTACCATACAAATGCTACTATCAGAGGCCACTGCTGAACTGCTGAATCGAGTCAATCCGTATGACACTCGGGGCACATAAATGAATCCACCACTCCAATCGGAACCGCTACCAACCTGCGCGATAGCAGAAGCCACAACGGCCACAGAAACAATTGTTCTTATCGTAGAGAACAACCCACCACCAGAGCCAAGAGGCTTATAGGTGCTATTGAAGACCACTGTAGCGTCAGTATCAACCAGCGCTACCGTTTCTCCTGAATTAAGTTGAATTTGGTTATCAACTTTGGATAGACGAATGTTTCCTGATACATCCAACTTTTCACCTATTTCCCTATAGGAGCCAGTCGGGATTGAAATCTCATACATTCTGCGATCGCTATATATGTAAGCAAGGTCGTCAAATGTCACGAAGTTTGAAGTTCGAGAGGTCTTGAATTTTGTGATTTGCTTCTTCCACTTGAACTCCCCTGTTTCAGGGTCTATTAGAATCATGTAGTCTCTGTGACGACGCCTATTCGATTTGAAATGGGCTCCTTCTACGAGCAAGCCGTATTGAGTTTCCTCAACCTGACTGACAATACCCTTCATCTCAGGTGATTCCCAAAGTATCTCACCAGTCTGTTTATCGACAAAAATCAGACGATCGAGCATCGGCACGAAGAGGCCTGTCCCTTTCGAATTCAATCTCATTTGCATATGACCTTTACTTAGTCGAGCCAACTCTTCATCATGAAGCTTGGTTTCCCAAATGACAGCGCCAGTTAACCAGTTCCATTTTCTGACTAAGCCCTTTGTGAAAAAAGTAATCATAGTGCTGTCTGTATCAAAAACGGGCTGTTGCTGGCCAAGACTAAGCGAATCCAAGCTAGGCAGGTAGGTCAATTCGAAACCCTGCATGCTATTGACTGGGTTAATTTCCCAAAGCTGTTCTTTAGCCTGAAAATCAATGCAACGCATTGATCTTGCGCGTGAGGAGTCTACAGTGATTAAGATCAGTTTTGTAGAATCTGGAGTTGGATAATACCCAACTATTGAATAAATATCTGTGGACTTAGAATCCCATAAGACGGCGCCGGTGTGGATATTCATCACTTTCAGACTATTGCTCATCAACATAGTCTGTCCGCCGCCTCTGAACCTTGAGGCTCGTAAAACTTTGCCCCGTGAACGAAGCATCAGCAAATACGGAGTTTCGTTGATATGTCCGATCCTCCAACCCATAGCAGAGTCTTCCACTGTTGTCCGCCACAAAACATACCCTTTGGATGAATTGAGACACTCGATACCCGATTTGGTGCCGGTAAGAATCAGTGAATCATCTAGTAGTCTAAGGTATGTAATGTCTTCAGCTGTCTCATGCTGCCAGAGCGCATGAACCATTTCTTGCGCGCAGACAGTAGTCTGCCACACTGACAATATTACAGCAACAACAGTGAACGCTAGAATAAATCGTCGTTTCATAAGAAATCGCAAGGCTCAGTATGGACTCGTGGCCTGCCCCTCTGGGGCAGGTTTCAAGTGAGTGGCTAGAAGTCAGAGTTCGTACCCGATTCATCGATTTGCACATCATTAGGTACCCCACCCGCTTGCGGTGGGTTTTGTCCCAAATTCTACATTCCACTTAATGCTTATAATTATCCACCCAATAATCCAACTCATTAACCAAGGCCACTTCACTGCCCTTGTTATGCGCCTCATCCTTGCTGGAGAATTTTCCGAAACGCAGACGATAAACAACAACATCCTCACCGTTCTCATTGATCACTTCATCAAGGATATACGGATCGCGCCCCTCGGCCTTCAGCTTATTGTAGAATGGCATGGCCAGTTCACGAGAGTCATAAGATGCAATCTGCACAGTATACGTACCCCATTCGACCGCCAACTCCGGATGTGGAGGCATCTCCGGCTCCTCTGGAATCGCCGCCTCAGCCGCCGCAACTGAATCGGCCAATGCCTGCGCCACACGCATTATCGAATCCTGAAGAATAGAATCCTTACGCACCGTCTCCAGCCGCAACTCTTCTTTCTTGGCGGCCTCTTCTTTTTCCTTATCCGCGCAACCGGCAACAACCAATCCCATAAACATCAGCATAATGACACTGATTCTAATACCTGATGCGCCAAACTTGTTCTGTTTCTTACCGTTGAAATTCATAGACTCCCTCCCTCGGAGATTACGAAGTTATTTTTGTGACAAAGCGCCGCCTGGACAAACCTCCCAAGAGAACTTATTTGCCATGTTAATCTGTCACTTCCATGTCTTGTACAACCATGCTTTGTGTTTGTTCATTCACAAGAAAAACTGCCACGAAACTCAAATCACTACCGGC
This sequence comes from Candidatus Zixiibacteriota bacterium, assembly GCA_024280775.1. Classification (GTDB taxonomy): domain Bacteria; phylum Zixibacteria; class MSB-5A5; order GN15; family JACZUZ01; genus JAJRPJ01. The sequence goes on along the minus strand of JAJRPM010000010.1, from coordinate 9,705 downwards.
GGTATAAGACCTGATGGCGCCGATGTCGATTCTATGCCTATGGTACAGCTTTCGACATCAGCGCGCAATAAACTATGAAGACAGACCCGGGAGCTTGAGGGGAAACAACACTTGATTTTCCCGCAATGATGGACTTCTTTACTGACGGTTAGCGATGGGAACTCTAGGCGCCGCTCAACAGAAACATCGAACTTTTCATGAAACTCCATTTACACCGGCAATGAAAAACACTAAAACGATTCCAAATTCCAACTGGCTTAAAGGCGCCGCTATTCTATTGGTCATATTCTCAAGCCCGTCTGCGCATTCAGACACAAAAAAGGGCCAAACTCCCAAAACATCCCCAACGGTCAACAAGGTCAAACCCAGCTACAAAGGCAAACTGGCCTCCCCGGCATTTGCAACCGAATGGGACTTCGGCTACGTGCCGGTAGGTTACAAAATGGTATACCAGGCGCCACTACGAAACATAGGCGACGACACCCTCCAGCTTTTGGATGTAGTCTCTACCTGCGAATGCACCACCCCAAAACTCGGTCGCGATATCCTACCACCGGACTCGTCAACCAAGCTGACAATAAACTTCGACACCGAGAAATTCTCCGGACTTCAATCTCGTTTTGTAGAAATACATTCCACTGACCCCTATGCCCCGGAGCGGGTCATTCAGTTCAAAGCAATGATTGGCGGCCGCCCCCCGGAGATGGCCATGTTGCCCAGTTCCATGTTGCTTTTGGGAAGCCAAGCGGGAGATTCACTGGTAATCAAAAACTACACTTCGGAGAAAATCCCGTTCCATATAGCCTTTATCGATTCCACGCTCTTCAAACTCGGAGCTGAGTTCGATTACCTCCCGCCCGAAGGTTACACCCATTTATACCTCCAAGCCAAAGACAGCATCCCCGCTGGAACATATTATTCAACCCTCACACTGGAATTCGAAACCAAGCCAACTGCACGGATTTCAATGCCAATCAAGATCATTAGGCGCTAAAACAGGCCGGACTTGGGCTACCAAAAGGCAGTAGCAGACTTATCGGTCAGAAATTCTTCTATTGACAAATGCGTAAACATTCGCCATTATTACAATAGCAAGGGGCTAAACTTTTTCAACCCTGTAAAAATTCTTTGTAGATAATTAGAATTGCGCTTTTACGCGCCTATTGGCGTGATAGCACAGTGTGATTCATAAAGCAATTTCAAAACCGCAGGTAGCCCCCTGCCCACTGAATCGCCGCAACCTACCTATACGAATAGGGAACCAGCGGCCCAAAAAACATTCGGAGGGTGATTCTCTGCTGTCCCTGGGTAGTTTCCTAGCCCCCTCTACCCGATTCGGAGATGACCCCTCTTTTTTCACTCAATCGCATAATGGACAATAAATATCCATTATGCTTAATGTTACGGAACAACCCTCCAGAAATCAATAGCTTTAACAATACATGTGGAATATTGGGGGATGTAGATGGACAAGCAGACTACATTACTTCACAAACACCATCTTGCGCATAGTTGACTCAGAGCCGCTGGAGACTCGTACAAAATACACCCCCGCCGCCAGAGGAAGCTCGGCGCTAGGAGTGAGAGTTATCGGGATAGTCGTCTCACCAAGAATCGCTCGCTCTTCACTCTGCAATAATTGCCCCAGAACATTATAGATGTCAATCTTGTAAGTCTTGCTCCGGGGACTAACAATCCGTAATTGTGCGAAGCCAAAATTTGGATTCGGATACACTTCAGATAGCTCAAAAGACAGAGGTTTTGGCGAATCATCATCCACCGAAGTTCGAATATCCCCAATCGCTCGCAAATCCACCTTGAGTGGCAACCAGCCGCTATCGTTAAAAATGTAAAGCGAATGTAACTCAGGAAATGCCCCGCGTGGAGGCTCAGTCATCTCAATAGTGACTACTTCAAAACGCCCAAAACCACCAATGACCAGTGTAGTGTCGCTGAATTCGACTCGCGAGTCATCTGTTCTCAATACAATATTAACTGGACCGTGCCCCTCATTTGTCACAAGAATACTCTGGGTTAGAGTCTCGGGGTTGCGCCGGTCAAAAACTATTTCAGGAGCGCTAAGAGTAATCTTCTTGAATGAACCAGTAGGCACTCGTGCTCTAAGCGTATCAGAAAGTTTCCCTGCATCATCCTCCGCAACAATAGTCACAAACCCACCGTTACCAAGCGCCGTCTCCCATGAAAGCGTATCAGAGGTAACAATCGCGCTGGAAGTCGCAACATCAATCGAGCTAATAGAATCAGGAGCATACCAAACGACAAAATGAGGCCGAGCCACCGAACGTGCAAACGAAGCGCTTCCTTCACCCAACAAAGTATCAGGCCGCCACCCCAAAGCCTCAATCTCAATACCACTAAACTGGCTCGCAACACTCCAGTGATTAACCGCTCCCTGACGAAACACATATTCCTGTGAGGCAAGACTTCCCAATTTCGAAGAGCCTCCCAACATCGGAGCCGACGGAGTGCCCGCACGCCATTGCAAACCGGCATACAAAGAATCACCATTGGCAAAAGACAAAGCCGGAAAAACCGTAACCAACCCCTCAGGACCACCACCCGATGCCGCAGAAAACTCTATATCTGTCGGATGTAAAGTTAGACTCTCACGGTCAACAGTAAGCTGAAGATCAAGCGGGGTATTCTCATCCCCCGGCAAAGCCGAACTTATATCAACCGTATCCAAATAAGCCGCAACCCGATACACTGCAAACGGCGCCGCCAGAGAAACTCGTGAAGAGACAATCCCCTCTCGATTCACCTCAAACGGAGAAGCAAACTGGCTCGTTTGCTCTAAATTGCCCACAACCCGACTATGAAAATCCGGATGGAACCACACCACCTCAAATCTGGAGCTATTAGGCTTCTCAAATATTATCGGAGCCAGCGCCGCTTTTGGATTCTGCGCGCTTGCAACACATGGAATCAGAAAGCCCGCTATCAGAGCTAGAGCCAAATAGCCAAGCCCACAATAGGCGCCACAGTTTCTTAAGTTTCTCTTCATAGGCCTACATTATCTATCTCACAACTCCCCGAGTCAATATCCAAATCTCTAACAATGCCAAAGAATACGAGAATTCGCCACATTGAGTCCATTTTCCAGCTCCCTCGCGCTTTCGGGCCTGATTATCACCCTCTTAATCACATAGTGGCAAAGAAGTTATAGCGGAGTTGTTGACAAAGTCGGATTTCTATGTATTATGTCGCTCAGGTAGCGCGGGAGTAGCTCAGTTGGTAGAGCGCCACCTTGCCAAGGTGGCTGTCGCGAGTTCGAGTCTCGTCTCCCGCTTTTTTTATTTTAATAAGTTTGACTGCTTACCTCCTCGATTGCCGATATATCGGTTAGGCGGCAATTATTCAGGCGGCTTAGCCAAGTGGTAAGGCAGGAGTCTGCAAAACTCCCATTCCCCGGTTCGAGTCCGGGAGCCGCCTCCAATTTCTCCCCAGCACGAACTGATTCACGCAGTCTCAACGATCATCGCTATTCTTCACAACCCGCTCCACCAGCACAACCAACCCCGCTTCACCCTGCCACACCAAGCAACTCCAAACAACATAGTAGGTCAAGTCCCCTTCTCAGGGACTTGACAACCCAACCACTCACCTACTTCAATTTCACCAATCTCATACTTGCGCTTGGCGCCGCACCGCTTGCGGTGTGTTATAGTTAGGCAGGGGGCCCACCTTTCAGGGCTTGTTGATAAAGTCCTTTATTTTTTTCATTGTTGTCAATTATTCTAATTTATGCAAGGCAAACGAGATAGATTGGATAATGGGTTGACTCTTCTGCCTCCTTTGGAGCAGCTTGTCCCCAAGGATCATCATCTGCGTAAGATCGACCGAGTTTTGGATTTGAGTTTTGTTCGTGAAGCTCTTAGCGAGAAGTATTGCCCGAACAATGGTCGTCCGTCGATTGATCCGGAAGTTGTAATGCGCCTGTTTACACTTCAGGCGCTGGAGAATATTCCTTCGGTGCGTAAACTAATGCGTGAAGTTCAGGTTAATCTGGCCTATCGCTGGTTTATCGGCTATCGACTGGATGAAGAGCTACCGGATCATTCAACGCTCTCTCGTGCGCTTGACCGAATGGGCGACGATGTATTCGATCAACTCTTCAATCGTAGTGTGGCGCAATGTCAGAAGAGCGGTTTGTTGGGTGGCAAAGTGTTACACCTAGACGCTACCACTATCCGCGCAGATTTGGACATAAAAAAAGTGAACAAGTCCAACAGCTCAGATAAGGATGCTCGTTTTGGTCGCTTTCCCGGTGGCTCCAAGAAGCCGGGTTACAAACAGGACACAATTGCCGATGGTAAAAAGCGAGTCATTGTCGGTGTTACTGTTAAACCAGCAAACGCTCCTGACGATAGTGACATGTCACTGATACTTGATGATGTGATTGATCGTTTAGGTTTTGTTCCTGAGGCTCTATGCGCTGATGGAGCATATGGTAGTGGTAAGAATTGCGCATTACTTGAAGAGCGTGGTATGAGGCTGGTTTCACCACCGCAAAACACTCTGAGTAGAGAAGGTCGTTTCACAGTTGAGGAGTTTGTATTTGACGAAGCAAATGATGTCTTTGTGTGTCTTGCCGGTAAACGTTTGCAGTATATAGGTGATGAGGTTGCTGCTCGTAAGCGTCGCCGTTATGCGGCCCTGCGGTCTGAGGGTATTTCGCGCATTTAGGAGCAATCTGAAGAAAGCAATGAAGTTCTCACAATCACACCTGTCAGACGGAATACTTACAATTGCCTTTGCTCGAAAAGGCGGTTAATCAACAAGCCCCTCTGCGGCAGGTTTCAAGTGAATCGGTCAAACCTCAGGGTTCTCACGCTACTTAGGGGTTCGCGAATATACTAGAAACCCGCCGCAAAGCGGACGGGCCACCGGGCCATGTTTGCAAAAATCAAACGTTACAATTGAAGCGCTCGTCTTGAAAACAAGATGGTATCTACTCACCTCAAATAATCTCTTTACTGCATACCAGATGCGTAGCTCAGGCGTTCGCCGGATTACCACCAAAACAGAGACCACAATATAGCCTATTGCGGCACATAGCCTTCCACTTACAATCCCCATTTTCCACTTGACGTATCTTATATTCTCATTATCTTGGAAAAGATATGAGATACTTGACTTGCTGACCATATACTTATCTACTTTACCTGTAACAAGGCGATAAAATCACTCTATGAGACAGCGGAAAAGAGAAACGAAAGCCCCCCTCATGACAAAACTCAACTACACAATCCTACTAGTAGCAACTGTACTAGCCGGCTCCCTCCTGCTAAGATGCTCCAACCCGACGATCGTCGAAGAAACCGCCACTCTCACAGTTACACCCACCTCCGGCGTTCCGGGAACTGCGCTGAAAGTCTCCGGACTCACCGGACTTGACGCTACCACCGACACACTCAGCGCCACAATCGGCGGACAGTCCGCTCCGGTTATCATTAGTGATTCAGGCCAGGTATTGGTCTCGATTCCGTTGTTTTTGGATGATTCAGGAGTTGTAGTCGTTCCAACAGCGAAGCTCGATCTGGTTTTATCTGAAAACGGAATGACACTCGGTGAAGCCAAAGGCGCAATAACAGTCGAAGCCCTGCCAGCCCCGACACACTCTCTCGCAGACCTAACTTCCTCGCTGACAACTATCTCAGCGACACTCGATACAGTCCTCAGCGCTTTTAACTCAACTCCCGGAATCGAAGAGCAATACACGCAGGCCATCCTCAAGGCGCTTGACTCACTGATAAACTCAGCTGACCCCTCCTCGCTTGCTTCCGGAGCCAATCAGATCAACGCAGACTCTTCTCTGGCCTATGTCACTGCAGTTTTAGACGCCAATGGTATCATCGAGGAGTTCATGAACATGGCCGCCGAATTGCAGGCGACTTCATCTTCATTAGCGACCACATCTGTTGTAAATCCACTGAGTTTGCAACGTAGCGCATCACCGACAGTGATTCCCACGACCCTCACCGATCAGGACCTCGCGCGCAGAATGCAATTCTATGTCATTGTAAAAATGTTTGGCGAGACTGTCATCAACGAAACCGGTCAGACCTTTGCCGAGACAGTCGGTCTGGCGGCGGGCGTTATTGGCATCAGCGGTACTACTGTGCCTTATGTAGCGATAGTAAGCGCGGTGTTGACTCTTATTGATGTAGTCGTCAACAAGATTGTCGTTGGAGCGTTGCCAGCAACTATTGACTCAATGTCAGTTGCATTTGCCAACAATACAATTAGTCCCGGTGACACAACCGAAGCTACTGTCTATATTCTTACTTCGAATCTCCCGGCGCCGCTTACGGCTTACGATTTGGTCGGACTCACCATGACGGCCATTGGCCTTACTGGCTCTTCAACACCTGTGGAATCGTTTAGAGATGTTCTAAAGAACACAGTGGATTTCTTTTTGGGAATAATGCAATCAACCTTTGCGGCATATTCGACACTACATCCCGAATTACATCTCGACATCAATGTCGCAACGCTTACACCACCGATGAAATGGGAAGCGTATGTTAATGACCCGCAACTGGTCAAGTGTCAGTCACTCACTCCTTCAATTGTCACCGGCATGACCTCCAGCCCGAACTGGCAGGCCGACAGTGTCAACTATGGTGAAGGACGCGTCTACGTTATGCCCGCCACAGGCGCCGGAGCGCTGGTTCTGTCACTGCCACCCGGTTTCACCTACACTGGTGGAGCGTTTGGCATGGACATGACCATTTCACGAACTATTTCAGTCTGGGTGGCGCCAAAGCTGGCGCTGGAAATAGATTTTGCGTCAACAATGACACCGGGAGGTGCGAATCAGCTGGGACTCAACGCCGGTTATGTTACCGGCTCGGGAAGTATTGAGTGGAGTCCGGATATTGAAATCACACTCACGGTTACCGACGGCACCGCAGAAACACCTTACGGCTTCACCGACGCCAGCGGCCACTTCGGCAGTCGTATCGACATCGATTCAACCGCCGATTCTGTAACGGTGCATATAAGCGCGATAGGCGATTACGATACGCAGGTGGACACACTCGTGAAGGCCTATGCCGAGCAAAACAGTGTACTGGCGTTCATCTGCGACAAAGGCGGAAGTGTCAGCCTCTGGAAAATGAATCCGGATGGCTCGAATCTGATGCAACTGACTTCTCTGGCTAGTCAAGCGGAGAATGTTCACACAGTCAATTTTCTTCAACCCTCACCTGATGGATTGTTTCTGGCTCTTGGCGGGAGGTATTTCAGCGACCCGTATTCTTATCCCACTCCCTATTCACCACAGTCATACATAGTTAACTCGGCAGGGACACTCATGAGAATTGGAAGAGACTTGAAGGATATATTCAACAGTTTGCAGTCATCGCACAAACAGATGTGGGTCCAGGATGAGGCGCACACCGTTCTTTTCAGCGGCTATGAACCAACACGTCTGCACACCCCCTCAACGTTGTTTTCCGAAGATGCGTCCTCGGGCGTCCGGACAGGACTTGGACCGACACCATATAGCCCCAATTCACCAAATCCGGATTACCCGCTGAATGTGGATGTGTTCCAGCCGGTCAGCTCTCCAGACGGCTCACGTATTGCATTCTTTAGCGGCGGCGAGGGCACAGGAAACATCTCGGTGTGCAACGCTGATGGAACAAATCAGCATGCAATCGCCAGCTTATCTGGCAGTGGGCTTCATCATTTATTCTGGACGAGTGACGGCGCTCGTGTCGTGGCGGTTCTAAACAGTTATGCCAGTTCCGTTCAGGTGTTCCCTGCCAGTGGAGGCGCCAGTCATGAGATTATATCGAATGCCGGAGCTGTCTATGCGCCGACAATGTTTCACACCGCCAACGCCTTCGGCTATTATGCGCTCACAGGTGAAGTGAATTATGTGCCGCAGGGCTCAATCAGATATTACTCATTCGAAGACAACAGTGTTCACATTGTGATGAGCAGAGCCAGCGCCTGGGATATTGCCGTCTCACCCAATGACAAGGAGATTGCCTATGCAAACATGGCGCTCGGCGGTGACATCTTTACCGTGAACACAGAAACAGGCGCCCTGAAACAATTGACCTTCGAAGACATCGGCGCTAGGCAGATTGTGTGGTATCAAACATCGCATTAGTCCGGTAGGTCAGGAGCCCTGCGGTCTTTTTGATTGATTTTCGTAACCAATGACAGTTGAGCGACTTACGGCTCAACGTCAAGCAACGTAATACGTTAGGCATCCCACCTAGTTCGGTTTAGTTTAGTGTGATACTGTAACTTTTGTACCTTGATGGGCACAGATTGGGCACAAATCCAAACAATTCTTCTTGATATTCCTCGGAATTGATGTGCATGCTCATTAGGCCGGTAAACACAGCCAATGTTTATTATGGCATCTGTCATTAATCTTGGATGGGAACACGAGGCGCTTATGGCTACCGGATTGATGGCACAGACAAGATAACGTATAATCACTACGATAGCTACCCCAACGTACTTGGGGAAAGAATCATCAGTTATGCCTGCCGAATGGGGTTAGAAAGGATGAGCGACGTAGCTCGGACTATTGTTCTGGTGAATGGAAACGAAACTGTCGAGAAAGAGTTGATCGAGCGATACAAGTCATATGCTAATCTCAAAGTTGCTGATGGTAGATATGATAGCTGGTATTGCCTGCTAAGAAATACACAGAGTGATCTCTCCCCGTATCATAAAGATTTAGAACATATGATAGATTCGCAGGAGTTTTTGGCAGATAGTCTATTCTGTGAATGGGCGTATATCATAAACCTTGATAGCGAGAACATTGAAGTTTACAGAGGATTCAACAAGGACCCAAAGGAATCCGGTCGCTACGCTGGCTTACAAATTGACAGGTCCGGTGGTTATTATGGTGTAAAGCTCATTAGCCAGATTTCGTTGCCACATCTCGTGGAAGAGCCTATTCCACTAATCACCAGTTTATTGAATGACTACATCGCAAAGGAGAATCAGTAGTTCACCGGGTTCGACATATTGGTCAGAAGATATGTCCGGGGCTTAAGTTCATGACCTGCACCTTGTCGAGTTATCCTGCTAGTTGTCCCTGTTCTGGTAGCCAATATCTATAACTTTTGTTTTCCATTTTCGCTGATGGTAACTCGCGGAGTTTATGGCTACCGCATCAATGGCGAAGACAAAGTAACGTATAATCATGTCGATAGCTATCCCGATATGCTTGGCGCGAGGATTTTGAACTATGTAAGTCAGTTTGATTACGAGGAAATGCGAGTGGCCGCCGAACGAATCAAACTGGTAAACAAGGATGATATCGCGGAAAGAGAGTTGGTGGGGCGCTACATGTTCTACGCAGATCTTGATGTATCAGATTGCGTTTTCGACAGGTGGTATTGTCTCTTGCGAAATACACAAGGGAGTCTTCATCTGTATCACAAAAACTTGGAGCACATGATTGATGCGAGTGTGTTCTTAGCCGACAGTTTCTACTGTAGATGGGCGTATGTCATAAATCTTGATGAAAAGAATCTCGAAATCTATAGAGGATCAAACAGCGACCCGAATGCGGCAGGGCGCTATGCTAAACTGCAGAAGGAAGATTCAAACGGTTACCACGGCGTCAAGCTTATCAGTGTGTTTCCATTATCGGGAGTGAAGCAAAGATTCATCCATCCAATAATTCAGTTCTTGAATTCCTAT